>JBFMHP010000016.1:0-48355 GCA_040752855.1 Pseudomonadota bacterium | reverse complement strand
GGATCGTCACCTCGCAGGCCAGCTCGGGATTCATGCACAGATTCATGAAATTGCCGGCCTTGGCGCGCGTGGCGCGGTATTCCGGCAGATAGCGGCCGGCCTGGCGCATCATCCAGATCGGCGTGTAGTCCACCGGCTCGCGCAGCAGGGCGCGCAGGAAACGATCGTTTTTCAATTCAGACATTCTTTCCCCCCTAGTTATTATTAAACCGACAATTTAATTGCTCGGCAGCACATTTAGAACGTTCCTTCTCCCTCAGGGAGAAGGACAGGATGAGGGAATAAAATCACTCACCCTAACCCTCTCCCTGCGGGAGAGGGAATCCCACTAGCAGCCTGTCGGACTAACATTACACCGTTCATCCACGGCTCACACTTCTAAATAATCCAAGATCCCTTCGGCGGCGGTGCGGCCTTCGAAGACCGCAGTGACCACCAAATCGGAACCACGCACCATATCACCGCCTGCAAATACCTTCGGATTGCTGGTCTGATACTTGAACTGGTGATTGGCCGGGGCGAGCACGCGCCCGCGCGGATCGGTCTTGATGCCGAACTGTTCGAACCACGGCGCCGGGCTCGGGCTGAAACCGAAGGCGATCACCACCGCGTCGGCGGGGATGATCTCTTCCGATCCCGGCACGGGCTGCGGCGAACGGCGGCCCTTGGCGTCCGGCGGTCCCATTTCCGTGGTCACCACCTTCACGCCCTCGACCTTGCCTTTGCCGATGACCTCGATCGGCTGGCGATTCCACAGGAAGTGTACCCCCTCCTCCTTGGCGTTGGCCACCTCGCGCTTGGAGCCCGGCATATTGGCCTCGTCGCGGCGGTAGGCACAGACCACATTCGACGCACCCTGACGGATCGCGGTGCGGTTGCAGTCCATCGCGGTGTCGCCACCGCCGAGCACCACCACGCGCTTGCCGTACATATTGATGAAATCCTGCTCGGATTGCTCCAAGCCAAGATTGCGATTGATATTGGCAATCAGATAGTCGAGCGCCGCATACACACCCGGCAGATCCTCGCCCGGGAAGCCGCCCGTCATATATTGGTAGGTGCCCATGCCGAGGAAGACCGCATCGTACTCGTCGATCAGCTGCTGGAAGGCGATGTCTTTGCCGATCTCGGTGTTGAGCACGAACTTCACGCCCATGCCTTCCATCACTTGGCGGCGCAGCTTCACTACGCTCTTTTCGAGCTTGAACTCGGGGATGCCGAAGGTGAGCAGCCCGCCGATCTCGGGATGGCGGTCGTAGACCACCGCCTCGACACCGTTACGCGCCAGGATATCCGCGCAGCCGAGACCGGCCGGACCGGCGCCGACGATCGCCACACGCTTGCCGGTCGGCTTGACCGCGCTCATGTCGGGGCGCCAGCCTTCGGCGAAGGCGGTGTCGCTGATGTATTTTTCAACCGAACCGATCGTGACCGCACCGAAACCATCGTTCAATGTGCACGCGCCTTCGCACAGGCGATCCTGCGGACAGACGCGACCACAGATCTCCGGCAGCGAATTGGTGCGGTGCGAGAGTTCCGCCGCCTCGAACAGATTGCCCTCGGCCACCAGCTTCAACCAGTTGGGGATGTAGTTGTGCACCGGGCACTTCCATTCGCAATACGGATTGCCGCAGCCCAGGCAGCGCTCGGACTGCTCGGCGGCCTGCTTGGCATCGAAGCTGCCGTAGATCTCAGCGAACTCACGGATGCGGATGACCGCCTTCTTCTTGGTGGGCTCTCTGCGTTCGAACTGTAAAAACTGAAAATCGTTTGCCATCACTGCGTTCCTGTTAACCCGGCGGATAAATATAACTGCTCGCGAACCATCGCCTGCAAGGCAGGCTCCTACGTAGGAGCGAGCCCTGCTCGCGAATAAACCGCCATCGCCTGCAAGGCAGGCTCCTACCGTAGGAGCGAGCCCTGCTCGCGAATAGCCGGCCGTCGCCTGCAGGGCAGGCTCCTACGTACGATCTGTGTTGATGCCTGGTTGATAAAATCTCGCTCACCTCTTACGCCGCATTCATCAACGCATCGAGCAACGTGCCAATCTCCGCCGCCTTCGGCTTGACCAGCCAGAACTTGCCGCGCATGTCGGAGAAGTGATCCAGAATGTGCTGGCCCCACGCGCTCTCGGTCTCCCGCACGAAGTCCTTGAGGATCTTCTGCAGATAGTTGTTGTAGGCATCCATGGTCTCGGTGGTGATGCGGTGGATGTCCACCAGCTCATTGTTGTAACGATCCACGAAGGTATTGTCTTCATCGAGCACGAAGGCAAAACCGCCGGTCATGCCCGCCGCGAAGTTCACGCCCACCGGGCCGAGGATGGTCACCACGCCGCCGGTCATGTATTCGCAGGCATGATCGCCCGCGCCTTCGACCACGGCAAACGCGCCCGAGTTGCGCACCGCAAACCGCTCACCAGCCAAGCCGGCAGCATAGAGCTTGCCGCCGGTGGCCCCATACAGGCAGGTGTTGCCCATGATGGTGGTCTCGCGGCCGACGAAGCCGCTTGAGCGCGGCGGACGCAGCACCAGCTTGCCGCCGGTCATGCCCTTGCCGACGTAGTCGTTGGCATCGCCTTCCAGATACATCTCCAGACCACCGGCGTTCCACACGCCGAAGCTCTGGCCGACGGTGCCGGTCAGTTTGACGATGATCGGGGCGCCATTCATGCCCTGATTGCCGTAGCGCTTGGCGATCTCGCCGGAGAGGCGCGCGCCGAGCGAGCGGTCGGTGTTGCGCACCTGGAACTCGAAGGTGCCGCCGCGGTTGGCCTCGATGGCCGGCAGTGCTGCGGCGACCATCTCCTCGGCGAGCAGTCCCTTGTCGAACGGCTCGTTCTTGGGCGCCACACAGAATTGCGGTTTGTGCGCCGGCACGCCGGCATCGCTCATGATCGGCTTGAGATCCAGACGCTGCTGCTTGGGGGTCTCGCCCGGCAGCGCCTCGAGCAGATCGGTGCGGCCGATCAGATCCTCGAACTTGCGGATGCCAAGTTGCGCCATCCACTGACGGGTCTCCATGGCGACGAACTGGAAGTAGTTCATCACCATCTCGGGCAGGCCCTTGAAGTGTTCCAGACGCAGCACCTTGTCCTGCGTGGCCACACCGGTGGCGCAGTTGTTGAGATGGCAGATGCGCAGATACTTGCAGCCGAGCGCCACCATCGGGCCGGTACCGAAACCGAAGCTCTCGGCGCCGAGTATTGCGGCCTTGATCACATCCAGGCCGGTCTTCAGGCCGCCGTCGGTCTGCAGGCGCACTTTGTCGCGCAGATCGTTGGCGCGCAGGGTCTGATGCGTCTCGGTCAGACCCAGCTCCCACGGAGAACCGGCGTATTTCACCGAGGTCAGCGGGCTCGCGCCCGTACCACCGTCGTAACCGGAGATGGTGATCAGGTCGGCATAGGCCTTGGCCACGCCGGCGGCGACCGTGCCGACCCCGGCCTCGGCCACCAGTTTCACCGACACCAGGGCCTGCGGATTGATCTGCTTGAGGTCGAAGATCAGCTGCGCCAAATCCTCGATCGAGTAGATGTCGTGGTGCGGCGGCGGGGAGATCAGCGACACGCCGGGGCGCGAGAAACGCAGCTCCGCGATCATCTCATTGACCTTGTGGCCGGGCAGCTGCCCGCCCTCGCCCGGCTTGGCGCCCTGGGCGATCTTGATCTGCAACACCTCGGCATTGACCAGATAGTGCGGGGTGACGCCGAAGCGTCCCGAGGCGACCTGCTTGATCTTGGACATCTTCTCGGTGCCGTAGCGTTCGACCGCCTCGCCGCCCTCGCCGGAATTGGAGCGTCCGCCGAGCCGGTTCATCGCGATGGCCAGGGCCTCATGCGCCTCGGGCGACAGCGCCCCCAGCGACATCCCGGCACTATCGAAGCGCGGTAGGATGGCCTCAATGCTCTCGACCTCCTCGATCGGGATCGGCTTGGCCTTGCCGCTCAACGTGAACATATCGCGCAGCATGGCGACCGGACGCTGATTGACCAGATCCGCGTAAACCTGATAGTCCTCATAACGGCCGGAGCGCACGGCCACATGCAGCGTCTGCACCACATCGGGGTTGTAGGCGTGATACTCGCCGCCGTGGACGTATTTCAGCAGGCCGCCCTGCTGGATCGTCTTGCGTGGATTCCACGCTTCTTTGGCGAGCAGCTGCTGATCGAAGGCGAGGTCCTCGAAGCCGGTGCCTTGTAACCGGCTGACCGTGCCCTTGAAGCACAGGTCCACCACCTCGCCGCCCAAGCCGACCGCCTCAAACAGCTGGGCGCCGCGGTAGCTGGCGACGGTGGAGATCCCCATCTTGGAGATGACCTTGTACAGGCCCTTGTTGATGCCCTTGCGGTAGTTGTCCCACAGCTTGGTGATATTGCCGGTCGGGATCTGCCCGGTGCGGCACAGGTCGCGGATCACCTCATAGGCGAGATACGGGAATACCGCCGTGGCGCCGTAACCGATCAAACAGGCAAAATGGTGCGGATCGCGCGCGGTGGCGGTTTCGATCACGATGTTGGCGTCACAACGCAGGCCTTCGGCGATCAGGCGATGGTGCACCGCGCCGGTGGCGAGCAGGGCGTGGATCGGCAGCTTGCCCGGTTCGATCTTGGCATCGGAGAGCACGATGATCACCTTGCCGGAACGCACCGCCTTGACCGCCTGGTCGCAGACGGCGGCCACCGCCTCGCGCAGGCCCTGTCCGGCCGGATAGTTCAGGTCGATGATGTGATGCGGAAACGCGCCCGGCATGTGCAGCAGTTGATGGAACTTGCTGTGCGAAAGCACGGGAGAATTGACCTCGAGGCGCGCGGCATGCTCGGCGGCCTCCTCGAACAGATTCATCTCGGGACCGAAGCAGGTGTTGAGCGACATCACGATCTGCTCGCGCAACGGATCGATCGGCGGGTTGGTCACCTGGGCGAATTGCTGGCGGAAGTAATCGTAAAGCGAACGCACGCGGTTTGAGAGCACCGCCATCGGCGTGTCGTCGCCCATCGAACCCACGGCCTCCTGGCCGTTGGCGGCCAGCACCTGCAACACCTCGACGCGCTCCTCGAAGGTCACCTGGAACATCTTTTGATGGATGTCGACCTCGGTGGCGTCGAGCTCCTTGCTTTGGTTTTCCTCCTCGAGGTGCGACTCCAGGCGCTTGGCGTGCTGCGCCAGCCACTTCTTGTAGGGGTGGCGCGACTTGAGCATCTTCTCCACATCGGCCGGTTTGAGCAGCTGACCGGTCTGGGTGTCCACCGCCAGCATCTCCCCGGGCTTCAGGCGGCCCTTGGCGACCACATCCTGCGGCTGATAGTCGTACACGCCGATCTCCGAGGCGAGCGTAATATGGCGATCCTTGGTGATCACATAGCGCGCCGGGCGCAGCCCGTTGCGATCGAGCACGCAGGCGGCGTAGCGGCCGTCGGTCAACACGATGCCGGCGGGGCCGTCCCACGGCTCCATGTGCATCGAGCTGAATTCATAGAAGGCCTTGAGGTCGGCGTCCATGTTCTGCACGTTCTGCCATGCGGGCGGCACCAACAGGCGCATGGCGCGGAAGATGTCCATGCCGCCGGCGAGCAACGCCTCCAGCATGTTGTCGAGGCTGTTGGAATCGGAACCGGTCATGGAGACGAGCGGACGGATGTCTTCCATCGGCAGCAAGGGGGTTTCGAATTTGTGGCCGCGCGCGATCGCCCAGTTGCGGTTGCCTTGAATGGTGTTGATCTCGCCGTTATGCGCGAGATAGCGGAACGGCTGCGCCAGGCGCCACTCCGGCCAGGTGTTGGTCGAAAAGCGCTGGTGGAACACCACGAGGGACGATTCCAGCGATGCCTCCTGCAGATCGCGGTAAAACACCGGCAGATTGGCCGGCATCACCAGGCCCTTGTAGGAGACCACGCGCGAGGAGAGCGTCGGCACGTAGAAGGTGCTGTCGCCGGGCTGGATCGCCTTTTCGGTGCGCCGGCGCGCGATGTAGAGGTGACGATCGAAATCGTTCTGCGCCATGCCGGCCGGGGCGTTGATGAAGACCTGCTCGATCACCGGCAGGCTCTTCAGCGCCTCGGCGCCGCAGGCGCTGCTGTCGGTCGGCACCACGCGCCAGCCGCAGACCTGGAGGCCTTCGGCGGTGAGTTCTTGATTGAACCGCGCGCGCGCCAGCGCGGCCTTGGCGGTATCGTGATTGAGGAACACCATGCCCACGGCGTATTGCTCGGCCAACTTGAAACCCAACTCTTTGGCCACGCGGCGCAGGAATCCGTCGGGCTTTTTCATCAGCAGGCCGCAGCCGTCACCGGTCTTGCCGTCGGCGGCGATCGCGCCACGGTGCGTCAGACGCGCCAAGGCGGCGATCGAGGTCTGCACCAGCCAGTGGCTGGGCTTGTCATCCATATGGGCCATCAGGCCAAAGCCGCAGCTGTCTTTTTCAAACGCCTGACGGTAAAGGCCGTGTTCGGTGGGCTGCCTGTTCTGTTCGGGGCTGGTATGCGCCATGTCTTCAAACCTACACTTGGGAATTCTAGGTGATATGCGTTAATCACGGGCAAAATGGCCAAAGATTATACAATCGCGGCCGGAGACATTCAATTCAGCAGCGAGGGTGGGATTTCTTGCACAAAGACCAGGAGTTTACGGGCGGGAATGGTCGAGGGTCTTCTGGATATCGGCGTGCAGTTCTTTGAATTGGCCGGGATAGGTTTTTTTGAGCCCCAGCCGGGCCTCGACCTCGCGCATGGCCTCCATGGCCTTGGCCTCGGTCGGGTAGACACCATACACCAACACATACCACGCACCCGTGCTGCGCCAGGCCGTGTAATAGGCCACCTGGTCGAGGAGATTGTTGTCCTTGATATATTCCTGCAACGCCGCCTCGTTGCGCACGCTCATGATGCGCAGCGTATAGGCATCCTCATGCTGCGCCTGTATCCAGGCCTCGCGACGGATGCCGTCGTCCACCGGCTTGACTGTGGCCGTCGGTTCGGGGAGCGGTGACGGCGGCGCACTTGGTGTCTCTTGGACCGCTGCCACGCTCTCGCGCGACACCGCTGGGGTAGCCGTTGCCGCCAGCGTAGCGCGTTCCGGCGGCTGAGCGGCCGGTGTCGGCGCCACGGACGGCTGCTCCGCCACTTCACCACCCGCCGGAACAACCACCGCCGCGACGTCCGACTTGGCCGACTCAGGCTCCGTCACTCCCGTATCCAGCGCTGCAGGAGTTGCCGGTGGTGCCATGGCTTCCTCCCCGGTCACTGCGGCGGCATCGTCTGAACCGCCGGTCGCAGCCGGTGCGGTTTCGGGAGAGGATTCCACGCCAATCTGCACCTGCGCCAACGGCTTCGATTCGGCCGGAGGAAGTTCCGCCAGCCCCTCTGGAGAACGTGACAGAGGCCCCTGGCCCGACAACAGCGGCGAGGCAACCTCAACAATCCGGTCCTGGAAAGCCACCCCCACCCCCACCAAGACGACCAAGGCAACAGCGGACAGCCACGCCAGGATGCGCCCACTGGAACGCGGCGCCTCGGCCAGCTTCACGGTGCCGCCCCTATTCATCCATTGATTGATCCTCGCCGGAATCCCGTCGGTTTCGGCCATCAACTCGCTGAGCTCGGTGCCGGAGAGGACACGCTCGACATTCTCCAGCGCATCGTTGCGCCGGAAGGCGAGATATTCCTTGGTTTGCGCCTCATCGAACGCGGGGACCTGCAGATAGCGCACGCGGGCCGCGTGATTGAGCCCCGCCACCTGCTCGGCCAGGGCGGGCGCGCCGAACAGCGCGATTCGCAACGGAGGCTGCGCCTGATTTTCCGGCACGACCGCCAAATCCATGATGGCCTCGATGGCTTCATTGCGCAGCACTTGCACGTCATCGAGCAAGAGCACCGGCAAATTGCCCGCGCGCTGCAATTTATAGAGCCGCTCGGCCACCGCCGCAGCAGTCAGCGCCCCTTCGCCGGGCACCGGCAGCTCCATCTGGCGCAACAGTTCAGCATAAATGGCCGGCGCCGTCGCCAACATGCCGGCCGAAGCGCTGCAGAGGCGCCAGGTCGGCGGCGCCCGGTTGGTGACCTCCGCGAGCAACACAGATTTACCGACGCCGCGCGCGCCCGTCACCACGAGAAGCTGCGCATCATACTCGAGCAGAAACCGGATCAGGTCGACCAGATAGCCGCGGTTGGCGCCGGGAAAGAATGTCGAGGAAAGCGCGGAACGATCCCCCGAGAGTTCGATGTGATCATCCAGGATGTCATCGAGCAGCAGCGGATCGTGCTCCTTCATCTCCCGGACTCCTGCCCCTGCACGAACATCACCTTGAAACCGCGCTGTACCTGCGCATCGCGCATGGCGATCATCGATTCCTGCGCCTCATCCCAATCGTCGAAATGAATGCGTTTGATCCGGCCCGCCTTGCCCACCACGCCCGACTCGACGATGATGCTGCATCCCGCGAGCAGATCGCCCTGCAACAGCAGCTGATAATAGCGGTGATTGCCGCTTTCATCGGGTTGGTTTTGCATGTAGATGCGCATGAGGGCTACGTCAATTCCGCCGGATGAAACAGGCGCTCGAATTCGGTGAAGGCGTAGCGGTCGGTCATGCCCGCCACATAATCGGCCACGGCACGCGCGCGCCCCTCTTCTCCCTTGAGCGACTCCAGGGCACGGGCGCTGCGCTGGGCCTCCGGCGGCAAAAGCCGAACGTCTTCCATGAACGCCGCAAACAGCCCCTTGACCACGCGCTGCGCCTTGGCGCACATGCGATGCACGCGATAGTGGCGATAGAGGTTCTTGCGCAGAAACTGCTTGAGCTCCACATGCTCGGCGTACATGGCATCGCTGAAACCGACCAACGGAATGGAATGCGCGCGCACATCATCGATCGAGCGCGGCTTGACTTCCAGCAGACGCGCGCGGGTGGTTGCGATCAAATCCGACACCTGCGCATTGATCATGCGCCGGATGATCTCGTGCACTTGGCGCCGCTCACTCAGCCCCGGATAGCGCGAGGTCACCTCCGCATGATGCCGGGCAAACAACGGCAGCTCGCACAGCTGCTCCAGGTCCAACAGTTTCGCGCGCAGACCGTCATCGACATCATGATTGTTGTAGGCGATGGCATCGGCGATATTGGCCAATTGCGCCTCGAGACTGGGAGACTTGTTTTCCAGAAAGCGCCGGCCGAGTTCACCCAGCTCCTGCGCCTTGCCCTGCGAGCAATGCTTGAGGATGCCCTCGCGCGTCTCGAAGGTCAGATTGAGCCCCGAGAATTCGGCATATTTCTCTTCGAGTTCATCGACCACGCGCAGGGACTGGAGATTGTGCTCGAAGCCGCCGTAGGCGTGCATGCATTCATTCAATGCATCCTGCCCGGCGTGGCCAAACGGTGTGTGCCCGAGGTCATGCGCCAGGGCGATCGCCTCGGTCAAGTCTTCGTTGAGTTGCAATACACGCGCGATCGAACGACCGATCTGCGCAACCTCGATTGAGTGCGTCAGGCGGGTGCGGAACATATCGCCTTCGTGATTGACGAAAACCTGGGTCTTGTATTCGAGCCGGCGGAAGGCCGCGCAGTGCACGATGCGATCGCGGTCGCGTTGGAATTCGGTGCGATTGTCCGGCGCGGGCTCCGCGAAACGGCGCCCGCGCGAAGCCGATTCATCGGCGGCGTACACGGCCAGGTCGCGCATCAGATCACGATTCCTCCGGACATGGCCGGCAAGGCATGGTGCTCGTCAAGCGTCTTGCGCAGCAGCGCGGGATCGAAATCATCCGAGATGATCGCCTCACCGATCGACTTCAGCAGAACCAGCCGCATGCGCCCGTCCATCACCTTCTTGTCGACCGCCATCAGCGAAAGGAAATGCTCGGTGTCGAGTTTCGCCGGCGCGCGAGTCGGCAACCCCGCCTTGGAAATCAGGTTTTCGGTGCGATGAAAATCACTTTGCGTGAGCCATCCCATGCGCATCGACAGGTCCGCCGCCATCAACATGCCGACGGCCACCGCCTCGCCGTGCAGCCATTCGCCGTAACCCACGCCGGTTTCGATGGCATGCCCAAAGGTATGTCCCAGATTGAGCAGGGCGCGCACACCCGACTCGGTTTCATCCGCCGCCACGATAGCGGCCTTGCTCTGACACGAGCGTTCGATGGCATAGGCCAATGACTCTGCATCACGCTCCAACAGTTTGCCGACATTACCTTCAAGCCACTCGAAAAACGCCTTATCGCCAAGGAGACCATACTTGATGACCTCGGCCAGGCCGGCACTGAGTTCGCGGTCTTCGAGGGTGTTGAGTGTGTCGGTGTCGATGAGCACGCAACGCGGTTGATGAAACGCCCCGATCATGTTCTTGCCCATCGGATGATTCACACCGTTTTTGCCACCGACCGAGCTGTCGACCTGCGCCAGCAGCGTGGTCGGCACCTGCACGAACGGCACGCCGCGCTGATAACAGGCCGCCGCAAATCCCGCCATGTCGCCGATCACACCGCCGCCCAGCGCCACGATGGTGGACTTGCGGCCAAACCGGTTGATCAGCAGCTCATCGAAGATTTGGTTGAGTACTTCGAGGGTCTTGTATTTTTCCCCGTCGGGCAGGATAACACTGGCGGTTTTCTTCCCCGCCAACATCGCCTGCAGGGCATCGAGATACAACGGTGCGACGGTCTCATTCGTGACCACCATCACCTCTTGGCCGGCAATGTAGGGGGTGAGCACATCGGCTCGCCCCAGCAGTCCCGAACCGATAAAGATCGGATAGCTGCGCGCGCCCAATTCAACATGCAGTGTTTTCATCGGATGTACACCAGAGAATGTATTCAGGGCCTAGTATAGGACATTATGCCCGAGAGGCGGAAAAATGTCCGCGCGCGCGCAGCTCCTTGATAATCTCATCCACCACCGCGCGGACCGACCGGGTGCCTGTCTCCACCACCAAATCGGCCATGCCGCGATAGAGCGGCTCGCGCACTTCCAAAATCTGGCGGATGCGCAACGCGGGGTCGTCGGTTTGCAACAGCGGGCGCTTGGTATCCTTCGCGGTGCGCTCAACCAGGCTCTCGACATCTGCGCACAGATAGACCACGAAACCGGAGCGCTTGAGATCCGCGCGATTTTCCGGGTCCAGCACCGCCCCGCCGCCGGTTGCGATGACCGTATCCGCGCGCTCGGACAGCTCATTGATCACTGCCCGTTCACGCTTGCGAAACCCGGCCTCACCTTCCAACTCGAAGATCACAGAAATGCCCACGCCGGTGCGCGACTCGATCTCCCGATCGCTGTCGATGAACTGGAGATGCAGCGCCTTGGCCAATTGCTTGCCGATGGTCGTTTTGCCGGCCCCCATCGGGCCGATCAGTACGATGTTTTTGATGGTCGCGGATTCAGATGACAAGAGTAACGGTCTTTCCTAAAAAAGAACGGCGCGCCCGAAGGCGCGCCGTGGAGATGATATTAGTCGAGGTTCATTCCTTCTTTGAGGATCTTCGGCGTTACGAAGATCAACAGCTCGGTCTTATCGTCGACCGCCCGCGTCTGCCGGAACAAGGCGCCCACGAACGGCAGGTCACCCAGGAATGGCACCTTGTCCATCTCATTGGAGCGCTCCTGTTCGTAGACCCCGCCCAGCACCACGGTATCGCCGTTGTTGATCAACACCTGGGTGTTCACCTCTTTGGTATCGATACTCGGCACACCGAAGAATACCTGGCCGACGCTGTCCTTGGTGACCGATAGATCCATCAGTATACGGTCATCCGGGGTGATCTGCGGGGTGACCTGCAGGCTCAACACCGCCTTCTTGAACGAGACGTTGGTGGCACCGCTGGAACTCGCCTGCTGATACGGGATCTCCGTACCCTGCTCGATCAGCGCGGTCTTGCCATTGGAGGTAATGACGCGCGGGCTGGAGACTACCTCACCGCGCCCCTCGGCCTGCAGGGCGGTGAACTCAAGGTCGAGCAGCGTGGTGCCGCGCAGGATGGACATGGCGAAGCGGCCTGCATTCGATTTGGTCACCGGCATGTTCACGTTCAAACGGCTGGGGCTGCCGAAGGGAATTTCCACTTTGCGATTACCGTCCTCCAGGTTTTTAAGCCAGGAACTTACCATGGCATCAGTGGCCGTATAGCTGCCCGAAGTCGCGATCAGGTCATTCCCGGAGATATCCGCATCGGTCACCCCGAAGCGGGCCCCGATATCGCGCGAGAAGTCATTGTTGGCGATCACAATGCGCGAGTCGATCATGACCTGGCGAATCGGGATATCCAGCTTGTTGATCAGATCGCGAAGCTCGGTCAGCTTATCGCGCGTTTCGGTAATCAACAGCGTATTGGTGCGCGCATCCACCATCACCTTGCCGCGCGTGGAGAGCAGCGAATTACTGCCGGATTGGAGCAGCGCGGCGATCTCCGATGCCTTGGCGTAGTTGACCGGTACCATCTCAGTCACCAGCGGCTTCAACTCCGCAATCTGCTTCTTGGCCTCCAGGTCAAGGCGTTCGCGTGAGGCGATCTCCTCGCTCGGACCGACGAGAATCACATTGCCGACCTGGCGCATATCCAGGCCCTTGGTCTTCAGAATCAGCTCGAGCGCCTGATCCCAAGGCACATTCTTCAGCCGCAGGGTCAGACTGCCCTGTACCGAGTCACTGGCCACCAGGTTCAAGCCGGTGAAGTCGGCAATCAATTGCAATACCGCTCGCACTTCGATGTCCTGGAAGTTCAGCGAAAGCTTCTCACCGACGTATTGGCCTTCCTTCTTGCCAAGGAAATCCTGCTTCACCGGCTTCTTGATATCAATGGTATAGGTCTTGCCGGCCTGATATGACATGTGTTCGAAATCTTCCGACATGTTGATCACCAGCTTCACGCGCGAGCCTTCCACCACGGTGTCAATGTAGCGGACCGGGGTGGCGAAATCCACCACATCCAGACGCTGGATCAGGTTTTCCGGAATCTGCGTATTCAGAAAGTCGACATAGATGCTGTTGCCCAGTACTCGACTGTCGACCGGCGCGCCCTCCTCGGAGGTGGTGATAATGACACGCCCCTCGCCGCTCTCGCCGCGCCGGAAATCGATCGCATCGATCTTGAAGGGAACCTTGCCCGCGCCCACCCTGGCGGCTGTCTCCGCGCCGGTGTGCTCGCCCTCAATATCGATCACGATTTCGTTGCCGCTGACCTGGGCATTGAACGGCCGCATGCTCACCAGATTCAGGACGGCGCGGGTACGGCCCGAGGTCTCGATGGCGGAGATGCTTTGCGCCACGCCCACATTGATATTCTGGCTCGCCCACGGCACGCCTTTGGCAGTTTTAGCCAGATCCAGTACGATGCGCGGCGGATTGTCGATGGTGAAGGTGCTGGGTTGCGCCGGCGGCTGCGCGAAGATCAAGCGAACTTGCACCTTGTCGCCCGGCAGTGAGAAATATTTGACATCGCGCAGTGTATTCGCCCCCGCTTCTCTCGGTGCGGCCGGGGTGGACGCCATCGCCGGAGCAGCCGGAGCCGCGGGTGCCACCGGTGCCGGGGTTGCCACCGGCGCGGCCGGGGCAGGGGCTGGCGCTACGTCTTCCGCCTCGGCGGCATAGATATCCTCGCCACCGCCCACCGTACGATCCGTCAATGAAATGAAGATGTTTTCACCTTCAACCCGGGTTGAATACTCCACAAGCTTGTCCAGGTTGATCACCACCCGGGTGCGGCCACTGGCCTCGATCGCCGATACGGTCTTGGCGTTTCCGCCGCCCTTGATCGGAAGCGGCAACGTCCAGGGCAGGCCGTTTCTGACCCCCGCCAGATCAAAGGTGATTCTCGCAGGCGACTCGGAGGTGGAACTGGTGGGCTCCGGCACCAGCCCTTTGATACTCAGCTGCAGCTCCACGCCTTCGTTTTCCTTGGTGGTGTAGCTGATGAATTCCAGGACCGCCTCTTCTTGGGCCGACGCATTTCCGATAAAGACCAGGGATGCCAACAGCGATAGCATCATCACCCCTAAGCCCAATGAGTTTTTCTTACGCATAGATCCGCACCTTGTTCCCCACTTCGCACTCATCATCATTCTTATCCTCGGATTTATTCACTCAATGCCACTGAGGTCATGCGCTCCTCCCAGCCGCCCAAACCGTCGGAGATCAGCTCGCGCAACTCCAAGCCTGCATCCGTGATCCGGACAATCTTGCCAAAGTTCTGTCCCATATAATCACCCACGCGAACCCGGACGATGTCGCTTGAAGGTGTTTTCACCAGCGCCCAGCGCTCGCCGGTAACATGGATACTACCCATCAAGCGCAGCCCGTCCAATGGAAAGGCCTCCAAGGGCTGTTTTTTCCGAGACAAATCCGGCCCGATACCCCTGGCGCCCGACTTCTCAGTCACGATCTTGAAGGTCGCCTGGAACGGATCCTTCAGCACGGCCGCAGCATAGGCGTAACCTTCGAATTCCTCGACCTTGGGCAATGGCTCGATCTTGCCTGGATTCCTGGCTTCCACCTCTTTCATGTAGGCATGCAGATCATTGAGCTCATCACCGCTGCACGCCGTGAGCACCAACGCCGCAAGCAAAGTTCCACCCCATGTCAGGTAGCGTTTTATCAACATAAATTCACCGAATTTCATGCCGTTATTTTGCCTTTTTTGCCGGCTTGGATTCTGCCTTGGCGGCAGCGATTTCTTCTGCTTCCAGATACCGGTAAGTCTTGGCCAGCGTTTGCATCAACAAACCACTGCTCTTTTTATCCGTAGGAGTCTGAATGGTAAAATCATGCAACGTCACGATGCGCGGCAAGGCGGCAACGTCGCTGACAAACTCGCCAAAGCTGTGGTATTCGCCGGTCACTTCGATCTTGATGGGCAATTCGGAATAGAACTCCATGGGCTTCTCCGCTTCCGGCCGGAAAAGTTTGAAGTCGAGCCCATTGACGATGCCTGCGGTGGAAACCTCCGCCAACAGGTCCGCCACCTCCGTTTTGCCCGGCAGCTGACGCAGCAAGGCGCCGAACGAACGCTCCATTTCCACCATCTGCTCTTGGTACAACTTCAGATTCACCGCCTTGGCCTGCTTTGTTTCGTAGGTACTTTTCAACTCCTGTTCCTTGTTGCGCTCGGTCTCCAACTGCTCCAGCTGCGGCTTGGTGAACACAAAATACCCCGCCGCCAATACCACGATACAGGCAAAGGCAATGGCGGCGATGCGCGCCGGCAGCGGCCAGCCGCCGACATTGTTGATGTCTAGATTAAGGTTGTTTAGCTCGGAAAGATTCATTGCTGCCCCGCCTTTTCAACCTGTTGTGTTTGATTCATCGTCACTTGGCGCACCGTCAGTGTAAACATGCTGCCGCCCTGTTCGGTCTTTTTGCTGGCATCGATCACCACCAGGCTGGGATTGTCGAACCACGCCGATTCATCCAGATTGCGCATGAAATTGGAAACGCGGGCATTCGACTGCGCCGCGCCGGTGATGGTGATTTCATCGCCCTTGCGTTCCAGCTTGGTTAAGTAGATCCCTTCTGGGACGGTGCGCACCATTTCATCAAACAAGCGCACGATCCCGGGGCGGCTGCGCTGCAATTCCTGGATGACATTCATCCGCGCCAGCAGGCTTTCCTTGTCCTTTTCGAGCTTCTTGATGTCTTCGATCTTTTGATCCAGCACCTTGATCTGCTCCTGCAGGAAGGTGTTTCTGGCGGTTTGCGTCTCGATCATGCCCGCGATATGCAGGTGCGCGTAAAAAACGATCACCCCCATCAAGCAGGCGCTCAGGGCCGCCGTGGTGAAAAAATCTTTTTGCTTCTTTTTGCGCGCTGCTTCGCGCCATGGCAGTAGATTGATGCGAGCCATTTAATCAAAACTCCTCATTGCAAGACCGCAGGCAACCAACAGGGATGGAGCGTCATTGCTCAACGCCTGCGCCTTCACCCTCGAGGCCAGCGCCATGTTGGCAAAGACGTTGCCAACCGATGTGCTGGTGCCCAGATGTGTTTCCATCATCTCATCGACCCCGGGGATCGAAGCGCATCCGCCCGCCAGCACGATATGATCGACTTTATTGAAATGACTGGATGAGAAGAAAAATTGCAGCGAGCGACTGACCTGCTGCACCATCGCCTCCTTGAACGGCTGAAGCACTTCGGGCACATAGTTGTCCGGCAGCCCGCCTTGACGCTTGGCCATACCCGCTTCTTCGTACGACAATCCATAGCGCCGCTGGATTTCTTCGGTCAATTGCTTGCCGCCGAAGACCTGCTCGCGGGTATAGATGATTTTCTGGTTATAGAGGACATTCAATGTCGTCATGGTCGCGCCGATATCGGCCACGGCCACGATCTGCTCATGCTCATCAACCGGCAGCTGCGTGGCCAAGAGCGCAAACGCATTCTCGAGCGCGTAGGCCTCGACGTCCACGATCTTGGTCGTCAGTCCCGCGATCTCCAGCGCCGCCACGCGCATGTCGACATTTTCGCTGCGGGAGGCCGCCAAGAGCACATCGACCATATTGGGATTGCCCTCGGAGGGACCCAGGACCTCGAAGTCCATGTTCACTTCTTCTAGCGGGTAGGGGATATATTGGTCGGCCTCGAGCTGGATCTGGGTCTCCATCTCGGTGTCATTGAGGGAGGACGGCATGGAGATGACCTTGGTGATCACCGCGGAACCGGATACCGCCACCGCCGCCTGCTTGGAGCGGGATCCGGAACGCCGCAAGGCGCGCTTGATCGCCTCTCCCACGGCATCCACGTTGGTAATTGTCTTTTCAACCACTGAATCCGGCGGCAGAGGCTCAACTGCATAACTCTCCACCCGGTACCTTGGTCCCTGCTGACTCAGTTCTAGCAGTTTGACAGCCGATGAGCTGATATCGATCCCTAGCAGTGGGGGATTGCGCTTTTTGAACAGCTCGGAAAGTTGCACGGTAGTATCCTTTAGTAATTGTTCTATGTTCTAGCCGACCTGATTATTTCTGATTTAGCGGCAAGAGAGAAACTAACTTTAAGCAACATCAATCAGACAATTTACAAACTTTTAACCACATCGCATAAATTTAATGGTTGAATAGTATAAGTTTTGGTTTCGAGTTACAATATCGGGCTTTTCACAAAATTCCTTATGAATATTTCTTCTCTGGTCAAGCTGACCAAATACCTTCTCGTCATCGTCGCGATCGGGCTGCTCGGCGTGATGGTATTCATTTATGCCGTCGTCGCCCCCAACCTCCCGGCCATTGATTCGCTCAAGGACGTCCAGCTCCAGATCCCGCTGCGGGTGTACAGCCAGGACAACAAGCTCATCGGCGAGTTTGGCGAGAAACGCCGCGTGCCTCTGCGCTACGACGATACCCCGCCGATGCTGATCAATGCCATTCTCGCCGCCGAGGACGATCGCTTCTTCGAGCACCCCGGGGTGGATTATCAGGGCATTCTGCGCGCGGTGTTCAACCTCGTCGCCACCGGCGAGAAATCTCAAGGCGGCAGCACTATTACCATGCAGGTGGCCCGAAATTTCTTTCTCACCAGCGAAAAGACCTATTTGCGCAAGCTCAACGAGATCCTCCTGTCGTTCAAGATCGAGAACGAGCTCTCGAAACAGGAGATCCTGGAGCTTTACCTCAATAAAATCTATCTCGGCAACCGCGCCTACGGCTTTGGCGCCGCAGCGCAAGTCTATTACGGCAAGCCCGTCGATGAATTGAGTCTGGCGCAGATGGCCATGGTGGCCGGTCTGCCCAAGGCCCCCTCGCGCTACAATCCCATCGCGAATCTCGACCGCGCCCTCATTCGCCGCGACTATGTGCTCAGGAGAATGCACGAGCTTGGCTACATCGACAGCGCCCAATACCAATTGGCCATAGCCGAGGCGGACACCGCCAAACTGCATGCCCAGCCGATCGATGTGGCGGCGCCTTATATCGCAGAAATGGCGCGCGCCGAACTCGTCGAGCGCTATGGCCTGGGGGAAGACGCCTATACCCAGGGCTTGCGCATCTACACCACCCTCGACAGCCGGCTACAAGCCGCGGCCAATCTGGCCGTCTGGCAGGGATTGCTCGAATACGACCAGCGCCACGGCTATCGCGGACCATTGGGCCACATCGACATCGCACAAAACAGCACTCCCGACGCCTGGTTCGCAGCCATCAGCGCCTATGAAGACATCAATAATCTCTCTCCGGCCTTGGTGCTGAAGGTCGAAGCCGAGGGCGCCGAGTTCTACACCGTGGAGCATGGCCTGCAGCAGCTGCCGTGGGAAGGCATGTCCTGGGCGCAACGGGCCCATCCCAAGACCAACGCATTGCAGTCCCCGCCGGAAAACCCGAGCCAGGTGTTATCGCCGGGCGATATCATTCAGGTGCAGCAGTTGAATGGACAATGGCGCCTGGCCCAGACACCCGAAATCGAAGGCGCGCTGGTGGCGCTCTCACCGACCACCGGCGCCATCAAGGCCTTGGTGGGCGGATTCAATTTCTACAAGAGCAAGTTCAATCGCGCCGTGCAGGGCAAGCGCCAACCCGGCTCGAGCTTCAAACCATTCGTCTATGCCGCGGCGCTCGAGCACGGCTACACGCCAGCCACGCTGATCAATGACGCCCCGGTGGTGTTCGAGGACGACACCCTGGAGACGATGTGGCGGCCGGAGAACTACACCGGCGAATTCTATGGCCCGACGCGCCTGCGCGAGGCCCTGACCCATTCGCGCAATCTCGTCTCGATCCGCATCCTGCGCGACATCGGCATCAACACCGCCTTGGATTACGTCCAACGCTTCGGCATCAATCCCGACACGCTGCCCAGGGATCTGTCCATGGTCCTGGGCAGCGGCTCGGCGTCGCCGCTGGAGATGACCACGGGGTATGCGGTATTCGCCAACGGCGGCTACCGGGTCGAACCGTATTTCATCGAGCGGATCGAAAACAGCAAAGGCGAGATCATCTTCCAGGCGCGTCCCGCGTTCGCCTGCATGGACTGCGTCTTCTCCACCCCGCCGTCCCTGCCGCTGGCGCCGCAGGTGATCAACCCGCAGATCATCTATGAAATGAACTCGATCATGGCCGATGTCATCACCCAAGGCACCGCGCGCAAGGCCACCAGCCTCGGCCGCAGCGATCTGCGCGGCAAGACCGGCACCACCAATGATCAGTACGATGCATGGTTCGCCGGTTTCAACACCTCGCTCGCGGCCACCGCCTGGGTCGGCTTCGATCAGCCGAAGGCCTTGGGCGGCCGCGAAACCGGCGGCGCGGCGGCGCTGCCGATCTGGATGTATTTCATGCAACAGGCAACCCAGGGTCTGCCGGAAATCGTGATGCCCGAACCCGAAGGCATGGTCACGGTGAAAATCGATCCGCGCAGTGGCAAGCTGGCCGGCCCCGCCCAGGCCGACGCCATCTTCGAGATCTTCCGCGCCGAGGAGGCGCCGCAGGAATATGCCACGCCTTCCTCCACGCAAATCTCCGCCCCGGGATCGGCGCCGGGCGCCACGCCGGCTGCGCAGGAGGAACTGTTCTAGCCCGTCTAGGCAGTCACCGTTTGAGTCGGGAATCTTTGAGGCGAGCTGCTTCAGCGCGGCGGATAGCGCGCAGGATAAGGTGCGCGTGCCGCGCCGGAGTCCACCGCCGCCTTGGCCACTGCCGGCGGCACATAGGTCATCAAGCGCGGATCCAAGGGCTTAGGGATGATGTAGTGGGAACCGAATTCCAAAGCATTGACGCGATAGGCCTGCAATACCTCCGGCGGCACCGGCTGCTTGGCCAGCGCGCACAAGGCGTAAACCGCCGCGATCTTCATTTCCTGATTGATGAGCCGCGCACGCACATCCAAGGCGCCGCGGAAGATATAGGGAAACCCGAGGGCGTTGTTCACCTGATTCGGATAATCGCTGCGACCGGTGGCCATGATGACATCGCCGCGCACCTTCAGGGCGACTTCGGGGCGAATCTCCGGGTCGGGATTGGAGAGCGCAAACACGATCGGCCGTTCCGCCATACTCATCAGCATCGCGCCGCTGACCAGATCCGCCCCCGAAACGCCAATAAAGATGTCCGCCCCCTGCATGGCCTCGCCCAAGGTGCGCTCATCGGTTTCGACGGCGAATTCCTGCTTGTACCGATTCAGATCGGATCGCCCCGCGTGGATCACCCCTTTGCGATCGAGCAGGCGCAGATTCGCGTGCTTGGCGCCCAATGAAACCAGCAGCCGCATCGAGGCAATCCCCGCCGCACCGGCCCCGAGGCACACGATCTTGGCATCGGCGAGATTCTTCCGCTGCACCTCGAGGGCGTTGAGCAGGCCCGCGGCGATGATGATCGCGGTACCGTGCTGGTCGTCATGAAACACTGGGATATCAAGCTTCTCGATCAAGGCTTGTTCGATCTCGAAACAATGCGGGGCGGCGATATCTTCCAGATTGATGCCACCGAAGGTCGGCGCGATCCGCTCCACGGTTTCGATGAATTCCCGCGGCGTCTTGCAGCTGACCTCGATGTCAAAGACATCGATATCCGCAAAGCGCTTGAACAGCACGCCCTTGCCCTCCATCACCGGCTTGCCCGCCAGCGCGCCAACATCACCGAGCCCCAGCACCGCGGTGCCATCGGTGATCACCGCGACCAGGTTTCCCTTTGAGGTGTAGCGATAGGCCAGCTCGGGGTCCCGGGCGATTTCGCGGACCGGCTCGGCGACCCCCGGCGTATAGGCCAGCGCAAGATCGCGCTGAGTCTCGCAGGGCTTGGTCACGGACATGCCGATTTTTCCGGGCGCAGGCTTGGCGTGATATTCCAGGGCGGCCTGTTTCAAATCGTTGCTCATGGTGTTTCATCCTGCGGATTGGAGGGAGTGGTGATCCCAAACCCGACAGTCGATGGCGCGAACAAAAAAGGCGCCATGATTGGCGCCTTTTGCATTCGCGGCTCGCGTCGGGGGATTACATGCCGTATTTCTGACGGAACTTGTCCACGCGACCTGCGGTGTCGACCAGCTTTTGCTTGCCGGTATAGAAAGGATGACAGGCTGAACACACGTCGAGCAGCAGCTCTTTTTTCTCGGTGGTCGAACTGGTCTTGAAGCTGTTGCCGCAGCTGCAGGATACGGAAATCTCTTTGTACGCCGGATGGATATCGGGCTTCATGTGGGTTACCTCTAGTTTGGCTTGTCTGCACGCCGCCACCCGGCCATACGCCAGGCACCGCGTGCGCTCAGGAACAGCGTATATTACGAAAAACCCGCGCCAAGTCAACCCCTGGCCGGCTGATACCGCATGCGGGTGCCGTGTAACAGCGACAAGTGAATCTCATCGGCGCTCAACTCGTCCGGGAAATACGCGCCGGAGATCAAGGCGCCGTTGATGCTCGCGCCCCGCAGGCTGCTTTGGCGGAAATCGATCCCGCGCAGGTCCGCCTGGCGGAAATAGCTGCCCGAAAAATCCAGGCCGTCGGCCTCCAGTCCGCGCAGATCCAGGCAGCGGAAGTCGCAGTTGGTCAGGTCGCAGGTCTCGCCGGCGCGGCGGCGGCGATTGAAATCGGCGACCTTGCCGTCACGCAACAGCTGATACATGGGATCTTGCTTGATTTTGGGATAATCACTCATAGCCACCTTCCTGTCGTTGTGTTCGGGCCGCGCCCGAACCCTGGCAGCCCTAACCCGGATATTTCACCACGAATCTACTGCGGCCGCGCAATCCATTGAATCTTCGTGACGTACTCGCTTTTGCCGGTTCGACATAGTGTCGACTATGCCTTCACCGTCAAAAGCTCCGTGCGCCCCGAATCTTCAATGGATTGCGCGCCCTCGCTACGATCCGTGGCGAAATATCCGGGCTAAAGCTGCTTGATCAAATACATGGCAAACCCATCCGCGGCCTCCTGCTGCTGCACCAGGCGCAAGCGCAGTTTGCGATCCTGAGACTTGACCGCGAGGATCGTGCCTTCATCGTAGAGGGCCGCGGGGACAATCAACTTCACCCCGTCTTGCGCGAAATCCGCCGACGAGGCGAGCGCGGTGATGAAATCGCCACCCACGCCCGTTCCCTCCACCGCCCGCACGCTCACCACCTTCGGCTGATCCATCAGAAACATCACGCCGAGGTTGCCGCCGCCGTGATAAAACAGCCGCATCCAGCGCACCGCGCCCAGCCGCCAGGGCATCTCCGGCTTGTCGGCGTCGCGAATGGCGATGAGGTCGCCGACCTGCGCCCGGCTGAATCGGTCGGCATGAATATCGAGGGCGATACCGCCCAGGTCGATGGCCACGCCGTCGATACTCTCGTTGAGCTGCTTGACGATGTACGGATCCTCCTTCTGTACCATGATATCGCGCCCTTCCTCAATCTCCACAGGCCCCTGGATTGCGGAACTGCGCGCCCAGATATCCCGCTCCGGGTCCTTGGCTTGGAACGTCGTGGGCGTCGGCTTGGTCTTGAACCCGGCGGACGAATAGGTCGTGGCATGCAGGGGCTGGCTGTCCATCGGCAGCAGCGACAGCGAGGCGAAGGAAATCTCTGAGATCTCCTTCTCCAGCGTCACGCCACCGGACTTCCTGGATGTCAGCATCTGGATGCATGCCGCCATGCCGACCACCACGGCCAGATCCTTGGACACCGGCACCCGGTCGGTGGCGCGTATCGCCCGGCCACCCCAGCCGTGACTCAAACGCGCGAGCAACTCGCGCCGCTTGCGCTCGGAAAGCCGGGCCAACTTGGTATCGGCCTGGAGACCGCGCCCCTGCTCCGCCTGAAACTGATTTTTGAGCGCACCGACATCGAGTATGCGGATGGCGGCACGATTCAATTGGGCATCATGCAGCTTGCAACCGGGCGGGCGGTCCTGGCTGAGATCCACGAACAACTCATCCTTGGGCCGCCAGCTCTCGCCCGGGATGCGAAACTTGCAATGATGCCCCCACTCCTTGAGCAGCGCCCGCACCTTGCCAATCTCACCGCGCATCAAGCGGTAGGGAATGACCGCGGACAGCAGCACCGCCTCCATATAAATCTCGTCCACACTCTGAGATTGCCCGCCCTCCAGCTCCACGCGCCGTTCGTTCCAGCGATGGTGTGCGGCAAACAGGTACAGCGTGTGGATTTCACCCCACACCTGCGCCGGCTCGGCGTAATAATAAAGGTAATGATCGCAGAGCAGATCGGTCAGCGTCCGCAACGAGCGTCCGATATATTGCACGATTTGATTTGGATCGTGCTGCTTGCTGTTGAGCAGCTGGAACAAGACCAGCTTGTAGGCATAGGCGATTTCGTTCTTCAGCGACCACACCTGTTCGAGGATTGCACGCTTCTCCTGTTTGAACGGCAGCGGTATGCCACCCAAATTGGCATGGACGATGCCGACGATGCGCGCGGCCTCCGGCTGGATCCAGGCGATGCACTGGGCGCGCACGCGCACGTCGATCAGCGAGCGATTAAGGCCCTTCAAGCCCTCGAGCAGCGACGCCAGCCCCTGCTTGCCGTTGAGCACGGGCAAGCGATCGAGCCAGGATTTGATCCCCGCCGCGTCACTGCCCATCGCCGGGACGTGACGCGGGTCGATCTTGGGTATGATCAGTTTAAGCTTTTCCATTCCTTGTATCTAAAAATGCTGCCGTTTTGTTAACCATGACGCACAACTCTACCGCGATGGCGCGCTATTTTATATAGTTTCGGCATTCTCCATCGGATTCATTAGCAAACACTGGTAGTTCGCGAACACCCGCCACCCGCCCGCGCTTGTACGGGCATGCCGGTGATCTGGAGGAGGCGCGCCGGGCGCACCAAACAAAAAGGCCGGCGAGCGCCGGCCTGACAGGCAATGAGGCAATGAACTATTTGCCGCCCTCGGCGGGCGCCTGCAATGTCTTCACATAGGCCACGACATCCTCGATCTCCTGCTCGCTGATCTGCAGCCCCCAGGGCGGCATCACCGCCGAACGGCCCATCGCCTCGCCGCCGAGCGTAATGATCATCTTTTTATATTCATCATTCTTGTCTGAACGGGTAAGGTCCGAGGGACGGGGATCATACAGCACCGAGGCGCGGCCCTGACCATTGCCCTTGATGCCGTGACACAGGATGCAATTGGTCTTGAACACCACCTCGCCGCGGCGCAGCTGATCACCCACCACACCGAGGTAGGTCAGCACATCGCTGATCTGCTCCTCTGAGAGTTCCTCCTGCCATGGCGGCATATACGGCGAACGCCCCACACCCGCGCCGCCGAGGCGCACGATCTTTTCGTATTCGTGCATCCCCAGCGGACGGATCGCCAATTTCTCCGAGCCGTACAGCTTGGTCGCCCGCGCCACGCCGTTGCCGATCTCGCCGTGACAGACCACGCAATAGGCCTTGAATACGATGCCGCCGCGGATGACGGGCTTGGCCTTGGCCTCGCGCGCATCCTTGGGGCTGTCGATGGCCTGAGCGGAATTGACGCCACCGGCCATCAGCGCCAGCGACAGCGCCGTGGTCAACAAAAGTTTGGCTCTAGTCATTTCACGTCCACTTCCAGATACATGTCGGGATGAATTGCGCACTCGATATCCACCTTGCCCTTTTTCTCGAACTTCACGGTGCGTGAGTCGCCCTTGGGAAACGAACCCACGTCGAAGGTGGCCGTTTCCGACAGCGAAAAGATGTTATGAAAGAAAGTATCCGCGTTCTTGAACCGGATAACATCGCCTTGGTTGATCGACATCTTCTCTACCTGCTTGCCGTTCATGACGAAGGTCTTATTCTGCTGATCGACGACATACTCCGCCGCCTGCGCCGGCAGCGCGCACAACACTCCCATACCGAACATTACACTGACAATCTTGCTGAATTTCATGCTTTGGGCCCTTTATTGCGGAAGAATTGGAATGGTAACTTGCATGGGACGGATGCTGGTCAGGCTCTTCATGAACGCCACCAGGTCCGCCTTCTCTTGCGCCGTCAAGTTAAGCGGCTGCATGTTCGGCGACAGATCGGTCTTGTCGTCGCCGCCGCGGTTGTAATGATCAACCACCTCTTCGAGCGTCTTGTACATGCCGTTGTGCATATAAGGCGCCGTGAGGGTGACATCGCGCAGGGTCGGCGTCTTGAACGCACCGCGCAACACCTTCACCTTGCGCACGTTGTAGCGCCCGAGATCCGGCTGGCCGTCGGTCTTCAAGCCGAGATTGTGGAAGCCATCATCGGTGAAATTGAACTTCTGGTGACAGATGCTGCACCGCGCCTTGCCTTCGAACAGATCGAACCCGCGCTTGGCGGAGTCGCTGATCGCTTTCTCGTCGCCTTTGATCCAGCGGTCGAAGGGAGCGTCGGTGGCGATCACGGTACGCTCGAAGGCGGCGATGGCCTTGCCGATGGTTTCCTCGGTGATGCCTTGGCCGGGATAGGCCTTTTCAAACATCTCGACATAGCCCTTGATCGCGCTCAGCTCCTTGATCAGTTCTTCCATGTTCTGATGCATCTCCCCATCGGCCTGGATCGGGCCGACCGCCTGCTCCTCCAGGGAGCGCGCGCGCCCGTCCCAGAACTGGAATTGGTTAAAGGCGGTATTGAGCACGGTGGGGGTGGCGCGCGCTATGGTGTGCATACCGTGGCCGATGGCGGTGGGCAAGCCGTCGGACCAGCCCAGCGCGGGATTGTGGCAGGTGGCGCAACTGATCCAATTGGACCCCGAAAGCCGCGGATCGAAAAACAGGTTTTTGCCCAACTCCACGCGCGCCGGCGTGGTGGCATTATCCTCGGGCGCGGGCACCGCCGCGGGCATGAGGTAATCGGACTTGGCAGCCCACGCCGCCCCGCCGGCGCCCAGCAGCGCCGCCCCCACCGCGACTGTCATCAACATTTTCTTATTCATCTTCAGTTTCATCGATACGCCTCTCGTTCACTCTTGTTTCACAGTTTGAATCTATTTACCACTTGCCGCAGCTCCTCGGCCGCCACCGTCATCGATTCGGCTGAGGTGCGCAAATTTTGCGTCTGTTCATTGCCATTGGCGCTCAGTTCGCTCAGGCGGTTGACGGCCTCGTGCACGGTCTCGATCGACCGCTTCTGGTCGGCGATCACCTGCACCGCGCGCTGCATGATGTTCTGGATCGCGATGACCTGCTCGGCGCTCAACTCGACTGCCTCGGCGACCTTTTGCAGGTGGGCGATATTGGCGCGCGCCTCCTCCACGGTCTTGCCGAGCATCTCCGTGGCGCGGCCGACATCGCCCGAGACGGCGGCCACCAAACCGGCGATCTCGCTGGCGAAGGAATCGGTGCGCGTGGCGAGATTGCGCACCTCATCGGCGACCACGGCGAACCCGCGCCCATGCTCGCCGGCGCGCGCCGCCTCGATCGCGGCATTCAACGCCAGCAGATTGGTCTGCCCGGAGATGTCCTGGATCGAGCCGGTGATGGTGGCGATCATCTCGGTGGCGCGCGAGAGATCTTCGGTCACCTTGCGGGTCTGTTCCAGATTGGACTGAAACCGTTCGAAGCCCGCCAGCGTCGAGCCGATCAGCTCCGTGACATGGCGCGAGACCTTGGAGGCCTCGACCGCGGCGCGATCGGCATGATCGATGTTCTCACCGACATGGCCGCCGTAATTCATGATCGCCTCGGATTGCTGCATCAGTTGCGCCACGCTTTCATGCAGCTTTTTGGAAATGCAGCGGATGACGTCGGCCGACTTGTTGATCACCGCCGCCTCGCCGCCGACGCCGTTGGCCCCTTCGTCGATGCGGGAGACGATGCTGTGGAGCTCCTGGATGGTCTTGGACATCGCGGCGATCGTCAATCCGATCTCATCCTTGCCCGCCTCGCCGAGTTTCAGGCGCAGATCGCCGTTGGACAATGACTCCATCGAGGCCTGCAATGCGCCCAGTGGCCGGGTGACCTTGTGCGCCACGATAATACTCAAACCGATGGCGCCGACCACGAACACGCCGATAGCGACGACGAGCGCCATGATCGCCTCATAGCCGGCTTGTTGCTGCTCGCTCATCATGCCCAGCATGGCCTCGCGTTCCGCCTCGACGATCTGCTGAGAAAGCTCCTCGATGCGCGTGAGCGAATGCATCATCTCCTTGGTCTTGAGCATCGCCGTCTCATCGTCATTGGCGCGCGCGGCCTTGATCACCTGCATCAGCGCCGGGCGGGTCTCGGCCAGCGTGGCGCTCAACTCCTTGACCTTCGCATTGCCTTGCAGGCTCTGCTCCAGATTCTGAATGTTTTCATCCAGCAGCGAAAGGGAACGGATGGCGTTGACTGAGGCGGTGCGGATTTGGTCCTGCTCCGCCTCGGCGATCAGTTGGGCCTGCGCGCGCATCATGTCGAGCAGGATGGCGCGGCTGTCGGCGGCCTTGTCCACCCGCTCCTGGGAATTGCTCATGGCGCGTTGTACCGAGAGGTTCTGGGTATAAATGGTATAAGAGCCCATCAGGCCCACCGCGATGATGCCCAAAATAAAAACCCCTGAAAACAGAAGGGTTTTCATCTTCCAGCCCAAATTATTCAGATTCGATAGCAGCATGGTTTCCATCCACCAATGGGATAATTCGTTTTAATCGCTCTTGCCGGTGTTCGAAGGAAATCTGGGTGGTTATCGGCCTCGGCGCGCAGTAGTTGAGGCAAAAGATTAAAAAAAAATAAAGCCGCACTCCGGTTGACCAAAGTTTACAATTCGCGGCTTAACAGTAGATTACCGAAGCGATCGCGGCGTACACGCCAGCCCGGGGCGAGATAGGTGGTGGAGACGGCGTCGACGATCAGGGCCGGTCCGGCATTCTCCCGCTCGGGCTCCAGCGCCATGCGCTGCCAAAGTGGAATGGGCTGGTCGATGCCGGCACAGCGGACTTCACCCGGCGCGGCGCGGAGCACGGGCATGTCATTCAGCGGCAGAGCGGTGCCGGCGACCCTTAGACTGAGCCGAAGGTTGAGCACCTCGACGGCAAAGCCGAGCGCATGGCCGTAACGCTGGGCGTGCCGGGCATGAAAGAGCTCGACCAATGCGGCCGCATCGTCACTCCAGGGGAGATTCAGCGCATGGGCCTGGCCCTGATAGCGCAGGTCGAGGCTGCGCCGCGCGACGATATCCGCTTCCGCGGCGCCCTCGGCCAGCAGCTCAGCGCGCCCCGCCGAGAGCAGTTCCTCAAAACCCAGCGCCAGCTGCTCCGGGGAGATGTGATCGAGCCGCACATTGAGTGTGCGCGAAAGCTCTCGCGCGCGCGGGGCCGCCAGCATGCCCAGCGCCGAGAGCACGCCGCCGTGCACCGGCACCAGGGCGCGTTCGATCTTCAGCGCCTCGGCCAGGGCGCAGACGTGCAGCCCACCCGCCCCGCCGAAGGAGGTCAGCGTGAGCGTCTTGGGATCGACGCCGCGCTGCACCGACATCACGCGCAGGGCGCGTGCCATGTGCTCGTTGGCAATATCGATGATCCCCCGGGCGGCCTGCTCCACATCGAGACCGAGCCGCCCGGCGAGCTCGCGCATGGCGGTGTGCGCGGCCTCCACGTCCAGCGGCATCCTGCCGCCCAAAAACGCCTCGGGCCGCAGCCGCCCGAGGATGAGATTGGCATCCGTCACGGTGACCTGCCGCCCGCCGCGCCCATAACACACCGGCCCCGGATCGGCCCCGGCCGATTGCGGGCCGACCTGAAGCATGCCGCCTTCGTCCAGATAGGCGAGCGAGCCGCCGCCGGCGCCGATGGTATGCAGATCGACCATCGGCACCGCCACGGGATACGGTCCGATGCGCCCTTCATTGGTGAGCGCGATCTCGCCGTCGATCAGCGCGACATCGGTCGAGGTGCCGCCCATGTCGAAGGTGAGCAGCCGGTCGCATCCGGCCATCGCGCCGATGAATTGCGCGCCCGCCAGCCCCCCGGCCGGCCCCGAGAGCAACAGTCGCACGGCGTGCCGCGCCGCCTGCTCGACGGCGAGCGTCCCGCCGGAACTCTGCATGATGGCCAGTTGCGCCGGCACCGTGGCCTGCTTAAGACGCTGCAAATAGCGCTGCATCAGCGGTCCCACCCGAGCATTGAGCCAGGTGGCGATGCCGCGTTCGTATTCGCGATACTCGGGCAGCACCGATGAGGAGCGCGACACAAAAACGCCCTCGGGAACGATCGCTTCGATCGCCCGCTCGAAGCGGTCATCGAGAAAAGAAAACAACAGATTGATCGCCACCGCCTCGGGGGCCAGCCGCGCGAGCTGCGCGGCCAGCGTTTGCAGTTCGGTCTCGGTCAGCGGCTCGACGACCTCGCCATTGGCCCCCAGCCGTCCGCCGGTCTCCAGGCACAGCGCTTGCTGCACCGGCGCCGGCCGGGGCTGCGGTTGCAGATTATAGAGTTCGGCACGGTTCTGCCGGCCGATGGTCAGCAGATCGCCCAGGCCGTAATTGGCAATATAGGCGGTGCGCGCCCCCTTGCCCTCGAGCACCGCGTTGGTGGCCACGGTCGAACCGTGCACGATACGCAGGCGTTGCAGCGTCTGCGCCTCATCGAGCCCCAGCTCGCGCATCCCCTGCAGGATCGCCCGCTCGGGGGCGTGCGGCGTGGAGAGCACCTTGTGCACCCGCAGCGCTTGCCCATCGTAGAGCACAAAATCTGTGAACGTGCCCCCGGTATCAACACCCAACCACATATCTTTTGAAACTCGTCTTGATCTTTTTCAGACCAAATCTATCATATAAGCCCGAACACGATCAGAGATCAGTGAGAGTACCTTACCCGTGACAGCGCAAACACCGCATTCCGAAGTCCTTCTGTCCGTCGAACACCTCTCCCGCCACTTCGGCCCGATCCAGGCCGTGCAGGACATCAGCTTCACGCTGAACCGCGGCGAGGTGCTGGGCTTCCTCGGCCCCAACGGCGCCGGCAAGTCCACCACCATGAAGATGCTCACTGGCAATCTCTCACCGAGCCGCGGCAGCATCACCATCAACGGCCACGACATCCTCGACGAGCCCAAGCAGGCCAAGATGCTGCTCGGCTATCTGCCGGAACAGCCGCCGGTCTATCGCGAGCTGACCGTGGACGAATATTTGAGTTACTGCGCGCGGCTCAATCGCATTCGTCCGCCGCAGCGCGCCCAGGCCCTGGCCAATGCGAAGGCCCGCTGCGGCTTGGACGAGGTGGGCCGGCGGCTGATCGGCAATCTCTCCAAGGGCTTCCAGCAGCGCGTGGGCATCGCCCAGGCGATCATCCACGCGCCGGATCTGGTGATCCTGGATGAACCGACCGTCGGACTCGACCCGATCCAGATCCGCGAGATCCGCGAACTCATCCGCGATCTGGGCAAGGAACACAGCGTCATTCTTTCGACCCACATCCTGCCGGAGGTGCTGAGCACCTGCAATCGCGTGCAGATCATCAACAAAGGCCGGCTGGTATACAACGACACCATTGCCGGACTCAATCAGCGTATGCAGACCTCGAGCCTGCTGGTGCAATTCACCCGCGGCCCCAACAAAAACGCCTTGAGCGCCATCCCCGGCGTGACCACCGTGGAGACACTCGAACCGCAGCGCTTCCGCCTGCACTACCTGCCGGAGCAGAATCCGGCCGAGCGGCTGGTCGAGCTGTCGGTGCAGCAAAACTGGGGCTTGTGCGAACTCACCCCCGAGCGGCGCACGCTGGAGGAAATCTTCGTCGATCTCACATGCAGCGAACCCGCCGCACCGCACGTTGAACAGGAGGTAGCGTAATGATCTTCACCGTCGCCGCACGCGAATTGCGCAGCATGTTTCTCTCACCGTTGGCCTGGGCGATCCTGGCCGTGGTGCAACTGCTACTCGGCTTCATGTTCCTCAGCCAGATCGACACCTTCATGACCTGGCAGGCGCAGATCGCCATGATGGAAGACCGTCCCGGCGTCACCGAGGTGGTGGTCGCGCCCCTGTTCGGCAACGCCGCGGTGGTGCTGCTGCTGGTGGTGCCGCTGCTCACCATGCGCCTGATCAGCGAGGAACGGCGCAATCAAACCCTGAGCCTGCTGTTCTCCGCACCGCTTTCCATGAGCGAGATCATCCTCGGAAAATTCTGCGGCGTGCTCGGCTTTTTGCTGATCATGCTCGGCTTGATCACGCTGATGCCGCTCTCGCTGCTGATGGGCGGGAGCCTGGACTTCGGCATGCTCGCCTCCGGCCTGCTCGGTCTGCTGTTGCTGCTGGCGAGCTTCGCGGCCATCGGTCTGTACATGTCCAGCCTGACCACGCATCCGGCAGTGGCGGCCATCACCACCTTCGGCGCGCTGTTGCTCCTGTGGATCATCAACTGGATGGGCAACAGCGGCGATCCCAATTCCATACTGGCTCATCTCTCCATGCTCAATCACTTTGAGCCCTTGCTGAAGGGCGTATTCAACAGCGCCGACATCGCCTATTTCCTGCTGTTCATCACGACCTTTATCGTGCTGGCAATCCGCCGCCTCGACGCCGACCGCACCCAACATTAATAGACAATAGAATTGAATCGCATCATGAGCACCCAACATCCTACCCGCGCGCAATTGAGACTCCAGCAATGGATCTTCCTGATCCTGTTCCTCGCCGTCATCGGCCTGCTCGGCTGGCTGAGCACGCGTTATCACTTCCAGGCCGACTGGACCGCCAACGCGCGCAACACCCTGTCAGAGGCGAGCAAGACCCTGCTAGAACAAATGCAAGGCCCGATCGAGGTCACCGCCTTTGCGCGCGACGATGAATCGCTGCGCCGCCCGATCATGGATGTCTGGGCCAAATACCAGCGCGTCAAGTCCGACATCCGGCTGAACTTCATCAACCCCGATGCCGATCCCGAACGCGTGCGCGACGAAGGCATCACCGTCGAAGGTGAGATGGTGGTGAGCTACGGCGAAAAACGCGAAAACCTCAAGAGTCAATCCGAGCAGGAGATCACCAACACCCTGCAACGTCTGGCGCGCGCGCAGGAACGCTGGGTGGTGTTTCTCGAAGGCCACGGCGAACGCAGCCCCCAAGGCCAGGCCAATCATGATTTCATCCAATTCGGCGCCCAGCTCAAGCAGAAGGGGCTGAACGTCCAGATGCTCAACCTGGCCACGCAGCCGCAGCTGCCCACGAACACCTCCGTCTTGGTGATCGCCGATCCGCAGACCGCGCTGCTGCCGGGTGAGGTGGAAATCGTGCGCGACTTCGTCGCCAAGGGCGGCAACCTGCTGTGGCTGGCCGACGGCGGCGGACAACCGAAACTCGATGCGCTGGCCGCGGACCTCGGCGTCAAGGTGCTCGACGGGGTGATCGTCGACCCCACCACCCAGCTGCTCGGCATCAACGATCCGCGCTTTGCCTTGATCGCCGAGTACTCGCGCCACCCCGTCACCCAGAACCTCACCGCGCTCACCCTCTTCCCCCAGGCGCGCGGGATCGAAGTCCAGCAGTCCGGCACCTGGAACACCGCGACCCTGCTCGCCACCATGAGCCGCAGCTGGCTGGAGACCGACAAGATCGTCGATCGCGCCGAATTCGGCGAGGGCGACCTTCCCGGCCCCGTCACCCTGGCCGTAAGCCTCACGCGCCAGCATAGCGAAGCCGGCCGCGAACAGCGAGTGGCCGTGGTCGGCGATGCGGACTTCCTCGCCAACACCTATCTCGGCAACGGCGCCAATCTGGAACTCGGATTGAACCTGCTCAACTGGCTGGCGCACGATGACAACCTCGTCACCATTCCGGCGCAGACCACGGTCGACCCGCATCTGGAATTCTCGCCCACGGCGCAGGGCATCATCGGCTTCGGCTTCTTTTTGCTGATCCCCGGCGGGCTGCTGCTGGCCGGCCTGCTGATCTGGCTTAAGCGGCGCAAGCGCTAGGTGATCACGATGCAATCGCGCACCCTGCTCAATGTGGTATTGCTGCTGCTCATCGCCGGCCTGGTCGCGCTCGTCGTGTATGAGCCGGGCATCGAGCCCCCGGCCGAGCCGGCCAAGCTCAGCCCCCTGAAGGCCGATGACATCAGCCGCATCAAGATCGTGCTCAAAAACGAAGCGCCGATCATTCTGGAAAAGACCGACACGCACTGGTGGCTGCAAACCCCGGTGCGCCTGCGCGCCGATGAGACCACGGTCAAGCACATCCTCACGCTGCTCGACGAGACCAGCTTCGCGGACTATCCGGCCGCGGGCCTGGACCCGGCGACCACGGGTCTGAACGACCCGCCGATCCAACTGTGGTTCAACGACGCCGAGATCCGCCTCGGCAAGCGCAACCCGCTGCAACAACAGCGTTATGCGCTGAGCGGCGGGCGCGTGCACATGATCACCGACAAGGTGAGCCACCGTCTGAGCGGCGATCACACCCGCTACGTCGCCCGCACGCTGCTGCCGGAAAACGCCCGCATCCAACGCCTGGAGCTGCCCGATCTGCGCCTTGAACAAGTCGAAGGCAAATGGAAGGTCACGCCGGAGCAGCCGCAAGCCAGCGCCGACGATCTGCAAATCCTCATCGACCATTGGCGCCGCACACAGGCCATGGATGTGACGCCCTATCAGGCCACCGAGGGCGAGGGCACGATCCGCATCGATCTGGATGGAGAAACCGTGGAATTCGACATCCTCGAGACCGCGCCCGAATTCATCCTCGGGCGCAAGGACCTCGCGGTGCAATACCACATGCTCGACAGCGCCCTGGGCCAACTGCTGCGCCTCAACAGCTCGCACGACACAGCCGCGACACCCTGATGCCGGAATTGCCCGAAGTCGAGACGGCCCGCCGGGGCATCGCCCCGCATCTGGAAGGCCAGCGCATCGCCAAGGTTATCCTGCGCCACACCCGCCTGCGCTGGCCGATCCCGCCGCAACTCAAGCGACATCTGACGGGCAACACCATCCGCCGCGTCGGCCGCCGCGCCAAGTATCTGCTGCTGGAAACCGACACCGGCACCGTCATCCTCCATCTCGGCATGTCCGGCAGCCTGCGCGCGCTGCCCGCGGACACTCCGGCGCGCAAGCACGATCATGTGGACCTCGTCCTGGAAAACGGCCTCTGCCTGCGCCTCAACGACCCGCGACGCTTCGGCGCCCTGCTCTGGCATGAAGGGGCGATCGCGGATCACCCGCTGCTCGCGCGGCTCGGGCCCGAGCCGCTCGACCGGTCGACAAACGGCGCCTACCTGTTTGCCCAGGCCCAGGGACGCAAAACCGCCGTCAAACCATTCCTGATGGACAATCGCATCATGGTCGGCGTGGGCAACATCTACGCAAACGAGGCCTTGTTCATGGCCGGCCTATCGCCGCGGCGCCCCGCCGCTGCGCTCACGCGCGAGGAGTGCGACCGGCTGTGCAAGGCCATCAAGCTGATCCTGCGCAATGCCATCAAGCAAGGCGGCACCACCTTGCGGGATTTCGTCCGCGCCGACGGCAATCCCGGCTATTTTACGCTGCAACTGAAGGTCTACGGCCAAGGCGGCGCGCCCTGCCCGCGCTGCGGCGCCGCGATCAAGCAAATACGCCAAGGGCAACGCTCGAGCTTTTTCTGCCCGCGTTGTCAGCATTGATGAATTAGATCGCTAAGGGAAAATCCGAGATTAAGAACCGGACGCGTTGATGCGCCTTATATGATTGGAAGAAAACCAGGACACATCCCTGTGCCTGTGCGTGCTGCAATCCACGATCCCTCTCTCCCATGGACGGTGGCGAACCGTACTCCCGCGCCCGCTCCCTGGCTTCGAACGCATCCGGCGTTCACCCGCAACGGAATCCCTGTCTCCGTCCTTGCGCCACCTGAGATCCTTCCATGTTGTCGTTATTGTGTGATGCACGTCCCTGTGCATGGGATGCTCCCATCCCCGATTCCTGATCCGACCCCCTGGTGGAGGTTCACTGTCCCTGTGCGTGCCATTATCAGGACCGGGACGATGCCGGGCATCCCCCAGATAGGGTATTTTGTAAAAAATTGTAAATTGCCATACGCCCCAAGGAAGAGGATGCGGCGATGCGGGCGGGGAGAGATTACGGGGTCGCTTGGTCCGTGGGCGGTTGCTGCAATTGATCGATCACCCGCAGTTCACGCAACAATACCTTGCGGTCGAGCGGTTGCAGGGGATCGTGCAATGACGGGGCGATGGTATTGATCCCTTCTTCCGGGCGGGTCGACTGCCAGGAGAGGATATGCACCACCTGGGGCAATTCGCGGCTGCCGATGACATTCACCGCATCCAGCTCGAGGCGCTGCCCTTCTGCCAGCACTGCGAGCGGGGCGGCTCCCAACAGACACATCAGCATTAAGCATGAGGACTTCAATCGCATGTCACAGCTCCTCAAAATAGCGTATTGACATAATATTCGATGAGCTCCTGCTTGGCGTACCGGCCGGGGTTGAGCTCGGCCAGCGCCCGCATACTCGCCTTGACCCATTGGTCGTAGACGCCTTGCGGGATCAACCGCATATTCGACTCATGGATCGACAAGGCCTTCTCTTCGAACGGGAAGGCCTGCTCTTCGAGCATGACGTTGTACATCTCCGCCTCTTCCGCATCGATCTCCGCCGGACGCTCCGAGCCCAGCAGCTCGGCGGCGAAGTGGCGGTAGACCTCCGCCAAGCGATAGACCGATGCGGAGGTGACTTCACCCACCTTGTACTCCACCGCCCGGCCATAGGCCGCGACGGTCTTCTGCATCAGATCCTTCTTCTTGGCCAGGTTTTCCTTGAGCGGCTGGGCGAGCTTGACGGCGCGGAATTCCGCCTCATCGGCCTGCGCCAGCTCCAGCTCCGCCTTGGCCGCCAGGTAGGTGGTGCGGTCGGTGCCGGCGCCGGCGTGGTGGGCATCGATCAAACTCCGCAACCACTCCCGGCGCGCGCCCGGCTTGCCTTGTTGCGCATAGAGATCGGCGAGTTTCTGGCGCGCCTCGATCGCTTGCTCCAGCGGCTCGGGGAACTGCTCGACATAGCGGCTGTAGGCCGCGATGGCCATGCCGGCCTCGCCGCCCTTGAGATAGAGATCCGCCGCGTTCCATTGCAGCTGCGAGCGGCGCTCCGGATCGGTCTCGCGCGCCTGCATGCGCTCATACACCTGGGCGACCTTGCTCCACTGCTCGCTGCTCGCATAGGCCTGGGCGAGCTGCTCCTCGGCGCTGGCGTACAACTCATGCTGCGGATAGCGCGTGAGAAAATCATTCAACGCCGCGATCGCCCGCTCCCACTGCGTGGCCGAGACCAGCGCCATGGCCGCGTCGTAATCGGCGGTCACGCGAATGTTGGCTTGCGGCGTTTGCTTGCCGACGCGCAGGAAATGATCGGCGGCGGCCGCAAACTCGCCGGCATCACGCGCGATCTCGCCCTGACGGTAGATCGCCGCCGCCTGGCGTTCGATCAGCGCCGCGAATTCCTCCGATTCCGCCGGCCAGAAGCGCAAGGCCTGCTGGCAGGCGTGTTCGGAGCTTGGATACTCGGCCAGGGCGAATTCTCCGTGCGCGATGATGGTCCAGGCGCTGCGCTGCATCTCGGGCGTCAGCTGATAGCCGCCTTCGAGCAATTCACGCGCCGTGGCCACGGCCTCGGCGTCCTCGCGCAGCTCAAACAGCAGATCGGCCACACGGGCCTGCACCGTGACCACGCGCGGGTCCTGCGGGTAATAGCCGACAAAACGCCGGCCGCTGAGGATCGAGCCGCGCTTGTATTCGTCCTGCGCCTCATCGGTCGTCTGCGCCAGCAGCTGCTGATAATTCAGGAAGGCCGCATACCCGGCTTCGGCGCTCTTCTCATGCGCCGGATAACCGTACGAGGTCGTTTCATAGGCCACGATCGACTCGGCCATCTGGCCGCTCTCGGCCAGCGCCTCGGCCATGAGGAAATGCAGCCCCGGGGTCTGCGCATCCTGCGGGAACGACTGGATGTATTCGTCATACCAGCGCACCGCCTGGTCATAATCCCCGCGCGCGCCGGAGCGCTGCGCCTTGGCGTGATAGAAGCTGGCCAGATCGGTGACGGTGATTTGTAGGCGCGGCTTGATGCTTTCCCAGTTGCGCGCGGCCTCGGTTTTCCAATACGGCTGACGCGCGCCGAATTGCGTGGCGAAATCGACCTTGGCCTGGAGCGCCTGGGTAGCGAAGCCGCGGTTTTGATAGATATCCACCACGCGCAGCATGAACCCCGCCGATTCCGGCGCCTGCGGATACTGCGCGACAAATGCCTTGAGGGTTTTGGTCGCTTCTTCGTGCAACTCCTGCTTTACATAGAACTCGGCCAGGTTCTCATAGATCTTGGCCGTATACGGCGGCTGCGCGCGCCGGCTGAGGAACTCCTTTACCGACGCCACCCCGTTCATCGACGAGAAACTCAGGCTGACGACGCGATGGCTGTCTTCGATCAGCGCCAGATCCGCAGGATCGAGTTTCTCGGGTGGTAAGACCTGATACCAATCGAACAAGGCGAAAAACGGCAGCAGGGCATCCTGATAGTTGCCTTGTTTGAACATCGACCAGCCGTATTTGTACAGCGCGCGGCGGTAATACGGCGAATCCGACCACAGCCCCGCAGCGGCGCGATACGCATTCTGCGCCTCGCGGTAATTCTGCAGGCTGAACAGGATCTCCCCGCGCCGGTACTGCGCCTCGCCATACAGCGGGGAATTCGGATATTGCGTCACCAGTTCCGTCAGCGGCTTGAGCGCCAGCTCGGGCCGCGCCATTTGGTCATAGGCGCGCGCCTTTTGATAGAGGATAAAATCGCGTTCGAGCTCGGCATCGGCATCGGCGAGCAGCGCGTCATACTGTTTGACCGCCCGCTGGAACTCTTCATCGGAGACCGGCGCCGTTTCATCCTTGCCGTAGCCTTCGACCGTAAGGTCGGCCAGGCGTTTGAGCGCCTTGGCGTGCAACTGCGGATTGGTGGTCTCCGCGCGCAACCGCTCGTAACTCTTCGCCACCTCCTCCCAGCCCACGCTCGGCAACGGTTCGGGCGTGATCGGCGGCTCATGCTCCGCAACCGGCAGATCCGCCAAGGTGGCGACGCGTTCGCTGAACCAGGATGAACAACCCGAGGTCAGCAAGGCCAGGATGGCGGCGTACACAAACATCTTCTTCATGGCGCGGCCACCTTCTGCTGCTGCGCGCTGGCGCCGCGGTCATACAGGCGGGCGATGGCAAAGCGCGCCTGATCACGATATTCCTGCAACCGGCGCTCGATGGCGGCGAGTTCCGCCAAGGCGAGCTGCTCGAGCCGCGCCTGCTGCTTGAACTGCAAGTCCTCGGTCTGCGCGACCTGCTCGGCGAGACGGCGCTTCTGCTCCGCCAGGATGTCAGTATAGGCGCTGAAATTCAGCGGCGCGCCGCGCTTGGCGCGGCTGAGCGAATTCCACTGCTTATGCGTCTGCTGGAGTTCGCGCTCTGCCTCGCGCAGCACCTTCTTGCGCTCCCACACCCGGGGCACGAAATCCGTAAGCAGCTGCCAGGTCAACAAACCGCGCAGGCGCTGATAGCGCTCGGCGTATTCCATCACGCTTTCCCGGCCGCTGATGCGCACGATGCGCTGCTGCACCCGCACCAGCCGCCCCAGCAGGTCCAGCTCCTCTTTGGTCGCCAGCATCAGGGCGTTTTCATCCTTCTCGATGCGCTCCAGCTCATAGGCCAGCGCATCGCGGCGCATCTCCAACGCCTGTATTGCCCGCTGCTGCTTTTGCTCATCGAGTTGCGCAAGACGACTCTGATAGCGCTGCTGGCGCAGCTCCAGCATGTATTCGAAGGCCGGGACCGTGTCCTCCCACTGCGCCAGATTGGCGCGCAACGCCAGCAGATCACGCAAACTTTTCACCGCCTCATGGACCTGCTTGCCGGCCAGCACCGGCATCAGGAACCGGGCGCCGGGCAGCGCGGTATCCCATTGCAGCTCGACTTCGTCGCCCATGCCGGAATGCGGCAGTTTCTCGAGCAAGTGGCGCACCAGCGCGCCTTCGCTCACGGTCTGCTTGGCCTGCGCGACCTCGGCCAGCTCGCCCTCGTACACCGTGAGCGCGCCCTGATAGGCGCGCACCGCCTGTTGATAGGCCTGGAGCGATTCCAGCGTATTGGCCTCCGCAATCATGGCCTCCAGCGCCGGGGCGAAACGCACATCGCGCTGTTTCAAGGCCCGCCACGGCGGCAACGACTCGGGATAATGTCCGTTGAGGTAGGCCGACCAGCCCAGCGCCAGCAGGGCCTGATCGGCGAAGGGGCCGTACAGCCGCACCCGCTTGAAGTACTCGGCGGCCTCGTCATAGCGCCGATCATTGATGCGCAACTGGCCCATAGTCAGATTCGCCCGGTCGGCGATGGCCGCGAGCACTCGATCGGGGGGCAACTGCGCGCCGAGCTCATCGAGCATCGCCATCCCGGCGGCCGTCTGACCGCCTTTGATCAGGGCAACGGCGAGGTTGTAGCGGGCGATGGTGGCGTAGCTGGGGTCCTCCATGTTGTCGATATATTTCTGCACCCCGAAAACCTGCCCCTCGGCCAACAAGAGATTGACCGCAAGCAGGTGATAATCATCCCGCACCCGCTCGGGCAGATCGCCGTCGATCTTGGCGAGCGCCTCGCGCACCTTCGGCTGCTCGCCGTGCTGATGATAGATCTCGGCGAGCTGCAACCACGCGAGATTGCGCGTATCGGCCGAGGGCTCGCGCGCCAGCAACTCATCGAAGATCTTGCCGGCATCATCGCCCATGCCATATGACAGAAAGGTGCCGCCGAGCAGCAACTGGGCATCGTCCTGATGATGCGGCAGGCGTTGTTGCTGCTGCGCGATCATCAGGCGCACGCCCGCGTTGAAGTAATCCTGCTGGTAGAAATAAAACAGCGCGCCGCCATAGGCCAGATCCTGCACCGAGGTCGGCGGCTCCTCGGCGGCGCCGGCACTCCATGCTGGCAGCGCGAGCATGGCCGCAAGCAGCCCTGCCCTCCCGCTTTGCCAAAATCGACCCGTCATCGACACCCGAGACTCACTCCCAATCCTTGACGAGGAAATCCGGCTGCTGACTGGGGACATTATCCGTGATGACCAGCTCGATGAACTTGGGTTCGTCGCTCTTCTGGACGGTGATGCTCGCGGCGCGCCGGTACGGACGTTCGTTGGGCCCCATGCCGACGAACACCGCCACCAGTTCGTGCTCACCGGTTTTGAGATTACCCTGATACAGGCGCTGCACGCCGCCGCGCATGAGCGCCTTGGCCTCGCGTTCGGTGTAGAGGTAGTTGGCCACTTCCTTGCCATCGACCTGCAACTGCACCGAATCGAGCGCAAAGAAGTTTCCGACATCAAGCGAGACGAACACCGTCAGCTGGGTGTTGGAGGGAAACAGCAACTCCTCCTCCAGGATGAACAGGTCGCGATTGAGTTCGATGACATCGCGCTTGAGCGCCTGGAGCTGGCCGACCAGGTCGTCGGCGGGCGGGGGCGCGGTTACCGCCGGAACAATCGGCTGCGCCCCGGCGCTCGCGCTTGCCGGGGGCGCGGCGGGTTCTTGCGCCGCTGCCTCGGCAGGCGCGGGCTCACTGGCGGGCGCTGCGCGCGAAGCCCCTTCCTCGGCTGTTTCCACCGGAGCGGTCTCGCTCGATGCCTCGGGCGCTGCGCTCGTCGCTTCCGCGGGCGCGCTTTCCTGTGCGGCGACGGCCTCGGACGCGGCGTCGGCAGCGGCCGCCTCCTGCGCATGCGCCGCCCCCACCACGCTCAAACACATCAGCCCAGCCAATATCAGAGATCTCATGAAAGCCATCCTCTCAATCACGGGTCGAGTACCGCCCGCGCTCAATACCAAAGGGAAATATAGAATTGCATGACGTCGGCGTAAAAACTGTATAGCGGTTCGCACCCGGCCGGCGCACACTCGACGCGCAAATCCCGGAAATCGTCATAATCAAACCACATGCGGTGATAGGCAAGATTCAAGCTGCCCTTGTCAATGAAGCCCCAACCGCCGCGCGCGAACTGATAGGTTACGCCCAGACCCAGATCGCGGCTGGTATAGGTGCTCAGCTCCTTGTCACGCGCCAGATAGTCCTGCGCATTTTCGTACGGAAACAAGTCGCTGTAGAAGCTCGCATGATCCTGCTGATACTGACGATAGGTTACATCGAAGATCCATGCATCCTGGTAGGTGTGTGTGTAGCCGATCTCGCCGGTGTAGGCCGTAATACCCCAGGTATCGCTGAAGGCGCGCAGATCGGCGTGGACCTTGGCGCGATAGGGCAGATAATACATGCCGCGCAGCGCCACGGCGTTGCTGGTGCGGGTGCGCGGATAGACCTCCAGCTGTTTGCAATACGACTTCGGGGCACAGTCGGCGGAGACGTAGCGCACTTCGCGATACGGATTGTTCAAGAATCCCTCATCGGTGATGGTTTCAAAACCGAGATTCATCACGAAATTCTTGGTCAGGATTTGTGAGACGCCCAGTTTGAAATTGCGCCGCTCGACATTCTCCGAAAAGGTCGGCGATCCGGTCTTACCCACCTCATCCCAGCCGCGCGCGTAACCGAGCGAGATCGTGGTCAGATCGCCGAACACATCCTGGCTGACGCCGAAATTCACCGTGCGCGCCAGAAAGTCGTTTTCCTCACTGGTGGTATAGCCCAGGCTGAGCTTGCTTTTCTCATGCATGAAGTCGGCACTCAAGGAGTTCTCGGTGCGCTCCTCGGTGTAGGGACTCGCGCTGGTGATCACATCGATCGAAGCGCTGGTAATGGCATCGACATAGTAATTACCGGAAACCGAGACGCTTTGTCCGATCGATTTGCGCACCAGCACCGACGGGCCGTTGATCTCGATGCCGCCGCCCTCATAGGAATGATACAGCGCGTCGATCCGATCCTCCGGCAACACCGCCGCGGACAGCGGCAGGCAGCAGCTCAGCAGCATCGCCAGCGTGAACAGCCAGCGGCGATGTCTGAAGCGATCAATTACAGCCGCAACCACCGCCGTGGCCTCCTTCCGCGCCGCGCGCGCCTTCGCGCGCCTGATAGACGTGGGTGATATATGAGCTGGAGACGGGATCGCGCCCGAAGGTCATGATTGGATCGGAGAGATTGGCGCGCTCATAGGGCTTGACCCACGGCTCCCCCCCACATCCCGTCAACAGCAGCAATACCCCCATGCACCAAAGCCCGCGCATCGCATCATTCCCGCAACAGCTGTTTGATTTCGTTTTCATACTTCTTTTCATAGCCGGGCTGATAGCCCTTGAAGACCTTGCGCACGTTCCCGCTGCGATCCAGCAACACCGTGCTGGGCATCGCCACCACCTTGTACTGCTTGCTCACCTGCTGCTTGCTGTCGAACAGCACCGGAAAAGACACTGGGATATCTTGCAACATCTTCTGCGCCGCCGCGCTGTCTTCCTCGACATTCACCCCGAGCAGCGTGAAGCCCATCGGCTTGTACTTCTGGTACATCTTCTCCAGCAACGGCATCTCCTCGCGGCATGGCCCGCACCAGGATGCCCAGAAATTGACCATGACCACTTCGCCGCGCATTTCGCTCAGCTTGAGATTCTTGCCGCTGGCGCTTTTCAGGGTGAAATCCGGCCCCACCCCGCTGATGTCCGCCGCCGATACCGCCGACACCATCAACCCCAACCACAACCCGGCGGCGATACGTCCAAACAACATGCACACTTTGCTCTTCATAGGTCCACCTTAAAAGAAAACCGCGATGCCTAATGTCGTCTCGATATTGTGGGCGGTCTTGTCCTGCCCGGTGATATCGATATCGAACATGTGATCGCGCATATCGAGATGCAACGACAGCCAGTCCGTCGCCAAGAAGCGATAACCGACCCCCCAGTTGACGGTAAACCGGTCATCACCCCCGAAGGTGGTGTTGCCGACACCGCCGATCAGATAGAGCGCAGAATTAAACGCCCGTCCCTCTCCCCAGAAGACCTCGCCCGGCAACAGATTGTAGCCGAGCGAGGCATTGTAATAGGTGTACTCACGCTCATCGTCGGTGAGCAGTTGCGCCGAACCGCTGAGCAGCTCGTAGCTAGTCTTGCCGCCCTCGGACAGCCCATAGGCGGCCTCGATGAAAAACGATTCCGCAACATGGTAGGTGACGCGCCCGCCATAGACGGCATTGCTGCCGAAGTCTTCGATGCTCAGCACGCCGAAGTAGGCGCCGATCTCGAAGTCCTCGGAATCGATCATCGCCTCGGTGATCTCGCGGCGTTCGAGCTGCGGCTGGATCAGAGGCTCGGCCTCCTCCTGGGCGTGAGCGGGCAATACGCTTGCCGCCAGCATCAGGGCCGCCAAAGCAAAACCGGAATTTCTTGTCAAAAAAACACTTCGAAGCCAGCTTTCCATTCTTCAATTTCCTCGTTGTCTTCGTCGCTGGAAAATATCACGTAGCCGCGATACTCCGCCCGCAGCACGAAACGCCGCGTGACATAGGCGCGCGCGCCCACGGCGGCGCTGGCAAAGGCATTGGTGCGATCATCGGTAACCACCAGCGTGGCGCGCGGTTTGGTGTGCACCCCACCGCCGCCCAAGGCGAAAAACGGTGAGAAGCGCCAGGCGGGAAAGGTCTCGTGCAGAAGATTGACGCCCAGCAACTGGCTGCTGGAAAAATCCCCCGAGACATCGGAGTACTGCAGATCGGCGGAGAGATTCGGGGTAAAGGTATAGTTGACATGCGCCGTCATCACCGCCGCCCCGCTGTAACGGCCACCCAGCAGACCCACCGACCAGCGCCGCTGCGCGAAATCCCCGCGCTCGACCGAGGCGATGGCGATCGGCTGGCCGTCCGGCGTGAGGGTACGTTCCAGTTGCGCACTCGGCACCCAGCCTTCCTTGCCGTTTTCCATGCGAATCTTGAACCAGCCGGTCTTGCGCTTGAGGATCTCGACCTGCTCGCCGCGCTCGACCACATGGAAGATCGGATAGCCCGCTCCGGGCCCGGTATGCATATCGAGATAGGGATCGGCCACCTTCAGCTTGACCGGCTCGGCCGCGCCAGCGGGGGCGATCATACCAAGCAGGCAGAGCAAGATGACGTAGAGCGGGCGACACATCGGTTTATTCTTTTGACTTCCACATTATTCTTTTGGCCCTGGACGTGCACCTTAATCTGTAGGAGCTTGCTCTGCAAGCGAATGAACAAGAGCGGCCATCGCCTGCAAGGCAGGCTCCTACATTACACCGGGCGGAAGATCGTCGTAACAATCACATCGACAACCTCACCACGCCCTTGAATCGAGGCCATCAGTCGACCGGCACGGCGAAGGGGTCATTATAATACTGCGCCCCCGTATCCACCCACTCCGAAATTAAGCGAAGTTCCGCGGGTGTCAACCAGCCCGCGTGCGCCCCGCCGGTGGCGAACACATTGAAAAAGCTGGTGCTCCCCCGCGCATTGCCCGCCAGAAGTGCAGGTGAAATATTGACGGGCACAGGATCAGTTGGAATGCGATTGCCCATCTCGTCCAATATGAAGTTACCGGCATCATCGGTTACAAATTGGCCGCTCGGCACCAATACATCCGCTAGCACGCCGCCCCTGAGTTCCTGCTGGTTCTTGTTGAACAGCAGGGTGCGGAAGGCCTTGAACTGATCGGCGTTGGCCGAGGAGGGGCCGTCGGTCAGGTCGAGCTGTTTCGCCCCGGGCGGCACCTGTGCCGCCATCATGCTGTTGGTGGAGGTATGACAGTTGGTGCAGGTCACATCACCGGCCGTGGCATCGGTCCGCGGCACGCTCCACAACGGATGGATGTGCGTCTCATAGTTGATTACGATGCGGCAATACACGCTCCAGGCGGACAGGCATCCCGAGGAAACCGGCGCCGGGGTCGCGAGATCCTTGTATAAGTAGCCGAAGGTGACATCCGCGGGGCGCACCATGGGATCGGTCCACACATCCTCATACACCACGTCGTGGCTGAGATCGAGCGCCTCAGATGCGACACGGGTGCGGGCCTGCGCCATGGTCTCACCGGCATTGGGAGTGAAGGTCGCTTCGGTGTTCGGGAACGGCGTACCGCCGATCGCCGCGCCGGTGTTGAGCGCGGGCGGCTCGCCCGCATGACCGTGATAACTGACCGTTGCAGCGCTACTATGACAGCCGTTGCACGCCAGGGTCTCACCCGGCATCACCTGTATCCAATTTTCGTGGCGCGCAGTGATGCGCCGTGCATTCTGGTCCAGCACGCTGATCGCCAGCGGTACGTTCGCCGGAATCTTCACCTTGACCGAGCCGTCCGGCTCGATCGGCACATAGCCGACGATCTCGCGCATCCCGGCGCCGCGCCCACCGGGCCCGAAGGCAAAGCCCGGCACCCGTTCGCCATTGGACAACTCCGCGGGAATCGCCACGGCCTTTTCGACGCGCAGGAACCGCGCCGGGCGCTGGGCCGCGGTGGTCTGCGCGGGATCTGCCAGGATTACCAGGTCGGCCGCCGGGCCGCCGAGGGCGTTATACGCGCCGTCGAAATCGTACACGCTCTTGATGTCGAGGATGCCATAGCCCTCGGCCGCCAAGGCGGCATCGACTACCGCATCCGGGATGTCGACCGGATAGGCGCGATCATCCAACACCACCACATCGCTGTAGACATAGCCTTCCTCGGGCACCACCACCGGCATCTGAGTGTCGTCCGCTGGATTATAGATATAGATACCGTAGAGTGGATCGGCCTCTACCACCGTAGGATTGTCAGGGTCCGCGGGGGCATTCACCGCATCCAACAGCTGCTGTGTACACGGCACGATTCTTCCGTTGTCGCTCACCCGGCAGGCACTCCAGCTGATCAGGATGCGATCGGTGCCATCCCACAGCGGATAGGCCGCGCGCAGCCGTCCGGCGAGCGAAGGCGCGTTGTCGGTGCGCACATCCAGCGAAGTAATTTGCTGTTGCGCGCTGCCGCCGGTGCTCGCACCGGTATAACTGGCCTGATCGTTATCAATGTAGTTCGCAATATCGATCGCCACGATCTGGCCGCCGCCTCCAGTGCCGTTGAAGGGGCGCAACACGGTGAGGATGCGACCGTCCGGCAGCTCGCGCGGCTGGATGAATTGCACCGTGGTGCCGGCTGTGCCGGTGTCATGGCTGTTGGAGCCATAGACCAGCGTCACATCCGTCCCGTCGGGATTTACTTTATACAGATTGATCTCATTGTTGGCGCCCGCGTTATCCCACCGGCTGAACAACACCTCACCGCTGCTCAGCACGACAGGATCGAGATCATGGCTTTGATTGAACGAGATCTGTTTGATATCCGTGCCATCGGCATTCATGACGTGCAGCACCGACGCCGGTTCCTGCTGATTTTCATCCAACGCGGAGACGCCGTCCTTGCTCAGATTGTTCTCCAATCCTTCGTCCAGCAGAATGGAGCGCGAGCGTGCTTGGCGCGTGGAGGAGAACACGATGCGCCCGTCAGGTAGATAAAATGGCGCGACATCCTGGCCGAGTTCGGCCGTGGTATCGGACTGAATCACGCGGCGCAGATTGCCCGTGGCAATCTCGTATTCCCAGATGTTCCAGGTCGGCTGCTCATCTTCGTCGGCACCCTCGATCTCCGGCAGGCGCAGGGCGAACAACAGTTTGGTGCCGTCATAGGAGACCTCGACATCCTTCACATCGCCCATACCTTGGGTGATGGATTCGGTGATGTTGCGGTCCTCCGCGGTGGGCGAGGCGCGATCGCGCAGATACAGATCGCCGCCGGGACGAAAGTCATTGACGTTGGTCACATCCTCATCGATCAGATTATTGTTGTCGTCGCGCAGCAATGGTCGCTTGACGTAAGCAATCGGGATATCTTCGACCATCGGATCGGGTTCCTGTTTGCCGCCGATACATCCGGTCAACATCACGGATGCAGCGCAAACGAGAGAAATGAGAGTTGTCTTCACCTTCATACCTTTTCCGTAGTGACACATGCTGTTGCTCATAGTCGCATACCCATTGCATAACGGCCCATTACAATACTACGCGAGAGGTTTTTCATGTTCTGTGACTATGCTCTCAAAAAGACTGCGTTATTGGGGGTATAGTGCATTAAAACTCCCACGAAAAGTCCGATATATTAGCGGATACTCATGGGGATTCTGTAAGGGCACTGGCAAGCAGAGAATGAAGATGATGACCAAGGAAACGAGACTTCGCAATCGCAAGGGGGCGCATCGGTTCATGCATGCGGCACTGATATCCACGCTGGTCGCGGCAAGCATATCCACCGCCATGGCCGGTCCGCGCGAGCAGGCCAAGCGCATTCACGACCGCATCGCCGGCGTCCCGCCGACTGCGGCAGTGCTCGATGACATGGAAGCCGATGTGCGCGCCGGGCGCGCGCTGGATGCCGCCTACACCGCGATGGAAAACAGCGCCTTCTATAACGTCACGCTGAAGAACTTCGCCACTCCTTGGACGAATGAAGAACAAACCGTCTTCGCACCCTTGAACGATTACACCGCGACTGTGATCGGTATGGTGCGCGACGACAAGCCGTTTAACGAGTTGCTCTCGGCAAATATCATTTATGTGGGCGCCAGCGGCGTGGTTCCCACCGCCTACTCAAACACGAACAACAACCATTACGTTGAGCTCGAAGAACGTAATATCGATCTGAGCGATAAAACCAAACTGGTAGAGCGCACGCAAACGTCGGTCACTGGACTCGCTGCCGAAGCCACCGCCGGCGTCATCACCACGCGCGCCGCCGCCAAAGCCTTTTTCATCGACGGCACCAACCGCGCCATGTTCCGCTTCACCCTGCTCAATCATTTGTGCGTGGACATGGAGCAGATCAAGGACAACACGCGGCCGAACGACCGCATCCGCCAGGACGTAGCGCGCAGCCCCGGCGGCGACAGCCGCATCTTCATGAACGCCTGCATGGGCTGCCATGCCGGCATGGACCCGATGGTCCAGGCCTACGCCTACTACAACTATCAATATGACGTGAACAGCGATCCGAGCGGCACCAACGGCCAGCTCGTCTATACAGCAGGTGTGGTTCAGCCGAAGAACCTGATCAATGCCAACAACTTCCCGTATGGCTACGTGACCAAGGACGACAACTGGGTCAATTACTGGCGCAAGGGTCCCAATGACTTCCTCGGCTGGAGCAACTCCCGGCCCGGTACCGGCTATGGCGCCAAATCGCTGGGCCAGGAACTGGGCAACACCCGCGCCTTCGCCAGTTGTCAGGTGAAGAAGGTCTTCAAGGCCGTCTGTCTGCGCGAACCATCCGACAGCACCGACCGGAGCACGGTCGACACGATCACCAACTCATTCATCAGCAGCAACTACAAGCTCAAACAGGTCTTTGCCGAAACCGCCAACTATTGCAAGGGCGAATAATTCAAGGCTTTGGGGGAACATACTAACGAGAAACAAATAAAGAATACATTATGATTAGTTTTATGCGATAATGTCAGCATGAAATATGACGCCAGAAAATTAAGCACCGATGAGAAAGCTTTGTTGCGCAGAATTGCGGTTCAGAGA
>JBFMHP010000015.1:0-7006 GCA_040752855.1 Pseudomonadota bacterium | reverse complement strand
GTAGTTGTAAAGAACTCGGCCATACGACGGCGCCGGCGTAGCTTCCGATTTTTCCTTGTGCGTTCCGGCGCTTAAGTTGGGATTCGTCCAGACGAGACGGAGCCGGGGCCGTTTTTCGCCTAGAGGCGGTTTTCGGCTTAGCGGTTCGGTTTTCTGATCGAGCCTGAGCGCGTGCATAGGCCGCATTGTAAAGCAGCAGGACGAGGATGTCTGTGCTTTTAGCCGCTGCTCCAGGGTGCGGCCGCGCCCTGGATTGAAGCCGGTTTAACCGGCTTCGATGAGGTGCATGTAATCGCGCTTGATGAGCCTGACGTAGTGTTGCCACTCGTCATCGAGGCGATCCCAGGCTTCGAGGATATCGCTGTAGCTATCAGGCAGATGGTGCTGATCGTTCAGCACGAAGGCCGCCGCGATCCGTTCGCCCGTGCTGGCCCCGGTGCTGCCTGTGAGCTTCAAGGTGATCGCAACTTCAATGATCTTTTCAATCTGCCAAGGTGTGTTGTTGTTCATGATGGTTTCTCCGTTGTTGGTCACAGTGCGGCTTGCTTGCCAAGCCCTCTGAGGGCTTACCGGGCATGGCGACCGCATAGCGACCGGGCACGGCGTTGGCAAGGGCGGCGCGGCTTTTTGCGCCGTGCATTTCACCCTTGCCAACGACGGGACTGGTTGCTATCTCTCATAGCCATTCCCGGTAAGACCGGAGCCACGGACCCCCCGCTTTGTTTTTGAGGGAGCCCCTTTGGGGCGGACGGGAGGCGGGCAGCTAAAAGCGGGGACGAGCAACGGAGCGCAGCGCAGTGCGAGCCGCTTTTAGCTGACCGCCGGGTGGGCGGGGGATCAAGATCAAGACGCGGCGCTGTTTGCCGCACCACGCCCGAGCCCCAGCGGGGCGGCAAGCGTCAGCGCGCGGGGGACACGCTCAGGGCCATTTACACATAACGCTGCGTTATGCGAAGTGGCCGGCATCGATCCGCGCTTTTTGCGGGCCGGCCATTTTGCATAATGCCGCGTTATGTTACTTGGCCCTGCCCCACATCCCCCTTGAGGGGGCTTGGGGGTGATCAGCCTTGGGCATGACGGCGCATTTTGCCGTGATGCCCAAGGCGTCCAATGGGGGCCGTGCCGTGAGCGGTAGCTGACGGCACACAAGACCATACCACCGCCGTTGAGCGAAGCCTGTGCTGTTGGGATCACCACGGCGCTAGCCCGGCGCGCGCCTTGCCTGCGCGTGCAAGGCGCGTGACGGGCGGTCCGGGTGCGCGAGGTGTCCGGTAGCCTCCTCACTGGTCGCTCTTGCGCATCCCTCGGCTCTGGCTCCATGCTTCGCTCTACCTCCTGCATCCATGCAGTCGTGCGCTCGCGACACTCGTGCTTCCTGCACATCGTCAGCCTACTCCGCTGTGGTCGCTCCTGCGCATCCCTGCGCCCGCGACACTTGTGTGTCCTACACATCGTCCGCCCGCTCGTCATCCGTTTCAGCAGCTAAAACAGTAAACAGCATGTCTTCATCGCCGCCGTGAGCATCCTCTGGTTTTCGCGGTACGCGTGGCCGATCCGCCGGATGCGTCAGCGCGTGGATCTCTTTCAGTTTCCTGATCGACACCTGCGTGTAGATCTCGGTGGTCGATAACTGGCTGTGGCCCAGGATCGCCTGGATGTGGCGGATGTCCGCGCCGTTGTCGAGCATCAGGGTCGCCATGGTGTGGCGGAAGATGTGGCAGGCGCCGGGTTTGTCGATGCCGGCCTGCTCGATGTATTTCTTCACCAGGTCGGTGAGGCGGTTCTTGTGGAAGGCCTCGCCGTATTCGTGCAGGAAGAGCCAGCCGTCATCGGGTTCCATCACCAGGCTGGGGCGCACCTCATCGATGTATTTTTCGATCCAGGTGCAGGCCCGTTGTCCGAGCGGCACCAGGCGATCTTTTTTGCCTTTGCCTTCTCTGACCATCAATGTGCCGTTGCGCGTGTCCACGTCGTAGAGCTTGAGGTGGATGAGTTCACTTCGGCGGATACCGGTGCTGTACAAGGTCTCGATAATGGCGCGGTCGCGGATGCCGGTCTCACCGTGCAGCATCGTTTGATGGACGATGCGCTCGACCTCGTCATGGGTCAGGATGTGCTTGGGCAAGCGCCGATGTACGCGCGGCAGCTCCATTTCGCTGGCGGGGTTGTAGAGGAGGTAATTCTCTTTGGTCAGCCATTTGAAGAAGGCCTTGATCGGCACGAGGCGCTGCTGCTGGGTGGCGAAGCTGATCGGCTCGCCATCACGCTTGCGGTAGTGGTAGAGGTGGCGGCGGTAACGTTCCAGGATCGGGCGGGTGATGTCTTGCGGTTTATCCAGGCCGCGTTCATCACACCAGGCGATGAAGCGTTTCAGCATGCGTTCGCGGATGTCCACGGTGCGCGGGCTCAAGCCCATGGCAGCGGAGCTTTCGAGGAAGCGATTTAAGTAAGGTGTGATGCCGTTGTGCGCGATGGGATGCGCTTCGGGTTTGGGCATGACTGCGCGACGCTTCTTGCGGGCCATCAGTCAGTACTCTTGGCCAGCAGCGCGGCGCTATCGCTACGGCATGACGCACCGTTGCCCTTGCGCCGGAGCAATGTCTTTTCGGCGTCGTGGTCGTCGCTGTCGCTGGATGCCCTATTTTTAAGGGCTTTCGCGTTGATTTCGTCACCCTGACCACGCCCTGACCGACCGCTGACCGGGGGTTGACCGGCCCCTGACCGCACATCGTTTTGCCCGGACTTCTTTTCGTCGTACGACGTGCAGGATGCACTAGTGCCGCGATCGCAGGGATGCGAAGGAGCGGCTCGTAATTTGTCCACGTCGATCAGCCCCATCAGGAAGGGCTCGCCGTGCGCGCCTTCGCCCTGGTACAAGAGTTCGTAGACGTAAGACTGGCCCCGGCCGCCGCGATGCGTGAGCAGGTATTCCATCTCAGCGAGACGCGCCAGGTGCACTTTCAAGGCGGTGTCGCTCCAGTTGGTGACATCGCGCACCTCGCGGCGGCTAAAGCGGTAATCGGTTTGTTTGATGTCCTCTGTCTTGCAGCGTGCCATGACCATTTCGACGATGAGACGTAACAGCTTGCGCGTCTGCGGCGGCAGCTCGTCCAGTGTCCGGCCCAGCACTTCGTGCGCCAGCTTATTGGCCTGCGCGATGTCATCGAGGGTCACTTCCACGTAGCGGATCGGTTGGCCATTGTGGTGGATGGTTTTGATGGGCCGCTGGTGCTGGTGTAAGAGCGCCAGGCTGTCAATGAGCGTCAGATATTTTTCATGGTCGCGCCGGGTGCGCGTGCGGTCGTCGATGAAGGTCAGATGTTTACCGTAAGGATTGACCACGGCCAGCGGCTGCAACAGGCGTTGCGCGTTCTGGTGCAGCGCGAGGATGGCTTGCTTGTCGGCTTTGGCGAGCAAGCCTTGCAAGGTGCGCTTGTCGCGCTGGATGGCGTGGATGGCTTGGGTTTGCTCGCGCCCTTCATCGACGGTCAACACGAGGCAGCGGTTTAACAGTTCCTCATCCACGTCGATGGCCGTGGTGGTGAGCATGATCATCACCGGGCCGTTCACTTGGTAGTCCTGGGTTTTGAGCTCGCCGGTCACCGGGTCTTTGCCGGTGCTGGCGATGGTCAACTCGCCTTCACTCTGCAACAGCTTCAGCGCATAGGCCGCATTGCTCGCGCCTTCTTCCTCGGCGATGGCGAGGATTTTGTGTTGCAGGTCGGTCTCGCCCATGTAGAAGAGGCTCTGCCCGGTCATGGCGCTGTACTTGATGCGGTCTTCCTCGGGGATGAAGGCCAGCACCGCATCCATCAGCGAGCTCTTGCCGGCGGCGCTGGTACTCTGGATGGTGACGGCCAAGGGATTGTCGAGCTTGCGCGAGAGCGCGGCGAGATAGCCCACCAGTTTGTTGGTCGCCTCACCCACCACGCCGCAGCGGGTGAAGTCGTTTTGGATACGCGCCAGCAGATCAGGCGATTTGAGCAGCGCCAAGGCTTCATCCCGCGCGATATCATCCAGCGTGACGGTTTTGTCTTTCGGCGCATGCGCCGCCTGGATGTTGGCTTCCTGTAGCGCTTCCAGTTTGAGCAACACCTTGCCCAGGTCGTGTTTGATGATGTCATCCTTCACGCCCAGTTCGACGGCGGCCTGTTGGATAAAGGCATTTCTCGGGCGTTGCTGGTAGAGGTCGAAGGTGTCCACGTGCACGGCCTCGCCTGCGCCGTCGAAGCTGGGACGTGAGGCCAGCAGGTTGATCTTCATCACGTCATAGGCCAGGTTTTTTTCCAGGCCACGGATGCGGTAGCGGCGGTCGCCCAGGGCGATGATGACTTCGCGCTCACTGATCTGCGCAGGGATGTCCGCCTTCGGCGCGTCCGGCATCACGGCGGCGGGCAAGGGTTCGATGTCTTCTTCGTTTGCCTTTTTAGCGGCTAAAGGGATAACCGGCTCTGCTTCGGGATCGGGTTCCGGTGCCGCGTCTATTGTCGGCGATGTGGGCTCAGTCTCGGGGATTGGCGCGTGCGTTGATTCACCGCTCACCGCTTCGGTGGTCACCGGCTTGGCCTCTCCCTTGCCAAGCCACATTGCACTGCGGATTACCACACCCAGGCTTTTGGTGGCGGGCTTCACTTGCAGCGCGTATTCATTGGCGTCCATCCCTTTGGGGAACTGGATACGGTAACAGTCGAGGCCTTCTTGCAAGAGCTTCTGTGCGAGTTTGCCGGCGGCTGCATTACCCGCCTCGTCGCGGTCGTAGGCAATCAGCACCCGCTGCGTGCCATGTTCTTTGAAGGCCTTCAGGTGATCGGCGGTAAAGCCTTCCACGCCGTAGCTGGCGGTGACGTTGCGGTAGCCCGCACACCAGAAGGTCAGCGCATCGATCAGCGATTCGCACAGGATGATCTCTTTGCAAGCGCGCAGCGCCTCGGCATTCCACACACCGCGATGCGGACCGGGCAGGTACAAGTGCAGCGGTGTGCCGGGGCGCAGCCCCTCATTGATCTTGCGGCCGTAGACCTCGGTGACTTCCCCGCGCTCGTTAATCACCGGGATCACCAGCGAGCCAGTGAAGTGCTCGTGGCCCGAGGCGCGTATCAAGCCGATGCGCTGCAACTGGCCGCGCAGCGCAGCGCCTTCTTTGCGGTTCTTCGCCGGTAATCGGTAACCCAAGGTGCGGTTGGCATAGCCGAGCTTGAAGCGCTCGACAGCCTCTCCGTTAGCGATGCCGCGCCTTTCCAGATAGGCCAAGGCCTCGGGGCTTTGCTTCAAGCTCTCGTGGTAGTAGTCGATGACCTGCGCGAGCAGCCGCGCATCCTCGGCGCTGGCTTCGAGTGCGGTCGGTAGTTTTTGCACGGTAGAGCGCTTTATTGGATCAGCCGCTAAAGAGGAAGGCATGTAGTCCGCCTGCAACAGCTCGACCGCATGGCGGAAGCTCACGCCCTCGGCTTTCATCACCCAATCGATCACGCTGCCGCCACACTGGCACGCGCCCAGGCAGTGCCAGAGGTTGCTCTTGGGGCTGATGACCAGGCTGGGGTCGTGGTCGTCGTGGAAGGGGCATAGCCCAATCAGGTCCGCGCCGTGGCGCTTCAAGGTGATGCCCATGCCCTCGGCCAGGCGCTGTAGGGAGACTTCCGTTTTCAGGCGGGTGAGCTGGTCGTCAGGGATTCGGGCCATATCCGCGATCACTCCAAAATGTTGTCAAGAGCTACTACCAAAAAATAACGTTGTTTGAGATTACCACAATATGTGGTACTGTCAACCGTAAAACCGCGCCAACGCCAAAACCGGGGTTATCGTATGTCGACCATCACCTACAGTTTGCTGGATGAACAGATGACCCAGGACGACAAGGTTTTTTTCAAAACGCTCGGGAGCCGCGTGACCGCGCTGCGCAAGGAGCTGGGGATCACCCAGACGCAACTGGCCGAGCAGCTGGGGATCTCACAGCAGTTGATCGCCGCCTATGAGGCCGGGGCGCGGAAGATCCCGGCCTCGATGCTGCCGACTCTGGCCAAGCTGTTCGCGGTCTCGCTGGAGGAGTTGATCGGGCTGGAGAAGCTACCCGCCAAGCGCGGCCCGGCCTCCATCCTGCAGCGGCAGATGGAACAGATCGGCAGGATGCCACGGGCCAAGCAGCGGTTTATTACCGAGATGCTGGAGGCGCTGATCAAACAGCAACAGTCGGCCTCGGGCGGGTAACCATCAAGCGGCTAAAATACCAAGCCCCGCGAGAGCGGGGCTTGGGTGGGGTGTTCGCTGTTTTTCATTGGACCCCGGTTAAATATCGAGAAGCTTCCTTGCAACGGGCGAGTCGATCAATAAATTTTCACCAAGCATGCGTGAAAACTCTTCAAAACCTTTCTCGTCCTCCTTTACGGTTTTCGACGGTAGATCAGTCTGAGTGAACAACTGTTTCTCCCCGTTCGCAAAGACTCGATATATCGTTAACCGCCTCGTGGCTTTATCTATTTCTACAAGGTGAGAAAAAACTGTTTCGCTCATGACTGCTGCCTTAACCGAAAACGAATTGAATGATGGGTAGTAGCGGAATAATCCACCACGGTGGAGACGGCACCTTTGGCGGGTCGTTAGGCATGGTCGTATCAGGATAGTTTGGCTCTACTCCCTCACGATTATTCCACGTATTAAGGGGAGGCAATGGCTGCCCTCTTAAACATGCAGCATATCTTTGTGATGCGGACGCATGACACGCTGCCCCTGCCATTGCTCCACGTTTTCTTGAAATAGCATTACAAGTCGCCGTATCAATTTTGTTCACTTCTTCGCAACGCTTCTCTTTGTCGTCAGAGCACGATGCCTTATTACCTGCCGCTGTTCCATCACTACCAACGCCGCCATTCGGTTGTAACCCAAGTGGATCAGTAAAGCTCAACGGATTGGAGTTTGCGTATTGATACGGGTTGAGCCCCCCAGCAAGCCCGATGGGATCGCTGGTGATATACCTTCCCGTGTTGGGATCGTAGTACCGATGGTAGTTGTA
>JBFMHP010000014.1:0-53009 GCA_040752855.1 Pseudomonadota bacterium | reverse complement strand
TACGAGTGCGTTTGCGGAATTTTTCGAAACTGCCTTCAGCGAGCGTTTGTTGTTTCATTCCCGTTTTCCACTCTTGTTTAATTGGCCCCATTATCGCAGACTTTAGGAATTAATCAGAGGTTCCCTAGAATATCAGGCCAATCCGGAAGAATACATGGCGCGTACATTGAGGTGGAAAATAAATTTGACGCCATGTTGAAACATGCAGAACTGAGAAAATCTCAAAATTCCAACCCAAAGCGTAAACCATATGATTTGTTGACAAACAGTTGCATACATTTTGTAAAAGAAATTACTGAAAAAGCAGGGATAGCTACGCCATGGATGGCAGATCCAAGACCGAATTCATATATTGGTGAATTTAGAGATGATTTCGCTGATCTTGATTATAATAATGACGTGCTCGAGATAGAAGGTGCAGGAAAATACTAGATGAACACGAAGGGTAGAAAGTCATCACTGATAATATATCTGTTCGCGTTGGTTATACTGCTTATCAGTGGTTGCGAAAAAGAAGCGCCAGCACCTGTCGAACCTCAAAGACCATCGAATGTGCCGGAAACAGCGTTTTGGGTTGGAGGTGTTGATGGGGGCGTTTTTGTTTCGGTTAGAACATTAGAAGAATCAACCGATGATTTATACTACGCCGAAATTTATTATGTTTCTGGCGACTTGGCATATAGAGGCCCAATGAAAATTTATCCACCAGACGCATCGTTTGACCCCAAGATTAAAGAGTCATATGAAGGTTGGGATGGTGATAATTTATATTTGAATAATAACCAGTATCTGCGTGTGCAAGAATAATGCATGACGGTTAACGATTCAGGGCCCTTCCCTGCCCGTAGAGCTCGCAGGATGCGGCGAGGAACGAACCGCATCGATCGTGAACACCTGGTTACAAGAACCCGAACGATGCGGTTCACTACGTTCACCGCATCCTACGCGCTTTATTCCAGCCTTCCCCAGGTGCAGCTTGTAGGATGCGGTGAGGAACGAACCGCATCGATTGCGAACACCTAGTTACAAGAACCCGAACCATGCGGTTCACTGCGTTCACCGCATCCTACTTGTTAGCCCCTTAATCCCTAGCAAATCCTTTATCCCCTCACCCTGAGGGGAGTCCGGGTTGCACATCAAGTGAGCTGTTAGTGCGGCTTGCCCGCGGTGTCCGTATGCATGTAATCGGCGAAGAGTTGTTCGGCGTCGACGCGGTCGAAGCGGTAGTGGTGCAGGCAGAATTCGCAGGTGACTGAGATGGCGCCCTGCTCTTCGATGATATCGCGCACTTCGTCGCGGCCCAGGCGGCGCAGCATGTCGCTGACGCGTTCGCGTGAGCAGGAGCAGCGGAAGGCGACGGGTTCGGGATCAAAAACGCGCAGATCCTCTTCGTGGAAGAGGCGATGGATGACTTCCATGCCGGAGAGATCGCGCAGTTCCTGCGCTGTAAGGGTATGCGCGAGGATGCCGGCGCGCTCCCAGGTTTCGCGTTCTTCTTCGTTCATCTCGCCTGGCAGGCGTTGCAATAGCAGGCCGGCGGCGACTTGATCGTCGGCGGCGAGCCAGAGGCGTGTGTCGAGCTGTTCGGAGTGCGCGAGATAGTGCTCCAGTGATGCAGCGAGGCTTTCGCCGCGGATCTCGACCACCCCCTGATAACGCTCCTTGCCTTGCGCGGGATCGATGGTGATCACGAGGATGCCGTCGCCGAGCAGCTCGCGCACGCCGCCGCTGCCGAGGCGCGTTTCATCCCACTGGGCCATGCCGCGCAGGGTGCGTTCGCTGGTCGCTTCCATCACCATCAGTGAGACGGGGCCGTTGCCCTGGATCTGCATGGTGAGCGTGCCCTGGAATTTGAGCGTGGAGGAGAGCAGCGCGCAGGCGGCCATCATCTCGCCGAGCACATCGCGCACGACGGGCGGATAGTCGTGGCGTTCGAGGATGGCGCGCCAGCTGGCGTCGAGGCGCACAGCCTCGCCGCGGATCGGGGCGTGCTCAAAGAGAAAACGCCGCAGCGTGTCGCGTTCGGTGTCCTGCATCGTGCTCATATCACTCCGCCAGTTTTTTGCGGATGAGCTCGTTGACCTGCGCTGGGTTGGCCTTGCCTTGGCTCAACTTCATCACCTGACCGACGAAGAAGCCGAGCATCTTGTCCTTGCCGGCTTTAAGTTCCGCGAGTTGTTGCGGATGAGCGGCGAGGACATCGGCGACGATCTTCTCGATCGCGCCACTGTCGGTGATCTGCTTCAGGCCTTGAGCGGCGATGATGGCGTCGGCATCGCCTTCGCCGTTCCACATCGCCTCGAAGACCTGTTTGGCGATCTTGCCGGAGATGGTGTTGTCGTTGATGCGCGCGACCAGTCCGCCAAGTTGTGCGGCGCTGATCGGGCTCGCGCTCAGCTCCAAGCCATTTTTGTTCAAGGCGCCGGAGAGTTCGACGATGACCCAGTTGGCGCAGGTCTTGGCGTTGCCACCGGCGGCGCGTGCTACTTGCTCGAAATAATCGGCTAGCTCGCGACTGGCGGTGAGGATGTTTGCGGCCTCGTCGGTGAGGCCGTAGTCGGCGAGAAAGCGCGCCTTCTTGGCATCGGGCAGCTCCGGCAGCGTGGTGCGCACCGCGTCGAGGAAGGACGCTTCGATCTCCACCGGCAACAGATCGGGATCGGGGAAGTAGCGGTAGTCCATCGCCTCTTCCTTGCTGCGCATCGAACGGGTTTCATCTTTATCGGGATCGTACAGGCGGGTCTCCTGCACCACCTTGCCGCCGCCTTCGAGGATGTCGATCTGGCGCTCGACCTCGAAATTGATCGCGCGTTCGACGAAGCGGAAGGAGTTGATGTTTTTGAGTTCGGTGCGCGTGCCGAATTTCGTCTCGCCCTTTAGACGCACCGAGACGTTGGCGTCGCAGCGGAACGAACCTTCCTGCATGTTGCCGTCGCAGATCTCGAGGTAGCGCACCAGCGAGTGCATCTTTTTCATGTAGGCGACCGCCTCAGCGGCCGAGCGCAGATCCGGCTCGGAGACGATCTCGAGCAGCGGCGTGCCGGCGCGATTGAGATCGATGCCGGTCATGCCGTGGAAGTCCTCGTGCAGGGATTTGCCGGCGTCTTCTTCCAGATGTGCGCGGGTGATGCCGATGCGCTTGGTGCTACCGTCTTCCAGGGTGATGTCGAGATGGCCGTGGGCGACGATCGGCAGATCGAGCTGGCTGATCTGATAGCCCTTGGGCAGGTCGGGATAGAAATAATTTTTGCGGGCGAAGATCGAGCGCGGTGCCACGCGCGCGCCGATCGCCAGGCCGAATTTCGCCGCCATGCGCACCGCCTCGCGGTTGAGCACCGGCAGCACGCCGGGCAGCCCGAGATCGACCGCGCAGGCCTGGGTGTTGGGCGCCGCGCCATAGGCGGTGGACGCGCCGGAGAAGATCTTGCTCTTGGTCGCCAGCTGGGCGTGGATTTCAAGCCCGATGACTGTTTCCCATTCCATCGTGTGTACCTCGTGTTTTGTTTACCGCCATGCCTGGTCCCATGTAGGGTGGGTTAGCGTAGCGTAACCCACCAATTTGTCGCCGAAGGCGACACCACATCGTTGGCGGTCAAGGTTTAATGAGTCACCTTTGGTGACGATTTGGTGGATTACGCGCGGTGCGCTTCACCCACCCTACATTTAATCAATAGCCTTCCGGCGCGCGTTTGTGCCAATCGGTCACTTGCTGATACTTGTGCGCCACGTTGAGCAGGCGCGCCTCGGAGAAATAATCGCCGATGATCTGCAGGCCCGCGGGCAGGCCGTTGACGAAACCGCACGGCACCGACATCCCCGGCAGACCGGCGAGATTCACGGCGATGGTGTAGATGTCGGAGAGATACATGCTCACCGGGTCCTGGCTCTTCTCGCCGAAACGGAAGGCGACCTCGGGGGAGGTCGGTCCCATGATCACGTCCACCTCGCGGAAGGCCTGTTTGAAGTCCTCCGAGATCAACTGGCGCACCTGCTGGGCCTTGCGGTAATAGGCGTCGTAGAAACCGGCGGAGAGCGCGTAGGTGCCGATCATGATGCGGCGTTTGACCTCGGCGCCAAAACCTTCGCCGCGCGAGCGTTTGTAGAGATCCTCGAGATTCTGCGGATTGGTGCAGCGGTAGCCGAAGCGCACGCCGTCGAAGCGCGAGAGATTCGAGGAACACTCGGCCGGGGCGATCACATAATAAGCCGCCACGGACAGCCGCGAATTGGGCAGACTGACCTCGCGCACCGTGGCGCCGAGTTTTTCGTATTCCTTGATCGCCGCCTCAACGACCGAGGCCATCCCAGCGTTCAAGCCCGCGCCGAAGAATTCCTTGGGCAGGCCGATTCTCAGCCCGGCAAGCGGCTGGTTGAGGTCGGCGGTGTAATCGGGCACCGCGCGCTCTAAGCTGGTGGAGTCGCGTGGGTCGAAGCCGGCCATCACATTCAGCATGATCGCCGCGTCCTCGGCGCTGCGCGTCATCGGGCCGGCCTGGTCCAGGCTGGAGGCAAACGCGATCATGCCGTAGCGCGAGACCAGGCCATAGGTGGGCTTCAAGCCGGTGAGGTTGCACAGAGCCGCCGGTTGGCGAATCGAGCCGCCGGTGTCGGTGCCGGTGGCCGCCGGGGCAAGGCGCGCGGCCACCGCCGCCGCCGAACCGCCCGAGGAACCGCCGGGGACGGTCGCCGTGTCCCAGGGATTTTTCACCGGGCCGAAGTAGCTCGTCTCGTTGGACGAGCCCATGGCGAACTCGTCCATATTGGTCTTGCCCAGCATCACCGCGCCGGCGGCGTGGCATTTTTCAATGACGGTGGCGTCATAGGGTGCGATGAAGTTGTCGAGCATCTTCGAACCGCAGGTGGTCTTCACGCCCTTGGTGCAGAAGATGTCTTTTTGCGCCAGCGGGATGCCGGTCAGCGGCCCGCCCGCGCCCTTAGTGAGACGCGCATCGGCCGCCCGTGCCTGTTCGAGCGCCAGCTCCTCGGTGACGGTGATGAAGCTGTTCAGCGCGCCGTCGTGGGTTCGGATGCGCGCGAGGAAGTGTTCGGTCAGCTCCTGGCTGGAGTAGGCCTTCTTTTTCAAGCCATCGGCCAGTTCGGCTAGGGTCTTGTTATGCATGTGTATCGTTCCAAGCTGAATTCAAAACGGCGCCGGTCACTCGATGACCTTGGGCACCAGGTACAGGCCGTCTTCGACCAGGGGCGCGATGCGCTGGAACTGCTCGCGCTGATCCGTCTCGGTGACCTCGTCGGCGCGCAGGCGCTGGGCCACATCCAGGGGGTGGGCCATGGGCTCGATGCCGGTGGTGTCGATGGCGCTCATCTGCTCCACCAGCGCCAGGATCGAGGAGAGGTTCTGCGCGTAGCGGGCGACATCGCCTTCATCGATCGCCAGGCGCGCCAAATGTGCGATCTTCTCCACATCCGTTTTGTCTAATGACATGGTATGCTCCGCCGTGCAATAAAAAACGCTAACGTTATCATAGTTGCCAGCTTGCCCAAAGCCCTGCGCATTGATAAAGTAGGCGGATTTTGTAACCCACCTCTTATTTCTCACTTTTAGAAGAATTCATTACGACTATGTTTGGCTCATTTCGAGGCTTTTTCTCCAACGACCTCTCCATCGACCTTGGCACCGCGAACACGCTGATCTATGTGAAGGGCCAGGGCATTGTGTTAAACGAACCTTCCGTGGTCGCCATCCGCCAGGATCGCGGCGCGGGCGGCCCCAAGAGCGTGGAGGCCGTCGGCATCGAGGCCAAGCGCATGCTGGGACGCACCCCGGGCAACATCGTGGCCATTCGACCGCTGAAGGACGGCGTGATCGCCGACTTCACCGTCACCGAGAAGATGCTCCAGCACTTCATCCACAAGGTGCACGACGACCGCTTCCGTCTGTTCCGTCCCAGCCCGCGCGTGCTGATCTGCGTGCCCTGCGGCTCCACCCAGGTCGAGCGGCGCGCGATCAAGGAATCGGCCATGGGCGCGGGCGCGCGCGAGGTCTATCTGATCGAAGAGCCGATGGCCGCGGCGATCGGCGCCGGCATGCCGGTGAACGAGGCGCGCGGCTGCATGGTGGTCGACATCGGCGGCGGCACCACCGAGGTGGCGGTGATCTCGCTCTCCGGCATCGTATATTCGTCTTCGGTGCGCATCGGCGGCGACCGCTTCGATGAGGCCATCATCAATTACGTGCGCCGCAACTACGGTACCCTGATCGGCGAGACCACCGCCGAGCGCGTCAAGCATGAAATCGGCTCCGCCTATCCCGGCGCCGAGCTGCGCGAGATCGAGGTGCGCGGCCGCAACCTGGCCGAGGGCATACCGCGCAGCTTCACCCTGAACAGCAACGAGATCCTCGAGGCGCTGCAAGAGCCGCTGGCCGGCATCGTTACTGCGGTGAAAACGGCGCTGGAACAAACCCCGCCCGAGTTGGGTTCGGACGTGGCCGAGCGCGGCATGGTGCTGACCGGCGGCGGCGCGCTGCTGCGCGACATCGACCGCCTGCTCGCCGAAGAGACCGGCCTGCCGGTGATCGTGGCGGAGGACCCGCTGACCTGCGTGGCGCGCGGCGGCGGCCGGGCGCTGGAGCTGATGGATGAGCGAGGGTGGAACGTACTCTCCCATGAATGACCACGATGGCGCGTAGGCGCCATCGTCATTTTTCGCCGCGCCACTCTGACCTTCTCCACGGAGCATCACCATCAACAAGACAATCTTCACCGCCGGCCCCTCCTATACCTTGCGACTGGTGCTACTGGTGCTGGCGTCGCTCGGGCTGATCTTCGCCGATCACCGCTTCGGTTATCTCGGCGAGATCCGCCATGGCATCAGCGTGCTGCTCTACCCGCTGCAATCCCTGGTCGACGCCCCCTCGGACGTGATGGAGTCGCTCAACGAGGGCTTTAGCAGCCGCGAGACCCTGCTCACGCAAAACCAGAGCCTGCGCACCGAAAACCTGCTGCTCAAATCGCAGCAGCAGAAGTTCTTCGCCATGGAAAGCGAGAACCTGCGCCTGCGCGAGCTGTTGCAGTCCACCCACAAGGTCGGCGAACATGTCTTGATCAGCGAGCTGCTCTCCGTCGACCTCGACCCCTTCTCGCGCCAGATCGTCATCAATAAAGGCAGCACCGACGGGGTGCGCGTCGGCCAATCGCTGATCGACGCCTACGGCGTCATCGGCCAGGTGGTCGAGGTCGGCGCGTATTCCAGCCGCGCGCTCATGATCACGGACCCCACCCACGCCACGCCGGTACGGATCAATCGCACCGGGATGCGCGCCATCGCCATGGGCACGGGCGCCATCGGCGACGGCCTGGAACTCCCGCACATCCCCAACAGCGCAGACATCGAACAGGGCGACCTGCTGGTGACCTCCGGCCTCGGCGGCCGGTTCCCGCCGGGCTACCCGGTGGCGCAGATCACCAAGATCGAGACCGATCCGTCCCAGCCCTACGCCAAGATCAGCGCCGCGCCGGTGGCCAGACTCGATCAGCTGCAGATGGTACTGGTGGTCTGGCGCGATGAACCCTCGCCCACCCCCCCACCCGCCCCCACGCCGGCACCGGAGTCCGCGCCGTGACGCCGGGCAGCGCGCGCAATTCCTGGGTCATCGTGCTCACCTTCGTGCTGGCGCTGGTGCTCACCATGATGCCGCTGCCCTATGCGCTGGAACTCGTGCGCCCGGAGTGGGTCGCCTTGTGTCTGATCTACTGGTGCCTGGCGCTGCCCGAGCGCATCGGCATCACCCTGGGCTGGCTGATGGGGCTGCTGCTGGATGTGGCCCGCGGCGCCGTACTCGGACAGCACGCCTTGGCGCTGACGATCATCGCCTTTCTCACCGTGCGGCTGCACCGGCGCATCCGCCTGTTCCCGGTCTGGCAGCAGGCGGCCAGCGTGCTGATGCTGGTGCTGCTGGGCCAGATGGTCGCCCTGTGGATCCGCGGCGCGGTCGGCCAGCCCTCGGGCGGCTGGCTGACATGGCTGCCGGCGCTGAGCAGCATGCTGGCCTGGCCGATCATCTATTATTTCCTGCGCCATCTGCGCCGCGCGTTCCAGGTCAAGTAGTCGAGTCGAAGATACGTGCGCCGCGCCCCCATCAAAGACCATGAACGCGAACTGAGGCTGTTCACTTCCCGAGTCACCCTGGGCCTGATCTTCCTGGTGCTGATGGTGCTCGGGCTGCTGGCGCGCCTGGCCTATCTGGAGATCTTCAGCCACGAGCACTACAAGACCCTCTCGGAGCAGAACCGCGTGCGCGTGCTGCCCGAGGTGGCCCCGCGCGGGCTGATCTACGACCGCGAGGGCCGGCTCCTGGCGGACAACTACCCCTCCTTCAGCCTGGTGATCGTGCCCGAGCAGGTCGATGACCTGCGAGCGACCCTGCAGGAGTTGAGCACCCTGGTAAACGTCACCGACGCCGACCTCGACCGCTTCCAGAAGACGCTGGCGCGCAGCCGCCGCTTCAACGCCATCCCGCTGCGCCATCGCTTGAACGAGGAAGAGGTCGCCTCGCTGGCGCTGAACCGGTATCGATTGCAGGGCGTCGAGGTCGAGGCGCGGCTGCTGCGCAGCTATCCGCTGGGCGAGCTGGCCGCGCACGCCTTAGGCTATGTCGGGCGCATCAGCGAGGACGACCTCAAGGACATCGACGAGGCCAGCTACGCCGGCGCCGAATTCATCGGCAAGCGCGGCGTGGAGAAATCCTACGAAGACCTGTTGCGCGGCGTGGTCGGCTTCAAACAGGTGGAGACCAACTCGCGCGGCCGCCCGCTGCGGGTGCTCGACCGCACCCCGCCCACCCCCGGCAAAAACCTATATCTGAGCATCGACGCCGATATGCAGGTCGCCGGCCGGGTCGCCCTGGGCGAGGAGCGCGGGGCCGTGGTGGCCATCAACACGCGCACCGGCCAGGTGCTGGCCCTGGTCAGCGCGCCGGAATACGATCCGAACCTCTTCGTCACCGGCATCGACGCCGCGCGCTACGACGCGCTGGCCAACTCCCCCGACCGCCCGCTGTTCAACCGCGTCCTGCAAGGCCGCTACCCGCCCGGCTCGACCATCAAGCCGTTCATGGCGCTCGCGGCCCTGGAGCTGGGGCTCCGCACCCCGCACGACGACCTCAATTGCATCGGCTATTACACCCTGGGCAAAGAAGGCCGCCGCTACCGCGACTGGAAAAAGCACGGGCACGGCCGCACCGACATGACCAAGGCGATCGTTGAATCCTGCGACGTGTACTTCTACACCCTCGCCCGCGACATGAGCATCGATCAGATGCACAGCTTCCTCAGCCAATTCGGCCTCGGCAGCCTCACCGGGATCGACATCATCGGCGAGACGGCCGGCCTGCTGCCTTCCACCGCCTGGAAGCGCAAGGCCATGAATCAGCCGTGGTATCAGGGGGAAACCGTCATCTCCAGCATCGGCCAGGGCTATACCCTGACCACCCCGCTGCAGCTTGCGGTGGCCACCGCCGCACTCGCCGGCGGCAGGGTGCGGATGTATCCGCAGATCGTCGACCACATGGAAGACCCGCTCACGGGGACGCAAACACCCTTCCCCAGACGCGAGGCCCAGCGCATCCCGATCAAGCACCAAGCCAACTGGGACGCCGTGCTCGAGGCGATGCATCAGGTCGTCTCCACCCCCAGCGGCACGGCGCACCGCATCACCCAGGGGCTCAGCTACACCATCGGCGGCAAGACCGGCACCGCGCAGGTCTTCAGTCTCGGGCAGGACGAAAAATACGAGGAAGACAAGCTCGACAAGCGCCTGCTGGACCACGCGCTGTTCGTGGCCTTCGCCCCGGTGGAGGCCCCGGAGATCGCCGTGGCGGTCATCGTCGAAAACGGCGGCCACGGCGGCTCGGTGGCGGCGCCGGTGGCGCGCATGGTGATGGACGTTTACATGAGCAAGAGGGCACAGCCATGAGTCTTTTCGAAGTCAGCCGCCGCCAGCAGTCGGCCACGGCCAGCGCCCAGATCTTCCATCTGGACATCCCGCTGCTGCTCGGCCTGGTCACCCTGTGCATCGCCGGATTGCTGATCCTCTACAGCGCCAGCGGCCAGGATCTGGTGATGGTCGAGCGCCAACTCGTCCGGCTGACACTGGGCTTCGCGGTGATGGCGGCCATCGCGCAGCTGCGCCCGACCACACTGCTGCGCTGGACCCCCTGGCTCTACGGCGTGGGGGTGATCCTGCTGATCGCGGTGTTCTTCTTCGGCGACATCGGCAAGGGCGCGCAACGCTGGCTGGAACTCGGCCCCTTCCGCTTCCAGCCCTCCGAGCTGATGAAGCTCGCCGTGCCGATGATGGTGGCCTGGTATCTGCACGAACGGCCGCTGCCGGTGCAAAAGCGCAAGCTGTTCGTCGCCGTGCTGATCATCATGGTTCCGACGCTGCTGGTGGCCGAACAACCGGACCTCGGCACGGCGATCCTCATCGCCGCCGCCGGCGTTATCGTGCTGCTGCTGAGCGGGGTGCAATACGGCCTGATCGCCGTCTTCGCGGGCCTGCTGGCGGCGGTCGCGCCCATCGTGTGGTTCTTCCTGCTGCACGACTACCAGCGCCGGCGCGTGTGGACCTTCCTCGATCCGGAGCAGGACCCGCTCGGGGCCGGCTACCACACCATCCAGGCCAAGATCGCCATCGGCTCCGGCGGGCTGTTCGGCAAGGGCTGGTTCAACGGCACGCAATCCCAGCTCGACTTCCTGCCCGAGCGCCACACCGACTTCATCTTCGCGGTGCTGGCCGAGGAATTCGGGTTCCTGGGCGCGGCGCTGCTGCTGTTGATCTATCTGATCATCATCTTCCGCGGCCTCTACATCTCCGTGCTGGCGCAGGAAACCTACAACCGGCTGCTCGCCGGCAGCCTGATCTTCACCTTCTTCGTCTATGTGTTCGTCAATATGGGCATGGTCTCCGGCATCCTGCCGGTGGTCGGCGTGCCGCTGCCGCTGGTCAGTTACGGCGGCACCTCGATGGTCACATTGATGGCCGGCTTTGGTATATTGATGTCCATACACACGCACCGCACACTACACTCAAAATGATGACGAAATTCACCCCCAAATCCCGTATCGCCCTGCTGGCCGCATGCGCGGCGCTGTTCGCCCCGCTGTTCGCCCCGCTGTGCGCCGCCTCCGCCGTGACCGAGCGGCCCGATGTACAGGCCTTCATCAAGGAGATGACCGGCAAGCACCAGTTCAAGATCGATCTCAACGCGCTGTTCGCCCAGGTGGAGATCAAACCCGCCATCATCGCGGCGATGCAGCGCCCGGCCGAGGCCAAGCCCTGGTATGAATACCGCCCGATCTTCCTGACCGAGGAGCGCATCCGGATGGGCGTGGAATTCTGGAACAAGCACGAGAAGGTCATCGCGCAGGCCAGCGCGAAATACGGCGTGGACCCCGAGATCATCGTGGCGATCATCGGCGTGGAGACCCGCTACGGCCAGCACGCCGGCGCCCACCGCGTCATCGACGCCCTGACCACCCTCGCCTTCGACTACCCCAAGCGCGCGGAGTTCTTCCGCAGCGAACTCGAGCACTACCTGCTGATGGTCAACGAAGAACGCTTCGATCCGCTGGCGCTCAAGGGTTCCTACGCCGGGGCGATGGGCGTGGGGCAGTTCATGCCAAGCAGTTACCGCCACTACGCGGTGGATTTCGACAACGACGGCCAGCGCAATCTGTTCGACAACATGCCTGACGCCATCGGCAGCGTGGCCAATTATTTCCGCGAACACAAATGGCAGCTGGGCCAGCCGGTGATCGGGCGGGCAAAACCGCAAGGCAAGCTCGATGAAGCGGCCTACGACGCGGCGAAGAAGGCCGGCCCGAAGCCCACGCTCAGCTACGGCGACATCACAAAACTCGGCATCGAGCTGCTCGACGACCTGCCGCGCGAACAGCCGATGAGCCTGATCGAACTGGCCATGCGCGACGGCCCGTCCTATTGGGTGGGCCTGCAGAACTTCTACGTCATCACCCGCTACAACCGCAGCCCGCTGTATGCCATGGCGGTGTATCAGCTCAGCCAGGAAATCAAGGCGCGGCACGGCAAAGCGGCGGCCCGGAAGCCCACATGAACGCGGCCCGTCCCGTCCTTGCGCTGCTGGCCCTCGCCATCCTGTTGGCCGGCTGTTCGCAATTGCCGGTTGAACCGCAGGATGGCGCACCGGCGCAGCCGGTGGATGTCAGCCGCGTACCTGACGCCGTCCCGCGCGCCGAACCTTATTCGAAATACGGCAATCCGCCCTCCTACCAGGTCAACGGCAAGACCTACTTCGTGAAGGAAAGCGCCACCGACCACATCGAACGCGGCCGGGCCTCGTGGTACGGCACCAAGTTCCACGGCAAGCGCACCTCGAGCGGCGAGCCCTACGATATGTACGCGATGACCGCCGCCCACCGCACCCTGCCGCTGCCCACGTATGCGGAGGTCACCAACCTCGACAACGGCCGCAAGGTGGTGGTGAAGATCAACGACCGCGGCCCGTTCCATGAGGATCGCATCCTCGACCTGTCCTATGCCGCGGCCAGCAAGCTCGGCATCCTCGCCAGCGGCACCGGACGCATCGAGTTGCGCGCCATCTCGCTGAGCGAGACGCGCCCGGACGAGACCGCCGCCGCGCCGCCCCCGGCCGCCGGCGAGCTGTTCTATCTCCAGGTCGCCTCGTTCAACGACCGGGGCAATGCGCAGACCTTGGTCAGCAAGCTGCTCGACATCGCCACCGAGCGGGTCGAACTCCAGCAAACCGCCCCCGGCGGCGGCGACAGCCCCGTCTACCGCGTGCGGATCGGTCCGTTCCGCGAGCGCGCGCAAGCCGAAGATGCAGTGAACCGGCTCAACCACTACGGCCTGGGCGCGCCCTTGATCGTTGTTGATTGATGGCAAAGCCGGTATCCTATTGGCCCCTTTCAACCGCTTTACTGACCAGGTAACACAACTGCAATGAATCCGATATTTCCGCGTGTCTTGGGCTTTTTTTGCCTGCTCATCTCCGCCACCGCCGGCGCGGCGCCGGCCCTGATCCCCAACCCGCCGGCCATCGCCGGCACCGCCTATCTCCTGCTGGACTATGACAGCGGCCGCGTATTGGCTGAAGGCAACATCGACAAGCGCATCGAGCCCGCCAGCCTCACCAAGATGATGTCGGCCTACCTCGTCGACCGCGAAATCGTCGCCGGTCGCGTCAAACTCACCGACATGGCGCGCATCAGCGAAAAGGCCTGGCGCATGGAGGGCTCGCGCATGTTCGTCGAGGTCGGCGATCAAGTCAGCGTCGCCGACCTGCTCAAGGGCATCATCGTACAGTCGGGCAACGACTCGACCGTCGCCCTGGCCGAACACATCGCCGGCAGCGAGGATGCCTTCGCCTCGATGATGAACCTGGAGGCCCAGCGCTTAGGCATGAAGGACACCCACTTCGTCAACAGCACCGGCCTGCCGCACCCACAGCACTACACCACGGCGCGCGACCTCGGCACCCTGGCCCGCGCGCTGATCCGCGACGCCGGCGATCACTATGAGTGGTATTCGATCAAGGAATACACCTTCAACAACATCAAGCAACACAACCGCAACACGCTGTTGTGGCGCGACGCCACCGTCGACGGCATCAAGACCGGGCACACGGAATCGGCCGGCTACTGCCTGGTGGCCTCGGCCAAGCAGGACAATATGCGCCTGATTGGGGTGGTACTCGGCACCAAGAGCGAGAATGCCCGCGCCGACGAAACCCAGAAACTGCTGACCTACGGCTTCCGCTTCTTCGAAACCCACCGGCTCTACAGGGCCGGCGAGAGCCTGACCAAGGCGCGCATCTGGAAAGGCGAGACGGAGGAACTCAGTCTGGGTCTGGCCGAGGATCTGTACGTGACCATCCCGCGCGGCCAGTACAGCGCCCTCAAGGCCTCGATGAATCTCGCCGCGTCCCAGATCATCGCGCCAGTGGCCTCCGGCGCGGTAATGGGCGCCGTCAATGTGGCGCTCGACGACCAGCCGGTCGCCGCCCGCGACCTGGTGGCCCTGCAAGAGGTGAAGGAAGGCGGCGTGTTCCGCGCCTTGATCGACACGGCCAAACTGTGGTTTGAGTGATGCCCATCGTCTATCTGAACGGCGCCTATCTGGAGGAGGCGCAGGCCGCGGTCCCCGTCACCGACCGCGGCTTCATGTTCGGGGATGGTGTGTATGAAGTCATCCCGGCCTACGGCGGCAAACTCTTTCGGCTACCCGAACATCTCGAACGTCTGCAAAACAGCCTCGACGCCATCCGCATCCGCAATCCCCACCCGCCCGCGCAGTGGCAGAGATTGCTGGAGGAGCTGCTCGAGCGTAACCACACCCGCGGCGGCGACTGGTCGGTGTACCTGCAAGTGACCCGCGGTGTCGCCCCGCGTGATCATGCCTTTCCCGTCGGCGTCGCGCCCACGGTGTTTGCCGCCACCAATCCGATCAAACCGCCGGCGCGCAACGTGCTCGCCGAGGGTGTCGGCGCCATCACCGTGCCCGATGTGCGCTGGGCGCACTGCAATATCAAGGCAATCACTCTGCTGCCCAACATCCTGGTGCGCCAGCAGGCCCTCGACGCCGGCGCGGCCGAGGCCATCATGCTGCGCGCCGGATATCTCACCGAAGGCGCGGCCAGCAATGTCTTCATCGTCGAACGCGGACGAGTGCTCACCCCGCCCAAAAGCGCCCAGCTCCTGCCGGGCATCACCCGCGACGTGGTGCTGGAACTAGCCCGGAACCGCGGCATGGACTGCGCCGAGGAGACGATCAGCGAGGCGCAGCTGCGGCAAGCCGATGAAATCTGGCTGACCAGCTCCACGCGCGAGGTGACCCCCGTCACCCATCTCGACGGCCACCCGGTCGGCAACGGCGCGCCCGGCCCGCTGTGGGCGGCGATGTACGAGCACTTCCAGGCCTTCAAGCGCAGTTTCCATGTGTAACGGCAGATGAGCGATCAAGAATCCCTGCTGACATTTCCCTGCGAATTTCCGCTCAAGGTTATGGGCCCGGCCGCGGCTGATTTCGACGCGCACGTCATCGGCATCATCCGCCGGCACATCCCGGATCTGCGGGAGGGCGCGGTCAGCACCCGCGCCAGCAAGGGCGGCCGGTACCTCGCGGTCACCGTGGTCATCACCGCCACCAGCCGCGCGCAGCTCGATGCGATCTACATCGATCTGAACCGCAGCGAGCGCGTGACCATGGTCTTGTAGATGCGCGAGCTGATCGTCCGCACCTTGGGCATGCAGGACTACCTCCCGGTCTGGCAGGCCATGCAGGACTACACCCTGCGCCGCACCAGCGACGACCCCGACGAGATCTGGCTGCTGCAACACTTCCCCGTCTACACCCTGGGCCTCAACGGCCGGCCGGAACATGTCCTCGCCCCCGGCACGATCCCCGTGGTGCACACCGACCGCGGCGGACAGGTGACCTATCACGGCCCCGGCCAGCTCATCGCCTACACCTTATTCGATCTCAAGCGCTGGAACTGGGGCGTGCGCCAATTGGTCACGTTACTGGAGCAAAGCGTCATCGAGCTGCTCGCGGGCTACGGCATCGCTGCCAGAGCACGCGCCGACGCCCCCGGCGTGTATGTCGGCGACGCCAAGATCGCCTCTCTCGGCTTACGCGTGCGTCGCGGGTGCAGCTATCACGGCCTGAGCCTCAACATCGACATGGACCTCGCCCCGTTCGCCGGCATCAATCCCTGCGGCCACGCCGGATTGGCTGTCACACAGCTGCGCGATTTCGGCGTCACCGCCACCAGCGACGAGATCCGCCGGCACCTGCTGGAGCAACTTCTGCGCCGACTACCCACCACCCGCGAGATCCCATTCACCGTACATCTGCCCGACCAATAGCATCAGCGATGCTAATGGTAGTTTGCCACTTTTTTAGCATCCAAAATTATCAGGTCACATCAGGATGCGCGGAACTAACAATATTGTAACTTCTGTCGACGCGAAATTTGCCCGCATGGTCTTGAGCGCGATACACCCGCACATTGATATTTGCCTTATGGTTCGCTCTAATGGCAAGCGCCAATATATGTTCGTCAGTGATACGCTTGCTTACAAAACGCCAGCGTTTTCCCGCCTCCTTGCATTCATGACGGAAGCAAATACGTGGAAATGGCACTTGTTCGAACCAAAACGAAGACAGTGGCGACGACAAACCTACGCCTTTTGCTTTCAAATATGCCTCCCTTAGTGTCCAGTACGTATAGAACATGCGTCCGACCTCATGAGACGGAGCGGAAGTTAGTGAATCAACTTCTCGCTCACAGAAAAACGCCCTCGATATCCCAAGGAAATCTCTGTCTCGAGAAATGTTTTCGACATCGACACCGACCTCATGAAAAGTCGAAATTGAGCATGCCATTAATCCTTTTGCGTGGGAAATATTGAACTGCACGCTACGATATTGGCTAGGCTCACTGATACAGGGTCGTCCAAACGAATTTATTGCAAATCTCCACTGCGAAGCGGGCACGCTCGTATAACAATAAAGTAACTTTCGCAATAAGACCTTGCTGCTTATGAATAGATCTTTCTTGTCTTGTATGGCGATTTTATTGCAAAAATCGTGTTCTTCTCCAGAAAGAATGTTTTCGTATTCATTTCGCAGAGCATCGGTTAGAATCCCAACGGAAAACAACCAAAGATCTATTTGATTGTGACGCGGCAGGCGTTTCTTGAAAGGTGAAATATTTATTGTTTTTTCTGTCAGCATATTATGCCGCTCTCTTCGAACAAAGCAGTTTGCGATTGTAATGCACATCGATGTACTTGAACACACGCAACCTCTTCCAACGATACATGAGCCTGAAAGTGATGTGCCTTGGCCTGTGCTTTCAGGCGCACACTTCCTCGCCATAACCGCACGATTTCGGCCCGCTGCGGCTTCTGTTCACCAAACGGCGATCCAGTTCAGGGCGCTTTGCACAACATGCAAACGTTGAGTCTTCATTAAACCCAAGATCCTGGGCCGCCTTTGAGGCGCCGCCCTTTTCGGCGCGCGCAGCGTGAACCAAGAAAATAGTGCTTCTGGTTCTTTTTGATTCCATACTTTATATTCTAGTTCGTCAAAGATTCCCCCTGGCCAATCATCCTTGGCGACCGCGTCACACGCCACACTCCTGGAAGATGAAAACCTAGGTGGACTCGACTTGCAATCACTGGGTAATATTACGCACTAGCGTTCAGTAAGGAGGGACTACAGAGTGTACATTGGAAAAGCGGCCAAATTATCTGGCACTACAGTCAAGGCTATCCGTCATTACGAAGATATAGGCTTGTTGCCTGCAACAAAGCGCAAGGGTAAGTACCGGATCTATACACAGGAAATCGTCGATGTGTTACGTTTCATCAAATGCGCCCAAAGCCTAGGGTTCAAGCTAAAGGAATTACAAATCATTCTTCAGGAATATTCGGGCGCCGAATTCCCCTGGGAACAGGCACAGCGGGAAATTCAGCGAAAGAAACGCGAGATCCTTAAACATATCGACCGCATGAGACAGTTTTACTCGGGCCTTGAAGAGTTTGAGCGCAACCTTCAGAGCGCCAAGGAAGAGTGTGATTTGGTGCTCGCCGCCAATCCAGAAAAAAAGCACGCGGCGCAGCGATTTGAGCCGCTTGCTGTCTTTCCTTGAGCAGTCGTTTGCTTCGCCTGGAATCCCTAGCCACCCTCATATCTGCTAACCGATATTTTTCGCAGGATGGGCACGGAGTTTGGTTTCTATCCAAAATAATGCGTGCCTCACTGTCGGTGCCTGTGCGAGCGGGACTGGCAAACTGTAGCCTAATTCGCCGCTTGATGATTGCTGGCCGCCGATTGTGGCGCCACAAAAAACCAGGGAGCCATGAGCGTAACGATCAAAACCGTCATGATACCACTGGTAAACAACGCCAGGGCCACGAGGGCACCTAGATCAACGATGGGCTTGTAGGCTGAGAACAACAAAGCAAGAAACCCGGTAGAGAAAATCACCACATTGATCACCGTGGATCGACCTACCGTGTGCATAGCTTTAAGAATGGCATCATCAACAGACACACCAAGCTGGACAAAATGCTTTATACGGGATAGCAGATGCACTGCGTAGTCCACGACACCAACCACCAGGAAAGTTACCAGTGCCGTACCAATATTTAGTTCTATGCCAAACAAGTACATAGAGCCGTACAAGGTGACTGAGGTAGTCAGCAGTGTCAACATCCCCAGAATGCCAAGGCGCACAGATTTCAGCCAGAACATCATCATCAGGGTTACAACCAAGGTAGCCAAGGTGAAGCTCAGGACTTGGCCATGGGTGATCTCTTTGAGGACCCCGGTCCAGATCACCGGAGTACCCGCATGCGTCACTTCCAGGTTGGGGGGCTTGTGGCTGGCTAGCCAAGCATCCAGTTTTTCCAAGAAGCGAGTATAGTCGCTCGCCACCGAGGTCGTTAGGGTGTAGAGGGTCAACGCTTTAGAATAATCTGCATTTAGCACATTGGTGAGGTCCGAGCCGCCACCGTTTTCGAACAGCATAACATGCTGGTCGATAAGTGCGTCTCCATTCACTTCGAAAGCTTCCATGATGCCGCTTTCGTTGACCGATTTCACGGTTTCCTTCACGGAAGGTACGCGATGGAAGCTCGGATCCATATCGTTGAGCACCAGGTTCATGCGCTTGATGTACGTTGCCAGGGAATAGCCGTAACTGATTTCTGGCTGAGCCCTGATGAATTTATCCAATTCATCGATAAACCGCACAGCCTCGGTATTTAGAATGCCACGAGGCGTTTTGCTATCAATGGCGATCCAGCCGGGGGAGGTGCCGGCCACATGACTATTGATTAATTGATCCGAAACTCGAAACGGGTTATCGGCCTCGAAGTAAGCAATACCGGAATCTTCGATCTCAACACGAAATGTCAGTAACGCCATCACTGCCACGGCGGGCACAAGCATATAAAGCCAGACTTTTCTTCGAACAATCAGTCCAGCGGTGACCGCGACCATGAAACGAGATATTAAGGATTCGCGGCGCTGCTTGAGCTTGATTTCGCTGTCGCGTCCCCAGGCGAAAATCCAGGCCGGAATCAGCAACAAGGATATGATCAGGGCCACTGTCAGTCCGATGGACATGAACAAACCGAAATTGCGGATGCTGACGATGTTCGTGGTGGTGGCAATCAGGAACGTCGCCGTGGTGGTGACCGTGGTCAACACCACCGGCGCCACCATGAGGCGCATGGTCGTGCGATTCGCCTCGCGGTTACTTTTACCCATGGCCCGCTGCTCATAATACTCAGACATGACATGGATTGCGTCGGCGCAGCATATGGTGAATAGGAACACCGGCAGTACCGAGGTCAGTAGATCGATGGGCACCTCGAACAATGCCATCAGTCCTAAAGTCCATATCGTGCAAAATAGGATATTGAACAAGGGCAGCGCAACGCCAAGCGGTTTACGAAAGAAGATCAGCAACAGGCCGGTGACGATCAAGAAAACAACGGGAAACAGCAGAGCCAAGTCGTGATCGATGATTTCCTGCTGCGCACCAATAAATATCGGCATGCCGGCGATGAAGACCTCGTCTGTGAACTCGGGATGCGCCTTTTGGTAGTCGGCGACGATATCACGGAATGTCTGATAAGCCCGCAGTTGGGCGATGGCATCGTCCTGCTTTGTGCCTAGCTCTGCAACCAGTAGAGCGACGGTTTTGTCTTGCGACACAATGCCCTTTAGCATGAGTTCGTTACCCATGATTTCCCGCTCGACTACCGCCGGATCCATATCGTAGGCGCGCAAGGTCTTGTGGATAAGCAGCTCCCCGTCATCGGTCAGCACGATGTTTTCTAAATCCGCCATGGAAGCCATCTCGCGGATGGGATTGATGCGCTCGGCCAGGAAACTCAGAAATTGCTGGTCGTGCGCATTCCAGTTCCTTTCTTTGGCATGATCACGCAAGGATTTTGCGGAGGCATAATCGTTCTGGCTGAAACCATCCTGTATCATGCTGTCGACTATTTCCCTGGCGCGTTCATCGCCCGGATATTTGGCGGCGATAGTTTGCAGCTGGACTAGGTCTTCGTCATTACTGAGAATGACGCGCCGCGCCGACTGTGACATGGAATAAAGCGCATTCAGGCTGTCGCGGTTAAACACACCTTTGGTGTTGTGCAGGGCAATCATCACCGAGTCGTAGGTGCCGGTGAATTCACCTTGCAGATCAATAATGGTCTTGCGTGCCGGGTGGGACTCCTTGAGCAGATAAGGATTGGTGTCAAAAATCAAGGTGCCGAGCACATAAGTGAAATAGGCCGTTATCGCCAACAACAAGACGATAAGGCTGCGTGCATGACGCTCAACGAAGTCGAGATAGCGTTCCATGGTTTGGTATTCTCCAGCTTATTGGGGGGACAGCGCATTTGCAGGCAGATCGCCGGCTTTTAGCCCGCGCCGCATGACTGATTGGGTGAAGAACGTATCATCTAGCTCGACGTTGTATTTGAGCTGATTGAAGCGCATTTCCGAGCGCGTGCCGTCGATGAAATGCTCGGTTTCACTGAGCATGATGCTGTCGATGCCGTCGATGGTGGCTACAGATTGCGTACGCATCTGCTTGATAAGCACACCCTTAACGTCAAAAAAGTCCTGGCGCATGATCAGGTAATTCTGTTTGTCGACCCACACTTTTAGTTTGTGGTATCCGGTCTTTGTCAGGATTTCCGGACTGGCCGGTTCGCGTTCGACGACATAACAAGGGCGGCCGCTCACGGGTTCTTCGCCAAGAATTTTTTGACGGTAATCCTTGACGCGGACTTTATCCAGGTCGGCATAGGCATATTCACTGCCCATGAAGGCGCCGCGCTTGTCGCTGGTGGAAATGCGTCGGATCTGGCGACTGATCGGCAGGTACATCCACTGGCTGTCTTCCTTGCCCTGGGCTTCCTTAGGGTTTTCAATGAGGAAGGCCACGTTGCGCACGTCGGAGGGAGCGGAGAAAAATATCGCGAATTTATCGCTGTCCGCATAGTCCTTCTGTAAATACAGGAACTCCCGTGTGCGGACATTGCCGCGCTTGTCGTGCAATATCAGGGACACTTGCGATACGAAGCTGCGGCCGTCGTCGCGGTCGCGCACCTGGCGCATGATCTCATCCGCATCGGGCTCGGCACTGGCGGCAGCGATAGTCGAAACAGATAACGCCAGCGCGCAGCATAAGATTTTCATGGGTGAATACATGGAGATCTCCTTAATGGTCGTCACAAAAAGCGGTGGATACTCATCACGCCAGCTAAAACACATAGGCCGTCGAAAATCGAATGTGGTCGTTTTTGTCGTAAGCGCCAAATATGCGATCCTGGGCGCCAAAAAACAGGTTGATTTCCAGGCCCAGCCTGAGCCAGTCCGCTGGCTTGTAATTGAATAGCCCTTGCATCCAGGTGTTGTCGCGCGCTGGCGGATAAAACGCCGCGAGAAAGCGGCTTTTCAGGCGATCCTGGGCATGGCTACCCTCCACCGAGAGCGTGAATAGATCTTCCGAGCGGGGTACCAGCATGCCCTCACGCCAGCCCACTACGCGTTGTCCCTGCCACTGGGCGGAAATCATCCATTCCCGGTACAGATAGTCGATGCCGAGCAGGGACTTGAGTAGAGTGCTCTGTTCACTACCGTGCATCACCGTGGGGTTGGTTACTTGCCAGTTGTCGAAATAGGCGATTTCGCTACGTAGGACGACGCTACTGCCGGTATCCGTGGCAAGACCCGCCCCGAGCATGGTGTAGCGCGGGAACTGAGGCTGCACCCTCAGGCGTCCATCCGCCTCCTGGCCTTGCACAGCGTAGACCGGATCGAAGGGCCGGGAACTTAAGGCCACCAAACTGACATCCACGGTGCCTATCCGGCCATTGGCGCTCATGCCATAGGAGAACCCGCGGCGGCCTTTATAGTCCTCATCTGAAACCACGTGAAAATATGCCGGATCTGGCACGGCGAAAGCAGGCGAGTCGAATTCGCTGCCCGGGGCTGGAGGCTGGTTCTGTTCGAAAGCAGTAATGAACAGTCCTTCCCACTCCCAGTCATCCACGCTGCGTGTGTAGCGCAACATAGGCACTGCGATGCGGCTGTCGTCCAGCAACGCAGTAACGCCATGGCGGTAATCTACCGGATTCACCTGGTCCAGCACGCGCAATTCATCGGCCCGGCCCCACACCACTTGCTGCAAGCCAAATGTTAATTCGCCATCAGCCAGCGGCATCCCTAGGTAAAGATGCCGCCAATCGGCATCATGCCGGTAAGCCGATTCGGCCTCCTCGCTATAAGGATGGCTGCCATCGTAGCGGTTGTCGTAGCGCACCCGACCTTTCGCTTTGTAGTACACCTCGCCCCCGCTGTCCTCAATGGTGGCCAAAAGCTGCATAGAGCGCTGGAAGAAACGCTCCTGACCTTGCAGGCGTGTAGCCAAGCTCACGCCTAGCTCAGCATCCCAATAGTCGGGAGCCGCCTGGCCGGCGAGCGGCAACAGCAGTAGAGCAAGCAGAAAGATAGACCGCGCCATCACATCCCCAAGGCTACCGCACCGTCCAGCACCAGACTCTGCGCTGTGAGACCAGCGGCCTCGGGGCTTGCCAGGTAGCGCACTAAGGCAGCTACTTCCCTGCTTTCAATAAAACGACGCAAAGGCAGTTTCTTCTTGGCATTACGCTGGATCTGTTCCAGAGCAAGGCCGGCCGTACTGGCCTGCAGGGCCAGTTCCTGTTGCAGCATAGGCGTGTCGACCCAAGCGGGCAGGATGGCGTTGACCGTGATCCGGCGCGGGGCCAAATCGAGGGCCAGCGCCTTGGTCATACCCACCAGGCCATGTTTGGAGGCGCAGTAGGCAGTATTGCGCACCTTACCGGCCCGGCCGAGGATAGAGGCCATGTTGATGATGCGCCCACCGTCGGTAAGCAGGGGCTGGCACAGGGCTGTGACGTAGAAGCTGCCGTTCAGATTGACAGCAATCACCTTGTGCCAATTATCAATATCATCGGGTTCGTTTTCATCGCAGATACCGGCGCTATTAACAAGTACATCGACATGCCCGTGCTGCTCCGCCAAGAGATGGAAAAGTTCGCGTAGGTCGGGCAGATTCGCGATATCAGCCGGATAGGCGTGCACCTCGGCGGCGGGATGAGCATCCTCTAACCATTGACACAGCACGGAGTAATCACGATCCAGGAGGATCAAGCGGTTACCGGCCTCGTGTGTGAACGTCTCGGCGACTGCACGGCCTATGCCCTTAGCAGCACCTGTGATCAGAATGTGACGTTTGGTGCTCATGGCATTTTCAACCCCCCGTTAAGATTGAGAACTTCGCCACTCATATAAGGCGCTTTTTCCGCCAGAAACAGCACGGCCTCGGCGACTTCCTCCGGCTCTGCATATCGTTTGACCAGTAGACGATTTAGGATTTCTGGAGCTTGGGTATTGACCAAGGCCATACTCATGTCAGTGTGGACGACGCCGGGAGCAATGGCGTTGACGCGGATATTGCGTGACGCCAGCTCCACTGCCAGGGCTCGAGTCATGGCCTCGATTCCCCCCTTGGCGGCGGCGTAATTACTCTGCCCCTTGCCAGGTTTTTGCGCTGCCGCCGAGCTTAGGTTGACGATACATCCGCTACGCTGGCGCAGCATGGTGGGGATGGCTTTCTGACAACAGAGCAGGGGACCGACGAGGTTGGTCTGAATAACCTGTACGATATCGTCCAGAGACAAGCTGGCCAAAAGACCATCGCGGATGATGCCTGCATTATTGACCAGGAGGTCGATACGACCATAACGGCTATCCACTTGGTCGAAAAACGCGGCGATCTGTTCAGGCACGGCGATATCACAGCGCAGGGCTAAATGTTCCCGGCCCTGGCCTTCCAGTTCGGCAGACAAAGCCAGAGCCGAGGCTTCATCGCGCACATAGCTGAAAGCCACGCGATAGCCGGCACCGGCCAGTATGCGCACGCAGGCGCGTCCTATGCCCCGGCTCCCGCCGGTGACAAGCGCGACTTTTGGCGCGCAACCAGACTGTCTCATTGATGCTCCTTACAACGAATTATGGGTTTTAAACTGAGCGAGGCCGAATCCATGGGCAGCTGCCATGGCACGGATTTGCTGCACTTGCTCGCGGCTGATATCGCCGTAGGAGAAGTGACTCTTCGTTTCCGACAGCCCCATGAGCACTGACTCAGCCATGCAGGCATAGAGCTGGCCGGCTTTCAGGTACGCCCGAACCTGAGGAGCCAAGCCATCGCCCAGCGGTGTTTGCACGATGCCACCATGCATGTAGACCAAGTCGGGACGCTCCTTGGCCAATCTGGCGCGCACATTGAGTGGCACGGCGATATCACAGATAACACTACCGGCAGAGAAGTGCTCGCTACCGAGGAAAGCCTCTGGTGCATTGGCTGCGCAAATCACGATACGCGCTTGCTTGAGCACATCGAGATCGTCGCTGAGCTGCACATAGGCGCTCTCACCCAAGCGTTCCGCTACTAGGGCGTATAGGCGTTGACCCAGGTCGATATCATCGGCGTTATGTTTAATCAGGGCAGCGGCGGCGGGCATATCGAGCAGGGCCGTTGCCAAGCGATCACCTTTGCTGCGGCCCTGGAGGACTGCGCGAGCGGCATCGGCATAAATCTGATGAGCGGTGCGTTCCAAGCGGCGTAGCGAGCCTTCGCGACCGCTGCCGACGAGGAGCAGGCGCGCTACCTTCTCCGACAACAAGGATGCGTAGGTCGATGCGATGTTGCCGGCGGCGCCGACGATGGCGGCGGTCTGCTCACTCAAGTCCAGACCCTGCTGGACGCAAGCCTGCTCGATGGCCTCCAGACCCATGCCAATGGTCAGAGCATTACCCGAGGTCAGAGCCATATCAGGAACGGCCAGCGCCTGTGCATTATTGGTGACGATGGAGGTATACATGCCGAGGCCGGCAACTCGGTAGCCGTCGGCGCGGGCATCGCGGACCCGCTCGGTGATTTCCTTGCGGATCGGCTCTAGATCGCCGCTGGCCAGGTAATCGGCCATGGCCTGCGAATCCATGCACAAGGGATACAGGGTGAACTCCACGGCAGTGCCCAGAGCCGAGCGGATGAGGGCGGGACCGATGGGTGCGGCTCGGCGCTCCGGCTTCATTCGCGTAACGAACAGGCGTTTCTGCTCAGCGCTCAAGGGGGCCAGTGAGGAATCGACATCGCTGAGCATATCGGTGTCGATCAGATGGTTGATGAAAGCCACTTTCGCGACGATGGGGGTTGTCGCGGCAACCTCCGCCTTGGTGACTCGATAGTCAGCCTGGCACAGCGTCAGCACGGGGATTTGATCGGCGCACACACCCGCCGCCAGAGGCATGGCGTCACTACGGCGCAGAAAGTCACAAACGCGCCCCAGCGCAGTAACGAGGGCATCGATCTCAGCCATGCTGATGGTGGCGGGCGGTTCTAGGCGCAGGACATTAGCGTTGCTACCTGATGGAGCGACGCGCATGGCCTCATGCTGCAGCAGATAACCCGCAATGAGATAACCCAGTGCCTTGTTATACTGGGCCGAAGCCTGCACCATGGACGGACTTTGTGTCAGATCGTGCAACTCAATGCCAAGCAGTAGCCCCTGGCCGCGCACTTCCTTGATGACATCCGGATAGGCCCGCTGCAATTCCTGGAGAGCAGCTTTCAAATAGCTGCCCTTGCTGTTGATGTCGCGCAACAGGGCGCCGTCTTGGGCTAGGAGACGGCGCAAGGCGGAGAGCGCGATGCGGCAGGAGGCATCATCCTCGGCGAAGGTCGAGCTGTGGATGTAGCTGAAATCCACCTCATAGTGGCTGGCGCGGATCAGTGTCGCGGCGATTTTGCATACACCGCCGCCCAGTGCCTTGGACAAGCAGTAATAGTCCCCCTGCACGCCGTAGCGACTACTGGCCAACAGGGTTCCGGTACGCCCAAAGCCAGACTGGATCTCGTCGATGACAAGGGGGCAGCCCAGTTCATTGCAGAAACGGCGCAGGGCCAAGTGGAATTCGCCAGGGAACTCGTTGATACCGCCTTCGCCCTGGATAGGCTCCATGAGCAACGCGGCGATGGTGCTGAAGGTCTCGCGGCGCAGGCGGGGATTGCCATCCTGCCAATCCAAACTCAGCCATTCCCTCCTGTAGCGAACTTTGAGTGACTCCATCTGTTCCGGTTGATCCGGATCGAGAAATTCCACGCGTAGACCAAAGCGCGCGAAGGGCTTACGGTATTGCTTGCCGTGAGTCAGTTGCACAGTGTTGACTAGTTTTCCATGGAAGCTGCGGCGCAGGGTGACGAACACCGGCTCACTGTAACATTGGGTTTGGTTGTGTTGGCGCAGAGCCTCGACGACCTGGCGTAGCGTGCAATAGTCCTGGGTTTCCGGCAGCAGGCCAGGCGGTAATGCGAGGGTGGCAGTCTCTACTTCGCGATAGGCATGTTCGCTGCTTGACAACCCGGCAAGCTCGAAATCAACAATATCAAACTGATCCTGCAGGCGCTTTTGCCGGCGATACTCAGCGTGCTTAACGGCGATCTCCACCGCTTCGGCACCGCTATTGGAAAAGGTTGTAATATAGCGCTCCTGCCCGCCTAGTTCGGCATTGACGGCCGCACTCAACTCGCGGGCCAACTCGCCAGCAGCGCCGCGAACCGACATCTGGGCATTGAAGGGAACGTTGTCGCGCAACATCCCGCACAGCTCTTCGATAAACTCCGGGTCATTGTGGCCGAATAGGGCTGCGCCATAACCGCCGAGAAAATCAGTCACGGCCATCTCCTGCCCTCGTGCATCACGGTAATACAGTTTGCTGCCGCGAGCACGATGGAATTGGCGCTCAAGCCCAAGGGCCTGCATCAGTTCGACATATTTGGGGCGGACATAATCGCGGTAATCCATGTAGCTGCTTCCTAGGTAATAAGTGATACGCTTTTCATCGGTGCTCAAGCAACGCGGCTTTCCGTCTGAATGCACCTTCGTTCCAGACGATAGCCCGCGGAGAAGCCATTGCTGTCGCGGTTTAGGATCAAAGCGTGTCGTAACGACGCCGGCTTGGTATGACATGCAAATGGCAGGGCGGGCATGACAGCCCTTTTCAGCCCGGCGATCGCAGGAACCTGCTGCACGCGCAGTGCCTCGCGAGCAAAAATCAGATCTACGAGGCTTGGGGAGCCGCTCAATATTCCGGTTAAGGCTTGGCTGTTGCTGATGTGCGTAGCACCAGTACGCGCCAAGACCGCGCACAGTTCTTTATCGATCCCTGGAATGCCCGCACCATGGCTGATCAGCAAATCCACATGCGTATCGGCGAAAGGCAAGGCGTCAAAGTCAGTATGCGCCTTAATCTCCGTAAGACAGACAGCATGACCAATTTCCAGGTCGTCCTGGCGGCGGAGGATCAACGCAGCAGCACCTTCCCCACCAATGCCGCCACGCCCCTTGCTGTCATAAGGGGTAAAGGCCATAGCGCCCTCGCAGCTGATTGCGCCCGCGCGCACCAAATCAGTCAGGGCCAGGGCATCCATCTCGCTGCCGGCGGCCACCACAATGGCGACGTCGATGCGCCTTTCACGCAAAGCGGAGCAGGCTTCACGCAAAGCAGCCTGATTGCCAGCAACCCCTTGCATATAGGCACCGCACTGGGCCTCCAGTTTGTAACACAAACTGACAATACCTAGCAGGCCATTACTCAGAGATTTAAGAACCAAGAAAGGATCCAAGGCACTCTCTTGAAGAATTCGTGCCGCCAAGCGGCGGATGTTCAGCTTGCCAGCGGCGCTACACTCCTGCAGCAATTCCGCATAAGCATCCAGCGACGGGTGGGTGTAACCACCCTGGCTGGTGTATAGACCAAAGCGTAAACCGCTACCACTGGGATCCAGACCAGCCTCATGCAAGGACTGCTGCACAGCGCTGACACCCCAGATCACCGAGGGTGTGCAATAGCGTTGCAAATGGCGGGGAACGCTTTCCAGACAGCGCGCATGATCGTCAGCACTGACGTGACCAAAGGCGGCGATGCGGGTGCTGCGGAAATGCTTGGATTGCAGGGGGCGGATGCCGCTACGCCCGGCGCAGGCCGCGCCCCACAACGCATCGACGCCAATGCCCGTGGCAAGGACACAGCCGGCGCCACAAAGGGCGATGGCAGACACTTCGGCGTGCAAAGACCGGGATGGGGTCATGGCGCTTCGCTTCGATACTTGGCTAAAACCAAGGATGCATTAAGACCACCGAAACCGAAGGAGTTGCTGATAGCAATATCAACACGCTGCTGTTTGGCTTCGTTCGGGCAGTAGTTCAGGTCGCAATCCGGATCGGCCTCGTTCAGATTGAGCGTCGGTGTCACCCAGTCCTCGCGGCAACTCAAGGCAGTGACCAGAATCTCTGGTGCGCCAGCAGCCGCGATGAGATGGCCGAATTGAGACTTATTGGCACTGACGCTCAAGCGTCGATAATGCTGATTACGAGCGAAGACCCGTTTGACAGCCAAAGTTTCCGATCGGTCGTTCAGGGGTGTCGAAGTGCCGTGGGCGTTGATCAGATCGACCTGCTCAGGATGAACTCCGGCATCATCGAGGGCGGCAGCCATTGCCTGGCTTGCACCCCGGCCCTCCGGTTCAGGCGCAGTAAGCTTGTAGCCATCCAGGCTGGTGCCGTAGCCCAGGATTTCAGCATAGGGCTCGGCACCGCGCGCTAGGGCATGCTCTAGAGTTTCCAGCAGCAGGAAGGCGCCACCCTCACCAGCCACCAGACCAGCGCGCGCGGCATCGAAGGGACGACACAGGTCGGCACCCCAACGGGTCTCGCTGCTAGCGGCGCCCAGGAGATAGAGTGCAGTCATGGTGTCCAGGTTCAACACCGAATCAGCACCGCCGGCAAGAGCCAACTCGCACTCGCCCCGACGCAACATATGAAACGCATTGCCTATGGCCTGGGCAGCACCAGCGCACGCGCTACTGATGTTCAAGACCGGCCCCTGGCTGCCCAGCTCGTTGGCGATGACCCTAGCAAGGCGGTCGCTGCTCTGGCGCAGAGCGCCATCCCTGCGCACCTGATCGGCACGGCGCATCACATGCCGCCAGCTAGGTTGCTCATCGCCATCATCAGGGAAGGCCAGTTGCATGTCTGATAACCAATGGTGTGGCGCACCAGACGCTGCCAGCACCGCCACTTCGCGCCATTGCACACTGCTTAGCCGACTGTCAGTCAAAGCTTGGCTGGCGGCAACCCATCCATAGCGGGCGCGTTTTTCCAGTTCACTGCTCCAGGCTGGATGAGTTTGCAAATAAGCCGGCAGACTCTGTTCGTCGACCGCGGCTGCGTAGCGGATGGGAAAGGAGGTACCCGCCGCACCCTCCGGCTGCCAGGGGCGAATACAATGCCGACCGAGCAACATTTCCGACCACAGGGTTTGCCACTCAAAGCCGAACCCCGTGACGGCACCGAGGCCAGAGATTACGATACGGGGTCGCCTCATGGAGCTCTCCTCGCAGGTTCCACCGCTAGGAGCAAGGCTCCCAGATGCCCGGTATAGCTGCGATTAAGCAAAAGCAGATAATTAGTCTGTACCGGGGCAGCGAATTCTGGCGCGGCCAGAGCATAGGCCAAGTCTGTGAGCAGGCTGCTGGCCCCCAATGCGCCCACCACGGGGCGACTGCCGGGACGCACGGGGTAGTTATCTATAGCTCTGCGCAAGAGCGCGTCATCGGGATCGCTCCACACAGCACTCAGATCGCTCATACTGAGGTGCTCGCACGATAGAACCTGATTTAGTACGCGCGCAAAGGGGTCCGCCTGGCGTGCGTCGGCTTGCGCAGGAGTAGGCGACAAAAAGCCCCGGCTATATCCAACGATGCGCACATTGCGTGTGTCGCTCTTGGCCGGCTCGACCCCCAACAGGCAAGCTGCCGCCCCCTCTCCGGGAACCAGGGGTGTAGTACCCTCCTCGAGCTCCGTTTCGCGCAGAAACAGGGCGGGAGTGATGTTCGGGCTGGTACTTACCACCAAAGCGGCATCGGCGCGACCCTCGGCAATGTTATGGCTAGCCTCGAGAAGGGCATCCAGCCCGGCACCTTCTTGGCCGCAGTAACCTGCCATGGGGCCGCGGCAGGCTAAGGCTTCAGCGAGATAGGCCATGCTGCTGCTATTCAGCAGGATCAAGCTATGCAGCGGCGGGGTATTCGCAAACCATTGCGCCAGCCACAGGTCCGGTTGCTGGCGCATGGCAGCCACGGCCTCCCAGCTGGGACTAGGGGCATCAACCTCAGGGATAGCAGCCGTAAGCGCGACACGCTCTGGCGGCAACCCCAATGCCTCCAGGCGAGGCCCCAAGCGGGCGGCACAATGCAGAAGCCGCAGGCTCTGGGCCTCAACGCTGCGCTGTAATTTTCGATCAAAGCGATCGGTCGGCAGACGTGGCACTGACAAGGGAAAGCCCCGGCGGTCCGGAGCGAACTCCAGAGCATTAGCCGTCGGTGCCTGGCCATAGAGTGCTTCGGCGGAATTGCCAGCAGCATTGAGCACGGCAGATTCCAGCAGATAAACAGGGCGAGTCGTGCCGCTCATCATGCGCCCCCCAGAACCAGCGCGCTATTAATGCCGCCGAATCCGAAAGAGTTGGATAATACCGTGCCAATTGGGGCACACTCAGCCTCCGACAGGAATCTCAGCTCGGGGAATTCTGCGCCTTCGGGTCGATAATTAAGTGTTGGTAGTAGTACACCTTCGCTTAGACTGAGCAGAGACAACACAACCTCGATGGCGCCGCTACTAGCAAGGGAATGACCAATGGCTGATTTATTGGCGGTCAAACTAATCCGATCCAGATGGGGACCGAATAGGCTCAGTACCGCCTTGCCCTCACAGCTATCATTGGACTGGGTCGAAGTCCCATGGGTATTGATATGGTCGATATCGGCCGGGCAACAGCGGGCATCTGCCAGCGCTGCGTTCATACAAGCCTGGTACTTGCTACCATCGCGGCTGCTGGAGGTCATTTTCTCTGCCTCGCACAAGGCTGCAAACCCCAGAACCCTGCCCAAGGCGCTAGCCCGGCGGCGCTCGGCGTGTTGGCGTGACTCCAGAACCAGAAGAGCAGCACCCTCACTGAGCACGAAGCCGCAGCGATCGCGCATGAAGGGACGGCTTTGTTGCGCGGCTGGCCATTCCGCTGCCTGGCACAGAGCCCCCAGGCTGTTGAACATGTAGTAAGGCAGCTCGCTGGCCATCAGCTCGACAGCACCGCATAAGGCAATATCGATATCACCACGCTGTATGGAGCGGAAGGCGGTGCCTATGGCTACGGTACCGGCGGCGCAAGCGTCGGCATGGGTGCTGACATGGTCGGCGACACCTAAAAGAGCGGCCAGGTGGTGCGTCTGCTGGTCGACCCGGCGCGCAAAGGGGTGGCTTGTCGGCGCTTGTTCGGTCAGAAAGCGGTCCAAATCGAACAACCCATCGAAATCCAAGCAAGCACAGAGCACCGCAAAGTCTCGATTGTTGGCACAAAACTTGTTTGACCCGAGGAACAGACCGGACTTCATATGGCGAAAATCATCCACAGTCAGTCCAGCACTAACCAAAGCGCTCAGCATCACGAACTCTGCCAATCGGACTTGAGGCGGCGTGATGTCAGGTAACTTCGCAGTAGCAACGTGGATCCGAGCCCATTGTTCCTCATCGATATACCCCGCCGCCGTGTTGATAAAACCCAGCCTCTGGAATCGTGGGTTGGCGCGCAGCCCGGAGCCTTGCTGGGCGATTCGGCGGAATAACGTGGATGCATCCATTGCGCCGGGGGCGACCAACCCGTAGCCCGTGACAAGGACCTCATGGTGCATTAAACGACTGCCTCCACGCTTAGCTCAATGTAGCGCTGCACAAGACAGCGCGATGCTTTGTCACCCTCGAGCGGCGAAAGCCGGGCGCTGCACCCAGCGCAAACCACCTGATGGTGATCATTCAACTGCGCGTGCTTGCACCCACACCCCGGACAGCTCGCCGGCAGGAAATTGAACAGGTTGTAACACTGCTGAGCCCAGTTGCGCACCGTCATAGCCGCGAAAATTTCCGCAGGGCGCATGCCCACTCTCAGTTGCTCCGGTCGGTACGCACTGAGACTATTCTGCATTAAGCCCACCCCATCCTCAGTAAGACCGCCGTCACGGAGAAATTTCTGCAACCCACCGCATACAGCCTGTGCGTGATCGAGGACATTGACTTTTGGAAGGACACAGCCGTAGCGGCGTCCAAGCTGGAAATTCAAGTCCACGATATCAAGAGAATCCGCCCGCAAATCATCGGTCACACTGGCATCTTCAGAGATTTCCGCAATATCCATCACCAACAATTGCGCGAGAATTTTGCGCGTACTGGTAATGACGTCATCAAAATTTAGGGGATTGTTCATACCGTTGCTCCTTACGTGTCCATGACGCAATCAGGCGTTCCCCCCTCTCGGCAAAGGACGCCTCTTGACGGAGCAGTAATCTAAACTATCCCCTGCACAGTAGAGTCAACCGAAATTGATATGAACCCAGATTTTCCGTTAGCGATCGTACCGTGCGAGAACAAGGTGCTGAAGATGCGCAAAAAAGCCTCAAAAACTTTCTCTCACCGTAGAATGACTACGGCTCGGCACGTTTTTGAGGCTTCTTTGTGCAGATTCATCGCATTGTTCTGTTCGCAGCAGGTGGGTAAAGGAAAATCTGGGATGAAGATAAACGAGCGTGACAGCACCTGATGCCACCAAGGCACAAGTGCTGCTTTAGGAAAGTTAGAGAGATGATCGAAAAACTGGCAGTACTCAGGCTGCGGATGCAACCTGCTTCTGAGCCCGCCGCTCGGCCTTCATCAGCCAGTCGCGCAGGCGCTGGGAATCGCCATACCGGCTCATCTTGCCCCAGGAGTTCAGCAGCACGATAGTCACGGGACGGCTGCCGATCTTGGTGCGCATGACCAGGCAGTTGCCCGCGTCGCTGGTATAGCCGGTTTTGCTCAGGTGGATGTCCCAGGAGTTGGCGCGGACCAGGCGGTTGGTGTTCTTGAATTCGATCACCCTGGCCTTGCCCTTGGCGAAATTGGTGACCTTGAACGCGGCCAGGGTCGACAGCGACTTGATCGTTTTATAGCCATTGGCGGCATCGACCATGATGGCCAGATCACGGGCCGTGGAGACATTCTTGCTGCTCAGTCCGCTGGTGTCGGAAAAACGGGTGGCATTCATCCCCAGCGCGCGCGCCTTCTCGTTCATGGCGCGCAGCATCGCCTCCAAACCGCCGGGGTAGGTGCGCCCCAGCGCAGCGGCGGCGCGATTGTCGGAGGCGGCCAGTGCCGCGGCAAGGAGGTCGCGGCGGGTGAACACCGCGCCGATCGGCAGGCGCGATTTGGAGCCGCGCAGCCGGTCACGGTCTTCGTTGGTAATCCGGATACGCTCGTCCATCGGAAGCCCCGCGTCCAGCGTGACCATCGCCGTCATCACCTTGGTGATCGAGGCGATGGGGCGTTGCTCGTCACTGTTCTGTTCATAGAGCACGACGCCTTCGCTCTCATCGATCAACAACGCCGAAGATGAACGCAGGTTCGGGGCTCGCACATTGCTGTCGCGGATGAGGCTGGCGATGCTGACAGGGGTCAGTGCCGCCTCGGCCGCCACGGCCTTGACCGGCAACAGGCTCACGGAGATGGCCGCCGCAAGCAGCGCTCCCACGAGCGGGTTGATCATTCTTGTTCTTTTCATACGCATCCAACCAATAAATTAGTCTTAAAATATAATAAATTGTAACGCGCCCGGCAATCCCTGCGGATCGCCGCGCGCTCGTAATCCCCGGCTGGGTACAGCCCAATGCGATGTTTCGTCTCGTCCAAGGGTATCGGCACATTTCCCCCGACTTGAAATAAAACGCCGCACCGTCGCGTCGCAGTGCCAAGCGCTTCACATCCGCGCACCGTCAAAGGGTGCGTGCCTCGCTGATGTCCGCGACCTGATGATCCTTGTAGCGCACCGCACCCAGATTGCGCGGCAGGATTTGCCGGGCGTCATAGCCGCCGGAGAAGATGTCCAGGCGCGGGTCATAGTAGTCACCGGAGATCTCCATCAGGCCCAGCAGCGTATGATCGATCACATCGGCCTGATAAGGGCGCGTGGCCAGGGCCTCGGGCGCCACACCTCGGTAATCGAAATTGGCCCCGCCCCAGAACAGCATCGGCACCTCCCACATCTCCTTCACGCGGCCGTTATGGCCGGTGAAATCACTGTTGTGCGCGACATCCTCGCCGTGATCAGGGATGTAGAGCCAGACGGCATCGGGGTCGTTGCGCTGCCTCAGCCGGGTGAGCAGCTGGCTCAGCACGTAATCTTGGTAGAGCATGGCGCTGTCATACATATTGCGGAAGGCGATGGCCCAGGGCGCGCGGCCTTGCGCCTGCAACGCCCGCGCGGTGGCGTCGTCAAAAACGTCCTCAAACCGGCCGTAGTGTTCGGGATAGCGGTAGTTGTACGCCGGGTGCGCGCCGAGGATGTGCACCACGATCAGCTTCTTCTCCGCCGGGTCGTTCAGCGCCGCCTCGTACGGCTTGAACACCACCTCATCCACCGAGCCTTCGCCGCGCGAGCCGCCCCGGTTGGTGAATACCGTCTCGTCGGATTGTCCGGCCATCAGCGAGACGATGCCGCGCCCCTCGCTGCCCTGGTTGGTGACCCAGATGACCTTGTAGCCCGCGCGCTTGGCAATCGTCATGATGGTGGGCTTGGTCTTCCACAGATCGGGCTGCTCGAGCGTGGCGGGGGTGAGCATCTTGGTGATGGAGGCGATGGTGCCCTGATCCCCGGCGATGATGTCCCGGAAAACCACCAGCTCGTGTTTGAGTTCTTCGAGCTCGGGATTGGTGTCGCGGGCATAGCCGTACAATGACCAGTTGTTGCGCGTATCGCTCTCGCCGAGCACGAACACCACGGTCTTCTTGCCGAGCCCCTCGCGCACGCGCATCGAATTGAGCTGCGGATCGAGCTGGTTTTGCGCGAACGCCTCCTGCAGTTGCGCCGCCTCGGCGACATCCCCTTGCCATTTGAGGTAGTTATGCGGGAAGTAGAACAGCGGATTGTATTTGCGCGCCGTGGGATTGAAGTGAATGGCGACCAGCAGGAAGGTGAAGACCGAGGCGAGCCACACGTGACGCTTCATCGTCGCCGCGGAGTAGTCGGCATAGACGGTCTGACGGACGAACAAGAACCAGTAACCGGCGAACGCGATGAGGAAAAACACCACATGCGGCAGGATCAGGTTGGCGTATTGGACGAAAAACTCGCGGCTCTCCTGCGCATCGGTGCTGAGGATCGCCTGGACGACGATGCTGTCTTCCTGCTGCACGCCGAACACATCGCGCAGCGTCGCCTGAAACCCCAGGTACAAGGTGAGGATGAACAGGCTAAGCACGATGAGTTGCGTGAACAGCCCCCGGCGCTGCGGGCTGGCCTCGCGCCAGTAAAACAGCGTGCCCAGGGTAAAGAATCCCAGGACGCCCGCCTTGCCGGCCTGCGAATAGTTCAACTTGTCGAACAGATAATACGCCAGCGGGATGAGCGAGAAGAGCAGCGCCTTGAGCGCCGGGGAACAGTGACGGAGACGGTGCAGCATGGGGGCCAACAAATCTAAAGAGATTCCTTATTATGCCCCCGAATGTTATCAGGAAATGCGCGCCTGAGGAATATATAATACGCTGTTTTGTAGCACATTAGTCACCGCACGGCGCGGACGCCGCATTTATACTTCCCGCCCGCGTGTGTATGATCCAAGCTCCGGCGCGCCGCGCCCTAATGATTGTCTGTGATGACTTGAGGTGCCGACATTGGAAAGCCCGCACAAGAGCAAATCCGGTTTGAAACGCGTGTGGAACGCCATGCACTACTCGTTTGACGGACTGCGTGCCGCCTATCGACACGAGCACGCGTTTCGCCAGGAGGTGTGGCTGGCCGCGGTGCTCATACCGCTCGCCTTCCTCGCCCCGGTGAGCGGCCTGGGGCGCGCGCTCATGATCGGCAGTGTCTTGCTGGTGTTGATCGTGGAACTGCTGAATTCAGCGGTGGAGGCGGTGGTCGACCGGATTTCGACGGAACATCATCCCCTGGCCAAAAGGGCCAAAGACACTGGCAGCGCGGCGGTGTTCATCGCGCTGCTCAATGTCGCAGTGATTTGGGCGTGTGTGCTGCTCGATCGTTGACCACGGCCCTAGCAGACTCCTGGTGCCGGCAGTCTACCCGGAAACCCGTGGCCAAAGGCCAGCCCTTTCCCTCTCGCCCGACGGGCCGGCCAGGCGGGCTCTCCCCACCGGCCTTCATTGCGCGATGGTATCGCGATAGGCATGCCAGCTGGCATGGCCGAGCAATGGGAAGATCACGAACATTCCGAGGTAGAAGGTCGCTACGCCCACGAAGGTCAGCAGCACGATCAACAGCGCCCACCACGCCGTAACCATCAAGTTCTGCCGCACCGCTTCGTAACTGATCAATACCGCGCTGATGGCGTCGAGCTCAGGGTCGTGCAGCAGCAATTGGATGGAGCAAAACACGAAGGCAAACGCTACACACACGGCCACCAGTCCGATTAGACCGAAGGCCAGAAGGTAGGGCAGCCCCTGATTGGTCATAAACAGGGTATTGAAGAACTGCTCGCCGGTGGGCGGCGCCACCTTGAACAAGAACGCAAACAGTAGATTCGACAGCGCAATCCAGCCGATCATGATCAGCATCAAGATCAGGCCGACGCCTCTGATCTGGCTGGGATTGCGCCGCCAGGCGGTCAGGATCTTGAACAGATGCAGCGGTTCACCGGCCTCGATGCGCCGGCTTTTTTCGAACAGGCCGACGGCGAGAAGCGGGCCGATGAAGACGAATCCCGCCGCCAGCGCCAGCGCGACATCATAGCGCTGCGCGCGCATCAGCACGAGCGTGAGTACGGCGAAGGCCAATCCGCACACCGCCCCGTAGGCGAGGCTGATGGCGGGCTCCCGCCACATTTCACGCCACGCGGCGCGCAGCCATTGGAGGGGTTGTTGGATGCCCAAGGTGCGTATCTCGGGCAACGGTATCGAAGTGATATGGGTTGTGTGTTGCATGATGAGCACCTCCCGTTCGGGTCGATGTCATAAGCCATCCCATGCGACACGCCGCGCGGGCCGGGGCACCTCCTGATCCCCCGCGACAAGGGTGAAGAATTGTTTCAGTTATGAAACTTAGACTTTTTGTGCCGGGCAAAATTCGCGGGAGGTGTGCAAAATGTTTCTATTCAGCATAAACCCGACCTATCGCCGTCCTCAGCGCGCGATGACAAAATAGGCCGTGCCGCTCGGCGGGTCGACCTCGGAGAGGCGCAGGCGTTCCGTGTCGGTCAGCGGCCATTCGCTGCCCACGGCGGCGCGCTCCAGCCAGAGTTGTTCGCCGCTCGGCAGGGTCAGGGAGAAGCTGACCTTGCCGCCGCCGGTGATTTCCGTGATCCGGATATAAAGGCTGGGCGCGGTGCCGGTATAAGGCGCGCTGAAGGTGACAGCGAAGGCATTTGGGTCGATGACCCGCGTCTCCCCCGGCGCGGCGGCGGATGGGGCCACGGCGGGCGCCAGACCCGTAACAGTCTCATTCGCGGCGCAGGCGGACAACCCCGCCAACACCAGCAGTGTGAGCAGACGAAATGCGCGGCTCATGAAGTCTTCCTCCCCCGTAAAGAATTCAGAACGCGGCCGGTCAGGCGTAGTGATGCTTGCCTAGCAGGTGCACGCTGCTGGCCTGCGGCCCCTCTTCGCCCATCTCCTCGGCGAAACTCACCTCCATGCCTTCGGCCAGGCCATCGAAATCGGCATTCACCAGGCTGTTGCGATGGAAATAGATATTGCGGCCGTCCGGCGTGAGGATGCGGCCGTAGTCCGCCGAGGGGATCACCTCGATGATCTTGCCGTGCGCGGGCGCCTCGTGGGCCTTAACTTCACGGCGGCGTTTGCGCGCATAGTCCTCGAGCTGGCGCCGGGTGGCGTCGAAGGCATCGCGCACCGCGACGTAGATGTCTTCATACGATTTATGTTCCTTCGGCGTGCGGTTGGCGATGATCTCCTTGCCCGGCACGGTGAGGTCCACGCGCACGTGATAGAGATTGCCTTGCTGATGATGCCGGTGCTCGGCCTCCACCATCACGCGGCAGCTCATGATCTCGGCGCAGAAATCATCGAGCTTGGCCACCTTTTCGCGGATGGTGGTCTCCAGGGCCGCAGAGGGTTCCATGTTGCGAAAGCTAATGATGGGATCAAGCTTCATAGGCGCGTCTCCTCGTTAGATTTATGATCTGAGATTAAGCATAGCAGCTAGAGACGGGGTGTGAGCCGGGCGAGGTTTCATTCCGCTCGGACGGCGCGCTATCATTAAATAGACTACGGCCTTTGCGCGCCGACCGCTCAAGTCGTTGTTTTCAAACCACTGGCCAGGCCGTGGTTTTCCACCGACCGCCAACAACCAATACCAATGCGTGCCTCATGCGGATGCCAGCCTTTTTCACCGCCCTGTGCCAGCCGCCTCGCCTCTCGTGGGCCTGGCGGCTGGGGCTGTGTCTGCTGCTGCCGCTCCAGCTCGCGCGGGCCGCGCCGGTGGTCGAGGTGCAGATCGAGGGGGTGGAGGCGGAACTGCTGCGCAACGTGCAGACGCAGTTGAGCATCGAGCAGTACAAATCCAATCCCATCCTCACCGAAGACCGCATCCAGCGCCTGCACATAAAGGCCGAGGACGAGATCCGCGCGGCCCTGCAGCCCTTCGGCTATTACCGCCCGCGGATCGAGAAGAGCCTGGAGCAGGTGGGCGCCGAATCCTGGCGGGCGCGTTATGCGATCACGCCCGGCGCGCCGTTGCGCATCGCCGCAGTGGAGCTGCAGTTGGAAGGGGAGGCGATGAACGATGGCCAGATCCAGGACCTTTGGCGGGCGTTTCCCTTGCGCCAAGGCGATGTCCTTGACCAGCTCCAATATGAGGACGCGAAAAAGAATGTCTTAAAACTCGCCGCCGAACGGGGCTATTTCGACGCGCGCTTTTCCGAACACCGCATCGAAGTGGATCTGGAGGCCTATCAGGCGCGCATCCTGCTGCATTTCGACAGCGGCGCGCGTTACCGCTTCGGCGAGGTGCGCCTGCATCAGGAAAAACTCGACGACGGCTTTCTGCGCGGCTATGTGCCGTTTCGCAGCGGCGACCCGTACAGCATCAACGCCCTGCTCGAATTGCAGCGCGCGCTGATCGACAGCGATTATTTCACCCGCGTGGAGGTGCAGAGCGCGCCGCAGAGCGGCGCGGCCGCGGTGCCCGTGGATGTCCTGCTCACGCCGCGGCCGCGCAACAAGTACACCCTGGGCGTGGGCTACGGCACCGACACCGGCGCGCGCGGCAAGCTCGGCTGGGAGATGCCGCGCGTCAACCGGCTCGGGCATCGCCTGGAGAGTGAATACAAGCTCTCAGAGATCAGCGACAGCCTCACCGCGCGCTATCGCATCCCGTTCCGCGATCCGCGCACCGAGCAACTGGTGTTCACCACGGGCGTGGAGAACACCTACACCGACACCAGCGAGAGCCGCATCATCAACGCCGGCGGCAGCCTGATCCAGGTGCGCGGCAAATGGCAGCAGACCTACTCGGTGAATTATCACCAGGAAAGTTTCACTGTCGGTGAGGACACCGGGATCAGCCGGCTGTTGATGCCCGGATTCAGCCTGAGCCGGGCGTGGGTGCCCTCGCAGCTGCTCATCGATCACGGCCTGCGCGTGCTGCTCGAGGTGCGCGGGGCCACCCAGCCGCTGCTCTCGGACGTCGACTTCATTCAGGGACGCGCCTATCTCAAGGCCGTGGGCACGATCGCCGAAGGGCATCGCCTGATCGGCAGCATGCACGCCGGCACCAGCTCGGTCTCGGAATTCCAGGAGCTGCCCGCCTCGGTGCGCTTCTACGCCGGGGGCACCCAGAGCGTGCGCGGCTACCGCTACCAATCGCTTGGCCCGACCGACGCAAACGGCGAGGTGGTCGGCGGCCGTCATCTGCTGACCGGCAGCCTCGAATACGACTACCGCCTGAGTCAGAACTGGCTGGCCGCCGTGTTTTTCGACATCGGTAACGCCATGGATGATTTCAACACCCCGCTCAAACGCGGCGCCGGTTTTGGCGTGCGTTGGATGACGCCGATCGGGCCGCTGCGCTTCGATCTGGCCTGGGCGGTCTCCGAGCCGGACCGCCCGTGGCGCATCCACATCAACGTGGGGCCGGAGCTATGAGACGCCTGATCGCCCTGCTCGCCGTGCTGTTGACGATCGCCGCGACCGGCGGGGCGCTGTACTGGGTGGCCGGCACCGAGGCCGGCCTGCGCTGGGCGCTCGCCCGCGCACAGGCATGGGCGCCCGGTGAGCTGGCGGTGGCCGGCAGCGCCGGCACCCTGCTCGGCCCCCTGCATCTCGAAGGCGTGCGCTATCGCGTGGCCGGCTACGAGGTCGCGGTGGAGGCGCTCGAGGCCGACTGGCGGCCCGAGCAACTGTGGCGCTCGCACATCGCGCTTTCCCCGGTGCGGGTGCGCGGCGTGGCGGTATCCCTCCCGCCGCCGCAAGCGACCCCGCGCGCGGAGATCACGCTGCCGGATATCCATCTGCCGGTCACGGTGATCGTCCCGGATCTGCTCGTCGAGGACATCACCATCACTCCGGCGCAAGGCGCGGCGATACGCCTGGATTCGGTTTTCCTCAACGCGCGGCTGGAAACCTCGCAGTGGAGCATCGAGACGCTGGCCGTGGCCGCCCCGCAGTGGCGGGTCGAGGCCCGCGGCACGCTCGAGCCGCACGACCAGTATCCCCACGACCTCGCCGTGCGCTGGTCGTACACCGACGCCGCGGCGCGCCCCTATGCCGGGACGGCGACGCTGCGCGGCGATCTGGCGCGCACGCAACTTGCGCACGACTTGAGCAAACCGGCACCCGCCCGGCTTACCGCCACCCTCACCGACCTGACGGGAAAGCTGCGCTGGCAGGGCGAACTGAGCGTGCCCGCGCTTTCCTTGACCGCCATCGACCCGGCCTGGCGCAACCTCCAGGCCGGACTCAAGGCCACCACCACCGGCGGCCTCGACAGCCAACAGCTCGCCGGCGATCTCGAACTGACCGATCCGACCCTGGGGCGTGTCGCCGCCCGGTTCGATCTGACGCGCGCAGCCGATGGCACACTCGCCATCACCTCCCTCAGCGCCCGGCTCCTCGATCACGACGGCGAGGCGGAGCTGAGCGGTTCCCTGCACCCCCGGGCCGATCAGACCGACATGGACCTCACCCTGCGCTGGCGCACCCTGGCCTGGCCGCTGGAAGGCCGGCCCTGGGTGGAAAGCGCCATCGGCGAACTGGCCCTCAAAGGGCATCCGCGGGACTACGGCTTCGCGATCAACGCGGCGCTGGTCTCGCCCGGCTATCCGGCGACCGAGATCAAGGCCGAGGGGCGCGGCAATCTCGAAGGACTGGACGTCCGGAAGATCAGCCTGGCCGGGCTGGAGGGCCTCGCCACCGGCGCGGGCCGCTTCGCCTGGCAGCCGCAGCTGAGCTGGCAGGCCCGGCTGACGGCCGCGCAGCTCAACCCCGGCGCGCAGTGGCCGGGGTGGGAGGGCGCCCTCGATTTCATACTGACGAGCGAAGGCGTGCACCAGCCGGCGGGCCTCAAGGCGCAACTGGAGATCACCCAGCTCGACGGCACGCTGCGCGGCTATCCGGTCGGCCTGGACGCCGCGCTCTTCTGGGAGGGCGGCCGGCTGTCGCTGGATGAATTCCTGTTCCGCTCGGCGGGTTCGCGCGTGGAGGCCCAGGGGACGCTCGATGAAACCCTCAACCTCAGCTGGCGCGTGGAGTCGCCGAACCTGGCCGAGCTCTATCCCGAGGTCGCCGGGGCGGCGTCGGCCAACGGCACCCTCACCGGCCGCCTGAATACCCCCTATCTCAATCTGCGCATGAAGGGCCGGGATCTGCGCTGGCGCGACTATGCCATCGGCGAGGTGCGCAGCGAGGGGGCGGTCGAGCTGCTGAGCTGGGGCACGATCGACCTCAGCCTCCACGCCCGGCAGCTCGGCATCAAAACCACCCGGATTGACGCGCTGGATCTGAAGGTGGGCGGGTCGGCCCAGGCGCATCACGGTGAGCTGGATCTCACCGGCGCGGGGGTTTCGACCCATTGGCGGCTCGACGGCACCTGGGAGCAAGACCGCTGGCAGGGCACGCTCACGGGGGAGCGGCTTGCCCTGGCGCAATTGCAACCCTGGCTGCCCAAGGACCTGGAACTCGAGGGCGAGGCGACGATGGCGGTAAAAGGAGTGTATCGCCGGGATGCGCCGCTGCAGGCCAGCGCCGAGTTGAACCTGGGACCGGGGGCGGTGTCCTATCCGCTGCTGGACCAGGCCCGCGACCGCTGGGTATTCCAGTCCGGCCGGCTCACGGCGCGCCTCGACGATACCGGGCTGGTCTCGGAGACCACGCTGCGGCTCCCCGGAGAAGACTACGCCCGCGTCGTCTTCAATCTGCCCGGCTTCGATCCGCTGCGGGGCGATTTTGAGCAGCAGCGGATCGACGGCAGCGCGGCCGCGCGCATCGGCGACCTGGGCCTGCTGAACCGCCTGTTTTTCGATGTCCAGGGACTGCAGGGCCAGGTGGAACTCTCCGGCACCTTGGGCGGCACGCTCGGGCTGCCCGATGTCGCCGGCCGGCTGGCCCTGAGCAACGGGCGCCTGCGCGTGCCGCGGCTGGGACTGTCGATCACCGATCTCGAAATCGATGCACACACCGTCGAGGCGAAGAGCGTGGAGTATCAATTGCGCGCGCGTTCCGGCGATGGCCGGGTCGAGGCGCGCGGCTACACCCAGCTCGCGCCGGGCTGGCCGACCTATCTCAAACTCACCGGTAAGGAGTTCGAGGCATCGCGCATCCCCGAGGCGCTGCTCATCGTCTCGCCCGATCTCGAGCTGCGGCTGCGCGAACGCGAGCTGTGGCTCGACGGTACTCTGCACATCCCCTACGCACGCCTGCATCCGAAGGAAGTCCTCGGCAGCGCGGAGGTCTCCGAAGACGTGGTGATTGTCGGCGCGCCGCCTGGGGAGACGGCGCGCTGGCGCATCCACAACCGACTGCGCCTGACCCTGGGCGAGCGCGTCAACCTCACCGGCTTCGGTTTCGAGGGCCGCATCGAAGGCGACGTGTTGCTGATCGACGAGCCCGGCGCGGTGACGCTGGCCAGCGGCGAGCTGCGGGTGGCGGAGGCCGGACGCTATCGCGCCTATGGGCAACGGCTGGAGGTCGAACAAGGGCGTCTGCTGTTTGCCGGCGGCCCGATCACCAATCCCGCGCTCGATCTGCGCGCCGTGCGCCGCATCGAGGAGATCACCGCCGGCATCCGCGTGACCGGCACCCTGCGCCAGCCGAAGTTCGAACTGTTCTCCGTGCCCGCCATGGCCGAAACCGACGCCCTCGCCTACCTCGTGCTCGGCGGCCCGATCGACACCGGCACCACCGGCGAGGAAGGCTCGATGATGGCCCAAGCGGCCTTGGCACTCGGCCTCAAGGGCGGCGATCTGCTGGCGCGCAGCCTGGGCGATCGCTTCGGGCTGGAGGAGATGCGCATCGAGACCTCGGAGACCGGCGAGCAGGCCGCGCTGGTGATGGGCCGTTATCTCTCGCCCCGGCTGTACCTGAGCTACGGCGTCGGCCTGATCGAGTCGGTCAACACCCTCAACCTGCGCTACCGCATCTCCCGACGCTGGCAGCTCAAGGCCGAATCCGGCCTGCACCAGAGCGCGGACATGGTCTTCAGCATCGAGCGTTGACGCACATCCATCCTGAGGTGGCCGAGGGTTGAAACCGGTCACAAACGCCGGAAAGTCCGGCTCAGGGCGCCAAGCCGCCCCCGGGAGTGTGCTATCCTGTGAGGGCCGTAATAATTCCTTCATCTCGGACGATTAAAATAATAAATTATTGAAGCCCTGAGTAATTCCATCCTGAAATTCTCGGGGCACGGAACGCAACATTAAGGGCTGCTGCCTCTCATGCGCGAGGGGCGGTCAGCGGTATTGCAAGAGGATACGCAATGAGCAACAAAGTGAATTTCGAAGCATTAGCCAAAACCCCCGTGGCCAGCGAACTCACGCCAGTCGAATGCCAGGTGCTGGCCGGCATCATGAGCATGCGCCAGCTCAAGGACGGCGAGATACTGGTCAGCGAACACGGCACGGATCAGACCTTGTTCGTCCTGATCAAGGGCAAGCTGGGCGTCTACAGCACCATGGAAGGCGGGCAGGAACTGGTCTACACCATGATCGAGGGCGAATGCGCCGGCACCCGCGCCTTCGTCGACCGCGCGCCGCGCAAGGCCACGCTGAAGTCGATCGGCGATACCACCGTCTACACCATGGAGCCGGATGATTTCGAATCGCTGCTCGAAGACCACCCGCGCATCGTCTACAAAGTCATGCGCGCTCTGTTCCGCCTCACCCACATCCACCTGCAGCGCATGAACCAGGAAACTCAACAGCTGGCCAACTACATCTCCAAGACTCACGGGCGGTACTGACACTCACCGCAAGCAACCGGGAAAAGCGGCGCCCCTATAGCGGCGCCGCTCTTTTGCCTCTCACACCACTTGGGGTTCACCTACCTGTTGTACGGATAGGAACCGCCGGCCCCGCTGAAATCACCGTTAAAATCCTCGATGAGGTAGTCACTGTCATTATCGTAGTAGTAACAGTATTTCGAATCCTTGCACGCATCGGCTAAGCGCTTGTTTTTCTGCGCCAAGGGGCTTTCGTGACATTCTCTGCAGCGGCCCTCGCGGAAGGTATTGGTGAAATGATGCACATTCTGCCCGGAACCAGGGCTGGTCAGGACGGAGGGGATCACATGACAGCCCAAACAATCCCTAAACGGCTTGAATCCAAACTCCGTCGTCGCGTTAGGAACCAGCTCGTGGCAGGTCAGGCAAGTGTATATGCCAGCGGATGTGTCCCCGGGGGCCATGGTCGAATGAAAGCCATTGGCCAATCCGACGATCGGCCAGTTTACCCGGCGGTGGTGGCGATCTGGATTGCGTATCTCCAGTTGAGGAAAGGTCCTGAGGTCCTCGTGACATGCCCTGCATTGCGCTTCCGTGGGAGCCAAAAAATATATATCCCGCGCGCTGACTTGGGCAGCCGGCCACATGATCATGCCGCACACCCAGACCAGCAGCGGGAAAGACAGCCCCCGCGTAATACCGCTTTCCTTGAATTGTTCCATGATTCGCCCCCTTCTAATGATTATTCGTTGTGTTGCCGAATGCTCGAAAGCACTTTGATGGCACTTGAAGATGACCCTCAAAATACCGGTAGCTTCCCAGCTCATAGAGTCTAGTCGCGAATCGCCTTTTGTGTTGTTGCCGCAGTACGAAACTTCGTTTCGATATCGCACATTGGGGGATTCTTACACGATGGGTGTTAAGGGTGATTTATCGTGGAGTGACCGCGCGCGCCGCATCGTGCGGCGGGATGCAATACCGGTAAAGCGGACGGCCATCGGCCTGGAAGGCCGCCCTTTCCGGCTGCGCCGGAATCGGCCGGTCGCAGCGCACATAGGCGTTTCTGCCCGGACCGAGGAATTCGATCGTTATGCTATGCTGAATGAGGGCGCAGCGATACTCGCCGAGGGTGCGGGCAAGGTAGCGATTCAATTGCTCTTCGTATCGCCCATAGCGTTCGGCCTCGGGCAACTCTTCATCGCCCGGAAAGGCGGCGAGACGCTGCGGGTAGTTGAATTGGTAGATGAGCGCGTCAGGCTCGGTAGCCGTCAGCAGCACCTCACAGCGGTGGTGCGCGCACGCCGAAGCGAGCATGAGCGACACGATCAGGCACAACCTGGCGGTGAGGGTCGGAAGCGGCATGCGTCGAGGATCTTTTCGGGCTTCAGTCCGAGGTGATTGCAAGGTCGTGGCGGGGATGGCCGGGCAAGCGCCCCGCCCTTGGAAAAGTAGCCAGCAGTGTCTGCCTTGTCAATTCGGGTGACCGCCCGATGTGTGAGTTAATTCACACTTAAGAATTGACCCCTAAAATGATTATCTGAAGCCCCCCAATCCACAGGCAGGAAAGTTTATGAAGTCTCTGTTGACCTCCATTCTGAGTGTAAAGACCTACGTAGCGGCCGTGTTGCTGATGTCGGGCTGCGCCGGCGGCGTGATGGCCGGCGATGCCGGTGTCACCGTCGAGAAGGTGTCCTCCGAGGTGGCGGATGTGAAGCATGTCTGGATCAAACGGGATGACGGCCATACGGTGATCGGCGGCCAGATCACGAGCCGGCTGCATCGCGAGGGGGCAATCCCCGGCGTGGTGATCATCGAGGTGCTGGGCCCGGACGGCAAGCCGCGCTATCAGACTCGCGTGGACTACGCGAAGACCACCACTCAATCCCAATCCGCGAAATTTTCCTTGCCGCTGGATACCGCCTTGGAGCCCAATACTACGGTACGCGTGACGCACTCCAGCGACATGTAAACCCGCGCGATGCGCCACCGGCTCCGGCCGGTGGTGTTGTACTGCCCGCGCAGTCTTCATCCATCGGTCTTCCAAGGATCTCGTCAGCATGCTGTCTTCAAAACACGCCCCGTTGCTGCTCGCCCTCGTCATGGGCGTGCAGTTTCCCTTTTCGACTCCCGTCTTCAGCCAAGCCGCCGAGGCGCCCGGTTATGACGTGATCGGCGTCAGCCCGGAACTGAGCCTGGGCGCGTTGCTGCAAAGCGCCCTGGCCCGCGATCCGCGCACGGCGGAAAGCCAAGACTTCCGCCGCCAGGGTCAGGCCTGGGCCGGGCAGGCGCGCCGTGTCTACGCCGGCCAGCCGGCGCTCAGCATGCGGCATCAGACCGACACCCTCGGCAGCGACCGGGGGCTGCGCGAGTGGGAGGCCGGTCTGGAGATCCCGCTGTGGCGCTACGGCGAGCGCCAGGCCGTGCGCGATCTGGCCGCCGGCTTCGAGGACTACGCCGGCGCCCGCGAGGCCGCCCTGCGCCTGAGCGTGGCCGGCGAGGTGCGCGAGAGCCTCTGGGGATTGTTGCTGGCCGAGGAGCAGCTGCGGCTTGCCGCCCAGGCGCTGGAAACCGCGCAGGCCCTGGAGCGCGAGGTGGAGATCCGGGAACAGGCCGGGGATCTGGCCCTGAAAGACCGTCTACTGGCGCGCGATGAGTTGCTGGCCAAGCAGGATGAGCACCTGGCGGCGCGCATCGCGTTGCGCCACGCCGTCGAGCGCTATGAATATCTGACCGGACTATCGCAGCGCCCGGCCGACAGCCGCGAGGTGCGCAGCACCATCAGCGCCATCACCGACGATCACCCTCAGTTGCGCGAGATAAAAATGCGGCTCGCCACCGCCGTTGCGGAGGTCAACCGCCTCAAGCAAGGCACCGGCGAGCCGGTGCAGCTGACCGTCGGCGTCCGCCAGGAGCGCGCCGCCGTCGGCGAGGAATCCCAGACCAGTGCCGGCCTCGGCGTGCGGCTGCCGCTGGAAGGCAAGCGCTATCGCGCGGCTGACCTGGCCGCCGCCGAACTCCAGGTGACGCAGATCCGCGCGGAGCAGGGCCGCGTGCAGCGCGAGCTGATGCTCACCGCCCACGAGGCCGAGCACGTCTTGTCGATGATGGAAGAATCGCTGCGCCTGGCCGAAGAGCAGGCCAAGGTCGGCGGCGAGAGCCTGCGCCTGGCGCGCCTGGCCTTCGAGGCCGGCGACCTGGAGCTCTCGCAACTGCTCAGAATCCAATCCCAAGCCATGGCCGCCGAGCGCCGCCTCACGTTGCGGCGCCTGGAACAACAACAGGCTATCGCCCGTTACAACCAAGCCGTAGGAGTCCTCCCATGATGTTGCAGCGCATGATCCTGCTCGGCGCCCTGCTGGCGCCGTTGAGCCTGCCGGCCGCCGACCAAATCATCTTTACTCCCGAGCAGATCTCGACCATGAAGATCCAGATCGAGCCGCTCGCCCCGGCGGGCGCGGTCTTCGGCCTCACCCTCCCCGCCCAGGTGGTGGTGCCGCCGGCGCAGCTGCGCATGGTCAGCACGCCGCAGGCCGGGATGCTGGAGCAGTTGACGGTGGCCATCGGCGACCGGGTCGCGGCGGGGCAGGTGCTGGCGCGTATCCAAAGCCCGGACCTGATTTCGCTGCAACGCGACTTTTTGCAGGCCAGCTCGCAGCTGCGCCTGGCGGAGACCGCGCAGAAGCGCGATGAGGCGCTGCTCAACGAAGGGGTGATCGCCCCGCGCCGGCAACAGGAGACGCTCAGCCGCTATCAGGAGCTGAATGCGGCGGTGGAAGAGCGCCGCCAAACCCTGCGCCTGGCCGGTATGAGCCAGGAGGAGATCCGCCAATTGACGCAGGATCATCAGCTCAGCGCCACGCTCAAGGTGCGCGCGCCGATCGCCGGCGTGGTGCTCGAATCCTTCGCCGAACCCGGCCAGCGCCTGGAGATCAGCGCACCGCTCTTTCGCGTCGCCTCACTCACCCCGCTCTGGTTGGAGATCAGCGCCCCGCTCGAACAAGTCGCGGGCCTCAAGCCGGGCGCGCACCTGCATGTGGAGGGCATGAACGTCGAGGGCGAACTGATCGCGATCGGCCGCAACGTTGATCCCGCCAGCCAGACGGTAAAGCTGCGCGCCGAGGTCGCCCAGGGCGCCGAAAAGCTGCGTCCCGGCCAGTACGTGCAGGTGGGCCTGACCACGACGAGTCAGACACAACGCTACGCCGTGCCGGCCAATGCCGTGGTGCGCAGCGGCCAGCAGGCCGTGATCTTCGTGCGCACGCCGCAGGGCTTCGAACCGCGCGTGGTCAACGTGCTCGCCACCCATAATCGCACAGCCTATGTCACCGGCGAGCTGAAGGGAGATGAGTCGGTGGCGATCAGCGGCGTGTCCCTCATCAAGGGCGCCTGGCTCGGCCTGGGCAGGGGTGAGTAATGCTGGCACGCCTGATCCAGTTTTCCCTCACCCAGCGCCTGCTGGTGCTGCTCGGCGTGGCGGCGCTGGTCGGCGGCGGATTGATCGCCTTGAATAAGCTGCCGATCGATGCCTTCCCCGACATCTCCTCGACCCAGGTCAAGATCATCATCAAGGCACCGGGGATGACGCCCGAAGAGGTCGAGACGCGCATCACTGCGCCGATCGAAGTCGAGATGCTCGGCATCCCCAATCAATCACGGCTGCGCTCGGTGGCCAAATATGCGCTGACCGATATCACCGTGGACTTCGCCGAGGGCACCGACATCTACTGGGCGCGCCAGCAGGTTTCTGAGCGGCTCGGCAGCATCTGGGGCGATCTGCCGCCGGATATCAGCGGCGGCATCGCGCCGATGACCACGCCGCTCGGCGAGATGTTCATGTTCACCATCGACGGCGGCGATCTTACGCCCATGGAGCGGCGCAGTCTGCTCGACTGGGTGATCCGTCCGGCGTTGCGCACCGTCCCCGGCGTGGCCGATGTCAACGCCCTCGGCGGCGAGGTACGCAGTTACGAGGTCGTGCCCGACAACAGCCGCATGAATTCGCGCGGCGTGGGCATGCAGGAGCTGCGCGCGGCGCTGGAGCAAAACAATCGCAACGACGGCGCCGGGCGCCTGAGCGAAGGCGAGGAATCACTGCTGGTGCGCGCCGAAGGCGCGATCCAGAGCCTCGACGACCTGCGCGCCGTGGTGATCAAGACCCAGGGCGCCTATCCGGTGCGCGTGGGCGATGTGGCCGAGGTGCGCATCGGGGCGATCACCCGCTACGGCGCGGTCACCCGCAACGGCGAATCCGAGGCCGTCGAGGGCCTGGTGCTGGGGCTGCGCGGGGCCAATGCGCGGGAAGTCGTCGCCCAGGTCAAGGCCAAGCTGGCCGAACTCGCACCTTCGCTGCCCGCGGGCGTGACGGTGCAGGTCTTCTACGATCGCAGCGTGCTGGTGGATACCGCAGTGGACACCGTCACCAAGTCGCTGATGGAAGCGATCGTGCTGGTGCTGATCCTGCTGGTGCTCTTTCTCGGCAATCTGCGCGCGGCGCTCACCGTCGCGCTGATCCTGCCGCTGGCCGCGCTCGGCACCGTGCTCCTGATGCGCCAGTTCGGCATGTCGGCCAATCTGATGAGCCTGGGCGGCCTGGCCATCGCCATCGGGATGCTGGTCGACGCCGCGGTGGTCGTGGTGGAGAACATCATCACGCACCTCGGCCATGCCGGCGACAAGCCGAAGCATCCGCGCCTGCACCTGATCTACCGCGCCGTGCGCGAGGTGGCAGTCCCGGTAACCGCGGGCATCCTGATCATCATGATCGTGTTCCTGCCGCTGCTCACGCTGCAAGGACTCGAAGGCAAGCTGTTCATCCCGGTGGCGCTGACCATCGTCTTCGCCCTGGGCAGTTCGCTGCTGCTCTCGCTCACCGTGATCCCGGTGCTCGCCTCGTTCCTGCTCGGCAAGGTGAGCCATGAAGACTCATGGTTGGTGCGTCAGCTGATCCGGCTCTACATGCCCGCGCTGCGCTGGAGCCTGAGCCGGCCGGCGGTCATCGTCACCGTGGCCGTTGTGGCGCTGCTGGCCACCGGCGCGGCCTACACACGCATCGGCAAGACCTTCATGCCGACCATGGACGAAGGCAATATGATCCTGCAGATCGAAAAACTCCCGTCGATCAACCTGGGCCAATCGGTGGCCATCGACATGCAGATCCAGCGCCAGCTCATGGAGCAGGTGCCGGAGGTCATCGGCGTGATCGCGCGCGTCGGCAGCGACGAACTCGGCCTCGATCCGATGGGACTCAACGACACCGACTCCTTTCTGGTGCTCAAGCCGAAAAGCCAGTGGCGCATGAAAACCAAGGAGGAATTGCAGGACGAAATCCGCCGCGTGATGAACCAGATCCCCGGTGTGAACTACGCCTTCAATCAACCGATCGAGATGCGCGTCTCCGAGATGCTGGTCGGTGTGCGCGGCGATCTCGCGGTGAAGATCTTCGGCCCCGATCTGCAAACGCTCAACGCGCTGGCCGACCAGACCAAGGGCATGCTCGAAGGCATCAGCGGCGCGGTCGACGTGAACACCGCGCAGAACGAAGGCGTGCAGTATCTACGTGTCGCCATCGACCGTCTTGCCGCCGGCCGGCTCGGTCTCTCAGTGGACGACCTCGAGGCGATGCTGCGCGCGCAGATCGAAGGCGCGCGCATCGGCAACGTTCATGAAGACGCGCGCCGCATCCCGCTCCTGCTGCGCGGCAGCGAAGAGCTGCGCAGCGATCCGGAACAATTCGCCGCCTTGCAAATCACTCTGCCTGACGGGCGCAACGTGCCGCTCGCCAACCTCGCCCGCCTGGAGCGCGTGGAGGGGCCGGTAAAGATTGAACGCGAAATGGGCGAGCGTCACGTGGTGGTCGCCGCCAACGTGCGTGGGCGCGACCTCGTCGGCTTCGTCGACGAGGCCAAGGCGCTCTCCGCAGCGCAGATCAAACTGCCCGAGGGCTATCGCATGGCGTGGGGCGGACAATTCGAAAATCAACAGCGCGCCGCGCAGCGCCTGGCCATCGTGGTGCCGGTGGCGATCGCGTTGATCTTCCTGCTGCTGTTCTCCACCTTCGGCAACGTGCGCCAGGCGCTGGTCGTGCTCGGCAACATCCCGTTTGCGATGATCGGCGGCGTGTTCGCGCTGTGGCTGTCGGGCGAATATCTCTCGGTGCCCGCCTCGGTCGGCTTCATCGCCCTGCTCGGCATCGCCGTGCTCAACGGTGTGGTGCTGGTCAGTTATTTCAACCAACTGCAGGCCCACGGCATGGCCTTGAGCGAGGTCGTCATCGAAGGGGCCAAGCGGCGGCTGCGCCCGGTGCTGATGACCGCCACCATCGCCGCCTTCGGCCTGGTGCCGCTGCTCTTTGCCAGCGGCCCCGGCTCCGAGATCCAGCGGCCGCTCGCCGTCGTGGTGATCGGCGGACTGGTCACCTCCACCCTGCTCACCCTGATCCTGCTGCCCATCATGTATCGCCGCTACGGCGCGGCGACCGGAGCCAACGCATGAACGAAAGCCTGATCACGCTCATCTCCCTGCCCGCGCTGGAGGAAACCCTGGTCGACTGGCTGCTCGAACGCGAAGAACTGAGCGGCTTCAGCAGCCTGCGCATCGACGGTCACGGCAGCTATCAACATTCGCTGAGCCTCGCCGAGCAGGTCACCGGCCGCCAGCGTAAGGTGATGTTCCTGATGCATCTGCCCAGCGATGCCGTCGCCGGATTGCTGGAACAACTGCGCCGTGATTTTCGCGGCGCAGGTCTGCACTACTGGGCCACCCCGCTGCTTGAGGCCGGAAGGTTGGAGTGATGGCAGCCTGTTTTCCGATAACAAGCCATACGGTGTGTTAGCGCAGCTAAACTCGACGTCGCGGATTGCTGCTGCAGCGAACATCATGCTGCTGAGATCTCCAACCGCATGCTACACAACTTCATGCGACATTCGTGCGCTAGGCGCCTAAACGATTAGCCATCACTGATATATCGTCTCCCACTAGCTACTCGCCGCCACGAGGACTAAAATCCGGGCAATCAATCACCATCGCCCGAGATGACATCATGGCCCGCAGTCCATTGCTCAATCAGCTGAAACGCACGATCCGCATCGCGCGTTTCGCAGACAAGCACAAGACCTCCACCAAGCAGGCATTGGAACGTGCGCAAGAGGCGGAATACCAATACCAACAATACAAACTTAGCCGCCGCGCGTTTCTCGCACTGGCAGGAACCAGCGCCGCCATCGGCGCGACCATGCTGGCACAACCCACACGCGCACTCGCCAAGATCAGCTCGGGCGTGCGCATCGCCATTATCGGCGGTGGCACGGCGGGCATCGTCTGCGCCGAACAACTGGCGCGCAAAGGCATCAGCGCCACGATATACGAAGCCA
>JBFMHP010000013.1:32194-40456 GCA_040752855.1 Pseudomonadota bacterium | reverse complement strand
GGGAGAGCGAGGCAGATTTTTCGATCGTTTGAGGAAGATAGTGGGCACTATCTGACGAAAAGGATCGAGAAATCGGGCCGCTCTCCCACTTTTGCAGCAGCGTTTCTTTCTGCCGCGCAGACTCCTCGTGTAGTGACTAGCGCACGCAACCACCGGGACATTCGTCCCGCACCTCCACGCGCTCGGGCCCATAAAGCCGCTTCAGCAGGTCGACCGCTTCCTGATAACAAACCGCATCACGCTGCCGGAACCGGCGTTCGGTCCAGTTGCTCAGGGTGAGGCGCAACTGCTTCCCCTCCGGGCGGGCGGCGATGCGCAGCTCGAGGCTGCGATCCTGATTCATCAGCCGGTATTCTTTGGCACCACCGCGCGTCACCACGGTTTTTTCGGCATTGCGTGCGGAGAAACACCCGTCGCGATGCTCGACGAAGGCGCTGACCACCCGCTGTTGCTCCGTCTCAATCTCCTCGACCGGCACATACGACACCATCAGTTCCGTCTCCGCCGGACGCACCGGGGTGCAAGCGCTCACGGCGAGCGCCGTCAGCAAAAGCGCAACCAGTCCATGCAACTTGTCCATCTATGATCCCCCTAGCTCACGAACCTGCCACGTATCGACACCGCATCGTCGCATCGATGTAATAAATAATAGCGTGTAAAATGCAGCCTCGATATCAATCAGCCAAGAGCCCCGCCATGCATCCTTCGGACGACCATGATGAATCCCCCTTCGACCTGCCGGAAGAAAAAAGCAAATCGCAACTCAAGCGCGAGGTGGAAGCCCTGCAAGCGCTGGGGGAACGACTGCTGGCCTATCCGCCCAAGAAGCTCGAGACCATCGACATGCCGGAAGATCTGCGCGCGGCGCTGCTCGAGGCCCAGCGCATCAAATCCCACGGCGCGCTGCGGCGCCAGCTGCAATACATCGGCAAGCTGATGCGCAAGGCCGATCCCGCGCCGATCGAAGACTTTCTCGCCCGCCAGGAGAATCAGCATCAGCAGCAGATCGCCCAGCAACATCGCGTCGAGCGCTGGCGCGATCGGCTGCTGCGCGAAGGCGACCCGGCGCTGGAGGAGCTGCGGCGCGAGGCCCCGGCGGCGGAACTGCAGCAGCTCCGGCAGTTGTTGCGCAACGCCAAGCACGAGCAGGAAACCGGCAAGCCGCCGAAGTCATCGCGGGCGCTGTATCAGATGCTCAAGCGGCTGCTGGGATGAGAAGGACACAAGCATCCGCCGCGGCAGCGCCTGGTTTGTAGGAGCGAGCCCTGCTCGCGAATGAACGGCCCTCGCCTGCAGGGCAGGCTCCTACGATAGTGCCCGGGCGAATGATTAACGCTTGACGATGCCGAAGCGCCGGTGCGACAGACAGGGAAAGTTGCGGCGCACGCCGCGCATGTAGGCGATATCGATGTCGGCGTAGACCACACCCGAGCCGCGATAGAGGCGGTCGAGCACATTACCCCAGGGATCGACCACCATGCTGTCGCCGTGGGTCTCCCGGCCGCCGATGTGATAGCCGCCCTGCGCTGAGGCGATCACGTAACACAGGTTCTCGATGGCCCGCGCCCGCACCAACACCTCCCAGTGCGCCTTGCCGGTGATGGCGGTGAAGGCCGAAGGGATGGCAATGATCTCAACACCCTGCTCGACCATGGCGCGAAACAGCTCTGGAAAACGCAGGTCATAGCAGACCGCTATGCCGAGCTTGCCGAAGGGCGTATCGAGCACGACGATCTGATCGCCAGCTTCGATGGTTTTCGATTCGTTGTAGTTCTCGCCGGATTCCTGGATGCGCACATCAAAAAGATGAATTTTGTCGTAGCGCGCGACGCGCTTTCCCTTGCTGTCATACACCAGACACGCGGCACGCACCTGGTCAGGCGCATGCGCCGCCAGCGGCACCGTTCCGGCCACGAGCCAGATGCCATGCTTGGCCGCCTGATCGGCCAGAAAGTCCTGGATCGGTCCCTTGCCGTCCTGCTCCCTCACTTTCAGCTTGTCATATTCGGTGATACCCATGATGGCGAAATTTTCCGGCAACACCACCAGCTTCGCGCCATTTTTCGCGGCGTGCGAAATCAACCGGCCCGCTTCCGTCAGGTTCGCTCCCACGTTGGTCCCTGAGGCCATTTGGATGGCGGCGACTCTGGTCATTCACATTCCTCCAACACATTCGTTACCGACTTAGAACCCGAAAAAGCGCGCAGTATAACGCAACTCCTGAGTTTTCTCAGCTTATCATGGCGTTACATTTTCACGCAGCTGGTTTTGCTGCGCCGGCCCCGTGGCTTCCTGCTGCACAACGTCTGGATCGTCCCACTGTCCCGTAATGGTGTATTTGAACTGCACGATTTTTTCGAATTCCTTTTTGAACACGCGCTGGGCGAACAGAATCACCGCCCCGATCTGCGGGCTGATGGCCAGGGCGCCGAGGATGGGAAGGTTCTGGGTGACGTAGGGCGTGACCACGGCGCGCTGGTCGTAGAGACGATTCTTGAGATCGACCGTCCCGGCCAGGTCGATGCGCGCCGCCGGGGTTTGCACCACGAAATCGTCCGTCGTGGCGATGCCGTCGACGATCCGGTACCGGCCGCCGATCTCATCGAAGGTGAATCCCTTGGAGAACATGTCGCTGAAATCCAGGGTCAAGCGTCTCGGCAGGGCGTGCAGGCTCAACAGCCCGAAGATGCGGCCGGCCGCCCCGGGTTCGATATCCAGCAGCCGTCCTTTCTTCCATGCGACATCGACATCCCCGTTGAGCTTGCCGAGACTGAACTGCACCGGGTTGCCCTGCCATCCGGCGCGGATGCGCATCTGCCCCTTGCCGTCTTTGACGGTATCGGCGAAGCCAAAGGCGCTCAAGGCGTTGCCGACATCCTTGGTATCCACGCTGATGGTCAAATCGGTACGCTCGGTGCCATTGACGGCCTGCCACGCACCCTGCACCGCAATCTGGGTGTCGCGGGGCGTCAACTCCATGCGATCGATATGGTAGGCCTGCCCTGCCTTGCGGGTGTGGAGGATCAGCCGTCCGAGCGAGAGGTCGCCATATTCAAACCGCTCGCTGGTGATCTTCAGCGCCGGGGCCTTGCCCGGGTCGAGTGAATTGCCGGTGTCCGCGCTGGCACCGGTGCGCATCTTGGCCAGGCGCCAATGCGCGAGCTCCATGACCACGGGCTCGCGCGCGGTATCCTCGGGGAGACGGATCTTGCCGGTCAGCTCCCGGCTCTCGACCGCCGCCGCCCAGTGCCCTGGCTGGCGCACCGCCCGCACCTGCAGATCGGTGAAGTCCTGGCCGAAGACCTCCAGCCTCCCCAGTCTCAGATCGACGGTGCTCAGCAGATCCAGCGTCGACGCGGCGCCCGGCCTGAGCAGCGCCTGCCATTTCGAGAGCGACAAGGCGGGGAGCGCGCCGGTGAGGGCGATGCCCGGTGCCTCCGGCCACGCGGGGGTCCCGGCGCCAAAGGCGATGGCCCCGCGCAGCTTTCCCTCGGGCTCCAGCGCGAGCCGGGCACTGATCGCATCGCCGTAATCGATCTGCACGCGGGGGGATTTCTCGTGGTGAAACTCACTGAGCACGACGAGCGGGCGCGCCTCCTCCGGCCGCTTGCCCAGCGGCGCGTCGAGGTCGACACCGAGCCCCTCCAGCGAACTCGTGACGCTCAAGGTCACCGCCTCCGCCGGCGCGGCGTGGGCCGGGATGTACAACTGGGTGTGCCAGGGCGCGAGTCCGCTCAGATGAGTCTTTGCCAGCGGATGCTGGAAGTACTCCGACAGCGCGGCCCCGTCGACCTGCCCCCAGGCATCGAGCACCGTGGCGTGCCGGCCCTCGTGCTCCACGCGGGCGACCTGGGCGAAGACCGGGTGGCCATACAACATGGCGGTGATGTCGTCGGATCGGACCTGGCCGTCTTCGATGATCAGCTCGCCGCTGACCTCCTCGATGGGCAGATTCACCGGCTTGATGCGCACCTGGTTGTCGAGAAACTTGATGGCGGCGTTGACTTCGGTGTGGGAGCCAGCGGCAAGCGGTATGCCGAGCGACAGCCGCAGTTGGCTCGCGCCGGCGTACTCGAACAGGTCGAGATAATCAAACGATTCCTGCAATGGGCTTTCGCGCAGATAGCGCACCTTGTCGGCGGTCGCCCCCTGCACCGAGCCGTCCACGGTCAGCAGCGCGGGGGAGGCGCGCATGTCCGCGATCCCGACCTCCGTGCGACCCACGCGGGAGTCGTAGATGCGCCCGTGCGTGGCCTCGATCTCCATGGCCGTGCCGACGAAACGCACGTTCGCCGAAATGTCCTCGATGCGCGGCCAGCCGGTCTGCGGCACGATGACGGCATCATCGACATCGAAGGCGACCTCGAAGCGCCCCTCGCCGTGCGCGAAGGGAAAATCGCGCGGCCGGCCGAAGTACACCAGCGCCCCTTGGTTGACCCTGCCCGCGACGATCCCCTGATCCAGCCAATCCACGACGTGCTCGCCCATCACGCCGACTGGCAGATAGTGCGAAATCTTGCTGCCGTCGCCCTGCTGGAAGCGCGCGCCGATGTCCAGCCAGGGCGAACCCTGCGGCGGAAAGATCAGCGAGAACCGGCTGACGGTCTGGATATCCGCATTAGCCAGTTCGATGCGCTCGGAATCGACATGCAGCCCGTCCTCGCGCCGTCGCCAGTCCACCCGGCCGGTGAAGCGATCCAGCAGCAACGGCTCGCGAAACAGATCGGGCCAATACAGCTGTGTCTGCTGGCTGCGGATCTCGGCATAGCCGCCGTGTTGATCGAGCGCCACCACGCCGGAGAGGTTCTTCACGCCCGGGAACCTCCCCCGCGGCGCCAGCCCCAGACCGGTGACCTCGGCGTAGCCGCCGATCCCGGCCTGGTCGTCGATGACCAGCTCCAGCTTAGCCACTTCACCGTGCGGCGCCAGCTCCATCAGTTGCTGGCGCCACTCATCCGGCAAGACATGGCTGAAGAGCAGCAGCTCGGCCGCCTCGTCGATGAGCAGATGCTCGCCGCGCACGGCGATCAACCGCTGGCCGGCCGCATCGCGGAAATAACGCACGCCGCCGCTGGCCGTCGGCCATGCTCGGCCGCCGCGCTGCAGCTTCAGGTCGCGCAAATCCAGCTGCCAGCCGCGGTCGAGGGCGCGCCAATCCAGCCATGTCTGCAACCGATCCACGGCCAGCGCAGGCTCATTTGCGCGGATCAGCTGCGCCCCGGCGAGATCGACGCGGCCGCGCAACCGCGCCGGCCGCGATTTCTCCCACTCGCTCCAGAGCTCCACATCCAGGGCGCCAGCGCCGACGCCCGCGCCTTGATACTGGCGCCCGGCGAGCAGATACGGCACCGACAGGCCCTTGCCCGCGAGATAGATCCGCCCCTCCCAATCCCCGCCGTGCAGCGGATCGCCCTCGATCTCGGCACGCACGCGCAAGGACTTACCGATGCGCTCCGGCAGCTCGATATCGCCAGCGAGAAGATGGGACTCGCCGTCATTGCTCAGATCGAATTCTACGTTGCTGAATTGATAGGTTTCGCCGGTGGGTTCATCGATCCAGTGCAGCTTGCGCACCGCGATCTTGAGCCGGCCTTGGCGCAGCAGCCAGCGCATGAAGTCCTCGTCGCCGCCTGCTTCCTCTGCGGCGGGCGCGCGCGGCTGCAATTCCGGCAGGCGAAAGCGGCTCTTGAGATCGCGCTGCACCGCCACATCGTCGAGCACCACGATCAGTTGCGAGAAATCGAGCCGCCAACGCACCAGCAGCTCGTACATGTCAATCCGGATGACCACCTGATCGAGCGTCTGGAGCTGGCTGAGGTCCTGCGCCTGCAGCAGGGCGACATCGCGCAGGACCATCTCCGGGGAGAAATAGCGCCAGCGCGTCTCGAGCGTGCCGATGCGCAACGGCTGGCCCAGCACCCCGCTCGCCCAGCTCTCCAGCTCGGCGCGGTAGTCCTGGACCTTGGGAAAGAGCAGCTGCGCGGCGGTCAAAAACACGGCGAATGCGGCCGCAACCACAGCCGTAGTCCACCATAAGATCCGGTTGAGTTTCCGCCTGAGCACTGCGCGTCCTTCGTTTAGCGCGCCCGGTTACAGCGGCACGACATCGAATTGCTCCTGGGTATACAGCGATTCGACCTGAAACTTCACCGGCTTGCCGATGAACTCCTGCAGCTCGGCCACGCTGCTCGATTCGTCCTCCAGCATCCGGTCGACCACCTCGCTCGAGGCCAGCACCAGGAACTGCTGCGCCTCATACTGACGAGCCTCGCGGATCAGCTCGCGGAAGATTTCATAGCACACCGTCTCCGGCGTCTTGAGCGAACCGCGCCCCTGGCAGACCGGGCAGGATTCACACAGGATGTGCTCCAGGCTCTCGCGGGTGCGCTTACGCGTCATCTCCACTAATCCAAGGCTCGAGACATCACAGATATGCGTGCGGGCGTGATCCTTGGCCAAGGCCCGCTCCAGGGACTGCAATACCTGACGCCGATGCTCGGGGTCTTCCATGTCGATGAAATCCAGGATGATGATCCCGCCGAGATTGCGCAACCGCAGCTGGCGCGCAATGGCCTGCGCCGCCTCGAGGTTGGTCTTGAAGATGGTCTCTTCCAGATTGCGATGGCCGACGAAGGCCCCGGTATTCACATCGATCGTGGTCATCGACTCGGTCTGGTCGATCACCAGATAACCGCCGGATTTGAGCTGCACCTTCTTCTCCAAGGCCTTCTGGATCTCGTCCTCCACGCCGTAGAGATCGAAGATCGGCCGCTCGCCGGGATAGTGCTCGATCTTGGCCGCCACCTCGGGGATGAATTTCTCGGCGAACTTGACGGCCTTGCGAAATCCTTCGCGCGAATCGATGCGCACCTTCTCCACATCGGGCCCCACCAGATCGCGCATGGCGCGCATCGCCAGGCTCAGATCCTCGTGCACGATGCACGGGGCGCGCTCGGTGGCGATGCGTTCCTGGATCGACTGCCAGAGGCGTTCGAGATAACGCACATCCTCCTCGATCGCCGCTTGCCCGACCCCTTCGGTGACGGTGCGCACGATATAGCCGTTCTCCGGCTCCTCGCCGACCACGGCGCGCACCAGTCCGCGCAGCCGCTCGCGTTCGGCCTCGTCGGTGATCTTCTGCGACACGCCGACGTGTTTGATCCCCGGCATCAAGACCAGGAAACGCGCGGCGAACGACAACTGCGTCGTCAATCGCGCCCCCTTGGTGCCAAGCGGGTCCTTGATCACCTGCACCACCACCTCCTGGCCCTCGTGCAGCAGGCGCGTGATGCCTTCCTTGATCTGCCCCTTCAACTCGTGCCCGGACTCCACGATGTCCGATTCATGCAGGAATGCCGCGCGCTCCAACCCGATCTCGACGAAGGCCGCCTGCATCCCGGGCAGCACGCGCACCACCTTGCCCTTGTAGATGTTTCCGACCAGACCGCGCTTGCTGGCGCGCTCGATGTAGATCTCCTGCAACACCCCGTTTTCCAGCACCGCCACCCGCGTCTCGCGCGGGGTGACGTTGATCAATACTTCTTCGGACATACGCTGACCCTTCAATCATTATTCTTGTGCAACCACGCTGATCCCGCAGGCATGCAACATCTCGGCGACCTCAAACAGCGACAACCCCATCACCCCGGAATAACTGCCCTCCAGCCGCTCGATAAAGGCCGCCGCCCGGCCCTGGATCGCATAGCCGCCGGCCTTGTCCTGCGGCTCGCCGCTGGCCCAGTAGGCTGCCGCCTCCTGCGCGGTGATTGCGCGAAAATACACATGACTCACGCTAAGCCGCGTCTGCTCGGTCTCGCCCACCAGCGCCATGCCGGTGAGCACCAGATGCGCGCGACCCGAGAGGCGCGCCAGCATGCGCAGACCATCGGCGCGGTCGCGCGGCTTGCCGAAGATCTCATGCTCCAGCACCACTGCGGTATCGGCGGCGAGCACCGGATAACGTGCCGCCGCGCCGAGACGCTCGCGCACCGCGCGCGCCTTCGCCAGCGCCAGGCGGATCACGTATTCCTCCGGGGCCTCGCCGGGATGCAGTTCCTCCGGCACATCCGGCACTATCACCTCGCAGTCAACGCCGATCTGCGCGAGCAGTTCGCGCCGGCGCGGGGATTGGGAGGCTAAATAGATTTTTGCTTTGCTCATCTTGATCGCTACAAATCAGAACGATTGTCGGGAACGGCTGCGCCTTATCCCGACCTACCATCATCCATGTAGGCCGGCATAAGCGATAGCGTTGCCGGCGGC
>JBFMHP010000013.1:0-32094 GCA_040752855.1 Pseudomonadota bacterium | reverse complement strand
CTAAATAGATTTTTGCTTTGCTCATCTTGATCGCTACAAATCAGAACGATTGTCGGGAACGGCTGCGCCTTATCCCGACCTACCATCATCCATGTAGGCCGGCATAAGCGATAGCGTTGCCGGCGGCTCCATCAAATGCCGGGAACGGCTGCGCCTTATCCCGGCCTACATTTTGCCGATCGGAATCGCGCCATGTAGGCCGGCATAAGCGCAGCGTTGCCGGCGGCGCCCCGATCTTACCTATGATACGGATGATTCTGCAGGATACTCCAGGCGCGGTACAGTTGTTCCGCGACGACGATGCGGACCAGAGGGTGCGGGAAGGTGAGTTTGGAGAGCGACCAGCGTTGGGCGGCGCGCTCCAGACACGGGGGCGCCAAACCGTCCGGCCCGCCGACCAGCAGGGCGACATCGCGCCCGTCTTGCAGCCAATCGCCGAGTTGCTGCGCCAGCTGCTCGGTGGTCCATGCCGCGCCCTGCACATCCAGGGCGATCACCCGCGCGCTCTTCGGGATGGCCGCAAGCACGCGTTCGCCTTCTTCCTTGATCAACCGGTTGAGATCCGCGCCCTTGCCGCGCTTGCCGGCGGGGATCTCCACCAGTTTCAGGCGGCATTCCGGCGGCAGGCGTTTGGCGAATTCCTCGTAGCCCTGGGTGACCCAGTCGGGCATGCGCGTGCCCACCGCGATGAGATGGATCTGCATCTAACTCAGGATTGGGTGGTTTGCTCGCGACGCATTTCCGGCGTGAGCGCCCAGAGTTTTTCCAGGTTGTAGAAATCGCGGGTGTGCGGCTGCATCACGTGCACCACCACATCACCCAGATCGACCAGCACCCACTCGGAGCCCTGCTCGCCTTCCGTGCCCACCGGCCGCACGCCAGCCGCCTTGGCCTTCTCCACGACATTGTCGGCCAGCGACTTGATCTGGCGGCTGGAACTGCCCGAGGCCACGATCATGTAATCGGCCACGCTGGTTTGTCCGCGCACGTCGAGCACCTTGATATCAAAACCCTTCATGTCTTCCAGGGCGTCGACGACCAGCTTCTTCAATGCTTCACTATCCACTTTTTTACTTACCTCAGGTTACCGACGGCTATTACCGCACCGTCTCGTTTCGATACAAAAACTGCTTTTGGATGATCTCCAACACCGCATCCGGCAACAGATAACGCGGGCTTTTACCCGCCGCCACCAACTGGCGGATGTGGGTGGAGGAGATCTCCAGCCGGCTCGCCTGCAACAGCAGGATATTGCCGGCGGGTTTTGCCAGCAGCGCGGCGGCATCCGCCACCTGACGCTGCGCCAGCAACTCCCCGATGGGCGCTGGCACACCCTCGGCCTGCCAGCCGGGGCGCTGCACCACCACGAGATTCAGCAGCTCGGGGAGTCGGGTCCACTCGTGCCAGGTGTGCAGGGCCAGAAAGGCGTCCATGCCGATGATCAGGCACACCGGGGTGCCGTCCAGCTCCTCCCGCAGGCTCTGCGCCGTATCCACCATGTACGACGGCCCGTCGCGCCACACCTCGCGTTCATCGATGCTGAGCAGCGGCTCATCGGCGATCGCCGCCCGCAGCATCGCCACGCGCTGTTGCGCATTAGCGCGCGGCGCGGCACGGTGCGGCGGGTGGCCACACGGCAGCAGCCGCACCTCGGACAAGTCCAGGGCCTGCTGCACATCGAGCGCCAGTCGCAGGTGGCCGTGATGCACCGGATCGAACATTCCGCCGAAGATCCCGATGCCGCGCGACTCGCTCATGGTCGCTACGTCCTGATCTGCCCGTCGCCGAACACGATGTATTTCTGCGAGGTCAGCCCCTCCAGACCGACCGGGCCGCGCGCGTGGAACTTGTCGGTGGAGATGCCGATCTCGGCCCCCAGCCCGTACTCAAAACCATCGGCGAAGCGCGTCGACGCATTGACCATCACCGAGCTGGAATCGACCTCGCGCAGAAAACGCCGCGCCAAGGTGTAGTTTTCGGTGACGATGGCCTCGGTGTGCCCCGAGCTGTGGGTGTTGATGTGCTCGATCGCCTCGTCGATATCCTTGACCACCTTGATTGCCAGCACCGCCGCGAGGTATTCAGTATCCCAGTCCGCCTCGGTCGCCGCGTTGATGCCGGGCAGGATGCGGCGCGTGGTGGCGCAACCGCGCAGCTCCACGCCCTTCTCCCGATACATGCGGCCGAGCTCCGGCAACACGCGCTCGGCGATCGCCTCGGCCACCAGCAACGTCTCCATCGCATTGCACACGCCGTAGCGGTGCGTCTTGGCGTTGAAGGCGATACTCATGGCCTTGTCGAGGTCGGCCTCGCCATCGAGGTAGACGTGGCAATTGCCATCGAGATGCTTGATCACCGGCACGCGCGCGCCTTGGCTGATACGCTCGATCAGGCCCTTGCCGCCGCGCGGGATGATCACGTCGACATATTTGGGCATGGCGATCAACTCGCCGACCGCGGCGCGGTCGGTGGTCTCCAGCACCTGCACCGCCGTCTCCGGCAGACCCGCGCGCACCAGGCCCTCGCGGATACACGCGGCGATCGCCTGATTGGAATGGATCGCCTCGGAGCCGCCGCGCAGGATCGCGGCATTGCCGGACTTCAGACACAGCGCCGCGGCATCGGCGGTCACGTTCGGACGCGATTCATAGATGATGCCGACCACGCCGAGCGGCACGCGCATCTTGCCGACCTGAATCCCGGAGGGACGGTATTTGAGATCCGAGATCTCACCGATCGGATCGGGCAGCGCGGCGACTTGGCGCAGCCCCTCGGCCATGGACGCAACGCGCGACGCGTTCAATTCCAGCCGGTCGAGCAGCGCCGCATCCAAGCCGTTCTCGCGCCCGGCGGCCATGTCTTTGGCGTTGGCGGCGATCAACGCCGCGCTGCGCTGTTCGATGATCTGCGCCATCGCCAGCAGAGCCTGGTTCTTGGCGGCGGTCTCGGCACGACTCAACGCGCGCGAGGCGGCCCGCGCTTGTTGTCCGATTTGGGTCATGTACTGTTTGATGTCCATTGCTTCACACCTAAAAATTCATTCGCGAGCAGGGCTCGCTCCTACACGCGTTCCACGCGATTTCTCATCCGGCCACCGTTCGCAACATGCGCACGCCCGCCATCAGCTCGGCCAATTGCAGCAACTCGTCCCAGGCATTACCCGCCGCCTGCCCTTTGATCATCTGGTCGATCATGGCCGCGCGCCGGTGCAGCATAAGCCAGCGGGGATACGTATGCCGCGCCAAGGCCTGGCGCACCAACGGCTTACGTTTGTCCCACACCTTGCCCGCGATCATCGCCGTCTCCACCGTGGCACCGCTGTGCACCGCATGGGACATACCGACCAGGGCGCGGATCTCGCGCGACAAGGCCCACAGCACCAGGATCGGGTCTTCACCTTCCCCGCGCAGGCCTTCGAGGATGCGCGCCACACGCGCGGCATCGCCCTGCAAGGCGGCGTCCACCAACCCAAAGACATCGTAGCGGGCGCTGTCGGAGACCGCCGCCAGCAGCTGTTCGGTCTCAATACGCCCCTCGCCGTAGAGCAGGCGCAGCTTTTCGATCTCCTGCGTGGCGGCGAGCAGATTGCCCTCCACCCGCGCCGTGAGCATGGCCACCACCTCCGGCCCGGGCTGCAAGCCGGCCCGCTTCATGCGCTGTTCGATCCAGCCTGGCAGTTGCGCGATCTCAATCGGCCAGACCTGCACCACCACTCCGGCCCGGTCCAGCGCGGCGTACCACTTGCTGCGCGTGGCGTCGCTTTCAAGTTTCGGCATGGTGATCAACAGCAGGTCATCGGGCGCTGGGCGCTCGCAATAATCCGTGAGCGCCTTGGCGCCGTCCACGCCGGGCTTGGCATTGGCAAAACGCAGTTCCAGTATCCGCCGCTCGGCAAACAGCGAGAGCGTGTTGGCCTGGGTGGAGAGTTCCGACCAATCGAAACCGCGCTCCACGTGCATCACCTCGCGGCCGGTGTAGCCCTGGGCGCGGGCGGCGGTGCGGATGGCATCGCAACACTCGGCCAGTTGCAGCGGTTCATCACCGCTGATCAGATACACCGGCGCCAGCTCCTTTTTGAGCTGGGTGGCCAGTTGATTGGCATAAACCTTCACTTAGCGGCCTCACCCTGGCGCGCAATCGCCAAGGCGGTGAGCTGTTCGAGCATCTCGCCGACCACTTGCCGGCGCATCGCCTGATACATCTGCTCCTCCTGGAGTTCATGCCCCAGGGCGTCGGCGGGCGCGAAGGCGTAACTGCGGCTGGCGCTGAAGCGCTGCAGCGGCAGCACGATATTGCCCGTCCGGTCGCGCGCCTGGCATTTCACCTCGTAGGCAAGCGCGTATTCGCTGATCTTGCCCACGGCATCGATGGCGAGCGAGGTTCGCGTGGTCTTCTCGTTCTTCAGCTCGATCACCACATCGGCCTGGGACTCTTCAACGAGTGTAACACCTTTTTCCACGAGCACCCGGTGCAGCACCGGCGCGAGTTCGCGCGCGTGATCCTGGGAGATATACGCTGTCTTCCATTCCGCCGGCCACGGCAGGGCGCTGCGCAGATGAAAGCCGCAGGCGCTGAGCGCGGCCACCAGCGCCAGCAGCACGCAGACGCGCATATAAAGCTTAGCCAACAACGATGTTCACCAGCTTGCCGGGGACCACGACCACCTTCTTGATCGCCTTGCCCTCGATGAAGCGCAGCACGTTCTCATCCACCTGGGCCGCCGCCTCGATCTCCTCGCGGGAGGCCTTGGCCGCCACCTCGATCTTGCCGCGCAGCTTGCCGTTGACCTGCACCACGATCTCCAAGGTATCGGTGACCAGCGCCGCCTGATCGGCCTGCGGCCAAGCGGCATCCAGAATTGATTCGCGGTTGCCCAGTCCCTGCCACAGCGCGTGGGTGATGTGCGGCACGATCGGCGCAAGCAGGCGCAGCAGCGCGCTCATCGCCTCGGCGAAGACTGCGCGCGCACCGGGGGACTCCAATGTCATCGCTGTCAGTGTATTGACCATCTTCATCGCCGAGGCGACTACGGTGTTGAATTGGTACTTGGCCACATCGCGGTTGGCCTGCGCCAGGGATTGGTGCAGTTCGGAACGCAGTTTGCGCTCCTCGGCACTCAACGCGCCCCACTCGGCCCGGGTTTCACCCTGCATCCAGGCGCGCAGGATCTCGGCGTTACCCGCCTCGGTGGCGAGATTCCACACCCGGCGCAGGAAACGGTGCGCGCCATCCACCCCGGCGTCCAGCCACTCCAGCGACTGCTCGGGCGGTGCGGCGAACATGGTGAACAGGCGCACAGTGTCCGCGCCGTATTTCTCGATCAATTCCTGCGGGTCGACGGTGTTGCCCTTGGACTTGGACATCTTGCTGCCATCCTTGAGCACCATGCCCTGGGTGAGCAGGTTGGCGAAGGGTTCGTCACCCTTCACCAGCCCCACGTCGCGCATCAGCTTGTGGTAGAAGCGCGCATAGAGCAGATGCAAGATGGCGTGCTCGATGCCGCCGATGTATTGGTCGACCGGCAGCCAATAATTGGCGCGCGCGTCCATCATGGCGTTCGCGTTGTCCTTGCAGGTGTAGCGCGCGTAATACCAGGACGACTCCATGAAGGTGTCGAAGGTGTCGGTCTCGCGCTCGGCCTCCCCGCCGCATTTCGGGCAGGTGGTTTTGCGCCAGGCGGGGTCCGCCTTGATCGGCGAGAGAATGCCGTCGAACTTTACATTCTCGGGCAGCACCACCGGCAGTTGTTGCTCCGGCACCGGCACCGCGCCACAACTCGGGCAGTTGATCATCGGGATCGGCGCGCCCCAGTAGCGCTGGCGCGAGACGCCCCAGTCGCGCAGGCGGTAGTTCACCCGCACCTCGCCTTGGCCCGCCTGGCGCAGATGCGCGGCGATGCGCGCGAAGGCCTGCTCTGAACTCAGTCCGCTGAATGGGCCGGAATCGACCAGTATGCCTTTGTCCGTATACGCGCTGGCTTCGAGATCAATCGCTCCGCCATCGGCGGGAGCAATCACCTGCTTGATCGACAGACCGTATTTCTTGGCAAATTCCCAGTCGCGCTGGTCATGGGCCGGCACACTCATCACCGCACCCTCGCCGTAGCCCATCAACACGAAGTTGGCGACCCACACCGGCACTCGTTCGCCGGTGATCGGATGGATGGCTTGGATGCCGGTGTCCACGCCGCGCTTTTCCATGGTCTCCAAGGTTGCCTCGGCGGTGCCGGTCTTCTTGCACTCCTCGATGAAGGCGGCGAGCTCCGGATGATCGGTGGCGGCCTCGATGGCGAGCGGGTGTTCGGCCGCTACCGCGACATAAGTCACACCCAACAGCGTGTCGGGACGGGTGGTGAACACCTTCAGCGGCGCCGCATGCCCGACCACGCCGAAGTGCACCTCAACACCCTCGGAGCGCCCGATCCAGTTGCGCTGCATGGTGCGCACCTGTTCCGGCCAGCCTTCGAGCTTGTCGAGATCATTGAGCAGTTCCTCGGCATAGGCGGTGATCTTCATGAACCACTGCGGGATCTCCTTGCGCTCGACCACGGTGTCGCAGCGCCAGCAGCAGCCGTCGATCACCTGCTCGTTGGCCAGCACCGTCATGTCGTTGGGGCACCAGTTCACCGGCGCGGTCTTCTTGTAGACCAGGCCCTTCTCGAACAACTGGATGAACAGCCACTGCTCCCAGCGGTAATACTCGGGGCGGCAGGTGGCGATCTCGCGGCTCCAGTCGTAACCGAAGCCCAAGCGCTGCAACTGCCCGCGCATGTAGGCGATGTTCTCGTAGGTCCACTTGGCCGGCGGCACGTTGTGTTTGATGGCGGCGTTTTCCGCCGGCAGCCCGAAGGCGTCCCAGCCCATCGGCTGCAACACGTTCTTGCCCAGCATGCGCTGATAGCGCGCGATCACATCGCCGATGGTGTAGTTGCGCACATGGCCCATGTGCAGCCGCCCGCTCGGATAGGGGAACATGGAGAGACAGTAGTACTTCTCCTTGCCTGCGACCTCCTTGACCTCGAAGACCTTGCCCTCTTCCCAGGCCTGCTGCGCCTGCGATTCCACCCGCTGCGGATCGTATTGATCGAAACTCGCCATATTCCTCTTTGCCATCAATCGATTGACCGAAAGGGGAGAATTTTACCGCAGCAGGCCAAGCACCCACAACGTCATCAGGATAATACTGGCCGCCATTCGCACCGGGGCTCTATACTCAAACTATGAAATCCCTGCGAGGACATCGTCATGAGTGACAATCACGAAAAGCGGGTCAAGGCCTACGACCGGATGCTGGAACGCGCCAAGTCCGTCGCCCCGGTGACGGAGAGCGAGAAGCGCCCCTACCTCCTGCGCGCCATCGACTATGCGCGGGAGAAGGCCGTGGAACTAGGCGAGCTGACGCGCGAAGAGGCCGAAGACATCGCCGACTATCTGCGCCGCGACATCCACGACGCGGCCACCTATCTCGGCGAGCACGGCAATGAACTCCGGGACTGGCTGCAACTCGATCTCATACTGATCGAAGACCGTCTGCTCGATCTGTTCAGCCAGGTGGTCGACAAGACCCGCCTCGAACTCGACCTCCTGGCCATGAATGCCGAAACGGCAGACTGGAAGACCGGCGAAGTGACCGGGATCGGCACGCTGGAATGCGTCGAGTGCGGCGAGCTGCTGCATTTCCACAAGACCGGACATATTCCGCCCTGCCCGCGCTGCAACGCCACCACCTTCCGGCGCGTCATCGATTGAATCGCCTGCGTATGCCGATGTTCGCCGCCCTGTTGTGCGCCCTCCTGCTGCCGGCGTCGGCTGCCCTCGCCGACGATCTGGATGCCGCCCGTACGGCCCTGGACAACCGCGACTACGCCAGCGCCCTGCGGCTGCTCACCCCGCTCGCCGAGTCAGGTAATGCCGAGGCGCAGTTCAGACTGGGCACCCTGTATGGGAAAGGCCTGGGGACCACGCGAGACGTCCGCCGCGCGGCGGCTTATTACTCCGCCGCCGCGCAGCAAGGCCACGCCGCGGCGCAGGAGCGCTACGGCATTCTGCTGCTCGAGGGCAGGGAAATCGACATCAATCCGCGCAAGGCCGCGTTGTGGCTAAGTATGGCGGCAAACCAGAACCGTCCCGAGGCGCAATATCTGCTCGGGCTGATGCATTACAAGGGCATCGGCATGCGCAGGGATGAAGTCGCCGGCACGCTCTGGCTGGAAAAGGCCGCCGCACAGGGTTGGCGCGAGGCGCAACGGACCTTGGCGCAGATCTTCAGCAAAGGGATCAATGGCATGCCGCCCGATCAGCAGCGCGCCCGCTACTGGTTCGCTCGCTCAATCGGAAACATATAACCCTACAATATCTCTTGACTTGAGATAGAGATACCAGTAGGGTTTTCGGGCCTGGCTTGGTTTTCTGGGGGGGAAATCGAGTCGGCTCTTGGGGAGTGAGGGGGGCTTAACGGCCTCCCTTGCTTTCTACTAAGACAGCGGTGAACAAATTCCTATCTTTCGCCACGCGGCATACTTTATCCTCACCACGCTGAATGCACTCTTAACCGGATCGCCCACCCCGCACAGTTGGTTTTCACCTGATAATGACCTCACGCTCTCAGTCCAAGCTACGGTTCACGATCCTCACGCTTGCCCTGCTGTTCCTGATGGCCGGCGCGATCTACTGGTTGATTCATCGCGCCATGCAGTCCGTGGTGGAGCATCAGGCGCTGGTGGTCGCGGAGATCGTCGCCAAGCAAGCCGCCTCGATACGCTCGGTGTACGGGCGCGAAGTCGTCAATAAACTCGCCAAGGAGGGCAAGGGCAGCCATCCTCAATATCAAAATCTCACCGGCTTCGTGCCGGTGCCGGCCCAGTTTCTGAAGCTCACGGGGCTGGCCAGCAGCCACGATACCGCCGATCTGTTCGAGTACCGCCCGGTGAGCAAATGGAACATCGAGCCGAGCCAGGGGATCGACACCGACTTTCTGCGCTGGGCCTGGCCCCAGCTCGAAGGCCAGGACCAGGCCAATCCAAGCGCCCCCATTGATTGGCGGCCGGCCTGGCGCATCGAGAAAAACGCGGAAAACAAACGCGTGCTGCGCTATCTCTGGGCCGACCCGGCCTCCGATCCGTCTTGCGTGGAGTGCCACAACGCCTATGAGCAACGGCCGGACGTCGCCACCTTGCGCCAGGAACGGGGCATCGCCCCCGGCAAGCAGTGGCAGCTGCATCAGTTGATGGGCGCGCTGGATGTCACCATCCCCTTGGATAAGGTCGAGGTGCTGGCCACGGAACAGATGCATCAGGCATTGGGCTGGATCGCCGGGATACTGCTGCTCAGCTCCCTGCTCGTCGGCCTGCTGCTGATGCGTTCCTCGCGCCACCAGCGGCGCCTTGAGCAACTCTCCTGGGACGCCACCCATGACCCCTTGACCGGCTTTTACAACCGGCGCGGCCTCGACCTGCAACTGGAACGTTTCTGGTATGACGCGACCATGAACAAGAAACACCATGCGCTGTGCCTGATTGATCTCGACGGCTTCAAGGCCATCAACGACACCTCCGGACACGATGCCGGCGATGCGCTGCTCAAGCACCTGGGCCGGCTCCTGCCCGAGCAGTTGCGTGAAAGCGATGTGATCGCACGCCTCGGCGGCGATGAGTTCGCCGTGATCCTGGAAGGCTGCCCGCTGGGCCAGGCAACCAACATCGCCGAGATCATGCGCAAGGCCATCGAACAATCGGCGGTTCAATGGAAGGGGCAATCATTGCGCGTCACCGCGAGCATCGGGCTGGCAGTAATGGACCAAACCTCCGCCTCGATAGCCGAGGTCATGAGCGCGGCCGACGCGGCCTGCTATCGCTCAAAGAGCGGCGGCAAGAACCTGGTCACAGCCGCCACCGCCTGAGCCGGGTCAGCCGCGGCGCACATAAACGGCAGCGATGCCGGCACCTATAATCAGCAACAGCAGGAATATGCCATTGCCATAGCGCGTGTACGGCGTCGCGCCGGTGCGCGGCTGCACCTGCTCCGAGATCACCGCCACCTGATCCCGCGGGCTGGTGGCGACCAAGCGGCCGCGGTCATCGATGATGGCGGAGATGCCGGTATTGGTGGCGCGCAGCACCCAGCGGCCGGTCTCCAGCGCGCGCATCTGCGCCATCTGCAGGTGCTGGTGCGGGGCGAGCGAGCGACCGAACCAGGCGTCATTGCTCAGATTCACCAGCAGGTTCGCCGCGGGCAGCGCATCGATGATTTCCTCGGGAAAGGCGATCTCGAAACAGATCGAGGCGCCCAGCTCGACACCGGCCGCATGCAAGGTGCCCTGTCCCGGCGGCCCCGCGCTGAAGCCCGTCATCGGCACGTCGAAAAATCCGAACAGCCAGCCGAAGCTCTGGGCAAACGGTACATACTCCCCGAAGGCGACCAGATGGCGCTTGAAATACAGCGAGGGCCGCTCGTTCATCGCGAGCACGGCATTGTAGTAGCGGCTGGACTCCGGCTCCCACACCGGCACCCCGGTGATGATGTCCGTCCCGTGCTCGCGCGCCTCCTGCACGAACTCTCCCCAGACCGGATTCACATCCAATTCTTGCAGGAACAGCGGCATCGCGGTCTCCGGCCAGACCACCAGATCATTGCCCCACAGATCGCGCGTCAGGCGGGTGTAGAGGTCCACCGTGGGGTAGAGCTCGGAGGGCAGCCACTTGCGGATCTGATCGACATTGCCCTGCACCAGGCTGACCTTGAGCGGCGCGCCGGCGGGCGCCGTCCACTCCACCTTCTGCAGTCCCGCCCCGCCTCCCATCAATACGGCGATCAGCCCCAGCGACAACCAGGCCCAGCGCGGCACGCGCCAGGCGGCCCACAACAGGGCCGCGAGCAGCACCAGCAACAGTCCCAATCCATACACACCGAGCAGCGGGGCGTAACCGGAAAGCGGGGTCTCCAGCTGACTGTAGCCGATGTTGAGCCAGGGGAAGCCGGTGAGAAACCAGCCGCGCAGCCATTCGACGGCGCCCCACAACACCGCGATCACGATAACGAGGATCGGCACGGAAGAAAGGCGCTGCGCGCAGCGGTACAGTCCATAGGCAAACAGCGCGGGGAACAGTGCCAGATACATCACCAGCAGCAGCGTGAGCGCGCCGCTGGAGAAGGCATCCATGTCGCCGAAGCGGTACATGCTGACGAACACCCACGAGCAGCCCACGCCGAACATCCCCAGGCCGAAGAGATAGCCGCGCAACAGCGCGCGGCGCGCGGCGTCACTGCGCAGCACCAGCTCGAACCACACGGCGAGCAGCGGAAACACCAGATAGGCAAACCCCACCGGGGCGAAGGCGAGCGGGATGAGGGCACCGGAGACCAGCGCCACGCCGTCGCCGAGCCGCCCGAAGGTGCGGGGCTCAGCGATCGGTGTGGGGGACTTCATGCGCCGGCGGCTCTTGGCCTTGAGAAGCATCCTGCGCGGGGGTGGCCTCGACGATCGTCATGCGCAGCAGATGGATGCGCCGGTTGTCGGCGCGCACCACGGTGAAGCGGCAGCGGTCGAGGGTGATGGTCTCGCCACGCTTGGGCATATGACCGAACCGGCTAAGCACCAGTCCGCCGATGGTATCGAAATCCTCTTCGTCGAAATGGGTGCCGAAGGTCTCGTTGAAATCCTGGATCGGGGTCAGCGCCTTGACAGCGTAACTGCCATCGTTGGTGCGGATGATGTCGAGACCCTCGTCGTAGTCGTGCTCGTCTTCGATCTCGCCGACGATCTGCTCGAGCACGTCCTCGATCGTGACCAGGCCGGAGACGCCGCCGTATTCGTCGACCACGATGGCCATGTGGTTGCGGCTGGCACGGAATTCCTTGAGCAGCACGTTAAGGCGCTTGCTCTCGGGGATGAACACCACGGGGCGCAGGATCTCGCGGATGTCGAACAGCTCGCTCGGCTTGGCGAAGTACGACAGCAGATCCTTGGCGAGCAGGATGCCGACCACCTCGTCCTTGTCCTCGCCGATGACCGGGAAGCGCGAATGGGCCGACTCCACCAGCACCGGTAGATAGTCCTCGGGACGCGCATCGCGCTCGACCACCACCATTTGGTTGCGCGGCACCATGATGTCGCGCACCTGCATCTCGGAGACTTGCAACACCCCTTCGATCATGGCCAGGGCGTCGATGTCGAGCAGGTTGCGCTCTTGCGCATCGCGCAGGATTTGGATCAATTGCTCGCGATCACGCGGATCGCGCAGGAAGGCGTCGCTGATGCGCTCAAGCCAGGTACGCTGATGCTCGTCGTCGCCGACATCGGCGTTGAAATGTGTGTCACTCATGGTGTGTCTTGTTCCAGATACGGATTGTCATAGCCTAAAGTCCTCAACAGCGCGATTTCAAGCGCCTCCATGGTTTCGGCCTGTGCCGGTTCAATATGGTCGTAGCCGAGCAAATGCAAGGTGCCGTGGATCACCATGTGCGCCCAGTGCGCCTCGAGCGGCTTGCCCTGCTCTTCTGCCTCGCGCGCGACCACCGCCGCGCAGATCACCACATCGCCGAGCAGCGGCAGCTCCAGTCCGGGCGGGGATTCGAACGGAAACGAGAGCACGTTGGTCGGACCCTGCTTGCGGCGGTAGGCCGTGTTGAGTTCGGCGCTCTCGTCCTCTTCGACGATGCGCACCGTGAGTTCCGCCTCCGCACGCTGTTCGCGCAGCGCGGCGCGCACCCAGGCGTCGATTTGTCGGTCCGTGGGCAGCGTCGCCAAATGCGGGCTGTCATCGGCCAGCGCGAGCTGGAGATCAAGATCCAAGTGCATGATTATCGTTGAAAGTGCTCGTAGGCCTCGACGATGCGCTGCACCAGCGGATGGCGCACCACGTCCTTGGACTTGAAGAAGGTGAAGCTGATCTCCTCGACATCCTTGAGCACCTCGGTGACATGGCGCAGGCCCGACTCGACCTTGGGCGGCAGATCCACCTGGGTGACATCACCGGTGATCACCGCCTTCGAGCCGAAGCCGATGCGCGTCAGGAACATCTTCATCTGCTCGACCGTGGTGTTCTGCGCCTCGTCCAAGATGATGAAGGATTCGTTGAGCGTGCGCCCGCGCATATAGGCGAGCGGAGCGACCTCGATCACGTTGCGCTCCACCAGCTTGGCGACGGTTTCGAAGCCCAGCATCTCGTAGAGGGCGTCATACAGCGGCCGCAGATAGGGATCGATCTTCTGCTCGAGATCGCCGGGCAGAAACCCTAAGCGTTCGCCGGCCTCGACCGCCGGACGGGTAAGCAGGATGCGGCGCACCTCGTCGTGTTCGAGCGCCTGCACCGCGCAGGCCACGGCAAGATAGGTCTTGCCGGTACCGGCCGGGCCGATGCCGAAGCTAATATCGTGTTTGAGGATGGCCTCCAGATAGCGCCGCTGGTTGAGACCACGGCCGCTGACCTGCTTGTGGCGGGCCTTGATCACCGGGTCGCCGACGGGGGCAGTCTCCGGCGGGATCTCGCGATCCGAGCGCGTTTCACGCAGCAGCAGATGGACGCGCGCCGGCGTCAACTCCTCGCGCTCGGTCTCGCCGTACAGCTTGCCCAACAGCGTGGCGGCCGCTTGCACGGAATCATCCGCGCCGATCACCCGAAAGCTGCTGCCATGACTGTTGATCTCCACGCCCATGCGGCTTTCGATCAGGCGCAGATGCTCGTTGAATTGCCCGCACAGGCGGGCGAGGCGTTTGTTGTCGGCGGGGGTCAGTTCAATATCGGTGAAATTGCTCAAGTAAGACTCTCTTAGGCTGTAGCGGCTTTAGCGAGCGGCGCTTCGACCAGCGCACCGCGCAGCGAGTTGGGCAGCGCCTCGGTGATGCGCACATCGACGAACTGGCCGATCAGGCTGGCCGGGCCGGCCAGGTTGACCACGCGGTTGTTCTCGGTGCGCCCGCAGATCTCGTTTTCATCCTTGCGCGAGGGCCCTTCGATCAGGATGCGCTGCACCGTGCCGACCATTGCGGCGCTGATCGCAGCGGCCTGCTGGTTGATGCGATGCTGCAGCAGGGCCAGGCGCTTCTTCTTCACCTCCATCGGCACGTCATCCGGCATGCTGGACGCCGGGGTGCCGGGACGCGGGCTGTAGATGAAGCTGAAGGAGTGATCGAAGCCGATCTCCTCGATCAGCTTCATCGTGGCGTTGAAATCGGTCTCGGTCTCGCCGGGGAAGCCGACGATGAAGTCTGAGGAGAGGCTGATATCCGGGCGCGCCGCGCGCAGCTTGCGGATGATGGCCTTGTATTCCAGCGCCAGGTGATTGCGCTTCATCAGGGCCAGGATGCGATCCGAGCCGCTTTGCACCGGCAGGTGTAAAAAGCTCACCAGCTGCGGCACTTCGCGGTAGGCCTGAATCAGGCTGTCGTTCATCTCCAGCGGATGCGAGGTGGTGTAGCGGATGCGTCCGATGCCGTCGATCGCCGCGATGTAGCGGATCAACAACCCCAGATCGGCGATATCGCCATCGTGCATCACGCCGCGGTAGGCGTTGACGTTCTGCCCCAGCAGGGTGACCTCGCGCACGCCCTGGGCGGCGAGTTTCGCCACCTCGGCGATGACGTCATCGAACGGACGGCTCACCTCCTCGCCGCGGGTGAAGGGCACCACGCAGAAGGTACAGTATTTGGAGCAGCCTTCCATGATCGAAACGTAGGCGGTCGGGCCGTCGGCGCGCGGTTCGGGCAGGCGGTCGAACTTTTCGATCTCCGGAAAGGAGATGTCGATCACCTTGGGCTTGTTGCTGGCCACGTCATTGAGCAGCTCGGGCAGGCGGTGCAGGGTCTGCGGCCCGAAGATCACGTCGACATACGGGGCGCGCTCGCGGATCGCCTCGCCTTCCTGGCTGGCCACACAGCCGCCCACGCCGATCACCACACCCTGGCGCGCCTCCTTCAGCGGCCGCCACATGCCGAGCTGGGAAAACACCTTCTCCTCGGCCTTCTCGCGCACCGAGCAGGTATTGAGCAGCAGCACATCCGCCTGTTCCGGCGTTGCGGCCTTGGTGATGCCGTGCGATTTCGCCAACAGATCGTAGATCTTGTCGGTGTCGTATTCGTTCATCTGGCAACCAAAGGTTTTGATGTATACCGTGCGGGCCATTGCGCCTATCACCTAATCGCGTCGAAAAAAGAGTCGGGTATTGTACAAAAAAACGCCAGCGCTTTCCATTTCACACCCTTTCTCTATAATCCCGCAGATGAAAAACCGAAAATCTTCCAACAGCTTGCGCATCATCGGCGGGGAGTGGCGCGGACGCCGCCTCAGCTTCCCCGACGCCGAGGGCCTGCGCCCGACCCCCGACCGGGTGCGCGAGACCCTGTTCAACTGGCTGCAACCGGTGATCCGCGGCGCGCGCTGCCTGGATGCCTTCGCCGGCAGCGGGGCGCTGGGCCTGGAGGCCCTCTCGCGCGGGGCGGCGCAGGTCACCCTGCTCGACAGCGCCCCAAAGGTGATCGCCCAGCTGCGGGAGAATCTCGCGCTGCTCAAATGTACTCACGCCGAGCTGCACTGCGCCAGCGCCCTGAGCTACCTCGACCGCCCGGCGCATCAGACCTATCACGTCGTGTTCCTCGATCCACCGTACCACAAAAATCTGCTCGCCCCGGCCGCGCAACTCCTGGAGGAGCGCGGCTGGCTGGCACCCGAGGCGCTAATCTATATCGAGGCCGAACAGACCCTCACGCCCCTGCCGATCCCGGCGAACTGGGCGATCGTTCGCAATAAACAGGCCGGTCAAGTAAGCTATTCCCTGATTCAGCGCCAGTCCCCGGCCCACAGGAGCGTTTCATGACGATTGCGGTCTACCCCGGCACCTTCGATCCCATCACCAACGGCCATCAGGACCTGGTGGAGCGCGCCGCGCGGTTGTTCGACAAGGTCATCGTTGCCATCGCGCATAACCCGAAAAAGGCCCCTGCCTTTTCGCTGGAGGAGCGCACCGCGATGGCCCGCGAGATCCTCAAGGGCATCCCCAACATCGAGATCTGCCCCTTCGACATCCTGCTGGTGGATTTCGCCCGCAAGCATCGCGCCCAGGTGCTGTTGCGCGGCCTGCGCGCGGTCTCGGACTTCGATTACGAATTCCAGCTCGCCGGCATGAACCGCAAGCTCGCCCCCGAGATCGAAACCGTCTTCCTCACCCCCTCGGAACAATACAGCTATATCTCCTCGAGCCTGGTACGGGAAATCGCCGCCCTGAGCGGGGACGTGGGCAATTTCGTCCATCCCCTCGTCAAGGCTGCACTTCTCGAACGAATGCGCTAAAATCACTGCCCGAATATTTGTTGTCGAAGTACGGTAGGACGAACACCATGGCCTTAATGATCACCGATGAATGCATCAACTGCGATGTCTGCGAACCCGAGTGCCCCAACGGCGCCATCTCCCAGGGCGAAGAGATCTACGAGATCGACCCCAACAAGTGCACCGAGTGTGTCGGCCACTACGACACCCCGCAATGCGTGGATGTCTGCCCGGTCGATTGCATCCCCAAGGACCCCAAGCACGTCGAAACCAAGGAAGAGCTGATGGTCAAGTACAAGAAGCTCACCGGCCAGGGCTGATCATCCGCAGACCCGGCACGCGCAAAAGACCCCGCACGGGGTCTTTTTGTTTTATGCTCGAATAAATCCAGATTTTCCGTTAGCGCCCTCTACTGCGAACGAACAATGCGATGAATCTGGGTTAAAACATTAGGAGATCATCATGCCCGCACCATTCCTGCATCTGCTCCTGATCACCGTTCTACTGCTGACCGCCGGCTGTGCCGGTACGCCGCCGACCACAACCACCCTCGCCAAACCGCCCGCCGCCGCGGTGGCCAGCGCCCATCCCCTGGCAACCGCCGCAGGCATAGAGGTCCTCGAGGCCGGCGGCAATGCCTTCGATGCGGCGGTGGCGGTGACCGCGGCCCTGGCGGTGGTCGAGCCCACCGGCTCCGGGCTGGGCGGCGGGGGATTCTGGTTGCTGCATCGCGCCGCCGACGGTCATCAGGTCATGCTCGATGGGCGCGAGACGGCGCCCGCGGCGGCACACCGCGATATGTACCTGGATGCGGCGGGCAACGTCATCCCCGATGCCTCGATCGACGGGCCCCTGTCGGCCGGCATCCCCGGGACCCCGGCGGCCCTGGCGCATCTGGCTGAACGCTACGGCCGCCTGCCGCTGGCGACCGCACTCGCCCCGGCGATCCGCCTAGCCGAACAGGGCTTCACCGTGGATGAACCCTATCGGCGCATGGCCGAGTTCCGCTTGAAGGCCTTGCAGGCCTCGCCTGCGGCCACGGCTATCTTCCTTGAAGACCATCACGTGCCCACGCCGAGCTTCGTCGTTCGCCAGCCCGATCTTGCCAAGACCTTGCGCGCGATCGCCCTGCAGGGCGCCGCCGGATTCTATCAGGGCGAGATTGCCCACCAACTGGTCGCGGGCAGCCGCGCCGCCGGCGGGATCTGGACCGAACAGGATCTGCGCGATTACCGCGTCATCGAACGGGCACCGATCATCGGGCAATACCACGGCATGCGCGTCGTCTCCGCCGCCCCACCCTCCTCCGGCGGGATCGCGCTGACGACCATACTGAACATCCTCGCCGGCTATCCGCTCCAACAACTCGAGGCAACGCAGCGCACCCATCTCATCGTCGAGGCGATGCGTCGCGCCTACCGCGACCGCGCGGAGTATCTCGGTGATCCCGCCTTCGTGGAGGTACCGCTCGCGCAGCTCACCGCTCCCCTCTACGCCGCCGGGCTGCGCGCCGGCATCCACCCGCAGCGCGCCACGCCGAGCGAAAGCCTGCCCGGTCAGGTCGCGGAGGTCGGCGGCAACCACACCACCCACTTCTCCATCCTCGACCAGGAGGGCAATCGCGTCGCCGCCACAATGAGTATCAACTATCCCTTCGGCTCGGGCTTCGTGCCGCCCGGCACCGGGGTGCTGCTCAATGACGAGATGGACGATTTTTCCGCCAAACCGGGCGTGCCGAATGTCTATGGCCTGGTCGGCGCCGAGGCCAACGCCATCGCCCCGGGTAAGCGCCCGCTGTCAAGCATGACGCCCACCTTTTTGGAGAGCGACCGTGGCATCGCCCTGCTTGGCACACCCGGCGGGAGCCGCATCATCACCATGGTGCTGCTGGGCACGCTGGACTACGCCGCAGGCGGCACCCCCGAGCAGTGGGTAACCCTGCCCCGTTTCCACCACCAATATCTGCCGGACGTAATCCAGTACGAACCGGAGGCGCTCACCTCCGCGCAGATCGAGGCATTGCGCGCCAAAGGCCATCAACTCCAGGCGCTCGACAACAGCTACGGGAACATGCAGGCAATACTGTGGGACAAACAGCAGGGCGTAGTGCAGGCAGCCAGCGATCCGCGCGGCATTGGACACGCGCAGATCAAGGTCATCGCTCCGCGCTGAGCTTCATCCCGTGATTGGTTGACGGCTCAATCCTCATCCGCATCCGGCGGATAATACCTGCCCTTCTGATCGAACGGCTTGGCCGTCGGCGGCCCGATCTCGCGTTCGACGAATACATGCACCGCCAGCACCAGCCCCCAAAGCGCGGCCAGGATCAGGTGATAGCTGCCGCGCGGCAGGGGCATATCGAACACGAACAAGATGCGGTTGAGGATCACATAGGCGACATAGCCCACGCCGGCCGCTTGATACAGCCACCAGCGCCGCGCGCCGAACACAAACCAGAACGATACGCCGAAATACACCGCGCCCATCACCAGATGCAGGTTGTAGGCGAACTCGACCTCGCTGAACCAGGCGAGCAGCAGCTCGATCACGATCAGCGCGATTAATGTGTACTTGTGGTAGCGAAAATGCACCGGGCACCTCGGGCGGCGATCTCAAACGGGCGAAAGCTCCTATAGTTTAGGGTACAATACGCCCCACATTACGCAAGCCGCCGATCGAAGACCGCCGATGAGCACCCGTATCAAGTTGTTATACCTCATACTCGCGCTGTTACTCGTCTACACACTCTGGCCGAGCAGCACCAGCCAGAACGGCGAGCAGCAGCGTGCCGTCTGGAACCTCAAGGTCGACGAAAGCGGCCGCCTGGAGGTATTAGGCATCACGCTCGGCCTCACCACGTTGCAACAGGCCGAGGCGATCCTGCGCAGCCGCAGTCAGCGTGCGATCTTCGCCCAGGCCAAGGCGGAAACACCGCAGCCGCCCGACATCGAGGCCTTCTTCCCCAGCATGCCCGACAACAGCAAGCTGGTGTTGAGCCTGGCCGCCAGCCAGGAACAGCTGGAGACCATCGCCGCCAAGGCGCGCGATCCGATCGCCTTCCCCTCCGGCAGCGTCAAGCTGGAGATCGCCGATCAACATATGCCGCTGGTCGACGCCATGGTCATCGACATGCTCACCTCCATCCCGCGCATCCGGATCAAGCCCGCCGACATCGAGGCGCAATTCGGCAAACCGGTAAAGCTGCATATGCAGGACGATGTGCTGCACTACCTGTATCCCCAATTCGGACTGGATGTGATCCTGGATAAAAGCGGCGAGGCGCTCCTGCAGTTCGTCAATCCGGGCGAGTTCCACCGTGTGCTCGAAAAACTGGGCTTGCGCGCGGAGGATCTCGCGCCACCCACACCCGCTGAAACACCCGCACCCAGCCCAGCGGCATGAGCGAACTGCTGCTGACCAGTTTCACGATCGGCCTGCTCGGCAGCCTGCACTGCATCGGCATGTGCGGCGGACTGGTCAGCGCGGTGTGCCTGAGCCGCCCCACGCTGTGGTGGCCTGGCCTGCTGAGTTATCAGGCCGGACGGATCGGCGGCTATGTCGTCCTCGGCGTGCTGGGCGGGCTGATCGGCGCCGGACTGCAACACAGCGGCTGGCTGCCCAACGCTCAGCAGATATTGGCCCTCTTCGCCGCACTTGTGATGATCCTGTTCGCCCTGCATCTCGGCGGCTGGATGCCGGACCCCGTCGCCCGTTTGACCGCCGCCTTCACCCGCGCCAGCGGACTGAGCCGCTGGACCCGGCAGGCCGCCGAACACCATGGCCTCAAGCCCTGGGCCGTGCTGGGCCTGCTCAACGGCTTTCTGCCCTGCGGGCTGGTCTACGCGGCGCTGGCCCTGAGCCTGAGTGCCGAGTACGTCGAGGACGCCGCCCTGATCATGCTCGCCTTCGGCCTGGGCACCCTGCCGGCGATGACCGCCACGCCCGCCCTGATCCGCCGCCTCACCCCGCAATTGCGCGGCGCCCTGCTCAAGCTGGCCGCCGTGGTGCTGATCGCGCTGGCGATTTTCACCGTCTTGCGCGGCCCCTTGCACGGCGAACATCAGCACGCCACTCCTGCGGCAGGCGAGTCAGCGTCGCATCACCATTAGCGATTTGGCGCGGATTCCGACGCCGTGTATGATCGAAAACAAATGAGTGGGTCGATGACATCGAAGTACGCTTGGTTGCGCGCGGTCGCCCTGGTGGCGGTGCAGTGCGCCCCCGCCATCGCCACTGCACAACAGGACAAACCGCTGGACCAGTACCTCGACGACACCCACCGCCGCCTCTCCGACGCCTTCCTCGCCATCCCCAACGGCATCGACAGTTTCTTCGCCACCACGCGCGCAGAGGAGGAATCCAATGCCAGCCTGATGCGCCTGAGCCTGGAGCCGACGCTGAATAAAGGCAATGAGTGGAGCTTCGTCGCCCGCGTGCGGGTAAAGCTGGTATTGCCGCATACGGAGAAACGCCTGCGCCTGATCCTGGAAAGCACGCCGGAGGAAGCCCTGCAGGAGCCTACCGAGGGACTGCGCGGCGAGCCCAGCCCGCTCGATGCGGTGAAAAGCACGGAACAGACCGCCGCGATTCAAGCCCTCCTGCGGGAAACCCGCCGCTGGCGCGTCAACCTGTCGAGTGGCATCAAATTGCACACCCCGATCGATCCCTTCGTGCGCCTGCGCGCCTGGGGCACGATTCCTTTGGAACAATGGCAGATACGCCTGACCGAAACCGTGTTCTGGTACGACAGCGTAGGATTCGGCCAAACCACCCGCGTCGATTTCGAACGTCCGCTCGATGAGGACATGCTGTTTCGCGCCTCCAGCCAGGCCACCTGGCACCGCGACGATGACATCCTCCATCTCAGCCAGGACCTCAACCTGTTCTACCGTCATTCCCAGGACCGCGCCATCGCCTACCGCCTCGCCGCCATCGGCATCGACGAACCGAGCACGCACGTCACCGACTATGTCTTCGATATGCGTTACCGTGTGCGCACCTGGCGCGACTGGCTATTCTTCGAAATTGGCCCCCGGCTCCACTATCCCAAGGCGGCCGACTTCGATCTGACCCCCTCGCTCAATTTCAAGCTCGAGGCAATCTTCGGCAACCACGGCAAGCCGCTGGACATCCTCGGTTAGGGAACATCTATATAGAGCTTCCTTAGTGTTCCGGCACGAACTTCAGCGCCACGCCGTTGTTGCAATAGCGCTTGCCGGTCGGCGGCGGGCCGTCATTGAACACATGCCCTTGGTGGCCGCCGCAGCGGGCGCAGTGATATTCGGTGCGCGGCCAGACCAATTTGAAGTCGCGCTTGGTTTCCAGCGCGCCCTCGAGGTAGGTAAAGAAACTCGGCCAGCCGGTGCCGCTGTCGTATTTCATCGCGGAGGTAAACAGCGGCAACTCGCAGCCGGCGCACACAAAGGTGCCCGCGCGCTTCTCATCATTCAGCGGACTGGTGAAGGGCCGCTCGGTGCCCTCCTCGCGCAGCACGCGATACTGCTCGGGGGTGAGCACCTCGCGCCATTGCGCCTCGGTCTTATGGATCTTCTCGATCTTGCCCATCGGTTGCCATGCTCCTGTTTCCGCTCGTGCCAAAGTATGGATGGAGGGGAGCAGCAGCGCCCCCGCCATGACTGTCAGAAAATTGCGTCGCTTCATCGTTGCGCCTCCGGAACTGCTTTCGAAATCCCGCGTGCCTTCGTGTGTAGAGACACCGAAGCGGGCAAAATGTTACACCCTTGGCAAGGCCGCGCGGATCACGTACATTCGAACAATCTTAGCAGCCCGACAGGATACCTCCATGAATCAATATCTGGTACTTACCGCCTTGGGCGAGGACCGGCCCGGCATCGTCAATCAGCTCTCCAAGGCGATACTGGAGCACGGCGGCAATATCACGGAAAGCCGCATGTCGGTGTTGGGCGGGGAATTTGCCATCCTGCTGCTGGTCAATGGCACGCAAGAACAGATCGACGCGTTGCAACGGAAACTGCCGGCCATCGGCGACGACTTGCGTTTGACCCTCATGACCAAGCAAACCCAGCGGCGCGCACCCACAGGCGCCGCGCTGCCCTATCACGTGCAGGTCATCGCCATGGATCACCCCGGCATCGTGCACAAAGTGGCGGATTTTTTCTCCTCCCGCGCCATCAACATCGAAGAGCTCGACACCACCACCTACCCCGCCGCGCACACCGGCGCGCCGATGTTCGCGTTGGAGATGACCATCAGCGTCCCCGCGCGGGAGTCGATCAACAAGCTGCGCGAGTCTTTCGTGGAATTTTGCGATGAACTCGGGCTGGACGGCTCGCTGGAGGCCGCAGTCTGAGCGGCCGGCCTCCCCGGCGGCCTTGAGAACGATCCTCACCCCCCTGATTGCCGATGGACTCCGGCATCCCCCGGAGCCCATCCACGGTGGGTTCAGACGAAATGACAGATGTAATCGACCAATTCGGTCACTTCGATGTCGAAGCTGGAGTTGCCGGGCACATCGAAGCGCTCGCCGCCCTGGTAGTCCTTCCAGGCCGACTGGCCGGCCAGCTTCACGCGGCAGCGGCCTTGCAGCAGCTCCATGATCTCGGGGGCCCCGGTCTTGAAGTTATAGCTGCCCGGCAGCATCACGCCCAGGGTCTTCTTTTCGCCTTGCGCGGTCACGATGCTGCGGCTGGTGACCTTCCCTTGGTGATAAATATTGGCCTTCTTGATGATTTCAGCGTTCTTAAAGCTCATAGGGCATCCTCGTCGAGAAAAATTCCCGCGCATGGTATCACAGCCCCGAACCGCCTGGCAGGCGCTCAATATTTCCTCCCGGCGCCCGTTATAGCTATCACCATGATTCAATAAGCAACTTTGCATCGATGCCACACTACCTCACAATGCCAGCCTGTCTGCTGCTGCTCGGAGCATCGCTCGTCGCCGGGGCCGCGCAGGCCTTTGACCACGAGCGGTACACCACCCTTGCCCGCAGCGGGCTGGGCGACATCAGCGCGCTGATAAAGAACCGGCCCGTCGACCATCAGCGGCTGCACGCCACGCTCGATGCAATGCTCGCCCTCGGCGTCGAGGGCTGCCGCAGTTTTTTGGGCCACCCCGCCGCACACCGAACATTGCTGGAACTGGTTCTCGCGGAGTCCGCGACGATGACCCGGCTTTCCAAATCCGAGATCAGTGAACAATGGTATCGGGGCGATCTGCCTAAAGAGCACGGCATCGACATCGTTGAGCTGGATCACTTCGGCGACATATCGATCAACTACATGGACAGCATCGTGCACCCGGCCGCCGCGCAAATCCTGCTGCGGGAATATCAGGCGACCGGCAGCTTGTTCTCGCTCAAGGCCGCGCGCCACGAACTCAAGGAAGCGATCGAGCACGTCGACCGGCTGAAACCGGCCACCGGCAATCGCGGCAAAACTAACAGTCTCGATTAATTGCCGCTGTGAAAAACCAAAACTCACGAGGTCATATGCACCATTCCCCCGCCAGCCGAACTGCCCAGCCGCCAGGTGTACGCGCCGCCCCATGAATGCGCTCAACCGCCTCTCGCTGCGCGGCAAGTTTCTGGTCGTCCCCGCCATCGGCTTCTTGCTGACCGTCGGACTGGCCGCGATCTTCTTTCCCGCCATCTGGGAGCAGGAACGTCTGTTGGTCAAACTGGAAGAGGATAATCTGAGCATCATCAACCGCCTGTTCAATGACTTCACGACGCTCTCAATCAACCACAACGAACTCTACGAATTACTGACCACCCCGGCAGACCTCGAGACGACCCCGCTGACCGAATCCGGGCAGCCGCTGCTGCGCAAAATCAGCGAGATCGAAGACCACATCACCAAGGAGATCGGGCGCGATATCGCGCTGCACGCCTCGCACAAGCAGGACTACGACATCCTGCTTGCCAGGCTCGCGCACTACCGCCGGCTCGCCAATCACACCCTGGAGCTGGCGGCGCGCGATCGCGCCTCCGCCCCGAGCCAAATGAGCCACGCCACCGAGGAATTCAACCGCCTGACCAGTCATTTTCTGGTGGTGATGCAAAACGAGCACCGGCATATCGACGAAGCCTTCAACGAGCAGATCGCGCGCTCGCGCCACCAGGCGCTGACCTTCCTCGCGGTCTTTATCGCCGCCATGACCAGCATGGTGGTGGTCGCCTTGCTGCTCTCCCGGCTGCTCTCCGGAAACATCCAACGCCTGATCCAGGTCATGGACCGGCTCGCCCAGGGCGATACCGCCGTGCCCATACCCGCGCCCTCGGACGACGCCATCGGCCGGATGACCATGGCGGTCACCGTCTTCAGGGACACCCTGCTGAACAACGCCGAACTCCATTCGCAGACCCGGCATATCAACCACGCCATGAGCAACGCCCAGCAGCTCACCAATCTCGGCAGCTGGGAGATCGATCTGGTCAACGATGCTGCGATATGGTCCGATCAGCAGTTCCGCATCCTGGGCGAGCCGCCGCAGGGCTTCGTCCCGGAAAAACATTCCCTGCTGCGCTACATCCATCCCGATGACCAGGCCCTGTTCAGCCACGCCTTGGAGGCGCTCTGCACCGGAAAGATCGATCACATGGATATCGAACACCGGATCGTTCGCCCGGACGGCAGCGAGCGCATCGTGCAGGAGCGCGCCCAAGTTACCGCGAATCAACGCGGCCGGCCGGCCAAGGTGCTGGGAGCGACGCTGGATATCACGGAACGCCGGCTCGCCGAAGCCGAACAGGAACTGGCGGCAAGCGTGTTCAAGAACACCCTCGACGGGATCATGATCACCGATCGCAACGGCACGATCCTGCGCGTCAATCCCGCCTTCGGCATGATCACCGGTTATCGCACCGAGGAAGTGATCGGGCAAACCCCCCGCATCCTGCGCTCGGGCGTGCAGGATGATTTTTTCTATCAAACCATGTGGTCGGCGCTGCTGACCACCGGCATCTGGCAAGGCGAGCTGTGGAACCGCCGCAAGGAGGGAGAGGTCTTCCCGGTGCGCGAGCACATCAACGCCGTGGTCGACGACACCGGCCAGACCGTGCACTACATCAGCATCTTCAGCGATATCACCGAGAAGAAACTCTCGGAGGAACGGATCTATCACCTGGCCCATTACGACGCGCTGACCGAACTGCCCAACCGTACCATGTTCCATTCGCACTTCGACCAGGCCGTGGTGCGCGCCAAGCGCACCGGGAAAAAACTCGCCGTCCTCTTCCTCGATCTGGACGGCTTCAAACTGATCAACGACACCCTCGGGCACCAGGTCGGCGATGCCTTGATCACCAAGGTGGCCAAGCGCCTGCGCAACGTGGTGCGCCTGGAAGACACCGTGGCCCGGCTCGGCGGCGATGAATTCACCCTGCTGCTCGAGGACATGGACAACCCCCAGGACGCCGGCAAGATCGCCCAGAAGATCCTCGATGTGATTACCACGCCCTTCCTGCTGGAGAGCCGTGAGATCGTCGTCACCACCAGCATCGGCATCAGCACCTACCCGGAAGACGGCAAGGATATCCAGACCCTGCTCAAACACGCCGACACGGCGATGTACCGTGCCAAGGAACTTGGGCGCAACAACTACCAATTCTTCACCGCCGAGATGAACGCGCGCACCCTGGCGCGGCTCAACATGGAAACCCATCTGCGCAAGGCCCTGGAGCGCGGCGAATTCAGCCTCGCGTATCAACCGCTGGTCGACGCCGTCAGCGGCGGAATCATCGGCGGCGAGGCCCTCTTGCGCTGGCACCACCCCGAGCAGGGGATGATCGCGCCCGATACCTTCATCCCCGTGGCCGAGGAAAGCGGCCTGATCATCCCGATCGGCGCCTGGGTATTGCGCGAGGTGGGCGCGCAGCACATGCGCTGGCGCACACAGGGCCTGCGCGCGCCGCGCATCGCGGTCAACCTTTCCGCCCGCCAATTCCTGCGTGAAGAGCCGGACAAGCTGATCGCGCAGATCCTCGAAGAAACCGGCATGCCGCCGGAATCGCTCGAGCTGGAGATCACCGAAAGCATGCTGATGGACCGCATCGACGAAACCATCGTCACGCTCAAACGCCTCAAAGCCATGGGTGTCTATCTGGCCGTCGACGACTTCGGCACGGGGTATTCATCGCTGGCCTATCTCAAACGCTTCCCGATCCACAAGCTCAAGATCGACCGTTCCTTCGTCTGCGACATCACACGCGACCAGGACGATGCGGCCATCGTCAAGGGCACGATCGCACTGGCCCACAGCCTCAATCTCACCGTGCTGGCCGAAGGGGTGGAGACCGCCGCCCAGCGTGAATTCCTGCAACGCTACGGTTGTGATCAGATGCAAGGGTTCTACTTCAGCCGCCCGCTCGCCGCCGAGGATTTTGCGCAATTGCTTGCCTCAGGCGCCTCGCTCATTCGAGACTAAGCCATGACCAAACAACTGATCACCGCAGTATTGTGCGCCCTCCTCCCCTTGGGTGCCCTCGGCGCCGGCGACCCCGCGGCCGGTCGCACCAAGGCGGAGGCCTGCGCCTTCTGCCACCAGCTCGACGGCCACAGCGAGCAACCCGCCTTCCCAAAACTGGCCGGGCAGTTCGAAGCCTATCTGCTGCAACAGGCGCTGCTGTTTCACAGCGGCGCACGCAAGGACGATTCGATGGAAAGCGTCACCCTCATGATCAACAATCCCCAGGATCTCGCCGATATCGCCGCCCACTACGCGGCGCAACCACCCATGCACGGCACCGGCGCATCATCGGAAAACACCAAGGAAGGGAAACGGCACTACGAGACCTACAACTGTCATTTGTGCCACGGGACGGACGGGCTCGGACAACCGGCCAAGGACGGCCCGAATCCGCGCCTCGCCGGACAGCACCGGCAATACCTGATCAAGGCGATGCGCGAGTTTCGCGCCAACACCCGCCGCAGCAAGAACGGCTACATGATGAACATGATCCTGCCGCTGCTCGGCGACCGCGAGATCGAGCGGATCGCCGACTACTTGAGCGAGCTTCCGGCGCGGAAAAGCGCCGAATAGCCATCGTCTCGCACGCTGAAATGGAGGCGCCGGGAACGGCTACGCCTTATCCCGGCCTACGCCACCGTCATATCTGTAGGCCGGCATAAGCGCAGCGTTGCCGGCAACCACCACTGGGCGCGCGTTTCTAGAATTCGAACAGCACCCCGAGCAAGACGCTGTCGCCGCCGATGTCCACCGTCGCGCCGCCGGCATCGACCTCGGCCTCGATGGTTTGCTGTTCGACGAACAGATAGGTGTTGTCGATCCCATATTGGGCGAACAACTGCCTTGCGCTGTTGCGCGCAAACACATCCAGCAAGAGCTGGACGCCGGCGCGCGTATGGCTGCCGTCGACCGAACCCTTCACACGCTCCTGATTGGCGACGTCCTGTTTGTAGTACATCCGCGTCCAGCCGCCGCCGATGTAGGGCACTAGCCATTGGCCCTCGGCGAACACCCCGCGCAGCAGCACGAATACATGCAACGGATAGAGTTCGTAATACACGCGCCCGCCGATGGTGTCATTGAGCGGCAAATACCCCTGACCACGATCGTGCATCGTGCCCGCCTCCACACCCACCTCCAGTTGGCGCAACACCTTGTAGCCCAGGCTGGCGGAAAAATGCTGCATGGAGTCCTTGCCATAATAAGTCGACCAATCATCGATGGCGGGGCTAAACCGCCCACCCTTGAACTCGAACGACCAGTGCGGACGCACCGCTGTCTCATCCTCCGCGCCATGCGCGAGCGGGATTGTCGCGCACAGCAGCAGCGCCACCCAAACCAACGGGAGTTTTACGGCAGGCTTCAGGTTCATGGCGCAATCCCTCCCTGGTTCGCCCGCAACAGCCGGCGATGCGCGAGCCATGCGCATGCGCCGAGCAACAACACGATCAACCCCAAGGCCATGACAACCGGTGATGCCTGCGTCAAAAAGCTCGCACCCAGCACCAGCGGATACAACGCCACCCGCACTACGGCACGCAGCGTGTCATGTTGTCGAACGAAATCGGCCCAGGCCGGGCTGTGGGCGTAATACCACGCGACGAAGGCGCGGCCCGGGGCGTTGGTCTGCAAATAGCGATCGCGGAAATCGCGCAACACCTGCACCTGGGGGGCGGAGTAATAACCGTAGGCGGCGGTGGCGATGAAGCAGCCCTCATCGGGCAGCTCGGGCACCGGGATGACGCGCTCGGGCAGGCCCGGCAGCACGTTCGAGGGGAGGCTGGCGCGCACGGGCCCGAGACGCAGCATCACTTCGGTGGAGAGGGCGCTGGTGTTTTTATCCGTGGTACTGTCGAAGGCGTCGACGGCGAAGAAGTATTTGGTCCGGGCGCGCGCGACCACCGAGATGTTGTAGGGGGTGCCGTTTTGCAGCCCGGTCAGGCGCCAGGTGGTGCGATTGCCGACATCGACCGTGACCGGCCCGGTGCCGTCGTCATAGATGAGCTGATAATCGAGCAGATCGTTATCGACCACTGGCGCCCAGGTGACGTCCAGGGTCTGGTTGCTCGGCGTGACACCGAGCAGCACCGGCGCGGTCGGCACAGTCGCGGTATCGGGGGCGAGATCGTTCAATGTGATGGTCGGCGCAACCCCCGAGGCGGCAACGATGATCGGCGAAGGATTGGCACCGCCGTTGGCATCATTGCCATTGTACGGCGCACCGGACACGTTCTGTTTGTAGTGCACATCATAACCGCCCGGTTTGGTGCTGTGCGTCACCAGATAGTGTCGATTCGCGTCCCACTCCAGCTTGATCGCGAATGGACCGGCATCGGGATCGGCGCTGACATCGCTCGCCTTCAATCCCTGCACCGGAAACGGCCGGCCCTCGGCCTTGTCGCCGCCGTAGGCGCCGATATCGGCATCGGTATCATCGATAACATCGGTGCCGCTGCCGGCGGCATCGATGCAGGGCGAATCTTCCTTGAGATGAAAATCACGCAGTGTCGGGGCGACGAACAAGGGGTCACCCGTCACGTGCGACGATCCGGAGAGACTGTTGTTGAACACGCAATTGAAGGACACCGGGCCGGTGAGGGAGTTCTGCGCCAGCACCGTGGTGTTTTCGGAGAAGATGTTCTTGCGCACGATCAGCGCCGTCGACAAGCTTTGCAGCGCGGTCGCATTGTTGTAGAAGGTGTTGTATTCGAGCGTTACCGCCGAGGTATCCACCACGTTCAGCGCGAGGTTGTCGCGATCTTCGGCATCGAGATTGAACACGTTGTTGGCGATGACGATCCCCGTGCTGTTTTGCACCTGGATGCCGATATCGGCGTTGATGAACGTGAAATTGCGCACCGTCCCTTCGCTCTGGCCGTTGATGGTGATAACCGGCGAGGAGTTTGCCGACTCCAACAAGGTGCGCGCCGTCTCCTCGCCCCGGAGGATCACGTTATTGCGCAGCGTGATATTGCCGCGGTAGGTGCCGGGCGCGACCAGCACCGTATCGCGGCGGTCCGGGTTGGCCGCATCGATGGCCTGCTGGATGGTGTCATAGTCCGCCGGAACCTTCAGCTCCGCCGCTAACGCTGTTCCCGCCCACACCAACGAAGCGGCCAGCGCAACGCCACACGCAAAACGGCACATTGTCATCTCTATTTCCTCATCCATCCCATGTAGGAGCGAGCCCCGCTCGCGAACAGCCGGCCATCGCCTGCAAGGCAGGCTCCTACATTATCGCATCACCGGATTGCAGCACGCCCTACGCCTTTTTGTAGATCTCCTTGCCGGAACGCAGAAACTCCACCGCCTTCTCCTGCATCCCGGACTCGGCGTACTCGCGCACCTCCTGCGTGATCTTCATCGAGCAGAATTGCGGGCCGCACATCGAGCAGAAGTGCGCCACCTTGTGCGCGTCCTTGGGCAGGGTTTCGTCATGATATGCGCGGGCGCGGTCGGGGTCGAGGCCGATGTTGAACTGGTCCTGCCAACGGAACTCGAAGCGCGCCTTGGACATGGCGTTATCGCGGATCTGCGCCCCGGGGTGGCCCTTGGCCAGATCGGCGGCGTGGGCGGCGATCTTGTAGGTGATGATGCCTTCCTTCACGTCGTCGCGATTGGGCAGCCCGAGGTGTTCCTTCGGTGTGACATAACAGAGCATGGCGCAACCGAACCAGCCGATCATCGCCGCGCCGATACCGGAGGTGATGTGGTCGTAACCCGGCGCGATGTCGGTGGTGAGCGGCCCCAGGGTGTAGAACGGCGCCTCGTCACAACAGGCCAGTTGCTTGTCCATGTTTTCCTTGATCAGGTGCATCGGCACATGGCCGGGGCCTTCGATCATGGTCTGTACGTCATGTTTCCAGGCGATCTTGGTCAATTCGCCGAGCGCTTCCAATTCACCGAATTGCGCGGCGTCATTGGCGTCGGCGATCGAGCCGGGGCGCAGGCCGTCGCCGAGCGAGAAGGAGACGTCATAGGCCTTCATGATCTCGCAGATCTCTTCGAAATGCGTGTACAGGAAGTTTTCCTTGTGATGCGCCAAGCACCACTTGGCCATGATCGAGCCGCCGCGCGAGACGATGCCGGTGACCCGCTTGGCGGTCAGCGGCACGTGGCGCAACAGCACGCCGGCATGGATGGTGAAGTAATCCACGCCCTGCTCGGCCTGTTCGATCAGCGTGTCGCGGAACAGCTCCCAGGTCAGCTCCTCGGCCTTGCCGCCGACCTTCTCCAGGGCCTGATAGATCGGCACCGTGCCGATCGGCACCGGCGCGTTGCGGATGATCCACTCGCGGGTTTCGTGGATATTCTTGCCGGTGGAGAGATCCATGATGGTGTCCGAACCCCAGCGGATGCCCCAGGTCATCTTGTCGACCTCTTCCTCGATCGAGGAGGTCACCGCGGAGTTGCCCAGGTTGCCGTTGATCTTCACCAGGAAGTTGCGGCCGATGATCATCGGCTCCAATTCGGTGTGATTGATGTTGGCCGGGATGATGGCCCGGCCACGCGCAACCTCGGCACGCACGAACTCCGGCGTGATCACCGCGGGGATGCTGGCACCGAAGCTTTGGCCGGGATGCTGCTGCTTCAGCTGCTCGCGGTAGTGCTCCAGGCGCAGGTTCTCGCGGATGGCGACGAACTCCATCTCCGGGGTGATGATGCCCCGGCGCGCGTAGTGCATCTGCGTGACGTTGTGTCCGGCCTTGGCGCGGCGCGGCTGGCGCAGATGGCCGGCGAACCGCAGCTGGTCGAGGGATTTATCGGCCGCGCGCTGGCGGCCGTACTCGGAGGTCTGCGCGGGCAGGATCTCGGTATCGCCGCGCGCCTCGATCCAAGCCGTGCGCACATCGGGCAGCCCCTGGCGGATGTCGATACGGACGTTCGGGTCGGTGTAGGGACCGGAGGTATCGTAGACGGTCAACGGCGGATTCTTCTCCGCGCCGAAGGAGGCCGGCGTGTCGCTCAGAGTGATCTCGCGCATCGGCACCCGGATGTCGGGGCGCGAGCCCGTCACGTAGATCTTGCGCGAATTGGGAAAGGGTTGGATCGACGCCTCGTTGATCTTGGCGGTCTTGCTCAGAAAATCTTCGGGTTGTGCGCTCATGTCGGTTGCCTCTGGTTGCTTCACGGGAGGCAGGGCGCTGACTTGGCGGACAAGATCACGGTGGCCTGCTTCCCTACGCCGGTATTAGCCGGATCAGGTTCAAAGGGTATGTCTCAGCCCGCGATCGCAGGCACCCCCAGCACGTTTGAGTGAGCTTCATTCTAGCAAACAGGTCAGGCTTTAGCGACCCGGGCAAGCGGCTGCCGGGAACGGCTGCGCCTTATCCCGGCCTACAGGTTAGAGCTGGCTTGTGCCTGTAGGCCGGGATAAGCGCCAGCGT
>JBFMHP010000012.1:0-150257 GCA_040752855.1 Pseudomonadota bacterium | reverse complement strand
ACGGGCCCCGTAAATTTTGTCCATGAAATCACCGCGGTCGCTTGGCTCCCTCCCCCTCTGGAAGAGGGCTGGGGTGAGGGGATCAACTAAAGGTAACTTTTTATATATTCCCTCATCCTGTCCTTCTCCCTGAGGGAGAAGGAACTGCGCCTGCAATTTTGTCGATGAAATTACGACAGTCGCTTGGCTCCCTCTCCCTCTGGGAGAGGGCTGGGGTGAGGGGATCACGACACAGATCATTTTTTTGATTCCCTCATCCTGGCCTTCTCCCTGTGGGAGAAGGAACTGCGCCTGACAATTTTGTCCATGAAATTACGGCGGTCGCTTCGCATCACCAGAACGGCACGAGCAGCAGTACGGCGCGATCATGCAAACAGTCCGTGCAGATACCACTGCCGATCGTTCAAGTCTCGATACAGCCATAGGCGCCGCCCGCCTCCATCCACGGCGCGATAGTAGTCACGACGAATATCAAAGCCGTCCCACCAGCCGCCTTCGATCCGTTCCGGCTCGGATAACAGTTGCATCCCTTGCAGGCTGTTGGCCAGGCGCTGCGGTGCGGGCAGCAACCACGCCGGGCGCTGCGGGTCGGCCTCGCCCGACAGGGGGGCGCCGTAGTCCCACGCCCGCTCCGGGCGATGATCGTCCAGCAGTTGCAGGCCGGTGACGGCATGGCGTCCCAGGCGCGTCTGGAGTTTGTCGAGGAACTGCTCCCAGGGGGCGTCATCCTGCGGCATCCCGTCGGCAAACATCGCGTGGGCCGCGGGCACGAAGTCATGGAACTCGGTGACCACCAGCTCCAGCTCCACAACCGGCGCGACCAACTGCTCCCGCTCCAATTTTTCGTGCAACAACATCAACAGATGCGCTGCCTCATGGCACGCTTGCCGGCTGCCCAGTTCCATGCGGCTGGCCGGCCGTTGACTGTGATAAAACACTACCTCCAGCCGGGTGAGGGACAGCGCCCGTCGGCGCATGAAGCGCACCAATTGTGCGGTCAATTTTTCCAAGGCGTGGAAGATAAAGCTGTGCTTGTCGGTCTCCATGGGAAAGGCCCAACGGCTGCTGAAGGTGGGCGCGCGTTGATAGGCCAGCCGCGGTTCCGGTGTGTGACCCAGCAGCCGATCCAGATAGTCAGTAAACCCGGTACCAAAACGCTTGGCCAAACCATCACTCGGCAAACGCCACAGATCGCGCAGGGTGCGCAACCCCAGGCGTCTCGCCAGCACGGCTTGTTTGGCGCTCAACGGCAACGCGGTGATCGGCAGACCGCCCAGCGCGCTGCGCAAGGCGTGGCTATCTTCGACGACCACCGGCTCGCCGCAGCACGCCAACAACAGGGCCGACTGCGCTGTCGGCGCCAGCGCCAGGGTTACCACATGGTCCAATTTAGCGGCGTCGCTGCGCAGCTGCGCCAACAGCCGATCCAGCCCGCCAAACAGCCGCAGGCTGCACGCCAATTCCAGCAGCAGACCGTCCGGCTCCAGACTCACCATGGAGGTGTACTGCCCGGCCCACTCGGCCAGTTGCCGCAAGGCCGCCTGTTCGTGCTCCTGGTTACGGGGGATCACCACCAACTCGGGGCACAGGGCGTAGGCCTCGGTCAGCGTCATCCCCGTCCTGACTCCGGCGTCATGGGCAGTCTCAGAAACCACCCACGCCCGCGGCTGCCCTCCCTGGAGCTGGGCCACCAACCGCGGCGCATCGGCATCCTCCCCGGACAACACCTCCAGGCTCAATCGGGGCAGATGAAGCGCCGCCCACAACGCGCCATAGGCGGGACGCGCCCGGGAGCGCGATTCCGGTGGTGTCGGTTCAAACAGGGTCTGTTGCAGGGGCGCCCCTGCCAAGGCACGGCGGGCCATTACGGTTGCACGTCCAGGATGATCGATTGACGACGGCAGGCGGCACGGCTTTTCAATACCGTCACGCGCACACCTTGTTCGTGGGGGGCCAGAGATATCCGCAACGCCACCGGCAAGGAAACCTGCGGTTGCCGATCGAGCAAAATGCCCAGACTGCGCCCCGCCTCCGCCGCCAATTGCAGGCGGCGCACCGTCACCGGTTTCAAGCCTTCCGGCCAGGCCAGCACCATGGCGCAGCGCGTTTGCCGCAGCGCCTGCTCCATCACCCAGGCCACCTCCCGCTGCGGCGGCTGCACCACCAGCAGACGCCGCAGATCAAGACCCCAGCCTTGCAGCGCCGACGCATACGGGACGTAAGGCGGTGCGATCCACACTACCCACCCGCCTGCGGCGCTGGCCGCCGCCATCGCCGGGCGCAAGAGTTGCAACTCGCCCACGCCCCAGTGAGGCACCCACAACTCCACCATCGCATCGGCCGGCCAACCGCCTTCCGGCAGCAACTCATCCAGCGCGGCAAACCCGGTGGCACGCCCGCGCTTGGGCGCCTGACTCGCCCCGCGGCCACGCCAGATCACGCGGTTATCCTGCAATAACTGTTCTAAATCAGCCGCCATGGATACACAGGCTCAAAATACTGTAATTATATACAGTATAATTGGCGCAATCCAAATAGCAAATCTTTGGCCGCATTTCTCGCATCCGGTTCGTGGCGAGGCGGCTCAAGGGGGGGCATGAATACAGGCTTTATTTCGAAGACAACCGGTCGGCCGCCATTGGTTGACGGCCGACCACAATTCAAAAAAACCGGGACAAGGGGTCCCGGGCCCCACTCAGGGGGTAACCCCCCAGACCTTAGGCGTGAGGGGGATGGGCTTGCACTCCATTGCAGGGGGTAAGGCTAGACTTTCGCTAAAGAGACCGATTAAGCCAGTTTGTTCATATTTTGTCTTTGACAATAACCGCGTATCTGACGTGGTTCTCGGCGAAGCCGCTGCGAATCTCGCCCACGGATCGCTGCCATTTCAGGCGCCGGTCCAGCGCCTCGATCGGGTCCCAGCCGAGCAGGCCGGTAAACAGCAGATACACAATCGGAGCCATGACCAAACCGAAGTAATATTCTTGAATAATCAATGAGTAACTCATCATTACGTAGGCGATTGCAAAGGAAAGCAGCTTGGCTGCGAGCACCCGCGCCACGCGGGCAATCACTCCGATATTGTGAAATTGGTTGATCGGGAATACCTCTGACATGGTGCACCTCCTCTGGTTTCAATGTTGTCCTAGACAATTATGAACCCGTACGCTAAACCTACTCTAGAGTGACTACATGGGGAAGAAGTCCATGGCGAGACATCCGATACAAGCCGTTGCACGCCGCACAGGCTTGAGCGTCGACTGCATCCGGGTCTGGGAAAAACGCTACGGGGCCGTTACGCCGCAACGCGACAAAACCAGTCAGCGGGTATATACCGACGAGGATATTGAGCGCCTGATCCTCCTGCGGCGCGCGACCCAGGCCGGTAGACGTATCGGCCAGATCGTGAGCCTGAGCAACGAAGCCCTGACGCAACTGATCTCCGATGATCGCGCCCCCCTTGGCGGACTGGTCGCCGAACAGGAGCCCAAATCCGCGCCCCAGCGCCATCTCAACGCCTGTCTGCAAGCGGTCAGAGACCTGTCTCCCGACGCCTTGGCGAACGCTCTGGCGCACGCCGCGACCAGCCATCCGCTGCCCGTGCTGCTAGAGGAGATCGTAAGCCCTTTGATCGGCGCTATCGGTCGGGAATGGGCGGAGGGCAAGCTGCGCGTGTTTCACGAACACGCCGCGACCGCCCAGATCGCCGACTTTCTGGTCAACGTCCGCAAATCTCTGAACGTACGCAGCGCCGGTCAGACCGCCATCGTGACCACCCCGGTCGGTCAGGTGCATGAACTGGGGGCCTTAATGGTCTCGGTGTATCTGGCGGCCGAGGGCTTCAGAACGATCTATCTCAATCCCAGCACGCCGGCCGCCGAGATCGTCGCGGCGGCCGCTCAGGCACAGGCCAGCGTGGTTGCGCTGAGTGTGAGCTACCCCAGCGAAGACCCGCTCGTGACCAACGATCTCAAGCGCGTGCGCCTGCAATTGCCGGAACAGGTGGCCGTGATCGTCGGCGGCAGCGCGGCGCGCGCCTATGCGCGCAGCTGCGACGAAGCCGGCATCGTGTTTTGCGCCGACTTCGACTGCCTGCGTCAACACATCGACCAACTCAAGCACACGGTGCAATAGCACCGCAGGAGAAAGACCATGCACATCGCCTCACATGCCCTCCTCGCCGCCGTCCTCATGATGACCAGCCAGAACGCCTTGGCGGAAAACTGCCCGGAGACGCTCAACTTCAGCAAGAAACGCCTGGCGGAAGATACCGTCGTCAATCTCTGCCAAGCGTATCGGGGCAAGGTGGTGTTGATCGTCAATACCGCCAGCAAGTGCGGCTACACCCATCAGTACGAAGGTCTGGAATCGCTCTACCGCAAATACAAGGACCGGGGATTGGTGGTGATCGGCTTTCCCTCCAACGACTTCGGCGGCCAGGAACCCGGCACCGAGAAACAGATCCAGAGCTTTTGCCGCCTGACCTACAGCATCGAGTTCCCGATGTTCGAGAAAACCGAGGTCGCCAAGGGCACGAAAGATCCGCTCTATCGCACGCTCGCCAAGCATGCCGGCGAATATCCGCAGTGGAATTTTCATAAATATCTGCTCGATCGCAACGGCAAGCTGGTCGCCAGTTTTCCCAGCCGCGCTGAACCGGAGGGCGAGCAGATCATCAAGGCCATCGAGGGGTTGTTATGAAAGACGCCATACATCCGATCAAGATTGGAATCAGCGCTTGCCTGCTCGGCGAACCAGTACGTTTCGACGGTGGCCATAAGCGTCACGATTTCATCAACGATGCCTTGAGCCATTACTTCAGCTTCGTTCCGGTCTGTCCGGAGGTAGCGATCGGACTCGGCATCCCGCGCGAGCCGATCCGCCTGGTGGCCACGGCCGAGGCAGTGCGCGCCGTCGGCACCCGCAATCCTGGAATGGATGTAACCGCCGCCCTGCGCGATTACGCCGCGCAGACGGCCGTCGGTCTCGACGACATCAGCGGCTATATCTTCAAGAAAGGCTCCCCGAGTTGCGGGATGGAACGGGTGAAGGTGTACCACGATAACGGCATGCCGCAAGCCCAGGGTCGCGGCATCTACGCCGACGAACTGCTGCGCCGCATGCCCTTGTTGCCGGCGGAAGAGGAAGGCCGCTTAGAGGACCCAGTGCTGCGTGAGAATTTCATCGAGCGGGTCTTCATCTATCATCGCTGGCAACGCCTGAGCCGCGCGACCATGACGCCGGCCGCACTGGTTGCGTTTCACACCGAACACAAATACGCCATCCTCAGCCGCGGACAGACAGCCTATCGTCAGCTCGGCCGCCTGGTTGCGCGAGCCGGCGACAGAAATACCGAATTTGCCACGCTGTGCGACGAATACATCGCCTTGCTGATGCGCACCCTCGCCACACCGGCCAAGCGCGGCCATCATGCCAATGTGCTGATGCACATGCTGGGGTATCTGAAGAACCAATTGGAATCACAAGACAAGCAGGACTTGTTGCGGCACATCGATGACTATCGGCGCGGCATCGTACCTTTGGTCGTCCCGCTGACCCTGCTCAATCACTTTTTGCGCAAGCACCCCGACCGGTATCTGCAACGCCAACGCTATTTATTGCCTTACCCCGAACAACTGTCGCTGCGCAATTCAATCTAACGAAGACCTGATTGATTTGTGGTTCGTCGTTCCGGCGAATGCCGGAATCCAGAACGTAGGTTGGGCTGACGCAGGAAGCCCAACGTTTCGGCGCCTGTTGGGCTTCGCACGCTCAGCCCAAGCTACTTCTGCACAATGCGATCTAACGAAGCGCTGATCATTACCGCGGCGATCAAATATATCGGTAACGCCATTCGATAACGTCCCTTCTCCCTCAGGGAGAAGGACAGGATGAGGGGATTAAATCAGACAGTGACAGTACATTTATCCCCTCACCCTAACCCTCTCCCTGAGGGAGAGGGGAACACCGCAGTATATTTTCGCCGCCAGGTTAATCGCTTGCTCGTCATTCCGGCGAATGCCGGAATCCACGCCGCCCCGTCAGGAACCTAGGCGTTTGATGATCGGAAAATACACCCGATACGGCAAACAACGCAGCAGTTTCAGCAGATAGGTGAAGCGCTTGGGAAAGGTGATTTCGAAGTGATCGCCGGCGAGTTCACGCAACACGGCCGCCGCCGCTTCCTCGGGCGTCATGAGCGCCGGCATATTAAAGGTGTTCTTGGCGGTTAATGGTGTTTTGACAAAACCGGGGTTGACCACCCGCAACTGCACGCCACGTTCGGCGAATTCATTGCGCAACGATTCCGCCATATTGATCAGCGCAGCCTTGCTCGCGCCGTAGGGAGCCGCCAACGGCAATCCTCGATAACCCGCGACGCTGGCGGTAATCAGGATCTGCCCGGCGCGGCGGGCGAACATCAAGGGCATGGCGGCGGCCATGCCGTTGATCACGCCGACATAATTCACCTCCATCAGGCGCCGGAACAAGGCCACGTCAAAATCCGCCAGAGACATGGGCTCATAATCTCCCGCATTGAAGATGCACAGCCCGATGGGACCGAGTTCCTGTTCGATGCGCTGGGCAAGTTCCCGCACGGCTGCGGTGTCGGTGACATCCACCGGGTAGCTGGCGAGCCTGCCACGCACCCCGGCTTCGGCCTCGTCGATCACGGCAGCGAGTTTGTCCGCACCGCGGCTGGTCAAGGCCACGCGCCAACCTTGGCGCGCCAGCGCCAGGGCCAGTTGCTTACCGATACCGGTACTGGCGCCGGTGATCCAAGCGATCTGCGACATTCTCTCGCCCTCATGATCTGGGTTAAGCTGGCAGGCACTGTCCACTGGGGATCACTTGCCGCCTTGCTTTACAGTATAGTAGATTCTCGTCTATTATTTATACAACAACTATACAAAAGTCCAAGCCCACTATGCATGAAGACAAATTGTTCCCGATCCGTACCGTCAGCCAGCTGACGGGGGTCAATCCCATCACCATACGGGCCTGGGAGCGGCGTTATGGCCTGATCAAGCCGCACCGCACGCCCAAGGGACATCGCCTCTACACCCAGGAGGACATCGACTTGATCATCCAGGTCGTCACATTGCTGGAGCAGGGCATGAGCGTGAGCCAGGCGCGCCAGACCGTGGGAACGCCGACACGATCCGCGGAAAAGGCACCGGAGCCGGACGATTACTGGGGCAAGAACCAGCGGCGCATGATCAACGCGATTGCCCGCTATGATGAACTCGCCCTGGACGCGACGTATAACGACGCGCTCTCGCTCTACCCGATCGATGTGGTCACCGCCCGCCTGATCACTCCCCTGCTCAAGACCCTCGGCGAACGCTGGCAGGACCACGACAGCGGGATCGCCGAGGAGCACTTCTTCGGCGCCTATCTGCGCAACAAGCTCGGCGCCAGGCTCCACCACATGAGCCGGCAAACACACGGCCCGAAGGTCATCGCCGCCTGTCTGCCGGAGGAATATCACGAGGTCGGGCTGCTGCTGTTTTGCATCAGCCTGGCAAACCAGGGTTATCGCCTGGTGCTGCTGGGCGGCAATATGCCCCTGGAGCAGATCCCGCTGGTGGCCGAGCGGTCGGGCGCCGATGCCGTGGTGCTGTCCGGCTCGGTCGACCCGCCCAAAGAGGTGTTGGCGCAGCAATTGCCGGCGATGATGGAACGCCTGCGCATCCCCGTGCTGATCGGCGGCCAGGTCGCCGTCAACCACAGTGATGTCATCGCCCGCGCCGGCGCCCACATCATCGGCACCGATCTGGGCATGGGACTGCGGCGCTTGAGCGAACTGCTCCCCGACAGCGCCGTGGACTAACGCGCCATGACCGTCGGTGTGGTTTGGTTTCGCCGCGATCTGCGCCTGACCGACAACCCCGCCCTGCACGCCGCACTGCACGAATGCGACCGGGTGATTCCGGTCTACCTGCACGCTCCCGACGAAGAAGCCCCCTGGTCGCCCGGCGCCGCCAGTCGCTGGTGGCTGCATCACAGCCTGGAGGCGCTTCGGCAATCGCTGCGCGATGCAGGCAGCGATCTCGTCATTCGTCAGGGCCCGAGCCTGCCCGCATTGCGCGACCTCATCGCCGAGACCGGCGCACGACAGGTGTACTGGAATCGCCTTTACGAACCGGCTGTGCAGGCACGCGACGCCGGGATCGACGCCGCATTGACCCGGACCGGCATCATCTGTCGCCACTTCAATGCGTCACTACTGCGCGAACCCAATGAAATTCAGACCAAGAGCGGCGGCCCCTACCGGGTCTTCACCCCCTTTTGGCAGACCTACCTCCGTCAGGCGCAGTTTGATTCCCCCCTGGCCCCACGCAGACTGCCTTCCCTGCCAGCCACGGTGCGCAGTGAGCCGCTCTCGGTGCTGGATCTTCTGCCCCGCATCCGTTGGGACCAAGGCTTGGCGCACGCCTGGCAGCCCGGCGAGGGCGGCGCCTGGCGCCAACTGCAACAGTTCGTGGCGGAGCAGATGCAGGACTATCCCGGGCAACGCGATCTTCCGGCGAGGCCGGGCACCTCGCGCCTCTCGGCGCATCTGCATTTCGGCGAGATCAGTCCACGTCAGATCTGGCATGCCGTGCAGAGCGAAACCCGGCATCCAGCCCAGGCCGGACTGTTGCAGGCTGGCGAGGCCTGGCTGCGGCAACTGGTCTGGCGCGAATTCGGCGTGCACCTGCTGCACCATTTTCCGCACACTGCGCAACAGCCGCTGGACCCGCGCTTCGAGCGGTTCCCGTGGCGCCGTCACTACCGCGCCGATCTGCGACGCTGGCAGCGCGGCGAAACCGGCATTCCGCTGGTCGACGCGGGGATGCGCGAACTCTGGCACACCGGCTGGATGCACAACCGGGTGCGCATGATCGCCGCCTCGTTCTTGACGAAAAACCTGCTGATCCCCTGGCAAGAGGGCGCGCAGTGGTTTTGGGACACCCTGGTGGACGCCGACCTGGCGAATAACACCCTCGGTTGGCAATGGACGGCCGGCTGCGGGGCGGATGCCGCCCCCTATTTCCGCATTTTCAATCCGATCTCCCAAGGCAAGCGTTTCGATCCGACGGGAGACTACATCAAGACCTGGCTGCCCGAGCTGAGCGCCCTGCCCGCCCCCTGGGTACACGAGCCCTGGAAGGCCCCGGCAACCGTGCTGCAGGAAGCGAACATCACGCTCGACCACTATCCCCAGCCCATCGTCGATCTCGCGGCCACACGCGCACGCGCCCTGGACGCCTGGGCGGATATCCGCGCGACCCGCTCACGGAATGCTGATTAATTGGGCTTTATTCCCTCCTAGTTAGCGAGGGAAAATTTACATTCAATGAGTTCCCCCCTCACCCCTCCCGCAAGGGAGAACAAACGTAATTGCTAGACACCCTACTGTAGTGCGCCATTCTGCCTGGAACTTGAAGGAACCTGAACGCGAGCGTCCCTTCTCCCTCAGGGAGAAGGTCAGGATGAGGGGATCAAAAAAACTCAAATATATCAATACCCCCTCACCCCAGCCCTCTCCCAGAGGGAGAGGGAGCAATGCGCATGCGATCCCTGATGCAGCCCCTTTTCCCACCATCCGCGCTTGATCACTGACCACTCGACCGCACTTGCCGCTTGAACTTCTACAATACTTGTACAATACTTGTACATGACACCTTGCTAATCACTCAACACTTAGGACCACCGGCAGACATGACTCCCCAAAAGATCGCAATCATCGGCGGCGGCATCGCAGGTCTGGCAAGCGCCTGGCTGCTGTCGCGCAAGCACGACGTCACCCTGTTTGAGCGGAATGACTACATCGGAGGCCATACCCATACCCTCGAGGTCGATACCCCGCGAGGCCCGCTGGCCGTCGACACCGGGTTTATCGTTTACAACGAGCCGAACTACCCCAACCTGACCAACCTGTTTCGCACCTTGGATGTCGCGACCCGCGCCAGCGATATGTCCTTCGGCGTGTCGGTCGATCAAGGGGCGCTGGAATACGCCGGCAGCAATCTCAACACCCTGTTTGCCCAGCGGCGCAATCTCCTGGAGCCGCGCTTTCTCGGCATGCTCCGCGACGTCCTGCGCTTCAACCGCCGCGCAAAACAGATCCTGGCCCAGCCCGTGATCGAGGACATCAGCCTGGGGGATTTCCTCCTGCGCGAGGCCTACGGGGCGGAATTCCGCGATCATTACCTGCTGCCGATGGCGGCCGCCATCTGGTCCTGCCCAACCGCGACCATGCTGGCGTTTCCGCTGGCGAGCTTCCTCAGATTCTTTGCCAATCACAAGCTCATCGACCTGTTCGGGCGGCCGGAGTGGCGCACCGTGGTGGGCGGCAGCCATGAATATGTCAAACGCATGCTCCGGCTGCTGGAGGGACGGGTGTTCATCAGCACCCCTGCGGTCGCGGTAACGCGCCTTGGGGATGCCGTAGCGGTCATCGCTGGTGACGGCGAACAGCGGTGTTTCGATCAGGTCATCCTGGCGTGCCACGCCGATGAAGCCTTGGCCTTGCTGTCCCATCCCAGCGAACACGAGAAGAAGATACTGGGCAGTTTCAGCTATCAGAAAAACCACGCCATTCTGCATCGCGATGCCCGGCTCATGCCACGAAATCCGCGTGCTTGGTCCTCCTGGAATTATCTGGCGCAGCGCGACCGGCAACAGGTCACCGCGGTCTCGGTGACCTATTGGATGAACCGATTGCAGGGTTTGCCAGGCGACCAACAGTTGTTCGTCAGCCTCAACGCCATCACGCCTCCGCGCGAGGACGCTGTGCTGCGCGAAATGGTCTACGACCACCCGGTATTCGATCAACGCGCCATGACCGCGCAGAGACAACTCACGCAGATCCAAGGCCGCAACCGGATCTGGTATTGCGGCAGTTACTGCGGCTACGGATTTCACGAAGATGCCCTGCGCTCGGCAATCGCGGTCGCCGAGCAACTGGGCGTGACCGCGCCTTGGGCGTCAACTCAACGGCAACCGTCGCGCGACGCCATTCGGTTGCAACCTGCCGAGGCGTAACCGTCATGCAACCGGCCGCTAGGCTCTATGTCTGCGATGTCATGCACCGGCGCCAACACCCGGTGAGCTACCGGTTTATCTATCGGGTGTTTTCGTTGCTGCTCGACATCGATCAATTGGCACCCACCGCGCGCCGCCTTCGCCTGCTCAGCTACAACCGTCCCGGGCTGTGCGCCTTTTACGACCGTGATCACGGCCCGCGCGATGGCAGCCGCTTGCGCCCCTGGGTGGAAGCACAATTGTCAGCCTGCGGCATTGATCTGGATGGCGGACAGATTCAACTGCTCTGCATGCCACGCCTGCTCGGCTACGTCTTCAATCCGCTGAGCATCTACTACTGCCGGCATCGCGACGGCACCCTGCGCGCCATCATCTGCGAAGTCAAAAACACCTTCGGCGAGCAAAGCTGCTACATCCTGCATCACGCCGGCAGCTCCTTGGCATGGCCGGTGCGCAGCACGACAGCCAAGAACTTCCATGTCTCGCCCTTCATCGGCATGCAGGTGGATTACCAGTTTCGCATCAGTGAACCGGCCGACGATCTTGCGCTGCTCATTCGCGCCTACCAGGAAGGCGCGCTGCTGATGACCGCCGCACAAACCGGCAAGGGCGCCCCGCTGACCGACCGCGCCTTGCTCCAGGCCTTGATCAAAATGCCTCTGATGACGTTGAAAGTCATCGCCATGATTCATTGGCAAGCCTTGAAACTCTGGTTCCGAGGCGCGCCCGTTTATCGCAAAGCCAACCCACCCTTCGAGGAGACCACTCATGAATCTTGAGCAGACGCAAAGCGCCTACCTCAGCAAGTACCCGTTGACCCTGCGACCGCTGCTCAGGGCCTGCGAGCAACTGCGCTGTGGCGAACTCACCATCGCCACCGCGGATGGCCAGCACTTTACCTTCAAGGGCGTCCAGGAAGGCCCTCGGGCCAACCTGATCATTCATCATCCACTGCGCGTGCAGTGGAAATTGCTGAACCGCGGCGATATCGGATTTGCCGAGGCGATCATCGAGGGAGATTGCGCCACGCCCGACCTGCAGGCGCTGATGCGCCTGGCGCTGCAAAACGATGACAGCGTTGGGCGGGTGATCGGCGGACATTGGCTGGCGGGACTGCTCGATCGACTGCGCCACTTGGCCAATCGCAATAACCGCCGCGGCAGTCGCCGCAACATCCGCTATCACTACGATCTGGGCAACGACTTCTATCGCCTGTGGCTCGATCCGACGATGTCGTATTCCGCCGCCTTGTTCGCGCACCCACTGCAATCCTTGGACGCCGCACAGGGAAATAAATACCGGCGCCTGCTCAATACGCTGGAAGCGAATCCATCCGACGACATCCTGGAGATCGGGTGCGGTTGGGGCGGCTTCGCCAGCCTCGCCGCCCGCCGCGGGCATCGCGTGACCGGCATCACCCTGTCGCAACAACAACTGCGCTACGCCCGTGAGACGATTGCGCTACAAGGCCTCGACAATCGCGTTGAGTTCAAACTGCTGGACTATCGCGACCTGCACGACCGCCAGTTCGATCACATCGTTTCCATCGAAATGTTCGAGGCCGTCGGCGAGCGCTATTGGCCGCAGTATTTTCAGACGCTGAAGCGCAGCCTCAAGTCAGGCGGCCGCGTCGCGCTGCAAACCATTACCATCGACGACGCCCTATTCGGCAGCTACCGGAAAAAGGCCGACTTCATCCAACTGCACATCTTCCCCGGCGGCATGCTGCCCTCGCCGGAGGTCTTCGCGCGACACGCGGCCCAGGCCGGATTGCGCATCGTCCAGCAAGACTTCTTCGGAGAACACTACGCCGAAACGCTGCGCCGTTGGAGAGAAAATTTTCACCAGGCGCGTGATTCGGTCGTGGCCTTAGGGTTCGATGAGCCATTCATGCGTCTGTGGGACTACTATCTGAATTATTGCGAAGCGGGTTTTCGCAGCGGCCGCACCAATCTCATGCAAGTCGTGCTGGAGCACAGTGACCGTGGGCGCTGACGGCCGACGTTATCGCGCCTGGCTCATGTACGGGCTGCCCGGCTTACCGCTCGCCATGCTCGGGCTGCCCTTGTATATGTACCTGCCCAGTCACTACGCCACGCATTTGGGATTGGCGACGGTCGGCGCGGTGCTGCTCGTTGCGCGGCTGTGGGATGTGATCACCGATCCCGTGGTCGGCTGGCTGTCTGATCGCATCCGCTGGCGGCACGGGCGCCGCAAACTGCTGATGCTCGCCGGCCTGCCCGTGCTGTTGTTCAGCTGTCATCAACTGTTCAACCCGCCCGCCACTCCCACCCCGGGTTATCTGCTGTTGTGGAGCCTGGTGTTGTATCTTGCTTGGACCCTGGTGGTGTTGCCCTATCACGCCTGGGGCGCGGAACTCAGCGAGGACTACCACGAACGCTCCAGCATCACCGGTATCCGTGAAGGGTTCGTGATCGGCGGCACCCTGCTGGCCGGTCTGCTGCCCGTGCTCGTCGCAACGGACACGACGGCGGAGACGCTCGAGGTGTACGCCGGCGTCCTCATCCTGCTCTTGCCCGCCGCGTTGCTGCTGGCGTTGGTCGGCGTGGCGGAACCGGCGCGACGCGACAGCCCCGTGCCCTGGAAGGCCGGCCTGGTGCTGCTGCGCGAGAATCGTCCCTTTCTGCGCTTGCTCAGCGCCTATTTGGTCAACGGCATCGCCAATGCGCTGCCCGCAACCTTGTTCATCATCTTTGTCAGTCAGTACCTGGCCGCGCCTGAATGGACCGGCCGCTTGCTCGCGGTGTATTTCATCGCCGGCATCCTGGGCCTGCCGCTGTGGCTCATGCTCGCCAAGCGCATCGGAAAACACCGCGCCTGGTGCTACTCGATGCTGTTCGCCTGCATGAGCTTCATCTGGGTGCCTTTCCTGGACAGCGGCGACGTCACCGCATTCCTGCTGATCTGCCTATTCTCCGGCTTGAGTCTGGGCGTGGACATGGCCCTGCCCGCGTCCATGCAGGCCGATGTCGTGGATATCGACAGCGCCAAGGGCGGTGGGCAACGCACCGGATTGTTCTTCGGCCTCTGGGGCATGGCCACCAAACTGGCGTTGGCCTTGGCAGTGGGCATCGCCTTTCCGCTGCTGGAGTTCGCCTCCTATTCCACCACCGCTACCTCGAACACACCCGAGGCAGAAATGGCCCTCCTGCTGCTCTACGGGCTGGCGCCCATTCTGTTCAAACTCATCGCCATCTCGCTGGTGTGGAACTTCCCGTTGGATCAAACCGCGCAGCACGCCCTGCGCAGGAGTCTTCACCATGAAACGACGTTTCCAGACAACCGCACTGCTGACTTTACTTATACTCCTCGGGGGATGCACAAGCATGAAGGCTGACTATTATCGCGATACATCACCGCGTTTATTGCTCGAAGAATATTTCCTCGGCCCGGTGACGGCCACCGGCATCTTTGAGGATCGGCGCGGGCGGGTGAAACGAAGCTTCGTCGTGAAGATGGAAGGCCGCTGGCAAGGCGAGGAATTCGTCCTCGAAGAAGATTTTCTCTACAACGACGGCGCCAAAGAGCATCGCACCTGGCGCTTGCGCAAGATCGACGAACACCATTATGTCGGCCGTTCCGATGATGTGGTCGGCACGGCGCGCGGCGAGACCTACGGCAACACCCTGCATTGGGAATATGACTTATTGCTGCGCGTGGACGACAAGACCTGGAAGGTGCATTTCGATGATTGGATGTTCCTCCAGCCCAACGGCGTGCTGATCAATCGCGCCAAGATGAGCAAATTCGGCATCGAACTGGGCGAGGTGATCCTGTTCTTTCAGCGCGGCGGATGAATGACGGTAATTGTTAACCAGCAGCGAAATGTATCAGTGCAATCCCCTCTCCCTCAGGGAGAGGGCTAGGGTGAGGGGAGTCCTTCTCGACTCGGGTTCCGGACTTCGTCCTACCTCCTCCATCCATGGAGTCGTCCCAGAGGGAGAAGGGACGTTACCGAAAATGTTTTTCAGATATATTCGCTCGTCGGCTTAATAAACAACATAGCCCGCAGCGCGAGGAGGCATTCATGAAAAGGTTCCCGTCCATCGCCGTATTGCTAATGGCAATCTTTCTGTCCAATACGGGCAACGCTGATCCCGTTCGCATCAAGGATGCCCGGTTCGACACCCGCTTCACCTTGTCCGAGCCACCCCTACAACTGCGCGGCGCCGGCCTATTGAAGTACGCGGTATTCATCGATGTCTATGCCGCCGCACTCTATCTGCCGCCGCAGACCGCCAGCGCTCAGGCACTGGAACCTGAGGTGGCCAAGCGCCTGGAGATCGTCTATTTTGTCGATATCACTCGCGAACAGTTTGCCGCAGCCGCAATGAAAACACTCGCACGTCAATTGAGCGACGCGGACATGCAGAAACTGCGCGATAGAATCGACCAGCTTCACACTTTGTATCGGAACGTTGGCAACGGCGACCGCTATGCACTGACCTATCGGCCCGATCAGGGCACCACGCTCGAGTTGAATGGCAATGTGCTCGGCGCGATCCCTGGCGCCGACTTCGCGGCCGCCTATTTCAGCATCTGGCTGGGAGAAGAGCCGATCGCTCCAGCACTCAAAGACACCCTGCTAAAACCAGGTACTTGAAGGTAGACATCCATCATGCCGGATTCCGTTACCGTCATTGGTTTCAGTACCGCCGATCTCTCCACCTGGCGGCCGATCAATGACGGCGTGATGGGTGGACTGTCGGGCAGCCAGATCATAGCGACCGGCAATGGCACCGCCCTCTTTACGGGCACGGTCTCGCTGGAACGCAACGGCGGCTTTGCCTCCATCCGCACTGATCTCCAGTGTCGGGATCTTTCCGAGTACTCGGGACTGTATCTACGCGTGCGCGGCGACGGGCATCGCTATCGATTACGCCTGCGCTGCGACCATGGCTTCGACGGTGTCGCCTATCAGGCCGGCTTCGCAACTCAAGCCATACAATGCGTGGACGACAAGACCTGGAAGGTGCATTTCGATGATTGGATGTTCCTTCAGCCCAACGGCGTGCTGATCAATCGCGCCAAGATGAGCAAATTCGGCATCGAACTGGGCGAGGTGATCCTGTTCTTTCAGCGTGGCGGATGAACGAGGGTATTTGTTAACCGAGCGGCGAAATATATCTAGTGCAATCCCCTCTCCCTTAGGGAGAGGGTTAGGGTGAGGGGAGATAATAAATACATTGTTTATTTCCCCTCATCCTGTCCCCGGACTTCGCCCTACCTCCTCCATCCATGGGGTCGTCCCGGAGGGAGAAGGGACGTGACCGAAATGTTTTTCAGATATATTCGCTCGCCGGGTTAATAAACAACACGGCACGCAGCGCGAGGAGGCATTCATGAAAAGGTTCCCGTCCATCGCGGTATTGCTAATGGCAATCTTTCTGTCCAATACGGGCAACGCTGATCCCGTTCGCATCAAGGATGCCCGGTTCGACGCCGGCTTTTCCCTGTCCGACCCACCCCTACAACTGCGCGGCGCCGGCCTGTTAAAGTACGCGGTATTCATCGATGTTTATGCCGCCGCACTCTATCTGCCGCCGCAGACCGCCAGCGCTCAGGCACTGGAACCTGACGTGGCCAAGCGCCTGGAAATTGTCTATTTTGTCGATATCACCCGCGAACAGTTCGCCGCGGCCGCGATGAAAACGCTCGCGCGCCAATTGAGCGACACAGACATGCAGAAACTGCGCGATAGAATCAACCAGCTCCACGCTTTGTATCGGAACGTTAGCAAAGGCGACCGCTATGCACTGACCTTTCAGCCCGATCAAGGCACCACGCTCGAGTTGAATGGCAATGTGCTCGGCGCGATCCCTGGCGCCGACTTCGCGGCCGCCTATTTCAGCATCTGGCTGGGAGAAGAGCCGATCGCTCCAGCACTCAAAGACACCCTGCTAAAACCAGATACTTGAAGGTAGACATCCATCATGCCGGATTCCGTTACCGTCATTGATTTCAGCACCGACGATCTCTCCACCTGGCGGCCGATCAATGACGGCGTCATGGGTGGGCTGTCGGACAGCCAGATCATAGCGACCGGCAACGGCACCGCCCTCTTTACGGGCTCGGTCTCGCTGGAACGCAACGGCGGCTTTGCCTCCATCCGCACTGATCTCCAGTGTCGGGATCTTTCCGGGTACTCGGGACTGTATCTACGCGTGCGCGGCGATGGTCATCGCTATCGATTACGCCTGCGCTGCGACCACGGCTTCGACGGTGTCGCCTATCAGGCCGGCTTCACAACTCAAGCCATGCAATGGCAAGCGATCCAACTGCCCTTCGAGAACTTCAAACCATCCTTCCGTGGCAGGCCCGTACCAAGTGCCCCGCCGCTGGCGGTGTCAAGGATATGCCAGATCGGCCTATTGATCGCCGATCGCCAGGCCGGAACCTTTAGCTTAGAACTTGCCTCGGTAGTCGCTAACAAAGGATAAAGTAAGATGTCTGCTATTATGTACGAATACACCATTAACACATCGATGCTTGCCCTCATGATAGAGGGCGGCGTGACGGACGATGAGCGCATCCATGCCATATTCACAGCAGACAACCGCGGTCGTCACCAGTACGATCAGTGCACCGTATCGTTCGTTGGCAGAGTGCGAACAACACATTTTCTCACGGTCGAGCCGCCAGCGAACGCGTCGCAATAGTGCTTGTTTATTCTTAAGATGTTACGCGGAGGATAAAGATGGAAAGTATCGGAACATGGTGGATGTGGGCAGGCTTCTTTGTCATCGTACTCGTCATGCTGGCCATAGACTTGTTTGTGGTGGGCGGCGGTAAGCAGCATCGTGTGACATTTAGGGAAGCCGCAATCTGGTCAGTAATTTGGGTCGGCGTCTCGTTTGCCTTCGCGGGTGGGTTGTGGTGGTATCTCGATGGTGCCGCCGGGCGCGAACTTGCCAATACCAAGACACTGGAATTCATCACCGGCTATTTGATCGAGAAGTCTCTGGCGGTCGATAACGTCTTCGTCTGGCTGATGCTGTTCTCGTTCTTCGCGGTGCCGCTTGAGCTGCAGAAACGGGTGCTCATCTACGGCGTGCTCGGTGCGATCATCATGCGCACCGTCATGATCCTGGCCGGTGCATGGCTGATCGCCAAGTTTCATTGGATCCTCTATGTGTTTGGCGCCTTCCTGCTGATTACGGGGATCAAGATGTGGTGGTTCGCCGATCATAAACCCGATCTGGAGCAGAACCCGGTGGTGAAATGGCTGCGCGGTCACATGAACATTACGACCGAATTGCACGGCGAGCGGTTCTTCGTTTGGCGGGAGGGCATCCGCTATGCAACGCCGCTTTTTCTGGTGCTGGTGATGGTCGAGGTCACCGACCTGATCTTTGCGGTCGATTCAATCCCGGCCATCTTTGCCATTACCACCGACCCGTTCATCGTGCTCACCTCGAATGTCTTCGCCATACTCGGTCTGCGCGCGATGTATTTCTTGCTCGCCGATTTCGCCGACCGCTTCTCGCTGCTGAAATACGGCCTGGCCCTGGTGTTGATGTTCATCGGCGTGAAGATGCTGCTGATCGATCTCTTCAAGATCCCGGTGGGCATCTCGCTTGCCGTGGTCGCCTTCATCATCGGCGCTTCGGTCTGGCTGTCGCTGCGCAAGGATGCGAAGTCACGCATCCGCGGTTCAGGCACCGGTGCGGCCGGAGCCTGAATTGATGGACAACATGAGACTCGCAGACCCGACCAAAACGCCTAAGCCGCGCCGGCTTCCAGCAAGCGCTGTCCTGCTTTGGTGCGCAGCCTTGCTCGCCCTCTGGTTCGGTGCCGTTACGGTCTGCCAGAATGGGGGGTGCCAAGAATTCGATGCCGACCGGCGCGTTTTGGCGGTTTTGTATTCTCTGCGTCAGCCCAGCTTGGATGCCTTTTTTACGGCCATCACTTGGCTCGGCTCCATTGCCGTGCTACTGCCCGCCGCGTTGGCCTTGGCCTGGCGTTTTTGGCGAAAAGGACAGTGGGCGGCGGCGCTATTGTTGCCTGCCTCGCTGGGCGGTGCTTGGGTGCTGGCGCATATTGGCAAAACCTTGGTCGATCGGCCGCGGCCGGATCTCTTTCCAGCGTTGATCAATGTTCCAGCGGATTCCTCCTTCCCCAGCGCCCACACCGTGCAGATCACCGCTTTTGCGCTCGCCTGGGTTCTCGCGCCGGGCACGCGGCGAAGCTGGGCAGGGTTCATTGCCGCTGCTGCCACGATACTGTTGGTGGCCGTGTCTCGACTCTATCTGCAGGTACACTACCCTAGCGATGTGCTGGTTGGTCTGATCGTGGCGACCGGCTGGGTGCTGGGACTGCGGCTGGCGCTGGCGGGGCGCACATGAGGCACAAGTTCCTTGGCACCGGCGAACCCGGCTACCATCCACTGCGCAAACTGCGTACGATCTTTTCCGGCCTGCGCTACGCAGTGATCTATGACTTCTCGGTCACCTACAAGCTGATACTGTCGGCAATCGTGCTCGCGGCGGCTTTCGTCCTGCGCGCCTGGGTCGACTTTCTGCTGATTCTGGTGGTCACCGCCTTTGTGCTGGTGGCCGAGATCTTCAACAGCGCCATCGAGGCGCTGTGCGACTTTGTCGAAACGCGGGATAACGAGAAGATCAAAATCATCAAGGATATCGCCGCGGCGGCGGTCGGTATCGCCATCTTCGTCTGGATGGTCGTCCTGACGGTGGAAGTCTCTCAATTGTGGCTGGCGAGATGAGCGCTGACTTCACAGTACCGGGGCACACCGGTTCTTTGCCCCAAAATACCTCGGTTGGACCCACAGGAGCCTGCAGCTACGTAACGCTCTCACCCTATGGGTGACTGATGAGGATGGTTTCATCCGACATCGTCCAAAAGAAATAACGGGCACGAACCTGCGAACCAGTGGCGTTATTTATCACGCGATGTGGCAACAAGTTCTATTTCATATTGCATTATTTGCGACACGGCCACTTGCACGATTCCGCATACCACTTCACTGTTTCGTTGAGACCGGCGCGCAGCGGCACGACCGGCCGCCATCCCGTTACCGCGGTAATCCGCCCGATGTCGGCGTGCAAATGCATGACCTGATCGGGACGGTAGTCGATCTGGCCGAAGCCGAGCGGAAGGTTCGGATCGACCGCGTCGCGGATCATGCCGATCGTATCGGCCAACCGCGGTGCGTCGCCGCTGCCGAGATTGAAGATGCCAGTCGCTTGCTCGTTCAGCAGCACGGCGGCGAAGCCGGCCGCCGCATCCCGGACATGAAGAAAATCCCACTTCTGCTCGCCTCTCGTGAGCGGAGGGCATTCTCTCGCCAGCAAGGCGCGAATCAGCGACGGAATCATCCAGTGGTCATGATCATGCGGCCCGTAGGTGGAGAATATCCTCAGCCAAGCGAAGCGCATCGCATTGAGGCCGCACCAGGTCTGCGTCACGCGGCAGGCGGCCAACTTGGCGTGGCCGTAAAGCGTGGTTGGCGTAGTGGGATCGTCCTCCCGACAAAGCCGATTGATCGGGCCATATTCGGCCTGCGACCCTGCTCCGACAAAGTGCCGCACGCCCCATTCACGTGCAGCCGCCGCCAGCCGCAGCGTTGCCGGAACATTGTCGATCTGCGACACATCGTTGCGGGCGCTGCCCGCCACCCCCAGCCAAGCCATATGCAACAGAGCGTCAGGCGCAAATTGCCGGGCCGCCTCATGCCACTCCGTGCCCGCCATCAGATCGCCTTGGATCAGGGTGAGTTTACCCTCCAGTCCTTCCAGGCGTTCTGGCAGGGTAGCGCCGCGTTGCAGGACGGCAACCGCCAGACCGCGCTCGACCATCGTCCGTGCGACAAAGGAACCGATAAAACCGCCCGCACCCGTAATGAGAATACGCCCGATGCTCATGCTGACTTTCTCCGAAGAATGGCAGAAACTCCAGCCACAATCAAAACGCCACTGGGCCCCCATATCGGCCAGCGGTCAATCAAACACCAGACGGATGGAACCTCGCGCCACTGCGAGAAGCATAGGTAGAAGCAAAACTATATTAACGCCATCTTCCGACAGCATTAAGAGTAGACCAGTCCATCGCAATTGCCACTGCGAGCCAAAGAACCGCTTCTGAAAGGGGGTGGAACAGGAAAAATGCGTGGATGATTGAAGGAGTCGGCATCTTCAGCTCTTAATACTTCCGCGTAAGCTGATAAAACCGTACCGTATATCCCTGATAACCCACTTCTTGCATCGGGCCAATTTGGTAAAAATTGGCGAGCTTCGCAAGCTCTTCCTGCTCGTTGGAAAACTTCGACAGCCAGGGCATGTACAAATAATACGCGTTTTGCGGCGGTTGGGTTTCCGGTGATGTCTGCAACAGATGGATACCTGTCACATTAAAGCGAAAGGTGTTCCGCCAATCCAGCGTACGCTTAAGCGTAACGGGCCAAAAAACCATGGATACCAGGGATCGGTTTCCCAAGCGATTATTTGGGTATCGGGTCTCAAGGGGATGGCCTTGGCCATCATGTTGAATAATTTATCAACGGCGGAGAATTCGGCGTTGTAAACAAATCCATTTCCAACGGCTTCACCTGGGCTGTCGATTTGCAGAATTTCGTGATCATTAAATGGCGCTGTGCCAAATGCCAGTTTTGATAGTGGGTCGACAGTGCGGAAAGTTTGCGCAATAAATAAAACTAAAATCACGCTCATAATCGATATTCGAACCCGTTGCGAATGAATGCCAAAATGCATGGCAAATATTGCACACATTAAGAGAAAGAAGCCGGAGAGTACCACGTATCGAGGAATGATAAACGTAATGTAGGTCATATTGAATGCAAGAAAAGTGGCAAAAGCAAAGAAAATCGGGAGCATTCCCCACCAGCGGTTTTCGACTTCTGTTGGTGGTTTTTTATTCCGATTAATTTCTTGCGAATCGGTTTCTCCGAACGATTTATGTCCAGCAACATGGTTGGAATTGTGAACTGAAATTTCTGTTGTGTTTGTGTCCTCAATGGACGGATCAACCATATTTTTGTCAATGACCTGAACCTTGCTATTGCCCGCAATTCCCCTAGGTTCTACGGAATTCTCGATAGGAATGTTATTTTTTCGTTCGATATAACGCCCAATCCAAATTAAGAAAACGACCAAGGCAACGGCCAGCGGAATCCAATGGAAATCCAATACAAATATTTCACCGGCGCGGTTCGCCATCACACGCTTGTTAAAACCAAAGCAGTTCCATCCGTTGGAGTCCCATTTCAAACCAGTATCGTTTTCCCACATAACTCCCTCGCGGGCCACGCTGAACCATATGAAAGCAATGGCTGGTAACATGAGGCAGAAAACTCGATACATGACTGGCCACAGTTTCAATGGTTGGCCATTATGATAGTGAGACGGCGGCCCCCATTCCCCAATGGGTGGAAAGCGGCCGTTGCGCAATTCTTTGACCAAAAACCACAGCACATACAAACCTAGGCCACCTACAAGGCTGGCCCAATAAATGATTCCAGGATCTTTAGAAAACACCATAAAGATGCTGGCGATGGCAAAAAATCCATAGTGACCATAAAGCAAGGAAGCGAGGGCGGCGGTAAAAAACACCAGCACCGGAAAGTCAGTATTTAAGTAAATCGAGCAGCCAAAAAATAGCGGTTCAAATGCGTAAGCGGCTGTGACTAGCAGAACTTCCGGGTAATGTTTTCTATCGGGAAAAAACCACAGCAATATTTTATAGACGCATAAAATCGAAAACATTGCCAATAAAATATTGGTGAAGTTAAGGATAAACTGGTTTGGAAAATCAATTAATTGCCCAAGCACTAAAATGCTGTAGTAACCCATGGAGGGATGACCGTAGGCGTTCCATTCCTTTAAGACCATAGCGGGAAAATCTGACGCATGTTGCAAGGTTTTGGTGGAGTGCACCGCTTGCATCAATGCCCCCCAGTAACTTGCGGCATCCCAGCGTGGTACCGCATCCAGGTAAAAACATCTTATGACCAGATAAACAGCTAGGAGCAGTACAACTCCATATCTCCTTTTTTGTAGTAATGAAATCACTTCTGTCCCCTCAGAACGTGGTCGTTCAGCATCCGGAATGCTTGCAAGATAGAATTTAAATTTAGTTGGGCTTGTTCGCGCAAAAGTGTTGAGTACCGGCACAGCCAACAATTAGGTTTGGAGTGCCAATACGTTGGATTTTGGGTAAGTTTTCCAATGTGATCGCCGCAAACATATCGCTCATGAATTCCTAAATTGACGTTCTTCCAGCGTAGTAACGCGGCTGTAATGCTCACCGATATGTTGAATTTTTTATTATCAATGGCTTCTATACGAGGAATTATTAACGACGCTATCTTCCGCTAATCTTAACAGTAGACCAACTCATAGAGATTACCACCGCGAGTTGAAAAAACGTCTATGGTCGCCATACGCGGCCGGGAAGATGAAACAGGGAGTTGGCGCACGAAAAAACACGATATGGGCGAAGCCAGTAATCGAGGACATTCACCACTCGCCCCGATTCGCCTCCTTGACGAGCGCTAATTTGATGGATGTTCCCGTGTGGCCTGTAGCGTATGTCTGCTCGCGCTCAAGAACGGGATTCGCCGAAGACACACAAGACTTAGTTTCGTGCCGTGGTGAACCTCAACCGGGTTCCCGGACGTTCTCCTGACACGCCGGAGGTCCACGACGTAGTTTGCTCATTTTTTCCACTATTATCTGACGCGCCCCGAATCTCTGCATCGATATGTACAATAGTTGTACACTTATAGCCAACCCCCAAAGAAGACCACACGCGCCATATATCGCAAATATACGCACAATAATGGTATTTTATCTTTAATGTGCACAAGACCTTGACAGCTTGTATTTTGGTTGTATAACTATTGTATAGGTTGTTTGATTATCAAATACCTATTGCTGCATTTACATCAGGCCTTCAAGGGACCGTCGATAGTGATGCACAGACAATCAGAGGTCCTATTTACCTGCCATCTCAACCAAGGAGCACACAAATGAAACGATTGATCATACTCGCGCTACTCAGCGCTATGGCTATCATGCTAACGGGCTGCGACGATGACGAGGATCCTACGGCACAGGTGCGCGTGGTCCATGCCTCACCCGATGCCCCCAATGTTGACGTGTTGGTCAACAATAACGTCGCACTGAGCGCTGTGCCGTTTAAAGGCGTCAGCCGCTACCTCAGTGTGGATTTAGGAGATGATCCGAATTTCAAGATCAACGCCGCGGGCACCTCAACCACCGTAATAGACGACACGCTTCCGCTTGAGGAGGGAAAGCAATACACACTGCTCGCCGTAAACACTCTGTCGAATATCGAACCGCTGCTACTCGCCGATGAAACCGCGAGCCCCGCCTCCGGATTTCTCAAGGTGCGCGTACTGCACGCCTCACCCTCCGCCCCCGAGGTGGATGTGTATGTGACCGCCCCGGGTGACGATATTGCCACGATGTCGCCCGCCCTTTCAGACGTGTCTTTCAAGGACTATTCCGATTATCTGGAGATCGCCGAAGGGGACTACCGGGTCCGCGTTACCGGCGCAGGCAGCAAGACCCCTGTGTATGATTCAGGTACCGTGGCGCTGGGCGCCGGTGTCACCTACACCATCGTCGCTGTTACCACGACTACGGGGCTTTCTCCCATCAGCCTCCTGGTATTGACCGGCGACAACAGCAACCCCTCGATAGAGATCGCCGACGTTCGCGCCCAGGTCCGTGCGGTGCACGCCGCCTATGACGCCCCGGCAGTTGATGTACTCGTGGATAATGTCGAGGCACTGGGTGATGTTCCGTTTAAGGCCGCATCCAGCTATCTGGAAGTGCTCTCAGGCGCCCGGAATTTCAAGATCAACGCCGCCAACACTTCCAACACCGTTATCCAGGCCACACCTACCCTCGAGCGCGGACTCGACTATACACTCATAGCAGTCGGCTCACTGACATCGGGCACCCTGGAACCCCTGCTGGCCGTGGATGACAACAGCGCACCCGCAAGCGGCAAGGCCAAGGTGAGGGTTATCCACGCCTCGCCGGACGCTCCAGCCGTGGACATCTACGTGGACAGCACTAAGGCGCTAAGCAATGTGCCCTATAAGGCGATCTCCAATTATCTGGAGGTTGACGCCGGTCAAGCCAATATTCAGGTATTCGCGGCCGGCACCACCACCTCGCCGGTCATAGATGCAACCGTGACCCTGGCGGACGGAACCATCTACACGATTATTGCCATGAACCAACTCTCAGCCATCGAACCAGTGGTGCTGGAAGACAATTAATCTCAATCCCGTAAGCGAGGCAGACGCCTCGCTTACGTTTTTTTTGGCGCAACGGTCACGGCAGCCATCATGAAACGAAGTAAGCGATCTCAGCATGCGCCACTCGGTGCACAAGGTTTTGGCGCAACATTGTTATTCATGACACTACTGAACTTGAGCTTTCATGCGAAAGCGAATGAAACATCACGCCTGAGTGTCGACATAGAAACGGGCGCGGTCTGGCAACATTACAACGATGTACAGATCCCTGGGGATAGCGGCACTCGTTTTTCCCTCTCCGATTTGGCCGGCAACGGCCCCTTTTCGTTCATACGAGTTGAATTACTCTATCATGTCGATGATCGCCAACAGCTGCGATTTCTGCTGGCACCGCTTGAGTACACTGAGAGCGGCATACTCGAAAAAGACGTGTTTTTTGAGGACCAGACCTTCTCTGCCGGAGAGATGACTGAGGCGAACTACAAATTCAACTCCTATCGTGCGAGCTACCGTTACCTGTTTTATGATGGCCCCGACTGGCGGTGGCATATAGGTGGAACGCTGAAGATCCGCGACGCCCGAATTGCGTTGAAACAGCAAGGCGCATCTACCAGCAGTGACAATGTCGGGGTCGTGCCGCTCTTAAATCTGTACGGCAACTATCAATTCGCCACTCAATGGCGCCTGATTATCGATTTCGACGGATTGGCAAGCCCTCAGGGCAGGGCCATCGATCTGGCTCTTAAACTGAATTACCGTATCAACCAACACTTCTATGTCGGCGGTGGAATCCGCGTCCTGGAAGGCGGTGCCGACAACGACAAGGTCTATAATTTCGCGCAATTCAATTATGCGCTGATCTCGGCAGGCTACTTTTTCTAAAGGCCGGCTTCCGTCGGGCTTGCGACCAACCACACGATGTGAAGAGAGGTCGATTAAGACGGCCGGAAAGCGCCATCCCTGCTGGGTCGACAGCCAGCTGATGTGGTCGCCCACGCGTAGCCGGGCAGCTCGGGATTGAATCGGCGGAGAATATTCTCCGCCAAGGAATCCGGTCAGGCCCTCTTCCCTCGCCCGGCATTTCGGCCGCCGTTCGCGGATAGGGCCTTCCCGTCGCGACCGGTCAGTTCTCGTCACCGCCCCAGAACTTCCACCACGGTTTCTTGCCGGCGTGTTCTGATTTCTCGGTTTCGGACTTGTACTGTTCCATGACTTCCTTGCGTTCCTCGCGCCGCTCCTGCATCTCCTGTTTCGTTGCGGCGCCGTGCTCGGACATTTCACCGCGTTTCTCTTCCATCTCCTCGCCGTGTTTGTCGCGCATCTCGTGCTGCTCACGAGCCTTGTCTGAATCGTCCTTCCTCTTTTGTTCGTGCTGCTCATGACGCTCTTCGTACTTCTCCTGGTACTTTTCCTGGTGCTGCTTCGTCTCGTCGCCACGCTCTTCCATGTGTTCCTTGGCCTTCTTTTTCGCCTCTCCGGCCTCGGCGGCTTGTTTGTGATATTGCTCGCTCGCTTCTTCCTTATGCTGCTTGGCCTGCTCCTTCCACTCCTTGTTTTCCTTGTCGGCGTACACCACGCCGGTGGACAAACTCAGCAGGGGAAACGCGACTGCGCAGATTTTAATGATTTTCATAGAACTCTCCTTTCGTGAATGGCAAGACTGTTCTATTCTGAGGACATTCACCGAAGAGGTAAATCCGCATCGCGAGAGGTTTACAAAATTTTTCGTTTCACTACGAAATACATCGCTGCCTCGTAAACAGATATGAAACCCGTATCGAAAACCGCCTGCCTATTGACGATCATGCTGATTGCAAGCCCCTGTAGCCTTGCGGCCGACTCCGGGCGCATCCTGGTTGGCGATTTCGGCCATGGCAGGCTCGATGACTGGGAAGAGAAGTCGTTCCGGGGAAACACCACCTATATACTCCGCACGGACTCCACCATGCAGGTGCTCGAGGCGCGCAGCGCCGCCAGCGCCTCGGGCCTCTACCGCAAGATCAGAATCGACTTGGCACAGACGCCATATCTGAACTGGTCCTGGAAAATCGGCAACACGCTGGACGGTGTTAACGAACGCAGCAAGCAAGGCGACGACTATCCCGCGCGTATTTACGTCGTCGTCTCGGGCGGCATCTTGTTTTGGAAGACCCAAGCCCTGAACTACGTATGGTCCAGCACCCAGATGCCCGGTACAGACTGGCCCAATGCCTATACCGATCATGCGCGGATGGTCGCCGTGCGCGGCCGGGAAGATGAACCGGGGAGTTGGCGCACGGAAAAACGCAATGTGCGCGAAGACTTCAAACGATACTTCGGAGAGGACATCCGCTATATCGACGCTGTCGCCCTTATGAGTGACACCGACAATTCCGGCCAGGCCGTCACCGCCTATTACGGCGACATTTACTTTACCGAAAACTGAGCGCTCGTTTCATGGATGTGCGTGCAGATTCACGCGTCCGCAGGCCTGAATGCCGGAGATTTGTGGAATGAGCACGCTGGAGGTTGCGCTCAGATAGGCCGTCACATAATCCTGGGCTCCGTATGGCGCACAGTCGCCTTGGGCCAAGCGGCTGTGGACGAGATCGCACAACGCGGTCCATTCCTGCACCGCGTAGGCGTCGGATTTATCGATGATGGCGTGCTGATACCACGACGATGACTCGACCGAGCAATGACCCGCCCGTTCGCAAATGGTCAGACCGGCTTCGGTGCAGTCATTGTATTTCTCCCCCCCCGCGGCCCAGGCCGCCACGGCCGGGACGAGCAGCAAGGACGCCGGCAGTATTTTTTTCCGCATCTCTATTCCCCTCAAACTAATGGGCAACCACTCAACCTACTATTATTGACCCGGCAATAACTATATACGTCCCTTCTCCCTCAGGGAGAAGGACAGGATGAGGGGGTAAAATCAATCCCCTCACCCTAGCCCTCTCGACTCGGGTTCCGGACTTCGTCCTACCGACTCCATCCATGGAGTCGTCCCTGAGGGAGAGGGGATAAAAACAGATAGTTTTTGCCGCCAGGTTAATAAATTATTCTAACAATTCATCGCCTGGGCGTCAGGTCGAAGATGATTCCCTGCGCCAAGGGCAGCTGATCGCTCCAGTTGATCGTGCAGGTCTGGCGACGCATATAGGCCTTCCAGCAATCCGATCCCGCCTCCCGCCCGCCGCCCGTCTCCTTCTCGCCACCGAAGGCGCCGCCGATTTCGGCCCCGGAAGTCCCGATATTGACGTTGGCGATGCCGCAATCACTGCCCTTGGCCGACAAAAACATCTCCGCCACATGAAGATCCCGGGTAAAGATCGCCGAGGACAAGCCCTGAGGAACCGCGTTGTGCAGGGCGATCGCCTGTTCCAGATCCCGGTATCGCATGACATACAGGATCGGGGCGAAGGTCTCTTCCTGCACCACGTCGTATTGCCGGTCGACGGCGATGATCGTGGGCTCAACGAAATGCCCCGTGCCCGGCAGCGCCTCGCCCCCATACACCAGGCGTCCGCCCGCCTGGCGTGCGCGCTTTACCGCAGCCGCAAAATCATGCACGGCGCTAGCGTCGATCAGCGGCCCCATCAATACCGCAGGGTCAAGCGGATTGCCGATGCGTACCTGCTGATAGGCGTGCACCAGCCGTTCCAGCAGGACGTCATAGATTTCCTCATGCACGATGAGCCGCCGCGTGCTGGTGCACCGCTGACCGGCCGTGCCCACCGCGCCGAAGACAATCGCCGGCACCGCCATATCCAGATTGGCGGATTGGTCGACGATGATGGCGTTATTCCCGCTGCATTCCAGCAGATAACGCCCCAGGCGTTGCGAGACCGCGTGCGCGATGTAATGCCCCACCCGGCTTGAGCCGGTAAACGACATCAGGCCGACGCGGGCTTCGCTCACAAACCGCTCGCTGATCGCCTTGTCCTTGGGAATGAACAGCGAGAAGATCCCCGGATATCCCAGCTCTTCCATCGCCTGATTGCACAGGTGCTGCACCGCGATGGCGCACAGTGGGGTCTTCGAAGAGGGCTTCCACACCACGGTATTGCCGCAAATCGCGGCGATGAAGGCGTTCCACGACCACACCGCGACCGGAAAATTGAACGCCGAAATCACCCCCACCACACCGAGCGGGTGCCACTGTTCGTACATGCGGTGATCGGGGCGCTCCGAGTGCATGGTCTTGCCATAGAGCATGCGCGACTGCCCCACGGCCATATCGGCGATGTCGATCATCTCCTGCACCTCGCCATCGCCTTCCTGCTTGATCTTGCCCATCTCCAGCGCCACGAGGCTGCCGAGCGCATCCTTGTGTTCACGCAGGAGATTGCCCACCCGGCGGACGAGTTCCCCGCGCTTGGGCGCCGGCACCTTGGCCCACTCGCGCTGCGCCGCGCAGCTTGCCCGCATCACTTCTTCATAGTCCTGCAGCGAACAGGCATAGACCTTGGCGATCAGCGCCTCGGTAGCAGGCGCATAGGACTCGATGACGCCGGCACCGGAAGTTGTGCTCCAGGCCGCGCCGCCGCTGCAGGCGCCGAAGTTTTCACCGTTGAGTTTCAGTCTGGCGAGGATATCCATGGTACGCTCCTAAGGGGTTGGTTCCGAAACGGCGGGCGGCCTCCGGACCCGGCACGGTCCGCCAGATCCGCCACACGTGAATTACAATAAAAGGATTGGAGATGAGGGCAGCAAATCTCTCGGATCACGACATCGCCCGACCATGCCCGCGCCCGGCCGCGATACAGTGTTCAACGTCAAGACCGCCCTCGACTTGCCGATACAATAAAGTGACCCCTGCGCCGCCCACCTCCACGCCTTCACAGGAGGCCGATATGTCCAAAGCTGCCTATCTCCACCTTGCCAACGATATCGCCCGATTTCTGCTCGCCGAATTTCCAAACCTGCGGTCGCACCCTGATAAATCCGCTGTGATTCAAGCAATTAGCAGCCAGAACGAGGTCTTTTCACTGGACCTCACCCCGTTTGTCGCCAAGCCCGCGCCAGCGACCGCCAAGCCTTTTTTCAGCGGCGTCGAAACCGTCTCTGCCTTGTTATCGGCATATCAGGCCGCCCGTTGCAGTCTGCCGTTTGAAACCGATCTGGCCAAGGCGCGCGAGAATCTCTCCCCCTACGCGGAGAACTTCCAGCAACACATCCTGGCGCGCGGCAACGCCGGCCTGACCAATGCTCAGGCGAAATTGATTGCCGAGTGGGTGGAACATCTGGATGTCTACTGCGCTGTAAAGGCCGTCGAATCCTTTATGTATAGCAAAGCAGACCTGACCCTTCTGGAAATCGCGCCCGACTGCGGCTGGACCGTGCACTACGACCACATGGCGATCCGCTGCGGCTCCCAGAACCACCTGGATGCCGAGCGCATCTCCGAGCTGTTGCGGATCAAACACGGTTACATGACCCCGCAACTCCCCGGCGAGGCCTACTATCATTTCCCCGAGGGATGGAATGCCTATCCGATGTATAAGGTCCTGGAAAACGGCCAGGTTTTGCGCCTCTTCATCGACCAAAGCGACGGCGACCGCCCGGAGCAGATTATTCAGCACTGGAACCGTATCTACGGCTACACCGCACACCATCTGGGCCTGCGCGCCACACGCCTGAAAGAGCACACTCGCATCGCCGTGCCGTTACCGGAGGTGATGCATGCCATGGAACGCGCCGGCATCAAGGTCATGACCCCCACGGGGATGTACACCGAAGGGCTGCTGGAGCAGGTGTTCACCCAGCCCGAGAAAAACACCCTCATCCCTGAGCAGCTCAAATCCGAGATCAAGAGCTTCGGCGAGCATTTGGTCAAAACCATCGAGAACGCCAAACTGTTGGAGCTCGTATCCCGGCGCGAATTGCCGCCCGCGCTGGCCAAGCGGTATTTCGCGCTCTACCACCTTGCCTACGATCCACGCCATCCGCTCCACTCGGCGCCCGTCTACCAGTACTTCCTCCCGGCGCAGGCCGAGCATGTCATCAAGACCTCGCAACAAATCGCCTAGCCGGTTCAGTGCCTTTAACATGAACATTGCCTGAATAAAAAATTAAAACTATAATTTTCCGACTTTTCTCCCGGCATCTGCCGGGAGAAGGTTTTTGGCTAAAACGAGTGCCTATGCACATTCTTTTACAAACCATTCAGTCTTGATTCATGACTTCGTGAATACGATGAAATCGTACAAGGACGCACAAGGCCTGTAGCAGGGCCTGAGAAATGGAGAAGAATCAGGTGAAATCATGAGGACATTGCAATGAAAAAAATTCTGACAGCTACTGTAGTACCTGTGGTTATGTTGCTGGCCGGCGCTCAGGCGCATGCGGACGCCTTGGAGTTGGCGAAAAAGAGCGGCTGCATGGCCTGCCATGCCGTTGACAAGAAGGTAGTCGGCCCGTCCTGGAACGACGTATCCGATAAATACAAGGGCGATGCGACCGCCAAAGACACCTTGGTTGCCAGCATCACCAATGGCAGCCGCGGCAAATGGGGCAACGTTCCGATGCCCGCCCAAAAACGCGTAACCGCCGAAGAGGCCGCCACTCTGGCTGACTTCATCATCTCTCTGAAGAAGTAATCGCGGCTATACGCCACACACCGAAAGGCCGGCACCTGCCGGCCTTTTTCTTTTGATGCCCCGCTCCTTGACTTATAAATGAGAATGATTATCATTAATAATGATCGCATCATTACTAAGGAGCCCTCCAATGAAAATCGTGATGGACATATGGATCGATGGCGGAAACCCCCAGTTGGCCCTCATCGACCGCGACACCGGCCACATCATGCATCAATGGCGCCTGGAGAAAACCACACCTCAGCGCACCACACCCCTGCCTCAAAAATGCATCACGTGCAAAAGCCTGGTCACGATGCAGCAATTGATCAAACAACTGTTCCTGCTGGCCTGCCATAACACTATCTCGCAAGCACCGAGCGATCATGCCTGCGTGCATAGCGGCTGCAACCGCAGTCGACTCGGATCGGTTTTTTCCCCCGGCGCCATCACTGATTGCGCAAAAAACATTCAACTTGAGGGCTAAACCAAGCCGGGAATGGGAGGTTTGTCACACCCGCCCACACCCTTGCATCATTAAACTGTCATAAAACGGAGCTAACTTAACGAAGACAATCGGTACATATCGCATGTAAGGAGAAAGGACATGAGCAAAACCGAGCTGAAAGAATGGTGGTACTGGAAACTGCAAAGAATGATCGCGGAATATCTTCACAACCCCAACAAGGCCTGCGAAATGCGCATCAATTTTTTCATGGATTCGTATCAGTATTTTCTCGACGCCACGCGCGCGAAATAACCGCGCGGCCACAGGCGCGCAGCGGGAGGGTGCAGCTATACTGATACTGATTATCAGTCACGGAAATGCGCTCCCGATGCCGCTCCATATCCTATCTCCATTCGTATTCCTCTTGCTGCTCTATGGCTGTGCCGCTCAGCCATCCCTCTCCTTTCCGCCCATCGAACCAGAACCAGCCTCCCTCACCCCGGCGCAGTGCCGGCAATATCTTCAGGCGATTGATGAGACCGTTCGCCGCCATCACAACCAGGATGCGCAGGACTATGCCATTCCAGGCCTGCCGTTTCTTCGAACCAACCGTATCTTGAGCACCTATGCATCAGCCGGGCTCACACCGGAACAGAGCCGGTATTGGTTAAACCGCTTGCAGCAACGCGATCTGGAAGCCAGGGCCTTGGAGCTGCGCAATCTGGACGCGGTGAGGTGGGAGCCGGTCTTCGCACATTATGAACGATGCAGCCGGCAGGTTCTGCAAGCAGAACCCCCACGATTGCCGACGCGGATCGAAGTTCCCGATGACTACCAGGACAGCAAACGCGTTCTCGGTCTCTATCCCCTCACCTCGCTCTTCGTCAAACAACGCATCCGGCGCCTCCAGGCGGACACCCGCTCGACTTTCGCGCGCCCGCTCGATGAGCTTGAGCTGAAAGGAACGCTTGTGCATTACGCGCCGGCGGCCGCATTCTTGAGCCAAGCGGAGTTCAACACTCTGTTAGCGCGCAGCCGCGACAATCCGTTGCGCATTCCGATCCCGCCGCCGGAAGACTTGAACCGCCTCTTCGATCACTATGCGCCGGTCTGGGCGGTGGACACGCTCGATGACAATGACCACATCGGAAAAGTCGTGCTGGATGCAACAGGGCGAGCGCATGTCGACCCGAAAATTCCGGTGGTCTACCGGCATTATGACTTGACGCAGTTTCACGGCAAGACGCTGCTGCAGCTCAATTACACCCTCTGGTTTCCCTCCCGCCCCAGCGCCGGGGCCTTCGATATCTACAGTGGCAAGCTCGACGGCATCACCTTTCGCCTCACCTTGAATGAAGACGGCGAGCCACTGCTCGCCGACAGCATGCACAACTGCGGCTGTTATCATCAGTTTTACCCCACGGGAGCTCTCGCGCCCAATCAGGCAGCGATTGAACGTGAACCGGAGCCGCCGCTGATTGTGCAGACATTGCCCGCGTGGACGCACGGCGCCCGCTACATGCTGCGAATCGCCTCGGGCAATCACTACATTCAACGCATCCTGAGCATCGACGCGCCTACGCTGGCCGGCACTGTTTACACGCCGCTCGATTACAATGAACTGCGTTCACTGCCACTGCCGTCCGGCGGCTACGGCAGCATGTTCGATGAAACGGGTTTGGTGCCGGGCACCGAACGCGCCGAGCGCTGGCTGCTCTGGCCCTTGGGGGTGCCTTCGCCCGGGGCGATGCGGCAGAAAGGCCGGCACGCCATCGCCTTCGTCGGCAAGCGCCACTTTGATGATCCGGATCTGATCGCGCGTTTTTTCACCATAAAACACGTGCCGCTCAAATAGCCTGACGCGCGCGTTCCGCGCGGCAGATTTCCATAAAGTCTTCCGGCGTCTGTTCCGTGGTGCGCAGGATATTGACCGCTGCGCGATCCGCGCGCGCCTTAATGTAGAAGGCGGGAAATCCGACCACACCGAATTCGCTGCCCAGCTGCGCTTCGTTGGGTCCGGCCTCGAGGTCGATGTGCACGGTCAGATACTCCTGCAAATAACTTTTCACCGGCGCCGCCGTCAGCACCGACTCACGGAATTTTTTGCACGACTCGCACCACTGAGTATAGAAATACACGGCGATCGGCCGGCCGGTGCGCCGCTGCTCTTCCACCGCTTGAGCGTAGCCGCCGGCGTCTTGATACCAGCCGCGCAGGGTCGCATCGTGCGTATGCGTGCCCAAGCGACTGACCGCCAGCATGCCCGCCGCGACGACGATCACGATCACAATCAATATCCGAATTTGTCTTGGCGTCATCATTGCCCCCACTCATGCCTACTGGCCGCGCAAAAAGAGCTTGTCGAGTTCGCCCATGGAGAGCTGCGTCCAGGTAGGCCGCCCGTGATTGCACTGCCCGCTGCGCTCGGTGCGCTCCATGTCGCGCAGCAAGGCGTTCATTTCCTGGAGACTCAACTGCCGGTTGGCGCGCACCGAGCCGTGACAGGCCATCGTGGCCAGCAATTCGTTGATCTCGTGTGATACGCGCTGGCTGTGGCCGTGCACCACCACATCCGACAACACATCGCGCACCAGCTGCTCGATATTGGCGTTTTTCAGGAGTGCCGGCACTTGGCGCACCACCACGGCCTCCGGCCCCAGGCGCGAGATCTCGAACCCGAGCGTGGTGAAAAAGTCGCGTTGCTCGTCGACCAGATCGGCCTCGCGCTCGCTCACCGTGATCGTCACCGGCACCAAGAGCGGTTGGGATTTGAGGCCATCGCCATGAAACGCGGCCTTCATGCGCTCGTAGGTGATGCGCTCGTGCGCGGCGTGCATGTCGACGATCACCAAGCCGCGCGCATTCTGCGCCAGCACGTAAACGCCATGCAATTGCGCCAAGGCGAAACCAAGCGGCGGCATGTCCTCACTCGTCGCCGCATCGGCACTGGGCTCCGCCACCAATGTCTGTTGACTGGGATGCATGCTCGCGTACACCGCGAGCTGCTCCTGCACCTGCAAGGGCATGACGCGCTGGGAGCTGCGATTAAACCACGATGTCGCGCTGACCGAAGGTGCAGCCGGCGCCGAGGCCGAATCCGGCGCGGCCGTTTCATAGACCACCTCCGGTTTCGCGCCGGGGCGGAGGTCGGCCAGGGCCTTGTGTATGGCGCGGAACAGAAAATCATGCACGTAGCGCCCCTCGCGGAAACGCACCTCGTGTTTGGTAGGGTGCACGTTCACATCGACCTGCACCGGATCGATTTGCAGATACAACACATAGGCGGGATGACGGCCCGCAAACAGCACATCCTGATAGGCCTGGCGGATCGCATGGGTCACCAGTTTGTCGCGCACCACGCGGCCATTGACGAAGAAATACTGCAGATCGGCCTGGCTGCGCGAGAACGCCGGCTGCGCGATCCAACCCCAGAGCCGCACGCCCGCCGCGGCGAAATCAAGCCGGATGGATTGTTCGACAAAGGCCGCGCCGCACACCTCGGCGATGCGCTTTTGCTCCGCCGCCGCATCTTCGGCGGTGCGAAACAGCTTCACGGTCTTGTTATTGTGCTTCAGGCTGATGGTGACATCGAAGCGGCTTAAGGCGATGCGCTTGACCACCTCTTCCAAATGCGCGAACTCGGTTTTTTCCGCGCGCAAGAATTTGCGCCGCGCCGGGGTGTTGTAGAACAGGTCGCGCACCTCTACGGTGGTGCCGGTCAGGTGCGGGGCCGGCATGGGATCGCCGAACGCATCGCTGCCGTCACCTTGCAGTTGCCAGCCGCTGTCGGCATCCGCGGTGCGGGAGATCAAAGTCAGGCGCGCCACCGAGCTGATGCTGGGCAGGGCCTCGCCGCGAAATCCCAAGGACGCCACACCTTCGAGATCGCGCGCATCCTTGATCTTGCTGGTCGCGTGGCGGCTCAAGGCCAAGGGCATTTCCTCGCGATAGATGCCGCAGCCATTGTCGCGCACGCGGATCAATTTGAGGCCGCCTTGTTCGATATCGATGTCGATGCGGGTGGCGCCGGCATCCAGGGCGTTTTCCAGGAGCTCCTTGAGCACCGAGGCCGGGCGCTCCACCACCTCGCCGGCGGCGATCTGGTTGGCGACCTGGGTGGAAAGCCGATGAATGTGTGCTGGGAGTGGGAGTTTCACTGCGGTCATGCTGGGCGCCGTGGGATTGGAAACCGTCCAATCCTAGCACATCCGGCCGGGGAATCTCACGGCGAACCGGGTCCGAACGGTCAACTGTCCCGGAGCGCGGGGATGTTCAGCTCCTGGCCGATCTGGATCTGATCGGACTTCAAGCCGTTGAAATCCATCAGATCGCGCATGCTCACGCGATATTGCCGGGCAATGGTGCTCAAGGTATCGCCGGATTTGATGACGTGTTTGTTGCTGTGAATCAAGGCCAGCTGCGTTCCGGGCGGCGGCGAGCTGCGGAAATACTCATTCACCCCGTCCATGATCGCGTTGGCCAGTTTGAGCTGGTGGGTGGGATTGAGCAGCTTGCGCTCTTCCTGCGGATTGGAGATGAACGCCAGTTCAACCAGGATGGACGGCACGTCATGGGACTTGAGCACGGCGAATCCCGCCTGTTCGACCTGCGGCTTGTGCAGCGCGCCGAGGCCGCCGAAGCGGCTGAGGATCTTTTGCCCGACATTGAGGCTCTCCTTGATCGTGCCGGTCTGCGACAAATCGATCAGCACATTGCGCAGATTCTCGTCATAGGTGTCGATATCGACGCCTTCGATCAGGTCCGCGGCGTTTTCCCGCGCGGCCAGCAGTCGCGCGAATTCGCTACTGGCGCCCCGTTCCGAGAGCGCATACACAGACGAGCCGCGCGCCCTGGGGTCCTTGAAGGCATCGGCATGTACCGAAATGAACAGATCGGCCTTGTGCTGGCGCGCGATGCCCGTGCGCTCGCGCAGCTTGAGGTAATAATCCCCGTCGCGCGTCAGCACCGCGCGCATGCCCGGCTCCTTGTTGATCAGATTGGCGAGCCGCTGCGAGACGGCCAGCACCACGTCTTTTTCATACGTGCCGCGGCTGCCGATCGCGCCGGAATCCTTGCCGCCGTGGCCCGGGTCGATGACCACCACCACTTCGCGCAACAGCGATTTGTCGATAGCGGCTTGCACGCTGGCCGGCGCCGACGCCGTGGCGCTCGATGCCGGAATCTCCCCAAAGCGCACCCCCGGAAAATCGATCACGAGCCGGTGCGTACGTTCGTCGGCATCCAGCGGCAGCCAGAAGTTCTTGTAATCGCGGCTTTGCGACAGCTCAATGACAATGCGCAAATCGGTTCCATTCCGGATACCCGTGCGAAGATTGGTGATCGGTCCGGCCGGGATGTCATCAGCCGAGAGCTTGCTGCGCAAAACGGTGTCTTTGAGATCGATCACCACCCGGTCGGGCTTGGTCAGGGCAAAGATCTTGTAGGGAGTTGTGTCCGAGAGATCGAACACGAGCCGCACTGAATCCTCGCTCGCGCTGGCGCGCACGCCCTCCAGCTGGGAGGCGCCCCAGGCCTGAAGGGAGAGCAGCAGTATCCCCAGCAGTGTGAGTAAGCGAAAAGTCATCCTTCTTCTCATGTGGTGTTCTTTAAAACTAATTTTGCACAGAAAATCCGTTTTTTTCAAGATCGATTTTCCTTTCAAAACATCAAGATAAGGCCATGATCTTTGATAAAACCTTAACATGGAACATCCGGTGTCATCTGCGCACCCAACCGACAGCCGATGCGCACGGGACCGAAAAGCCCTTTCAAACAGATAATTAGGATAGGAATTTCAACGGTTGCAGCGCGAGATTCTTGAGGACGTCGCGGCCGGAATCGCCATGCGCCTCCAGCCTGGCCACGCGGCTCGGCAAGGCATAATCGAGATGCAGATCGATGTCCGGTGGCGGCAGCACACCTTGCCCGCGCTCCGACCATTCGACCAGACACAGAGCGGCGGGATCGGTGAAGTAGTCCCGAATTCCCATGTACTCCAGTTCCTCCGGATGGCCGAGGCGATAGAGATCGAAGTGATAAATGGCTCGCCCATCGAGCGTATACGGCTCGACCAAGGTATAGGTGGGGCTCTTCACCGGCCCCTGATACCCGAGCGCGCTCAAGAAACCGCGCACCAGGGTAGTCTTGCCGGCACCGAGATTGCCGTGCAGATAGATCACCGCCCCATGCCGGCAGGCCTGCGCCAACGCCTGGCCGAGGGCGAGCGTCGCCGCCTCATCTTGCAGAAAAAGCTTCATGGATTGGCCAGCCGGCGCAGATGCGCCATCAGATCGCTGGCAATCAGCCCGCGCTCCCCGTCGTGCGCGGCGCGATCGGCCGCCGCCGAGTGCAGACACACACCGAGCCGGGCGGCATCGCCACGCGTGAAGCCTTGCGCCAGCAACGCCGCGATCACGCCGGTGAGCACATCGCCCATCCCGCCGCTGCCCATGCCCGGATTGCCATCAGTGCACAGGCTGATCTGCTGTTGGTCATCGCAGATGAGACTGCCCGCCCCTTTCAAGGCCACCACGCCACCATAACGCTGTTGCAGCGCACGCGCGGCCTCAAAGCGATCGGCCTGAACCGTGGCGGTGGCCACATCCAGAAGCCGCGCCGCCTCACCGGGATGGGGCGTGAGAATCCAGTGGTCGTGCCGGCAAGGCTGCTCCGCCAGGAGATTTAGGCCGTCGGCATCGATCACCACCGGCCGCTTCAAGCCCAGGACATAACGCAGCATGCGACGCCCCCACTCGCTGCGACCCAGTCCGGGACCGATCGCGACCACATTTGCTCGGTCCAGCAGCGCGGCAAACTCTTCCTGGGTTTCAACGCCATGCGACATCAACTCGGGCCGCGCGGCGCTGATGAGCGCCGCATGTTCGCGCCGGGTGGCGATGCTCACCAGACCGGCGCCGCAACGCAAGGCCGCCTCCCCCGCCAGGGTGATCGCGCCGCTCATGCCCGTCTCGCCGCCGATCAACAAGACATGACCGTGGGCGCCTTTGTGGGCACCGCGCGCGCGCGGCGGCAGCTGCGGTTTCAACAAGGCATAATCGATGCGATGCGCCGCCGGGGGAACCTGCGCGTAGATCGCCTCAGGCACACCCAAGCCGGCAAAGACCAGCTCACCGCAGTAGTCCGGCCCTGCGCCGGTAAGCAGACCCTGTTTAACACCAATGTAGGTGATGGTCGCCTGCGCCTTGACCGCCACTCCCAACACTACGCCGGTATCGGCCGACAGGCCGGAGGGGATATCGATGGCCAGCACGGGGATGGTCGAGGCATTCATCAACTCGATGGCCTGTTGATACGGGCCCCGCACCGGCTCACTCAGGCCCGTGCCCAGCAGGCTGTCGACTGCAAGATCAAAGCCCTGCAAATCCGCCGGCAGTTGCGCCTCGACCGATACATGTTCCGCCAACATCGCTTGATAACTCTGCAAGGCCTCGCCCTTGAGCTTGGCGGCATCGGCCAGCAGAAATACCGAGACCATCATCCCCTGTCGCTTGGCCAGCCGCGCGATCACGAAACCATCGCCACCGTTATTGCCGCCGCCGCAGAATACCGCAAGGTGCTGTGCCTGCGGCCAGCACTTGCGCAATAGGTCAAACGCCGCGGCACCGGCACGTTCCATGAGCGTGATGCCGGGCGTGCCGGCCTCGATCGCCAGCCGGTCGAGGGCGCGAGTGTCAGCAGCGCGATAGAGATTGTGCGGGAGATTTTGCATGGCGTTATGATACCCCCTATGCAATCAAAAGCGAACGCTACACTGGATGCCGCACAGTTGCAGGCCCTCGCCGACACCATCAAACAATGGGGCACGGCGCTCGGCCTGCAACAGATCGGCATTGCCGATATTCACCTGCCTGAACATGAGGCGCATCTCACCCGATGGCTGAGCCAACAGTTTCATGGCGAGATGGACTACATGGCCCGGCACGGCACCAAGCGCAGCCGCCCAGATGAATTGGTGCCGAGCACCGTACGGGTAATCTCGGCACGCATGGATTATCTGCCGCCCGACTGCGCCGACAGCGAGGCCGTGCTGGACGATCCAGAGCTGGGTTTCGTTTCACGTTACGCACTGGGCCGCGATTATCACAAGGTCTTGCGCAAACGCCTGCAACAACTGGCGCAACAGATCGAAGATCAGATCGGACCGTTCGGCTACCGCGTCTTCGTCGACAGCGCCCCGGTACTGGAAAAGGCCTTGGCACAAAATGCCGGCCTCGGCTGGATCGGCAAACACACCAACCTGATCCACCAGAAGACCGGTTCATGGTTTTTTCTCGGCGAGATCTACACCGACCTGCCCCTGCCGATCGATACCCCAGCGGTCAATCACTGCGGCACCTGCCGCGCCTGCATCGATATTTGCCCGACCCAGGCCATCGTCGCGCCCTATCAACTCGATGCGCGGCGCTGCATCTCCTATCTCACCATCGAACTGCACGGCAGCATCCCGCTGGAATTTCGCCACGCGATCGGCAATCGCATCTATGGGTGCGACGACTGCCAGCTGGTTTGCCCGTGGAATCGCTTCGCGCGCGTGAGCGCAGAAATCGATTACCGTGCCCGCCATAATCTGGATGCGCCGACACTGATCGAATTATTCAATTGGAGCGAAGCGGAATTTTTGCACAACACCGAAGGCTCACCGATCCGGCGCATCGGCTACACCCGCTGGTTGCGCAATATCGCCGTTGCCCTGGGCAACGCGCCTGGCACACCCGAGATCCTCGCCGCGCTGCAAGCAAAGGCACATCACCCGGATGACATAGTGCGCGAACATGTGCAGTGGGCGCTGGCGCAACATCGCGCTAGAGCCGGCATTGAACTCGATCTGCCATCCTTCAAGGAGACGGGACAGTAAGGGAATGGCCCTTGACCAAATTCCCCCTCCCTTGACGGGACGCCTCCATGGATGGAGGCGGTAGGGCGAAGTCTGGAACCCGAGTCGAGGGGGCTAGGGGGAGGGTGAGTACACTGAAATTTCAGTGCACTGTCCACTATTTCACCCCCACCCTAACGCCCCCGTCAAGGGGGAGGGAATGCACTGTCTTTAAGCAAGCGCCATTCGTGACGGAAGGAAAATTTTCAGCCGGCTGTTGGCCGCCGGAATGGATGATCATAAACATTCACCACAAACTCAATCTCCGTTGTCAGCTCCGTGAGCGCGGCAACGTGCTGCTGCTTTTCCGGCGCGGCATGCCAGTAATAGGGTGTCATCGCCAACAGGTGGCGGATGTCGTCAGAACTGGTGAGATGTATCTGGTCTTGCAGGATGTGCTGTTCCCGTAGACTGAAACCCTCTGGCACGGGTTCACTGGCATCGTGTTCCAGCGGGGTGTCATAGAGGTGTTGCTTTAACCCAAACAGGTGGCGCTTGCCGGGGATGACCGTAATGAGCAGGCCGTTGGGCGTGAGCACCCGAGCAAACTCCTGAGCGGAGCCGGGTGCGTAGATTCGGATCGCAACGTCGATGGTGCGGTCCCGCAACGGCAAACGGAAGCTGCTGGCGACGAAAAACTGAATATCCGGATAACGTTTCGCCGCCAGCACAATGCCAGGCTTGGCGATATCCGTGCCCCAGCAGGCGATGCGCTCGCCGATCGCGCGCTGGATAAAGCCGGTGTAGTAACCCTCGCCGCAACCGGCATCGAGCAGGTGGATGGGCTGCGCGGGCAAGAGCGCTGCGATGCGGGCGCTGAGGAAGCGGGGCAGGATGTCATAGTAACCCCGCTCTAGAAAACTGCGCCGGCTTTGCAGCATGGCCTTGCTGTCTCCCGCTTCTTTGCTCCTCCGTTGATGCGCCAGCAACAGATTCACGTAGCCTTCGCGCGCAACATCGAATCCATGATTGTTGGAGCAACGGTATTGGCGCTCGGACAGCTCAAGCGGGGCGCTGCAAACAGGGCATTGATAGATGGATTTCAAGAGACGTTCGCCTGTGAAGGTAGTGTCTTATTCAACCCCCTGAGTACGCAGATACTCTTCATACGTGCCGCTGAAATTCATCACGCCATACGGTGTGAGCTCGATGATCCGGGTTGCCAGCGAGGACACAAACTCCCGGTCATGACTGACGAAGATGAGCGTGCCGGGGTAGTTTTCCAGCGCGAGGTTGAGCGATTCAATCGACTCCATATCGAGATGGTTGGTCGGTTCGTCCATCACCAGGATGTTGGGGCGTTGCAGCATCAGCTTGCCGAACAGCATGCGCCCTTGTTCGCCGCCCGAGAGCACCTTGACTGACTTGTTGATCTCATCGGAGGAGAACAGCAGCCGGCCTAGCACACCGCGAATCGCCATGTCGTCATCACCCGGGCGGCGCCACTGGCTCATCCATTCGAAGAGCGTGAGATTGGCCGCAAACTCGGCGGCGTGGTCCTGGGCGAAGTAGCCGATGTTGCAGTTCTCCGACCACTTCACCACACCGCCGCTCGATTGCATGTTGTCACCGACCAGGCAGCGCAGCAATGTGGTTTTGCCGATGCCGTTGGGGCCGATGATGGCCACACGTTCCCCCACCTCGATCAGCATGCTGAGATGTTTGAACAGCGGCTTGTCATCATAGACCTTGCTCAAGCCCTCCACTTCCAGGGCGAGACGATATAGCTTTTTATCCTGATCAAAACGGATGTAGGGATTGTTGCGGCTCGACGGCTTGACCTCTTCCAGCTGGATCTTGTCGATCTGGCGCGCGCGTGAGGAGGCCTGCTTGGCCTTGGATGCATTGGCCGAGAAACGGCTGACGAAGCTCTGCAGCTCCGCGATCTGCGCCTTCTTCTTGGCGTTGTCCGACAGCAGACGTTCGCGCGCCTGGGTGGCGGCGATCATGTAATCATCGTAGTTGCCGGTATACACGCGCAGTTCACCATAATCGAGGTCGGCCATGTGGGTGCAGACGCTGTTCAAAAAATGACGATCATGGGAGATGATGATCATGGTGCTGCTGCGCTCGTTGAGCACCGTCTCCAGCCAGCGGATGGTGTTGATGTCGAGGTTGTTGGTCGGTTCGTCCAGCAGCATGATGTCGGGATCGGCGAACAGCGCCTGGGCGAGCAGCACGCGCAGCTTCCAGCCGGGCGCGATGGCGCTCATCAGGCCGAAGTGCTGTTCGACCGGGATGCCCACACCGATCAGCAGCTCGCCGGCGCGCGACTCCGCGGTGTAGCCATCGAGCTCGGCAAACTCCACCTCCAGCTCCGCCACGCGCATCCCGTCTTCTTCGCTCATCTCCGCTTGGGAATAGATGCGGTCGCGCTCCTGCTTCACGCGCCACAGATCGGCATGCCCCATGATCACGGTATCGATCGGCGTGTGCTGCTCATAGGCGAACTGGTCCTGGCGCAGCTTGCCGATACGCTGATTGATATCAACCGCGACATTGCCCGAGGTCGGCGCCAGATCGCCCCCGAGAATCTTCATGAAGGTCGACTTGCCACAGCCGTTGGCGCCGATCAGGCCATAACGGTTGCCGCCGCCAAACTTGACGGAGATGTTTTCAAAAAGCGGCTTGGCGCCAAACCGCATGGTGATATTGGCTGTGGTGATCACGAAGGGAGTCCTGCAACTGGTAAAAAGGGGCGCATTATCGCACAGATCCCCGCCGGGCGGGCGGTTTCTTCCAGTTCTATTGCCCCGATAACAGGCACGCGGCACGCCGGCCTGCATGAAAACAGTGCGGCATGTCATGGCATTGCAACATGCATCCGCTATGCTGCCCATGTTTTCACGGTCCCACCGATCGGTGGAATGCTTTATGCAATAAACCAAGACATTCATAACTGAAGGCAGACACATGTCTACGATGAGTTATATCAGCGCCATCGAGCGATATCACGAATACGGCGACTCGATCCGCGAATTACTCGCCTCCATCGTCACCGGCATCGCGCGCAAGCGCCTGTTGCACGATGATGCGGAGCTTTCATTGATCCTGCAAAGCCTGATCAAGCACTATCCCTTCATCGACATGGCATTCACGCTGACCCCCGACGGTGAGCAGGACAGCGGCAACGTCATGAACGCGGGCGGACGGGTAAAGATTCTCGATGGCAAGGGGAAAGACCGCAGTCAACGGCCGTATTTTCTGCTCGCCAAAGACACCCGCCAGGCGGTGGTCACCGATCCCTATTTCAGCAATGCCAGCGGTAATATCTGTTTATCCGCCGCCACCTGCATCCGCGACAACGATGGCGTGATCCTTGGCTATGTGGTGCTCGACATCAATCTCATCCACGCCATCGAATATCTGATGGGCGATACTGCGCGGCGACGCTTTCAGAGTGTTTTCAAGGTGATTTACATCACCATCGTGGTCGGTCTGCTCGGCGTGCTGGTCAGCCTGCTCTATCTAGCCTTCAGCGAATTCCTCACGGCGCTCGACAACGGCAAGATGGGTCATTACGCGCCCTTCAGCATCATCATCTATTTGACGCTCGCCTTGGCGATCTTCGATCTGGGCAAGACGACGCTGGAAGAAGAGGTACTGATGCATAAGGACATCTTCCGCCACAGTTCCACACGGCGGACCATCACGCGCTTCATCGCAGCCATTCTGATCGCGGTGTCGATCGAGTCGCTGCTGCTAATCTTCAAATCCGCGCTGGGCGACGCCAAGCTGCTGGTGGAGGCCGCGTGGATGATGCTGGCGGCGGTGGGGTTGCTGATCGGGCTCGGGGTGTATGTATTCCTCGGCGCGCGCGCCGAGGTGTTGTTGAAACAAAGCTGGAAAAAATGATCCTTGGATTCACAATCCGTAGGATGCGGTGAACTACGTGAACCGCATCATTCGTGTTCTGCCCCACAAAATCCCTTTCACGATCGACGCGGTTCGTGCCTCACCGCATCCTACCGGAATTGCTGGCTCAAGATGCAGTTCCCGGCACCCGGATGAAATGCTCCCGGTAATATCGCATCTCGTCGATGGACTCGCGGATGTCGTCGAGCGCCAGATGCGTGCCCTTCTTGTTGAAGCCCTTGTAGAGCTCCGGCGCCCAGCGGCGCGCCAACTCCTTCAAGGTGCTCACGTCCAGGTTGCGATAGTGGAAATAGGCCTCGAGCTTGGGCATGTGGCGATAGAGAAAGCGGCGGTCCTGGCAGATGGAATTGCCGCAGATCGGGGAGGCGCGCTCGGGCACGTATTGCTGGAGGAATTCCAGGGTCAGTTGTTCGGCCTGGGCCATGGAGTGGGGGCTGGCCTTGATGCGGTCGATCAGGCCGGATTTGCCGTGCGTGTTCTTGTTCCAGTCATCCATGGCGTCGAGTACCGCATCCGGCTGATGGATGGCCAGCACCGGCCCTTCGGCCAGGATGTTCAATTGGCTGTCGGTGACGATGGTGGCGATCTCGATGATCTGGTCCCGGTCGGGATCGAGGCCGGTCATCTCCAGGTCGATCCAGATCAGATTGAATTCGTGTTTAGACATGAACGATTTTTCCCTATAATTTGAATTTCTTGCCAGCCATTCTAACAAAGGCTAGTCTGCGAGACCCATCACAAATCCACAGAGCAACGCGACTTGAATGATATGAACGGATTTACCTACGTTTTCTTGATTTTTTTAACCGTCTCCGTCCTCACCCAGCTGTGGCTGGACCGCCGCCACATCCGCCATATCCAGCAGCATCGCGCCCGGGTGCCGGAGGCCTTTGCCGGGCTGATCAGCCTGGAGGCCCACCAGAAGGCCGCCGATTACACCACGGCCAAGACCCGCCTGGGCGTCAAGGAATTGCTCTACGGCGCGGCACTGTTGCTGCTCTGGACCCTTGGCGGCGGCCTGGACTCGCTGGATCGCATGTGGACCGCGCTCGAGTGGGACCCGATTGCGACCGGGGTGGGCTTCATCCTGAGCGTGAGCGTGCTCATGATGGTGATCGATCTGCCGTTTTCCATCTACCGCACCTTCAAGATCGAACAGGATTTCGGCTTCAACCGCTCCACCCCGGCGCTGTTCTTCGGCGACCTGCTCAAGCAAGTCCTGCTTTCATTGATCATCGGCATACCGCTGCTCTACGCGGTGTTGTGGTTGATGGGCAATGCCGGTTCAATGTGGTGGCTGTTCGTCTGGATCGTGTGGATGGGGTTCTCGCTGCTGATGCTCTGGGCCTATCCGGCCGTGATCGCGCCGCTGTTCAACAAGTTCCAGCCGCTGGAAGACGAAACCTTGCGCCGGCGCATCGAAGCGCTGCTCGCCCGCTGCGGCTTCAAGAGCAACGGCATCTTCGTGATGGACGGCTCGCGCCGCTCCAGCCACGGCAACGCCTATTTCACCGGCCTGGGCAGCAACAAGCGCATCGTATTCTTCGATACCCTGCTCGGCTCGCTCACGCATGACGAGACCGAGGCCGTGCTGGCCCATGAACTGGGGCATTTCAAGCACCGCCACGTGCTCAAGCGCATGATCATCATGGCGGCCACCTCACTCTGCGCGCTGGGCCTGCTCGGCTGGTTGATGGAACAGGAGTGGTTCTATCAAGGCCTGGGTATCTCCACACCGTCGCTCCACACGGCGCTGATGCTGTTCATGCTGGCCGCCCCGGTATTTACCTTCTTCCTGAGCCCGGTGATGTCCCTGCTCTCGCGCAAGCACGAATTCGAGGCCGATGCCTTCGCCGCCGATCAAAGCGCCGCCGCGCACCTGATCTCCGCATTGGTCAAACTCTACAAGGACAACGCCAGCACCCTCACGCCCGACCCGCTCTACTCCGGCTTTCATGATTCCCACCCGCCGGCGCCGGTGCGCATCGCCCATTTGCAGCGACTGACACAGTCTGCAGCCCCACCGTTGGCGGATGTGAAATCATAGACGCGCTATGAGCCGCCGCAGACTCAGCACACGCCAGCGCCGTCACGTGGACAAGCTTCAGGCCGACCGGCTGGCGCGGGCGCAGGACAAGCAGTCCATGTTGAGCGAGGACGAACTCGGCCCGCTCGGCGAGGAGCAGGAAGGACTGGTGGTCTCGCGCTATGGCAAGACCGTGGATGTGGAAGGCAGCGACGGCCAGGTCTATCGCTGCCAGATCCGCCAACACCTACATGATCTGGTCTGCGGCGACCGCGTGATCTGGCAGGCGGCGCCGGACGGCACTGGCGTGGTAGTCGCGCAGGTGCCGCGCAAAAGCGTGCTGTGCCGGCCGGACTTTCAGCAGCGGATGAAGACCATCGCCGCCAACATCGATCAGATCCTGATCGTCTGCGCCACCCAGCCCGAATTGAGCACCGGCCTGATCGATCGGTATCTGGTGGCGGCCGAGGCCACCAAGATCACGCCGATGATCATCGTCAACAAGACCGATCTGCTCACCCCAACGCAGCGCGCCGAGGTCGAGGCGCAACTCGCCCTCTACCAAAACATCGGTTATCGCCTGATCTACACCAGCGTTGTGGCGCGCCATGGGCTGGATGAACTGATCGCGCAGCTCAAGGATCACACCAGCATCTTCGTCGGCCACTCGGGCGTCGGCAAATCATCACTGGTGAAAGCGCTGTTGCCACACCAGGAGATTCGCATCGGGGAACTGTCCGAGGCCACCGGCAAGGGCACGCACACCACCACCACCGCCGTGCTTTATCACCTCGATCACGGCGGGGACCTCATCGATTCACCCGGCATCCGCGAATTCGGGCTCTGGGGCATCAGCGCCGAGCAGGTCGCCGAGGGCTTTGTCGAATTCCGGCCCTTTCTGCCACAGTGCAAATTCCGCAATTGCCAGCACCGCCAGGAGCCAGGCTGCGCCCTGCGAGCGGCAGTGGAGTCCGGAGAAATCACCCGCCAGCGCCTGGATAGCTATTATCGAATTGTGGAATCGCTCACGGAAAGCTGAGAACGGCCGATAGATAGTGGGTTCACTCAACAAGATCAGGAGAATAATCATGAAATTACGCCGTCTCGCCCCCCTCGCCGCCCTCGTACTCGCGCAACCTGCGCTGGCGGCGGACCTGGACATCACGGGACTCGCCCAGGGCGAGTTCGAAAAGGTCTCGAAAAACCTCGCCGCGGCGTTGAGCTATAAGGCGGTAACGCCCGCCGAACCGCTGGGGCTGCCGGGTTTCGATCTCGGCCTGGAGGTCAGCAGCACCGAGATCGACGACAGCACCCTCTTTGACAATGCATTCAGTGGGGATGCCCCCAGCAGCATCATCGTGCCCAAATTGCACGCCCACATCGGCCTGCCATTCAACTTGGATATCGGGGCCTTCATCACCTCGGTGCCCAGCACCAACATCAAGCTTGTCGGCGGTGAGCTGCGCTATAGCATCCTGGAAGGCGGTGTGGCGATGCCGGCCCTGGCCGTGCGCGGCACCTTCAGCTCGCTGAACGGGGTCGACACCCTGGACTTCAGCACCAAGGGGCTGGAGCTGACCATCTCCAAGGGCTTCGCCATGGTGACGCCCTACGCCGGCGTGGGCACCGTGCGCACCACCAGCGATCCGAACGTCACCAGCGGCCCCAGCCTGAGCAAGGAATCATTTTCCCAGACCAAGCTGTATGCCGGTCTGAACTTCAATATGGGCCTGATGAACATCGCCTTGGAAGGCGACAAGACCGGGGATTTCGCTTCTTACAGCGCCAAGCTCGGCTTCCGTTTCTAGTGAGAGCTTTCCCTAAGTCCTGATAACAAACCGGCGGCTCACGAGCCGCCGTTTTTTTCCTGCCAGCATTCGCCCGGCGACGCTTGATCGATGCCGGATGGCAAGCGTCAAACAAACACATCCACGCCCAACAACTCTCTCAGCTCCGCCTGTTCTTCATTCAATGAAGTCTTGCGATATTCTCCCAGCGCCTGCCGTGCGGTGAAGGACAAGCCCTCGTTCATGCGCGCTGCATGCAGAAACTCCTCGCGCTTTCTTTGACGTTCGCTGGCAAGATCCAGCTGATCCGCGGCCGTGCGCGGCTGCGGCCGCGCGGCCTCCTGACGGCCTCCCGCGATCCGGCGATCTTCCCGCTCCATGCGCTCGGCGTCCGGCCGAAGGGCCGGAGCACGCGGATGAAACGGGATCAGAGCGGAAGAAATCTTCATTGCATCAATCCATCAGCACACATCAGCGCATCCGGTAATTGCGAATGGTTTCCAAGCCTTGAACGGTGTCGAGATTTTTGACCCGGGACAGCGAGACGCCATCGACGTTGGCGCCGCGCATGTCGCTGCCGCGCAACTCGGCATCATCGAGCTTGGCATTGGCAAAATCCGCTTGCATCAAGGTCGCATTGCTGAAGTTTGCCCGGCGCAGATCGGCCTGCTGAAGACTGGTTTGCGTCAGGTTCGCACCGCTGAAATTCGCCTCGCTGCACACCGTGTCTTTCATGTTGGCGTAGGAAAACACCGCTTGGCCCGCATCCACGGCAAACAGGTTAGCGCCGCGCAGGTCCGCGGCCTCGAAATTGGCGATCGTCAGAACGGCCTTGCGCAATTTGGTATTCACCAGCTTGGCCTCGATCAGGACGGCGCGATCGAGCTGCGCGCCGCTCATGTCCGCCCCGGACAAATCGGCCTTATTTAATTTGGCGCGCGTCAAGTCCATGCCGCGCATGTCCGCCCCGACCAGGCTTACGCCATCGAGCGTGACGCCGGAAAGCCGCAAACCGCGCAGATCCGCCGCATCAAACCGCGTGCGCTCCATCCGCACGCCGCTGAACACCACCTCCTGAAACACGGCCTTGGAGAGATTGGTCTCCACCAACGCCACGTCCTCGAAGGCGACTTGCTTGATCAGCGCGCCGGTCAGATCGGCGCGATTGAGGATGGTCCCCTGGAGCTGGGCGCCGGTCAGCACCGCCCGCTCCAATTTCGCCCCGGTGAGGTCCGCGCCGGTGAGGTCCGCGCCGCTCAGGTCCGCGCCGCTCAGGTCGGCGTGGCGCAGCATCGCCTCGCGCAGAACGGCCGAGCGCAAGTTGGCGTAGGTCAGGTCGGCATACGGCAGCCCGGCCCCTTCCAGATTGGCCTGCGACAGATTGGCGCGCGGCAATTCGGTGTAACCGAAAAAGGACTCCCGCATGTTCGCCTTGCGGAAATCCATCCGCTTGAGGATCAACCGGGTGAAATTCTTCTTGGCAAGCTGGGGCACGTCCTGCTCGATGGTGTTGGACACTAGGCTCTGCACCTCCAACTCCGTCATGGGCGGGGCGAATTTGGCCTCGTCCGACTGATGCTTGATCGCAGTACCGCAACCCGCCAGCAGTGCGACGCCCAGCCCGACCAGGAGTGCCTGCGCGCCCGTGAGATTTCGTAAAAACTTCAATTCAATCACCTTCTCTTACCAAACTGCCCTGACCGATCTAGACAACATTATCCCGCACATACACCGGAACCGCATGTTCCGCGCTCACGGCCTGCCCCGCCCGTAGCGGCGCCTCGGCCATGACCGCGATGTCATGGGCCCTGGGAAAGCTATCGGCATAGCACTGGGCCAGACCAGCGCCGATGCGCGCCTCCAGCACCGCACGATAGTGCCGCCAGCCGCTGCCGGCGCCCACCCAGGGCTGGACGGTCTGCGGCACCACGATGGTCTCTGCCCGCCCGACGGCCTCGGGGACCGCAGCAATCATGGTCCGGCCATCCCACTGGAACGCCCCCCAGTAGACCTCCTGCATCCCGGCATCATTGGCAATCAGGACGCGCTCGGCGCCATACTCGCGGTGTATGCCCTGCGCATGTGCCGCCAAGGTCGAGATCGGGATGACCGGCAGATCCGCCCCGAAGGCCAGCCCCTGCGCCACCCCGGCGGCGATGCGCAGGCCGGTGAATCCCCCCGGACCCCGGCCGAAGGCGATGGCGTCGAGATCGGCCACCTTCAGGCCAGCGGCGCTGAGCAGCCGGTCGGTCATCACCAGCACCAGGTCCGAGTGCTTGCGCGGCTCGCGCGTGAATTCTTCATATACCACGCCGTCGAGGTTCAATGCGACGGAACAGACCTCGGTCGAGGTATCGATTGCCAGGATCTTCAAAACATACTCCTCATTGGACCATCACGCCTGCGATTGATTCGTTGCCGTGGCGGCATTGGATGAATAATGACGGAAAAAGGCCTGCACCCGGGCGAGATCACGGGTCTGCGTCATGCGCGGCAGACTGTTCAGAAACACCTTGCCATAGGATTTCTCCCACAGCCGGGGATCGCACACCATCAGCACGCCGTAATCGCCGACATCGCGAATCAAGCGGCCCACGCCCTGTTTGAGGGTGATCACCGCCTGCGGCAGTTGATAGTCACGGAAGGGATTGCCGCCCTGGGCGCGCATCGCCTCGATGCGCGCGCGCACCACCGGATCGCCGGGCGAGGCAAACGGCAGTTTGTCAATTATCACACAGGACAGCGCCTCGCCGCGCACATCCACTCCTTCCCAGAAACTGCTGGTGCCGAGCAGGATCGCGTTGCCCAGCTCGCGGAACTTGGCCAGCAGCTGCGAGCGCGGCATCATCCCCTGCACCAGCAGCGGATACGGCAGTTGCTCCTGCTCAAGACGCCTTGCCGCCTCTTGCAGCGCGCGATGGCTTGTAAACAGGATGAACGCCCGCCCTGCGCTGGCCTGGAGCACCGGCAGCGCCGCATCCATCATCCGGCTGGTGTAGTCGAGGCTCGAAGGCTCCGGCAACCCGGTGGGCAGGTAGAGCATGGCCTGGCGCCTATAATCGAACGGGCTGTCCCAGATACGCAGCTCCGCCCCTTCGATGCCCAGCGCGCCGCAGAAGTGCTCGAACTGGCCGCCGACCGAGAGCGTGGCCGAGGTGAAGATCCACGCCCCTGGCGAGGCCCGCATGTGCGACTGAAAGATCTCGGCGATGTCCATGGGGGTGTGATGGATCACCAGACTGCGCGCGAAGACACCGATCCAGTGGATCACATCGTCGGGTGTCGCGGCGGTCAGGTGCTCAAACCGTTCGAACAATTCGCGCGCGCGTTGATGGCACTTGTCCAGCAGCTTGCCGCGCGGGGCGGCCTCCTCCAGCACCGCCAGCAACTGCTCGAAGGCGCGGCGCAAGGTGACCAGCGTCTTCTCCGCGCGCGGATGCTTTTCCAGATCGCTCCAGCTCAGGCGCGTCTCCGGGGTGTCGATCGCCTGGCGCAGGGCGTAGAGTTCGCGCTCAACCTCCGTGACCTGCTGCGCTAGCTCCTGCATATCCGCCGCCTCCTTGGCCTGAGCCGCCAGAATATCGGCAGCCAGCTCCAGCATCTGCCCCGTGCTCACCGCAGTGCCGAAGAAGTTTGACGCGACCTCCGGCAGCTGATGGGCCTCATCGAAGATCAAGGCATTGGCGGCAGGCAGCAGCTCGGCCACCCCGTCCTCGCGCAGGGCCAGATCGGCGAAAAACAAGTGGTGATTGATCACCACGATATCGGCCTCCTGGGCCAGGCGGCGCGCCTTCATCACGTGACAGGTGCCGATGTCCGGACACTCCTGCCCCAGGCAGTTGTCGCCGGTGGAGGTGACGAAGGGCCAGATCGGCGCATCCTCAGCGATCCCGGTCAGCTCGGCGATATCGCCATGACGGGTCTCCCGCGACCAGGCGCGCACCTCTTCCAGTGAGGCGTACAGGTTCAGGCGACGAAAGCGCGGATTCTCCTCGCTGCGCTGCATGCGGTGGGTGCAGAGATAATTGCTGCGCCCCTTGAGCAGCGCAACCTTGGCCGGGGTGTGGACGGCCTTGCGCACCAGCGGCAGGTCGCGGAAAAACAGCTGGTCTTGCAGATTCTTGGTCCCGGTGGAGATGATCACCTTCTCGCCGGAGAGCAGCGCGGGCAGCAGATAGGCGAAGGTCTTGCCGGTGCCGGTGCCCGCCTCGGCGACCAGCACGCCGCGCTCGGTGAGGGCGCGCTCTACCGCCTCGGCCATCTCCTGCTGCTGGGCGCGGGGAGCGAAGCCGGGTAATAGACGCGAAAAAGGGCCGTCATGGCCCAGTAATTCTGTGCAACTTTGCATCAATTAAGTATCTTCTCGGTTCCGAGGTCAGCCCGGATAGTGCTTAACTTATGACGATGCGCCCTCCCCCTTGACGGGGGAGGGCTAGGGTGGGGATGAGATGGTAAGAGTGGCACTGAAATTTCAGCGTACTCACCCTCCCCCTAACCCCCTCCCGTCAAGGGAGGGGGAATTGATCGGTCTAAAATCTAGGCATCATTACGGGGCGGCCGGACTACTTGTCTGGCGTTGGCTGATTATCACAAATCCCAGCCTCTTTCTCACCCTCTTCGCGCACCCACACCCGCTCGCCGATGGCCTTGAACTTGGCCACCGACATCATGCCGCGCTTGTTGCGGTTGGAGGATTTGGCCTGAGCGATGGCCTCCATGATGGCGGGGCGTTGCGCCTCGTAAAGTTCGATGGGCTGGTATTGTTCATCCATGATGACGAGCACCACGCTGTCCCATTCCTTCTCCAGCTTGAGCTGGCCGATGCGCGCGCCGGCCTTGCCTTCGTCGAAGATGGCCCGCCCCTTGATCTGGATGCGCTTGCCGGCGCGCTCGCCACGCCCGATGGCGTCGTAGCCGCCTTCCTGCGGCTTGTTCAACTCGAGGTCGAGCAGACGCGCGGCATCGTACTCGGCGATCTCGCTGCTGATGCTCAGCGGCTTGCCGGTGGCCTTGCGGTACTCCGCGGCGATGCGGCGGGCCTCGTTCATCAAGGTATCGACGACGTACACGTTCACGATACGAGTCTCAAATGATTATCCAAAATGAAGTTTACAAAATAATTGATTGATTTTGCGCAGTTATCGTCACAAATAGACGATTACTTTACCACGACTTGCGCCGGGATTGCCGCCGCGGGGTGAATGGCGATCTCAAAACATCGCTCGGCGTGCTCCTGCGCCAGTTTCACCACGGCCGCATCCAGTTTGCCGGAGGCGACCATCTTGTCCAGGATCTCCGTGATTTGCGGCACCGGCAGCGAGGCGCGATAGGGCCGATCCTGTGCCAAGGCCTGGAATACATCGGCCACGGCCACGATGCGCGCCTGGATCGGGATCTCCTCGGCCTTGCGCCGGAATGGATACCCCTGTCCGCTCAGATTCTCGTGATGGAAACTCGCCCACACCGCCACCTCGTCAAAGGTGCTGATGCGTTTCAGGATCTGGTAGGTCTCGAAGGTATGACGTTCGACCGTGGCGAACTCCACCTCGTCGAGCCGCGCGGGCTTGTCCAGGATCTCATCCGGCACCCGGAGTTTACCCAGGTCATGCAGCAGCCCGGCGATCTCGATCAGCTCACAATCACGATACGGCAGCCCCCAGCGCTCGGCCAGGAAACGCGCCAGTTGCGACACGCCGGTAGAGTGCTCCGCGGTAAAGCGGCTTTTGGCATCGACCACCCGAGCGAAGATCCGGGCGATGGTCTTGAGCTGGTCGAAGTCGATCAACTCGCGCTTGGTCTTGCGTAGCTGTTCGTGCAGATAGCGCTCCAGGTGCTTGGGCTCCAGGGTCAGCCAGAAGGATTCGGGGCGGGCCGCTTCGACGAAGGCATCGACCAGCTGTGGGGCGAAATTCACCCCGCGCATCTCCTGAAGCGCCTGCACGATATCGCGCCGGGCCAGCAATACATCACGATCGCGATGCTGGTGGATCAGCGCATCGATCCGGTCGACGAGATGGATGAGATTGGCGAACAGCTTGGTTTCTTCGCTGGCCTGCTTGCGATTCAAGGCCAGCCAGGGGGTATGGTGCAGCAGAATGATTTCGGCCATGTGCTGGAATGGCGCGAAGGTGCCAAGCAGGTCGTGCCCCACCAGACAGTGATCCTGCTCCCCCTCCCATTCCAGCTTCGAGATGATCTGCCAATGCACCTCGGTGGAGGACACGCCGCAGTCGTGCAGCACCGAGGCGAGAAACAGCGTGGTCTGCTGCTCTTCATTCAACCCGTAGACTTTGCCACATTCCAGGGCCATGTAGGCGACCCGCTTGCCGTGTTGCACGACCTTCACTCCGACCAGATCCAGCGCATCGGAGAGCGCGTAACACACTTCATAGAGATCGATTTGATAATTCATCGGCGGGTCCCTTGGATGTTCTCGGTCCAGATTCTTATTGGACTCCATTTGCCAATCAGACAAAGATGTCGTATGCATTAATAGTCGGTATTCAACTCCATTTCATAAGCGCCCACAAGAAAAATGCCAGCCCATCCACACTATATCGCCGCGCTGCTGCACCCCGAGGCCTACCCGCATCCGGTGCGCGAGCTCACGCTGCGGGAAACCCATATCTCCTGGGTGATTCTCACCGGCGACTATGCCTACAAGATCAAGAAACCCCTCAACCTCGGATTTCTCGATTTCAGCACCGTGGAGCGGCGCCGGCACTTCTGTCACGAGGAGATCCGCCTCAATCGACGCCTGGCGCCCGAGTTGTATCTGGATGTGGTGGCGATCTGTGAGGATCGGTTCATTACCATCGGCGGCGCGGGCAAACCGATTGAGTATGCGGTGCGCATGCGGCAGTTTTCACAAGACCAGATGCTGGAGGCAGTGATCGCCCGCCATGCGCTGACCGAACAACACCTCGACGTCTTTGCCGCCGCCATGGCCGAGTTTCACGCACGCATCGCCCGCAGCGACGCATCCAGTCCGTACGGCACCTTGGCGGCCGTCACTCACCCGCAGCTGGAAAACTTCACCCAAATCGCCGAACTTGGCGTCGACGCCGCTACCGCCGCGCGCCTCGCTTCCATCCAACAATGGACGGAGCAGTCACTGCAAAACCATGCGGCCTTGATCGCCCAACGCCACGCGGAAGGCTTCGTGCGCGAATGCCATGGCGACATGCATCTGGGCAATATGCTGGTGCTCGATGACGCTATCCGCCTTTTCGATTGCATCGAATTCAATCCCAATCTGTATTGGATCGATGTGATCAGCGAAGTCGCCTTCTTCATCATGGACCTGCAACACCGTGGTCTGGATGCCTGGGCGTTTCGCTTCCTCAACGGTTATCTGCAACACACCGGCGACTATCGCGGCCTGGCGCTGCTGCCGCTGTATCTGTGTTATCGCGCCATGGTGCGCGCCAAGGTGAGCAAGATCCGCCAGGGCCAGTCCGCATCCAAGGAGGCGCAGTCGGCTGCCGCCGATTTCAGCGCCTACCTCGACCTCGCCGCACGCCACACGCAACCCACCCGGCCGGTATTGATCATCACCCACGGTCTGTCCGGCTCCGGCAAAAGCACGTATGCGCAACCGCTGGCCAGTCACATCCAGGCCATCCATATCCGTTCGGATATCGAGCGCAAACGGTTGTTCGGCCTCACTGCGCAACAACAAAGTTTTTCCACGATCGAAGGTGGGATCTATACACGCGATGCCAGCGCGCGCACCTACCAACACTTGGTGGATACGGCGCACACGATCCTCGCGAGCGGCTATTCGGTGATCGTCGACGCCACTTTCCTCAAACGCGAGCAGCGCGATCTATTCGGCGCGCTGGCCAAGGCGCTGGGGATACCGTGGGTGATTCTGCATTTCGCAGCGGACAAAGAAACCTTGAAGGCGAACATCCGTGCCCGGCTGCGCGCCGGCGGGGATGCCTCCGAGGCGGATCTGGCGGTATTGGAACAACAGCTGGCAGGATATCAAGAATTGGGGCCGGACGAGACCAACGTGATCGACATCGATTTCAATGCTCGGCCGTCATACGACGACTGTCATGCGATGATTCAAAAACGGATTGGGGCGTAGAACGCCCCAATCGCTGCTTACCCAAGATTATTTTTCGACGATCGGCTCCAGCGTGATCTCCACGCGCCGGTTCTGGGCGCGGCCTGCATCGCTATCGTTGCTGGCGACCGGGTACTTCTCGCCATAGCCGACCGCCGACATGCGCTCGGCCGCCACCTTGGCATTCTGCAGATACATCGCTACCGTCGTGGCGCGATGGCGCGAGAGCGTCTGATTGTATTCATCCGAACCCGTGCTGTCGGTGTGCCCGGCCACGCTGACCAGCGTTTTTTCATATTCATTTAGCACCAGCGCGACTGAATCGAGCACATCGAAGAATTCAGGCTTGAGCGAATAGCTGTTGGTCTCGAAGGTGATGTTGCTCGGCATGTTCAGGATGATGTTCTCACCGTCACGGGTCACGCTGACACCGCTGCCTTCAAGCTTCTTCCGCAGCCGGGCCTCCTGGGTATCCATGTAATAGCCAACGCCCGCGCCGCTCAACGCGCCGATGCCCGCGCCCTTGAGCGCCCGCTCCTTGCGTTTGTCCTTGTCCGCCGTCGCCGCGCCAAGCACGGCGCCCAGCACCGAGCCGATGGCTGCGCCCTTCACCGCTTTGGAGGTCTGCTCCTCACGGGTGTACGGATTGATGGTGGTGCACGCCGACAAGGTCATAATGCCCGCGGCCAGCACGCAGGTAGCAAATACAGTTGTCGATCTCGACATGGATGGCTCCTTTATTGCTATGAAGTTGGGGTTCTGGGAGGTATAAAGTCGGCCTATGGTAGCTCGGTTGCCAAGCCGATGTAAGTGCGGTGATCAAAATTTACATTTAATCCGTCACTATACTGGATTGAGCCGCACCGTCACCTTGAGGCCGCCCAAGGTCTTTGAGGCCTCAAAGTGAATCGTCCCCTCGTACAACTCGACGATGTCCTTGACGATGGCCAGGCCGAGGCCGTGGCCGCTGACCGACTCATCGATGCGCACGCCGCGCTTGGTCAATTGATCGAGCACGGCATCATCGCAGCCCGGCCCGTCGTCTTCCACGACGATGGTGATCTCGGCGGCGCCGGTGATCGAGCATTGCACCTTGTGACGGGCCCACTTGCAGGCGTTATCCAGCAGATTGCCCAGCAGCTCCAGCATGTCATTGCGATCGGCCAGGCATTCCAGATCCCGGGGCACCTCGGCGCTGATGGCTAGCCCCTTGTCGTGATAGACCCGCTGCAGCACGTCGATCAACACCGGCATTTCTTCCCCCGCCTTGAAGCGCTGGCCCGGCAGCCCGCCACCGGCGACCCGCGCGCGTTGCAGCTCGCGCTCCATCAATTGCCGGATCTGTTCGGTGTTGTGTTTGAGATCCGCCGCCAGCAGCGGATGGGCGCGCAGTTCCGCGCGGGTGGCAATCTGCATCAACAGGTTGAGCGGATGTTTGAGCGCATGGGCCAGATTACCCATGGCATTGCGCGAACGCTGCAGCCGCTGGCCGAGCAGCTGCAACAGATGATTGACCTCGCTGACCAGCGGCTGGATTTCACTCGGCACCTGTTCGGACAGCACGCTCACCTCGCCGGTCTCCAGCTGCTTGAGTTCGTTGCGCACCCGCGACAGCGAACGGAAGGAGCGGTTGAGCACGAAGCTCTGCACCAGCACCAGGATGATCAAGATCAGGAAACTGCCCAGGGCGAAGTATTGCGTGAAGCGGCGCAGCGACTTGTCGAGCGTCGCGGCATCCTCGGCCACCAGGATGCTGATGTTTTTCTTGAAACGGTGAAACCCGGCCCCGTACACCAGCAGCCGCTCGCCTGAAGGACCCTCCATATGCCAATGGCGGGTTTCCCCCGGCGGCATCAGTTCCACCGGCAGATCCTGATCCCACAGCGAACGCGAACGCAGCTTCTGGTCATCGAAGGCCACGACAAAATAATGACCCGACATGGCACGGGCGTAGATGCTGCCGATGCGCGATTCATCCAGGGTCACGGTGCCGGCGGCATCCGACTGCAAGGTGGTCAGCAAGGTCTCGGCGTCGTGCTCCAGCCGCGAGCGCATGATGTTCTCGGAGATATGCGCCAGACTGGCGCTGGCCACCCACCACATGATGCCCATCAAGAGCACCAGGCTGATAGCAAGTCCCAGCCGCAGCCGTTGCTGCAATGAATTCACTTCTGTCCTCCGGCGAAGACATATCCTTGCCCGCGCCGTGTCTCAAACAAATCCTTGCCCAGTTTCTGGCGCAGCCGTTTGACGTAGACCTCAATGACATTACTGTCGGGATCGGCATCCCCCTCGTAGACATGCTCGGTCAGCCGCGACTTGGAAAGCAGCACCCCCGGATGCAGCATGAAATAGCGCAGCAAGCGGAACTCGGTGCCGGTCAGCTCGTATTGCTGCCCGTCGGGCGCCGTGGCCACTTGACGTTCCTCATCCAACGTCACGCCCGCCACCTTCAGCCCGGAACTGGCCTCGCCATGAGTGCGGCGCACCAGGGCATCGATGCGCGCCAGTAACTCTTCCATGTGAAACGGCTTGCCGAGATAGTCATCGGCCCCGGCCTTCAGGCCGTCGACCCGCTCATTCCAGGCATCGCGCGCGGTCAGCACCAGCACCGGAATCTTGTTGCCCTTCCTGCGCCAGTTGACCAGCACCTCCAGGCCCGGCCGCTTGGGCAGCCCGAGATCCAGGATCACCAGGTCATAGGGCTGCTCATCGCCCATGAATTCCGCATCCACGCCGTTGTGGACCATGTCCACGGCGAAGCCGTGCTTGCGCAGCGCCGTCTGCACCTCCTCGGCCAGACGGTAATCATCCTCCACGATCAATGCGCGCATGTTTAGTCCTCACGATGTTTGCTAAGCATCTTTCCGCTTTGCGCATCAAAGTAGATCTCCCAAACCTCACCCTTCTGGTCCAGCATCAAGACTTCATAGACATACGCGCCGCGCTTGCGCTCGAGCTCGACCTCCAGCACCTTGCCGCGGGCCTCGCCCCGATTCTGCTTGAGGATCTGCTCCAACGGCAGGATCTTGCCCGACTTGCGCAGTTCATACGCCTCGTTGTGGTTACCGGCAAGCGCAGGCTGGATGCCTTGCCAACCCACGGTCAGCAAGGCGATCACCAGCAGCATTGGTCTATTTAGTCTTCCCATCTTCCGAAACCAGGAATCCGCACTTCATGTTCGTTATACGAGCCCTTATCGGCATTCACATGGCAAGTTTCACACTTGCTGAAGGATTTTACCTTGGGATTGTCCTCGACTGCACGCTTGGGGAGCTCATTGTGCTTACGTTTGAAGTACGCCGTCTCGGTAATCCGCAGCGGCGCCTCGCCCGCAGCGATCGACTTGTTGATTCCCGCCGAGCGCTTGTAATCGGACTTGTCCGCGGCATGCTCGACCAGATAGGCGGTCAAATCCTTGGCCACCTGTGCATCGAGTTCGGCGTTTTCGCCGAAATGATCATCGAGCGTCGCCATCATCTTTTCCCAAGAACGCGCCGGCAACAGGCCCGGCTGATAGGCGAAATGGCAGCTGCCGCACTCCTGTTTGTATTTATCCAGGGTCACCGGCGCCACATCCAGGCGCTTGCCGCCGACACTCCTGCCCGCGGAATCGGAATCCGCCCACACCGCGCCGCCGGCACCCAATACCATGCTGACCAAAATCACAGAAGTTAACTTTTTCATGACACCATCCTCGCTAAACAGCTTTCATTGACCACGAATGAACACCAGAAAGTTCGCCTTTTCCTGCGCCGTGCACTCCCGGCCCACCGTCCACTTGCAATTGCGCTTGAACCACTTCTCGATCTCCTGGCGATCGGTCAGGCGCTGCTTGTTCACACTCGGCGCCAGCGGTTCGATCGGCTTGCCGGTCGTCGCGTGCTTGCCGGCCGTTTTCAGATCCGCGCCATGGCATGTCACACAGCTGCGCTTTTCGCCCGAGGCGGGATCGACGAATTCTTTTTTCCACATCGCCGCGCCATCCTGCGCGTTGCCTGCCCCGCCAAACTCCTTGAGCATGTCGTCGACCACCGCCGCCATCCCGGCATTAGTACCCAGCATCAACGATGCCGCCATGATGAGACTTAACTTTTTCATCGCCATCTCCTTTCACTGCTACTTGTTGAGAAACTTCAGCCGCGGTCTTGTAACCGGTGAACATGCTGCGCACCAGGTTTTCCCGATGTTGCAGGCTCGCCAGCAAGACGCCCAGCAGATGAAGACCGACCAAGACCAAGGTAAAGTTGGCCACCCATTCGTGCGCTTCCTCGATGCGATGCGCCGTGGCATCGCTGACCTGGAAGGCCAGGCCCGCGAAGGGACCGGAAAATTCCTGCGTGCCGTAGACCAGCAGCCCCAACACTCCGGTCAGCGCCACGCTCGCCATGAGCGCAATCACCATCGCCCCGCCGGCCGGGTTGTGCCCGAGGTAGCGGCGGGCGCGAGATCTTATGACATCCTTAAAGTAGGCCAGGATCTCGGTGGGCCGCTTTACGAAATCCGCAAACCGCGCATGCCGGCTGCCGGCAAATCCCCACACGATGCGCACCAGCAGCAGCGCGAGGATGAAATAACCCACGGCCACATGCAGCCCCAGATAATCGTCTTCCGTTAAATAGAGGGTCACAAATCCCAGCGCCAGGCTCCAGTGAAACACCCTGACCAGCGGATCCCAGACCTTGATACGTTGTGTGCTCATGACGGTCACCCTTTACCCTATCGTTACCTATCACCTTACAAGGCGAGCCTGAAACCAATCTGAAAAACCGAATGTATTTGCCGCCCTGATGGTTCAATGAATCTTCGCCCTTGTTCAAAGCCAGAATAAACGGCGAGCCTGAAACGGGACTGAAAAGCACCGCGATTGGATGGGCAGCGTAAACATCGATCGATAGAAGCCGCAGAAACACACCCTGACCTAAAGCCCCTCCTCCGCCTGTCGATACACACATGGATTGTCTGTCAAATACAAGGCGGCTCAGCTCTGCTCTGAACAGCCCTTTACCATGGGCGAGACGGAAGATGGGTGGCGCCGTTATGACCAACGACAGATTGAAGAAACACTTCGACGTCACTTACAAATCGCCTACGAGGTACCCCGCATGGACATGGAAAGACGTTCATTGATTCTCTTGGTTGAGGACAATGAGTTGAACAGGGATATGTTGTCCCGGCGCCTAGAGCGCAAAGGTTTTCGAGTCGCCACCGCCCATGATGGCGCGCAAGCAATCGCCACGGCCGCGAAAGATTGCCCGGACCTTATCCTGATGGACATGGGGCTTCCCGTGATGGATGGGTGGGAGGTTACCCAAAAACTCAAGGCCAATCCCGCCACGCAAAACATCCCGATCATCGGCCTCTCGGCCCATGCCCTGTCGGCGGATCAGCAAAAAGCACTGGCCGCCGGCTGCAATGACTATGACACCAAGCCGGTGGATTTCGAGCGCCTGCTGGCCAAGATGGCGAAGTTCGTTCGCGTTTGACCGGCCGGCTGCCCGCGCCGGGACGCGCCAGCTAAAGGCAACAGGATCATTGCCGAGAACCTTTCAAACGCAGGATGTATTGATTCAAACAAACACAAGGCTCCGCGGAACAAGATTCGAGAACAAGAATGCCTACCAGCAATCCGCCATCATCACATTGGCCGCCCCTGATCCTGGGAGTCGCGGCAGGACTCGCCTGCCTAGTCTGCGCCCTGTGGGGCTGGGCCGCCTGGCTGTTTGCCCCGGCCCTGATCATCGCCTCCCTGCTGCTCGGCAAGCGCGTGGCGGCACAACAGGCGGCGCTGGCGTCCACGCTCAAGGAGTGCCAGACCATGCTGTCGCAGCGCAGCGACACCAGCAGCGAGATCTCCGGCTTAACGGCGCTTTGTGAAAAAGCGATGCCGATCTGGTCGCGCCAAATCGACACGGTGCGCGAGACGACAGAGTCCAATATCACCAGTCTGACTGGCCGATTCAGCGGATTGTCCGAGAAGGTCCAATCCGCGGTACGGGCCTCGGAGAGCGCCGCGGGGCGCATCGAGGAGGATCAATCGGAAAGCGGCCTGGCACATGCCTTTTATAAAAGCCGGGAAGAGCTCACCACGGTCATCGACAGTCTCTACAAGACCTTCGAATTCCGCGACCAGATGCTCGACAAGATCAAGGGCCTGGCGCTTTATACCCAAAAGCTGGATGAAATGGCCAAGGTGGTGCGCGACATCGCCACACAAACCAATTTGCTGGCGCTCAACGCCTCGATCGAGGCCGCCCGCGCCGGCGATGCGGGTCGCGGCTTCGCCGTCGTCGCCTCGGAAGTGCGCACGCTGTCGATACGTTCCGGCGAAGCCGGCGCGAAGATGTCAGAGATGGTGGGCCAGATCAACGCCGCAATGCACGCCGTCGAAAGCAGCGCCGAGACGGCCACCGTGGAAGACAGCAAGGCGGCGCATCAAGCCGAGTCCATGGTCAACAGCGCGTTGGCGCGGATTCAGGGCGTCTCCGAAGGCCTGTGGAATTCCGCCTCGATCCTGCAGAACGAGAGCATCGGCATCCAGCGAGAGGTCTCGGACATTCTGGTTTCCTTGCAATTCCAAGACAGGATCTCCCAGATCCTGCACGCGTTGAAAGCAAATGTTGACTCCTTGGAATCCGAAATCACGCGGGCGTCTGCCATGGCGGATCAAGCCTCGATCGACAGCGACGGCTTCATCCAGGCGATGCAGCATACTTACACCACTTTCGAGCAGCGCAACAATCACGCTGGCAAAGGAAACGCGGCCGCGTCCGATGAGATCACGTTCTTCTGACGACGCCATGCCGCGCCGGCAGGCGGTCATCAAGGCCGGAATGATGTTGCCGATAACGCATAACAACAGGATGTGGCTTTATCCATAACAACTATCAGATCAGGAGCAACCCGTGGGAAAAACCATCATGATCGTCGATGACTCGGCCTCGCTGCGCCAGGTGGTCGCCATCGCGTTGAAAGGCGCGGGCTACGAAACCATCGAAGCCTGTGACGGCAAGGACGCACTGAGCAAAATGACCGGGCAAAAGATCCATCTGATCATCAGCGACGTCAACATGCCGAATATGGACGGCATCACCTTCGTGAAGAACGTCAAGCAGCATCCGAACTACAAGTTCACCCCCATCATCATGCTGACCACCGAGAATCAGGATGCCAAAAAAAAGGAAGGCCAGGCCGCCGGGGCCAAGGCGTGGGTAGTCAAGCCGTTCAAGCCGGAACAGATGCTGGACGCCGTCTCCAAACTGATCTTGCCGTAAAGCGAATCGCAAAAGGACACACCGAATGAGCGCCAACCCTCGCAAAAAGAAACGCGCTTCTTGCGCGAAAATCGACGGGGACATGACCATCTACACCGCCGCCGAGCTCAAGCCCACGCTGCTCTCGTTGCTCGAAGGGGGCAACGAGGCAGAACTCGACTTGTCCCGGGTGGCGGAGATCGACGCCGCCGGCGTGCAGCTGCTGATGCTGGCCAAACGCGAGGCGGCGCGCGCCGGCAAGACGCTGCGCTTTGTGAACCACAGCCAGTCGGTGGTCGAATGCCTGGACCTGTGCAATCTCACCGCGGCGTTCGGCGATCAAGTCATCTTGACGTCACAGCCCTGAGCCGGGAGGAACACCGATGAATTTGGATCAGGCGCTACAAACCTTTCTGGTCGAAAGCCGCGAGCTGCTGCAGGAGATGGAAGACGCCCTGTTGCGCATCGAACAGCAGGGCGCGGGCGACGAGGAAACCATCAACGCCATCTTCCGCGCGGCGCACACCATAAAAGGCACCGCGGGGCTGTTCTCGCTCGATGACATCGTCGACTTCACCCATGTGGTGGAAAGCGTGCTCGACCGGATTCGCGCCAACGAGATCGCGTTCGACAACGAGCTGATCTCGCTCTTTCTGAGCAGCTGCGATCACATCCTCAAGCTGGTCGATCAAATCGCGGCAGGCAAGGAATCCGCCGAAGCCGGCCTGCGGGCGGCCGGCGATACTACGCTGCAGCGGCTGCGCCGCTATTTAGGCGACGCCCCCAAAGCTGCTGCCGTACCGGAATTGCATCAGCCACGCATCGAGAGCAGCGGCATCGGCCTGGTGGAATCCGACAACTGGCACATCTCACTGCGTTTCGGGCCCGATGTGCTGCGCAACGGCATGGACCCCCTCTCCTTCCTGCGCTACCTGCAACGGCTGGGTGAGATCGTCAGCCTGCATACGCTGGCCGAGCCCATGCCGGCGGCGGAGGACATGGACCCCGAGTCCTGTTACCTCGGCTTCGAGCTCAATTTCCGCAGCAGCGCGGACAAGGCGACCATCGCCGGGGTCTTCGACTTCGTGCGCGACGACGCCGTCATCCACATCCTGCCGCCGCGCAGCCGCATCGCCGAATACATCGAGGTGATCCAGAGCCTGCCGGAAGACGAGATGCAGCTCGGCCAGATCCTGGTGCGCTGCGGCAGCCTGACCGAGACGGAGCTGCAACAGGGGCTCAAGGCGCAGGCCGAGGCCACGTCGCCCGCCACGCCGCTGGGCGAGATCCTGGTCGCCGACGGCAACGTCGCCCCAGACGTGGTCGAGGCGGCGCTGGCCAAGCAGCAGCATGTCAAAGAGGTCAAGGCCAAACAGAGCAAGGTGATCCGCGTCGATGCCGACAAGCTCGACCACCTCATCAACCTGATCGGCGAAATGGTGATCGCCGGGGCAGGTGTGAGCATGAACGCGCAGCTCTCGGGCGACGAATCGATGCAGGAGGCCGCCTCCACCATGATGCGCCTGATCGAGGAGGTGCGCGACAGCGCGCTGACCCTGCGCATGGTGCAGATCGGCGAGACCTTCAACCGCTTCCAGCGCGTGGTGCGCGATATGAGCCAGGAACTCGGCAAGGACATCCGCCTCGAAATCACCGGCGCCGAAACCGAACTGGACAAGACCGTGGTCGAGAAGATCGGCGACCCGCTCATGCACTTGGTGCGCAACTCCATGGATCACGGCATCGAATCCGCCGAGACGCGCATCGCACGCAGCAAACCGGCGCAGGGCACGGTGCGCCTCAACGCCTATCACGACTCCGGCAGCATCGTCATCGAAGTGAGCGACGACGGCGGTGGTCTTGACCGCGAGCGGATACTCAACAAGGCGATCGAACGCGGGATGGTTCAAGCGGGCCACCAGCTCTCCGATCAAGAAGTCTACAAACTCATCTTCGAGGCCGGCTTCTCCACCGCTGAGCAGGTCACCAACCTCTCCGGACGCGGAGTTGGCATGGACGTAGTGCGCAGGAACATCGAAGCGCTGCGCGGCAGCATCGAGATCGATAGCATGGCATGCCAAGGCACCATCATCCGCATCCGCCTGCCCCTGACCCTTGCCATCATCGACGGCTTCCAGGTGGGCGTGGCGGACACCTCGTTTGTCATCCCGCTCGACATGGTGGTCGAGTGCCTCGAACTCAGCGAGGCCGACCGGCAAGCGATGCGCGAGCGCAACTACATCAATCTGCGCGGCAAGGTGCTGCCCTATCTCTATCTGCGCGATCTGTTCGGCATCGAGGGCAAGCCAGTGCGGCGCGAAAACATCGTCGTGGTCCAGTTCGGCGGCACCCGCGCCGGCTTCGTGGTCGACAATCTGATGGGCGAATTCCAGACGGTGATCAAGCCGCTCGGCCGGATCTTCAGCAATCTCAAGGGCATCGCCGGTTCCACCATCCTCGGCAGCGGCGAGGTCGCCTTGATCCTGGATGTGCCCTCGTTGGTCCACCGCGCGGTGGCCAGCGAAGGCCAGGCGGCGTAGGCACAACGGTTTAACTATTTGCAACAGGCAAGCAAGAGGAGCAACAAAATGTTTCGGAACATGAAAGTCGGCATGCGATTGGGCTTCGGGTTCGCGGTAATGCTGGTATTGATGCTGGTGATCACGGCGATCGGCATCACGCAGTTGAGCAACATCAATCACAAAATCGACGAGGTGCTGCACAACTACCTGCCCAAGGTCAATTGGACCAACGGCATCGCGGACAATGCCGACACCATGAGCATTGCGATGCATGAGATGGTCATCACCAAGCAGCACGAGGAAATGCAACATCAAATCGAGATCATCCAGGCCGCGCGCAAGTCGAACAAGGAGCACTACGATCAATTGGAGCAGCATGTGGTCAACGAGCGCGGCAAGGAACTGCTCAAGGCGATGATGGATAAGCGCGCGGCCTACAACCGCGACCAGGATAAATTCATCGAATTGGTGCAGGAGAAAAAAATCCAAGAGGCCGAGACCTTCCTGATGACCGATATGCAACATGAGCTCGACGCCTACTCCCATGCGATCGAAGCCATGGTCGAGTACCAAGAGAAGCTGATGGATGAAGCCGGGGAGCTTGCTGCGCAAGAATACCAAACGGCGCGGATGGAAATCTTCGCGCTGTCCGCCATCGCATTCGTGCTGGCGATCGTGATCGGCGTCTGGGTCACCCGTTCGATCACCCGGCCCTTGAACGAGGCCGTCGGCGTGGCCAACAAGCTGGCCGAGGGCGACCTGATGGTGCGCATCGAGGTCAAATCGCAGGACGAGACCGGCAAGCTGCTCGAGGCGATGCAGGGCATGGTCGCCAAGCTGACCCAGATCATCACCGAGGTGCGCGGCTCGGCCGACGCGCTTTCTTCCGCCTCCGAAGAGGTGAGCGCCACGGCGCAGTCGCTGAGCCAGGCCTCGAGCGAACAGGCCGCCAGCGTCGAGCAGACCACCGCCTCGGTCGAACAGATGTCGGCCTCGATCAGCCAGAACAGCGAGAACGCCAAGGTCACCGACGGCATGGCCACCAAGGCCTCGCGCGAGGCCACCGAGGGCGGCGACGCGGTACGCGACACGGTCACCGCCATGAAGAGCATCGCCGAGAAGATCGGCATCATCGATGATATCGCCTATCAGACCAATCTGCTGGCGCTCAATGCAGCGATCGAGGCCGCGCGCGCCGGCGAGCACGGCAAGGGCTTCGCGGTGGTCGCCGCAGAGGTGCGCAAGCTGGCTGAACGCTCGCAAGTGGCCGCGCAGGAGATCGGCGAAGTGGCCAAGAACTCGGTTGGCCTGGCCGAGCAGGCCGGCAAGCTGCTCGATGAGATTGTGCCTTCGATCCAGAAGACCTCCGACCTGGTGCAAGAAATCGCCGCCGCATCGAGCGAGCAGTCCACCGGCGCGAGCCAGATCAACATGGCGATGAATCAGCTGAGCCAGGTGACCCAGCAGAACGCCTCGGCCTCCGAGGAACTGGCGGCGACCGCCGAGGAGATGAGCAGCCAGGCCGAGCAGTTGCAGATGCTGATGCAGTTCTTCAAGGTCGATGTCCAGCATGCGCACATGCAGGGCAAGGCGTCTGCGCACAGCGCGTCGGCCAAACATGCGCCGATGACCGCCTCCGCCAGGTCAGTGCCAGGCGGCTCGGTCGACGAAAGCGCGTTTGTTAAATTCTGACCGTCCGGGAGGCCCTTATGAGCAACATCGTCACCAAGGATGCCGCCCGGGCCTTGCCCGCCCAACAAACCGGCCTTGAGGAGCAGCACCAGTACCTGACCTTCAACCTCGGCGGGGAGATGTACGCCATCGGCATTCTCCACATCAAGGAGATCATCGAGTACGGCAGCGTGACCACGGTGCCGATGATGCCGGATTTCATTCGCGGCGTGATCAATCTGCGCGGCGCGGTGGTGCCGGTGGTGGATCTCGCCTTGCGCTTCGCTCGCGCTTCCTCGCCGGTCACGCGCCGCACCTGCATCGTCATCATCGAGGTGGAAAGCGACGAGGAGCGGCAGGATGTCGGCGTGATGGTCGACGCGGTCTCCGAGGTGCTGGAGATCCCCGCCGGCGAGATCGAACCCGCGCCGAGCTTCGGCGCCAAGATCCGCGCCGATTTCATCCAAGGTATGGGCAAGGTAAACGGCAAGTTCGTCATCATTCTCAACGTCGGCAAGGTATTGTCGGTCGACGAGATGGCGATGCTGGATTCACTCTCCGGCGGCACGGAGACGCAACCCGTGTAGCTGACGAGGCCGGCGCGGGGCTCACCCGTCCGATCGAACGATGAATGGCACTATCAATAACATGACCGACGCCGCACCGATCTCCGAGCTGGAGTTTCAGCAGTTTCAGCGCTTCATCTATGACGCCGCCGGGATCAGCATGTCCTCCGCCAAGAAGGCGCTGGTGAGCGGACGGCTGGCCAGCCGCTTGAAGGTCCACAATTGCGCAAGCTACGGCGAATATTTCCGTCTGGTAATGAGCGGCGGCAGCGAATTCCAGGTTGCGGTTGATCTGCTCACCACCAACGAGACCTATTTCTTCCGCGAACCGAAGCATTTCGAATTTCTGCGCAACACCATCCTGCCCGCTTTGCCGTCGGGACGCGCGGTACGCGTCTGGAGCGCGGCCAGCTCGAGCGGCGAAGAGCCCTATACGCTCGCCATGGTGCTGGATGACGCGCTGCGCGGGCGGCCCTGGGAGGTGTTCGGCTCCGACATCAGCACGCGGGTGCTGGAGCGCGCCCAGACCGGCCACTACGTGATGGAGCGCGGGCGCGATATCCCGCCCGATATTCTCAGCCGCTATTGCCTCAAGGGCGTGGGGCCGAACGAAGGCACTTTTCTGGTGGCGCGCGAACTGCGCAACCGGGTGAAGTTCGCACAGATCAACCTCAACCAGCCGTTGCCCAGCGTGGGCGAGTTCGATGTGATCTTTCTGCGCAATGTGATGATTTATTTCAACGTGGAGACCAAGCGCCAGGTGGTGGCACGCCTGCTTGGGGCCTTGCGCAGCGGCGGTTATTTCATCATCAGCCACTCCGAGAGCCTCAACGGCATCAACGAGACGCTGAAGGTGGTCAAACCCTCGATCTACCGCAAGCCATGAACACCTCGGCCCCGGCGCAGATCGTCGACATCTATCTCGAGCCCGGGGAATTCTATTTCGGCGAAGGTCGTGCCCGGCTCACCACCCTGCTCGGCTCATGTGTCGCCATCACCCTCTGGCATCCCAGATACCATGTCGGCGGCATGTGCCACTTCATGCTCCCCGGCCGAGCGCGCGACCCGCGCGCGCCACTCAACGGCAAATACGCCGACGAGGCGATGGAGATGTTCCAGCGCGAGACCGCGCGTTGCGGCACGCGCATCTCCGACTACCAGATCAAACTGTTCGGCGGCGGCAGCGTGCTGGAGGTGCCTGAGCGCCTCGCCCAGGTCGAGCACGTCGCGCAGCAGAATGTGCAAGCGGCACGCCAGCTGATGATGCAACACGGCCTCAACGCCAAGGCCGAATCGCTCGGCGGCATCGGCTACCGCAAGATCATCTTTGAATTGTGGAGCGGCGACGTCTGGTCACGCTTCGTCTCGAATGTTTCACCAGCCAAATAACAGGAGCCTGCAATGAACCGCACCCGTGTACTGATCGTGGATGACTCGGCAGTGGTGCGCCAGGTGCTCACCGAGCTGCTCGCCAGCGACCCCGGCATCGAGGTGCTCGGCAGCGCCTCCGACCCGATCTTCGCCTTGGAGAAGATGCAGAAGCAATGGCCCGATGTGATCGTGCTCGACGTCGAGATGCCGCGCATGGACGGCATCACCTTTATGAAAAAACTCATGGCTGAGCGGCCCACGCCCGTGGTGATCTGCTCCACCCTCACCGAGCGCGGCGCGGAGACCACCATGCAGGCACTTGCCGCCGGCGCGGTCGATATCGTCACCAAACCGAAGATCGGGCTGAAAAACTTCTTGCAGGAATCGGCGCAGGAATTCGTGCGCGTGGTCAAGGCGGCGGCGCAGGCCAAACCGAAGCGGATGAGTTCGCCCACGTCTGCCGGGATTGCGCCCAAACTAAGCGCCGATGCGGTACTCACAGCCGCCACGGGCCAGGCGATGGCGCAGACCACCGACAAGGTCGTGGCCATCGGCGCCTCCACCGGCGGCACCCAGGCGCTGGAACAGGTGCTGGTCGCACTGCCGCGCACCACGGTCGGCATCGTGGTGGTGCAGCATATGCCGGAGAAGTTCACGGCGGCCTTCGCCCAGCGGCTCAACAGCCTGTGCGAAGTGGAAGTGCGTGAGGCGCAGACCGGCGATCGCGTCATTCCGGGCCGCGTGTTGATCGCCCCCGGCGGCCGTCACATGCTGTTGCGGCGCAGCGGCGCACAATATCAAGTGGAGGTAGTCGACGGCCCGCCGGTCAACCGCCACAAGCCCTCGGTGGACGTGCTGTTCCGCTCCGTGGCCAAATGCGCCGGGAAAAACGCCATCGGCATCATCATGACCGGCATGGGCGACGATGGCGCCGCCGGCATGCTGGAGATGCGCGAGGCCGGCGCCTTAACCATCGCGCAGGACGAGGCGAGCTGCGTGGTGTTCGGCATGCCCAAGGAGGCGATCAAGCACGGCGGCGTGATCAAGGTGCTGCCGCTGGGCAATCTTGCCGGGGAGATCAAGGCGGTGCCGTTGCAGTAAGCCGCGCCGCTTTGCATTTCAAAGAAATGCGTTAACAGAGTCTCATGCGAGGTCACGTGATGGATTCTAGAGCCCCTTTCCCCAGGAACCGAGACTGAAAGGCCATGCATATTCCCCTCTCCCGCGGGCGGGAGAGGGTGGCCCGAAGGGCCGGGTGAGGGAAGAAGGGGCTGGCATCTGTTATTGCAGCGTATACTCATGCTCCCTCACCCTGCCCCTCTCCCGCCCGCGGGAGAGGGAACATACTCGACAGACCTTTCGCACCTCGTAAAGCGTGAGGCTTTGTTTTTGTAGTTTTCAGTAAGTAAATGCCATTCAATCTTACCCCGCTTCAGTCGGCCGCTTCTGCCGTTCATAAAGAAACTTCAGCACCTCGGCACGATAATGGTTGTAGCGCGCATCATCAGCCAAAGCGAGACGCTCGCGCGGACGTTCCAGTTCGATCTTCAACACCTCGCCGACGGTGGCGGCGGGACCATTGGTCATCATCACGATACGATCGGATAACAACACGGCCTCATCGACATCATGAGTGATCATGATTACGGTATTGCCAAGACGCTCCTGAATCTCCATCACCGAATCCTGCAGGTGGGCGCGCGTAAGCGCATCGAGTGCGCCGAACGGTTCATCCATCAGCAACACCTTGGGTTCCATTGCCAGCGCTCGCGCGATGCCTACACGCTGTTTCATACCGCCGGAGATTTCCGCCGGACGTTTGTGCATGGCGTGGTCCATATGTACCAGCGTGAGGTTGTGTTCTATCCACGCCTTCATCTCGGCCTTGGACCTCTTGCCCTTGAACACCGCCTTGACCGCAATCTCCACGTTTTCATAGACCGTGAGCCAAGGAAACAGCGAGTGCTGCTGAAACACCACGGCGCGGTCCGGGCCCGGCTCATTGACCTCGCGCCCATTGAGGATCACACCGCCTTCAGTGGCTTGATGCAGCCCGGCGATGATATTGAGCACCGTGGATTTCCCGCAGCCGGAATGGCCGATGATGGAGATGAACTCCCCCTTCTCGATCTTGAGATTCACCTTATCCAAGGCCTTGAAGGCTCCCTTCTTAGTGGGAAATTCGATGGAGACGTCGGTGAGCACCAGATAGTCCGGTGCGCTTTTGGTTTCCGGCGTGGTTGGTGCTTGGTCGAACGGCACGACGAGTTGTTCTTCAAAACGTTTTGCGGTTTGCATCATTTAATCCTCTCATTGCTTGACGAATCAGCGCGCGGCGCTGCCGTCGTGTGACAAAAGTTTCTGCAACGTCAGCATCAGCCAGTCGAGGACGAAGCCGATCAGGCCGATGGTGATCACCGCCACCATGATGCGGCCGAGCGATTCGGAGCTGCCGTTCTGGAATTCATCCCAGACGAATTTGCCCAGGCCGGGGTTTTGCGCCAGCATTTCGGCGGCGATCAGCACCATCCAGCCGATGCCGAGCGAGATGCGCAGTCCGGTGAAGATCATCGGCAGCGAGGCGGGAATGGCGATCTTGAAAACTTGGGTGACCCAATGCAGGCGTATCACGCGCCCGACGTTAATCAGATCGCGATCGATCGATGACACGGCCACCGCGGTGTTGATCAGCGTCGGCCACAGCGAACACAGCATCACCGTGATCGCCGAGTTGATAAACGATTTTTCGAACATCGGATCGTTGCTCACGTACACAGCGCTCACCACCATGGTCACGATCGGCAGCCATGCCAGCGGCGAGACCGGTTTGAAGATCTGGATCAGCGGGCTGATGGCCAGATAGAGTTTCTGGCTCAGTCCGCAGGCCACGCCGACCGGGATGGCGATCAGGCTGGCAAGAATGAACCCGGTAAAGACCGTCTTCAGGCTGGTGAAGATCTGATCGATGAATGTCGGCTTGCCTGTATAGGGCCGGATGCTGATCTCGGCATTGGGATCTTCCGCCAGCGTCTCGGAATTACGCTGCGCCTGGCGCTCGTAGAAGGCGGCTTCTTTCTCGCGTTCCGCGCGATGCTCATCGAGCAGCTTCCCGGTCTGTTCCCACACCTGCGCCGGGCCGGGCAGTTCGCCCAGGCTGGTCTGGATCTGCGCCGAGACGCCTGCCCACAGCATCAGGAACACCGCCAGCGCGATCAGCGGCAGGCCCAACGTGTTCATGAGCTCACCGGCCTGTTCGCGCGGATTTTCGCCGCTTGCCAACCGCACCAGGGGCGCGATCCAGCGCAATCCCAGCAATTCACAATAGTGCAGAATCTTGTTTTTCATCACTGCGCTCACTCTGTTGAGACCGCATCCGCGGCGTCATTGCCGCGGACGCGATGTTGGTATCGATTATTTGATTCTGTCATCACCCTTCAGGCCGATCTTGAAGCTCTTGAGATAGTCGTTTGGCTTGCGACCATCGTAGGTGATGCCGTCGATAAACTCCGCCACTGGCGGGCGGAAGCCCTCTTCCTTATCGAAGTCGGGAAAATCCGCCGCCTTCATCTTGCCGTCTTTGATCAGCGCCTTGGCCGCGGCAGCGTAGATATCGGGGCGATAGACCTTCTTCGCGGTCTCCAGATACCAGCTATCCGGCTTTTGCTCCGGGATCTGGCCCCAGCGGCGCATCTGCGTGAGATACCAGACCGCATCCGAGTAGTAGGGATAGGTCGCGTTGTAGCGGAAGAAGACATTGAAATCGGGCACCGCGCGCTTATCGCCTTTTTCATACTCAAAGGTGCCGGTCATGGAGTTGGCGATCACGGCTGCATCCGCGCCGACATAGTTCGGCTTCGACAGGATCTTCACCGCTTCCGGGCGATTGGCGTTATTGTTTTCATCCAGCCACTTGGCGGCGCGGATGAGCGCCTTGACTACGGCGATGTGGGTGTTGGGATATTTATCCGCCCACTCCTTCGTAACACCGAAGACCTTCTCCGGATTGTTTTTCCAGATCTCATAGTCGGTGATCACTGGCACACCTATGCCCTTGAACACCGCCTGCTGATTCCAGGGCTCACCGACACAATAGCCATTGATGGTGCCCGCCTCCAGGGTCGAGGGCATCTGCGGCGGCGGCGTGACCGAGAGCAGCACATCGGCGTCGATCTGCCCAGAGCTGTCGCCCTTCTGCGGCGCGTAAAAGCCCGGGCTGATCCCGCCGGCGGCGAGCCAGTAGCGCAATTCATAGTTGTGCGTGGAGACTGGGAAGACCATGGCCATATTGAACGGCTTGCCTTCCTTCTTGTATTTCTCGATCACCGGCTTGAGATAGTCCGCCTTGATCGGATGCACCGGCTTGCCATCCTTGTGGGGAACGTGCTTCTTCATCTCATCCCACACCGCATTGGATACCGTGATGCCATTACCATTGAGATCCATGCTGAAGGCGGTGACGATGTTGGCCTGTGTGCCAAATCCGATGCTCGCCCCGAGCGGCTGGCCCGCCAGCATATGCGCGCCATCGAGCTCACCCGTGATCACGCGATCCAGCAACACCTTCCAGTTGGCCTGCGCCTCCACGGTCACGTACAGGCCTTCGTCCTCAAAAAATCCTTTTTCATACGCGATGGCCAAGGGCGCCATATCGGTGAGCTTGATGAAGCCGAACTTCAGGTCCGCTTTCTCGAGCTTGGCCGCCATCGCCGCGCCATTGTTCAACATGACCGGCGCGGCCAGCATCACGCCCGCCGCCAGCAGCGCACTGCCCGCCTTTTTCATAAAGCCACGGCGGCCGATGTTTAGTATCAGATCACGCAATCTCGGTTGCGATTTTTTCGCCTCACACATCTTCAACTCTCCCAGGGTTAGAAACAAAAAGGCGCCCATTCAGCGCGGAAGGATCTCCGCGATGAATGGACGCCGTTGTCCAAATAACCGGCCCGCATTGGCCGGTGAATGTCTTCCCTGATTAGCAATCGTTATGCCAAGATGAGCAGAGGCTTTGTTTTGAATGTCATTTCACGACGTGACGAGGAAAGGAATCGGTCCTTGTGCGGCATACGGAGGCTGACACGCACTAAAGTGGCCATCTCCCCCGCCCGGCCCGCCGCCAAACGCACCAAGATCGAACAAATTTTCGTCGCATAGGACATATTTGATGCAAATCTTTGGGTTTGCCCCTCATCTCCCTACGGATCATGCCGATATTGTTGCCAGAACTCACAATCAAAAACGCAAAGGAGGCTAACCCGATGAATTCATTGTTTTCGCCGGCGGTATCCCTGATGGATCGGTTGAGTTACCCGAAAAAGCTGATGCTCTTGGCGCTTCTGTTCGTGGTGCCTCTGGCGGTCACGACCTATTTCACCCTTGACGATGATAACCAAGTCATTTCCGCCACCCGGGCCGAACAGGTGGGAGCGGGCTACCTCAAGCTATTGCGGCAACTGCAACAGCGCACGGCCGAACACCGCGGCATGGCAAGCCTGGTGCTGACCGGCAATGCGCCGCGCGAGAAGCTCGACGCCAAGGCAGCCGAAATCGAAAAGCACGTCAGCGACCTGGACGAGGCCACGCGCCGTTATGACGATACGCTCCGGGTCTCATCGGATTGGAAGGACATCGCATCAGGCTGGCAAACGCTGCGGTCTCGAGTGACGAGCATGCAGCCCGGCGAAAGCCTGGCGGCCCATAGTGCGCTGCTCGAGAAAATCATCCACTTGTACTCAAAGGCCGCTGACAATTCCGGGCTCATCCTGGACCCCGATCTTGACAGCATACATCTGATCATTGCGCTGTCCAGCAATATACCCGCAGCGACGGAGCAGTCGGGCCGCATGCGCGCCTTGGGTACCAAGCTCCTCACCGCCCGCGCACCCGCCACTCTTGAGGACAAGACCAAAATCATCGCGGGATTGGAGTCTGCCAAATCCAACATGATTTTGGCCGAGAGCCGGTTTCAGGGCTCAATGACTCACAATCCGCAATTGGCCAAAGCCCTCGAAAGGCCCTTGGCCGATGCCAAGGAAGGCGCCGCTGAACTTACGCAGGTGGTTACCCGCGAGATCATCAACGATGGCATGGCCATTTCGCCGGAGCAATACTTCGGCTTGGCGACCAGGGTGATCGACGCCAATTTCAAACTCTTCGATGCCGCCACGGCGGAATTGGAGACGTTGCTGCAGGCGCGCCTCGACACCGAGCTGAACCACCGGATAATAGTCACGATCTTGCTACTGCTTTCGATGATAACCGTCCTGTATCTTTTCATCGGTTTTTACCAAGCGACCGTGCGCTCCATCGATCAGCTGGCCGCCGCCTCGCGGGAAATGGCCCAAGGCGACCTATGTGCACGCGTGAGGCATGTTTCCGGCGATGAACTGGGCACAGTCGCGCGCGCCTTCAACGATATGGGGGACAAATTCCGCGCCCTCATCCAACAGACGGCCGGCGCCAACGCCCAGGTCGCCGCCGCCGCCGAAGAGCTGTCCAGCGTGACCGAAGAAAGCAAAGCCGGTATCCAGGAGCAACAACGGGAAATATCCCAAGTCGCGACTGCGATCAATGAAATGACCTCCTCGGTCCAAGAGGTAGCGAGCAACGCCGCCGCTGCCGCCAAGTCGGCCGAAGAGGCGGACAAGCAGATCATGCAGGGCAAGAAGGTCATCAACGCCACCGTTGAGTCCATCAATCTACTGGCCACGCAGGTGTCGGGCGCGGCGAACGTGATCCATGACTTGGAGAAGGCGAGCGACAGCATCGGCGGCGTGCTCGATGTGATCAGCGGCATCGCCGAACAGACCAATCTGCTGGCATTGAACGCCGCCATCGAGGCCGCGCGCGCCGGCGAACAGGGCCGCGGATTCGCGGTGGTGGCCGATGAGGTGCGCACCCTCGCCCAGCGCACCAAGGATTCCACGCTTGAAATACAAAAGATGATCGAACGGTTCCGCGCCGGCACGGTCGAGGCCGTGAAGGTGATGGATCAGAGCCATCGGCAAGCGCAGGAAGGCAAGGGACATGCGGAAAACGCCGGCCATGCCTTCAACGGCATTGCCGCCACCGTCACCAGCATCACCTCGACCACGATGCAAATCGCCGCGGCGGCCGAGGAGCAAAGCGCCGTCTCCGAAGAGATCAACCGCAATGTCCACAGCGTGGCGCAAATCGTAGAAAACAGCGTCGCCGGCGCCGAGCAGACCGCGTACTCTTCGAGCGAACTGGCCAGACTGGCCGCAGAAAGCCAAGGCATGGTGGGACAGTTCAAAACCTGACGGTAACCGGCAGCGCCTAGGAGTCTGCGCGGCAGGAAAACGCGTCGCGAAAAAACTGGCCGCTCTCCCACTTTTGCAGCAGCGTTTCTTTCTGCCGCGCAGACTCCTAGCCCGCATATTTCACCACGGATCGTAACAAGGGCGCGTAATGCATTGAAGATTCGGGACACATGGAGCTCTTGACGGTGAAGGCATAGTCGACACTATGCCGAACCGGCAAAAAAGATTACGTCACAAAGATTCAATGGATTACGCGACCGCAGTAGATTCGTGGTGAAATATCCGGGCTAAACAGCTCAGCCCATCAGTTCGGCGGCGGAGACCAGGCCTTCGGCGACCTCCACCAGTTTCTTGTTCTTGCGCATCGCCTGCCTCCTGAGGGCGTGATAGGCGTCGTCCTCGCTGTAGCCGTGCTGCTTCATCAGGATGCCTTTGGCGCGCTCGATCACCTTGCGTTCGCTGAGCAGATTCTTCGTCGCCATCAGCTCTTCTTCCAGCAAGCGGTATTTCCTGAAGCGGGCGACCGCGATATCGATCACTAAATTGATGCGATGATTCTGCAGGCCGTCGACCACATAGGCGGCCACACCGGCATCCACCACCGAGGCGATCACACTGCTGTCCATATCATCGGCGAAGATCACCACCGGCAGTGGATAATGTCGATTGAGCGTCGCCAAATATTCCAGCGCCGTCTTCGTCACCGATTGAAGATTGACCACGAGCACCTCCGGTTCGTGACGGTTTACAACCGCGAGCAGTCCTTCGATGGATTCGAGATGAACCACGGGCCAACGGCCTGCCGTTTGCAATACCCGCGTTACCGCCTCCGCGCGCTCCTGCTGCGCATCGACAAGTACGACCTTCATGCCTACTCCTCCACAGGATGAACCTTCACCCGCTGCACTTAGCACACCCCGTGCCATGTCATTTTTTTTCATTCAGGACAGTGGCATAGGAGGATATGCCCGGATACGAATGCATCCCCACGCAGGCGCAATGCTCCGCATTCGACGGGTAACAACCCGTTTTGGTGCAGCGGTATGAATTTGGGAAGGGGGTGGCGACGGATGGTGTGAGCGCCGGCTCACAGTGAAAAAAGAATACGTCCCTGTATGTGTGCTTATCTTAGGAGGACGGCTAAGGCCATCTAGTTATTATTATGGGGTTCGTTAGAGGTCCTGCGCCTCAGGCTCGCTGACATACTCTCTGGCGGCGGCACAGAAGACATAAACCATCATTGCGCTGGCAAGGCTGGCGATAGTGACGAGAACGGCTACAATTCCTATTCCCATACGTTCACTCCTCTCGGTGATTAACGAAACAACATAGCGCATATGAAGAGTAGGCCGATAGGCGGCTTACTACCGTGATCAACATCACAATTAGTTCAATTGCCGAATCGATATCTTCAAAAGTATCAGCGGAATGCATCCCTTTTGTCACAAAATAAATGATATTTTTTAATCCGCCGTCACCGGAGGTGTCCGCCCCAAATACCCACCCAGTCCCGCGAGCCCGCTCATCGCTATTTCCACCGAAATGTGGTCCAATGCCGGCTCCCGCTTTCCTACTCATCCCGTAGCCCAGTCGCCGCACCCATCCATGGCCAGCCTACCCATCGACGCCGTCTTACCCGAACTCGTCCGGACCTTGACCACGCACCAAAATGCGGTGTTGCAGGCCGCACCCGGCGCCGGTAAAACCACGCGCGTGCCCTTGGCCTTGCTTGATCAGGCCTGGCTCGCCGGACGGCGCATCCTCATGCTGGAGCCGCGCCGGTTGGCCGCGCGCAATGCGGCGTATTACATGTCCGAATTGCTGGGCGAGCCCGTCGGCACGACCGTGGGCTATCGCACCCGTCTGGATTCCAAGATCACTCGCACCACCCGCATCGAAGTGGTGACCGAGGGCATCCTCACCCGCCTCTTGCAGGCCGACCCCGCGCTCGACGGCTACGGACTGGTGATCTTCGACGAATTCCACGAGCGCAATCTCAACACCGATCTGGGTCTGACTTTGTGCCTGGAGAGCCAGGGCGCACTGCGTGAAGATCTGAGATTGCTGGTAATGTCCGCCACGTTGGAGACCCAGGGCGTGGCGCGCCTGCTCGGTGATGCCCCGATCATCACCAGCACCGGGCGCAGCTTTCCGGTGACGCTGTGCTATGCCAAACGCGTCGAGCTGCGCGGCCTGTCTGACGCTGTCGCCGCCCAGATCCTCGCCGCTTTACGCGAGGAAACAGGTGATCTGCTGGTATTCCTTCCCGGCGTCGGCGAAATCAAATCCGTGCAGTCGCGCCTGGAGCAGGCCGGCCTCGCGCCGGCGGTGGATCTCCGCCCGCTGTACGCGGACCTGCCCCCAGCCGCCCAGGAGCAGGCGATCCTCCCCAGCCCGCCCGGGCGGCGCAAAATCGTGCTGGCCACCGCCATCGCCGAGACCAGTCTGACCATCGAAGGCGTGCGCATCGTCATCGACTCCGGCTGGATGCGCGTGCCGCGCTTCGACCCGCGCAGCGGCATGACCCGACTGGAGACCATCGCCATCACCCAGGCCTCGGCGGAACAGCGCAGCGGCCGCGCCGGACGACTTGAACCGGGCGTGTGTTACCGCCTCTGGAGCGAGGAGGAACATGCGCGCCTGCTCGCGCACGGTCAGCCCGAGATCATGGAGGCCGACCTCGCCCCGCTGGCCTTGGAATTGGCGCAATGGGGCGTGAGCACGCCCGCCGACCTGCGCTGGCTGACGCCGCCGCCTCCGGCGGCCTTCGCCCAGGCCCAGGAACTGTTGCAAGAACTCGATGCGCTCGATGCCGACTTGCGCATCACCGCGCACGGCAAGGACATGGCCAAGCTCGGCATGCACCCGCGCCTCGCGCATATGGTGCTCAAGGCCATGCCGCTCGGACTGGGCCGCCTGGCCTGCGACCTGGCCGCGCTGTTGAGCGAACGGGATGTCTTGCGCAGCAAAGAGTCCGATATCCGCTTACGCCTTGAGGCATTGCAAACCCGCACCGATCTGCCCGTGGATAAAGGCACGCTCGGGCGTGTGCGCCTGGCAAGCGAACGCTGGCGACAACAATTGCGCATCGACAGCGCACCCGGCTCGCTCGAGCAAACCGGAGCGCTGCTGGCCTTCGCCTATCCGGACCGCATCGCACAACGGCGCAGCGGCGCGGAGGCGCGTTACGTGCTCGCCAACGGACGCGGCGCGTATTTCGCGGAACACGATCTCCTGGGCAATGAGCCCTACCTCGTCATCCCGCAGCTCGACGGCGCCGCACGCGAATCACGTATCTTTCTCGCCGGCGCGCTAAACAAGTCCGACCTGGAGACCCATCTTTCCGCCCACATCCGCACCGAGGAGATCATCGCCTGGGACGACCGGGCCGGCGCAGTGCAAATGAGCGCGCAGCAACGGCTGGGATCGCTGGTGCTGGAGGAACGTCCGCTGCAACAGGCAGCGCCGGATGCCATCATCGCGGCCATGATCGCCGGCATCCGCCAGCGCGGTTTATCGTGCCTGCCTTGGACTCCAGAACTCGAAACCTGGCGCGCCCGCGTGAAACTTCTGCGTGACGCTGGCATGAATGATCAAGGCCTCTGGCCCGACGTCTCCGAGGCAGGATTGCTCGAACATCTCGAGGACTGGCTCGCCCCTTATCTCACTGGCATCACACGGCTTTCGCATCTGAACAAACTCGACTTAAAGAGCGTCTCCACCGCGATGCTGAGCTGGCCGCAGCAACAGGCCTTGGAAACCCTGGCGCCCACGCATATCACCGTGCCGAGCGGCTCGCGCATCCGTATCGATTACAGCCATGAACCACCGGTGCTCGCGGTGCGGTTGCAGGAAATGTTCGGTCTGACGGAAACCCCCGCCGTCGCCAACGGCAAGATCCCGCTGCTGCTGCACTTGCTGTCGCCGGCGCAGCGGCCCATTCAGGTGACGCAGGATCTGGCCAGTTTCTGGCGCAACACCTATGCCGAGGTAAAGAAGGATCTCAAGGGACGTTATCCGAAACACTACTGGCCGGACGATCCGATGCAGGCCGTGCCCACCCACCGGGTGCGGCCGAAATGAATCAAACCGCTCCGACGTATTGGAAGCGTGGCTGCGATGTTCCATCCACCTCGACATGCTCCAGAAACATCGCAGCGGGACGTATCCACAGCGAGCCATCCCCATACAGCATGCGATAGACCACATACTCTTCAAGTGTTTCGCTGTGCCGCGCGACACCGATGACCTGATAATCCTTGCCCTTGTAATGACGATATCTGCCTGGCGTGATGTGTGTCATTCGTCTGCTTTCACAAAGATGCGGGATATGCTAATAATCCGTTACTGCATTATCGCACACGAGGTTCCCGAATGAACAAACGACCCACCGGCTCGGCCATGACCAGCAGCATCCTCACCATCCTGGCAATCATACTGCTACTGGTGTTCATCGTCGCCAAACTGCCGCGCGGCTACAGCGACGATGTCGCCAAGATCGGCCAAGGTGCGAATGTCATGGTGCTGGTGCACAACAAGGATTCCGTGCACAGCCTGAATCTGATGGGACTGATGGACAAGGTGCGCGACGACTACCAAGGCGCGGTGGAGTTTCTGGTCGTCGACGTGGCCACGCCACCGGGACGCAGTTTCGCCGACAAGCAACAGCTCAACCCCAGTACCCTGGCGTTTTTTGGTCCCGACGGGCAGCGACGTGAAGTGTTGTTTGGTGTCGAAAACGAACAGGGCCTGCGCATGGCCCTGGATCAGGTATTTGCTCTCAATAATCGCTGACAGGCTGTGGCGTGATCACGCCACAGCCTGTCGGCGATCATAGCGTGTTTTTCGGATACGGCTTGACCGGCGCGAGTTTCCAGATCTCATTGTTGTAATCGATCATGGTGCGGTCGGTGGAGAATTTGCCGCTGTAGGCCACATTGAGGATGCTCATGCGCGTCCACCGCTCCTGATCACGATAGGCCTCCGCCGCTCGGTCCTGCGCATCGACGTAGCTGCGGAAATCCGCTACGGTCAGCCAAGGATCGTGGGCATTGGTCAACGAATGGATGATCGGGTCGAGCAGACCCGGCTCGAACTGGTTGAAATGGCCGCATTGCAGCAGCCGCATCACCGCTTGCAGATCCGCATCGGCGGCGATGATCTCCCACGGACGATAATCCTTGCGCACCTCCGCCACCTGCTCGGCGGTGAGCCCGAACAGAAAGAAGTTCTCTTCGCCCGCTTCCTCGCGGATTTCGATGTTCGCGCCATCGAGCGTGCCGATGGTGACCGCGCCATTCATCATGAACTTCATGTTGCCGGTGCCCGAGGCCTCCTTCCCGGCGGTGGAGATCTGCTCGGAAAGATCCGATCCGGGCGCAACAATCTCCATGGCGGAAACGCGGTAGTTCGGTAAAAAGGCCAGCTTCAACCGGTCACCCACCTCCGGATCGCTGTTGACGACCTTCGCGACGTTATTGACCAGCTTGATGATGAGCTTCGCCATGGCGTAACCCGGCGCGGACTTTCCGCCGATCACCACGCAGCGATTGGTCCAGTCGGCGGTGTCGCCGCGCTTGATGCGGCTGTAGAGGTGAATGACGTGCAGCACGTTCAGCAGCTGCCGTTTGTATTCATGGATACGCTTGACCTGCACATCGAACATCGCGTCAGGATTAAAAACGATACCGCAATCCGCTTCCACCAGTTTCGCCAAGCGGACTTTGTTGGCGCGTTTCACTTCGGCCCAACGTTTGCGGAAACCGGCGTCATTGGCCAAGGGCGCGATCTTTTGCAAATGTGCCAGATCGGTCACCCAACCCTCACCGATGTGTTCGGTGATCAAGGCGCTCTGTCCCGGATTGCACATCGCCAGCCAGCGGCGCTGGGTCACGCCGTTGGTCTTATTGTTGAACTTGTGCGGCCACAATTCATAGAAGTCGCGGAACAGGCCCTCAATGAGCAGCTTCGAGTGCAGTTCGGCCACCCCGTTGACGGAAAAACTGCCGACGATCGCCAGATGCGCCATGCGCACCATCTGCGTATGCCCTTCCTCAATGATCGACATACGCCGCATGCGCTCCACATCGCCGGGCCACTTCAGCGCCACTTCGGCGAGGAAGCGCGCGTTGATCTCATAGATGATCTCGATCAAGCGCGGCAGCATCCGCTGGAATATCGCCACCGGCCATTTTTCCAGGGCTTCGGGCAGCAGGGTATGGTTGGTGTAGGCCATGACCTTGGTCACGATCGCCCATGCCTCACTCCAGCCAAGGCGGTGTTCGTCCACCAGGATGCGCATCAGCTCGGCCACCGCGATCGCGGGATGGGTATCGTTGAGTTGAAAGCACTGTTTCTCGGCGAACTGAGAAAAATCGCTGCCGTGCAAGCGCACCCAGCGGCGCATCACATCCTTGAGGCTCGCGGAGGCCAGGAAATATTGCTGACGCAGGCGCAGCACCTTGCCGTTCTCGCTGGCATCATTGGGATAGAGCACCATGGTGATGTGCTCGGCGTCATTTTTCGACGCCACCGATTCGGCATAGTCGCCGGCGTTGAAATCGCTCAGATCGAATTCGTCGGTGGCCGTGGCCGACCACAGCCGCAGACTATTAACGGTATCATTGCGATACCCCGGGATGGGGATGTCGTACGGCACGGCCAAGACGTCGTGAGTGTCGACCCAGCGCACGCGTAGCGCGCCGTTCTCGTCATGATAATATTCGGTGTGACCGCCAAACTTGATGCGTTGGGTGTACTCGGGGCGCTCCAGCTCCCAGGGATTGCCGTCGCGCAGCCAGTGATCAGGTTCCTCCACCTGGTACCCCTCGTGGATCTCCTGGCGAAACATCCCATATTCGTACCGCAATCCGTAGCCCATCACCGGCAATTGCAGGGTGGCGCAGCTGTCGAGAAAACAGGCCGCCAGACGGCCCAGGCCGCCGTTGCCCAATCCAGCGTCGTGTTCGCACTCGGCGATCTCTTCCATGAGCAGCCCGTATTCGTACAATGCCTCGGTGGCTTCGTCGGTGATACCCAGATTCAACATGGCATTGCTCAGGGCGCGCCCCATCAGAAATTCCAGCGAGAGATAACAGGTGCGCCGCGCGCTGTTTTCCTCATAGGCATAGCGCGTGTTCTTCCAGCGCTCCATCAGACGATCACGCACCGTCAACGCCAATGCCTCGTAAAGATAATGCGGAGTGACATGCGCCTGGCTGCGGTCGCGACCCAGGGTACGGGAATAGTAGTACAAAAAATCCTTTGATAGCGTCTTTTTGTCCATAGCCAATGGCGCCAGCTTTGGCAGCTTGGGTTGGGTGCTTAATCCCTGACGGTTCGTTTTGGGCTTTGGCATAAGAAATTCACTTTAATTAATTATGGAAGAATGTCACGACACTGATGCTTTCGTGATCTGCTAAGTAGTTCGCGTGAAACTGCTGAAACTTTAATTGGGACAAGACACTGCGCTGTGTCCGCGATTGCATCGCGCGGTTATCTCCGGGCAGGACGCGCTTCATCGGCATTGATTGTGGCGTCGACGGCGAATTATACACCGTCCAATGTCAGATTTCATGGCGGCGAAATCGTGGCTCAAAGGCGCGTGCGCTGCTGATCGATCACCATCCCCTGCACGCTTTCGTTGAGGTATTGATCGATGCGGCTGATGGTCTGATCGATCGCCGCCTGATCGTTGGCCACGATCACGAAGGACCAGAGGGCCTTCACCGGATTGTCCTGTTCGCCGCTTTCGCACACGGCGATCTGCGGCAGGCGGCCGAAGTGATCGCGCAAGCCCTGGGTGCGATGGCGCTTCTCCTTCAGGGAGGGGCAGTCGGGAAAATAAAGCAGAACCGAGTATTCTTCGATCTTCATTTGATGCAATTATTACCTTGTCTGGACTAAACTTTTAATAGATTCTAACGAAAACATATACACCTTCACCCTTCCTGATCAATAGAAAAATAATTGAGGAGTTCCCCCGTGGCTGACATTTCCCGCCTTACCATCGACAACGAAAATCTCTTTGCCCAGGCCATCGGCGCCAGCGGGATCACCGCCGCCGAGATCGAGGCGCTTTCGCCCCGCCTGGACAAACTGCGCAAAAAAATCGACGGCTGGTACAACAGCCCCACCCCGCATTTCCTGAATCTGCCGCGCACCACCGATCTCGAAGCGATCAAAAAACTCGGCCAGGGCTTCGCGCGCGATTTCAAGCGCACCGTGGTCTTCGGCATCGGCGGCTCTTCACTCGGCGGCGAGATGTTGGTACGCACATTGGGTCATGCGCGCCCGCGCAACCGCGTCCAGTTCTATGACAATGTCGATCCGGCAACGCTGAAAGAGCTCGATGAAATCGACTGGCGCGAAACGCTGCTGCTGGTCATCTCCAAGTCCGGCAACACCGCCGAGACCTTGAGCCAGTTCCTGACCGTGCTGCCACGCATGGAACGCCATCTCGGCGAAGAAGGCGTGCGCAAGCACACCCTGGCCATTACCGAAAATCCCGACGGGGCGCTCTACAAACTGGCCGAGCGCCTGAACATTCCCGTGGTGGAACACCCGCCGGTCGGCGGGCGGTTTTCCGTGCTCTCCGTGGTAGGTCTGCTGCCGGCCTACACCGCGGGCGTCGACATCGACGGCCTGATGGAAGGCGCGCGCGCCATGGCCGAACGCTGCACCAATCCGCAGATGCTGAAAAACCCGGCCTTCTACAATGGCGCCACCCACTATCTGCACGGGCTCAAGGGCCGCACCATCACCTTGATGATGCCCTACTCCGACAATATGCGCCTGATCGTCAACTGGTTCCGCCAGCTCTGGGCCGAGAGCCTGGGCAAGGTCGCACCCGATGGCAAATGCATGGGCCTGACCCCAATGGAAGCCCACGGCGTCACCGACCAGCACTCGGTGCTGCAACTGCTGCTCGACGGCCCCGATGACAAGGTCATCACCTTCCTCACCAACCCAGCACAACGCTACGAGGGCCTGCGCATCCCGATGCGTTTCCAGGACATCCCGGCGATCGCCCCGCTGGCCGGCCACACCATCGGCGAGCTGTTCATCTCCGAGATGAAGGCCACGCGCACCTCGCACACCAACCGCAAGCGCCCCAACCGCACCATCGCCATGCTCGACCGTGATGCCTACGCCCTGGGCGAGCTGATCATCCTGTTGGAAATGGAGACCACGGTCGTCGGCGAACTGCTCGGCATCGATCCGTTCGATCAACCGGCCGTGGAGGAAAGCAAGGTGCTGACCCGCCAATACTTGGCGGAGCTGCAATCGCTCAACCTCAAGGTTTGATCCGCGTTTCCAAAGCTCCGATGTAGGATGCGGTGACGAAGGAACCGCATCGTTGCGCGATTGATGCGGTTCACGATGTTCACCGCATCCTACAGCTCTCCACAGTTACCGGTAACCCGTAGGCCGGGATAAGGCGCAGCCGTTCCCGGCATATCGCTGCCCCACGCTTTATCCCCTCCCCCCAACGCAGTAAACTACCCGGCCTGATTTCCGTTACCACCGGCCGCGTAGCACATGACTTCATCGCAGTATCAAAATCCGCTCTCACCCCCGCCGCTCAAGGGACCGAACGACCGCGTCCGCTGGGGGCGTCTCTACGGCAGCAGCGACGGCCTGGTCGTCAGCAACCTCCTGCGGGCACGAGATCAGTTGATCGTGCTGATCACTGAAGACACCCCCGGGGCCGTGCGCCTGGAGCATGAGCTGCGCTTCTACACCGGCAATGATCCGCAGCTGCCGATCCTGCACTTCCCCGACTGGGAGACCTTGCCCTATGACGTGTTCTCGCCGCATCAGGACATCGTCTCCGAGCGCCTGAGCACACTCTACCGCCTGCCGCAGGTCCGCCGCGGCATTCTGATCGTGCCGGTGGCCACGCTGATGCACCGGCTGCCGCCGCGCGATTACCTCGCCGCGAGCAGCCTGATGCTCGATGTCGGCGACCGCCTGATGATCGATGAGTTCCGCACGCAGCTCGACGCCAGCGGTTACCGCTGCGTCTCTCAAGTCATGGAGCATGGCGAATTCGCCGTGCGCGGCAGCCTGGTCGACATCTTCCCGATGGGCAGCCGTGTGCCCTACCGCATCGACCTGTTCGACGACGAGGTGGAATCGCTGCGCACCTTCGACCCGGAGACGCAGCGCACCGTGGAGAACGTGCCGCAGATCCGCCTGCTACCAGCCCGCGAATTTCCGATCAGTGAGGCCGGCATCAAACAGTTCCGCGAGGCCTATCGCACGCTCATCGAGGGCGATCCGCAGCGCAGCCTGATCTACACCGAGGTGAGCAAGGGCCACACGCCGCCCGGCATCGAATACTACCTGCCGCTGTTCTTCCCGCGCACCGACACGCTGCTGGATTATCTGCCGGCGGAGGCCGTGGTGTGTCTCAACGACGACATCCACGGCGCGGCGGAGCATTTCTGGCAGGACGCCCACAATCGCTACGAACAGCGCCGCCACGACATCGAACGCCCGCTGCTCGCCCCGCCACATCTGTTCCTGCGCGTGGATGAATTGTTCGAGCGTTTCAAGCACCATGCCCAGATCAAGCTGCAACGCTTCGAGCTGGAAGAGAGCGCGGGCCACCACAACTTCGCCACCGCGCGTCCGCCCAGTCTCACCTTCGATGCGCGCGCGGCGCGGCCGGCCAAGGCGCTAGTCGATTTTCTCGCGAGTTTCTCCGGCCGCGTGCTGTTCGCCGCCGAATCCGCCGGGCGGCGCGAGTCGCTGCTCGATCTGCTCAAGCATCAAGAGATCTTCCCGCAGCCCTATGCGAGCTGGTCGGAGTTTTTGGCGGGTGATCAGCGTTTCGGCATCACCATCGCCCCGCTCGAGCACGGTCTGCTGCTGGATGATTCTGGGATCGCGGTCATCGCCGAGAGCCAACTGTTCGGCGAGCAGGTGTTACAGCGGCGCCGGCGCAAACCGCGCGGCAAAGAGGCCGAGAACATCATCCGCAATCTGGCGGAGCTGGAGATCGGCGCGCCGGTGGTGCATATCGACCACGGCGTTGGCCGCTATCTCGGCCTGCAAAAGATCACCGCCGGCGGCATGGAAAACGAATTCCTGATGCTGGAATACCAGGACCACGACAAGCTCTACGTGCCGGTCTCCTCGCTGCACCTGATCAGCCGCTACAGCGGGGCCGCGCCGGAAAACGCGCCGCTGCACAAGCTCGGCTCGGGGCAATGGGAGAAGGCCAAGCGCAAGGCCAAGGAGAAGATCCGCGATGTGGCCGCCGAGCTGCTGGCCATCTATGCCCAGCGCGAACTGCGCAGCGGCTTTGTCTATCGCACTCAGCTCGAGGAATATCAGGCCTTCGCCGCCGCCTTCCCGTTCGAGGAGACCCCGGACCAGGAGCAGGCCATCAAAGACGTAATAGCCGACATGGCCTCCGGTCACCCGATGGATCGCCTGATCTGCGGCGATGTCGGCTTCGGCAAGACCGAGGTGGCGATGCGCGCAGCCTTCCTCGCCGTGCAGAACGGCAAGCAGGTCGCGGTGCTGGTGCCCACCACCCTGCTCGCCCAGCAGCATCATCAGAACTTCAAGGACCGCTTCGCCGACTGGCCGGTGCGCATCGAATCGCTCTCGCGTTTTCGCTCCAAGAAGGAAACCGATCAGGCGATCGCGGGACTGGAAAGCGGCGCGGTGGACATCGTCATCGGCACGCATAAGCTGTTGCAGGACAACATCAAGTTTAATCGCTTAGGGCTGGTCATCATCGATGAGGAACACCGCTTCGGCGTACGCCAGAAAGAGGCCTTCAAGGCCCTGCGTGCGGAGGTCGACGTGCTCACCCTCACCGCTACGCCGATCCCACGCACCTTGAGCATGTCGCTCTCGGGCATCCGCTATCTCTCGATCATCGCCACGCCGCCGGCGCGGCGCCTGTCGATCAAGACCTTCGTCAGCGAATGGAACGACGCCACCGTCAGTGAGGCCGTGCTGCGCGAGATCAAACGCGGCGGCCAAGTCTACTTCCTGCACAACAAGGTGGAGACGATCGAGAAGGCCGCGGCCAAACTCGAGGAACTGATCCCCGAGGCCAAGGTGCGCATTGCCCACGGTCAGATGCGCGAGCGCGAACTCGAACAGGTGATGTCGGACTTCTACCACCAGCGCTTCAACGTGCTGGTGTGCACCACCATCATCGAGACCGGCATTGACGTCCCGACCGCCAACACCATCGTCATCGACCGCGCCGACCACTTCGGCCTGGCCCAGCTCTATCAGCTGCGCGGCCGCGTGGGCCGCTCCCATCACCGTGCCTACGCCTATCTGATCACTCCGCCGAAACGCTCGATGACCGCCGATGCCGTCAAGCGCATCGAGGCACTCGAATCCATCGAGGAACTCGGCACCGGCTTCACCCTGGCCACGCACGACATGGAGATCCGCGGCGCGGGCGAACTGCTCGGCGAGGAGCAGAGCGGCCAGATGCAGGAGATCGGCTTCAGCATGTACATGGAGCTGCTCGAACGCGCGGTCGCCGACCTCAAGGCCGGCCGCCAGATCGATCTCGATCGGCCGCTCGCCCACGGCACCGAGGTGGATCTCGCCGTCCCGGCGCTGATCCCCGACGACTATCTGCCCGATGTCAACGCCCGTCTGATCATGTACAAGCGTATCGCCAGCGCCGAATCGCCGGAGGATCTGCGCGAGTTGCAGGTGGAGATGATCGACCGCTTCGGCCTGCTGCCGGACCAGGCCAAGAACCTGTTCGCGCTCACCGAGCTCAAGCTCAAGGCCCAGCCGCTCGGCATCCGCAAGATCGAGATGGGGCCCGGCGGCGGCCGCCTCAGCTTCGAGCCTACGCCGAACATTGAGCCGATCAACATCATTCGATTGATTCAGCGTCAATCGAAGACCTATCAGCTGGACAAGGAGCAGCGGCTGCGCATCACCGCAGCGCTGCCCGATGTGCCTGCGCGGGTGAACCTGCTGGAAGGCCTGTTGACTGAACTTGGCCGCAAGGATGTGGCCTAAAATAAAGAATGTGGACGCGAAGACTTGATGCACGAGCCATCACCGAAAGTGATGACTGAGCAGCCCCCTCTCCCGCGGGCGGGAGAGGGAACGCACTTAACCGCCCTTTCGCATCTAGCGAAGCGCCCAACCACATATTAAACGTGCGTATTCAACTTAATTCATGCCACTATCTTTTTGTTTTTAAAGAAACAATCAAAAACCACAGTTAAAGTAACCATCACCACCGCCGATAACATAACCAACACACCGAGTCGAGGCAGTTATGAGACGCGCGGAATTTATCGGTGCCGCCTCGGGATGGGGGGCACGGGATCATCGGTGCGCAGACGGACCTCTAACCTTCGCCAAAGGCGGGTTATTGCACGTTCAGAAAAACGGCCGGCTCGCCCCGACCGGCGTCAACCTCCTCTTTCCCCAAGTGCGCGACAAGCGCGACATCACCGGCATCGTCGCCGCCTTCTGCAACCGCTTAAGCGATGTCGTCGCCAACGCCCTCATGGAAGGGCATTTCCCCATTATCATCGGCGGTGACCACTCCTGCGCCATCGGCACCTGGGCCGGTGTGCACCATGTCTTCGATGGCCCCCTCGGCATGATCTGGGTCGATGCGCACATGGACAGCCACATCCCCGAAACCAGCCCCAGCGGTGCCCTGCACGGCATGCCCTTGGCCGCCCTGCTCGGCTTGGGCGATGGGGCGCTCACACAGATCAATGGCGAGACCCCCACGCTCAATCCGCAGAACGTCTGCCTGTACGGCGTACGTAGCTATGAGGCCGGGGAAGCGGCCATCCTGCAAAACCTGGGCGTGCGCGTAATCACCATGGAAGAGATCAATGATGTTGGGCACAAGGCCACCTGGAATCTGGCGCTGTCGATCGCCAAACAGCACACCGTTGGTTACGGGATCAGCATCGACCTCGATGCCGTAGACCCGAAGGACGCCCCCGGCGTCGGCTCACCCGAACCCGGCGGGCTGCCGGGCCGTTGGCTTGCCGAGTTACTGTTCAGCGTGAAGTGCGACTCCGAACTCATCGCCCTGGAGATCGCGGAATTCAATCCGTATCTCGATCGTAATAATCAAACCTTAGGAGTGATCGATGACATCATCAGCGCCGTACTCGATCAAGAAATCTGCTATGCCCGACATCATCAAGCTTGAACAACAATATTGCGCCCACAACTACCACCCGCTCCCGGTGGTGCTGGTTAAAGGCGAAGGCGTCTATCTATGGGACGAACAAGGCCGCCGTTATCTGGACATGATGAGTGCCTATTCGGCGGTCAGTCACGGTCACTGCCACCCGCGCCTGGTCAAGACCCTGAGCGAGCAGGCCGCGCGGCTGGCCGTCACCTCGCGCGCGTTTTATTCGGAACGGCTCGCGCCGATGCTGCAACGGCTATGTGAAATCACAGGACAAGACATGGCCCTGCCGATGAACAGCGGCGCCGAGGCGGTGGAGACCGCGCTGAAAACCGCGCGCAAGTGGGCCTACAAGGTCAAGGGCGTGCCGGAGGGGAAGGCCGAGATCATCGTCTGCGACGGAAATTTCCACGGCCGCACCATCACCATCGTAGGCTTTTCCACCGAGCCGCAATACCGCGACGGCTTCGGCCCCTTCGCGCCTGGCTTCAAACATGTGCCCTATGGCGACATCGAGGCCTTGCGCGCCGCCATCACGCCCAACACCGCCGCCTTTCTGGTCGAACCGATCCAAGGCGAGGCCGGTATCCGCGTGCCACCCGCCGGTTATCTCGCCGAGTGCGCCCGGATCTGCCGCGAGCGCAATGTGCTGCTGATCTGCGACGAGGTGCAGACCGGCCTGGCCCGCACCGGGAAGATCCTGGCGAGCGAACACGAACAGGTCCACCCCGATGGCCTCATCCTGGGCAAAGCCCTCGGCGGCGGATTGCTTGCCGTCTCAGCCTTCCTCGCGCGCCGCGATGTGATGGGGGTCTTCAAGCCCGGCGACCACGGCAGCACCTTCGGCGGCAACGCCCTGGCCGCGGCCGTGGCGCACGAGGCCCTGGCGATCATGATCGAAGACGACTACGCCGGCCGCGCGGAGCGGCTCGGAACGTATTTCATGAAGGAACTCACCAAGATGTGCACGCCCCTGATCAAGGAGGTGCGCGGCAAGGGATTGTTGATCGGCGTTGAGATCGATTCGAAACATGCCAGCGCCCGCCAGGTGTGCGAGCGCTTGATGCAGGAAGGCATCCTCAGCAAGGAAACTCATGAGACCGTGGTGCGTTTCGCCCCGCCGCTGGTCATCACACAAGAGCAACTCGACTGGGCGCTGGAGAAGATAGCCAAGGTCTTGCAACAGCCTTGATGCCGGCAACGCTGCGCTTATGCCGGCCTACGAATCTGAAGCCCACAGAACGTGACGGTTTACTTCGTGCCGAAGATGGTATCCAGGCGCAGCTGCGCCTGCTCGAATTTCTGTTCCAACTGCTGAGCGCGATCGAAGGTATCGTCGATCTTCCGAAGCGTTTTCGCGGCGATCTCTCGAATCTCATCCTCCTGGGGACCGGTCAATCCCAGGGTCATCATCGCCTCATCGAGATCATTGCTCATTTCGCTGATGGCATTGATGTTTGCCTGCTGAATACCTTTCAGCGCCTGCCGCATATCCGCCATCATCTCATGCAGGGTGGCGACGATTTCGCCGCGACGCTGCTCGATATCATTGGCGAAAAGGGCCTTGGTGCGCGCCTCGATGGCATTGCATAGATTGCCGAGGGTGTCTTTGACCATGCCGTATTTTTCGCGATCCTTGACCGGCATATTCTTCACCAGCAAGGTAAACTCCACGTAATTGATGAAGGTGCGTTCCTCGAAGTCAAAGAACCGGGTCTGCTGCCGGCCCATTTCGATCACATTGGCCTCCAGGGGCGACATCGGACCGCGGTCGGAGAAATTGACCACCCCGCGCGGGGTGTGAAACTGAATGCTGCTGCGCAACCCATGTTGCGCCATGAAGTCAAACAGGCAGGAGGCGAGTTCCTCCAGGCTCTTGGCCGACAATGATTTGGAATAGAATTCGAGGACCAACCCAAGATCGCTGGAATAGGTCATGGCCTGCATCGCCACCTGTTGCGACTCGGCCAGACGGGCATTGAGCGCCACCTGTTTCGCGCGTATTTCGCGCATCCGCTCGATCTTGGCCGCCAGGATCTTGCTATCAACCGGTTTGGGCACGAAATCATCCGCCCCGGCCTCAAAACCTTTCAACTTTTTCTCCAAGGTATCCAGCGAGGAGATGATGATGAACGGGATGTCCTTGGTCTGATCATTCGACTTCACCGCACGGCAGAGTTCATAACCATCCATATTCGGCATGATGAGATCCGAAACGATCAAACCATATCCATTGGGATTCTCCTGCAGCAGGGCCAATGCTTGCACGCCATCGGCGGCCAGTGTGGAAGGATATCCCTCCATCTCCACCAAGACGGCATAGGCCTGGGCAACGACGTCGTCATCTTCGACAATCAGGATGCGGAACTCGTTCTTCGTCATGAACTACCTGTTTTCGCAGTTGCGCTATCTTTCGCGCCATCTCGCTCACATGAAGACGGCACAGCGGCCGGTCTCGGCGCATACGCGGCTACAGAATGTATCTACACTTTCGGGAAAACATTTAAGGAATGGACGTAAAAATGTGTTACGACCACCATGCTATCCCTGTGCGGTGTTGAATAATTCGTCCGTAAAGCCAAAATCACGTAAGTCTTTGATGCGTCTGGGGTAGAGCATCCCGTCGAGGTGGTCCACCTCGTGCTGGACCACCACGGCGTGGAAGCCGCTGACCTCGCGGTCGATCGGCTTGCCGTGCTGGTCATAGCCGGAATATCGGATGCGCGTACACCGGGGCACCAAGCCGCGCATCCCCGGTATGCTCAGGCAGCCCTCCCAGCTGTATTCGACTTCATCGGTCAAAAACTCGATCTGGGGATTAATGAGTATCGTCTGCGGCACCGGTTCGGCGTTCGGATAGCGTTCGCTGTGGTTGACGCCGAAGACCACCAGCCGCTGGCTCACGGCGATCTGCGGCGCGGCCAGGCCCACACCGTTGTAGGCGGCCATGGTGTCGAACATGTCCTGGATCAATTGATCCAGCGCGCGGGTGTTAAATTCGGTGACGGGGAGGGCTTTCTTAAGTAAGATGGGGTTTCCCATCCGTATGATTTGTTTCACTGCCATACAAAAAACCTAATCAATTCATCGCTATGAAGTTGCGGATCTTAATTGCCATTGTGCTCCCGCTGCTGGCCATCGCTCAAGCCTGGGCCCAGGAAGAACAGGATAGCTGGTATGACGTGGAAGTCATCCTGTTCGCAAAAGGCGCGGACGGTTCGCAGGAGCTTACGACGGAGTTCGCTCCGCCGGCCGAACTCAACGAGGCCGTCGCGCTCTCCGCGGCGCCCGGCGCCACCACCCCCACGCTGTTGCAGCAAAGCCAACTGCGACTGGCTCGCGAGGCCGATCGCATCGCCAAGCGCCGCAATTACAAACTGCTCGCGCACTTCGGCTGGCGTCAGCAAGGCTTGGACGCCGCGAGTGCGCCCAGTATCCTGATCTATCCCTACGATAAATTGCCGGGAAACACCGGCGAGGCCGCATCCACCGAGACACCGACCGCCGACCTCCCATCGCTGCTGCGCCGGCACCAGATCTACGGGACGGCGAAATTCATCAAAAGCCGCTATCTGCATATCGATGTGGATTTGATGCTGAACATGCCGACGGCGGCATCTACCGCTGAAAACACCCCGGCGGCGGACGCGCCCGCTCTGATCAAGGCCTTTCGTCTGAAGGAATCACGCCGGATGCGCAGCCAGGAGATCCACTACCTGGACCACCCGCGCTTTGGCATGATCGTTACTGCCAGACCGCTGAAACCGGCTGCCAAAGCGGGGCAATAAACGTAAGCTTCTTATTGTGTAGGAGCCTGCCTTGCAGGCGATTCCCGTTTATTCGCGAGCAGGGCTCGCTCCTACATCACAAGCCCCTTCAGACTCAGATCAGTGGCGCGACCTGTTCCAACAACATACGCACCCGGGCCATACCCTCGCCGAGCGTCTTCTCGATCTCGGCCATGCTGATCTCGCCTTCCGCCCTGCCCGCGCCCCAATTCGCAACCACGGCCAGCGCGGCGTAGTGGATCTCCAGCTCGCGCGCCAGCGCCGCCTCCGGCATGCCAGTCATACCGACGATATCGCAACCGTCCTTCGCCAGCTTATTGATCTCGGCGGCTGTCTCCAGGCGCGGGCCTTGCGTGGCACCATAGGTGCCGCCGTCACGCACGTCTAAACCAGCTGCAACGGCCGCCTGCAGCAGCTTTTGGCGCAGGTTCTGATCGTAGGGAAAGGTGAAATCGATATGCACGACCTCTGAGAGGCCGTCTTCAAAGAAGGTATTGCCGCGCGACCAGGTGTAATCGATGATCTGATCCGGAATGACCAGCCGTCCCGGTCCGGCGTCGGCATGAATACCGCCCACCGCCGCGACGGCGATGATGTTCTTGACTCCGACCTCTTTCAACGCCCAGAGGTTGGCTCGGTAGTTGATCTTGTGCGGCGGAATGGTGTGCTGATAACCGTGCCGGGCGAGGAAGATCAGCTCCTTGCCGCACCACTTGCCGAAGGTCAGCGGGCCGGAGGGCTCGCCGAACGGTGTGTTCACGAATTCGCGGTGGGTGATCTCGAGATTCTTCAATGAGGTCAGACCGGTGCCACCGATGAAGGCCAATTCCGCCACGGGTTAAACTCCTCTGTTCGATACGATGTTTGTTATTAGGGACGCTTTGCCTTGAGCGGGAAGCGCTCCGGGTGCTGAATAATTTCTTCGGTTAAATCAACGTCTAGGTCCGGCCAATAGAAATGTCCGGGCGCCTGTTCCTCAACATTGATGATTGATTTAACGGCCTGGTCTTTAAACCATGGGAAATCCTCATATGAGATGAAGAGTTCCTTGCCGTGTGTCAAAAGCCAGATCCCATAAGCAGAAATATTCGTTACCTCAACCACCGAAGTGCTGTTGCCAGGCGCTAATGAGCTCATTGTAATGACCCTCGATCAGTAACTCGATTTGCTTGAGCTGCTTTCTGGAATAGCGGTGATTCATCGCAAGCTCAATCTCCGGCTCCAACCAGAACTTGGCTTCGCCATCCCCGGATATCACATGCACATGCATGCGCTGCTCTTCACGCGAGAAAAAGAAAAACCGGTATCCACCTTCTCTAAATATTGTAGGGCTCATATTCCTTATCGCGCACAACTGGACGATCGCGCCTACTCCTTAACAGCGTAAATTCCGGGCGCATTGCGTAGGTAGCCGCGATAATCCATGCCGCAGCCAAAGACATAATGGTCACCGACCTCAAGACCGACGTAATCGGCCTTGAAATCGGCCTTGCGGTCGTGGAGTTTGTTGACGAGCACGGCGGAATACACCGCTTTGGCGCCTTCGCCTCGACAGTGTTCGACCAGGCGTTTCAGGGTCTCGCCCACGTCGTGGATGTCGTCGATGATCAACACGGTGCGTCCCTTGAGCGGGGTGCGCGGATAGGCCAGCCATTGCAGCTCGTTGCCCTGCGTAGTGTTGTTGTAGCGCGTAGCGTGGATGTAGTCGATCTGCAACGGGAAGGCCAGGCGGGTGAGCAGATGGCCGGCGGCGATCAGGCCGCCGGTCATGACGCACAGGATCAAGGGGTCCTTGTCGTGCAAATCTTCGGTGATCTCTTTGGCCATCTTGTCATAGGCTGCCTGCACCTGTTCTTCGGTGCACAGGCATTCGGCCTCGCGCCAGGCCTTCGCGGCTTCTTTGGCTGTCAACTTTGTCATGGGCTCTCTCAATACGTGAGGGTGACGGTATCGTCATCCATCGCTTCGCTGATGAGGTAGGCATCGCCGACCACCTCGTCGATTTCATCGATCATCTCGCTGGCGGCGACGTCGAGGGCGGTACGGCCAGCCTTGACCGTCACCCCTTCCGAACAGGCGAGTTTGAGCAAATCATACACGGTTTCGGCCTCGCCTTCCCGCATGATCAGCGTCTCGGCCACACCGCGGCGCGCCAGGTTGGCCGCGCGCCCGCATAGGATGATCTCGACCTCGTAATCCATGGCCTTGGCGACTCGCGCCTGCTTGATCGGAGCGCTGATTAGCGCGGAATTGGTCGGATCGGTGTTCATCAGGATGATCAGAAGTTTGTCGGCCATAGCGGCTCCTGTGTTGGCATGTGGTTCAGGCCCAATATACCAGGGATTAAAACGGACCGTAGGAGCCTGCCTCGCAGGCGATCCCCGTTCATTCGCGAGCAAGGCTCGCTCCTACAACCACGCATCAAACAGATCCGGCGTAGGCGCCTGCCCTGCAGGCGATTCGTGCTTATTCGCGAGCAGGGCTCGCTCCTACATCTCCCAGCCGGGCTCCTCGCCGGCACGTATCCGGTCCAGGGCGTGCACCGCGCGCCGCCACTGTTCACTGCGCATCAACTCACTGCGCGTGGGGGCGTGGCGCTTGCCGTGCATGCGCGCCAGCCGCATGTGGCTGACCGGATCGTTGCGGTCTTGCAGGCCGCGCAGGATCTCCAGCACCGCCGGGCGGTTGTTGCATACCAGCAGCACGTCGCAGCCGGCATCGAGCGCCGCGTTGGCGCGGGCGACATAACCGCCGGCCACACCCGCCCCTTCCATGCTGAGGTCGTCGCTGAAGATCACGCCCTGGAAACCAAGATGATTGCGCAGCACATCCTGCAACCAATAACGGGAGAAGCCCGCCGGTTGCGCATCGACCTGGGTGTAGATGACATGGGCCGGCATCACCGCGGCCAGGCCGAGGTGGATCAGGCGCTCGAACGGCAGGATGTCATCGCTGTAGATGTCCTCGTAGCGGCGGTGGTCGCGCGGGATCTCGGTATGCGAATCCTCGGCCACACCGCCGTGCCCCGGAAAATGCTTGCCCGTGGCGGCCATGCCGGCATGTTGCATGCCGAGCATATAGGCATGCGCGAGATCCGCCACCACCTCGGGCCGGCTGTGCCAGGCGCGGTCGCCGATCACGGCGCTGATACCGCGATCGACATCGAGCACCGGCGCGAAACTGAAATCCACGCCGACGGCGCGCAGCTCGCTCGCCATCACCCAGCCGGCGGTCTCGGCAAGCTGCCGGGCCTTTTTCGCATCGCGGTCATACCACGCGCCGATGACTCCGGCCGCCGGCAGGCGGGTGAAGCCCTCACGGAAACGCTGCACCCGCCCGCCCTCGTGGTCGACGGCGATCAACAGATTGGGCTGGCGCAGGGCGTGGATCTCGCCGATCAGCGCCGCGATCTGCTCAGGAGATTGGTAATTGCGGGTGAACAGGATCACGCCGCCGACCAGAGGATGCAGCAGTACCTCCCGATCCTCCGGCGCAAGCGCGGTGCCCGCGATGTCGATCATCAATGGTCCAAGTGACATATGGGTACCTCTAAAAATTCACTTTTTGCGCGATAGCCGCGTCAGCTCCGTGCTCGAATCCTCATGTATCCCATATACACTCCGGTTCTGCGCGCGGTGCTTCCTTGCTCTCGCGCAAAAATCACTATTTTTCGAGGTACCCATAGGTTTTCTACTTGTGGTGGAAACGTGATTTTACATCAAGGCGATCGCGCAATTGATCGCCGAACAGATTGGCCGCCAGCACCACCAGCATCAAGGCCGCGCCGGGCGCGAGCACCATGTGCGGGGCGACCAGAAGGTAACGCGTCCCATCGCGGATCATGCTGCCCCAGGAGGCCTCCGGCGGCTGCACGCCGAGGCCGAGGAAGGACAGCCCGGCCTCGGCCACCACCGCACCCGCGACGCCAAAGGTGGCTTCGACGATGAGCGGGGCCATGATCAACGGCAAGAGGTGGCGGACCATGATGGTCCACGGGCCGACCCCCAAGGCGAGCGCGGCCTGCACATGCTCGCGGTGCTTGAGCGAGAGCACCTGGCCACGCGCCAGGCGCGCATAGCCCACCCAGCTCACCACGCTCAGCGCGATCACCACATTCTCGATGCCGGGGCCGAGAATACCGGCCAGGGCAATCGCCAACAGGATACTGGGAAAGGCGAGGAAGATGTCGATGATGCGGGTGATGACATGATCGAGCCAGCCGCCGAAATACGCGCTGGTCATGCCGATCATCGTACCGACCACCGCCGAGATCGACACCACACCGCAGGCCACCAGAAACGAGGTCTGCGCGCCCAACACCAGGCGGTCCCAGATCGGCCGGCCCAGGTCGTCGTAGCCGAGCCACGCGCCCGCTTCCGATCCATGCAGGATCTTGGCAAGCGTGATGTGATTCGGATCGAGGGCGATGAGCGCGCCGAACAGCGCCAGCAGCGCCCATACCACGATGATCCCCAGCGGCAGATGACGCAGCATGCCGCTACCCTCCCCGACCCAAGCGAATGCGTGGATCGAGCCAGCCGTAGGCCATGTCCGTCAGGGCATTAACCACCACATAGGTCACGCTGATCAGCAGCACGCAGGCCTGCACCAGCGGATAGTCGCGGCTCTGGATCGCCTCGATGGTCAACTGCCCGATGCCGGGCCAGGAGAAGATCGTCTCGGTGATCACTGCACCGCCGAGCAGCACGCCGAGTTGCAGCCCGAGCAGCGTGACGACCGGCAACAAGGCGTTGCGCACCGCATGGCGCCAGATCACGCGCCCCTCCGGCAATCCCTTGGCGCGCGCGGTGCGCACGAAGTCTTCATTTAGCACTTCCAGCAGCGAGGCGCGCACCATGCGCGAGAGCACCGATGCCAAGGCCGTACCCAGGGTGAGCGCCGGCAGGATCAGGGACCCGAATCCCTCGCGCCCGCTTACCGGAAACCAGCCGAGCCACAGCGCGAACACCAGGATCATCAACGGCCCGAGCACGAAATTCGGGATCGAAATACCGATCAGGGCCACGACCATCGAGCCCCGGTCCCACGCCGAGTGCTGACGCACCGCCGCCATGGTGCCGAGCGGAAGCGCGATGCTGATGGCCACGAGCAGCGAGGCCAGCGCCAGCTCCACCGTGGCGGGGATGCGCTCGGCCAGGATCTCGGTGACAGCGCGATTGGAATGCAGCGAGGTGCCCAGATCGAACTGCACCAGCCCGGCAAAATAATGCACCAGCTGCTGCCACAGCGGCAGATCCAATCCCAGCGCGGCGCGCAGCGCCTCGCGATCCGCCGGCCGCGCCGACTCGCCGAGCATCACCTCGACCGGATCGCCCGGAATCAGATGGATGAACAAAAACACGATGCCGCACACCCCGAGGATCACCAGGAGTGCGCTGAACAGTCGTGATATGAGGAAATTCAACATGTGTCTCGTATGTATCTCAAAAATCTCAGTGACACCCGAACGCCTGCCGGGATTCGCGTAGAAGCCATCTTCCGATGGCGACGCCCTCGGGGTCATGAACGCAAGCGGAAACTCGCCCCTCAATTACACAACACACCAGACCTTGAACAGATCGCTGTAGGAGCCTGCCCTGCAGGCGATCACGTTCTTTCGCAAGCAGGGCTCGCTCCTACAATGACACAACTGCAATCCATTGCGCTCAGCGGATGATGACCTTGGTTCCCGCCTCAATCAAGTCAAACAGCTCGATGATATCCCGGTTACGCATGCGCACGCACCCGTGCGATCCCGGCACACCCATCTGCGCCGAATCCGGACTGCCGTGGATGTAGATGTAACGGCGCATGGTATCGACCTCGCCCAGGCGATTCTTGCCCACCTCGCAGCCGCTCAGCCACAGGATGCGCGTGAGGATCCAGTCGCGCTTCGGATGCTGGCGCCCGAGTTCCTCGGTGTAGATCTCGCCCGTGGGGCGGCGACCGACGAACACGGTGTTTTCCGCGCAGCCCTGCCCGATCTTGGCGCGGATGATATGTTCACCGCGCGGGGTGCAGCCGCTGCCGTTGATCTCGCCGGGGCCGTTCTTCGCGGTGGAAACGGCATAACGCCGGAGCACTTGTTGGTCGCGATACAGCGTCAAGGTCTGTTGGGCGAGATCGATATCGATGCGATCGGTCATGCCTTCAACCTCCACGCCGCGCGCGCAGCAGACCATCGTAGTTGCCATCGGCGGTGACCGCATAGTCGACGATCCCGGGCCGCGCAACGAACACATGGTCCTCATACCAGAGCGGCACATAGGGCAGATCCGCGTTCACCTGCGCTTGTAGTGCGCGATACGCTTGCACGCGCTCCTCCAGCGTTGCCGCCCCCTCGGCGCGCTCGATCAATGTATCAGACTCTGCGCTGCGATAGCGGCCGCGGTTGGCGCCCTCGGGCGGCAGCATCGTGCTGTGAAACACATAGCGGAAGATATCGGGTGTCTTGATGCCGACCCAGGAGAGGCTGAACATCTGAAATGCACCGCGTTTGATATCGCCGTAAAACGTGCCCCAGTCATAGCTTTGCACCTTCACCTCCAGCCCCACCTCCTTCAATTGCTGCTGGATGATGGTCGCCAGGCGAATGCGAAACGGGTCGCTGGAGGTCTTGTAACTGATGACGCGCCGCTCCGGCGGCACGCTGTTCAACAAGGTGCGCGCCTTGTCCGGATTGTATTCGTACAACGGGAGATCGGGATTACCCGCCCAGTGCGTCGGCGGCAGGATCGCCCCGGCCGGACGCGCGGCGCCGCCGAAGACATAACGAATGATCTCGTCGCGATTGACAGCGTGGGCGATCGCCTGGCGCACGGGCAACTGCCCGGTGATCGGATCGTCCAGATTGAAGCCTAGATAACTGAAGTTCGAACCGCGCGCACGCAGCACCGTCATCCCTTGCTCGGCGAGATGGCCCACCAGCTCCGGCGGCATGTCGTTCTGCAGCATATCGATCTCGCCGCGCAGCAGTTTCAGGGCGCGCACGGTGGGGTCCTTCACCAGCAGAAACTCCAGCCGTTGTTTATCCGCTTGCCGCTCCAGTTCCAGCCGCCCTTGTTCCGGCCAGGCGATAAAACGAAACGCGCCACTGCCGACCGGCTGGGTATTGAAGGGATGGCGCGCGACCAGTTGCTCCTCCGGCAAGATGCCGATCACGAGATAACCGGGGAACAACGGATCGGGTTTGGCGAGAAAAAAATCGACCGTGTGTTCATCCGGGGTCGCGATGCGTTCGATCAGCGCAATGCTGGCCCGGTGCGGCGAGGCCGTCTGCGGATCGAGGATCGAGGCATAGGTAGCGCGCACGTCGGCGCTACTCAACATCGAACCATCATGAAACCGGGCCTCTTGACGCAGTGTGAAGCGATAGTGTGTCGGTGTGATCTCCTGCCACGCCGCCAGTTCCGGCACCGGTTGCAGCGACGCATCGAAATCCACCAGCGAGTGATACAGCAGGCGATTGATGCGCGCTGATGTAGCGTCGGTGGCAAAGCGCGGATCGAGCGTCACGGGCGCGCTCGCCAAGGCAAAGCGCAGACTGTCGTGACGCGGATCGGCGCACCCGGCCAAGATGGTCACCAATAGAAGCAGCGAGATGAAGAAGCGCGTGATCGTCACTTGGTTTCGTGCTTCCACAGCTTGTAGGGATTCTTCACCAGACACACATTGTAATAGCGCACATCGTGCGAGACTTCTTCCCCCGCCCAATCCGGCAGCGCGAAGGGTTCATCCTCGTGTTCCAGCTCGATTTCCGCGACCACCAAGCCCACGTTGTCGCCGCTGAACACATCCACTTCCCAGGTGTGATCGCCGTGCGCCACATCATAACGCGTCTTCTCGATCAGCGGCTGCTCGCAGAGGCTATGCAGAATATCCAACGCATCATTCACCGGGATCGCGTATTCATATTCCTTGCGGCTGATGCCCAGGGTGGCGCTTTTGATATTGAGAAACGCCTGCTCGCCGCTCACCCGCACGCGCACCGAGGAGCGTTCCGAGCCGGAAAGATAACCCTGGCTCATGAACACCCCCGGCGCGGCGTGTTGGCGCCAGTTGTCGTTCTTGACCAGGAATTTTCGTTCGATTTCTTTAGCCATATAACTATCTTTACGACCTAGTAGGCTGTTGAATTACTCCCTCTCCCTCAGGGAGAGGGCCGGGGTGAGGGGAATTCAAATAATGGTATTGCTGCTTGTTTATATCCCCTCATCCTAACCTTCTCCCTGAGGGAGAAGGGACTAAAATCATTTCTCAACAGGCTTTTTGTGCCAGCAACGCTACGCTTATGCTGGCCTACCTTCAACAGCGTAGGCCGGAATAAGCGCAGCGTTTCCGGCAATCCTCACCCCCGCACAAACAACGCAATCGACTCCACATGCGAAGTATGCGGAAACATATCCATCACCCCGGCCTTGACCAAGCGGTAACCGTACTTATGCACCAGCGCCCCGGCATCACGCGCCAAGGTGGCGGGATTGCACGAGACATACACCAGCCGCTTGGGCGTGAAGCTAGCCAGTTGATGCAACACCTCGATCGCGCCGCTGCGCGGAGGATCGACCAAAATCTTGTCGTAATGTTGCTTCAACCACGGCAACTGTGTCACATCCTCGGCCAGATTCGCCACATGAAATTCGGCGTTGGTGATGCCATTTCGTGCGGCGTTCTCGCGTGCACGCTGCACCAGGCCTTCGACACCTTCGACACCGACCACCTCACGCGCCTTGCGTGCCAGTGGCAAGGTGAAGTTACCCAATCCACAGAACAGATCGAGCACGCTTTCATCCGGCTGCGGATCGAGCAGCGCGAGGGCATGCGGGATCATGCGGCGGTTGATCTCGACGTTGACCTGGGTGAAATCCGTCGGCAAGAATTCCATGTCGACGCCATACTCCGGCAAGGCGTAATGCAGGCGGCTTTGCTCCGGCCAAAGCGGTGCGGCCGTCTCCGGCCCACCCGGTTGCAGATAAACGTGAATGCCGGAAGACTTGGCAAACGCAATCAGCGTCTCGCGGTCGGCCGCGCTCAATGCCACCAGATTGCGGAACACCAGCACAGTGTGGTCATCGCTCACCGCCACTTCAATCTGGGCGATATGGCGATAGGCCTCCAGCGAACGGATCAAGTCCGAGAGTTCACTGATGCGCTCGCCCACGCTGGGATGCAACACCTCGCACCGCGACATGTCCGCGAGATACGGCGTGCTCTTTTCGCGAAACCCAACCAGCAGCTTTTGTTTCTTCTCCACAAACCGCACGCCGAGGCGCGCCTTGCGCCGATAGCCCCACTGCGGGCCGGTCAAGGGCGCAAGCACCTCTTCCGGCTCCACCTTGCCGATGTGCCGAAAATTCTCCAGCAGCTGGTGCTGTTTGAGTTCGATCTGCTTTTGCGTGGCGATATGTTGCAGACTGCATCCGCCGCAGACACCAAAATGCGGACAGCGCGGATTCACCCGATCCGGCGAGGCCTTAAGCACCTGCTCCACGCGGCCTTCATCATGGCGCCCGCCGGTATTGGTATAGCGGAAGAGCACCTCTTCGCCGGTCAGCGCGCCGTCGACGAACACCACCTTGTGGTTTACATGGGTCACGCCGCGGCCCTCATGGCTCATGGATTCGATCGTGGCCTGAACCGTTTCTTGCGGCAGGGGTTTTCTTACAATGCGTCGTCTTGCCATGTCACTCCACCCGATGGCAGTCCGTCACGCCGGAAACACATTCGTGGACAGATAGCGATCACCCCGATCGCAGATGATGGTGACGATGACTGCGTTTTCCACCTCGCGCGACACCTGCAAGGCCGCGGCCACCGCCCCGCCGGAGGAGATGCCGCAGAAGATTCCTTCCTTGGCCGCCAAGGCGCGCGTGGTGTCTTCGGCCGCCTGCTGACTCACGTCGATGATGCGGTCGACGCGCTGCGGTTCGTAGATCTTGGGCAGATACTCGGGCGGCCAGCGGCGAATGCCCGGAATGCTCGCGCCCTCTTCCGGTTGCACGCCGATGATCTGGATCGCGGGATTCTTGTGTTTGAGATAACGCGAGTTGCCCATGATGGTGCCCGTGGTGCCCATGGCGCTCACAAAGTGCGTCACCCGCCCGTCGGTATCGCGCCAGATCTCCGGGGCCGTGCCCTCGTAATGCGCCAGCGGGTTGTCGGTGTTGGCAAACTGATTGAGCACGATACCCTCGCCACGGGCCTGCATCGCCTCGGCCAGGTCGCGCGCGCCCTCCATGCCCTGCGCCTTGCTGACCAGTACGATCTCCGCGCCGAAGGCCTTCATGGTGCCGCGACGCTCCACGCTCATGGTCTCGGGCATGATCAACACCATGCGGTAACCCTTGATCGCCGCCGCCATCGCCAAGGCGATGCCGGTATTGCCGCTGGTCGCCTCGATCAGCGTATCGCCCGGCTTGATCGCCCCACGCGCCTCGGCGTGTGTGATCATGCTCAGCGCCGGCCGGTCCTTGACCGATCCGGCCGGATTATTGCCTTCGAGCTTGGCCAGCACCACGTTGGTGGTCTCACCCGGCAGGCGCTGCAGCCGCACCAATGGGGTATTGCCGATAAACTGTTCAATAGTCGGGAAATTCATGCGCAGCCCGGTTTCAGTTGCTCAAAAAGAATCTTGATAATCATGCTAGCCCGCATATTTCACCAAGGGTCCCGGTTTCGGCGAGCGTCGCAGCCGCCCGAATCGGGACAGGTCATCAGCGACGTCCAAAGTGTACTTGCGCCTTGGCCTACCTGTGCAGGCAGCAAGTGCTGAAATGTTCAAGAGTTGCACGGTAGCTGCTCGCCGCCTTGGTGAAATATGCGCGCTATTATATCAGCCGGCGGCGCCCACTACCTCAAGTTAATTGCCATTTCACGGGGACATTGGGTATAGTCTTTTTTTTAGTGTGACATGGATGTTGATCCTGGTCATTCACCACCAACAACCAAGAACCGACGACCATGCCACATCAACCCATCGTGTCCTCACTTGCCGTGCGCTTGCCGCCGCTGTTTCTCTGCCTGCTTGGCGCCGCCTTGGCTCATGCCGAAGCCCCGGAAAACACTGTTGTCCTCGAAGAAACATTCCTCGAGGATCTTCCGGTCGTGCTCTCCGCCTCGCGCCTGGAACAGTCACTGCACGATGCCCCGAGTTCAGTCACCATCCTCGACAACGAGATGATCCACGCCAGCGGCGCGCGCAATATCGCCGATTTGTTCCGACTTGTGCCCGGCTACCAAGTGGCCCATGCGCTGGGGTATCAACATGTGGTGACCTATCACGGCCTGTCGGACCAATACCCGCACCGGCTCCAGATCCTGATCGACGGCCGCGCCATCTACCAGCCCACCTTCGGCGGGCCGGAATGGGCGGATCTCTCGATCGATATCGAGGACATCAGCCACATCGAGGTCATCCGCGGCACCAACGCCGCCAGCTACGGGTCGAATTCCTTCATGGGGGTGATCAACATCGTCACCATGCACAGCGCTGAAACCCAAGGGGCCTATCTGCGGCACCGCACCGGCAATGTCGGCGTGCACGACAATCTGGTGCAGCTCGGCGATCAACTGGGCAACGCCACCTTCCGCGTGAGCATGGGCGAGCGCCGTGATGACGGCGCGTTTGCCATCGCCAATGCCTCGAACGGCTATGACAAATCCCAGATACGCTTTGCCAATGCGCGCATCGATCAGCAGCTCGGCGCCAATGATGAAATGCTCTATGAATTCGGCCTGACCGACGGTAGCCACGGCACCCGCTTCAGCTACAGCGCGCCGCTGAGCGGCTTTATTTTCTACGACATCGAGGTCGATCGCACGTATGAATTCCTGCGCTGGACCCACTACAACACCAGCGAGAATTTCTTCCATGTGCAATTTTTTCACAACTATACCAATCTCGAGGACGTCATCGATGTGCCGCTCGACGGCATCGGCCTGGACCCATTCACCGTCGACAAGAGCATCGGCGGCGAACGCTACGACCTCGAAGTCCAGCACACCTTCGCCCCCGCACCCGGCAGCCGGATGGTCTGGGGCCTCGGCACGCGCATGGATCGCGTCGACTCCCCGTTTAATCTCCACGGCACAAATAAAGTCGATGCCCGTATCCACCGCGTCTTCGCCAATCTGGAGACACAAATCGCGGAAGGCTGGCTGTCGAATCTGGGGTTCATGGTCGAACATACCCCATACGATTCCTCCCACATCTCGCCACGCGTGAGCCTCAGTCGGCGCCTCGCGCCGGACCACTCGCTGCGGCTGGCAGCGGCCCGCGCCTATCGCCCTCCGTTTATCCTGGAAGAAGAGATCGACGCCCGCACCGTATTCCGCCCCGATTTGGCCGGGCTCCTCGGCGGACCGCAAGACATCGGCATCTACAGCCTCGCCGATGTCGGCTCCGAGCGAGTCGACATGATAGAACTCGCCTATCTCGGCAAATTACAGGCCCTGCCGCTGACCGTGGAACTGCGCCTGTTCTCCGAAAAACTGAAAGACATCATCACCCCGGTGGATGTGCGGACCTCGGATTACCTCACGGACCCGGCGTTGGCCGACTACGATGATGAGACCCTTACCCTGTTCAATTATGACGATGCCGACATCCGCGGCCTCGAAGGCCAGCTCACCTACCGGCCCGGCAGGCACAGCCGGCTGATCGCCTCCTACACCTATCTGGACATCGCCAGCAGCGACCGCGAACCGGAATACATCTATTCCGACAGCGCCCCGCGCCAGAGCTGGAGCCTGTTCGCCATGTTCGGGTCGCAAGATGATCTGCACGCCAGCTTCGCTTATTATCGGGTCGGTGAAACCACGTGGCTGGGATCACTGAACAAAGGCAAGCCGGTACCGGCCTATGAGCGCTTCGACAGCAAGATCGGCATCGGATTCAAAAACGCCTCGGTGCAGGGCGAGTTCGCCTTGGTGATGCAAAATGCCCAAGGCACCTATCAGGAATTCAGGGCGCAAAATGTGTTCGACAGCCGATTCTATGCCGCCCTCAGTTTGTATTTTCATTGAAGACACCGCGGCAGTGATGTGGGAATGCCGTCATTCCGGGACGCGGGTTTCAGTGACAAGCCGGCAACGGTATGCTATGGCGGCCTCTCTCTGAAAGGGGAGAGAGTTATTTCAGCGAGCGGTGATAACAAAGGATACAGGACCATGCCGAAGATTCATGGTTTCATATTGAGCTAACCCAAGAGATGCACGACAGGGAGTCATAGAGAAATGCCTAGTGATGTTCACATGAAGAGGTACCGGCTATTCCGCGCATACTGGGCGGCATGTGTCGTCGCATTCCTGTTCGCGCTGTCCGCTCGCGCCCATGCTGGGGACACGCTCGAGCTCATCTTCATCATCCACGAACAGAATGATTCCTACCGCGAGGTCATCAGCGCCGCCAGCGCGGCCCTCAAAAGTCAGAACTCCGGCATCCGGCTGCACACCCTGATCATGGACGAGGCCGGAGCGGCCCTCGTCTCCGACCTGCCGCCGGCCGAGCACCGGCTGCTCGTCCCGATCGGCAGCATCGCAGCCGGCGCCATCATCCAGGCCAAACCCGCCAATCCGGTATTCACGGCGCTGGTACCGAAACAGACCTTCGACAACATCAAATCAAAGATGGGCAACGGCGCAAACGTCCATGCGCTCTTTCTCGATCAACCCTTCGAGCGGCAGATCCGCCTGGCCCAGCTCGTCAGACCGCATGACCTGCGTTTGACCGCCATTCTGGGACCGACCTCGCAGCATCACAAACCAGCGCTTGAGGCGGCAGCTGCAACCCTGGGACAAAAAATCGACATCGCCACCCATGACAATCCGGACAAGCTCGACGGCACGCTCAGCCGCGTCCTGACCAACAGCAACCTGTTGCTCGCCATCCCGGACCCCAAGATCTTCAACAATCAGAACGTTCAGTATTTGTTTTTGAGCACCTACCGCAATAACGTGCCGATCCTCGGCTTCTCCGCCCCTTACGTGAAGGCCGGCGCCTTGGCCGCGGTTTTCTCCACTACCGCGCAGATCGGGAAAAACCTGGCCGAGATCATCCTCGACTGGCAAAAAAGCGGTTATGCCGCCGCCGACCTTCGATCGACCTATCCGAAATATTTCACGGTCAAAGTCAACAACCAAGTCGCCCGCTCGTTGAACCTCGACGGACTGAATGAAGAGCGGCTGCATCGGCAACTGATGCAAGACACGGGAGACTCCGGCCAATGATCACCGGCATCAGATCAAAACTACTGCTCCTGACCCTGCTGCCGATCATCCTGATCGCCGCTGGCATCACGACGTTCTTCATCAACAAGCACATCCAGCAAATCGACCAGTCGCTGCACGAGTACGGCGAAGCGCTTGCGCGCCACATCGCGCCGATCAGCGAATATGGGCTGCTATCCGGCAATCACGAGATTCTGCAATCCCTCACTGAATCGATTCTGCACGAACAAGACATCATCGCCGCCGTGATCATCGACAAGCAGCGAAACATCATTGCGGGCTCAGGCGCGTACGAGCCGGCGGACATCCAGCGACTGCTCGCCGGCGCCCTGCCGGAACATGGCCGCGCGTCGCCGCGCCTGGTCTTTCTTGCGCCGGTCACCAGCATGGAGGTTAAAGTCGACGATCTGCTCACACATGAAACGCCGGAGTACCGGCAGCAGCCGTCGAGTCCAACCCTGCACGGCTGGGTGTTCATCGAAATATCCAACCGCACCGCCCTCGAGAAAAAGGCCGCCTTCATACGCAATGCTGCACTGGCGACCCTGTTGCCTCTAATCATCACCGCATGGATCACCCTGCGACTGAGCAGGCGCATCAGCACCCCGATCATCAATCTCGCCAGCACCGCCAAGCAGCTATCGGAAGGCCGGCTGGACGCGCGTGTCGCAAGCCGCTCCAGCGACGAACTCGGAACCTTGGAGACCTCGTTCAACCACATGGCCGCCTCGCTCCAGGCTTCGCACAATCAACTCAAAGATGAGGTCGAGAAGGCAACGCGCCAGCTGCGCGAGGCCATGTCCCTGCTCGAAAAACAAAACCTCGAGCTGGAAGGCGCCCGGCAGGACGCCCAGGCGGCCAGCGACGCTAAGTCGGCCTTCATCGCCAACATCAGCCATGAAATCCGCACACCGCTCAACGGCATCATCGGCTTCACCAAATTGCTGCAAAAAATGCCGCTGACCGAGACGCAGAAAGAATATGTCGACATCATCCGAAAATCCTCCGGATCACTGCTGTCGATCATCAATGACATCTTGGATTTCTCCAAGATCGAGTCTGGCAAGATTGAAACCATCCATGAAGAGATCGACCTGCGCGAGCTGGTCGAGGATGTCATCCACCTGTTTATCCCGGCCGTGCATGAGAAAGATCTAAAGATCAATTATTTGATCTATGACGATGTGCCGGAGCGCATCACCACCGATTCGCTCCGCTTAAAGCAGATCCTCACCAACCTCGTCGGCAACGCGGTGAAATTCACCAGCCAAGGGTATATCCAGATCCGCGTCATGCTTGAAGACGATGATCAAGCCAAATACAAGATTGCCTTTTCAGTCACAGACTCCGGGATCGGCATCAATCAGAAAGATATCAAGCGGATCTTCGAGCTATTCCAACAAGCCGATTCGAGCACCAAGCGCCGCTTCGAAGGCACGGGGCTCGGTTTGCCGATCTCAAAGCTGCTTGCCGAGAATCTCGGCGGCACGATCACGGTGTCGAGCCAAGAAAACAGCGGCTCGGTATTCACCGCCAGCATCAGTTGCACCGCCCCGCACGCCCGTGAGCGCAGACAAGGCGGCAATCTGCTGCATGGCAAACATTTTTTGATCTATGACTCGCTGCCGTTTTCCGCCACCAGTCTCAAAAACATGCTGGGCAAATTCGGCGCCACGGCCGGCGTCTGCACTCGTCCCGAGGACTTTGGCCGGAGCTTGCAGACAAGCCTCGCCGGCGTATTCATCTCGAGCTGTCGCCAGGAGCTCGATTCCAGTCTGGCCGAATCGATGATCGCACAGGCAAAAACCGTCACCCCCAACATTTTCCTATTGGCCAACACCACATCGGATGAGCTTAAAAACCGCTATGCCGACTCCGCCATGCTGCTCTCGCAGCCGTTTCGCTTGGCGGAGCTCGCGCGCCTGCTGGGCATGACCTACGCCAGCGGCTTGATGCAGCAAGCCCTGGCATTCTCCATCCCGATGAGCACCGCCAAGCCATATTCCGGCAGCGTCTTGATCGTGGAGGACAATCAAATCAACAGCAAACTGCTGAGGGTATCACTCGAGGAGCTGGGCTTTAACTGCACACTCGCCGAAACCGGCGCCGCCGCCGTCGAGTTGGCGGCCAAAACTCCTTTTGATCTTATCTTCATGGACCTGCACATGCCAAATATGGACGGCATTCATGCCACTCGGCACATCCGCGCTTCGAACCAATGCTCAGCGGCGTCTCCGATCATCGCCATTACGGCGGACATTCTGAGCAAGGATTCACCCGAGATGCGCGCCCAAGGGATCAATGATATCTTGATCAAGCCCATCGATGATGAGGCCCTGTTCGCTGCCATCGACCGCAACCTCGACAAGCGCCTGCAAACGCAGCAGTCGGGTGAAATCAAACAGCAAATCCTGGCGAAGTTTCTGAACAATGCCGCATTGGCGGAAGAACTCTACGCGATGCTGGTGAACGATTTACGGCAACGCCTGCCGCTGATCAAGGATGCCTTCGCCAGCGCCAACTACCAGGACCTGGATTTTCACGTGCACAAAGTGCATGGGTCGGCGAGCTACTGCGGCGCCCAGGATTTAAAACACGCCGCTGAACGGCTCGAGGTCAAATTGAAGTTAGGGGAATATGCGGAACTGAGTGCGCATTATGATGAATTCCTCGGCCAGATCGACCGGATAGCCGGCTGCGATGACACATCGCAGCCGGTCTCCATTACGCATTGATGACCAGTGACGGCAAACAATAGCCGTTGAGATAATCCATGAATTCACGCCGCAGCTCGGGGTGCTTCAGTCCATACTCGACGGTTGCTTGCAGATATCCCAATTTGCTGCCGCAATCGTAACGGCGGCCCTTGAAGGCGTAGGAAAGCACCGGCTCTTCGCGCAACAGTGCCGCGATGCCATCGGTCAGCTGAATCTCGCCGCCCGCGCCCTTGCCAGTGGTTTCCAGGATTTCAAAAATGCGCGGCGTGAGGATATAGCGTCCCACAACCGCTAAATTCGAGGGCGCGTGCTCCGGTTTTGGTTTCTCGACAATGCCCGATACCTTGCCCAGGCGCGACGCAATCTCGGCTGAACTGACGATGCCGTACTTGTCGGTTTCCGTCACGGGCACGGATTCAACCCCCAGCACGCTGCATTCGTGTTCGGCATACACATCCACCATCTGCGCAAGACTGCCATTGCCTTCACCATCGATCAGATCGTCCGCCAACAACACGGCAAATGGCGAATCCCCCACGACATCCTTGGCACATAAGACCGCGTGCCCCAGCCCCAAGGCCTCGGGCTGGCGAATGTACACACAGGAAACCCCCTTCGGAAGGATGCTGCGTACGATGTTCAGCAACTCCTGCTTGCCGCGTTTTTCCAACTCGGATTCCAACTCGTAATTCTTGTCGAAGTGATCCTCGATCGCGCGCTTGCTGCTGCTGGTTACAAAGATCATTTGGGTGATCCCGGCGGCGATCGCCTCTTCGACGGCGTATTGAATCAAGGGCTTATCGACGACCGGCATCATCTCCTTCGGATTGGCCTTCGTCGCCGGCAAGAACCGCGTCCCCAAGCCCGCCACTGGAAAAACCGCTTTGCTAACCCGTTTGCTATCTGTCATCGATTCTCTTCCTCTGCAAAATCATAAGGTTTTCATAACGCGCCAGTGCGTGTGCGACCTTCGTTCCCCCGCACGCCCAGCCCAAACCCAAACCACTGAGATTAGCCATTATATCCCAAATGTCAAAGACTCGAAAACCGCCGAGCCCTTGCAGCACCTCAATGCCAATGCTAAACGACAGCAGCGCGACGAGCACCCCGATGTGCCAACTGCGCTCGAAGAGTTGCACAAACCATATCATCAAGACGGCATATGCCAAGCAGTGCTCAATCTTATCGACATGTGCAAAACTAACGGGCGATGGCGGACTCGGCATCAGTGAGAGATAGGCAATCACCAGCACCATGCCGACTCCCAGCGCCAGCCACATCCTAAAGTAACGTAACTCCTTCATTCACCACTCACAGTAGAAATTAAGGGCATCTCCAATAACCAAAGAGTTCCTCAGAGACGCCTTGGTACAGTTCATTGAAACCGCACGGTTGATTCAGGGTTTGCTCGAAAGCAGATCGCTATAGCCGCGGGCATTGTAAACATTCTGATAGCCGGCATTGACCAGCACCTGCTTGGCCTTCTCCGCCCGCACACCCGCCGCGCAATACACCACCACCGGACGATCCTTATTGGAATCAAGCTCCCCCAGACGGGAGGCCAGTTCGGTGTGCGGTATATTGATCGCACCTTCGATGTGACCCTGCGCATATTCCCCGGCAGACCGGACATCGAGCAGTAAAGCCCCAGCATTGATCTGCTGCCAAGCAGCCGCAGGCGCGACAAATCCCGAATTCGGCTTGCCTGACTCGCCGTTGCACGCCACTAACACAACCAACATGATTGCGACGAATACTTTTTTCATTACACCGACCTCAACAATCGAACATACGCCTCCGGAGAGTCATCCAGGGCTTTCCAACTCTAGCGGCATTATGTCATGGTACAAAGTATCGATTACAGACCCTAAGCATCATGCCCGCAATCATCAAAGAAGACAAACTCGCCTACCTCCAGGAAGTCATTCTGCACATCCTGCGGCAATCACCCAATGGGATCAGCGAATTCGAACTGATAAAAACTCTGCAGGACGGCGGCGCCGACGGCTTCGACGCCGACGCGCTGAAAAGCAACCTCTCGATGTATCAATGCCACTTCATCCTTTTTCATTGCCTATACGCGCTGCAATCTCGCCTGCGTACCGAAGCCCAGGACATCGACATACACTGCCTGAAAATCAAACTCCTCCCCTACGCTGCCGCCACGACGTCATTTCCCGCCCCGCACGATCCGTTGCGCGAGTATTATCTAAGTCTCACCAATCTCGAGACAACGACAGAGGGCGATGTCAACGATCTGCTCGGTTCATTCTGGACGCGCTTTCTGCGCAACGATCAACGCGCCTTTGCATTGAGCGTCCTCGGCCTGCAAGACCCGGTGAGCCCGGCAGACATCAGGAAGCAATACAAGAAACTGGTGATGGAACACCACCCGGACCGGGGTGGTGACAAGACAACGCTTCAGGCAATCAATGAGGCGATGAGCTTGCTGGCAGACCGTAACACTCCTCGCAATGGCTGATGACGCTTCATTGGAAATTCAACGTCAGGCTGCCGTTTCCAGCAAAAATAGATCTGCACGCAAAAGCCTCAAGAGGCTAAAAAGCGCCGGCTCACCTCAAAGACGCGATCAACGCTTCAAGCCCCTTTCTAAGAGGCGTAACGGGCGCAGTACCAAGCAACTCGCGCAACCTATCGATATTGGCGCGCGAATGCCTGATATCACCGGGTCTTGCGTTCGCGAATTTTTTCTCAATCTCATGACCAACAATCGATTCAATGGTCGACACCATCTCCAAAAGCGACGTACCACTCCCATTGCCCACGTTCATCACATGAAATCCAGAAACCGGGAATTCAAGCCCTTTTACCAGCACTTTTACCAAATCCCCAATGAACACAAAGTCCCTCGTCTGCTCACCATCACCGAAGATTGTAATCGGCAATCCCTTCTTGGCGCGTTCAGTGAATATGCTGATTACCCCTGAGTAGGGGGATGACGGGTCCTGTCTCGGACCATAGATATTGAAAAACCGAAAGGCCAAGGCATTCAAGCCGAATTGACGCACATAAAAGTCCAAATAGTATTCGCCCGCCAATTTATCGGCGGCATAAGGAGTCAATGGTGCAAGCGCCGCTGATTCAGGCACCGGCAAGGTTTTTACATCCCCATAAACTGCAGCAGACGAAGCATAGATAAACTTGTTGATACCGTGGTTTTGCGCCGCGGCGAGGAGATTCAAGGTACCATCAAAATTAGCCCGATGGGTTGCGATTGGATCATCTACAGAAGCTTGGACCGACGCGATTGCGGCCAGATGCACGATCTTGTCAACGCCCAGCGCCACATCGTCAATCAGAGCCTTATCCGTAATATCCCCATTGATAAACTCCAAATTGGCGTGATGCAGTGGGAGATTCTCAAGTTTTCCCGTACTGAGATTGTCTATCACTCTTACCCGATAACCATCCTGAAGCAGCACATCCACCAAGTTTGAACCGATGAACCCAGCACCACCAGTAACCAATATTTGCATACACTATCAACTCTATTTATCTCGCCTGAGCATCCGCCAGAATGCCGCGAATCAGGATTCTCCTAATAGCGTATCCGCTTTTTGAGCTTAATGATTTTCATAACCTTCCATGCCCGTATCATAGCCCAATAGTACAGAGCGAATACGAAAAGGTAAGCGTAGAACATCAGATATTCAGGGATGCCAAAGTAGCCGATGGATGCACCGGCCAGACAGCAAAGCGTCTGAATCACGATCATGATCAAGACCGTCCCGCGAGAACCGTAACCCGCCAATAGCAGAACATGATGTAGGTGGGATCGATCAGGCGTAAAAGGCGAGCGCCTTCTGATGATCCTGCGGAACATAACCGCTACGGTATCCATGATGGGCAGGCCGACGATCCACAACGCCGCCACCGGCGACATCACGGCAGACTCACCTTGGCTCAACTCAATGGCAAACCATGCCAAGGCAAACCCCAGAAACATGCTTCCCGCATCGCCCATAAAGATCTTGGCACTCTTCCTGCCGGGGATCGGGAAATTCAGGCACAAAAAAGCCATGATCGTGATAACCAACAGCAACATCACATGCGCATCGGGCAAGCTCTTGGCAGAGAGCGCCAACACCGACATGGATATCAGCGAAATCACCACCAGACTGCCGGCCAAGCCGTCAACGCCGTCTGACATATTCAACGCATTGATCACTCCGACCACGCCAAACACAGTAAACGGAATGGCGAATATCCCAAGGACAAGCGGATCACTGGAAAGCAAGCTGCCTAAGCTGGTTAGAACATTGCCACCCCAAAACACCATGATCAAAGCGGCGAATATCTGTGCAACAAATCGTGCACGTGCCGACAAACCATGTAGGTCATCAAGCACCCCCACAATGACCAGCATGGCAATCGCCAAGACAAAACTGCGAAACTCCTCGATAGGTTCAGGCAACGCAACTAGGGAGAACACAAAACCCATGAACATTGCGACGCCGCCCACCAACGGCACCACGCCCTCATGGCACTTCCGTCCCCCCGGACAATCGGCCAGACCAATGCGCAAGGCTACAGGTTTTATAAAATAGATCGCGAGCAAGGTAACAGCAAAGGCTGCAAAGAAGCTTGTATAACCCATCATAATTCTCAACTAATTCCCTATAAGATTTTAGGTAAGTATAGCGTAAGCCGGGGGCACAAATGACCAAAAAAATCAATCGAGGTTCAATATTATGCCCGCCACCCCTGCATAATGGCGATGCAATAGGCATTTAAATCAAAGGCTCGCTTCTCAGTATCAGCCTCGGTATAGCAGCGCAGCTCAGGGGCATTTCCGGAGGGCCTTAGATGTATTACTTCGGCACTGTCGAAGGTGATACGGATTCCATCAGTGGTATCAATGGACATCACTGGACCAAGCTCAGGAAACTCCCGCTCAACCTTGGCCTTGTCATGATGGAGTCTACCACTACTGAACTGAGAAAGACGGCTGGCACTCAACTCAGTTGGAAAATCCTTAATCCTCTCACTATAGGTAAATCGCCCCGGCAACAGTGACAACAATCCCGATATAGAGCGACCCTCTCGATCCGCCAACATCATAATAGCAAGTGGCACAATCGCGGCATCGCGGGTAGGCAGGGCCCGCAACAACCTGTCATCGATAGTAATATCACTTGCGATCAGAAAGCCTCCATTGGCTTCATAGCCAACAACGTTCCCATGCTCAGATAATGCCTGCTCCATTGCTGCGATCACAAAGGGAGAACCAATTCGGGTGCGCGCGACCTTCTTGAACCAGCCACTTTTTTCCACAGCGCTATTACTACTGACCGGAGTCGCGACTGCATACGCCTCAAGATAGCGAGCGCACAGAATGCCAGCCACATCGCCTCGCAACCAGTTGCCGCGCTCATCACCGATCAAAGGCCGGTCACCATCACCATCAGCAGACACGATGCAATCAAACTTGTATTCCTTAGCCCACTGCTTCGCCAAGCGTACATCCTCAGGCCGGATTGCCTCTGTATCAACAGGGATAAAACTATCGGAGCGCCCGAGCACAATCACCTCAGCGCCTAATGCGCTAAAGACCAACGGTAAAATATCGCGAGCCACGGATGAATGCTGATAGACCGCTACCCTCTTTCCCTTGAGAACATCGGCACCAAAAAATTGCACATAGCGATCAAGATAAAGTGATTCCGCCGATGTATTGATGGCGTCAAGCGGGTATAAATCTGTTAGCATCCCGTCCGCACCAAACATGCCATCATCGATCGCTACCCGTTGCTGCGCAATCCCTTGCTCGTCCTCCTTTAGGATCTCACCTGTTGGTTTGTTGAACTTGATCCCGTTACGATCATCCGGGATGTGGCTGCCCGTGACCATCAGGCTGGCCATATGGTTCGAAATCGCATAGAAAGCGACCGCAGGAGTGGGAATAAAACCGCAGAAATCAGGCATATATCCCGAATCCGCGATTGATTTAGCGCATGCAGCGAGAATCCGCGGCGAACTAGGCCGAAAATCACCGGCAACTGCCACACGATCGCCCCGCTTTATTTCACCACGGGACTCGAGATGTTGAAGAAATGCGCGAGTATATACATAGCAGACCCGGTCGGTCATCTGCGATGCAAGCCCACGCGCGCCACTCGTGCCAAACTTGACACCACTACTCGCCATCAACTCAGAGATTAGAACATGCATACTCCCATTGCCCCTCTAATCTCAGTACTCAGTCCTTCGACCGACCATAACGATCCTCAAACCGGACGATATCGTCCTCTCCAAGATAGGCGCCCGACTGTACTTCAATAATCTCCAGAGGAATCTTGCCCGGATTCTCCAATGAATGCACGGCGCCAATCGGAATATAGGTAGACTGATTCTCCGTCAGCAACATCTCCTTACCGTCAACTGTCACCTTAGCCGTACCCGTCACCACTACCCAATGTTCGGCACGGTGATGATGCATTTGCACCGAGAGCTTGGCACCCGGCTTTACCGTGATATGCTTCACTTGATAGCGTCCGCCGCTATCAATGGAATCATACACACCCCATGGCCGATGCACTTCACGATGAAAATCGGTTTCTTTACGTCCTGCGGCTTTAAGCTGATCAACAATTTTCTTAACATCTTGCGTTCGATTGCGATCGACGACCATAACACCATCTGGCGTCTCCACCACCACGATGTTATTCACCCCCACGGCGGCGATCATTTTGCTCTCGGCGTGAAAATAACAGTTGTTGCTGTTGATATGCCACACATCGCCGTGGGACACATTTCCGCGGTCATCCTTGCTACCCAACTCCCATAACGCCAACCACGCGCCTACATCGCTCCAACCCACATCGAGAGGCACGACAACCGCTCGATCTGTCTTTTCCATCACGGCATAGTCAATGGAGTCCTCTGGGCATTTCGCAAAAATGTCTTGGGGAATACGAGTAAAATCCAAATCACGAGAAGCAGATTTATAAGCCTCCCTGCAAACCTCCAGAATATCGGGACGATGTTGTCCCAACTCCTCAAGGTAACGGCCTGCCTGGAACATAAACATTCCGCTGTTCCAGTAGTACTCACCACTCGAGACGTATCCTTGAGCGGTTATGAGATCAGGTTTCTCAACAAACTTAGCTATAACACACGCTGTGACATCAGAGCCCGACACTCTTTTACCTACCCTGATATAACCGTAACCAGTTTCAGGATTAGTCGGCACGATCCCAAAGGTCACCATCATCCCCTGATCCGCCAAGACACAAGCACGTTCAACCGTGGAACGGAAGCCGGCAGCATCAACAATATGGTGGTCGGCTGGCAATACCAGCAAAACAGTATTCCCTCCATACGCCGTCTCCGCGGCTAAGGCAGCCAAGGCAATCGCAGGCGCCGTGTTACGCCCAAGTGGTTCAAGTAAAATAGTCGACGAATCACCCCAAGTCCCCTGTAATTGATCGGCCACCATAAAACGATGATCGTGATTACAGACAATTATCGGCTGCGACAATCTCTCAGCGCCCTCAAGCCTATCGAGCGTGTTCTGAAACATGCTACGGTCGTTAACAAGGTCAATGAATTGCTTGGGGCGATTCTTGCGCGAAACCGGCCAAAGTCTGGTGCCAGAGCCACCTGAAATTATTACGGGAATCATTTGACAGTCTTGATCTTAGTTGGTTACCTGCAAATTCAGCTGTGACACAAATCAATATTGCGTTCAAAAATTGCACACAGCACCAAAATTCTAAAACTAATTTTAGCAATAACACTGCAGACGTGAATGCTACTCACAACATATCCAAACGATAGATGCATAGAGACAATTTCAGCCAAGTTCAGCCAAAATACAGCAGGACCAAAAACTCACAGCACATTCAAAATCCATCGCAAATGCATGTTGTATAACCACCTCTGCGTACTCGTTTAGAGTAACTAGATATCAAATCATCTGAAGCCGCAGATCATGCAGAATCTCAACGCATTTCCTTGAGATGACTGATCGGCAGCACTCATCGGGGCTTCACAGCGCGTGCCAAAAAGAATATAAGCGTATTTAGCCTTCAAGTAAATCTACTGTCAACAAAACGCGAAAACCACTGAAAAGCACAACTACCGACCATAAGCATCTTGAGGAGACGTAAAAATTCTCGAATAGAGTCACAAATTCCCGAACCACAAAACCTGCATATCTGAGGTCGCAACGACAAAGCACATTTATCTCTGTATTGCAATATATAACAACCTTTGATTACGCTCTTGCGACCTTGTCTAAGCCATTTTTTTCAATCTCTTCGAGATTAACTACCAGTTCGCTCGGAACTGCGAACAGAAGCCGAGAATCTAATTGTGGGCGCTCAATAAGCTCAACCATATTCAATTCAGGCGAAACGATCAGCCGGTGCAAAGCATTCAAAATTTCATACTTGGATAGATGTCTATGCTCCACTACAAATATACGATAATCATACGAAATCAGAAAATCATAGACATTAATATCATTATCAGCCTGGAATTCTTGTACGTATTCGAACGAAATAATCGGTCTATCTCGCTTTAGTATTTTTTCTGCCCCGCGTATCACTCTACACTCTTCACCTTCTACGTCTATTTTAATGAATCGAACCGGAATATCCAAACTAACCAGTTGTGCGTCTAGCGTGTCAGTTGGGACGAAGTAGACGTCCATCTCTGAAAAATTGGATGTATTACCTCCCCCCAATTCAGCATGACCAGTGTTACAGCGATCCACTCCGAGATACTCTGTTGACTGACTATCAGCAAGCGCGACCTGTCGAAAATCTACATTATGAAGATTAAAGCAGTTATATTGCAGAAGCATGAACACTCTAGGATTGGGTTCAAACGCGATTACCCTTTTGAAGTATCTACATAAAACACACGAATAAACCCCAATGTGTGCTCCAACATCAACCATTACTCCAGATGCAGAGTCAAATTTTGAAAGCAGCCACGCTGCGGCCTGTATCTCTCGACTCTCATAGATGCCACTAGCGAGAACTCGAGATCCAATATGGTCGTGAGGATCAAAGGCAAATCCAGATGGAAGCCTGACCGACACTGGAAGGCAACGATGTAACCAAGTGGTCACTTTATTAATATATCGAGCGCATAGCCATTGCATAATCTGCGTAAGAAGACGCGGAGCCGAATACTGAGTCACTTGATATGAAATCCTTTTGCATGCTTTAGCCGCTCTGGCTTCAACAGAAATAGATGTAGGAGAACCCGGATCTTTATCAGAACTTTTCGAGATGTGGGCCGTCATTACTTGAACCTCGGTAATATCGTGCAACGGTTGAAGATTCCATTCGCGGCATAAGAGAGGAGGCATGCTCCCGCCTTGGGGACAGAGAACCCCAAATAATCACGGTAAATACGCCAGTGCGCCAATGCATGACGGTATTTATTACTGCTTTTTCCACCACTGTGCGCTCGATAACACGCTAGCGCATCTTCGATTACACAAGTCGCCATCCCTAGCCGTTCGACTTGCAGCAGCAATTCATACCACAATAGATAGTCCTCCGCACGATTCAGCTCCGTCACAAAAGCAGCAACAGGAAGCTGAATACGATCATACATCACTGTTAGACAGCCGACGATTATCTGCTTGTGAAGATGACGTCTGCTAGTTAAAGGACCATATACACTCTGTTTACGAATCACCTTTCCAGAATGGTCGTATACGATGTATGCTGCGCATGAGAAAGCCGCACCAGTCTGCTCCATACATGTAATCTGTCGCGCAAGTTTGTCAGGTAGCCACCAGTCGTCACAATCCAGAAACGCCACGTACTGGCCTCTGGCTGAGGATATACCGATATTCCTCGCGGCTGCTGCACCGACTCTTCCAGTCGTATGCTTGACGACGATCCGCTGTTCCTGGGATGCAGCTTCAATCATGTACTCTAGGCTTCCGTCCGTTGAACCATCGTCTATAAAGATTAGCTCCCAATCCGAGAATGTCTGAGCTATAACCGAGGCCACCATCTGTGGAAGATAAGCAATTCCGTTCAAACACGGCGTAATAACGGAAACGGCTGGATGGGATGTTCTTGTAAATGATTTCATGTAGTAATCTCTATGGCGAATCGATCATTACTCTTCAATGCCTCCTGCAAAAACATTTCTCGCTCTTTAGCATAAGCATGTTCATCTAGCACAGTGTGCGGGGACATCGAATCATCAATGAAGCATATAAGGTTAGGATAGCGCGCCGCCACCCGCAACAATCCAGCATTTTTGTTGATCGAAATTACGCGACAACCAGCCGCAACGTACTCATAGAGCTTGAGCGGTGCACACAGATCGTAGTTTGGCTCACCTTGATAATATGCGAGCAATGCATATCGAAAGTCAGTTAACTTCTTCATCATTTCTGCGTGAGAAACAGCGCCACGAAAATCTAGCAGCGAAGCGAACTCAGGTGAGAGTTTACGTGCAACTACGCCGTATACAACTATACTTTTCCCCAAAAAATCGCGCAGCATTCGGAACTTATCTATATCCTGAGAGTTAAATCTTTTTTGGGTAATCGAACCAGAAAAAACCGCAACATCGTTACGGTGTGTCAATTGAATATCAGGAATCTCATTAAGAGTGATATTCTCCACAACACCAATATCTCTCTGAAGATTGTATAGCTCTTTCACGAACCGTGCTCTTGCATCTGTAGAGACATAGACGAATCGAGCATACCTGAAAATTATTCTGTCGATCCAATACAAAGGGTTACTAGATCTGTGTTCCGGAAGTTCATTGTAAATGTAGTAGGTTCGTCTGAACAGCCAAGAGAAGAAAAATAATGCACGACACACATTTGTTCCGAAAGCACAAACATTCCCAGCAAATCCCATCTTCAATAGGCCAATCAGAGTACGCGACAGGTGTATTGCATTTATTAAGATCGAGCGTTTCGGTCCAAACCAGCTCGGATGGTGTGATACTTTCCGAAATTCAAAGGGTATTCCTAACGATAAACATCTTGCACGCGCGAAACGAACAAAAGTAATTTCGGAGTCAGCCCAGTAGCTAATGAGAACTTTTCGTGGAGACATAAAGCTTAACTCCCTTAGATAAAATAAACAGTCCCGTAACCAGTATCCCAGTATGAAGAGAAGAGGCGAAGAATAACAGAAACACGACAATCACCAACGTAGCCTGCTGGCGATCTATATAGGTAATTCGTCTCAGGCCAAACAAGCCCAGAATAACCAACGTCAGGCCCACCAGTCCTGACCATTTGAGCAGCATGACGACCGGCTCATGGATATATTGCAACTGCCCTGAAGCCAACTCTCGTTCTGGGAAGGTTGCCTCATGAAAGATCACGCTATCCCACAAAGCTCCCTCGGGAAAATAAATTGAGGACATTCCTCGGCCAAAGAGAATCGTCCAGATATTTCCTTGTTCGAACATCGAAATAAGTTGCGACACACGGATCGTGACTGAGTTGCTTGCCTCGACGAAACCCCCAGATGCTAATAGGAATACTTGGGAAATTTTCAAATAAAGCCAACTGTCAGTCTCGCCACGTTGTAATATGACTGTGCCCGCCAATAGAAGAGCTGTGAGAGCTATCAACGGCAGAAAGATATTTGAAGTTCGGCCGCCCCTCTTGCGTTGCTGGTACATCGCAATCAATACTGCAACAATAAAAAGGATGAAGTGTGCAGACTGATAGGACGCCATGCAAACGTAGATGGTAGTAATCAGTAGGGTTAACCTAATCCATGACACCCTAAAGACCGTGGATTGCTGTGATAGTGCCGCATAAACAGCGAATGTGGTCGCTATGCCTATCCAATGACCATAGAAATATACAACCGTTCCGCCAGATCGCTCATCATGCATCCCTGTTGCGTATGTGAATGCAGCAATTGGAACTAACAGATAGAAGATGCGTTCAAGTGCACTCAGAAGCAAATGCGCGGAACTGGCGAGGCCCTTCCGACCCATTGTATTCAACGCAAAGACAATCAAAATGACATACCATACTTCAGCCCATATATCGCCAAACCGGCCGAGAAGTACAGCCATGCCGGTCGCAATCACAATAATAAAAAATAGCGATATCCCGTACACTGAAAGTGCTGGCCTGCACATAAGGGCCAAGCTACCAAGTGCCACAAACTTTGCGAGACTAAAGGGTGCAACATAATCTATCGCATAGGGATCTGCTGAATACGCAGGAAATCCGATCACAGACAGAAAAAATATTGCCGGGAGATAGCGTCGTAAAGCAGGCTGAACAGCTGTGATCGCCACCACTCCAAAGAGCACAAGTACGAGTAACGTCGTTGGCCACTTTAACCCATGTACTGTCAACCATTGATTCACACAATACAGAGTGCCTGCTGACAACGCGAGCAACCAGCCTTTAGTCGAGAGCATATCGGGTTCGCTGAAAAAAGAAGGCTACTGAAACATATGTCGCGTCAGCTAAAAGCCTACACAATGAGAATAGCACTGCTGAGTTAACGTCATTGGCAGCCATACCCAAACAGATAAGGGCAAATATTGCCAATGATGCTACGCTATAAGCTAAGTCGGATCCAAATCTACCATTCCGATAGAGGTCCGAGAACTGAATAACGATCTTAAAGTAACCCAAGGGAATGAGCAGCGCTAGAAACCCGACCGTCAACATGAGTTCGAATCCGCCAGGTATAAGAAAAACTTTTGTTGCCGCCATATACGCAGTCGGCACTCCAAGAAGCATAATCAGCATAGATATCCTCTGGAGCGAGCGCTTAAGACTACTCAGTCTAGCCTCATTACGCTCTAGGTAAAGTAGCCTTGCGCTTGAAAAAGCCACGCTCTGCAAGCCCACATTGAGTTTTCGGGACACAGCATACATAAGCGCCTGGTCCGTACTGAGCAACACAGCTGCGACCGCGACATCGAGGCGCGAGAACGCTGCTGTTAACAACTCTGTTAGAGTTGGCAGGTAGTATCGACGGACGATTCGAAAAGGCAATTGCCATGACAATCTACTAGGCAACACTAGTAGATGACTAATCGGCAAAATGAATACCACTGAGCTTAGACAGAATGCCAAGCCCAAAGCATAGATTGGATCTACCCCGATCAGTGCCATAACGGTAGCCCCACCGAAGCGACATGCACTTAGCGCAGCTGGGAGCCAAATCAATCCACGACCGACATGAATCCACGAGGGATCAAGCGCTATGCCGAGCAGCATAATTGCGATGATCCAGGTCAAGCCAGAGGAATAGGACCCTTTTGTCATTGAAAGAAATATAATCGCACATGCGAGCAGCAAAGCTGCCATAAGCAACCTGGCTACCAGAACGCTGAAGTAGGCCCCGCTACCGAGCAGTCGCGATTGTGTCCGAGATAAAAATGTCACAGATGACCAGTCGACCACAATCGAAAAGAACCCTACCAAGGAAAGGATTAGCTCACTTGTGACCGCGGTCTCTGATCCATGGCCTACGATTATCGTACGGAGGAACAAAAACGGTGAAGCAATCGCCAGTATTTGTGCGGTTGCGGGCAAAAGGACACGACGGTCGAGAATCATGCGTTTTTAACCAGCAGCCTAGCTAACGTTCCAAGTACGTATCCAAAGACACTACCAGAAGTAGCTATGTAGTACGTCAACATGTCCATCGGTCGAGCCCAAGACTGACTGCTGCCACGAAGCGTATTTCGAGAGGCTTTGGCATACAGCAGTGCCACAGCTCCAGCAAATGAGTTAAGACTAACCAGCAAAGGGGTGCCCACCAAGAAAACAACCGGGATTAGTGTGACCACTAACCAGAACAACAGGTGCAACCACCGCCCAGGACTTTGCTGTGCACGACCGTCCCAATAGGCATAACGGTAATTCTGTAGGTAGATAGCCCCGAAGCTATCTCTTGGCAACCAGAAAACTACTGCCTTGCGTTCCAGTCGATAGCGTAACGGCATGGTACGCAAGCGCAAAACTAGATCGGTATCTTCGCCTAATAACAATGATGTATCGTATCCACCAGCGGAATGAAAAGCTGATTTTGTGATCGCAAAGGATCGTGACGATGGCAAAAAACTTTGCTCGTCCAAACGGGATGAATCAACGTCAAATAATCGGCAATATGCACGCTGTACAGAGTTCCGCCACACCATAGTGTAGCAACCACCCACCCAATCACTATCCTCAAGAGATTCGTTCAACGCAGACAGCCACTCCCGACCGAAGGTCACACCGAAATCAGTGATGGCAAGACGTTCGAATCGAGCGTGTGCAATAGCCTTGTTCCGACCTTCTGAGATACTGCACCTTCCCCCTAGAATTACAAGATCAAAGCCATGACCTTCTAGATGTTTCCTAAGCTCATTAACGGTGTTATCCGTCGAATCGCTGTCGGATACGATGACCTCACTTGGAAATGCATCCATATCAAGCAGGCTCTTGCACCATCCGGCAACATTACTAACCTCGTTGAAGCAAGTAACTATCAAAGAGATGGGAAGAATCGGGTGGTTCATTTTTGTCTCTAACATTGTTAAGTAACCAGCATGATGTAACTACATAAATATCCTACTTCGCGTTGGAGCCTGACTTACGAGCATCAAACCACCTGTGAATCGCGGAAACAATTCGTCGACAGGCAGCACCATCTCCGTATGGATTGTGTGCCTTTGCCATAGAAGTATATACACGGTCGTTGTCAAGAAGGTTATCAACATGACTGCAAATTGACTCGACTTGTGTTCCCACAAGTCGCACCGTACCAGCTTCAATCGCTTCAGGTCTCTCAGTAGTTTCTCGCATCACTAGCACTGGCTTCCCTAGAGACGGCGCTTCCTCTTGAATGCCACCAGAGTCAGTGACAATCAGGTATGACAGATTCATTAAGTAAACAAATGGCAGGTAATCTAGCGGTTCTATTAAGTGAACATTAGGTACAGTGCCAAGAATTTGGTTGACAGGTTTCCTAACATTTGGGTTTAGATGTACCGGATATACGATTTGCACATCACTTCGACTGGCGATCTTAGCGAGGGCACGGCAGATGTTTTCAAAACCTGAGCCAAAGTTCTCTCGACGATGACCCGTCACTAAAACAAGGCGTTTTGCTGGATCAATAAAATCAAATTGTTTAGATAAAGCCGTCTTCACCTCAATATTGTTCTCAATGCGTTGAAGTGCCAACTGTAAAGCGTCAATTACCGTATTACCTGTGACATAGATGTTTTTCTGTGCAACACCTTCTTTCAACAGATTTTTCTGCGCGAAAGTTGTAGGTGCAAAATGCAGTTCCGTGACAACGCTGGCCAACTTCCGATTTGCTTCCTCGGGCCACGGCGACAGGATGTTACCCGTACGAAGTCCCGCCTCCACGTGGCCTACACTAATACCATGATAAAAGGCCGCAAGCGCGGCCGAGAAGGTGGTAGTGGTGTCACCATGAATCAAGATCAAATCTGGTCGCCAGCCAGAAAACACCTTGCGCAATCCAAAAAGGACACTGCAAGTAGTGTCCGTAAGATCCTGATTCGCTCTCATGACATTTAGATCATAATCAGGTTTAATCGAAAATGCTGCCAAGACCTGATCCAGTAGCTCTCGATGCTGAGCAGTCACACAAACCCGGGCTTCAAAAGTTGGGTCAACAGAAAGTGCTTGGCAGAGCGGCGCCATCTTTATTGCTTCAGGGCGCGTTCCGAAGACTACTAATAATTTTGTCAATTTAAATATCTCATTTAGTTATGCGTATTGCTGCATTACGAGAAAATTGAATTTTCATTAATGTGTGAATCACGTCAGTTAAACCCACTCATCATTTCTTGCAATATGTTTGAAATACATTGTCCTGAGAGATTTCCTTGTTTTATAGGGAAGAGTGTTTACACCGACGGACAATAACTCCTTTACTCTAAGCTTCAGGTACCGCGATCGACTCATAGTATCGAACTTAATTCCGCTTCTCTCACCGGACTCACGCAAACTCGCATCAGCTCTTCTATCCACTTGTCCTTGAATTATGATGTGCAATATGTTGAAAAAAGGTCTTGAGAGTGCATAGAAACGGTCGTATTGTTCTGATCTACCGCTTCCTCTTATCTCAAACTGCCAAGCAGACTCTCCCTTGAGCAGCAATTTCTCAAGAACAGACTTTTTCCAAATACATGGGACAACCGCAGTGCGATAAATTAGCCCCGGTGGGTAAATTCCAAATCGCGAGTCATATGATACAGGCGGCCGAGGAGAGGCCTTCATATTTAGATAATTAAGATCTAACTCTATAGCTTGCTGAAGTATTCTTGTAAATTCATCTGAGTCAACCGGCCCATTCAGTGGAGCGTCCTCAAGCATCAGCAAAATGTAATCTTCTTCTATAAACTTAATTGCAGCTTTTAGATTGGACGACCAGTCTATATCGTCCCCGATCCGCAATGTCCTTATACCTTGGCGGCAGTAATCTTGATGATTAGTCAGCAAATATTTTTGAAACGAACAATCTTTCCAATTTCTATCAAACCGATCAAAAAATAGCTCCCATAAACTTGAATACTTATCGCAACTTATTGTAAGTATCGCCAATCTCTTATCTAAGCGCATAAAAATCCCTAATTTTTTCGCAGACGGAAGCAATCTGGGCGTTCGTAAGTTGCACGGCAGAAGGTAACCATAGCCCACTCTTACCAATCTTTTCGGATACGGGACAGTTAGCATCTACTAAGTAGGCCTTTTGACGGTTGATCGGGGGGTACATAACGCGTGTTCCGACACCATTGGCTTTTAAATAAATAGCTAATTTTTCCCGGTCCTCCACTAAGGCATCAATAAACCATGGGCTAGTGCACTCTAAATCATGAGCAAAGAGTCTAATTTGCGGTATGTTGGCCAGGCCATCGGCATAAGCGTTCCATATTTCTTTTTTACGCGCTACGCGAGCAGGCAGTTTCTTCATCTGCTCAATACCGATGCACGCCTGCAACTCTGTGAACTTGAAATTGAATCCGATCGAATCATGAATATCATTACCACCTCCAGAACGGCCAAAATCCTTCAGTCGACGAAGTCTAAACGCCATCTCATCATCGTCAGTAATTAGAGCACCTCCCTGCCCCGTTGAAATTATCTTCGGTGCAGAAAAGGAGAAACTGCCTATCAGACCAGCGCGGCCAATGTGTCTACCATCAGGATAGAATGAACCGAGAGACTGAGCAGCATCTTCGATCAGGATCAAACCATTTTCACTCACAAGCTCTTCGAACGCAGCAATCCCAACTTTGGGGTATCTCCCATTTGCTGACACAAGCATGATGGCCTTGGTTTTAGGTGTGATGGCTTTCTTGACCAATTCAATGTCCAGACAGAGCGTCTCAGGTTCGACATCCACAAAAACAGGTGCAGCACCAAAAATCTTTACCGAGTTTGGTGTTGCTATCATTGTGTAGTTAGGGACAATCACCTCATCTCCAGCCTCCACACCGGCAGCAATGGCAGCCAAGGTCAGGCTGATTGTTCCATTGTTTACAACCACACAGTGCTTTGATCCTGTATACTGGGCTATCATTTGTTCAAAACGCTCGGTTCTCTTGAATTCGGTGATAAAACCGCCTTCATCCATGTATTCACATACTGCCTTCTTTTCCTCTTCACCAAACCAGGGCTGCATTTGCATAATAAAATCGTTAGACATCTGCTCTCTCCAAGAAAAACTTAGCTTCAGACTCTAGAATTTCTTTTGCATTTCTGATTTTAATTAATCGAGCAGGCACACCAGCATATAAGCCCCACTCATCAAGATCCCGATTAACGAGGGACAACGCACCTACGGAGGCACCCTCTCCAAAAACAACATTAGGTAAAACAACTGAATTGGCGCCAATAATCGAGTGCCGAATCAATCTAATCGAGCCAATTAGACAGTCCCCCTTATATTTCAGCGGGACCAGCGGAGATGCTATGCCAGCAATATAATCATCGCTTCCTGCCGCCATAACAACGTTTGGGGCTAATGTACAGAAATCTCCAATTTCGATCTGCGCAGATTTGCCCCCTATAAGTTTACAACCAGATGCAATATGTACGTTATTGGTAATCACAAGGCTAGTAGATATATAGGTGAAATCATCAATAATGACATTGTCACCTATTTCTACGCATTCAGGATATCTAATGCGCGCTGTCTTACCTATTATTACATTACGTCCACAGGCTTTTAGTTTTGATACATCAAAAAAAATATTCCCCTCATTCACAAACGCACCCTATCCACATCGGCCCCAAGGTATGGCCCGTTTTTTACTTCCAATACTTGCGTACCATCCTCAAGTATTTTGTAACCATGGCCACCAGCGAGCAAAATCACAACGTCACCTTCGGAAGCAACAAACTCTGCGATCTTGATTGCACGCGAGTTGTAAATTTCTGCCAAAATTTTTCCAGCGCGAACATACAAGACTTCTTGCGTCCAAAGCACACTTCTAGGAGCATTATTATGGGCATGTGCGAGCAATTCTTTTCCTTGATTGTATCCCCAGGTCCCTACCTGCACGTAATCATTTTCATTTGAAAAAAAATTTAATCCTTCACCCCAGGCACCACCAGAACTTATATATCTAGCTAAAACAACATCGCCTTCCTTATATTCTTTAATCATGAGCACACCCTTATCTGTTATTGAGATACCAATCGATGGTGGACTTAACACCCTCATCAAATGGTATACGTGGATTCCACCCAAATAGCTTTCTACCACTTGACCCATCAACAGTCTTGTATGGCGCACCGTCAGGTTTGCTAGCATCCGTAACTATCTTTCCCTGATAGCCGACAATACTCTTAATAACCTTTGCCATTTCCATTATAGATATACCCTCACCAACACCAATATTTACTGGATCAATAGAGCGCGCCACATTCATGCCCCGTATCATAGCTTCTACTCCATCATCGACGTGCAACCATTCTCTAACAGGTGTTCCTGTTCCCCAGACAACAACTTGAGGTAAATTATTTCTCTTTGCTTCAACGAATTTCATAATAAGAGCGCCTAGCGCATGAGATCGCTCTTCCTCAAAATGATCTTCAGGACCGTACATATTTGAAAGAACAAGATTTAACACATCCATATCGTACTGTTTGGCATATGCCCATGAACCGACCCATGATGCCTTGCGTACGAAACCATAAACAAGCACCGACTCATGCAGTGGGCCATCCCAAAACTCAGACTCTTTAAATAGGCTTGCCCTAGCAGGATAGGCGCAATTTGATATAGGATTAACTACTCTTTTGACGCCAGACCGATGCGCAGCCTCGAGCAGATTAAGCGTCATCGTCAGGTTATTCTGAAAAATATCGACTGGATACTTGTAACCAAACTGTATTCCGCCTACGAATGCGGCACAGTTTAAAATATAGTCGGGTTGAACATCGTGAAAAAAATCAACGGTAGCCTGTTTGTTACGCAAATCAAGGCCAAGACTAAGCGAAGTCTTAGCGTATTCCAGCCCAATCTCATTTAGCCTTCTACAAATACGTTTACCGAGAAAACCTGTCGCACCAGTCACCAAGATCACTTGGCCCCTCCATGATAGTCAGAATATTTCAAATCATAATCAATCATGATTTTTATTAATTCTTCAAGAGTCGTTTTATTTTCCCAGCCGAGCAGTCTTTTTGCTTTTGAGGCGTCACCTTGCAGCAACTCCACTTCCGCAGGTCTAAAATACCGCGAGTCTACTTCTACGAGCACTTTACCTGTTTTCGAATCCACACCCTTTTCACCAACACCTACTCCTCGCCATTCTACTGTGATTCCAACACACTTAAATGCCTGCTCCACAAAGTATCTGACCGAATAGGTCTTACCAGTTGCAATTACAAAATCATCAGGCTTTTCCTGCTGCAACATTAACCACATGCATTCAACATACTCCTTTGCATATCCCCAGTCGCGAAGCGCATCTAGATTACCTAAACGCAAGACCTCTTGCTGTCCTTTTGAAATACGCGCAACAGCTTTAGTTATTTTTTTTGTAACAAATGTTTCGCCACGCCTTGGGGATTCGTGATTGAAAAGAATGCCATTACATGCATACATTCCGTATGCTTCTCGGTAGTTTACTGTAACCCAATACGCATAGAGTTTTGCTGCACCATACGGTGACTTTGGGTAGAATGGTGTCTGCTCATTCTGTGGCGCAGTAACTGGAAGACCTCCGAATAGTTCTGAAGTAGACGCTTGGTAGAATCGAGTTTCAAGGCCGATATCCCGAATTGCGTCAAGCAATCTTATCGTTCCAATACCATCCACTTCGGCTGTATATTCAGGAACTTCAAATGAAACTGCAACATGCGACTGAGCAGCAAGATTGTATATCTCATCAGGTCTAACCTTCTGCAACAGGCGATTCAGATTACTGGAATCCGACATATCACCGTGATAGGTATAGACATCTTGGTGTGACAGGATATGGTCAATTCTGTCGGTATTAAACACAGATGCGCGACGTACGATCCCATGCACTTCATAGCCTCTCGCCAATAAGAACTCTGCGAGATATGATCCATCTTGACCTGTTAGGCCAGTTATAAATGCTTTTTTCTTCACATTGACCTCGGTGATATCGCTCTACTTTAACTTCATAATTCACCACATATCATACGCATCGCTATGACCTGAGTGTAATACTTGTTCACTAGTTATTTCTGCTTACGAATACTTCCTCCCGATCCATTCCAAATAGCCACCATCCATAACGTCTTGCCACCCGGCATGGTTTTCGAGAAACCAAGAAACGGTTTTGCGTTTACCAATCTCACAGAATTCATTTGGTGCGTAGTCAAGTTCATTCATTATTTTGCCGCATTTACTGCATACCGGTAGTCACCGCCTAGACGCTGCAAACTGATCATTATCCTGCTTTGCCGTACTGTAAATCGATCCACCGCAGATAACTACCATCCATAATGCCCCGCCACCAAGGCTCGTTTTCCAAATACCACGCGATGGTTCTGCGGATACCCGACTCGAAAGATTCCCGAGGGCGATAACCAAGTTCCCGACCGATCTTCTCAGCATCAATTGCATATCGGCGGTCATGGCCAGGACGGTCTTTAACAAAGGTAATGAGTTCTGAAGAACTGATGTCCGATCCTGAACGCTGAGAACCGAGTACTGAGTTTTGCGTTCCAACAAATAGGTGTTCGTCCATAATTTTGCAGATTAACTTCACTATATCGATATTGGTCCACTCGTTATTACCACCGATGTTGTAGGTTTCACCCACTTTGCCCTTTTCTAATAACAGTTCGATACCTCGACAATGGTCTTCCACATAAAGCCAGTCGCGTATATTCAAGCCATCCCCGTAAATGGGAACCGGCTTGCGCTGCATAATATTGGTGAGAGTAAGCGGAATAAGTTTTTCTGGGAAATGATATGGACCATAGTTATTTGAGCAGTTGCTGGTGGTGACATTCAATCCGTACGTATGGTGGTAGGCTCGTACCAAATGATCTGATGCTGCTTTGCTGGCGGCGTAAGGCGAATTTGGCGCATAGGGCGTTGTTTCGGTAAAGGGGGGATCGTTGGGGCCTAGCGAACCATAGACCTCATCCGTCGAGACGTGATGGAATCTGTGAGTGCGGCGGGCTGAGTGCTGCGTGTCGAGCCAAACCTTCTTTGCGGCTTTTAATAGGCTGTAGGTGCCGATTACGTTGGTTTCTATGAAGGCGTCAGGGGCGAGGATGGAGCGGTCGACGTGGGATTCGGCGGCGAAGTGGACGATGGTGTCGAGTTGTTCTTCTGTCAGTAGTTTTTCTACCAAGGGTTGGTCGCAGATGTTGCCGTGGACGAAGCGGAAGTTTGGATTATCTTTTACTGGCTCCAGGTTTGCCAGGTTGCCGGCATAGGCCAGTGCGTCGAGCACTACTACCCTGTCTTGTGGGTGATGTTTCATCCAGTAGTGGACGAAGTTGCAGCCGATGAAGCCGGCGCCGCCTGTTATTAGTAATCTGCGTATCGTCATGTTGGTATTCGTTTCGCTTCTTGTTTGTTGCTTGTTTTGGAGATTTTCCCTCAACCGCCTCCTTTCCTGCGGGAGAAGGCGGCGCATCTCTTTTGTTATATGCCGGGAACGCTTTGCTTATCCCGGCCTACATTGCTGGCGACCTCAAGCGAACGGCGCAATTTTTCAGACAATGCCTGGCGCGTCCCGCTCATGTGATTCGAACTCCGCTATTTTTCGCATGTTGATATATTGGCTCAACATCCATTTGTGGATCGTGCGCTACGACGTCAATCTTTTGATCGCCCAGTCGAAGTTGCAGACGAGCAGTCATTGTTAGTGTCTTGGCAAGACTGTCCGGTATCGGCTTATTTGATTCAACCAACAGGTCGACATCGCCACCCTTAGCAGTATCGTCTACTCTCGATCCGAACAGGTATACATCCACGTCTTCGCCAAAGACCTCGCTGGCGGTCTTGCGGACAATATTGCGTTGTTCCACTGTGAGACGCATGCTGGTGTTCCCTACGAATCATCTACCACCGCCACCTCGCGCTTGAGCTGGCTGATTTCTCGTTTCAGGGCCTCGTACTCGGTCTGCTTGCGTTTGAGAAACTCCACTGTAGCCTTGGCCTTGGCCTTTACCCCTTGCGGGGTGAGCAGGTAGACATAGGCGCGTTTGTCAGGATTGTTTTTGAAGTTACCTGCTTTTATCAGGCCTTTTTCCGCCAGTGCCTTGAGGCAGTAATTGGTTTTTCCTACGCTGATACCCAGGCGTTTGGCCAGCTCGCGCTGGCTCAGATCCGGTTCATCATGCAGCACTTTGAGCAGTTTGTAGTGAACTTCTTCGTTGGACATACGGCCAATGTCGTTCAATAGGTGAACGGTATTAGACGGTGAATTACCCGAAGTGTCAAGGGGTTGGCGGGATGTGGTTTGGAATAATGTGACATAGGCCAGATATTATGACCATGTTTTGATGGTTGGCGGCTCCCCCACCCCGACCTTCCCCCATCAAGTGGGACGGGGTGAGGGGCAGTTTGTACTCTCTCGCTTTGTTTCGGAGTGAATAATTGATCAGAGGTTCCCGCGCCTCTTCTTGTTATGGAGAGCTGAATCAAGAAAGCTCCATTAACATCTGTCGCAGTTGTTCGCGCCAATGTATTGGCGTGGTTTCTAACGCAGCCCAGGTGGCTGTCTTATCCAGCACGCTGTACGCGGGTCTAGTTGCCGGAGTGGGATATTGCGTTGTAAGAATAGGCCGGATCGGGATGGTCTTGTCGAGCAATCCAAGTTGCAGGGCCTCCTCCTGTATCGCGACGGCGAAATCGTACCAACTTGCAACGCCTGCATCGGTCCAATGATACACTCCTTTCAGATCTGATTTTGCTACCAAACCCCAAATTGCATTGGCCAATCCCTTGGTCCACGTGGGCGAGCCGATTTGATCCGACACTACACCAAGTTGCTCCCGCTCGCGCATCAGCCGCAACATGGTCTTGACGAAGTTGGCACCGTGACTGGAATAGACCCAGGCGGTTCGGACAATCAGAGCATCGCCCTGGGTGATCTCGCGAACGCGCTGTTCACCTTTGAGCTTGCTCGCACCATAGACACTCAATGGAATGGGCGTGTCTGCGGGCAGGTAGGGTGTGGATTTTTTGCCATCGAATACAAAATCGGTCGAGATGTGGACCAAGCGGGCGTTGTATCGATGTGCGGCGCTTGCGAGATGGGCAGCCCCTTCGGCGTTTATGGCATAGGCTTCGCCTTGCTCCTGCTCCGCCTTGTCGACGGCGGTGTAGGCGGCGGCATTGATGATCATGTTGGGTTTGGTGCGTTCTGCCAAGATCTCTACCGCTTCTGCGTTCGTGATATCCAACTCACCCACATCCGTGGCTACTATTGTAGTGCCTGCTGGCGCTGTTCGTTGCAACTCAAAGCCGAGTTGGCCGTTGGCTCCAGTCAGAAGGATTTTGTGATCCTTATTAGTCATGATCATCATGCAGTATTATGTATTTGCGTTTTCAATAATTGCTCAAATTATTGAGCACTCAATAATTGAGTGACATTCATTGGCCCTCACCCTCTCCCTGAGGAAGAGGGAACAAAAAAGATTTATTTTGTCGCCAGCCGTCTTTGGAACCCTGCATGAGCCGGATTGACAGGAAGACAACTGCCTAATCGAAGTGCTCGGCGTCTTTAAAAGAAGTTCCCTCGGCATCTTTTTTTGACAGCAATGGTGCTTGCTGATTGACGAGCGGCCAGTCAATGGTGAGATCCGGATCATCCCAACGAATACAGCGCTCATGTTCCGGGACATAGAAATCGGTGCATTTGTAGACAAACTCGGCCGATGCGCTAGTCACATAGAATCCGTGTGCAAATCCCGGCGGAACCCAGAGCATGCGTTTGTTGTCCGCCGAAAGATACTCGCCAATCCATTTACCGAACGTCGGCGAACTCGTTCTCAAATCAACGGCGATATCGTAGACCTCACCTGCCACAACGCGCACCAGTTTTCCTTGCGGCCGTTTGATCTGATAGTGCAACCCCCGCAAAATTCCTTGTTCGGATTTACTGTGGTTGTCTTGCACAAAATTCTGACTGATACCGGCTTTTGCGAATTTCTGTGCATGCCATGTTTCCATGAAAAAGCCGCGCTCGTCGCCGAAAACCTGTGGCTCGATGAGAATTAAATCTGGAATCGAGGTCGGTATGAATTTCACTGTAATATCTTTCCTTCGAGCAATCGCATCAAATATTCGCCATAGCCGCTCTTGTTGAGCGGTTCCGCCAGCCTGCGCAGCTGTTCAGCGTCAATGTATTTCATTCGATAGGCAATCTCTTCTGGGCAAGCAACTTTCAATCCTTGACGCTCCTCAACGACGCGGATAAATGTCGCTGCGTCTTGCAGTGATGCATGCGTTCCAGTATCCAGCCAGGCAATGCCACGCCCCATCAATTCGACCTGCAAATCGCCTCGCATGAGATAGGCTCGATTGACATCAGTGATCTCCAGCTCACCTCTTGCGGAAGGTTTTATACTCTTGGCGATATCAACGACATCGTTATCATAGAAATACAGACCCGTTACCGCGTAATTCGACGCCGGCACCTTGGGCTTTTCCACTATATCAGTGACGGTGCCTTGCTTATCGAATGACACTACGCCATAACGCTCGGGATCCTTGACGTAGTAGGCAAACACCGTGCCTCCATTTTCGCGCTCGGCGGCGCGCTTGAGCGAGTCGGCGAGGCCATGGCCGTAATAGATGTTATCGCCCAGGATTAGAGATACGCGGTCATTACCAACGAATTTTTCCCCAATCAAAAAGGCCTGTGCCAGGCCTTCTGGTTTGGGCTGCTCGGCGTAACTGAACGACAAGCCCCATTGTGAGCCATCGCCCAATAAGTCGCGGAAGCGCGGGAGATCAACCGGTGTGGAGATGATGAGGATGTCCTGAATACCCGCGAGCATTAAGGTGCTCAGCGGGTAGTAGATCATGGGCTTGTCGTAAACCGGCATGAGCTGCTTGCTCACCGCCAGGGTGAGCGGGTAAAGGCGGGTTCCGGAGCCGCCTGCGAGGATGATGCCTTTCATGATTTCTCTGCCTGACTTAATGCCTTGTGCTGTCGCGCCGGGAACGCTGCGCTTATCCCGGCCTACATTTTGTCTTCGCTAGTGATATTGCAAAACGGCAACCCTCACGTGATATTGACCCAGCGGGCAAATTTTATAGCTGGCCCTGCTCACGCATGGAGGTTAATCACCGGCAGGGCAAGCTCCTACGCGAAATCTTTTTGGGTACCCGGTTGATAAGGATCGCTCCTGCATTTTAGAGCTTGTAGTATTCGCGGTACCAATCGACGAATTGCTGAATGCCATGTTCGATCGGTGTGGCGGGCTTGAAACCGACGTCCTGCATCAGATCATCGACATCGGCGTAGGTCGCCGGGACATCGCCTGGCTGGATTGGCAGCATGTTTTTGACAGCCTCTTTGCCGATGGCCTTTTCGATCGCGCCGATGAAATCGAGCAATTCGACCGGATTGTTGTTGCCGATGTTATAGAGCCGATATGGCGCGTAGCTGGTGCCGGCATCCGGCGCATCGCCTGACCATGCGGGGTTGGCTCGGGCGACGTTATCCGTGACGCGCACCACTCCTTCGATGATGTCATCGATGTAGGTGAAATCGCGCTTCATCTTGCCGTAGTTGAATACATCGATGGGTTTATTCTGCAAGATCGCCTTGGTGAACAGGAATAACGCCATGTCAGGCCGCCCCCACGGACCATAAACCGTGAAGAATCTCAATCCCGTGGTCGGCAGACCATAGAGATGCGAATAGGTATGCGCCATCAGCTCATTGGCCTTTTTGCTGGCGGCGTAAAGCGAGACGGGATGATCGACATTGTGATGAATCGAGAAGGGCATCTTGGTGTTGGCGCCGTAAACCGATGATGACGAGGCGTAGACCAAATGCTTCACTTCATTGTGGCGGCAACCCTCGAGGATGTTCATGAACCCCACCAGATTGCTCTCCACATAGGCATGCGGATTGATCAACGAATAGCGCACCCCGGCCTGTGCGGCCAGATTCACCACCTTGTCGAATTTTTCTTCCTTGAAGAGCTTCTCCATCCCGGCCCGATCGGCCAGATCGAGTTTTGCAACCCGGAATCCCGGCAGCTTTTCGAGTTGGCTTAGGCGATCCCTTTTCAAATTGACGTCGTAGTAATCGTTCAAGTTGTCCAAGCCGACCACGACGTCACCGCGCGCCAACAATCGTTTGGCCAAGTGGAATCCAATGAATCCCGCTGCTCCAGTCACTAATATCTTGGCTGCCACCGCTTGATTTCCTGTTGATTTTACAGTCGCCAGAGGTCAAAGCCTGCTTGCTTGACCGCCTCTCGATCAAAGGCGGATTTCACATCCATAAACGGCGCGCCTTGACCCGTTTTCTTGACGAGTTTTTTCAGGTCGAAGTCGACGATGTCCTTGTGCGCCACGGCGGCGACAATCGCTTCGATGCTGTTGATCTGATCGATGTCGGCCAGCTTGACGCCGTACTCCTCTTCCGCCTCATGCGACTCGGCGACCGGATCCCATACATGAACGGTCAGCCCATAATCCTCCAGCTCTCGGATGACATCGATGACACGCGAATTGCGGAGGTCCGGGCAGTTTTCCTTGAAGGTGAGCCCCATCACCAGCACATTGCCGCCTTTGACCTTGCGCCCGTTCTTGATCAAGCGCTTGACGGTCTGTTCGGCGACGTATTTGCCCATGCTGTCGTTGATGCGGCGCCCCGCAAGGATGACTTCCGGGTGATAGCCGAGCATGGTGGCCTTGTGGGTGAGGTAGTACGGGTCAACACCGATACAGTGTCCGCCGACCAGGCCGGGGCGGAACGGCAGGAAGTTCCATTTGGTGCCGGCTGCTTGTAATACGTCGAGCGTATCGATGCCAAGCTTTTCGAATATGATGGCGAGTTCATTCATCAGCGCGATGTTCAGGTCACGCTGGGTGTTCTCGATGACCTTGGCCGCTTCGGCGACTTTGATGGTGGCGGCGCGATGCACGCCGGCCTCGATGACTTGCTCATAGAGCCAAGCGACTTGCGCAAGCGTCTTTTCATCCTGACCGGCGACCACCTTGACGATGCGTTCTAGCGTATGAAGTTTGTCCCCTGGATTGATACGCTCCGGAGAATATCCCACGAAAAAATCGACACCGCATTTCATACCGGATTCCCGCTCGAGAATCGGCACACAAATCTCTTCAGTCACCCCCGGATAGACCGTCGATTCATAAATCACGATGGCGCCGCGCTTCAGGTTGCGGCCGGCGGTTTCACTGGCCTTGACCACGGGCGTCAGATCGGGTTGTTTGGCGTCATCGACCGGCGTCGGCACAGCCACAACCTGGAAATCCGCCTGTTTGAGCACACTGGCATCGGTGTGATAGGAAATCTGTTTGGCTGCCTTGAATTTTTCCGGCTCCATTTCCCCGGTGGGATCATATCCCTCCTTGTAAGCCTTGATCTTGGCATCCGAAATATCGAAACCCAACGTCGGCATCACTCGTCCGAAGGCCAACGCCAATGGCAGACCGACGTACCCCAACCCCACAACCGCAACTTTCTTTTCCACGGCAGCACCCTTCCGTCAGACAATTATTAATACATCGCAAGCACATTAAACCACCTTCGCCCCGATGGAGAAAGTCAGGATGAAGATGTATAACCGGTATTTTTGCTCGATCGTGCCGCCCGTCACGCCGTCTTGGCGATCAACCCACGCTCGCGCAACAGCTCTATCACCTGTTCGACGCAGGCCTCGAGCTCCGCCCCCCCGGTATTGACCGTCAACTCGGGATCCACCGGCGCCTCATAAGGGGAGGATATACCGGTAAACTCCGGGATCAATCCCGCGCGCGCCTTCTTGTAGAGGCCTTTTACATCGCGCTGCTCGCATACATCGAGCGAGGCGGCACAGTATATTTCCAGAAAATCGCCGTGTGGCACCAGGCTGCGCACCAGCTCGCGGTCCTTGCGAAAGGGCGAGATGAAGGCGGTCAAGACGATCACCCCCGCCTCCAGAAACAGCTTGGCGGCCTCACCCACGCGGCGGATGTTTTCGGTACGGTCTTCCGCGCTGAATCCCAGATCGGAACATAAGCCATGACGCACGTTATCGCCATCGAGCACGAAGGTGCGGCAGCCCATGTTATGCAAGCGGGATTCGACTGCATGCGCCAGGGTCGATTTACCCGCCCCGGAAAGCCCAGTGAACCACAAGATCACGCTTTTGTGGCGGTTTAATTGCTCGCGTGTTTCCCGCGTAATGGTGGCGTGATGCCACACGACATTAGTACTTTTCTTGCTCATGATGATTCCTGTGCATGTAATCCCAGCTCGCGACAGACATGCAAGGTCGGTCCCGACTGATTCATAGTATAGAAGTGCAGCCCGGGCGCGCCATTGTCAAGCAATGTTTGACAAAGCGCGCTCGTCACTTCAAGGCCAAAACTGCGCAGTGATGCCAGATCCTCTCCATATCCTTCGAGGCGCTTTCGAATCCATCGTGGGATTTCCGCCCCACAGGCATCCGAAAACCTTGCCAATTGCACGTAATTGGTGATTGGCATGATGCCCGGGATGATCGGGAGATCCAAGCCCATCTGTTCGCAATCGTCGACAAAACGGAAGTAGGCGTCGGCAGAATAGAAATACTGCGTGATTGCAGCATCGGCACCGGCCTCGACCTTGCGCTTGAAATTCTGCAAGTCTTGGCGCGCGCTCGGCGCCTGCGGATGAAACTCCGGATAGGCGGCCACCTCGATATGAAAGTGATCGCCGGTCTGCGCGCGAATGAAGGTGACCAACTCATTGGCGTAACGAAATTCACCGGCCTCGCGCATGCCGGAGGGCATGTCGCCGCGCAGCGCAACGATGCGCGTGATGCCGTGCTGGCGATAGCGCTCGAGGATGCCGCGGATGTTGTCTTTCGTCGAACCGATACAGGAAAGATGCGGGGCGGCGGCGATGCCGTTTTGCATCACGGCAAGGACGGTTTCCAGCGTGCCTTCCTGGGTGCTGCCGCCGGCGCCGAAGGTCACCGAGATGTAGTGCGGTGATATCACCTTCAGCTCTTCGATCGTGGCGCGAAGCTTTTGCTTGCCTTCCTCCGACTTGGGCGGAAAGAATTCGCAGCTGATGTGTTGAGGATATTTTTTTTGCGTCTGCATGCTGCTATCCGTGTGATCTGTCCGTCCCTGGACATTCTAGGTCATCAATAACGATAGTGATTGGGCTTGTACGGCCCTTCCACCGGCACGCCGATATAGTCTGCCTGTTTGGGCGTCAGCGCAGTCAAATGGGCCCCGATTTTCTTCAGGTGTAAACGCGCGACTTTTTCATCCAGGATCTTGGGCAGCACGTAGACCTTGTTTTCGTACTTGCCGCTGTTCTGCCACAACTCGATCTGCGCCATTACCTGGTTGGTGAATGACGCCGACATCACGAAACTGGGATGGCCGGTGGCGCAACCCAGATTCACCAGCCGGCCTTCGGCCAGCAGGATGATGCGCTTGCCGTCGGGGAAGATCACGTGGTCGACTTGCGGCTTGATGTTCTCCCAGCGGTATTTGCGGATCGCGGCCACATCGATCTCGGAATCGAAATGTCCGATGTTGCACACGACCGCCTGGTCCTTCATCGCCGCCATGTGCGCATGGGTGATGACGCCATCATTGCCGGTGGCGGTGACGAAGATATCCCCGACCGACGCCACTTCGTCCATGGTGACCACGCGATACCCTTCCATCGCCGCCTGCAGGGCGCAGATCGGATCGATTTCGGTGATCCACACCGTGGCGCCCAGGCCGCGGAAGGCCTGCGCACAGCCCTTGCCGACATCGCCGTAGCCGAGCACCACGCAGATCTTGCCTGCGATCATGACATCGGTGGCGCGCTTGATGCCGTCGACCAGGGACTCGCGGCAGCCGTAGAGATTGTCGAACTTGCTCTTGGTCACCGAGTCGTTGACGTTGAAGGCCGGCACCTTGAGCGCACCCTTCTTCGCCATTTCATACAGGCGGTGCACGCCGGTGGTGGTCTCCTCGGAGAGGCCACGCACGTTCTTAAGCAGCTCGGGATATTTCTCATGCATGACCTGGGTCAGGTCGCCGCCGTCATCGAGCAGCATGTTGGGCGTCCAGCCGTTCGGCCCCTTGATGGTCTGCTCCACACACCACCAGTATTCTTCCTCGGTCTCGCCCTTCCAGGCGAATACGGGGATGCCGGCCGCGGCGATCGCCGAGGCGGCGTGATCCTGGGTGGAGAAGATGTTGCAGGACGACCAGCGGATCTCGGCGCCGAGTTCGGCCAAGGTCTCGATCAGCACCGCCGTTTGGATGGTCATGTGCAGACAGCCTGCGATGCGCGCACCCGCCAGCGGCTTCTTGCCGGCGTATTCCTCGCGCAGGGCCATCAGCCCCGGCATTTCGGTTTCGGCGATGCGGATTTCCTTGCGGCCCCAGTCGGCGAGAGAGATATCAGCAACTTTGTAGTCGGTAAATTCAGACATGGTGTCCTCCGAATGAACCGAGCGTCGTTGCTAATTTTACTCCCTTCTTCGAGCCTGGCAGGCGCATGTCTTCATCGCCTGTTGCAACGCTCCTCGAAGTCAGGAGGCGGCCTCGCGGGTCGAGGCCTTGGTACGTACATATACAACGGTAGGATGGGTGAAGCGCAGCGCAACCCATCAGATGCATGAAATCTATTCGATGGGTTTCATTTCACTCCACCCATCATCCTACGCCCCCGTCCCAACCTTCCCCCGTCAAGGGGGAAGGGGTCGAAGGCACGATTTCTTCAACCGTCATTACAAGCCGGCGGCATCACGCAGGATGTCGGCCTTGTCGGTGCGCTCCCAGGTGAAGATCTCGTCGTTGCGTCCGAAGTGGCCGTAGGCCGCGCTGCCGGCATAACGGGGCTTGAGCAGATCGAGCATGTTGATGATGCCGCGCGGGCGCAGGTCGAAATGCTCGCGGATCAGGCCGATCAGGCGCGCCTCGTCCAGGGCGCTGGTGCCGAAGGTCTCGACGCTGATCGAGGTCGGCTCGGCCACGCCGATCGCGTAGGAGACCTGGATTTCGCAGCGCTCGGCCAAACCGGCGGCCACGATGTTCTTGGCGACGTAACGCGCGGCGTAAGCCGCGGAACGGTCGACCTTCGTCGGATCCTTGCCCGAGAACGCGCCGCCGCCGTGGCGGGCCATGCCGCCGTAGGTGTCGACGATGATCTTGCGACCGGTCAGACCGCAGTCACCCATCGGGCCGCCAATGACAAAGCGGCCGGTGGGATTGATGTAGAAACGGGTATCACGGTCGATCCACTCTTTAGGCAGCGTGTGCAGGATGATCTCATCCATCACAGCCTCTTTAAGGGTCTCGTACTCGATTTCCGGGCTGTGCTGTGTAGAAAGCACGACGGCGTCGACGCCCACCGGCTTGCTGCCTTCATAGCGCAGCGTGACCTGGCTCTTGGCGTCCGGGCGCAACCACGGAAGCGTGCCGTTCTTGCGCAGTTCCGCCTGACGCTTGACCAAGCGGTGCGCATAGGTGATCGGGGCCGGCATCAGTACGTCGGTTTCATTGGTGGCGTAGCCAAACATCATGCCCTGGTCGCCGGCGCCCATCTCGTGGGAGTTGGTCTCATTGACGCCGACGGCGATGTCGGGGGATTGCTTGTCGATGGCGGTGAGCACCGCGCAGGATTCCCAGTCAAACCCCATGGCGGAGCTGTTATAGCCGATATCCTTGACCTTCTGGCGCACCACATTGTGCATGTCGATCCAGGCGGAGGTGGTAATTTCGCCGGCGATCAGCACCATTCCGGTCTTGACCAGGGTTTCACACGCCACGCGCGCCACGGGATCCTGTTGCAGGATCGCATCGAGGATGGCATCGGAGATCTGGTCTGCGACCTTGTCCGGATGCCCTTCGGAAACCGACTCGGAGGTAAACAAATGCTGCTTCGCCATTAGTGCCGTAATCCTCATGTTGAAAGGGTGGATGATAAACGCGAGAGTCTATATCGCGCCCTCGCATTTTGCAAACGGCGAATCCGCCGCGAACTCTCCCTACAGGTTGGCTGCTACGCCGTTGTCTGCGCGTCTTTTTTCTGCTTCTGGATGAAGGACAGGAAAAATACCAGGAAGATCGAGCCCATCAATCCAGCGATGAAGCCGAGCACCACAATCAGGGCGCGCTTGGGCTTGATCTTTTGCTCTGGCACCACGGCGGGGTCAACTACCTTGAAGGCGTATTCGTCGCGCACCTTGGCCAGCATGATCTTCTTGGTCTCCGCCTCGATCAGGCGGTAGAGCATCTGCTGCATCTCGACCACCGGGGTCTTGCCCAACTGCTCGTTGAGATAGGCGAGGCTCTTTTCCGCCTCGCGGATGGCGGCTTGGCGTTGATGGTGATTGAGGCGCGCCACCAATTGGTTAGCCCATTGCGCGGCTTGCTCCGGGTCCTCCCACTCGATCCCCACCGTTATCAGGCCGCTTTTCTTGTCCACACTGGTCTTCAGCAGACCCTTGGTAAAAACGTTGTAGGCATCCCATGCGCTCGGGATACCCTTGGGATCGTCCACGGCCCACGCCTGTTTTTCGGCATCCCACAGCCTCGCGAAAAACACCGGCAGCAGCTGGTTGTCCTGAATGAACTCATCCAGAAACGCCCGGGATTTGAGCACCGCCAGGGTGTGCTCGGTGGACCCACCCCCGCCCAGACTCACACCCACCATGGAGGCCAGCCCGCCGAACTGCGCCAAGGCCGACGCGGCGCCGTTTTGCTCCTCTTCGACCGGTGCCAGCAGCACCTCAGCCCGGTAAACCGGCGTCATGTACAAGGCCACGGCAAGGGCGGCCGCCGTGGCCAGAACGGTCAGGCCCGTGATCAGCCACTTCCGCGCCATCAGCGTCCGCCACATATCCAGCAGATTGATCTCCTCCTCGACGGGATACGCCATCGGATAAGGACCGTAGGGGATTTGATAGTAGTCCGGCGGAACCGGTTTTTTGCTCGTGTGTTCGGTCATACGCGCCTCGTCCTAGAACAGCCCAATGGCATGCCAGCTGGCGGCCGCCAAGCCGAGCTGATACACGATCTGGCTGACGCTGGTCCACAACTGCAGGCGGCTGAAGCGCTCGGCATCCATCGGCACCACGATGGTATCGCCGGGCTGGATGCCCTTCTTTTTGAACGCCCGGTCATCGACCTTTTCCACCGCGCCGTTGGCGCGCACCACATAGCTGCGGTCTTCATCGGCACGCTTGGTAGTCCCACCGCTCAAATTGATGTATTTTTCCCAATCCTTGCCCGGCACAAACAAATGCGAGGTGGGATAAAACACCTCGCCCACCACCGTGACCTCCTGCTTGATGGACGGGATATACAACTGGTCGCCATTCTCCAAAACCACGTCCATCTCGGCGCGCCCCGTCAAGACAGCGGGCAAATCGATGACCAGGCGCCCCTTGGCCTGGGTCTCCTGCAAACGGCGCAGCATGTCTTGCAGTGCGGTCACCATCTCCAGGCTCTTGGCATCGGCCTTGGACTGCTCCACCGACATCAAGGCAAGATCGGTTTCGAGACTCTTGGCCAGTTGCCGGATGTTCTCTTGCTCCTTTTCCTGCAAGGAGGCGCGCGCGAAAAACGCCCCTTCGGGATAGGCAGTTTTGGTCAAGCCGCCGGCGCGCTGAATCAGATCGGAGAGTTTCTCACCCTCCTTGATCTGGTAGGTACCGGGGAATCTGACCTCGCCGCCGAGTTTGACGGTGGCATACTCCCGCCACTGCGGCAGCTCCTTGATACGCAGCACATCGTAAGGCTGCAACATGATGTTGGCCTCCGGCTCACCGCGAATGATCGCCGGCAGGTTCAGGTTGACGTGGCGGATCTCACGAAACTCGTCATCCTTGATTTCGTACCGGCTCAACTCAGCCGAGAGCTGATAGGCCGACTCCTGCAACCCGCCGCCGGCCCGAATCAGATCCCCAATGCGCATACCCTGTTCCAAGGGGTATTCACCTGGATGCCGGATGCGCCCGCCGACGCTCACCACCTTGCGCTGCTGGCCCAGCTCGGCCTGCATACCCAACTTCTGGATCACCTCGGTGAGCTTTTCCTGCCGCTCTTCGCCGCTGGCAAAGATCATCACCTTGTCGCGCCCCTGCAACGGCACATTGGCGGCCGAGGACGGTTCGGCGAAGGCCCGCTCCAGGTCGAGCGACAAGGCCTCCATCATCCGAGCCGGCCCCGTTTCACGCAGGATTACCACGTATTTGAGATCCGCCTCCGGCTTGATATCCTGTGGGGCGATCAACTCCGTGAGCCGAAGCCCCGGACGCCATTGAAACTTGCCCGGCCGGTAGACGTGGCCCTGCACCGTGACGATCTGATTCATTTCATCCACGATGGGATGTATCTTGAGCAGGTCGCCGTTTCTTGCCTCTTGTTTCATGGCCGATTCTTGTGTGAGATCCAGATCGACGATGGTCAGCTCCCTCTGGTCGGTCACCCGTTCGAGCTGCGCCTTTTTCAGATCCGCGGTGGCCTGCGCACCGCCGCTCAGGGCCAGCACCTCGGCAATGGTCCGCTCGTTTTTCAATTCATAGATACCGGGCCGCAGCACCTCACCCTGGATGCCGACGGTATTGCCGACCGGAGGAATGAAGATCACATCGCCCGGCTGGAGACGTTGATCCTTGCTGGTGTCCCCGCGCAGCAGCAGATCGTAGAGATCGAGCGTGGTGACCAGACGGCCGGCGCGTTTGAGCGCCACGTTGCGCAGTGACCCGATCGGCTTGACCCCGCCGCTGACGAACAAGGCATTGGTCATGGTGGACAGCGAGCTGACGGTATAGGAACCCGGGCGATTGGCCTCGCCCAGGACGAAGATGCGGATCGAGCGCAGCGGCCCCATCGACACATTGGCCTGCATGCCGATCAACTGCCGGCCTACCCGCGACTTGATGTCGGCCTTGACCGCATCAAAGGTCTGTCCCGCCACCGCCATCACACCGAGACCTGGGAAATTGACCGTTCCGTCGCGACTGACTGCCAGCGTGTATTCCTGGTTCTCCTTGCCGAAGAGTTGCACCTGGATCACATCGCCCGGCCCGAGCACAAAATCGGCCGGTACCGGGATGTCGGTCGCGGGGGCGAAGGTGGTGGGCACGCCGTCGAAGAGATCGTAGCCAAAGCGCTTCAGACCGGAGGCCTGGTCCGTGTAAGCATCCACAGCGGGCGGACCCGCCTCCACCGCACTCGAAGGCGGTGCCGGCGTCGCACTCGGCGGCAACACGATCTCGGGGGTGCTGGGCGGGGCTTGCACCACGTCTTTGCTCGCCTCTTGACCGGCCATCCTCAGCAACGCGGCCTTCTGTTCCGGTGAAAGCTGCTGCAAAGCACGCAGCTGGTCGCTCGAGACCGCCGGCAATGCGGCAAATGTAAGGGACGATAGCGCCGCGCATACGGCGGCGATGGTGCTCAGCAGACTCTTTTTACACCACATTTATAATGTTTTCTCCGTCCGGGTGTCGACAATAAAACGCGGATTATTACCGCGATATCCAGCAAACGCCAGCGCCGCCATCTCAATCGGCGCGATAGAGCGTGGCGTAGCGGTAATTGAGCGCCAGGTGCCACACGGCCGGATCGAAATCCCCCGAGAGGGCGATCATGCGGCCATAGCCTGCTTCCAACTCCAGCTGCGGAGCGATCTTGTAGCGCGCAAACAGCATTGGCTGGGTGATTATGCCATGTCCGACCGCCAGGCCTCCACCTCCGCTGGCCCCGGCAGTCAGCTCGGCGCCGAGACTGAAATCATCAGCGATCAGCGGCATTTGATACCCGGCGCCCACCAATCCCACCGCATAGCCGCCGGCACCGCCGTCATACGCCCCCAGCGCTTGGCCGGTGAGATAACTGTTTTGTGTGACCATGACATCGAGCATCACGCCGATCAGATCGACGCGCCTGCCGTCCGCCGCGCCGTTTTTCCGCAGGGTCTTCGCATCGACGAAATAGCTTTCATGCGCCGTGCGCCAGCGCCAGTGGCGCAGCTGCAGCGCGCCGTCCGCCTGCGCGGCGCGATCCTTGGCAACCGTCAGCGCATCGTAGCGATACGCAGCGCTGAGCGTGGCGGTAGCCGCGGAAAAATCCCCATCCGGCGCGGTCAGCACGCCTGCCTTGAACGACAGATCGAGTCTTTGGCGCAGCGGAATCGACCAGCCCGCCACCGCTTCAAGTACAAGCCCCCCGCCGGTATCCACCTCGCCGCCACCGGCCGCGCCGAGCGTCAAGCCCAGGCTGATATCCTGACCGGAGGCGAAGCGGTGATACAGCCCGCCCCCCGCCATGACCTGGGCGAAGCCGTCCACCCCGCCATGCATCGCGCCGTAGGTCGCCAGACTGAGATAGTGCTCGGAAAACAATTGCCGCCACTCCACGCCGACCACGCCCATGGTGTCGCGGTGCGGCGCCCCGCCGGTCAGATTCGAACCCGACTGCGGAACATAGGCGCGCAACTCGAGCGCCAGCTGTCGATGCGCAGCCTCAGCGCCGAATCCCTGTGCCCGCCACCTATCGGCCTGCTCGGGCCACGCCTCCAACCGGTAGGAGGGCGGAAACAAGGCCGCATAAAAACGCTTTTCCAGCACCAGGCTCCACTGCGTGCTTCCGATGTCGCCGTTGGGGAAGTCCACGCGGCTTACGCTCAGCCCCGCTGCGAAGTCATCGTTGCGATGCATCAGGCTAAGGTGCGGCCGCAGCATCAGCCCGCCGCCCTGCGGCGCGGAACCGCCGCCACCGCCGCCGACAAAACCGCCGATATCCAGCGCAAGGCGCTGCGACAGCGGCAGCTGATAACCGAGCGCCAAACCGCCGGTGAAAAACCCGCCGCGCTCCCCGGTCAGCGCCCCATACGCGCCCAAGCCGCCGTAAAACCGATCGGAAAACCGCAGCAGATAATTGCCGCCCAGCAAGCCCATCTCTTCATCGCCGGGCAGCGCCAGGGTTTCAAAGGTGAATCGAATGTCCACCGGTTTGATGGCAGCCCCATCATCCGCCATCACCAAAGCTGATTGCAGTCCGACCAGAAGAACAATCAATGGGAAGTGTCGTGGGCGCATGTAAATTATTATTTAAAT
>JBFMHP010000011.1:0-24549 GCA_040752855.1 Pseudomonadota bacterium | reverse complement strand
GGGCAAGCGGCTGCCGGGAACGGCTGCGCCTTATCCCGGCCTACAGGTTAGAGCTGGCTTGTGCCTGTAGGCCGGGATAAGCGCCAGCGTTCCCGGCAAACGGCCACGCGCGGATCACTGATCGACCAGTTTGTAGCCGCTGCCATACACCGTGATCAGAAACACGGGATTGGCCGGATCGGGTTCGATCTTCTTGCGCAGCCGGACGATGAAATTATCGACGGTGCGTGTGGTGACCTCACCCTGATGCCCCCACACATGGGCGAGCAAATCGTCGCGCGAGACGACCTGCCCGCGATGGTCGACCAGAAAACGCAGCAAGTCCATTTCCTTGGCGCTGATATCAAGCGGCCGGCCGTCGCGCACCAGGGTGTGGCGGTCAAAATCCGCCAGCGCCACGCCGACGGCCACCGGCCCGGCCGGCCGCGGCTCCAGAAAACGCAGGCGCGCCTGAATCCGCGCCAGCAACTCGCGCAGACTGAACGGTTTGACGACGTAATCATCGGCGCCGACCTCGAATCCGAGCAGCTTGTCGTGCTCCTCGCCGCGGGCGGTGAGCATGATGATGGGCTGGCGCAGGCCTTGGCGGCGCAATTGCCGGCACAGACTGATGCCGTCGCCATCGGGCAGCATGACATCGAGCAGGATGAGATCCGGCTGCGCGGCTTGCGCCAGCTCGCGCCCGTCACGGACCGTGGTCGCGGTTCGAATTAAATAACCCTCGAGTTCGAGATTGTCCCGCAACCCCGTGAGCAGCCCTGGATCGTCTTCGATGATGAGGATAAGTGGTGTTTTCATGTGGCCGTCATTTCCTTAACCGGGAAGACAACGACGGCGCGCAATCCCTGGCGCCCGGGAACGCCTTCGAGCCGAAACCCGGCATGATGCGCCTGGGCAATCTGCTCGACCACCGCCAGCCCCAATCCGCTGCCGTTCGCGGCAGACGGGTGACGTCCCCGCTCGAACGGCCGCCGCACCCGTTCGCGCTCCACCTCTGGAATACCCGGACCATAGTCTGCGATGCTCAGCTCCACAGCGCCCTCTTTCGCGTGCAGCGCAATGTCGATGCGCCCGCCCTCCTTGCCGAATTTGACGGCATTATCCAGCAGGTTGAGCACGATCTGCCGCACCCCGCCGCGATCGTGGGCCACCGGCGGCAAGGCAGGATCGCAATCGACGCACACGCTCAACCCCTGCTCTTCGACGTGCCGGCGATAATCCGCGATGGTATTCAGCACCGTCTCCCTGAGATCGCGCTCATCGAGGCGGTAGGGTTCGCCCAGGTGCTGGTGACGGGAAAAATCGAGCACATTGTCGATCATGGCGCTGAGCCGTTCGGACTCGCGCAATATGGTGCGATGATACTCGTGCTGTTTTTCGGGGTCGGTCAGCCGACGCAGATAAAGCGTTTCGGCATACATCCGGATGAGCGCGAGCGGCGTCTTGAGTTCATGCGAGACATTGGCGACAAACCGATTGCGCAACGCCACGATCGAATGTTCGCGCCTGAGTTCCCGCCACACCGCAAAGGTGGCCATCAGCAACATAACGATCAGCGCCGCGGTCAATATCAGGATCAGGATCTGCTCACGACGCAGATGCTCGGCCGCTCGACCCGAATCCGGTTGGACCACCACCGTCCATCCCGGCAAGGCGCGGGTGACCGGCCAGTTGAGCGCATCGTCATCCCAGGGCGCCTCCGGCCCCGCGAGGGTTGCCGTACCGGCTTGGTGCGCATTGAATTCATTCAACAACGGCTGGATATGGCGCGCGAACATGGCGGGCAGGTCAAAGTGCATCAGAATCCAACCCTCCGCCTGGTCCCACTCATTGATGCGCTGGACGGCGAACAACAGCGACTGGCCGTCGATTTGCTCCGCCGCGATGTGCCAGCTCGACCCCCCGTCCCGGTTCTTGACGAATTCGAGCGCGGCCCGATCCGCCATCCACTGTACCAACACGCGCTGCTCGGGCGTGCTCGGGGTGGGAAAGCCTTGCCTGACCCGCATATCCGCACCGAGCAGCAAGATTTCCTTGATTTCCGGATATTCCCGAGCGACTTGCTGCAGACGCGCCCGTGCTATCTGATCGACCGGGATGTTGCTCAATTTTTGGAAAGGCAGCCGCATCGCACCGATCAATGCCTGCTCGATACTGCCGGCCAGCAGTGCGGCCGCTTGCGCCTGGGATTCGCGCGTCGCCTGGGTCAGCAGGAGACGCTGGCCCTTGAGCAACTCAAAGGTCGAACCCGCCAGCACCAGCATGGTCAGCAGCATCGCGCCCAGCAGGGCGATCGATGTACGCATGCGCATTCCGCCAATGTGCTTGGCCATGGAGTTGCCGGATGATTCGGGGTGATTCAATGCGTGACCTTCGGTTGGCATGGGGAATGGCTAGGAGTCTGCGCGGCGGAAAAACGCGTCGCGAAAAAGTGGGAGAGCGAGGCAGATTTTTCGATCGTTTGAGGAAGATAGTGGGCACTATCTGACGAAAAGGATCGAGAAATCGGGCCGCTCTCCCACTTTTGCAGCAGCGTTTCTTTCTGCCGCGCAGACTCCTAGTGTAGCCCAAAAAAAGCCCCGGCAGAGCGGGGCAAAGTGGCATGGTGAAAGCGGTTCGGGTGTCGGGATTCGAGGACTGGTCATTCCTCCTGGTACAGATCGCGCCAAGCCTTTATCTCGCACGCCTGGCTGTCGTTTTCGAAGCATTTCTCATGCGGTTTCTTGGTCTTCTCTTCATCGACCCGCTCCTTCATGGCGCGGACCGCGCAAGTTTCCTTCTTCGGCTTCTGTTCGGCCATGCCGGGCATGGCAACCATAGCGGTCAGGGTGGCAGCAGTGGCGAGTACTACAATCTTTTTCATTACTGTCTCTTGTTTCCAACTTAAAAACGCCCCGCCTGGAGCGGGGCAGACTAGAGGGGGATCAAACGACTAACGGACAGACTTACTTCCCGGCCGGCTTGGCGGCATGCGGGGCCCTGGCGTGTTTTTCCACACAGGTCTTCACATAGGCCGCCATCTTGTCCGCTGAGACCTTGTCTTTCTCAGCCTGAGCCTTACACATATCCTCCGAGGTCTTGTGCTCCGCCGCCTTTTCCGTCGCCATCGCGTTTGCGCTGACGATCGACACCAGCGCGGCCGCCGCCGCAAATGCAACGATCTTCTTCATAGATATCCTCACAGTTACGATAGAGTTCTCGGGTGGTCGGGACATCCCCGACGAGGAAAAGATTAGCCGCCCCACCCCTGATTGCGAATCACAGCTTTGTGGAGGAATGTAAAAGAATGTCAGCGCACGCGGTCTCCGGAACCATCGCCTGATCAATGGGATATTCGCAGCAATACGGCTTGCGGCAGACCATCCGGGGGCTAAACTTGCCTCAAGGCCGTAAAATACGTAACCTTTAGTGCTTTCAAAATGGCGCCACAGCACGCGCGATAATGGGATTTTCTATGACTGAGATGAATTTCGAACAAGCCCGTTTCAACATGGTCGAGCAGCAGGTCCGTACCTGGGACGTGCTGGACCCCCGCGTGCTCGAGGCCTTGCACACGACCCCGCGCGAAGACTTCGTGCCGGCCGAATTCCGCAAACTCGCCTACGCCGACATCTTCATCCCGCTCGGCCACGGCGAGACCATGCTCAAGCCGGTCATTGAGGGCCGCATGCTGCAAGTGCTGCAAATCCAGCCCACCGACACCGTCCTGCAGGTCGGCACGGGCAGCGGCTATCTCGCCGCGCTGCTGGCCAAGCTCGCTCGCTATGTATATAGCGTCGACGTCAACCGCGAATTCGTCCTCCAGGCCGAAACCCGACTGGCCACACACAACCTCACCAATGTCCGCGTGGAATGCGGCGACGCCGCCAAGGGCTGGAATATGTACGCCCCGTATGATGTGATCACCTGCACCGGCTCCTTCCCGGAAGACGTGCCGCAGGGGCTGCTGGAGAACCTGGCCATCGGCGGCCGGATGTTTGCCATCATCGGCGAGGCCCCGGTGATGCAGGCGACGCTGATCACCCGCGTCGACAAACAGGAATGGTCACGCGAATGCGTGTTCGAGACCGAGGTCCCGGCGCTGCGCCACATCGAAAAACCGAGGCGTTTTGTCTTGTAATACTATCCCACCGCCCATTAGAATAATCTAATATTCAAGCACAACCAGTGAGTATTAGCTCGATGCAGCAGTTTACCCCCCTGCAACTACACAAGTATCTCGAACTCGCCGAGGAGCATCCGGTGCTCCTCGATGTGCGCGAACCCTGGGAATTCAAGATCTGCGCCCTGGCGGATTCACAGAATGTCCCCATGTCATCCATCACCCGCAACCTTGATAAACTGGACCCGGCACGCAAAACTGTGGTGATATGCCACCACGGCATGCGCAGCATGCAGGTGGCGCTCTATCTGGAGCAGAATGGTTTCAGCGACGTCATAAACCTCACCGGCGGCATCGACCGCTGGGCGAGCGAGATCGATCGCACCATGCCACGATACTAAGAACGAGGAACCTCAGGATGCGTACTCAGCTTTTGTCTTTATCCATGCTCGTGACCATGAGCCTTGGCAGCGCCGCCGCAACTGCCGGCGATTTGATGAGCGCCTATCAGCAGGCGCGCAGCAGCGATCCGCAGTTTCGCAGCGCCGAGGCCGCGCGTCTGGCCGCCCAAGAGGTGAAGACCCAGGCCCGCGCCGGGTTCCTGCCCGCGGTCAACCTGGGCGCCAGTGCCAGCAAAAGCGAGGGGGAAAGCACGGTAAAAAGCACCGGGGCCACCATCGACTCGGATTCCAGCAGCACCGGCTACAGCCTCAGCCTTACCCAACCGATTTACCGCCGCACCACCTACGTCAACAACAAGATCGCCGACGCCCAGATCGCGCAGTCGGAGGCGGATTATCAGAACGCCCGCCAGGCGCTGATCCTGCGCCTGTCCGAGGCCTATTTCGGCGTGCTGGCCGCGCAGGACAACCTCGCCTTCGCCCGCGCCGAAAAGGAGGCCATCGCGCGCCAGTTGGACCAGACCAAGCAGCGCTATGAAGTCGGCCTGATCGCGATCACCGACGTGCACGAATCGCAAGCCGCCTATGACAGCGCCGTGGCCGCCGAGATCGCCGCGGAAAACCGCCTGAATATCGCGCGGGAACGTCTGCGTGAAATCACTGCGGTAAGCATCACCGAACTGTCCGGTCTCAAAACCGAGACACCGCTGGTAACGCCGGAGCCGACCGATATCGAAGCCTGGGTAAAGCGCGCCCTGGAACAGAACCTGCAACTCGCCTCGCTGCAACAACAGGTGGCGGTTGCGCGGCAGACGGTGGAAAGCGCCCGCTCCGGGCATTACCCCACGCTCGACCTGACCGCACAGCACCGCTATTTCGATGAGCAAAAGTTCACCAACACCACGCTGGAAGATGTCACCGACACCACCATCGCGCTGCAACTCAACGTCCCGCTCTATCAGGGCGGCGCGACCAGCTCGCGCGTACGTCAAAGCCGACACCAGCTCACCCAGGCGCAGGAAGGTTACGAACAGCAACGACGGCTGATCGAACGCGCCACCCGCAGCGCCTACCTCGACGTGGTCGCCGGCATCAGCCGCGTCAAGGCGCTGCAACAGGCCCTGGTCTCCAGCCAGAGTGCCTTGGAAGCCTCCGAGGCCGGCCTGGAAGTCGGCACCCGCACCACCGTCGATGTACTCGCCGCCCGCCGCGAACTCTTCCGCGCCCAAAGCAATCTTGCCCAAGCCCGTTATGATTACATCCTTGCCACCCTGCGCTTGCAGGACGCCGCCGGCATGCTGGACGAAGAGGATGTAGCGACGGTGAACGCGTGGTTGCAATAGACTGCCGGGAACGGCGGTACCTTATCCCGGCCTACGCATCACCCATGTAGGCCGGCATAAGCAAAGCGTTGCCGGCGGCTTAGACAAATGCCGGGAACGGCTGCGCCTTATCCCGGCCTACCATCACCCTGTAGGCCGGCATAAGCGAAGCGTTGCCGGCATCCAAACCAACGAAATGATGAGGGACCATCATGAGCGACTATCGACGTCTTTACGTGCCGGGCGGCACCTATTTTTTCACCCAAGTGACACATCAGCGGCGAGACCTGTTCCGCAACCCTGCACATATCGAGCGCTTGCGTGCCGCCTTTCAATATGTCAACCAACGCCGGCCGTTCAGGCAACTGGCCTTGGTTGTCCTGCCTGATCATCTGCACTGCATCTGGCGTCTCCCCCCAGACGATGCGGATTTCTCTACCCGCTGGCAAATGGTCAAGACCTGTTTCTCGCGCGGCCTGCCCATCAAGCCGGTATGGCAATCGCGTTTCTGGGAACACCTGATACGTGATGAAGATGATCTGCGCGCCCATCTCGATTACCTCCACTTCAATCCGGTCAAACATGGCTTGGTCAGCCACCCGCGGGGCTGGCCGCACAGCTCGTTCCAATGGTATGTAGCGCGAGGATGGTATCCGAAGGATTGGGCAACCTATCCGCCAGCGGTCATCAACGACATGGATTTGGAATAATTCACGGGACGAATTGCCGGGAACGGCAGCGCCTTATCCCGGCCTACACATCACCCACGTAGGCCGGCATAAGCGATAGCGTTGCCGGCGGCGCCATGAGATGGCGATGATCTTCCCTCAGCCCCCAGCGCCGAGCACTGCTTCGACCAACACCATCACCCGCCCCAACGCCCCGCGATTCTGTTCGACCAAACGCCGACCGTTTTCACCCATACGCTGGCGCTCCGCCTCATTCCGCAATAACTCGATCACGGCCTCGGCCAGGGCCGCGGGATCGCGTACCTCGCGCGAGGCGCCGGCCTCAAGAAGCTGACGATGGATCTCGGTGAAATTGAACATGTGCGGACCGGTGAGCACCGGTTTGCCAAGAGACGCAGGCTCCAGGAGATTGTGACCACCGGTCGGAACCAGGCTGCCGCCGACGAAGGCGACATCGGCGGCCGCGAAAAACAACATCAGCTCGCCCATGCTGTCGCCGAGAAAGATATCCGTCGCTGCCTCACAGGCACGTTGCGCGCTGCGCCGCACCAGCTGGTATCCGCGCCCCTGGCACAGCGCGGCGACTTCGTTGAAGCGTTCCGGATGGCGCGGCACCAGCACCAGCAGCGCCTCCGGCACCGCCTGTTTGACCCGCGCGTGCGCTTGCAGAATCAACTCGTCTTCACCACGATGGGTGCTGGCGGCGATCCAGATCTTGCGCACATTGCCCCATTGCGCGCGCAAGACCGCAGCGTGTTGGGCAATATCTTCTGGCGGAGCAAAATCAAATTTCAGACTGCCGGTAACCTGTACTTGAGTCGGAGCCGCGCCTAAATTGATCAGCCGCTCGCGATCGGCCGTTGTCTGCGCGGCGATCATTGCTAATTTGCTCAGCGCATTCCGCGTAAATCCACCCAACCGTGCATAACCACGGGCCGAACGCTCCGACATGCGCGCATTGACCAACACCACGGGGATACCCGCCCGATCGCAGTAATGCAGCAGATTGGGCCACAGCTCGGTCTCCATGATCAGGCATGCCTTTGGCCGGGTACGGCGCAGAAAGCGCTGCACTGCGTCGGGCAGGTCGTAGGGGAGATAGCGATGTTCGATCCCGCCACCGAGGGCCACGACCCGCTCGGCGCCGGTGGGGGTCATGGTGGTCACCAGCAAGGTGTGATCGGGATAGCGCTGCTGCAACTGCGCCAGCAACGGGCGGGCCGCCTGCACCTCGCCCACCGAGACGGCATGGACCCACAGACAAGGTGCACTGATCGGCGTGATGAACCCGAAGCGCTCGCGGATGCGGCGGCGATAGGCCGGCGCGCGGCGGCTGCGCAGGAGTAGCCGCAACAGGATCAGCGGAACCAATGTATAGAAGAAAAGCGAATAGAAGATGCGCACGCGCGTGGCTATCCTTGGCGCGGGTGCGTCTCACAGATGCGGGCGATGATCTCGCTGGTCGAACAGCCTTCTTCGAAGCCCAGCACCACCACCTCGCCGCCGTTGGCGCGCACCGCTTTGTGTCCGGCGATCTGCTCCGGGGTGTAATCCCCGCCCTTGACCAGCACGTCGGGCAACACGCGGCCGATCAGCCGCTCGGGGGTATCTTCGGAAAACGGCACCACCCAATCGACACTGCGCAGCGCGGCCAGCACCTGCATGCGGCGCGAGAGCGGCACGATGGGGCGAGTCGGCCCCTTGAGACGGCTGACCGAGGCATCGTCGTTGACGGCGACGATCAGGCGATCGCCCAATTGCCGGGCGTGCTCCAGATAGCCGACATGGCCGGCGTGGAGGATGTCGAAACAGCCATTGGTCATCACGATACGCTCGCCCAGGGCCTTGGCATGGGCGATCTCGTGCAATAGCGCCTCTTCGCTCAGCACCCCGTAGCGCTCACCGAGACTGCCGTCTTCCAGCTGGCGGATGGCAGTGCGCAGTTCGGCGACCGAGACAGTGGCGGTGCCCAGCTTGCCGACGACGATGCCGGCGGCGAGATTGGCCAGTGCCGTGGCCTCGGAGAGTTCCAGCCCGGCGGCGAGGCTGGCGGCGAGCACCGAGATCACGGTATCGCCCGCGCCGGTAACATCGAACACCTCGCGCGCCTGCGCCGGCAGATGCAGGGGCTCGCAGCCTTGCTGCAGCAGCGTCATGCCGCGCTCGCTGCGCGTGATCAGCAGGGCCTCCAGATGCAGCTGCGCGCGCAGCGCCTCGCCCTTGGCGACCAGATCGGCATCATCGGCACACGGGCCGACGACCGCCTCGAACTCGGAAAGATTCGGTGTAAGTAGAGTCGCGCCGCGATACTTGGCAAAATCGCTGCCCTTGGGATCGACCAGCACCGGCACGCCGGCAACGCGTGCGATTTGGATCAGCTCGGCCACGCTCGCCAACGTCCCCTTGGCGTAATCGGACAATACCACCACTTGGACCTGCGAGATGTGCGCTCGAAACCGCGCCACGAGCGGTGCGCTGGCGTAGTCGCCGAGATGTTCCTCGAAATCCATGCGCAGCAATTGCTGATGGCGGCTCAACACCCGCAGCTTGGTGATGGTGGGCACCGCGCTCAGGCGTTCAAACTGACATTCCACACCGGCGTCGATCAACACCTGCCGTAGGATTTCCCCGGCCTCATCGGCACCCGCCACACCATCGAGCACCACTTGGGCACCGAACGCGGCGATGTTGAGCGCTACGTTACCCGCGCCGCCGGCGCGCGCCTCGAGGTGATTGACCTTCACCACCGGCACCGGCGCCTCCGGCGAGATGCGCGAGGTCGCGCCCTGCCAGTAGCGATCGAGCATCAGATCGCCGACCACCAGGAGCTTGGCTTGTTCAAAGGCGGGAATGGTCAATTTCATTTCGGACCTAAACTATTTCGCTGATTTGACTTCTCCCCCCTTAACGCTAGGACGAATCCCTGAACCCGAGTTGGGGGGCAGCTTCCTGAAAAAAACCCCCTCTCCCTGAGGGAGAGGGCCGGGGTGAGGGGATCAACAAGCTGCAAAATATTTGATTGTATCCCCTCATCCTGACCTTCTCCCTAAGGGAGAAGGAACGTTGCATCATGCAGTCGTCCCCCATCAAGCGGGAGAGTGTTAAACATTTTGCCGTGTATCGTCTATCTCAGGCCTCGATCGCCTCGCACAACATGTGCAGGATCAGGATATGCATCTCCTGAATCCGCGCGGTACGCTGCATGGCGATGTTGAGCGCGACATCGGCTTGGCGCGCCATCGCCCCGCCATCGCGCCCGGTCAGGGCGATCACCCGGATGTCGTTGGCGCGCGCATACTCCACGGCGCGCAGCACGTTGCCGGAATTGCCCGAGGTGCTGATGGCGAGCAGCACATCGCCCGGCCGCGCCAGGGCCTGCAATTGGCGCGAAAAGATGTGATCAAAGCCGTAGTCATTGCCGATGGAGGTCAGCGCGGAGGTATCGGTGGTCAACGCCACCGCCGGATAACCGCGCCGGTCTTTTTCAAAACGGCCGGTGAGTTCGGCGGCGAAGTGCTGGGCATCGGCCGCCGAGCCGCCATTGCCGCAGATGTAAATCGTGCCTTGCCGCGCCAGGGCGCTTTTCAGCAACTGCGCTGCAGCGAGGATCGGCGCCTCGATCGCCGCAACGGCCTCCACCGCGGCGCGATGTTCGGCCAATGTTTTCGTCAGATCAAACCCCATCGAACACCTTGTATGCTAGAAACAAAATGTCCCGGTATAATATCACCGATCGCGCCGACCGGACGCACTCATCGCAAACAAAAAGGCCATCGTTGTTCGTGACCCGCCCTCCCAAACCACCGCTCGCGCCCCGGCACTGGCCCACCTGGCTGGGCGTGGGCATCCTGTGGCTGCTGAGCCACTTACCCTATCGAATTCTGATGAACCTGGGTCGCGCCTTGGGCAGCGCGGTGTTCCCGTTTGCCAAGCGCCGTCGCCGCATCGCCGATACCAATCTGCACCTTTGCTTTCCGCAATGGAGTGAGACGCAACGCCGGCAGGTACTCAAGGCGCACTTCCAGGCACTCGGCATGATGTTGTTCGAAGCCGCCTTAAGCTGGTGGGGCAGCGAACGCACGATGCGCGCCCTCTCGACGATCACCGGGCTGGAACACCTGCGCACCGCGCTCGACAGGGGCAAGGGCGTGCTGTTGCTCGGCGCGCATTTCACCACCATCGAGATCACCGGCAACCTGTTCTATCGCCATGCGCGGCACCCCGTCTCCGGCCTCTACCGCCAGCACGAGAATCCCGTGCTCGATTATCTGTTCCAGCGCGGCCGCCACCAGTTCTTCGAACAACTGATCGCGCGCGATGACATCCGCAGCGTGCTGCGCGGACTGAAGCAAAACCAGATCATGTGGTACGCGCCCGATCAGGCTTATCGCGGCAGACAAAGCATCGAGGCGCCGTTTTTCGGCCACCCCGCGCAAAGCACCAACGCCACCATGCGCATCGCCAAGATCAGCGGCGCGGCGGTTACCCCGTTTTACTGCGAACGGCTGCCCGCGGGCCGCGGCTACCAATTGCACGTGCTGCCCGCACTCAAGGATTTTCCCAGCGGCGACGACATCGCCGACCAGACGCAAATCAATCAGATCTTCGAGCGGATCATCGCGCGCATTCCCGAGCAGTATTTCTGGGTACACCGGCGCTTCAAGCCGGCGCGCGGCCAAGCCGATCCGTATCGGCCAGCATAGCTCTGGCCTGCGCTACGCCGTCAGCCGTCGATAGAGATCGAGATATTGCTGCACGATCACCTGCTTGCCGAACTGCTGCCGTACCTTGCGAAGACCGGCCTCCGCCAGCTGCCGACGCAAGCTCTCATCCTCCAGGCATTGCCGCACGGCCTGCGCCAGCGCGGCGGGATCTTCCACCGGCACCAGCAAGCCATCCTCTTCCCCGCTCACCAGTTCCTCCGCCCCCTGCGTGGCGGTCGACACCACCGGCCTGCGATGCGTCCAGCCCTCGAGAATCACATTGCCCAGCGGTTCTTGGCGCGAGGGACAGACAAACACATCCGCCAGATCGTAATAGGGTGCGGTGTTGGTCTGCCAGCCGGGCCAATGGATACGCTCGGGATGTTTCGTGTCCCGCGCCAGGGCATGAAGCTCGTTGCGCACCGGACCATCACCCGCGATGACCAGATGTACCGGCCGCCCACCGATCTCGGACGGCAGCCGCGCAAAGGCCTGCAACAGCACATCAAAGCCTTTCTTGCGGACGAAGCGCCCCGCGGCGCTGATGACACAAGCCTCCGGCGGAATGTGCAATTGCTGGCGCAATGACTGCAATCCTGCCGCGCTGGTGGGGGTCGGCTCGGTGACGAAATTGCCGATGTAAAACACCTTGTCGGCCGGCAGACCGCCCTTAAGCAAGAAATCACAAATGCCCTTCGTGTTGCCGATCCAGGCATGGGCATGCCGGAAATGCTTGACCTTGTAATACCCGCCGAGGCGCGCGACATGCACCGTGCCGGCGTTCGGTTTGACATGCGTCAGCACCGTGGCGCGCGTCATGTAGGTCTGCACGATATCCGGCCGCTGCCGCTTGATGGCCTGGGAAATCTTCCAGCGCGAGAGCAGATCCCACTGGCTGCTCATGCCGGCGTGGCATTGCTCGACCTTGCCGGCGAGCTCGCGCGCCACCAGACTCTGAGCGCGACTGACGGCGATCACCTCCTGCCCACCTTCCTGCAACCCCAGCACCAGGCGCATGAAAAAACTTTCCGCCCCGCCGAGCATGCGACTGCCGATGATGTGCATGGATTTCATAACACGCTTCCTAATCCGCAAGGATGGCAATCGGATCGGCCTGCGCCGCGGGCTCCGCGCCCGCTCCCGCGATAAACAACCGATGCCAAATGGCAAACTGCCACAGCCGCCACAGCGGCTGCGTCTGGTCATGATATTCACGCTGGCGGGCGCACAGGGCGCGCAGCCCCTGCGGCTCAAACCACTCTTGCACGCCGGCGCTGCGCAACAATGATCGTTCGAGCTCATCGAGCAGCGGCCCCTTGAGCCAATCGGCCACCGGCACGGTGAAGCCGCGCTTCTTGCCCCAGACATGGTCCATCGGCAGATGACGTTGCGCCCAGCGCCGCAAAAACATCTTGCCGGTCTTGCCCTCGATCTTCATGGCCGCCGGCAGGCTCAAGCCGAATTCGACGATCCGATGATCGAGAAACGGCACCCGCCCCTCCACGCCCCAGGCCATGAGCATGCGGTCGGCCTTGACCAGCAGATCATCGGCCAGCCAGGTCTGGATATCCACCGCCTGCATGCGCGCCAGCGCCGGCATCGACTTGGGCAAACCCTGCCAGCAGGCGATAAACGGCTCGGCCCAGCTATCCTGGTGCGCGTGCAAAACGGCGCCGTACAGCCGCCGTTCCCAGCGCGAGGCGATGGTCTTGCTCATGCGAAATCCGCCCGAGCCGGGCCAGGCCAATTGTTTCAGCCAGCGCTTGAGGCGCGGCGCGCGATAGCGCGCGTAACCGGCGAACACCTCATCACCGCCCTCACCGGAAAACACCACCTTCAAATCCCGAGCGGCGCGCTGCGCCAGAAGAGCTACCGGCAGATTGGCGTAATCCCCCATCAGGTCATCGGCGGCCCAGACGCTATACGGCAGGGCATGCAACAGCGCCGCCTGATCCAGCTCCAACACCGTGTGGCGGGCGTTGAACTGTTTGGCGATGCGCTCGGCGGCGGCAAGTTCATTGGCCACGCTGGAATCGGGAAAACCGACCGAATAGGTGCGCACCGGCGCGTCGCATTGTTGATGCAGCAGGGCCAGCAGCGCCGCCGAATCCACGCCGCCGGAGAGAAACAAGCCGATCGGCACGTCCGACCGCAGATGGATGCGCATCACCTCACGCATCAGTTGCTCGAACTGCTCCATCGCCTCCGCCTCGGAGCCCGAAAACGGCGCGATCTCATTGGGAGTCCAGTATTGCCAGCGCTTGATGATCCCGGCACGGCCGATCAAGACCGCCTCGCCCGGCAATACCCGTTCGATGCCCGCCACCAGCGTGGTGGCGCGCGAGGTGAAGTTGTTTTGCAGATATTGCACCAGGCCCGTGGGATCGATCTGCGGCCGCTGCGCGCGCAGCGCAAACAGCGCCTTCAACTCGGAACCGAAGTACACGCCCTGGGCATCCGACTGGATAAATAGCGGCTTGATGCCCAGGCGATCGCGCACCAGCAGCAGTTGCTCCTTGCTGCGGTCATACAAGGCCAGGGCGAACATGCCATAGAGCGCGTCCACAAACCCCTCACCCCATTGCCGATAGGCATACAAGGCGGTCTCGCAATCGGAGTGCGTGGCAAAGACATGGCCCGCGCCCTCCAGTTGCCGGCGCAGTTCCACGTAGTTATAGATCTCGCCGTTGGCGACCAGCACGAGCTGATCGTCATGGCTGTACAGCGGCTGGCCGCCATGCGCCAGATCGATAATCGACAACCGCGTATGCGCCATGCCCACGCCGCCTTCGAGAAACATGCCCTGTCCATCGGGTCCGCGATGGGCCAGCGCCGCGGCGGCGGCGCGCAGGCGCGCGCCGTCGGCGGCCTCATGTTTGAGAAACATGCCGGCGATGCCACACATCAGTTCGAACCTCGCAGCAGACGTTCATAGACACGCAGATTCCCCGCGACCATCGCCTGGATCGAGAATTCAGCGGTAACGATCGCCTGGCCGGCGCGGCCCATGCGTTGCGCGTCGGCCTCATCCGCCAACAACTTCAACAACGCCACCCGCAGCGCCTCCGGCGATTGCGGGGGAATCAGATAACCGTTGACGCCATCGCGCACGATCTCCGGAATGCCGCCGGCCTGAGTGCCGATGATCGGCACGCCGGCGGCCGCCGCCTGCAACAGCGATACGCCCAGCCCTTCCATGTCCGCCGGATGCACCACGCCGTAGAGGCAAGGCAGTACGCGCTCCAGATCGTCGCGAAACCCCGCCAGGCGCACCTGGTCCTGCACGCCCACCTGCACGATGGCCTGGCGCAGTTCGTCTGCCAGCGGTCCTTTGCCAAAGAACAGCACGCGGACATCGGGATGCTGTCGCAACACCTCCGGCAGGATCGCAAGCAGATGCCGGTGGCCCTTGCGCGGGATCAATTGCGCGATCACCGCCAGCGCGCGCGTGTTGGGCGCGAGATCAAATTCAGCCGCGAACCATTCGCGCTCGCAGGGGCGATCGAACTTATCCTTATCCACCGCGCTGTGCACACAGGTGACCCGCGCGGCGGGCACGCCTTCGGCGAGCAGCACCGCGCGAATCCCCTCGGAGATGGTCACCACGTGATCATAGATGCGGTACTTGAGGCGCGCGATGAACGGCGATTCCGGATTGTCCACCCGGCGCGAGACGATGCACTTCGCGCCGCTTAAACGCGCGGCGATGCCGCCGAGCGTATCCGCCCCGCGCCGGCTGTGCAGATGCACGAGATCAGGGCGCGCCTGTTTGATGATGCGCCGCAGGCGCGGGATGAACAGCAGATCGAGATCACCGCGCAGCGCCACCTCATGGACCGTAGCGATGCCTTGGCAGGCTTGGGCGATGGCGCTGCCGCGCGGACAGACCAGAATATTCTCCACCCCGCGCGCCTTGAGGCCGCGCAGCAGATAAAACACCTGCAGCGCGCCGCCATAGAGGTGCTGGCCCGCCTCGACGTGCAGGATCTTCAAAGGGGTGCTCATGGCAGCGGCATCACTTGATCGACGGTCTGCAATATCTCGCTCACCTCGATGCGCTTCATACAGCTGAAATCACCATCGCATGTGGGATTGCGCCGGCAGGGAGAACATTCGAGACGGTGATACAACACGCGGGCGTTCGCACGCGTGGTATTCAAGTAGGGACAGGTCGAACCGAACAACGCCACCGTCGGCACATTGAAGGCAATGCCCATATGGGTGAGCCCGGTGTCCACACCCACCAACAAAGCCGCATGCTTGATCAGCGCCGCGCTCTGGGTGAGCGAGCAACGTCCGACCATATTGATGATCTCCGGCTGCACGGCCTGGATGCGCGCGGCGGCGTCCACATCGCCCGGCCCGCCCAGCATCACCGCCGGCAAACCGTGCTCGGCAGCCAGCCCCTTGGCCAGCTGCGGCCAGCGCTCCTCGCGCCAGTGTTTTTGCGGCCGGGTGGTAAAAGGACAGATCACCGCATAGCGCCCATGCTGCGCGGCAAAGCCTTGCGCGAAGGCCTCGTCATCGGCGGACAACGCGAGGTCCATGCCGTAGCCAGTCAGATCCAACCCCAAGGTCTGCGCCAGATGCAGATACTCGCTGCCGATGCGCTCATCATCCAGATCACGATCGATCACCCGGGTCATCAGATACTGACCGCCTTCTTTCGATCCCAGGCCGATCCGCTGTTTGGCGCCGGTGCACCAGGCCCAGTACGCGCTTTTCAACAGGCCTTGCATATCGATCACCAAATCGAAGCCGCGCGCCCGCAGCTCGCGCTTAAATCGGCGCACATTCTTGAGCACCGTGAGGTAACGCCGTTCGCGCCAAAGACGTTTCCACTCTTGCTTGGGCCACAGGATCACCTCGTCCAGATCGCGGTTGTGCTTAATCAAGGGTGCGGCGGCCGGCTCGACCAGCCAGGCGAGATGCGCATGCGGGTAGCTGCGGCGCAAGGCCTTGATCAGGGGCGAGGCCATCACCACATCGCCGATGGCGCTCAAACGGATGATCAAGATCTTACTGGGTTGAGTCATGCGTGGACTATGCAAGTAGTTCGAGTGGATCGATCTGCGCGGGCGGCGCCGCACCGTTGCCTTCGATGAACAGGCGATGCCAAAGGGCGAATTGTAACAGCGCGAAAACGTTCTTGGTAACATCACCCTGTTTCTGCTGGCGCGCGATGAGCGCCTGCACGCCCTGCGGCTGGAACCACTGCGCCAGCGCCGGATTGCGCTGCAGGGCCTGCCCCACGCGCTGGAGATAATCGCCTTGCAGCCATTCCCCCACCGGCACCTTGAAGCCACGCTTCTTGCGCCAGAGGTGATCCCCCGGCACCAATTGGCTGGCCCAGCGTTTCAAGAACATCTTGCCCTGCTTGCCTTCGATCTTGAGATGATCCGGCAACGCCAGGGCAAACTCGACCACGCGGTGATCGACAAACGGCAGACGCCCTTCCAGGCTCCAGGCCATCAGCATGCGGTCGGCCTTGACCAGGAGGTTATCCGGCAGCGCGGTGGTGAGATCGACATACTGCATGCGTTGCAGGTCGCTCCACGCACACGGGGTTTCGCCCCACGCCTGGACGATCGGCTCGCGCCAGCGGTCTTTCGTCTGCCGCAACGCCGGTCCGAACAACTGCCGCGCAAGCCCTGCGCGGAAATTCCCGCCGACGCGAAACCCGCCCGATCCGGGTTGCACTAGATTCTTGAAAAGGCGTTCGAGGCGTCCGGTGCGATAACGCCCATAACCGGCGAAGGCCTCATCGCCCCCTTCGCCGGAGAAGACCACCTTGAGCTCCGCGCCGGCTTCTTCTGCCAGCAGCGAGGTGGGCAGATTCGCGAAGTCGCGCATCAGATCATCGGCCGACCAGACGCAATAGGCCAGCCGCTGCAACATCGATTGACCGTCGGGTTTCAACACCGTATGCCGACTGCCGAAGTGGCGCGCCAGCTCTTCGGCGGTGGAGAGTTCATCGCCCACACTGGAACCGGGAAAGCCCACCGAGAAGGTGCGGATCGGCTCGTCCTTGTAGCGGCTGAGCAGTCCCAGCAGCGTGGTCGAGTCCACCCCGCCGGAGAGAAACAGACCAAACGGCACATCCGCACGCATATGCTCGCGCATCACCGTTTCCATCAAACGATCGAATTCGGTGCACGCCTCCTGATAATCGAGTTCGCGCGGTCGCACTTGCAGGGCCGACCAGTAGTGCCAGCGCTGCGTAATTCGGCCGTTCTTCACCACCGCCGCCTCGCCGGGGAGCAAGCGCTCGATGCCCGCGAAGATGGTCTCACGCCCGGTGCTGTTCTGATTCTGCAGGTACTGCGCGAGAGCGTAGGGGCTAATCGATGGCGTGGCTTCAAATGTGGGCAGCAGGGCCTTGAGTTCCGAGGCGAAGACTACGTCGCGCACGCGCTCGGCGATAAACAAGGGCTTCATCCCGAGGCGGTCGCGCGCCAGGATCAGCTGCTCCTCATCGGCATCATAGAGGGCGAAGGCAAACATCCCGCCCAGGTGCTGCAGGAACTCCAGGCCGTATTCGGCGTAGGCATGCAGGATGGTCTCGCAATCGGAATGCGTACCGAAGCGATGCCCGCGCGCCTCGAGATCGGCGCGCAGCTCGACGTGGTTGTAGATCTCCCCGTTGGCGATCAACACGAGACGCCCGTCGCGGGCAAACAACGGCTGATGGCCGCCGGCCAGATCGATGATCGACAGCCGCGTATGCGCCAGGCCGAGACGGCCCTCCTGATGCACCCCGACATGATCCGGCCCACGATGGCGCAGGCGCGCGGCCATCTCGGTTAGCAGATCGGAAGCCACCGCGCCTTCGGTTTGATAAATGCCGGCAATACCGCACATGAACTCGTTATCCCAATACGTTGCCGGCCATTATATACTATGCCCTTCGCAACTCACCGGGATTCACGCACTCATGGACATCCTCGTCGTCGGCGGCGCCGGCTATATCGGCTCACACATGGTCAAGCTGCTCCATGAGCAAGGCTACAAGGTCATTACGCTGGACAACCTCAGCGGCGGTTACCGCGATGCCGTGCTCGGCGGGGAGCTGGTGATCGGCGATCTGGGCGACAGCACCCTGCTCGACCAACTCTTCAGCAAACACAACTTCGCCTGCGTCTATCACTTCGCCTCCTTCATCCAGGTCGGCGAATCGATGCGCGAGCCGCAGAAGTACTACCACAACAACGTCACCAACACCCTGAACCTGCTCGACGCCATGGTGCGCCACGGTTGCAAGCGCTTCATTTTCTCGTCCACGGCCGCCATCTTCGGCGAGCCGGACTACACCCCGATCGACGAACAGCACCCCAAGCAACCGATCAACCCCTACGGCCGCACCAAGTGGATGGTCGAACAAATCCTCGGCGACTACGACCGCGCCTACGGTCTGAAATCCATCTGCCTGCGCTACTTCAACGCCGCCGGCGCCGATCCCTCCGGCCTGATCGGCGAACGCCACGAACCCGAAACACACCTGATCCCGCTGATCCTGCAAGCCGCCTCCGGCCGCCGCGAAGCCATCTCCGTCTTCGGCCGCGACTACGACACCCCCGACGGCACCTGCATCCGTGACTACATCCACGTGTGCGACCTGTGTCAAGCCCACCTGCTGGCAATGAACAAACTGATGCTGGACAACACCAGTCAATCGTATAATCTCGGCAACAATCTGGGCTTTTCCGTGCAGGAAGTCATCGCTACAGCGCGCGCCGTCACCGGCAGAGAAATTCGCGTCGTCGACGCCCCGCGCCGCGAAGGCGACCCCGCTGTGCTGATCGCCGACTCCAAGCGAGCCAAAACCGAACTTGGCTGGCAACCCCAGTATGCAGATCTACACACGATTGTTGGACATGCGTGGGAGTGGTATTCCCGATTCAGCAAAGCGCAGCAAACCGAATCACCGTCGATCTTCTAACGAAAACCAATTGTAGAAAATGAACCCACCCCAATTTCACGTACACCTGGTTAAGACAGTAAACTTTTGACCAGGGGTGTATCAATGGCAACGAAGAAAGAAGCATCAACCGTCCGGAAGAAGTTTACTCCGGAATTTAAGCAGCAGACCTCGTGCTCAATCGTTGACTTAACAACGACACACAAGGACTTCTCAATCAGACCGTGCCGACATTCAACAACTAGAAGGTTTCATAATGTATACGTTAGAACCTGACATTGGCTCACAAGTGCGTGCATTCTGCAAGGACCTGGGTCAGGATCGCTCTCTGGTACAAGGGGCTGGCGGCAACGTCTCGTGGAAGGAGGGGGATACGTTATGGGTCAAAGCATCTGGAAAGTGGCTAGCTGACGCACTGAACGAAGAAATCTTTGCAGTATTCGTACGAGATCTCTCGCATTTTGTAACCAGGGTTGTCTAGATGATCTTGATTGCAGACAAAAACGAAGTTCTTTTCGCCTGGAAACATATCGATAACGTGTGCAATGATTGGTTTTCCGTCAATTTCAATCAGAGGCTTGGGTACGGTGTAGCCCGCTTTCCGGAATCGTTCCCCAAAGCCAGACATCGCCACCACTGTCCAGTTTAGCGAGACCGAGATCACGGTCATCCTTATCTACCGTAGAATTTACCGCAAGACAGTTTTTTAACGTAGAGATGTTTGAAGCCAAACCGCCGCGGAAGGGTTTGATAATGAAAAAAGCGATTGTCGTCGTCAGCTTGGGATATCGCCCCTTTTTTTTCTGGTCCCGACCATCACTACAAGCATACGCCAAGAATATTGGCGCCGATTTTTTGGTGATAGATCGCCTATCTCTGCCTGAATCAGTGATGCAATCTTTAGCTCGAAGGAAATCTCGAAGGCCGCACCTACGTGCATATGTCCAAAAAATGTTCTCATTATGGGAGACTCTAGGCATATACGATAGAGTCATTCTGCTTGATGACTCGTGTTTGGCTTTACCTTCGGCGCCAGACCTGTTTGCGGCGGTTCCAGAAGAGGCCATAGGGGGATTCGACGAGTCATCCAAAAGTGATTATATTTCCCATCTGCGCGACAACCAATTTATGACGGAACGGCGTGGTGTTGGTGCTGGCGTTTATTTCAATACCGGAGTTTTATGCGTCTCAACGCAGCACAAAGAGTTATTTTCTGCAGCCACTCTGGTTGAAAACATTGATCTGTTTGAGAGCGCTTACCCGGACCAAGCCTATCTGAATGCACTTTTAAGGCAGCGGTCTATTGCCGTGCACCGCCTGCCCGAGAGCTGGAATTTCACTCCGATTGCAGATTATCGCGACCCGAGGGAGAGGGATTCATTTACTCTGTCTCAAAAGGAGGTGGAATGTTGTTTAAGGCAGCACATACTCCATATCACTGGATTCTTCAAGCGGCGTCACATGTTGATTCCATGGTTGGTTCAGGAGCTTTCTCTTCCCAAGCCCATTGAAAGTCATACTGACGCTGCGCCAAATGTTGCTCTATGGTGGTTCGGCGGCATGGATAGAACTTATCAGGGCACCCCGAATTTCCGTTCGGCACGTTGGCGCACAGTTCGGGCAGGACTTCAGCGTGATAAGCTGTGGCAAGATAAAGCGGACGGCATGGCCATCCTTCCTGAGGCTAGATTGAGGCGTTTTCTTACTCCATGGAAGCCACCTCTTGCGCATAAGCCATGTTTCCGGGATTTTATCAAAAGGACTCAGATTTCAGTTGTCCATGCCTGGGGGTGGGATGCGGCGGTATCTGTGCTTCCTCTCCAAAAGTCATTAGCCTTCCCGTTGGTAATTACAGTGCTAGATTCCGATATCCTGCACGGCGACAAAATACACCAGATTTCTGAAAGAGTTTGGCGATCCGTCGCCCTTTTCTTTGCGGAAACACCCCGAGCAGCCCGGCAGTTAGCCGCTGCCGGCGTGCCTGAAAACCGGATCGTTCCTTGTAATTCTGGGATTGCTTTGGAATGGGCTTATGATGAAGCGCGAAGCAAAAAGTAGTTTGCGGACTGGTTTATCTATGTGCTAATCAATAGTGATCGTTCATTCTGAGACGTCCTTCTCCCTCACTTGATCAGGTCGCGGTAGGGACAGGAGTTACCCCCTGCCCCCCGCACAGATCCGGACGTGCGCTGCTAACGCATCCGGCTCCTACGTCGAGTATTTGGCGTCGAAGCGTTGGTGTGGGTAGGGATGCACAATGCGCACGGGTGGAAGCCAATATGCGGCGATGACCGCAAAGCGTCCCCAGTTCAGGCGCCGCCGTTGACTGCGGCGACACAGTGCCTTGTACCATCTTTTCCTCACCTCGTAGCAGAAGGAGCTGAGGGCCACCCCGTTGAAAGGCACGCCATAGTAGTTGATATGGCCCTGGACCACACGCCGGAGCCAGTTCCCCACGATGCCCACAGGCGCATGCCGTCGGCGCATGAGTTCCTGCCCTACCGCTTTGATCTGTTTGCGCAGCCGCGTGACCATGGTCTTGCGTTTCACGACGAATTTCCCGTTCCGGGTGCGCCCATAGTAGTGGGTGAATCCCAGAAAGTTGAACGTCTCAAGCTTGCCTTCGCCGCGTTGGGCACGTTGGGCTGCGGCGAATCGACCAAAACGAATGATGCGTGTCTTTTCCGGATGAAGCGCCAGATCAAATTGCCTCAGGCGCTGTTCGAGCGCGCACAGATAACGTCGTGCCTCTGCTTCGCACTCAAACCCCAGCACAGCGTCATCAGCATAACGAACCACCATCATGGCGGCGCGTGCCTCGCGCTGTCGCCAGCGCTGCGTCCACAGGTCCATGACGTAGTGCAGGTAAACGTTGGCTAATAACGGCGAGACCACCGCGCCTTGCGGCGTCCCGCGCGTGGCTTTGATCCGTTTACCTTGTTCGTCATATGTGCCGATTTCCAGCCATTGCCGGATCAGCCGCTGCACCCGTTTGTCTCCAATCCGGTGTTCGATGAATCGCATCAGCCATTCATGCGACACCGTATCAAAGAATTTGCGGATATCCAGGTCCACAATCCAGTTCACCTTGTACCGTTCGATCCCGACACTGAGTGCGTCCAGCGCATCGTGCTGGCCGCGCCCGGGCCGAAATCCGTATGAAAACCCGAGAAAGTCGACCTCATAGACCGCGTTGAGCACCGAGACCAGTGCCTGTTGGACGATTTTATCCTCCAGGGCGGTCACACTCAGCGGTCGCTGACTGCCGTCTTCTTTGGGAATGTACACACGGCGCGCCGGTCGGGGGCGGTAGCCTCCGGTCTGCACCCGCCGGTGCAGCTCGGCCAACCGCTCCTCCAGACCCTGCTGATAGTCTTGCCACGTGATACCATCCGCGCCCGGGGCAGCGTCCCGCTGTAGCGCGAGATAGCTACTGCGTAGCGCGTCCACCGTCACGTGGTGCAGCAGATTGGTGAACCGTAATCTCTTATCCTTCCTTGCCGCTTCGCGCACGGCCACCAGGCCGGACGTGGCGTTACTCCAGCTCTGAGTCTGGTCGCCGGCGTCCTGTTGGCCGTTCCTCTCCGTCAAGGCCCTTCCCTCGACCGACTCCGCCACGGTGCTACCCGCTTTGTTCGCCGGCTTCTTCGGTAGTATGGCCTTGTCCGACTTCCCAACGGGAGTCATGACACACCGTCTCCTTTCTTTCAGGTTCATGTATCACCCTCCGATGTCAACCACCGAAGGCCCGATTGGGACCTCTCCGGTTCCGCGCAATGAACGTCCCCTTGTGCACAGGGTCTACGACCCCGCGGGATGGAAGTGTGGCTCGCCCATCAGTCGCCATCCTTCCTGTTGCCTTCCGCTTCGGTTAACAGCGTCGGCATCCCGATGGAATGATTTCGTGGCTCAATACCTGGCCCAAGGGTTACCCTGTCAACACTTCACCCATCCGCTTGCGCGGATCGGCGCATGACTCGGGGCCGGGGTGGCTGGCTAGGCCTTTCCCGGGTTGGACTTTCACCAACTGTTCTTTGCCGGCTTATCCGGACGTACTAACCGTTCATTCCAGGACGTCCTTCGCCCGCTGTTGATCGCGCGATAATCTGGCCTCCCCATTCATTCAGGAGGCCCCTATGACTCAAACACCTCGTCGCACACCCGAACAATGGCAATCGCTGGTCGATCAATGGCAGGACAGCGGGCAATCCATGGCGTGGTTTTGTGAAGATCATGATATTGGTTATGCCAGCTTCTGTCATTGGCGCAAGCGGCTTGCCGAGGAGGGTGCGCCTACAAAACGCGCAGTGTCGTTTATTGCTCTCGGCGCGCTGTCCTCCTTCGGTGCGCAACACCGCTGGAACATTGTGCTCAGTCTGGGCAATGGCGTCGAGCTGCGGTTGAGCCAAGGCTGATGTTGGCCCTAGGCAGCCAGGCGCGGATTTGGCTGTGCACTCGGCCGACCGATATGCGTAAATCCTTCAATGGACTGTGCACGCAGGTCAAGCAGCAACTCGGAGGCGATCCGCTCAGCGGTCATTATTTCGTATTCGTGAACCGACGCAAGACGCAGATGAAGATCTTGTATTTCGAGTCCTCGGGTTTTTGCCTGTGGGGTAAACGCTTGGAGCAGGGGCAGTTCTGCGTGCGTCCTTCTCCGCAAGGACAGCAGGCGCTGAGCTGGGCCGATCTGCAACTGATCCTCGAGGGCATCGAGGTGCAAAAAAACCGGCAATTTAAGCGTTATCGGCATGCCTCCTGAATCGTGCTTTGCTATAATGCCGCGCCATGACGATGACGATTTCAACGCCGGCGCACTGCGCAAGAACACTCTCTGCAAACGCCGAAGTGGCGGCACTGCGCGAAGAAAATGCACAGCTCAAACGCCAGCTGGCGTGGTTCGAACGGCAGTTGTTCGGACAGAAATCAGAAAAGCGTCCCGTGGACAATCCGTACCAGTGCAGTCTGCTGGGGGAGGCGCCGCCCGAGACCCCAGCGGAAGGCGAGCAGACCACCGTCACCTATCAGCGCGGCAAGGCGCCCAAACACCGCGCGCAGGACTGCGTCACCGACAGCGGGCTGCGCTTCACCACCGAGGTGCCGCTGGAGGTGGTCGAACAACGCGTGCCGGAGCTTTTGGGGCCCGAGGCCGATCAGTTTGAAGTCATCGGCATCAAGAGCACCTTCCGCCTGGCCCAGCGCCCGGCCAGCTATGTGGTGCTGCGCTACGACCGCCCGGTGATCAAACGCAAGGACAGCGAACAACCGCTGCCGAGCCTGGCCCCGGCCAATGTGCTGGACAAAAGTCTGGCCGATGTCAGCCTATTGGTGGGACTGCTGGTGGACAAGTTCCAATACCACCTGCCGCTGTATCGCCAACACCAACGTCTAGCCGAAGCGGGCATCACCCTCAG
>JBFMHP010000010.1:0-23229 GCA_040752855.1 Pseudomonadota bacterium | reverse complement strand
CATCAAAATGATGCCATTCGGACATGAATTCAGGCAATTTCAGCCAAAAAACTGGCTTTAAGTGATTTGTGCAGGCCATTTACTTGGAATTTGCCTTCATAAAAGTGAATTGTTCAGAGGTTCCCTAAGACTTCGTACCGGTTATGTAAGCGAGATGTTTTACCTCGCCCACACACTGATGCATGATGCTTAGAATAGGCTCTAAAGAATGACCGCAAACCAACCTGCCTTGATTGGCAGGTGTTGACTGCGGAGGCGGCCCCTACCCGTGCTAATCAGGAAACCCACTTTTAGCGATAAGGCTTGTTCCCGTTCATCTGACTATTTCGCGCGTTATCTGGACTTTCAATCTCATCACGCGCCCACAACGCACGATCGTGGATTTCCCAATTTGTGAACTCCCCCGTTGGTGCAAGTCATTTGTTACTGTAGTTTTTCCTTCTCTATCCAATGAACTCAGGCCTGCTCGAGCAACCACCTGACGATCGGGTCAAGTCCGTGAAGTGGGTCTTACTGTTGGTATTTATAAGGGGAGTGATATGCACCATAACAAGAAGATCGGTGGTCTGCTTTTGTTGCTGGGTATTGCGGTAAGCGCCTGCAATGGCGGTTCGGATACCGTCGATTCGAGCACCAATAGTACGGATGAGGGCCCCGCTTCAGAGGAGGCGCCTCCTGTGGAAGAGGGGGCCAATCGGCAACCGAGCGCACAGATCCGTGCTCCTCGAGGCGCGATTGCGGGCGAGACGGTAATCCTTGACGGCACCGCTTCTTCCGATCCCGACGGGGACGCGCTCAATTATGCCTGGACCCAGACCCAGGGCGAGACCGTCAACCTGGGGAGCAATGCTAACCCCACTCCCAGCTTTATCGCGCCGACGGTTACGCAGCCTGCGACATTCACCTTTCAGCTCAGCGTCAACGATGGCGCACTGTCTGACAGCGCGAGCATTGATATCCTGATATCACCCTTGGTGGACGCCACCCCGCCCGCTATCGTTTCCAGGACGCCTTTGCCTGACGAAACCGATGTCGTCACTACCACTACCATCAGTGTCACCTTCGACGAACCGCTGATTGATACCCTCATCGACAACCGGAGCCTGACGATCAGTGAAAACGGTGTCGCACTTGCCGGCAGCGTGGCCTATGACAGTAATAGCCGCCGCATTACATTCACTCCCTTGAGGCCACTCTCCGAGAATACCCGATACACCGCTATGCTTGCCGGTGTGCAGGATCTCGCGGGCAATGTCGCTCAGGGTGAGAGCTGGAGTTTTACGACCGGCTCCCAATACAATTTGGGAACGACGGACCAGCACACGATCGACCTGTGCATGGATACAGGCGACAAACAGTTGCTGACCTTGGTCAACACCGCGCGGGCGGTTGCGCGGTCATGCGGTGCCACACGCTATGGGGCGGCGCCTCCGCTTGCCTGGCATTGCAATTTGGAGCAGGCCGCCCAGGGGCATTCTACTTCAATGGCAGACAATGACTTTTTCAGCCACATCGGACTCGATGGTTCCAATCCAGGCGAGCGGATAACAGCAACCGGTTATATTTGGCGAGCCTATGGGGAGAATATCGCTGCCGGGTATTCCACCGAGGAGGATGTGGTCAATGGTTGGTTGAACAGCCCTGGTCATTGCGCCAATCTCATGAATCCGAGGTTTACCGAAATAGGCACCGCCTCAGCGGAAAACCCTGCCGCGCGATACCGGATTTACTGGACGCAGAACTTTGCCGATCGCTGATCAACCGAGATGTCGGCACACTGGTCGCTCATCTGCGCTGGTGAGTGGCGGATCGCCGGCACTCCGCTGGGAAATGATCATTTCAGAGCCCGTAGGGCGCAATAACCAACGGGCATTGCGCCAATGTGTATATAAATTGGATCTCTGCGAGATGCTTGGTGGGTTACGCGAGAAACGCTAACCCACCCTACTTTGAAAACTCATGCGGTCATCAGACTTGAATTGAGCCATGCCAGGCTCTGGCCCTCACCGCCGCATCCATCGATGAAACCGCTCCACCCATTTCAATAAACCTTGCGGGGCGTGGGCGCGCTTCCAGGCGCCAGCGACGTATTTGTTGGCCTCGGCTAAGGTGGGATAGATGTGGATGGTGCCGAGGATCTTGTTCAGTCCCAGGCCGTGTTTCATGGCGAGCACGTATTCGGCGATGAGGTCGGCGGCGTGGGCGCCGACGATGGCCACGCCGAGGATCTTGTCCTTGCCCGGTGCGGTCAGTACTTTCACGAAGCCATGGGCCTCGCTGTCGGCGATGGCGCGATCGAGATCATCGATGTCGAAACGGGTGACTTCATAGGCGATGCCCTGTTCGTTGGCCTCTTGTTCGTTGAGTCCCACGCGCGCGACCTCCGGTTCGATGAAGGTGGCCCAGGGGATCACCGAGTAATCGGCGCGGTATTTCTTGAAGCGCCCGAACAGGGCATTGACGGCGCAGTACCAGGCCTGATGCGCGGCGGTGTGGGTGAATTGATATGGGCTGGCGACATCGCCGCAGGCGTAGATGTTGGGATACTTGGTTTGCAGATACTCGTTGACCGCGATGATGCCGTGCGCCGTGAGGTCGATGCCGAGTTCCTCTAAACCAAAGCCGCGGGTGTTGGCGTTGCGCCCCAGGGCGATCAGCAGCTGATCGAATTCAATTTCGTTTTGTTGTCCTGCATGTTCGCAGGTGAGGCGCTTGTGCCCATCGTTAAGCGTGAAGGATAGTGCGGTGTGATTCAGGCGCAGCGTGATGCCCTCGCACTCAAAACGCTCGGCCACCATGGCTGAAACGTCTTCGTCCTCGCGCGGCAGCAGGCGCGCTCCGCGTTGCACCAGTGTGACTTGGCTGCCGAGGCGCGCGAAGGCCTGCGCCAGTTCGCAGCCGATCGGCCCGCCGCCGAGCACCAATAAGCGTGGCGGCAATTCGCGCAGTTCCCACACCGTATCCGAGGTGAGATAACCGACCCCCTCGATACCGGGGATCGCCGGCACGGCCGGGCGCGCGCCGGTGGCGATCACGATGTTGCGCGTGGTGAGTGTGGTGCCGTTGACCTCCACGGTGTATGGCGAGGTGATGCGTGCCTCTCCGTGGATTACATCGACGCCGAGCCTGGTGTAGCGCTCCGCCGAGTCGTGCGGTTCGATGCGTTTGATCACATCTTGCACACGCTGCATGACGTCGCGAAATTGAAAATCCGCGGTGGCGGTTTTCATGCCGAATTCGCGCGCGCGTTGCACGTGACTCAGGAACTTCGCCGAGCGAATCATTGCCTTCGATGGCACGCAGCCGGTGTTGAGGCAGTCGCCGCCCAGTCGGTGCTTTTCGATCAGGCTGACCTTGGCCTTGACCGCCGCGGCGATGTAGGCGGACACCAGTCCCGCCGAACCGCCGCCGATTACCACGAGGTTGCGATCAAACTGTTTGGGCTTCGCATACGCCGCATACACGCGGCGTGTTTTGATGAGTTCGAGCGCTTTTTTCGCCAGCAGCGGAAAGAGGCCGAGCAGGATGAAGGAGAGCGCGAGCCCCGGCGAGAGGATGTCCTGCAGTGACTCGATCTGACCGAGCTGGGTGCCGGCGTTCACATACACCAGCGTGCCGGCGGCCATGCCGAGCTGGCTGACCCAGTAAAAGGTCCATGTGCGGATCGGGGTGAGTCCCATCACCAGGTTAATCACGAAGAAGGGGAAGTACGGCACCAGGCGCAGGGTGAACAGGTAGAACGCGCCGTCTTTTTCGATGCCCGCGTTGATGGCGCGCAGCCGGTCACCGAAGCGCGATTGCACATAATCGCGCAGCAGAAACCGCGAGACCAGAAACGCCGCCGTGGCGCCGATGGTCGAGGCGAAGGAGATGATCAGGAAGCCCCACCATAGTCCGAAGATCGCCCCGCCGATCAGGGTCATGATCGCCGCCCCCGGCAGGGAGAGCGCGGTGACGAGGATGTAGATCGTAAAGTAGATGCTGGCGAGCCGCCAGGGATGTTCCGAGTGGAACTGCGCGATCGCCGCGTGCTGCGATTTGAAATAGTCCAGGCTGAGGTAGTGTCCGAGATCGAACACGAAAAAGGCGCCGATCAACACGGCGATAGCGAGCAACACGATTATTTTCTTTGTATTCATTCTAAGTGTGTTCCGGTCTCGAATGGGTTTATTTAAATGATAGACGCGAGTATCGTTGAATCATTACACCCTATTGTAGGGGTGAGTCGTAGGTTGGGTGGAACGAAGTGCAACCCAACAACATCGCTCACACCGTGTTACGCGATATACCCAACATCCGCGCGATCTCGCGCAACCCTTTGCCCTGACTAAAAAGCCGCAAACTTACCTCAGGCGGGTCAGTTTTACCTTGACGAGGTGGGTCATTTTTACATTGGCGCTAACATTATATGGGAATGGTCATCTCGTTACGCATCTAGAAGCCAGGCAGGATGCCTGTTTTCAGGATGACGCAATCAGGGTCGAATGGGATATGACGCAAATGACCCGTTGCCGCCTTTGGGTAACATGTCAATGAATGGGCTAGGGAGCGAACTCCTGAAAACCGACCTTGAGCAGATTTCCACAGAAAGGCCATTGATCTACGGCATAGCCATAAGCAGACATAGCAAGTAGCCTGGGTTTCGTGAAATGAAACCCAGGGTTCGCGAAAAGCGCCCAACCCAGGCTACTTGCTGAATTTTAAAGTTTCGGACCGTCCATCCGATCTCGTCTATTGTCCTGACTGCAGAATTTATATTTGAGATCCTTGCCGATTCATCATGTTTAGGCTCCTCCGCTACTTCTCAATCACAAGCCTGTTCGGCATTTTCGCCGTTGTTGTTGTTTTATCGATGTTTTACCGCTATCTCGCATTCGATGCGCTTATGGAACATGAAACGCGTGCAAACGCGGATCTCACCCGGGTATTTGCCAACTCTATTTGGCCCAAATACGAGAATTTCATAAAACATGCTGCGAATATAAAACCCGAAGCACTAACGCAACAGCCAGAAATCAGCGCGTTACATGATGAGGTCACACGTCATATGCGCGGCCTCAACGTCGTTAAGGTAAAAATTTATGATCTTGATGGTCTCACCGTTTTCTCCACCCACCCGAAGCAAATTGGAGAGGATAAGAGTACCAACACCGGATTTTTAAGCGCGCGCCGCGGGATGGCGACCAGCGCTATCACATTTAGAGATCAGTTCGACGCATTCGAGGGTACCCTTTTTGAACGGAACTTAGTGTCTTCTTACATTCCAATACGCGATGACGACACTTCGTCGGTTGAGGCCGTTTTTGAGGTCTATTCTGATGTCACTGACTTGGTTGTCAAGCTAGAAGCCACCCAATGGCAGATTATTAGCGGCGTCTTCACCAGCTTAGGGCTGCTCTACGCTTTCCTGTTTTTCATCGTAAAACGAGCGGATATGATCATCCTTTCACAGGAGGAAAAGCGCCAAGAAAACGAGGCCACGATTCGTCATCTCGCGTATCATGATGCGTTAACAGGCCTGCCCAATCGGCCAATGTTTATGGACCGATTGAAGCAAGCTATATCACGATGTTCGTGGCGCGACCGCGTTATTGCAGTTGGTTTTCTAGACATAGACCGTTTTAAGATCATAAATGATACCTACGGCCACGATGTTGGTGATGAGTTGTTGAAGACGGTAGCTCGGCGGTTGACGGAGTGTCTTCGTGATGGCGACACCGTCGGTCGCTTGGGCGGAGACGAATTCGTTGTCCTGCTCAACGATATCGCCAAAGTCTCTGATATACCTGAAATCGCGACTAAAATCGTGAGTGTTTTAAGCGAACCCTTCGAATTAACGGATTACCGCTTGGACGGATCGTGCAGCCTCGGCATCGCCGTTTATCCCTCGGATGGCCAGGACCCACACACAATCTTAAAACGCGCCGACGAGGCGATGTATCGTGCCAAAGCCGATGGTAGAAACCAATACCGCTTATACTCAGAAGGCAACGATACAGACAAACTGAGACACCCATAAAATTCAACCAAATGTTGGGCGCCTAACGATAGGTGTCCTGATTTGCTTGAACAGAGAAACGGCGGCGTAATTATCGCCGCCGTTTCTTTCATGGATCACGAAGGTATTCACCACCATGACTACCGCAGATCAAACCGATCAAGGGTCATCACCTTAGTCCACGCCGCTACAAAGTCTTGGATAAACTCTTGAGAGTCTTTGGTTGCATAGACTTCGGCCGGCGCGCGGAGTTCGGAGTTTGACCCGAAGATCAGGTCGACACAGGTACCGGTATACTTCGCTTTACCCGTTTTGCGGTCAATGATCGTCTCACCCGACAGGGAGAGCGCGGTGACGAGGATGTAGATCGCAAAATAGATGCCGGCGAGTCGCCAGGGATGTTCCGAGTGAAACTGCGCGATCGCCGCGTGCTGCGATTTGAAATAATCCAGACTGAGGTACTGTCCGAGATCGAACACGAAAAAGGCGCCGATCAGCACGGTGATGGCGAGCAACACGATTATTTTCTTTGTATTTATTCTAAGTGTGTTCCAGTGTCGAATGGGTTTATTTAACTCATAGACGCGAGTATCGTTGCATCATTACACCCTATTTTAGGGGTAAGTCGTAGGTTGGGTGGAACGAAGTGCAACCCAACAACATCGCTCGCAGCTGACTATGATGGGTTATGCTGCGCTATTCACCACTTTACGCGGGGTGTGGTATGCGTATCGGAATTGATCTGGGCGGCACCAAGACCGAAGGCATTGTGATGGATGCCCAGGGCGACATCATCTGCTGCAAGCGCGTGCCGACGCCGGTACAGCACGGCTATAAGGCCATTCTGGAAACAATCTCTTTGCTGGTGGAAGATCTCGAGCAGGATGTCGGCGGGCATTGCGTGGTCGGTGTCGGCACGCCGGGGGCGCGCTCGAGCCGCACCGGCGTGATGAAAAATTGCAACACCATCTGCCTCAACGGCAAACCGCTGTTTGAAGACCTGCAACGCTTTCTCAGTCGGCCGGTGCGTATCGCCAATGATGCCAACTGCTTTGCGCTGAGCGAGGCGCGTGACGGGGCGGGCCGTCATGTCGCGATGGTATTCGGCGTGATCATGGGCACGGGCGTGGGCGGGGGTATCGTGCATCACGGGCAGCTGCACGAGGGCAAGCAATACATCGCCGGCGAGTGGGGGCACAACATCCTCGAACTCGATGGTCCGCCGTGTTATTGCGGTCATCAGGGCTGTGTCGAAACCCTGATCTCGGGCCCCGGCCTGGTGCGGGATTATCGGGCGCATCTCGATGCCGAGCAGACGATTACCGCCGAGAAAATCGTCGCACTCGCCGCACAGGGCGATGCCCAGGCCGAGGATGCGATGCAGCGGTTTTTCGACCGCTTCGGCCGCGCGCTGGCGATGGTGATCAATATCCTCGATCCGGATGCCGTGGTGCTCGGCGGCGGCCTGTCGAATATCGATCGGCTCTACACCGAGGGCCGCGCCGCGGTGGCCAAGTATGTATTCAATGATGAGTTCCGCACGCCGATTTTGAAAAACGTCCATGGCGACAGCTCCGGTGTGCGCGGCGCCGCGCAATTGTGGCGCGCGGATGAGGTGTAAAGGAAATCGTAGGAGCCTGCCCTGCAGGCGATTGCGGGTTGTTTCGTCCATAGGCGGTTTGGTTCGCGAGCATGGCTCGCTCCTACGGAGGGGCGCGTTCTCGGTTGGGTTGATTATTACGATGTGTGCAACATGGCGCGCTTTCTGATCCTGTATTCGACCATCGACGGACACACGTTGACCATTTGCCGACGCCTGCAAGCGGTGTTGGAAGAAGCCGCGCATCAGGTGTGCGTGCAGGCGTTGGAGGCGGCGACCGAAGTCGATCTGGCTGCGTTCGACAAGATCGTGATCGGCGCCAGCATCCGCTATGGCAAGCACCGCCCCAATGTGCGCGAATTCATCCAGCGCAATCATGCGGTGTTGCAGCAGAAACACGGGGCGTTTTTTTCGGTGAATGCGGTGGCGCGCAAGCCGGGGAAGGCGGCGCCGGAGACCAATCCCTATGTGCGCAAGTTCCTGAAGGGTATTTCGTGGCAACCGGCCGCCGTGGCGGTGTTCGCCGGTAAGATCAACTATCCGGTATACAAACCGCTCGATCGGGCCATCATCCGCGTCATCATGTGGCTGACCGGCGGGCCGACCGATCCGAAGTCGGTGGTGGAATTTACCGATTGGGGGCAGGTGGAGGAGTTCGGACGGCGATTGAGCCGTATGGTGGTCACCGGCAGTGAGTACAGGGATGGAGGAGGTAGGACGAACTTTGGAACCCGAGTCTAACTGGCGGGGATGAGGGGATAGATTTTTATCCCCTCATCCTATCCTTCCCTGTGGAGAAAGGACTAAAAACCTTATTTCAGCAAGCTGTTAGATGCTGACCGCAGGTTTCTTGTCGGCGGCCGGTACCGGCTGATGGGAGGCCTTGTCGTCGGCTTGGCCGGCGGGCTTGGACTGCTCCCAGCTCAGCGGCGGATGGCCCTCGGGCATGACCTGTTTGTGGTATTCGGCGCTGTGTTCGTGGCCGCTCTGTTTCATGGAGTCGCACTCGGGGCCGCCAGCCATGACGCTGGCGGAAAATAGGGTGCCGAGCAGCAGGGTGGCGGCGCTTGCAATACGGGTACTCATGGTAGTCCTCCGGGGAGTAATTTGACCGTTATAGTCAGCTTCTACTCTAGCAAGGATTTAGACTAAGTCAAGACTGGTTCTCGGGGCGCGGCTGCGCCGGGAATTCCTCGAGCAGCGGCCGCAGCTCGTCGGGCGGCAGCGGCTGGCTGAAGTAGTAGCCCTGGGCGAGCTGGCAGCCTTGGCTCAGCAGCATCGCGTGTTGGTCCCAGGTCTCCACGCCTTCGGCGATGACATCGAGCTTCATCACCTGCCCGAGCGCGATCACCGCGCGGACGATGGCGATGCTGTCCGGGTCGTGCGGGATGTCCGTGACGAAGGACCGGTCGATCTTCAATTTGTCGACCGCCAGGCGTTTGAGGTAGGTCAATGAGGAGTAGCCGGTGCCGAAGTCATCGATGGAGACCTTTACCCCGAGCCGTTCCAGCTCGGCGAGGGTCGCCTGCGCCTGTTGCTCGGGTTGCATGATGCAATTCTCGGTGATCTCCAGTTCCAGGCAGCCGGGCGGGATGCCGGTCTGCTCGACGGTGCGGCGCACCGTCTCGCAGAAGTCCGGGCGCTGGAATTGCAGGCCCGAGACATTCACGGCGATGCCCATCAGCATGAAACCCTCCGCGCGCCATGCCATGAATTGCCGACAGGCCTGCTCCAGCACCCAGGCGCCGATCGCGATGATCTGGCCGGTGTCTTCGGCCAAGGGGATGAAGCGTTCCGGGGGGATCAGCTCGCCGTTGGGCCGGCGCCAGCGCAGCAGCGCCTCGACACTCACCAGGCGCTGCTCGGCCATATCGATCTGCGGCTGGTAGTACACGCACAGCTCGCCCTGATCGAAGGCGCGGCGCAGCTCCGATTCCATGCGGATGCGATCGAGCACCGCGTAGGTCATCTCTTCGGTGTAGAACTGGAAATTGTTGCGCCCGCTCTGCTTCACCCGGTAGAGCGCGATATCGGCGTGCTTGAGCAGGCTGGCGATGTCATCGCCGTCGCGCGGGTAGAGGCTGATGCCGATGCTGAGCGTCATATGCAACTCGTGCTCCTTGATAAGGAACGGCTGGGCGAAGGCTTCGATGAGCTTGCGCGCGAGCTGGGCGGCGTCGGCGGCCTCGTGGAAGGCCTCGGCGATGATGACGAATTCATCGCCGCCCAGGCGGGCGACGGTGTCTTCCTTGCGGATGGTCTCGCGCAGCCGTTGGGCCGTTTCTTTCAGCAGCGCGTCGCCGACGGCGTGGCCGAGGCTGTCGTTGATGTTCTTGAAGCGGTCGAGATCGATGAACATCACGGCGGCCAGCAGCTGCTCGCGCGCGGCGCGCTGTATGGCCTGGCTCAGTCGGTCCTCAAACAGCAGGCGGTTGGGCAGGCCGGTGAGCGGATCGTGCTGGGCGAGATAGTTCAGGCGTTGCTGGGCCTGCTTGAGGCTGGAGATGTCGGAGAAGACCGAGACGTAATTGATGACCTGGTCCTTATCATCCTTGATCGCGCTGATGGCCTGCCAGACCGGAAACACCTCGCCGTTCTTGCGCCGGTTCCAGATCTCGCCGCGCCAGGCGCCTTCCCTGCGGAGGGTGTCCCACATCGCATCGAAAAAGGCCGCATCGTGATGATCGGAGCGCAGCAGGCGCGGGTTCTTCCCGAGCACCTCCTCCTCCTGGTAGCCGGTGATCTCGGTGAAGGCCTGGTTGACGGCGACGATTCTGGCCTGGTCGTCGGTGATCATCACGCCCTCGACCGTGTTTTCGAACACCGCCGCGGCCTGTTTGAGCTGGTCTTCGGCGAAGCGCTTTGCGGTGATGTCGGTGAGGATGGAGGTGAAGCCGATCAGGTTTCCCCGCTCGTCGCGTTTGTAGTTCCAGTCGACCTGCATCAGGATCAGGCGGCCGTCCTTGCGCAGGTTCAAGAGAACATAGGGTGTCGGCTCGGGTTGCGCCTGGACCAGATGGGCGAGGTCGCGCCTGAGCTCTTCGCGCTTTTCCTCGCTGGGCGCGAAGTCGGCGATGTGCTTGCCGGGCAGCTCGCCATAGTCATAGCCGAGGATCTCGTGGTGGGCGCGGTTGCTGTAACGAATGATGCCGTCGGTGTCGATCTCCTCCACGCCGCAGGGCACGGTGTCCAGCACCTCCGCCAGCGCCTCCCGGCTTCGATGCAGTTCACGCTTGATGTGGCTTTCGTGGCGGTGGCTGGCCAGTTCGCGCAAGGTCAGGAAGATGATCAGGAGAAACGCGGTGGGCGCAAGCAGATACAGGGTTGCGAGGCTGAAGCGTTCGCGCCACAAGATGCCGAATACCACGATCGCGAGCATGCTCAGTCCCGTGATGATGGCGTCATAGGGGATCTCGGTCAGGAACACCCTCGGCGTGGCGCTTGCGTCCGCACTCATCCGGGTCTGCTGGGCCGCCGCCAGATAGATCAGGGCGAAGCCCAGGACCCACATCACGTCGAGATAGCCACCCACCGCGTATTGTTCGCCGAGCAGTTGGTAGGCATAGAGCGAATTGGCCAGGGTGTGCGCGCCCAGGCCGGCGGTCAGCAGGCCGAGCGAGTAGCGCGTGGCGCGACTGTCGATCATCCACAACAGCACCAGACCATAGAGGAACGCGCCGTTGTAGAGGATGGGATAGGCCAGGGCGGTTATCCCAAGCCACAGGTCCGGCTGCTGTTGGAAGTAGGGCTGAAAGGCCATGATATGGATGATCGCCAAGCTGCTCAGCAGAATCCCGGCCTTGCTCAGTTGCAACCAGTTCAGCGAGGTTTTCTTCGCGGTGAGGTACCACACCAAATAGCCGAGCAGGAAACTCGGGGCCAACAGCAGGAAACCGGCGTCGGACCAGGCGGGAAACGGAATGTAGCTTCTCAGCCAGAGTTCCTGATAACCCCAGATCAGCATCCCGCCGGTCCAGGCGAAACAGCCCAGGGCGAACAGGCGCCAGCTGGTGCGCTGGAAGTCGTGCAAGCGGCGCGCGGCGGTCAGGCAGCGCGCGCCGGCGGCGCCGGCGGCGAGCGTCCAGGCGATATCATGGAACCAGTGCTTGGCATACTCCGGTAGTTCAACGCCGTAGGCGATCGCCGCATACAGTGCGGTGAAGGCCAGGGCGAGCCAGGATTCGAGGGCAACGGGTCGGTATCGCAGCATCTATCTCACTCGGTTGGCGCCCATGTTCAATCGGTGTGACGCGAATGGCACGTACTTTAAGCGATGCATTCCCTCCCCCTTGACGGGGGAGGGCAAGGGTGGGGGATGCAACTTCATGCAGCTGGGCTTTAATCAATCGCCATCCGTGCCTGAGGCCGCCGGTCAGGCCAGTTGCCGCCCGTATACCTCGAGTTCATCGAGTATCGCCTGATCGCGCGGGCCGCGGCCGGGTTCCTGGCGCAGCTGCGCGATCTGGGCGAAATAGTCATCGAGCTTGAGGCGGCTGTAGCGGAATTTCCGCCAGCGCTCCCGCTCGGCTTCATTCAAGGTCTCGGGATAGTTGCGCGCGCGCAGCCGGAACAGCATCTCCGGTAAACGCTTATCGCTGAAGCGTGGCTCGAAGGTGCCAAGTTCCTCCGGGCGCATGTGCTGGATCTCGCGCATGTGCGCGCGATCGTCGTCGCCGAAGAACGGGCCGCCGTAGAGCATGTGATCGGGGTCGGTGTGCGGTTCGAATTCGCTCTCGGTGAAGACCTTCTGCACCTTCTGCGCCAGAGTCTTCTCGTGTTTGATCATCTCCAGATTGCGGCGGCAGACGTTGAGATCGATGCCGTAGCGTTTGGCCGCCGCCCCATCGAGCGTGGTGATCGGCGCGATCACCGGGCAGCGGTTGGCGTGTACCACCTTGAGCGGGATGCGCGCCACGCCTTCGGGCAGTTCGTCGTTGCGCGTGAACAGCCGTTCGTGGATTTTTTTGGGGCCGAGGGCGATGAGATCTTTGGGATCGACGCTGAGATCATAAACGATCACGCCGTTCTTGTTCACCGGATGCATGGCCAGCGGCATCACCACGGCCATATTGCCCTTTTCCGCCGGGTACATGCCGGTGATGTGAATCACCGGGCGCTGGTCGCGCAGATTGAGCATCTGCAGCACCTTCTGCTTGCTGCGGTTTTGGAGGGCGAAGTCGAACAGCTTGGGCTGCTTTTCGCGGATCAGGCGCGCCACCGCAAGCGTGGCATGGACATCGGAGAGGGCATCGTGGGCCGAGGCGTGCTCGATGCCGTTGGCCACGGTGAGATCCTCCAGGCGCACGCTGGGCAGTCCCTCGGGACTGGTCGGCCACACAATGCCTTCCGGGCGCAGAGCGCGGGTCATGCGCACCACATCGAGCAGGTCCCAGCGCGAGCAGCCGTTCTGCCACTCGCGGGCGTAGGGGTCGAGCAGGTTGCGGTAGAGCGTGTAGCGGGTGAATTCGTCGTCGAAACGCAGATTGTTGTAGCCGAGCACGCAGGTGTTGGGTTGGCTGAATTCCTCGTTGATGCGACGGATGAATTCGATCTCGGGGATGCCGCGGGCGAGGGCCTGCTGCGGGGTGATGCCGGTGATCAGGCACGAGGCAGGATTGGGCAGGTATTCGTCCGAGGGTTTGCAGTAGAGCATCAGCGGCTCGCCGATGATGTTGAAGTCCGCGTCGGTGCGCACGCCTCCGAACTGGGTCAGGCGGTCGGTCATCGGATCGAGACCGAAGGCCTCGTAGTCGTACCAGTAGAAGGTCTGCTCGGTCATCGTTTTCTTATATTTAAGGGCGTTGGCGTATAGGATTAATCTAGCACGAATCCTCGCCGCGACTAGCTCAAATCTTCCCGAGAGGTGGAGGTGGGTTAGTCTTCCCGGCGAGATACTCAAGGATCAGTGCATTGCAGTTGATGCCGAGCTCCTGGATGCCTTGGGTGCCGAACAGGCGGTTGAATTCCAGCAGATAACAATGCTCGCCGACCATGGCGATGTCGAAGCCCGCGTGATCGATGCCGGTGGTCGCGGCGATCTGTTCGACCAGCGCGCGGGCGCTCTCCGGGATCGGACCTGGGACGATGCGCCCCCCCTGGGCGACATTGTTGTGAAAGCCCTCGCCGACGCGCCAGTAGCCGCCCACCACCTTCGTGCCGATCAGCACTAGGCGCAGGTCGCGGTCGATGGGCAGATATTCCTGAATGTAGAGGATGTCGTTCCTGGCGCAATACTGCGCGAACTGGTGGCGGTCTTCGATCAGGAACACGCCGCGGCCCATGGAGTTTTTCGGCTCCTTGGCCACGAAGGGGAAATCCAATTGTTCCAGGATGCTGTCCTGATTGGCTGGGGTGTTGCCCAGGATCAAGGTCAGCGGGACATGCGCTGGGGCGATCATCTCGAACAGCCGGGTCTGTTCGATCTTGTCATGGCCCAGGTGATAGGCGGCTGGGCTGGGAAAGATGCGCGACTTCAGCCCGTAGACCAGGGTGTTGATCTGCCAGTATTCCGGAAACAGCAGCCAGTCGGCGTTTTGAATCAGCTCTTTTTCACGGAACATGAGTTCGGGCTTGATATGCCGGACATCGGGCATGCCGAGGGTACGAAGCGCATCGAAGGACACGAGCCGCATACAGTGTGTGTTGAAATCTCGTGAAAAGCCGGGTGCAGGATGTGCCATATGATAGTGGTTGCGGCGGTGGTGGCAAGCGGAATGGATCGCGCGGTGCTTTTTGTCTTGCGCGAACTATAAAGGTATACATTTTATCAAATTCTGTTATTATGCCTCTGGGTCTGCCGAAACAGACTTACTGATGTAACATTTGAAACTGAAACACTTCGCCGCATCCCTTCTTAAAGCTTTTTAAGACCCGTTGCCCTGAAGGCCTTCATTCTCTAGTTGTATGTCGTCATTAAGTAATTCCTCCCGCTGACCTGCGCATGCTACTGCATGGGCCGTCTATGAATATTTTTTAAGGAGACATCATGTCTAAATTGACTGGCACTGTTAAATGGTTCAACGCTGAAAAAGGCTTTGGCTTCATCACTCAAGACAATGGCGGCGAAGACGTTTTCGTTCATTTCCGCGCCATTGCCAGTGACGGGTACAAGACCCTGAACGAAGGTCAAAGCGTTTCATTTGAAATCGAGCGCGGCCCGAAAGGCCTGCAAGCTGCCAACGTAACTGCACGCTAATCAGCTTTCTGCAAAAAAGGGCGCTGCGGCGCCCTTTTCTTTAGCACAAGCCGTTTCCTGGGATGGGCAACAGCCCATCTTCGTTTTAGCCTCGATGGTTGTCGCTTCCCGACAGCATCTTGCCCCAGCTGCTCGCACAAACCGCCTTCCGGTATGACCCGGATGACCGACCGTTAATTATTTGCCCTGCCCACCAAAACCCCTCAAAGCTAGGCTTTTTATGCCGGGGTAATGCGGCTACAATACGCGTCCCGTAGAAGTTAGGAGTGTGTGATGGTCCGCCTTGAAACCCCCGTCTGCGATTTTGGCCAGCCCGCAATCGATTTCGCCCTGCCCGGTGTCGACGGCAAGCGCTGGACGCTGGCCGACTGCAAAGGGCCGAACGGCCTGCTGGTGATGTTCATCTGCAATCACTGTCCGTACGTCAAGGCGATCATGGAGCGCATCGTGCGCGATGCCGCCGAACTCAAGGCGCTGGGCGTCAACTCCGTGGCCATCATGTCCAATGATCCCGCTCATAATGAAGAAGATTCTTTCGAGAATATGCAGAAGGTGGCGCGGCAGTACGGCTTTTCCTTCCCGTACCTGTTCGATGAGTCGCAGGCGGTCGCTAAGGCCTACGGCGCGGTCTGCACCCCAGACTTCTTCGGCTACAACGCCAAGCTCGAACTCCAATACCGCGGCCGTCTCGATGCCAGCCGCAAGGAAACCGCGCCGCCCGATGCGCGCCGCGATCTGTTTGAGGCCATGAAGCAGGTGGCCAAAACCGGCCAAGGCCCACGCGAGCAGATCCCCAGTATGGGCTGTTCGATCAAGTGGCGTGAGTGATGGAGTGGGCGGGCGCGCACATGGGTCGCACCGCTGGTGGGTTTAACTCATTGATAATATTGGCATGACCCATGAAAGCAGGCGTCAAACTATTGCCGATCGTCTGGTTTTATTGGAAAATTGCCGCTCCCAAGCGCGCTTAGCGCACATAGAAGTGTATTTTGATGCTGATACTCGCAGCGCCCAAGTGACCTTGAGTCCGGCAGAAATGGCGCGTGCTGATCAAACGTTTTCAATTCGCTGCGGCTTAGCCGGGGCGGAATATCACGGTTCTTACAGACTAAACAAACCTTTGGGAGACACACATGTCATCACGTAGAGAGCTAGCCAACGCCGTCCGCGCCTTGAGTATGGACGCGGTTCAGAAGGCTAAGTCAGGTCATCCGGGCGCGCCGATGGGTATGGCGGATATCGCCGAGGTGCTGTGGAACAGCCACCTCAAGCACAATCCGACCAATCCGAAATGGGCCGACCGCGACCGTTTCGTCCTGTCCAACGGCCACGGCTCGATGCTGATCTACTCTCTGCTGCACCTCACCGGCTACGACCTGCCGATGGACGAGCTGAAGAAGTTCCGTCAGTTGCATTCCAAGACCCCGGGCCACCCGGAATATGGTTATACCGCGGGCGTTGAGACCACCACCGGTCCGCTCGGCCAAGGCATCACCAACGCCGTGGGCATGGCGATCGCCGAGAAGGCCCTGGCCGGCCAGTTCAACCGTGAAGGTCACAAGATCGTCGACCACTACACCTATGTGTTCATGGGCGACGGCTGCATGATGGAGGGCATCTCGCACGAGGCCTGCGCGCTGGCCGGTACCCTGGGTCTGGGCAAGCTGGTCGCCTTCTGGGACGACAACGGCATCTCCATCGACGGCCACGTCGAAGGCTGGTTCACCGATGACACCGCCAAGCGCTTCGAGGCCTACGGCTGGCACGTGGTGCGCAATGTCGACGGCCATGATGCCGCCGCGATCGATAAGGCGATCCACGAAGCCAAGTCCGTCAACGACAAGCCCACGCTGATTTGCTGCAAGACTGTGATCGGCTACGGCGCGCCGAACCTCTGCGGCAGCCACGACTGCCACGGCGCCCCGCTGGGCGAAGACGAAATCGCCGCTACGCGTGAAAACCTGGGCTGGAAACACGCCCCCTTCGAGATCCCGGCCGAGATCTACGCCGGATGGGATGCCAAGAAGAAGGGCGCCGCTGCGCAGAAACATTGGGAAGAGAAATTCGCTGCTTACAAGGCCGCCCACCCGCAACTGGCCGCCGAGTTCGAGCGCCGCGCGATCAAGGGCGAGCTGCCGGCCGACTGGGCCGTCAAGTCCGAGGCCTTCGTCAAGGCCGTGGTGGACAAGGCCGAGAGCCCCGCTACGCGCAAGGCCTCGCAGAACTGCATTACCGCGTTTGCTGGCATTCTGCCCGAGATCATGGGCGGTTCGGCCGACTTGGCACCGTCTAACCTGACCACCTGGCCGGGCACCAAGGCCCTGAGCAACACCGTCTCCGACGGCAACTACATCCACTACGGCGTGCGCGAGTTCGGCATGGCTGCCATCGTCAACGGCATCTCGTTGCACGGCGGCTTCATCCCGTTCGGCGCCACCTTCCTGATGTTCTCCGAGTATGCGCGCAACGCTCTGCGTATGGCCGCGCTGATGAAGATCCAGCACATCGAAGTCTTTACCCACGACTCCATTGGTCTGGGCGAAGACGGCCCGACCCATCAGCCGGTCGAGCAGACCGCCACCCTGCGCATGATCCCGCGCATGTCGGTCTGGCGTCCGTGCGATGCGGTGGAAACCGCGGTGGCCTGGAAGGCGGCGGTTGAATACAAGAAGGGTCCGACCTCGTTGATCCTGACCCGTCAGAATCTGCCGCATCAGGCGCGCAGCGCCCAGCAGCTCGCCGACATCGCCAAGGGCGGTTATGTGCTGAAGGATTGCGCCGGCAAGCCGGATGCCATCATCATCGCCACGGGCTCCGAAGTGGCCCTGGCCGTCGGCGCCGCCGATGCCTTGACCGCCAAGGGCAAGAAGATCCGCGTGGTTTCCATGCCGTCGGTCGATCGTTTCGAGGCCCAAGATGCCGCCTACCGCGAAGCCGTACTGCCAGCCGCCGTCACCGCCCGCGTGGTGGTCGAGGCGGGTGTCACTGCCGCGTGGTACAAGTACGCCGGCCTGAACGGCAAGGTGGTGGGCATGGACACCTTCGGTGAGTCCGCCCCGGCCGGCGAGCTGTTCAAGCTCTTCGGCTTCACCGTGGACAACGTCGTGAAGGCCGTCGAGAGCGTGCTCTAAGACCAGCGATACACGCCTGCCCGCCGAGCCGCGGGCAGGCCAGGATTTCATCAACTCTTCGGGAGACATACACAATGGCAATCAAAATCGGTATCAACGGTTTCGGCCGCATCGGTCGCATGGCATTCCGCGCCGTCGCAAAAGAGTTCAAGGACATGGAAATCGTGGCGATCAACGACCTGCTGGACGCCGACTACCTGGCCTACATGCTGAAGTTCGACTCCGTGCACGGTCGCTTCGACGGTGATGTCGCCGTCGACAACGGCGCGCTGATCGTCAACGGCAAGAAGATCCGCCTGACCGCCGAGAAGGACCCGGCCAATCTGAAGTGGAACGAAGTCGGCGTGGACATCGTTCTGGAGTGCACCGGCTTCTTCCTGACCGAAGAAACCTGCCAGAAGCACATCGACGCGGGCGCCAAGAAGGTCGTGCAGTCTGCGCCTTCCAAGGACAAGACTCCGATGTTCGTCTACGGCGTCAACCACGAGACCTACAAGGGCCAAAAGATCGTGTCGGCCGCCTCTTGCACCACCAACTGCCTGGCCCCGCTGGCCAAGGTCATTCATGACACGTTCGGCATCAAGCGCGGCCTGATGACCACGGTACACGCCGCCACCGCCACCCAGAAGACCGTCGACGGTCCGTCTTCCAAAGACTGGCGCGGCGGCCGCGGCATCCTGGAAAACATCATCCCGTCATCCACCGGCGCGGCCAAGGCCGTGGGCAAGGTGCTGCCCGATCTCAACGGCAAGCTGACCGGCATGGCCTTCCGCGTGCCGACCTCGGATGTTTCCGTCGTCGACCTGACCGTCGAGCTGAACAAGTCCGCGACCTATGAGGAAATCTGCGCCGCCGTCAAAGCGGCCTCTGCGTCAGGCGCGATCAGCGAAACCCTGGGCTATACCGACGAGAAGGTCGTCTCCACCGACTTCCGCGGCTGCGGCTATTCGTCGATCTTCGACGCCGAAGCGGGCATCGCGCTGGACGGCACCTTCGTCAAGCTGGTGGCTTGGTACGACAACGAGTACGGCTACACCTGCAATATGATGCGTTTCGTGCGTCACATCGCGAAGTAAGCCGACTAACCGTAGCCTGGGTGGCGCGCCTGGCGCGAAACCCGGGCTACGGTTTTAACCATAGAGAATTTTGCTGAAGGCCCGCTTTCAGCAAAATTCTTTAAAAAACATCAGGAGATTTATCCATGTCCGTAATCAAGATGACCGATCTCGACCTCGCCGGAAAACGCGTCTTCATCCGCGCCGACCTCAATGTGCCGGTCAAAGACGGCAAGGTCACCTCGGATGCGCGCATCACCGCCAGCCTGCCGACCATCGAGCGCGCCCTGAAGGCCGGCGCCAAGGTCATGGTCACCTCGCACCTGGGCCGTCCGGAAGAGGGCGTCTACAGCGAAGAGAACTCGCTGAAGCCCGTGGCCGATGTGCTGAGCAAGAAGCTGGGCAAGCCGGTGCGTCTGATCAAAGACTGGGTGAACGGCGGTTTCGATGTCGCCAACGGCGAACTGGTGCTGCTGGAAAACGTGCGCTTCAACAAGGGCGAGAAGAAGAACGTCGACGAGACCGCCAAGAAATACGCCGCCCTGTGCGACGTGTTCGTGATGGACGCCTTCGGCACTGCGCACCGCGCCGAGGCATCCACCCACGGTGTGGCCAAGTTCGCCAAGACCGCCTGCGCCGGCGTGCTGCTCACCGAGGAACTCGATGCCCTGCAGAAGGCCCTGGCCAAACCGGCCCGTCCGATGGTCGCCATCGTCGGCGGCTCGAAGGTCTCCACCAAGCTGACCGTGCTGGAATCCCTCTCCGAGAAGGTCGACCAGCTGGTGGTTGGCGGCGGTATCGCCAACACCTTCATCAAGGCCTGCGGCATGAACGTCGGTAAGTCTCTGTGCGAAGACGATTTGGTTCCCACCGCCAAGGCGCTGATGGAAAAGATGAACAAGCGCGGCGCCAAGATCCCGGTCGCCGTGGATGTGGTGGTCGGCAAGAAGTTCGATGCCAATGAGCCAGCTGTGCTGAAAAAGGCCAGCGAAGTGGCGTCCGACGACATGATCTTCGATATCGGTCCGAAGAGCGCGCAGGAACTGGCGGACATCATCATGAAGGCCGGCACCGTCGTGTGGAACGGCCCGGTCGGTGTGTTCGAGTTCGATCAGTTCGGCGAAGGCACCAAGACGATCGCCAAGGCGATCGCCGAGACCAAGGCCTTCACGCTGGCCGGTGGCGGCGACACCATCGCCGCGATCCAGAAGTACGACATCTATGAAAAAGTATCCTATATCTCCACCGCGGGCGGCGCCTTCCTCGAGTATCTCGAAGGTAAGGTGTTGCCGGCCGTCGCGATCCTAGAAGAACGCGCCAAAGGTTGATGATCAAGCGCCGGCCGTGTGGCCGGCGCGTCATTTTGTAGTGTAATTTACTGGAGTTCTTGACTTGTTAAGAAGAACCAAAATCGTAGCCACGCTCGGTCCCGCCACCGATGACCCGAAGATGATCGACAAGATCCTCGAGGCCGGTGTCGATGTCGTGCGGCTGAATTTCTCGCACGGCACCGCCGAGCAACATATGGAGCGTGCCGAGCGGGTGCGTAATCGCGCACGCGCCTGCGGCCGCCAGGTGGGCGTGCTCGCCGACCTGCAAGGTCCGAAGATCCGCATCGAACGTTTCCGCGATGGCAAGATCACGCTGGTCGAAGGCGATGCCTTCATCCTCGATGCCAAGTTGGGCAGTGAGGACGGCAATCAGGAGCGCGTCGGTATCGCCTACAAGGAGCTGGTCAATGATGTCCAGCGCGGCGACACGTTGCTACTCGACGACGGCCGCATCACCCTGTGGGTGGAAGAGGTTGCAGGGCAAGAGGTCCGCTGTAAGGTCAAGATGGGCGGTGTGCTCTCTGATCGCAAGGGGATCAATCTGCAAGGCGGCGGCCTGTCCGCCCCGGCGTTGACCGACAAGGACAAGGAAGACATCAAGACCGCCGCGAAGATCCAGGCCGACTATCTGGCTGTGTCGTTCCCGCGTATCGCCGACGACATGCATCAGGCACGCGAACTGCTGCGCGCCGCCGGTGGTCACGGCGCCCTGGTCGCCAAGATTGAGCGCGCTGAGGCCCTGGAAGTGGTCGAAGAGATCATCGCCGCTTCTGATGTGATCATGATCGCGCGTGGCGACCTGGGCGTTGAAATCGGTGATGCGGCGCTCCCGCCGGTGCAGAAGGAGCTGATCAAGAAGGCGCGCGAGATGAACAAGGTGGTGATCACGGCGACCCAGATGATGGAGTCGATGATCGAAAGCCACGTGCCGACCCGCGCCGAGGTGTTCGACGTGGCCAATGCCGTGTTCGACGGCACCGACGCGGTGATGCTCTCGGCCGAGACGGCCTCCGGCAAATATCCGCATCTGGCCATCGCGGCGATGGATCGCATCTGCCGCGAGGCGGAAAAGCAGCGTGTGGCGATGGTCTCGGATCATCGCATCAATACGCGTTTCGGACGCATGGACGAGGCCATCGCCATGGCGGCGATGTACACCGCCAATCACCTCGGGGTGAAGGCGATCGCCGCGCTGACCGAATCCGGCTCGACACCGCTATGGATGTCGCGCATCAGCTCCGGCATCCCGATCTATGCCCTGACCTCGCATGTGGAGACGCGGCGCAAGGTCACGCTGTACCGCGGGGTATACCCGGTGAGCTTCGAGACCGGCACCAAGGATCATTATCTGGTCAACCTCGAGGCGGTTGAGGAATTGCGTCGCCGCGGCGCGGTGCGTGACGGCGACCTGGTGATCATCACTAAGGGTGATCTGATGGGTGTGTTGGGTGGCACCAACACCATGAAGATCGTCAAGGTCGGTGAGATGGTCGAACCCCAATAAGACTGAGTACAATTCCAGGCGGTTTTTGTATATGCTTCCTGGGTTACGATTTTGAAATTTTGATTAAACGAGGAGAGTAACATGGCTTTAATTTCCATGCGTCAATTGCTGGATTACGCGGCCGAGCACAGCTTCGGTTTGCCAGCGTTCAACGTCAACAACATGGAACAGGTTCACGCCATCATGCAGGCGGCCGACGCTGCCGACGCGCCTGTCATCATGCAAGGTTCCGCTGGCGCACGTTCCTATGCCGGTGAGCCCTTCCTGCGTCACCTGATTCTGGCTGCGGTCGAAATGTATCCGCACATCCCCATCTGTATGCACCAGGACCACGGTGCTTCTCCCGACGTCTGCTTCCGCTCGATCCAATCTGGCTTCACCTCGGTGATGATGGACGGTTCACTGCTGGCCGACGGCAAGACCCCGGCGAGCTATGAGTACAACGTCGAAGTTACCCGCAAGGTCGCCGAGCTGGCGCATGCCTGTGGCGTATCCGTCGAAGGCGAGCTGGGCTGCCTGGGTTCACTGGAAACCGGCAAGGCGGGCGAGGAAGACGGTCACGGCGCCGAAGGCGAGATGGACCACTCCATGCTGCTGACCGATCCGGAAGAAGCCGCCGACTTCGTCAAGAAGACCGGCGTGGACGCCTTGGCCATCGCCATCGGCACCTCGCACGGCGCCTACAAGTTCACCAGCAAGCCGACCGGCAAGGTGCTGCGCATCGACCGCGTGAAGGAAATCCATCAGCGCATCCCGAGCGTACACTTGGTCATGCACGGTTCTTCATCCGTGCCGGAAGACTGGCTTGCCATCATCAACAACTACGGCGGCGACATGGGCCAGACCTACGGCGTGCCGGTTGAAGAGATCGTCGAAGGCATCAAGAACGGCGTGCGCAAGGTCAACATCGACACCGACCTGCGCATGGCTTCAACTGGTGCTATCCGTAAGCACTTGGCCGAGAACAAGTCGAACTTCGATCCGCGCAAGTTCATCAAGGAATCGACCAAGGCCATGGCCGGTATCTGCAAGGCTCGTTACGAGGCCTTCGGCGCCGCGGGTCATGCTTCCAAGATCAAGGCGGTTTCCCTGGAAACCATGCAGAAGCGTTACGACAAGGGCGAACTGGCTCCTAGAGTCAAGTAATCCTTGGCAGGCAATCCCTGCGCAAAAAGGGCCGCAATCGCGGCCCTTTTTTTATGCCTGAAAAAACCTGCACCCAAATGTTCAGGGGAGGACGTTATTGCCGACTCATAACTAAACCGCATATTTCATCTAATGTAGCCAATTGTTCGTAAGCGATCATTAGACCGCATTCTTCCTTGCTCAGTCACCACGGGTTAAGGTGGCCATATCCAAAGCCCATGGCAGCAGTGCTTCAACATCGTCGACGGTTTGCGCCTTGGGTAGTTCTT
>JBFMHP010000009.1:125814-135826 GCA_040752855.1 Pseudomonadota bacterium | reverse complement strand
GGGCGCCCGTCTCCTCGACCAGCAACGAGGCATGAATCCACCCCTCGACGGAGGGCTCGGCTCGCACCCGCACCCAGTCGCCGCTTCGTTCCAGCTCGGTAACCGGGGAGCCGCTCTTCAGGTTGGCTACTGCCGGATCGGCACTGGAAGGGCCAGCGAGCATAATGACGATACCGCCGTTCACATCACGGATACGCAGCCGGGTACCCTCAGCGCTTGCGAGAGGCGGGGTCAGCGCCAGACTGCTGAAGTAGGCCGCCAGATCAGCAATATCCGCGTCGCTCAGGGCCTGCGCCACACGCTTCATGATCGGATTCTCGCGACGGCCTTCACGGTAATCGGTGAGTTGGGTGACCAGATACTCGGCCTTTTGGCCCCGGAGACTAGGCCAGTCGCCGTATTCGCTAATCCCCGCAATGCCGTGACAGCCGGTACAGGAGTCTGCTTTGGCCGCGCCGGCAGCGATGTTTTGTGCTGCTGCATCATGTGCAACGACAACGGTAGTCAAGGCTGCAACTGCAATCCCTGCGCTGCGAAACCCAGTGGAGAGAAACTTATTCATGATTTTTCTCAGGGCAGTCCCTCCCGTTAGCGCCACAGCCAGCGATTCACAATCGAAGGTGACGGATTATTGGTGCCGTGGATCTGGGTGTGACAATTCAGGCAACCCCTGGCCTCGAAATTATTGCTCCAGAAGTCGCCGCCCAATTGCGCAAGGTTATGTTGATGGTTGCCCGGCTCATGACATGACTGACACAGGAACGGCACTCGTATTTTGAGCAGTGCCGGATTGGTGGTGCCGTGTGGATCGTGGCAGGTGGAGCAATCCTCCTGTACGGGTTGGTGTGTGTGGATGAATGGCCCGCGCTTTTCCATGTGGCAGGTGTAACAGGTCTCATTGACGGAATCACGAGCCATCATCGAGGGGCCGGCCGAGCCGTGCGGGTTGTGGCAGTCTGAGCAGGCGACCTTGCCCTCGGGAATGGGGTGGCGGTGGGGGAGATTGATTTGGGCGCGTCGGTCTTTGTGGCAGGAGATGCACACCTGTGCCTGAGTCGCGCGCTCGCGCACCGGGTCACGGCCCCTCATGTTATGCACTTGGTGGCAGGTTATGCACTTGAGGTCACGGTTAGCGTGCTTGCTGAGCGACCACTCCATGCGTTTGCCGCCTTCGTGGCAATTGAGGCAGACGGCGTTCGCCTTTTCGGGTGACAGCTCTTTTGAGGCGGGATTGACAATCCCCCCGACGCCTCGGCCGCCGCCTGCATTCACATGTGCCCAGCCGCCACTGTGACAGGCGACGCAACCGCCCTGGGCAGCGGGTGTCCGCGGGTCTGATTCCATGCTGTGACGGGTCAGTGCGTAACTGACATAGCGTTCCAGATGACAGCCCCGGCAGACCATGGCGCCAGGCGGCGCCTCCATGTCGGCGCCAAAACCACGTTCCGAAATCAGCAACATGATAAGCAAGAAGCTGCGAGTACACCTGCGTGCGAGATTCATTGCGCTTACCTCTCACTACAGACTGTCGATGCGGATCGACCTCCCACAGGCAAAAGGCATCTATCCCACAGCGGGGGATGAGGGAGTAAACGTACCCCTCACCCTAACTCTCTCCCTTCGGTAGAGGAAAAAACAGAACTATTTGCAGCCGGTTGAATAGCATCTGGTGCATATCAGTGTATGGGACGGCAGCGATGCTATTCGGAAGTATTAAAGCAAGCTTTTGAAGAATAGTTGCTGCACTGCGCGGTGTCCAGTTAAGGCTCTTGCGTTGTTTCCGTATATTTCCCGCATATGACATAGACTTTAAAAGTGCGCCACCTGGAGACGGTGCCGGAGTTTGGCGGTATCCGGGCCTGTGTGCTCTCGCGCCTCAATCGCTGTCCGTATAATATGAACCGCGCCCGTATGATGGGGCAGGCGTGGTGGTGGGCGGGCCGCCAAATGCCAAATGTGGCGGCGGCATCCGGGCGTGGCAGGTTGTGCATTGAAAACTTCTGGCCGTCGGGGTGTCATGATGACGATTCCCGAGGTACTGATTGGCAACTGTTGCCAATCCATGGCACGCAAAACAATTCCTCTCCGCATTCATTATGAAATGATATTCCGTGTCAGACCACGTGAACACATGACAGGTGGTGCAGACGTACACTTGGCCCAGCACTGCATTGGGTGCCGTCGTATGGTTAATCGTCGTGCCTACCTTCAGGTGATGAGTATCAGGGGTGGACGCCTCCAACGGCAGGGATGTCCAGTCATCGTGGCAGCTGCGGCAGTCTGCAGCCACCCAGGGCTCAAAACTCGTGGGCACAGTCCCCGGATCGCCGCCTCCGCCTGAATCGCCCCTTTGGTAATAATCGTCACTGTCAGCCCGGGCGCATAGCGGTGCGCTTACGGCCAAGGCCAGCATCATGACGATACCGGATGATTGTATTAGCCGCGTCATTTTGCCACCCCTTACGTTAGACCCGGATTTTCCAGCAGCGACCGATTGCGAACGAACAATGCGATGAATCCGTGCGAAAAAGTCTTAAAAACTTCCTCTCGCGGTAGAACGACTACGGCTTGGCTTGTCGCGATAGCGTCCCTTCTCCCACAGGGAGAAGACAAGATGGCGAGGTAACACTAAACCTTCTCTGTCCCGCGCTAGGACACTGGCCAGCTAAGATGCTTGTGCCTCCTGACGCTTTGGCTGTTCTTGCGGGAATACGATTTCAATCTTTGCCTTTTTCTCCAAGGCTTTGATGTGCGCTGCCACGTTCTTGGCTTTCAACTGCTGCGCGAGGCCTTGCTTCAAAAAGTCTTTCATTTCCTCAAAGCGCGGCACGCTGCCGGCCGATCGCTTATCTACGACCTCGATGATATGAAAACCGAATTCGGTCCGAACCGTATCGCTTATCGTCCCGGGTTTCATGGAGAAGGCGACCTTTTCAAATTCCGGCGGCATATAGCCGCGTTCGATATATCCCAAGTCGCCGCCCGATGGCGCATTGGCGTCTTCTGAAAATTCCTTGGCCACGTCCATAAATGACTTTCCTGCATTGAGCGCCTGTTGCGCTTGTAGCAATTTCTTTTGCGCCTTGGACAGCTCCGCAGGCTCTGCGTTTTTATCCGCTTGAATCACGATATGACGCGCATGGACAGCATCGCTCTGGCTGGCGAAGTTCTGCTTGTGTTTTTCGTAGTATGCCTTGACTTCATCCTCCGGTACCTGGGGATTGCTTAAGTTGTTTTTGGCGAGATATTCATCGATATATATTTGGCGTGTGACAGCTTCGATACTGGGGTTTTCTTGCGCCGCTTTACGCTTGGCAAGTTCTTTTTTGATTTTGGTGTCAATATCGATGATTTTTTCTTGAAGGCTGGCCTGATACAAAAGTTCAGCGGCAATGTACCTATGAAGTACTTTCAGCTGTATCTGCTGGCGCAGATCTTGCGGGACCTTTCCGCCGTTAAACTTGCTGTATTTGTCCAGTCCGGCTTGCACCTGCGCTTCCAATTGATCCAAATAGATCGGCTGGCCATTGACCATTGCGGCGATCACCCGGGGTGGGGTGTTGGTTGTCGCTTTATCGCCGGCATGTGCCGCCATCAGCAAAACCAAGAGAGACAAGGCTGACAGCAGCACGATTGGGATGCGGTGCGATTGTGTCATTGTGCCATCCTCGTGGAGTTAGGGGTGGATGTAAAATGTTCGGGTGCTCATCACCGTAAAATCACCATTTATCTGCTGCGATTCTTCGCGCCGGCACCGGCAGGGATTCATCGACGCGCCCATACTGCGCAGGCCTGTCGAACCATTCTGTCCGCTTGCGCATACTCGCTGTTTTAAGTTTATGTTCCTTATTTTTGGATAAATGTTTGTGTTTCTCGTGCTTGTCGTCGTCCTTGCGGCAGGCGCATTTATCGTGATCATCTTCATTGCCACAATCGCCGGTGCCGCCGGAGTTGCCCTGTAAGGCTGCCTGTGCGCTGACCAGGCCGTAGCCGTAGGTCTCATCTTTGCCCGCGTCGCCGAGATCGAGCGCCGTGGCCAGTAAACGCAGTCTGAGATCACGGTTATCTATCGTTCCATCACTATTAAGATCATCCAGGCCCGCGGACAGAATCAGCGCCGCGACCCCCGCGACATGGGGCGAGGCTTGCGAGGTGCCGGTCAGCAGGTTATAGCCGCCCACGGTGGATGAATAGATGCTGTCGCCGGGCGCCACCAGCTCCACGTCCGGGCCATAGGCAGACATGAAGTTGAGCGTGTCGTCTTGATTGGTCGCGCCAATTGCCATGACCGATTCGTAGCGCGCCGGGTACAAAATCTCTCCGAACGAGTAACTACCGGTGTTGCCTGCGGCGGCAATCAATAGAATGCCGGCTTCGTAGGCCCTGGTGCAGGCGTCGGCCAGCGCCTGATAGTCTTCGCGCAGTCCTATGCTGAAATTGACAATGTCCATTTGGTTATCGATGGCCCACTCAAGCCCGGCGATCAGGTCGCTGAGGTAGCCGGCGCCCCCGCTGTCGAGCACTTTTACGGCATAAATCGAGGCATTGGGCGCAACCCCGATGATCTCAGCACCATTGGCCGCGGCGGCGATGATACCTGCCACATGGGTGCCGTGGCTGTTCCAGCTGTCATCAAAGAAATCTTGGCTGCTTGTATCCGGATCACTCGACAAAAAACGAATGCCTCCGCGCAGATTGTCGACCAGTTCGGGGTGTGTGGCATCAATCCCGGTATCGAGCACGGCCACCTTGACGTTCCTGCCCGTGATGCCCGTGTTGTGCACGGACTCGCTGCCGATGTGCGCAACGCCCCAGGAATTCAGGTACTCGAGGCTGCCGGATAGGGGCTCGATGAGAGTCACGACCGCATCTTCCTCAATGTACGCGACATCCGGCGCGCCGCGCAGTTCAGCAATGGCCTGATCAGAGAGTTCTGCTGCAATCGCCTTGGTGCGCTTGAACGCTCGCTTGAATTTACCGCGATGGTGACGCTGGATGAGATCATGTTCGATCTCTCCTGGCGTCTGGTGAAAACCGACGATCACGCGCCGCTCGCCCGCCTGGACTGAAGGTGTCACTGCTAGTCCGCAAAAAATCACCAAAGGGATTACGAACCAACACTCGCTATTTAAACGCACAGTTCCCCCACGTATTCGGTTCACACTCCCGCAGGAAGGGGAGTATATAAGTAAGAAGTTAGCCGATGGGAGTTGCCCATCGGCTAACATTCTCGATTGGTTATGGGCTTGCGAGCATAACCATTTTCAATCAATAAACACGCATGGGCACTGTGACGGAGCCGAACAGGTTTGTCACGGTGACACTGGTTGGAAAGTTTGTGAAGCGGCCTATAATCATGCCGTCGCGCCAATAGTATACCGTCGCCTTTTCACCTTTTTCATTCGTGATACTCATGCCTGAGCCGACTACATTGGCCATCGGCATTCCATCGCTGAAGCCCTTGCCAACGATTACAGCCAAAGCACCGTAACGGGCATAGACAAATCCAGCTGTGGCGGTCGGCGGATTTTTCACAACGAATCCCAAGGGATTGCTAAGTTGAAAAACCTTCTTGACCTGGATGTTATATGTGTCTGCGGCCAGGCCTGCCGGCACTGTTGCCTCAAGGTAATTGGTGGTCAACAGGTCGGGTTTGATCACCGTGACTACGCCCTTGCTATCAGTCAGTTGTATCTCTGAGTTGAACGTATAATTTCTGCTTCCGAAGTCAACTGAATTGGTAAAACCATTGCCGGTGACCGTCAACAGCGTCGAAGTACTATTATCGATACTCTGGGTGTTTACGGCGCTCAGCGTGGGGATAGTGGCGGTTGTAACGCCGTTCGATGCCATGGATTGTACTTGGCCGTTGTTGCCGTGACAGCCCCAACAGTTCTGAGCGTTGCCGATATGGCCGTTGTAGGGCTGTTCCTGGCCCGGCTGAATGCCGTCGCCGGCCGCGTCATATTCGATATTGTGCAGTGTCAGGCGGTCATGGCAGCGTTGGCACACGCGGATGGACGAGGCGCTCGGTAGAAACACGTCATGGCACCAGTTGCACTTGCCTTCCCCGAAGAAACCGGTTCCATGGTGATTATCCATATTCCGGAAGATGTTGATCAGCACCGTGCTACCATCCGTTAAGGTAAACGGCTCCGGTGTTCCGTTTGGAGAGCCATCAACGGTGTTATGACAGAAGTTGCAGTTACCTGGGTGAGTTCCGGCAGAGCTCGTGATGCTCGTATCCGCATTGGGTTTGCCGCTGCGATAGGGGGTGACGAGACTCGTCCGATAGGTCGGAATATCCACAGGTATGGTTTCGTTGGGGTTGGTCGGGTTCGGCCGCTTGCCAGTGAGTGTCGGCACATCGATCCCGCGCACAATCCCGCCATGGCACTGGAAGCAATTACCGTTTTGCGCCCGTTGCGTGGCATGATGGACGGTTGTCTGTCCGGTTGTCTTGTGGCAGGTCAAGCAGTCTCTGAAGGTGGGATCGATACCTGACACGCCGGTGGTCGGATCTAGCGTGGGCTTGTGGCAGTTCAGACAAGTAAATGTCGTGTCATTAACGCCGTCTCCGTCTGCGTCGCGATAGGGCGGAAACTCCGGAATGCCATCGATGGGCTGACCGACCTTTATATGGTGGCGGTCTGGGTTATACATGGGGTTGACGGGGACACCTACCGGTGGATTCCCGCCGTGGCAGTTTCTACAGACATCTGCATTCAGAAAATTGAAGACGGTATCCGGAATACCGATGTTCTGGTTTACAGGTGGCGGTGGAATGCGGCCCCATGCCACTGCAGACGTTCCAGCCAATAATGCTACCGCTATCATAGAATTGAGCTTGTTCATCATTAATTTCTCCTGATAATTAAGTATCAACAACCTGGTGATAGGCAGCTTTCGTGTGTCTGGTGCAAGAGGGAGATGCATCTGGTGCGGGAGTGTCTGCACGCGGGTGCTGAATTGCTTGCGTTTGAGCGTGCGGGCTGGGAACGTGCGGCCGTCAGCATCTTCCAATCAAATATTTAACCTGTCCGTGTTTCTGCTCATCCAACCCCCTTGGATTCTTAGAAAGAAGAATTCACTCGCAACATGGAAGCAACCTGCCGATACGCACCGCGGTTACAACAATAATGTCTCGGTACCTTGCGACCTGAATGAGGTCGCATACATCCAATTAAAATGAAACTTTCAAAACGATGTTCAAATTCAATAAGGCATATTCATGCTGACAAATATGTTGCGGCTACGACCAATAGCCTTCGGCATGCTGAGATCAACTGTCATTCGATGACAGCAGTAATGATAGTCGCTATTTGTGAATTTTCAACGATAGGTTATGTGAATCTATTTATTGCTAAGCATCTCACGAAGTTGTGTTCAAAAATGCATTTGACTAACAGTGTTCAGCTGTCACGTATTTTATGAGAATAAGATATCAGTGCGTCGTACTGCTTCGATCGCTAAAAATGCATCTTGCAGATGTTTAACGGAATATATGCGCAATTCACTCTGCAAATATTTATAAGAATAAACTGGTGTTTTATTCGAAGAATGTTCAACGTGCTTCAGACTAACAAAAGTAGTAAGTGCCTAACTTAATTGCGACCGAAACTTGATAAATTATGGGAGTCTTAAACTTGTTTTATATTTTTGCGGTTAATTCTTCGTGGTTGCTTAGTGATGGATCTTGCCTTTCAGGCTGATTCAAACTATATCATCATGGTATCTCGTTTGTGTTTCAGTGATGGTTGCTGCCGCGCGCAGTCATTCAGTAATCAATAGTCATGAGAGGTGTCATGAACGTACATTCTCTGATCATAGTTTTTGTGGTGCTTGTGTGGTCGGCGGGGTGCAGCGATTCCGAACTGCGCGCCGTCAAGGGGCAAACCGGTGATGCGGTTGCCAACAACTCCGGCACTCCGGCGCAAGGTCCGACAACAAGCACGGAAGCCCAGCCGGAAGATGGTAGTCAGACCTCTTTGTCTCAGTCTGCCGGGACAGAGGCGGCCTTGCCGGAACAGGTGGACCGCGAAATCAAGGGCATCGTCGATAAAATCACCTCGCTGCCGGGAAACAATGACCTGTCATCCAAGCAGTTAGAGGAGGAAATCAAGGGCGTGGTAAAACAGCTCGAGGCATCCAATGCCGGCAAAGCCGAGTAATACGCTGTGCTGTTTTGGCGCCGGTTATTAAACACGTCACAGCGCGTGTAGCCCGTGGTCCGTAGCGCCATCTCGTTACGCTTCTGATAGGCGACAATACGATTTCCATCGCACCGCGCGGACGTTGCGCAGATCCGCTTCAGACGCTCCGCGTGCTTTTGCGGTAGATCGTGATCATGAGTGCGGCCATCAGGCCGGTGACTACGGCGGCGGTGAGAAAGGCGCTGGTCATACCGATCCATTGCCAGAGTGCGCCGAACAGCATGGCGCCGGGCAGGGCGAGCAGCCCGCTCAGCATGTGATAAAGGCCGAAGGCGGTGGCCTTTTGATTGGCGGGCGCGTAATCGCCGATGAGGGCCCGTTCGGCGCCTTCGGTGGAGGCGAGCGCGGCGGCGTATGCCAGGAATAAACACCAGACCATTATCACCCCGTTGTCGAGCAATGCCAGCATCAGCAGGATGACGACGCGCAGCGTCCAGCCGCCGATCACCACCGGGAGGCGGCCGATTCTGTCCGAGAGGCTGCCGGCGGGGATTGCGATCAAGGTTTTCACCGCATGCGCGGCGGCCCACAAGAGGGGCACCCACACGATGTCGAGTCCTTGTGCCTGTGCCCACAGTACCAGGAAGGCCTCAGGCGCTGCGGCAAACGCCAGGCCGCCGGCACAGACGATCATGCCGCGCAGGCGGCTGTCCAGCGCCTTCCAGTTCAGCGGTGGCGGACGGGTGATGACCACCGGCGGGGTGGACGGCACTCCGAAGGCCAGCAACAGCAGCAATAGCACGCCGGGGATCAGCGACCAGAGGAATACCTCGCGCATTTCGGCGCCGTTTTGCAGCAGGAGGAATGCCGCCAGCGGTCCGACGATGGCGCCGGCGTGATCCATCGCACGATGAAAGCCGAACGCGCGTCCGCGGCAGGAGCTATCGACCGCGCCGGCGATCATTGCGTCACGCGGCGTGGTGCGTAACCCTTTGCCGACCCGATCCAGAAATCGCAGCAATATGACCCAGGCCCAGCTGAACGCGATGGCGATCAAGGGGCGCGCGGTGTTGGAGATGAGGTAGCCCGAGAAGATCATCCGTTTTTGATTCCAACCGCGATCGGCGAGCCGTCCGGAGATCAGTTTGAGCAGGCTCGCCGTGGCTTCCGCCAGTCCTTCGATGAGGCCCACGATCAAAGGGCCCGCGCCGAGGACGGCGGTGAGGAATAACGGCAGCAGGGGTGCGATCATCTCGCTGGCGGCATCGTTCAAGAACGACACCAGCCCGAGCACGATCACGGTGCGCGGGAGAATAGTGCGGGTGATTGCTGTCGCTGCCATGTCGGGTCAGGGGTCTCCGGGCGATCCCGATATTTTATTGGCGGTCTGCTGAAAAAAACCGTTCGCCGCCACGCCAGGACCGCCGCAACTTCGAGCGACAAGGAACGGGTCTATTTCGCCGTGGGGTGCCCAGCCGCGTCTTGCCCGGCGGATGTATTCGTGGTCGCTTTCGTGTCTGGACTGGCGTGGGCGGAGGGCTTTTTCGGGAGTTTTACGCCAAGGGATTCGAGCATGGCGCCGGCCTGTTTCACGTTTCGTGAATATGCCTCTTTGAGCAGGGTTGTGGCTACTTTTTTGTCCTTCTTCTTGCCTTTGCCATTGAGATAGAGCAGACCGAGATTGTAATAGGCGTAGCCGAATCCTTGTTCGGCTGCTTTCCCGTACCACTGTGCGGCTTGCTGATAGTCTTGTTTCACGCCCCAGCCATTTTCATAGTGGATGCCGAGATTGTGCTGGGCGATGGTATATCCTTGCGCGGCGGACTTGGTGTACCACTCGACGGCGGTGGCATGGTTTT
>JBFMHP010000009.1:0-125714 GCA_040752855.1 Pseudomonadota bacterium | reverse complement strand
CTGAAGATCGGGATCGTAACGGGTGCTTATTTTTTCGCTCGGCGCGGCGGTTTCGCTGGACGTCGATGTTGTGCGTTCGGCGGGCGGCGGTGCGGTATCTTGGGTGGACGAAGTGATGTCATTTGGCGCCGGGATGTTGCTCGTTGCGGATTCGACTGGACTGGCAACGATGGACTCGTCGTTCGGCTTGGCAGGGGCGGGCGTTTCCTGCGCTACGGCAGCGGATGGTGCCGCATCGGCCGGCGGCAAGTCCGTCGCGGATACGCTGACCGGCTGCGGTGTCGCTTGTTCCACAGCTGCTGATGACGGCTCAGTAGGCGTTGGGTCCGATGTTTCGATTTTTGCCGTCGCGGCGGGCGGTTCGGGTGTGGGATCAGCGGCGGCGGGAATGTCCGATCCGGCTGAGGGTTGCTTCGGCTTGTTATTGATCTCAGCGATGAGGTCGAGGATGTCGTTGGCGAAGAGCACGTCGACACGCGCGACCATCCGCGCCGGCTCGGCCGCATGAGCGGCGCTTTCGTATGCCGCGGCGGACAGGGGGCATATGCCGAGAAGGATCAGAAGCGCTGCAAATAGTACTCGGTGCTGCATGTGGTGCCTTGATAGGAAAAACGATTGGGTCTGGTGTCGTGGCCGACGTTCTTAGATGCTAACTGATGATTACCATCAGGTATAGATAATTGTCGGATGGTGCGCGAAAGATTTGAGTCGGGGTTGATGATCGAATTGTGCAAACAAAAAAGCCTGGTTCTGAACCAGGCCTTTGCAAGTTGGCTCCCCGGGACGGGCTCGAACCGCCGACCCAATGATTAACAGTCATTTGCTCTACCGACTGAGCTACCGGGGAATGTGTGAACGGGGCGTATCTTACAAAATGCCGTGCGCCGCGGTCAATACAAATGGTTGGAAAAAGGCTATTTGATAGCGGCTTTTATACGCGCTATTGCGGCCTGCAAATTCTCCAAGCTGGTGGCGAAGGAAATGCGGATGTAGCCGGGTGCGCCGAAGGCGGTGCCGGGGACCAGCGCGACGTCCGCCTTTTCCAGCAGAAGATCGGCGAAGGCCACGTCATCCTTGAGTCCCAAGCGTTTGATGACCGGTTGGACGTAAGGGAAGGAATAGAACGCACCCTGAGAAGGCAGGCATTCGAAGCCGTCGATCGCATTGAGCGCTTGCACCACATAGTCATGACGATCCTTGAACGACTGGCGCATGATCTCGATGCAACGCTGATCACCGTCGAGCGCTGCGACCGAGGCGGCCTGCGAAATCGAGGTGGGATTGGAGGTGCTTTGTGACTGGATCTTGGTCATCGCGCTGATCAGCGCGGCCGGACCGGCGGCATAGCCGATGCGCCAGCCGGTCATCGAATAGGCCTTGGAGACGCCGTTGAGCACGATGGTGCGCTCGTAGAGATCCGGGCAGACCATCAGGATGTTGCTGAAGGGCTCGTCGGCCCAGGTGATGTGCTCGTACATATCGTCGCTGGCGATCAGCACCTGCGGGTGGCGGCGCAGCACCGCGCCCAAAGCCGCCAACTCCGCGCGGGTGTAGCACACGCCGGTTGGGTTGGACGGGCTGTTCAATACGACGATCCGGGTCTTCGGCGTGATGGCTGATTCGAGTTGTGACGGTGTGAGCTTGAAGCCTTGATCCAGGCCGCACTCCACAACCACCGGCGTGGCATCGGCCAGCAGCACCATATCCGGGTAGGAGACCCAATACGGGGCGGGGATGATGACCTCATCGCCCTGATCCAGCATGGCCTGGGCCAGATTGTAAAAGCTTTGTTTGCCGCCGCAGGAGACCAGGATCTGGTTCGGGGCATAGGTGAGCTGATTGTCGCGCTGGAGTTTTTTGATGATGGCGCGCTTGAGTTCCGGGATGCCGTCGACGGCGGTGTATTTGGTGAAGCCGTTGTTGATGGCCTCGATGGCGGCCAGTTTGATATGATCCGGGGTGTCAAAGTCGGGTTCGCCGACCCCCAATTCGATGATCGGCCGGCCTTGCGCCCGCAATTCCTTGGCCTTCGCGGTGATTTGCAGGGTGGGTGAGGGTTTTACGCGGTTGACGCGATTCGAAAGTTTGATGTTCAAAGCCTGGCCTCGGTCAAGAAACGGTCCACGAAAAATTAGCGCTATATTACTGTATTACACCCGGATTCAGAATCCCCGATGAGTAAAACTTTTCAGTTGAAGTCCGAATTCAAGCCGGCCGGGGACCAGCCGGAGGCGATCCGCCAGCTCGTGGATGGGCTACAGGCCGGGGAGGCGGGCATGACCCTGCTCGGGGTGACCGGCTCCGGCAAGACCTTCAGCATCGCCAATGTGATCCAGGCCGTGCAGCGGCCCACCATGATCATGGCCCCGAACAAGACCTTGGCCGCGCAGCTCTACTCCGAAATGCGGGAGTTCTTTCCTGAAAACGCCGTGGAGTACTTCGTCTCCTATTACGATTATTACCAGCCCGAGGCCTACGTCCCGAGCACCGATACCTATATCGAAAAGGACGCCGCGATCAACGAGCACATCGAGCAGATGCGGCTCTCGGCGACCAAGGCGATCCTGGAGCGCTCGGACACCATCATCGTCGCCACGGTCTCGGCGATCTACGGCCTGGGCGATCCGCGCGCCTATCTGAGCATGCTGCTGCACCTGGTGCGCGGGGACACCATCGATCAGCGCACCATCCTGCGCCGGCTGGCCGAGCTGCAATACACCCGTAATGATGTCGAGCTGCGCCGCGGCTGTTTCCGCGTGCGCGGCGAGGTGATCGACATCTTCCCCGCCGAGTCGGACAAGGAGGCCATCCGCGTCGAGCTGTTCGACGACGAGGTCGAGTCGCTGGCCTATTTCGATCCGCTCACCGGCGAGCTGCTGCGCAAGGTCTCACGGGTGACGATCTTTCCCAAGACCCACTACGTCACCCCGCGCGAAACTATCCTGGAGACGGTGGAGCAGATCAAGCTCGAACTCAAGGAGCGCTTGGCGCAGTTGCGTGAGCTCGACAAACTGGTTGAGGCGCAGCGCCTGGAGCAGCGCACGATGTTCGATATCGAGATGATGCTGGAGTTGGGCTACTGTTCCGGCATCGAGAATTACTCGCGCTATCTCTCCGGGCGCAAGGCCGGCGAGCCGCCGCCGACGCTGTTCGATTACCTGCCGCCCAATGCCTTACTCGTGATCGACGAGAGCCATGTCACCATCCCGCAGATCGGCGGGATGTATCGCGGCGACCGTTCGCGCAAGATGAATCTGGTCGAATACGGTTTTCGACTGCCGTCCGCGCTGGACAACCGGCCCTTGCGCTTCGAGGAGTTCGAACGCCTCGCGCCGCAGACGATCTATATCTCCGCCACGCCGGCCGACTATGAATTGCAGCACTCCGGCGCGGTGGCCGAACAGGTGGTGCGGCCGACCGGTCTGGTCGATCCCCAGGTGGAGGTGCGGCCGGCCTCTACCCAGGTCGACGACCTGCTCTCGGAGATCAATCGGCGGGTAAAAAAGCACGAACGCGTGCTGGTGACCACACTGACCAAGCGCATGGCCGAGGACCTCACCGAATATCTCAACGAACACGGCGTGCGCGTGCGTTACATGCACTCGGATGTCGAGACGGTGGAGCGGGTGGAGATCATCCGCGACCTGCGCCTGGGAAAATTCGACGTGTTGGTCGGCATCAACCTGTTGCGCGAGGGGTTGGACATCCCCGAGGTCTCGCTGGTCGCCATCCTCGATGCCGACAAGGAAGGCTTTCTGCGCTCCACGCGCTCATTGATCCAGACCATCGGCCGCGCCGCCCGGCATCTCGAAGGCAGGGCCATCCTGTATGCCGATCAGATTACCAAGTCCATGAAGGCGGCCATCGAGGAAACCGAGCGCCGCCGGGCAAAACAGATGGCCCACAACCAGGCCCACGGCATCACCCCGAAGGGGATCAAGAAGGCCATCCGCGACATCCTGGAGCCGGGCCACCCCGGCGGCCCGGGCGAGGCCGAAGCATTCGGCAAGGTCGCCGAAGAGGCCGCCGCCTATGCCGGTCTCTCTCCCCAAGCCCTGCAAAAGAATATTAAGGAGCTGGAAAAACGCATGTTCGAACACGCTCGTAACCTCGAATTCGAGGAGGCTGCGCGCCTGCGTGATGAGATCCAGCACATCAAGGAAAACTTCCTGGTTTCACCCGTGGTATGAGGGGCAGAGGCGGCCGTGGAAAAAATCCCGGCGACGGATTGAGCTGGCCGCAAAACTTGTGTTAAGCTTCGCCCCGTCATCGATAGTCGCGTAGCTCAGTTGGTTAGAGCACCACCTTGACATGGTGGGGGTCGGTGGTTCGAGTCCACTCGCGACTACCAGAATTACTCTGCCGTCGCAGAAACTCAAAAGCCTCGCATTGCGGGGCTTTTTTGTTGGCGAGGCCGAGGCGGGCGCAATCGCGGCCAATGCCGATTGTGCAGCGAATCAAGATAAGCAAAGTAAGATGTTGATCGCGCACATTGCTTGCCGGGATGGCCAGCGTCCTTTATTGTATGCCGCACGTCGGACAACGCACGCTGGAGAGAGCCTTGGAAGGTTTATTGAGTCTGTTCCTGCATCTGGATCAACATTTGCAGTCCCTGGTGACGGACTACGGCGCCTGGGTATATGCCATCCTGTTTCTCATCGTCTTTTGCGAAACGGGGCTGGTGGTGTTTCCATTCCTGCCCGGCGATTCGCTGTTGTTCGTGGCCGGAACCTTGGCGGGCGCTGGTCTGCTGGATGCCATGGTGCTTATGGTGGTGTTGATCGTCGCGGCTGTGGCGGGGGATGCGGTCAACTACGCCATCGGTCGCCGCGCGGGGGCGGCCGCCTTGCAAGGCTCCATTCCCTACATAAAGCAGGAGCATTTGCTGAAAACGCAACGCTTCTATGAAAGGCATGGCGGCAAGACGATCATCATTGCGCGTTTTCTTCCCATCATCCGCACCTTCGCCCCGTTCGTGGCGGGTGTCGGGCGCATGGAGTACTCAGAGTTTCTCAAATTCAATATCGTGGGCGCGGTGCTGTGGGTCGTGTCGTTGGTCACCGCAGGCTATTTTTTAGGCGGCATTCCGGTGGTGAAGAACAATCTCACCGCTGTCATCCTGTTGATCATCGCCCTCTCCTTGCTCCCCGGGATCATCGAATACCTGCGCCACCGCAACAAGGGTTAAGCGGCGCGCCGAAATACTCGCTCTGCTTAACATGCAGCGGATTCCCGTCTTGAAGGTTGGATGGATATGCAGGCGAAGATGAGAGGAGAGTGTGGCTGTTGACGAGCGCGCCGGTGGGCGCTCCCGCGTCTTGCGACACCTTCGCTAACCCACCAGCCTACCGCCGATGCCGTTGACGGGTCAGGCTCAAGGCCTGTATTCCTTACAAAGCCGGAACTTTACCGTGAGGCCGCAGTTCAGCCGTACTTCAATCGTTTGACAGACAAGAAGTGACAGAACGAGACCCGATGTACTGGAGCCCGGAATCACGAGCTGCATTCGACCTTTTCCAACCTAGTTGCGTGGTAATGCCTCTTTCACAGCGCTCCGTAAAGACAGGGACATGCGTGTTCGCTTTATCGTCTCACCGTCATCGGACCCGAGGGCTTTTACATCGCAGTAGTGCTCTTGTTATTTACTCTAGGCCATTTATATCAGTCGCGCAATGTAAAAAGGCTTGCGTGATCTGCGGCGTGTCAGCCGATGTCTTATTGATGTGAAACGGGATAACCGTGATGGTTAGATCTTCATAATGGGACTGACGTCGAAATCCATGCCCCTGAGCATGAGCGATAAATCTATGTTATCACTGCCGGATATGTGGCGGGTGAGGTCGCGCAATTCTTGATTGAAGGAGCGCTCGCCGATGCGGTCGAAGTAGAGCGACTGGATGCGTCCTTCGGCAATTTGCTCGCGCACTGTATCCGCTAAGGCCTTCGCTTCATGGGGGCTGGCGTGTTGCAGCAGCCCTTTGATCATGGCTTCGGTCAGGGTATCGAAGGTTTCCTTGGGGATGAATACGGCGATGTTTACATCCTTTGCTTCGGGAGTGCGCAGCGACGATCCCTGGATGCGCACATCGCCGGCGGGGATGCCGTATTTGATGAGCAATTGCTTCAGGTCAACGCAGAAGTTGGCGAAGTCGGTGACGCTGTCGAAGCGGAAGGGGAACCCGCGGGCGCTGACGATGTTGACGTAATTGCTCATCTGTTGGAGCAGTTCCGCGGCGGGGATGGCTTTTTTCGTGCGCGAGCCGGTGAACATCAGGTCCATGATCTCCGTGGTGCTCAGGCCCAGGCTGCGGCCGTGTTGCACGATACTGTTGACCTCGGTGTCGGTGTAACGGAATTCGAACTCTCCGTTCTTGATGGCGTCGATGCGGGTGCGTACCTCTGCGGCTAGTTCAGCGGGGGGCAGATCCTTGATCGGGTTGTGCTGGCGCAGCTCGCCCAGATCGAAGTGGTGATGCGGGCCGCTGGTGCCGGGGGCGCCGGTGATGCTGCCAGGGGTCCCGCTCTGGTCGGCGGCCTGGACTATCACGCCGCCGATCGGCGGGTGGCCGGTACGCAGGGCCTCGAGGATGAGCGAGCCGGTGCCGTCGTCGCCACGCATCACCATGTCCGCCGCCGTGCGCGCCACCCATTCGGCGCTCATCTGGGCGCCCTTGCGCTTGGTTTGGGCCGTGGTGGCGCCCGGTCCCTTGGCCTCGACCACCAGGATTTCGGTGATGCGTCCGCTTGCATCGCGCCGCACCCATACCTGATCGAAGCCGATGCCGGCCTCGAAACCGCGCAGCAGCTCCATGGGGCGGGACTCTGGGTTGCTCGGGCCCACTCCGAAGCGGGGATCGCTGCGGATGGCGCGGGTCGCGGCGATCTCGCCGGCGGTTTCGGTGACTTTCTGCCGGAGGCCGGCGGTGAGTTCGTTGAAGAGGGCGCGCTCGGCCGTGGGATCGTTGGGATAGCGCTGCTTGGCGATGGCCACAGCGGTGTCGATCATGCCCTGGTATTCGACTTGCTGGCGGATCAGGTTTTCCAAGTGCACTTCCGGTGTGACCAGGCCGGCGACGCGATCGCGGCGCAATATCGCATCGGCGTCCGATTCGCGCCGGGCGATGTCTTCCGGGCTGTAACCGGCCCGCTCCATCTGCGCCCGTACCCGTGCGATCAGGTCCGGCTCGGCCAAGGTGTCGACGACGGTGAGGCGGAGTTCCTGCATGATGTGGCGCAAGGTGTCGAAATTGGTGATGCCCGTCTGGCCGCGCAGCCCGGTGGTGAGTATCTGTTGCAGGAGGTCGAGCATCTCCTGATCCGGGGTGCGGCCGGAGGCCTTCATCCGCTGGGCGAACCAGTCGCTGGCGACGATGTGGCTGAACCACGGTTCCATTTCTGTCAGTAGGGCGCGGTGTTCGTCGGTCAGGGGCGGGGTCAGCGTCACCCGTTTCAGCAGGTCGGCGAACATGGGGTGTTGCAGGCTGAAGTCGCCCCAGGCTTTCAGGCATTCTTCTACATGCAGGCGGAAGGCGTCGCCGCCCGACATGAACGGGCCGGCTTTGATGTTTTCGGCGAAGCGCTGCAAGGTGGCGGGGGCCAGCTCGCCGTCTGCCACGGCGCGGGCTGCGGCGCGGATGTCGAGGGCGTGGCCATGGGGATCGGCTCCGCTCAGCAGGCCATCGACAATATGATTGACCACGGCATCCCGCTCGGGGCTCCGCGGCAGTTTTTCCAGTGCCGCCAGCAGGTCGTGCGTGCGGTTGATCAGGTCCACCTTTTGTTTGATGCCGGCGTTGGCCGCCAGGCCGATGAGGGTCGCGGCGAAGCTGTGCGGGTCGTTGTTGTTGGGACTCAGATTGCTGATCCGGCTGCGGAGCTCGCCCAGCAGGCGGAGCAGGCTGCCCTGACCTTCGATGCCGATGTCATCAATCAGACGAACCAGATCGGCCTGCTGGGCCGGGGAGGCTTGCGCCAAGAAGTTGCGGAGGTTTTCTGCCAGCGCCAGATGATGGGACGGCTGCAACAGCACGCTGGCCATGAGGGTGAGGGCGGCGTCGGCATCCAGTGCCCGTGTGGCGGCATCCCGCAGCACCGGGGCCAGGTCGGACAGGTCGGCTCGCCTTACCAGTTCCGCCAGCACCGCCCGTTCGGTTCCGGCGGGTACGGCATCGGCAATGGCACGCAGATCGCCGATCAGCCGGGTGGTGGCAGCGGTTTCCTTGTGTGCCAGCACCACGCTGCGCATCTCGGCGGCGGAGAGGCCCAGCCTGGCCAGCACATTCAGATCGGCGGCATCCAACCGATTGAGACGGGCGCGGACCTTGCGGAATTCACTGCCGCCCGGCGCGAGGTCGTCGGTCATTTGTTCCAGGATCTGCTGGCGGGTAAGCGGCGGCGCCTGGGGCTGCTTGGCAAACAGCCGGGCGGGCTGGTCAAGCCACTGAGGCCGGGGTGCCATGCCGGCGCTGATCAACTGGCGTTGCAGCGGGCTGATACCGCCGACCTCGCGCAGCCGGTTTTGCAGATTGGATTGGGCCGTCTGCGCCAGTTCGAGCCGGCTGCGCAGAGCGGCGATCTCGACGGGATCGCTGGCACGCAGCAGGTCGCCGGTCAGGCTGCTGATCAGGCGGTCGTGGGCGTCGAGTTCGAGCTCCAGCTTGTTGCGGTAGAGGGCCATCTGCTGTTCCAGCGGCAAGTCATCCCAGTGACGGAGGTGTTGCTCATCCAGGCTGCCCATGCGCCGGGTCCACTGCGGATCGCGGCTTTGCAGCACATGGATCCCTTCTTCGCGCAGGGCGGCGGGATCGGCGCCTTGGCGCACGATTACGACAGCGCGTCCATTGAGCATCAGGGTGACGGCATCGCCTTGGGCGGAGCGGGTGTAGGCGGCGAATTCGGCGTCCCGCATGATCACGACCGGCGCGTTCTGCACCAGGTGGCGTTGGGCCTCGGGGACGGCGGCCACCAACTCCTGCCACATGCGCCGCTCCAGCCCGGCATCGGGACGGAGGGGGGCGCCGCGGGCGACGGCTTCATCCAGGGCCTTGTGGAAGGCGGGCAGGTCCAGATCCGGCTGTTCGCGCAGGGCCGCTTCCTGGAGCTTGAGCCGCTCGGCCGGGGAGAGACTGCCTTCCAGCTGGCGCAGGCGCAGTTCCACCAATGCAGCATCCGGCAGCAGCGATAGCGTGCCGCGCAGGTGCTCGGGCACGTTGCTCATGTGTTGCTGGCGTTCCGCCCGCGCGGCCGCCTGCTCGGTGCCGCGGCGCTGGGTGGCGTTGGCGGCCGCCAGCTCCAGCATCTGGCGGAACTGCTGGCCGTCGAGATTGGGATCGAGTTCGCGCGCCTGGCGCAGCAGCGCGGCCTGTTGCTCCGGCGATCCCGCCTGTCCTTGATCGAGCAGGACGCGCAGTTGGCCCAGGGCCTCGTCCGGCAGGCGGGCGAACAGGCCGTGGGCCTCGGACGGGATATCCCGCAGCACCCGGACGCGTTGGCGCGTCAGGATGCGGGCGTGGGCCTCGCCGGCCAGTTGCGCGCTTTGAACGGCGCTGTGCAGGTTGCGCAGGAAGCTGACCGCATCCAGCTCCGGGTTGTGCTGGCGGGCGGCGAGCAGCAGGGCGTCGGCGCGGCGCGGATCGAAGGTGCCGCGTGCGATGAGGCGGGCGGCCTCGGGCAGTAAATGCGGCGGTATCTGATCGAGCCCGTGCACCGGGATGTCGGCCAGAGCGTCGCGCACGGGGCCGGGCAGGTCTGCGGTCAGTCCGCTGCGGATCTGTTGCTGATGTTCCTCGCGGGCGCGGAGCTGTTCCGGTTGTTGCGGTTCCGGGACCAAGCGGGCGCTGGCGGTTTCCAGTTGCCGCAACAGCGTGGCGGCGTTGAGTTGCGGGTTGCGTTCGCTCATGTGCATGAAGAGTTCGGCGCGGGTGTCCGACGGAGCCGCCAGTTCGCCTTTATGGAGCATGTCCGCCAGCTGATGCAGAGACTGGCTGTCGAGGTCGGCGGCATGGCGGCGGATCTCGGGCGGCAGTTGCGCCAGTACGGCGCGGTCGGCCTGGACTTGGCGGCGGATGCTTTCCAGAGATTCCGGAAATTCCCCGGCCGAGCGCGCGGCGCTGCGCAGGGCATGCAGATCGGAGTCGGTCAAATGGGTGGCGTTGCGGGCGTCGGCCATGAGGCGGTTATAGCGGGCGCGGTTGTGGGCGGTGGCCCCGGCCCTGCCTGCGGATTGCACCAGATCCCGCAGTCCTGCCTGGCCGAGGCGCTTGAGGGCGTCCTTGAGGCTGCCGTGGAATTGATTGCTGCTGATCTCGATCAGGATGCCGGTAGCCTCGCCGGCGATGCCGCCCAGCGCCTCGGAGACGCCTTCCTTGAGCATGTTGCGGCCGGCGGGGCCGAGGCTCTGACCCAGGCGAGCGAGCAGCGAGGCGTCGGCCTGTTGCAGGGAGGCGTTCAGGCGGCGGTTGAGCCCGCCACCCAGGCGTTCCGAGACCCCCGCGCTCACCGCGCTGATGGCGGCACCCTTGAGGCCGCCGCCCAGGATGCGGCCGACGGCCGCGCCGGGTCCGTCCCGATAGGTTTCATCCCGGATCGCGACTTGGGCGGCGCTGCTCACGGCGCCGACGATGGCCTCGCGCGCGATCACCCCGCCGATCGGGCCGAACCGCGCCACCAGCGATTGGCCGACCCGGGCCAGGGCGTTGGCCTTGCCCAGCCCACCCCCGAGGGCGCCCCCGGCACCGGCGGCGGCCACCTCGATCGCGGTCTGCGCCATGTCGGTGGCGGCCTCCTCCCAGCCGTAACGCTCGCCCCGCATTCCGCTCTTGACCGCCATGGTGAGCAGGCCGGAGCCCAGGGCGACCAGCACGCTGGCCAGGACAAAGCCCACACCGAAGGCCATCAGCACAACGGTGGCGATCACCGCCAGGATGGCGATGGCCGATAGCAGCAGGCTTTCCTGGCGGTCCAGTTCCGCCTTGTAGCGGGCCCCCGCCAGCTCCAGATTCTGGGACATGCCCAGGATCAGGCCGCGGTCGCCCAAAAAACGATCGGCGCCGGGTCGTCCGCCGGAGCCCGGTCCCGGTGCGAACACCAGGGCGGCGATGGTGGGATCGATGCGTCCGTCGGGGAGAAATACCGCGCGGGGGTCCTCCGGCAGCGGGGCGTCGGCGATGCCGGACATGTTGGGATCACGCGTGAGCGCGGCGCGGCGGCGGTGGGCCTCGGCCAGCAGCGTTTCGGCCATGGCGCGCTGGGTCTCGTCCATGGAGCGGGCTTCGGGGGTGCCGCCCATGGTGAGCCGGGCGAGAAAGCCGGTGCCGCGGGTGCGCTGCTGGGCATAGGTCAGAGCCGCCAGTTCGATATAGTCCTGATCGGTTTCCGGTTCGCCGCGGGCGGAGCGTTCCAGTTCCATCGCGAGATCACCCGAGGTTTCACCGCCGTAGAGGAACATGCCCAGGGCGGGGGAGGCGACGGAGAGCAGGGCTTCGCCGGTGGTCAGCCGGCGGGGCTTGATGCCCAGCATCACATCCAGGTCTTCGCCGTAGCGGTCCTGCCAGATCGTCCGCGCCTCGGCGATTTCGGTCTTGGAGCGGCCGCTGTAGGTCATACGCAGCAGGTCTTCGTTGGTCCCGGCGCCGCGGGTGGCGATGCGCACGCCGGCGGCCAGGCTGGCGCGACCGCCAGTGATCATCTCGCGGGCGTACTGGGCGTCTTCCGCCTGTGCGGCGGCGGTGCGGAAGGCGCCGAAGGAGTGGCCGGCGAACAACTCGGCGGATCGTTGCGCCATCACGGCGGTGGGGCCGCCGGCGGCATTGATCTCATCGTCGGTCAACTCCGGGTACAGGCGGCGCAGCACACGGCGCATCTGCTCGGCGTGCTCGCGCCGTGCCCGATCCAGCTGCGGCATGATTTCATCGCGCCGCTCCGGATGTTCGCGCAGCTCCCGTTCCAGCCGTGCCAGGTCGGGGTTCTCGAAGGCGCGGGTGAAGCGCACCTGATCGGATTCCGAGGGGCCGAGCAAGCCGCGGCCGGCGTGCTGGAATTCATAGGCCTGGCGCGCCGCCCGGGCCTCCGGGTTCTCCCAGCCGCCGGTGATCACCTCCCGCACATAGTCCTGCACCATCTGATCCACCGGGATCATCACCGGCGGGCCTTCACCGACATTCCTCTCCATGGCGGCGGTGGCGGTAGTGATGAAGGTTTGCCGTGCCTCGCTGACGCTGATGTCGGCGGCGGCCCGGGTTTCGCCGGGCCGATGGGCGGCGAAATCCTGCATCGCTTGATCGGTGAGACTCTGCACCTGGTTCGGATCGATGAAGGTAGCCGAGCCGGTGAGCGCCAGCTCGCTACGCGCGAGGGTCTCGATGTTCTGGACGGACTGGAAGATGGCGTCGCTGCTGTCGTTCCGGGCGGTGCGCAAGCTGGCCTCCACGCGGGCGGAGAGTGCGGCGCCGTAATTGCCGCGTAGATAGGCCTCGTTCAGGCGGATGTCCGTGTGACTGGCAAACCAGCTGTCACGGATCGACTGGGAGACCTCGGCCACGGTATTCGGATCGGCCGCCGCCCGCTCCTCGGCGCCGAAGCCTTGGAGCAGCGACTGGCGGGCGTCGGAGTCCAGTCCGAATAAGCTAAAGGAGTCCTGCACCGCCTCGAGCCGGCCGGCGGCGCGGGTGCCGGCATCGGCCGAGAACAAGGACACGGCGCGGCGGGCGGCGTCCTCGCTCAGGCAGTCGCGGAGGCGGTCTTGCAGATTGCCGTAGTTGCCGGGAGTCGTGAAATACTGATCCAGCGCCGGCGGCCCGGGCCACTGCAGGTTGCCGAGGGTGGCGAAGATCTCGTCGTCGTCGGCGTCCATGTAGATCAGATACCCAGCGGTGACCGCCGTGGTGGCGCCGAGGGTGAGAACGTTGAGTACCACCAGGCCGGTGGTGGTGTCGGTGTCCGGCTTGGTGAGCTGTGAATTGAGTTTGCCGGAGCGCTCGCTGAGGTCCGTGTCGATTTCGCGCTGAATCCGGGCGAACACGCCGGTCGGGATGTCGATGACGCTGTGCTTGAAACCGTCGACGGTTTCGAAGTAGCTGTTGCCGAAGTTGTCCATCGCACCATTGAGGGACTCGACGAAGCTGCGCAACAGGTTGTTGAGGGCGCCATCGGCCTGGCCCCGGGTCTTGAGCAGGTCGGTGGCCATGCGCAGCGCATACTCGGAGGCTCCCGTGATGGCGGCCCAGCCGCCTTCGCGCATCGCGCCAGTCACGCCGTAACCGAAGGTTTCCAGATCGAAACTGGTGGCGGTGACCACGTCAGTGACCGACTGCAGGCTTTTCTCCGCTGAGCTCCCCAGTCCTTCGATCTGCTTTTGCTGGGCCTCGCGCATCTGCTGCAGGGTCGCCGCCGCCTGCTCGGCCATGGCTTGGTACTGCTGGTCCGGTAACCGGCGGGCGCTTTCCCACGCCTGCTGGAGGCGCGGGCCGAGCTCGCCGAAATTCAGCAGCTGTTTGTCCGGCAGCAATTCCTGCACCCGCGCCACCAGTTGCGGGTAGGCGTCGGCGAACCCCGCGGCGGTGTTGTCCATCATCCGCTCGGTGGCCTCGCCCTGGTCGCGGAAGCTCTTGGCGGCCTTGGCGCCGCCTTCATTGAGGCCGTCGATCAGACGGGGCCCGAGTTCGTTATCCAGATAGCGCATCACGCCATCAAATTTTTGCATCAGGGTGCGGCCGTTTTCTCCGGCGGCCTCTGCGAGGCTGTGGCGTTCGTCCAGCACCTCGCACGCCAGGGCGGGGCTGTCGCCGCGCTCGTCGCGTTCCAGATCCCGGGCCACCGGGGTCACCAGGCGCAGGGCGTAGTTGGTGAACTGGCCGCGGAAGGATTCCAGACTCTCGCTTTGGCGGACGGCCATTTGATCCAGACGTTCCTGGGTCTGCTGGGATTGGCGTTCGTAGACCGGGGCGCTGCGGGTGGAATAAAAGGCCCCCAATCGGTCCCGGCCGTGCAGGGTGGAGAGGGTGCCCTGTGTTTCGGTGTCGAGTTCCGGAAGGTTCTGGCGCGGCCCGGCCGGGGCGGTGCAGACGTTGGCCTCGCCGCCGGTGCTGCTGCTCATGCTGGCCGATCCGCCGCCGGTGCCGGGCGCCGCGCCGCCAGCGGGGGGCGTAACGTGGGTGACCACGCCGGCCTCGGAGATGTTCATGGTGTTGATTTCGGCCTCGGTCAGGTAGGGATCGAATTCCTGCTGCAGCGTGGTGTGGGCTTCATTGAGTTCGTCCGACTGGCTGAGCAGCACCTCGTGCACCTCCGCCTGGCTGTCGCGCTGGCTTTGCCGCAGGGCCTCGTCGGTGAGTTGGCCTTGGGTGGAGATGTGTTCGATCTGGCCGTCCACCACGCTGGTGATATCGGTCTTGGCCGTATCGATGGCGCTACGGATGCGGCCCACGCAATGGGCCACGAAGCCGAGGATTTCATTGGCCAACTGATCGATCGAAAGGCGCGTGTCACGGGCCAGGATGCCGACGCGCCAGACGATCTGGCGCTGGCTGGCGCGGGCGGTTTCCACCACGCGCAGCACCGCTTGTTCGACCTTGGCGTGGTGCATTTCGGGCGGTGATCCGGTGCGGGTGCGGATCTCGGCGCTGCGCTTGATGGCTTCCTGGGGTGGCGGCGGTACCCGTGGGGCGCGGATATTCCCAACGCGGGCAATGATGGGCAGGGGGATAGAAACCTGGCTTTCGGCGCGGCGCTCGCGGGCGGCTTCTCGCGGGACCGCGCTCGGCTCATCCGCTGCGGTTTCGGAGGCGGCCGCGGCCGCTCCACCGGCCTCCGCGCGTTCACCGGTGGCGGGCGGGGCAGCGCCTTCGGCGCTGGCGTCGGGTGCGGTGGGGGCGCCTCCTTCTGCCGGGCCACGACCTGCGCCGGCCTCCGCCTCTGCCCGCGCCTCGGCCTCGGCTGCCGGGTTAGAAGCAGCGGCGGCGGAAGGCGGTGAGGTCGGCAGCGCCAGCGGGGTCTCGCTGGCGTTGGGGGCATCCACGGCGCTCGGATTGGCGATGAACTCCTCGCTGCTGTAGTCGCTTGGCGGCGTAGCGGGCGGTGCCACCTCCGTGCCCAGGTAACGGGGCACGCTGCATAGCCCGGCTTCTGTCCCGTCCCGCTCGGCGCTGACGTCGGGGGCGCTCGGTTCCAGGGCCGAACGGGTCCGTTCCCGGCTGCTGGGGCTGTGGCCAGGGGAGGCGGTGTCGGCATCGGCGCGGCGGGTGCGGGTGGCGCTGTCCATGGCGTCCTCAGTGCACGACCACGTCTGGCCCAGGGACTTCCGCGCTGAGCTTGTCGAGGATCGGCGCCACCAGGCGGAATGCCTTCGGCAGCCATACCCAGCGCCGTTCCACCCACACCAGGCCGTCGAACTGAACGCCGGGGCCGCCGGGCGGAGCATCGGCCTGCGCGGTCCAGCGCCAACTGAACCAGACATATTTCGGACTCATCCATCCCGCGATATTGCGGTAGCCGCGCGGGAATTTATCGCTCAGCTCGTTGGGCCAGCGCAGCAGGCCGGCGTTGGCGGCGCTGATGCATAAATACGGGAATTCGCCGCCGGGGGCGGCGAGCGGCGGGGTTTGATACAGTTCGTCGACTGCGGTCGCCAGGTGTGGCGCCAGGTCCGGATCGAACAGCTCCGCCAGTTCCGCTTGCGTGGGTTTGAGACTGGGGGTGAGCAGCGGGTCGTCCAAGCGCCGGATCAGGGGCTCGGCGGCTTCGATCAATAGTTGCAGATTCACCATCAGTTGCTCCCGCGCCTCCAGGATGCGGCGCAAGCGGCGTTCGATGGCGTGGGCCTGCTCGGCCACGACACTCACCGGATCTTCGCGCAGGCGGACCGTTTGCGGCAGGAGGTCCAGACGCTCGGTTTCCTGCAGCGCCCAGAGGCCGAGCAGCCGTTCGCGCGGTTCCCTGGAAAACAACAGATCATTCACGGCGCTGTCGCCGAGCAGCGTAAGCGCGCCGGCGATGGCGCCGCGCAGTGGCGGGGGCACCGTCGCTACATCCAGTACCCGCAGTCGCGCCACCGGGTTGAAGGTATAGAGCACGAAGGGTTTGCGGCCCTGCCAGGTGAAGGACGCGAATTCCGGTTCGTCGGCCAGCAAGGGTTCTTGTGTTGTGAGGGGTTGTTCCAGGCGAAAGCCGAGGCGGAGCAGCTGCTCCTTGATCCCGCTGAAAGGGACTTCGGGGGCGATCAGCAGCGTCTGGCTGAGATTGTAATCCATCATGAATACGTGTCCTCTGGCAGCCGGGCGGGTTCTCGGGCCGGACGGCGGGGCTCGGCCTGGTCAGCGGGTTCCAAAGTGGTCAGCTGATTCAGCTTGGCCGGGAGGTCGCGTCCGATCTTCCGGTATTCGGCGCCCAGGCCAGTGAGCAGATGACTGCAGCGGATGGGACCGGGTCCCGCGCAGGCGGCGGCGGTCAGCACCACATTGCGCAGCTGGCCGCCCGCGAAGGTGCAATAGCTGGCCAGCAAGCGGTATACCTCTTCGCCGGGTCCGCGGTCGCCCAAGTGGCTGCGCCACAAGCGCAGGCGCTCGTCGAAGCCCGGCTGCGGGAATTCCACGATCAGGTCCAGGCGGCGGGTGAAGGCGGCGTCGATGCGTTCCCGGTTATTGCTCGTCAGGATCACGATGCCCGGGTGGTTTTCGATACGCGTGAGCAGGAAATGGGTGAGCATGTTAGCGAAGCGCTCGCCGGTTTCCTTGCCCTCGGTGCGCCGGCCGAAGAGCGAATCCGCCTCATCGAACAGCAGCACCACGTCGCTCGCGGCGGCCATATCTAACAGGGCCGAGAGGTTCTTCTCGGATTCACCGATGTATTTGTTCATGACCGCCGACAGATCAACGCGGTACAAGGGGGCCCCCAGTCGGGAGGCTACGTAACTGGCAGCCAGGGTCTTGCCGGTGCCGCTCTCGCCGGTGAACAACGCGCGCAGTCCGGATGTGCGGGTCTGCATCAGGGTAGTACCGAGGCCTTCCCACAGTGATTCCCGCAGGCGCGCACGGTCGAGCAATCGCTCCAGTTCCTGGGTGACCAGAGGCGGCAGAACAATCGCGCCGGGGTCGATCTGCGATTCCACCGGCTGCGCCAGCAAGCGCAAGCGCTCGGCCCCGAGCTGGCGGCGCGCCTGGATGACGTGGTGAAAGGCGACCGGCGCGTCTTGGCAGCGGGCCAGGAGAAGGGCGCTTGCCCCCAGTTTGGCGATGGCCGGCCCGCTGAGCAGCGCGTGCTGGGCGCAGTGGGCGGCCAAGGTCTCGTCCGGGTTTGGCGCGCCGTCATGCAACGCCGTCTGCCATAACCGTCGGCGTTGGGATTCGTCCGGCAGGGGCAGCACCAATTCCAACAGTCCGGGGGATTCCACCGCTCCGTCACTGCCCAGCAGGATGAGCACGGGGACACTTGCCGGCAGCGGACCAGGGCGCCAGACCTCGCCCGGCCCCAGCGTCGGTTCCAGGACGGGCAGGCACCTGCCGTAGCGGCACGCCAAGGCCAGCGCCGGGTCCTGCTGCCACATCTCCACCGGGATCAGCACGGCCTCGCAACCGAGCCGTTTGGCGATGGCATGCGCCACATGGCGGCGGCCGCTGTTCGGATAGCCTCGCAGAATGAGGCCTCGGGCGCGCAGGCCGGCGCGCTCGCGGGTACTGTCGCCGTCATCCCGCAGCAATTCCGCGATCATCTCCAATTGAGGACGCAGACGCGCGGGCAGCAGATCCGGCTTGGCATCGTCCAGCAGCGTGCATTGTGGCCAGCCGCGGGTCTGCTCGAGCAAGACCGCCCAGTAGCCCGGTTGCAGCCGCAGGGTCTTCAACGGCAACGGCTGGTCCGACTCGAGTCGCACCAGCCGGGATGTCACTAAGGGCGATTCTTGCAAGGACAAGGGCGAGATTACGCCGCGGCCGAACAGACTCTCGAGCCATGCGCAGGCCAGATGAACCGTCGGGCGGGGCTGGCGATCGGGTGCATGCAGCTCGGAGACCACGAGACTGATGAGATGACTGCGCTCCACCTCTCCGAGCAAGGTGAGCAGCAGCGCCGCCGGCAGATCCAGATCTTGATCGTGGATCAGTTGCGCCAGCGCCCCCTGCCGCGGCGGCCAATTCCGTTGCACCGAGTCGAGGAGGGCTTCCCATTGTTGCGGCTGGCCGGCGGGCAGCAATTCGCGCGCCTCGTCCAACAGAAGACCGGGCAGTCCGCTGTCCATGGGCAGGGCCTGCTGCCAAAAGCGGTGCAGACCGATCCGGACCAGGGCCGCAAGCGACTGCCACAGGGCGGGGTGGGTGAGGGAGGGTACGGACCGATTCATGGCGGGTTATTCATAGTGGAAGTTGACCACCCGGCCCAGCCAAGGCAGCCAGCCGGGGTTGATGTCGAGGCCCGCCAGCCGCACCGGCAACTGCACGGCGCTCAGGGGGGCGTACAGATCCACATGGCTTGGGTCGGCTTGAACGCGGGCGTCGAGCCGTAGCAAGCCGGGGGTCCACAGGCCGGCGCGGCCATACCAGCGTTGCGCCAACGCCAAGAGTTGTTCACGTGCGGGCAGCGGCGGCAGTTCGGCCAGTTGTTCCGGGTGATCGAATCCGAGCTGGACGGCGATGTAAGCGACCAACGGATCGGTTTCATCGAGTTGCAGCTCCTGCCCTAAGCGGTAGAGCCAGCCCCAGCCGTTCGGCAGATGTTCCCAGAAATCCTCGAGCAGGACTCGCACCTCGGGCCTGTTGAGCAGATTCAGCAGATATAACAGGCCACCTTGCTGTGTATGGAAGCGCTCGAAGGCGGGATCGCGGGAGGTGTTGATCGAATGCACCGCCTGAGGGGGGCGCTGCGGAGGAACTTCCTCCGTACCGATGGAGGGCGCGGGGTCTTCATGCGAAGTAGTGACGGCTGTTGGACTCATGGCCGATACATCGCCCCTTTCCGCCGTGGTTTCGGTGTGTTGCCCATCCCGTCGGGGGTATCGTTCGGAGGAGAGCACCGGCACTTCGGGTTCATGAGTGGCCACCCCGACGGGGACGGCGGGGGCATGACCGCTCGTTGCGTCTACGGGTGCCATGGAATCCGGTGTTTCAGGAGTTGAACCAGGGGTGGCCGCGGACGGTGCCCCGAAGCGTGCCGGCGGCGGCGTGGCGCGATCGGCGCGCTGTTCCGCGTAGGAAACCGGGCGGGCCGGTCGCGTCAGTGCGTCAAGCTGCGCCAACAGCGTGAGGGGTGCCTGCCGCAACATCATCGGCGCCGCTTCCTGCCCGAGCAACAGCAGGGCCAGCAAACGGCGTGGGTCCGACGATGTGAAGAGATTCAATATCGGTGCCCAACGCTGTTGCAAGGTGCGGCTCAAGCGTAGGGAGGCGCGAGTCTCGTGCCGTGAGGCGGCGGTAGAGTCTGCCGCCTTTGCCAGTTCGTCGAGCGGAGGCAGCCGGATTCCATGGCGCCAGGCGAGTTCGGCCATCAGTTGGACGGCGCCAGCCGAGTCCAAGCTTAGCCACAGCCGTTCTAGGGATCGTTGCTGCGCTAGACGGGCGCAGACGGCGGGGAGCAGGTCGAGGTGCTCGGCCAGGAGGGTGACGACAGACTGGGCCGGTGCCTTGGCGGACAGCTCGAACAGATGCGCCCACCGTTGCCAGTACCAGCGCTGCGCCGCTTGCCCCTGGAGCAGATCGGTCAACAGGGCCGCCAGCAATTCGGTCAGATTGGCAAAGCGCACCACCTCTTCAGCGCCGCCGCTCCGGACCAAATCGCGTACGGCGCTGGTCAAGGCCAGCGCGAGTCTTTCTGCCGGCGCCTGGGCGCGCACCTGGCGGATGAACACCCAGCTTTGATCCGGCGCCTCCGGCCAGTCCGACCACTCAATCTGTTGCCGCAAGCGCGCGGTGGCCTGCTGCCGACGCGCACGATCCATCTCACCCCAGTGCACAATACGCAGGCGGTGGATGCTGACGCTGTCGGCTGGCAGGCGGCTCACGGCGACCGCCCCTACAGCTTGGCCACGGTGCGTTTATTGGACACCACGGTGTAGCGGTTGTTGATGCTGACATCGGGCTCGACCAGATCCACGATGTTCACCTGGGTGCTGTCCGGGGTGTGATCCTCGACCGCCAGCACCGCGACCACCCGTTGCTGAGGGTCTAAGAGCTGGAGGCGGGTGCCTACCGCGGGGGCGCGGTTGAGTTTGACTTGCAGACGTTCTCCCACCCTGGCAAACCGCGGTGGTATGTGCACGCTGCCGCGCACGATCTCCTGCGGATCGCCGAGCGAGGCTTGGATCAGGATCGCCCGGATCATGTTGCGGTGAGCGCCGCGGCTGTTGGCGGAGGCATCGGGGGCGAGCTGGCGGAACCACCAGCTGATCAATTCCGCGACGGTGCGCGTGGCGTTGAAATCATCGGCCTCGGCCCGCTCCAGTCCGGGCCACCACGAGACATCCTCGACCCGGATCTGATCGTCTTCGGCCAGTTGGCCCCACTGCAGACGGATCGATCCTGGCAGCTGATTCAATCGATCCAGCAGGCAATAGGCGGCGTGTTCCAGCTGGTTTTTCAGCTCCTGGGCCTCGTTGCGCAGAGAGCCGCCGGTCAGGGCCAGGTCTTCCAGCGAGAGCACCTTCGCCGCCTCCGCTTGGGTCTGCACACTGCTGAGGCTGAAGGCCGGCAGCGTGAAGGCCGCCCAATGCTGCATGACGACGCGATTTTGCAATTGCACGGTCTGGAGGCGGGCTTGCAACGTATTGGTGCTTACGGTGGTAGGCAGCGCGGCGGGACGCGCCTTGAAGCGGGACTGCCGAACCTGCCCCAGAAAATCGAACAACTGGAAGGGCGGCAGCTTTGGCTTTAAGGGTTGCAGCCGGGCCCAATCGTCCATCGGGATTTCGCATACCGTGGTGAAGAAGGAGGTCAGGACCTCCGGCAGATCCACTTCTTCTTCCCAATCGCAGCCGGGCACCACATCGCGGCTGCTGCCGTGGCGCAGCTCCAGCGGGTCGGCCAGAGACGCGCTTACCGGCGTGCTGCGCACGCGCACGTAGTAGAGTCCACGCAAGGCGGTGGTGAGAATGCGGCTGCGCTCCTGGTTTGCCGCGTACACCTGGCGCCAGTCCTCGTCGAGCAGACGCTGGGCCACGCCGTAATCGCCGAGCTGTTCGATGCGGAAGCGGTCGAGGTTTTCCAGGGTTTCGCGCGCGATCCGGAGCAATCCCGCCAGCTTGTCGATCTGGGCGATTTTGGTGGATTGCTCACGCAATTTTGCCTGCAATTTGCGCTCGATGTTGTTATAACGCGCCTCGCAGATGGCGATCCATTGAGTGAGTATCTTGCCGGCCTTGAACAGCGCGTGGTAACGGTACTGGTTGAGCAGCAGGGCGCGTTTCTTGGCGTCGACTACGCCGTTGGCATCTTTGGCATTGTCCGTGGCCAGATTGTCGAGCACCAGCGGCGATTCGAGGCGACTGCTGCGCTCGAAGGGATTCTGATTGCCGATCCCTTCGCCTTCTTCATCTGCCCGCCCCACTTTCTGCAAGTCCCGGCGCAAGGAGGCGGCATCGGCGGTATCGAAGAGATCCTTGAGCGTGGCAATCAGCTCCTTCATGCCGTAGTAGGCCTTGGCATATTCATTGATTTCCGGGCTGATGTGATCGATGACGCCGAAGCGGTATTCCTTGGCCTCGAACGCCGGGGTGGACACCGCTTCCCGCGTGATGTGGGCGAGCTGTTCGAGGCGGGACTTGTTGATGCCCAGTTCGAAGGCGGAAAAGCTCTGTGGCCTGCTGGTGAGCAGGAGATTCGAGCGGGCCACGGTGGATGTGGAGGCCAAGGCGGTGTTGAGCAGATTGTCGCTCAGGCCGGTACGCGCGACGGTTTTCATCTCCCTGGAATCAAATGCCATGCCGGCCGCCGACGCTTGAGTGGAAGCGGCCTTGGTCTGTCCTTGTGCGCTGGTGGCGGCGGTGGGCGCCACCGAGGTGTCCAGCGTGGCATACGGCAGCCAGCGGGCCACCTTCAGGCCGCTGCCATCGCCGGCGACACCGCCGGCCAAGGCGGCGAGCGCGACGGTCTGGGAGTCGAGCTGTTGACGCATGATCAGCAGAAAATCCCGAGTCTTCTCCACGCGGGTGCGAATGGCTCGCACCTGGTTTTCGATGGCCTCCAGTTCCACCAGCGCGACGGCGTACTGCACGACCAGGCCGTCTTCGGTGGGCGGGGTGACCACCGGCGGGGCGCCGCTGACCAGCCATTGGGTATAAAACACCGGCGCCGCCGGCACACCCTTGTTGAAGGGGTAGGGGATGGTGCTGTTGATCGGATCAAGTTCCGCATCGGCCCGGGCGATCACCGCATTGAAAAAGTCCCCGGGCTTCAGCGGCGCCGGTTCCGGCTTGGGTAGATCCATGTGCTTGAACTGGGACGGATCGAGCACCGCGTGCTCGGCGACGGCTTCGGTCGGATCGGTCAAGGGCGACAAATGGGACGGCACGACGAAATAGAGTCGATTGAACTGTTCGTGCCAGCGGAGCCAGGCATTATGGGCGCGCATGTAGAAGCGGTAGATGTCTTCTTCCAGCTTCGCATCGGTTTGCGGGATGTCGAGCAAGTCATGGCGGTAATCCGGCTCGTTGACGGCCAAGAGCAGCCGGATCTTGTCGCCGGCCGGCTGGCGCAGGTCGATCACCCGCCGTGCGATATCGCGGTTGATCAGCTCCAGTACCGCCTCTTCCGGTACGGGCACCATGTCGATGCCCAGGTGCTGCGGCAGCCAGAGCATGCTCGGCGTGATCGAATCGGGATTTCTCAGCCACTCCAGCGGCAGCTGTCCGGCGGCGGGGAGGAAATCCAGGTGCAGGTTGTCCGCCAGAAATTCCGGCAAGGGTTGGGTGGCGTCCACCTCCAGCGCCGCTCGCTGCATAACCCGGCGCAAAGCGGCGCTGACTTGATTGAGCAGCACGCGGTAGCCGCTGTTGGGTAAGGCTTCGTAGCGGCCCGCTTCTTGGGACAACCATAAGGGCTTGTAACCCCCGGCGCCGTCGGGCCCGACGGCCAACAGGGCGAGTGGAACGGCGGGACCGAGCGCGCCCATAAAGCTGCCGTCGACCCGGTCGGCGGCCGCCCAGTTTTCGATCCGCTCGCGCGGGGTGGCGGCAACGATCGCAGGATCGATATTGAGCCGCTGCAGTACCAAGGTGCCGGTGACCACCAAACGGGTGTCCCGGGTGGGATCGAATTCGGCGCGCTGGCACGGATCGGCTGCAGGGCTGTCGATTTCCCGGCTGGAGCGCTTCAACAAGAGATAGAACACCCCGGTGGCTGTGCTGGCGCCGCTGGCGGCCAGATAGGCATCGATCAGGGGCTTCCATTGCGCGCGCAGCGGATAATACAGGCCGACGCCGCGGCCGCGTGCATCCAGCGCGAGCCCGGCATTGACGCTGAATTCCTTTTCATCGATGCCGCTGGGCCCGAGATTCACTTCCAGTCCATGGACGATTCCGGCCGGCCGGCCCTTGAGCACTGACGCCAGCCGCAGATCCGCGTACGCCTGTTCGCGATCGAATTCCTCTTCTCCCAAGTGACGGCCTGGAAACATATGGACCCGTTCGAACCGGCGCGGGCTGTCGACGGGCGTGCTGGCAACAGGATGGTGAAGCACGATCAGTGTCATGACACAAACTCCTTAGGGCGCCAGGTCGGCCCACTGGTTGAGCAGAGAGGCATCCAAGCCCAGATCACTGCCCAGGCTGTACACTAGCTTCGGGGTGTTGGCCTCGGCATCCGCCCCGAGCAGGCCCTCGAGCAATTTTTCCATCGACTCGCCATCCGCCAGCGCGAGCAGGGTTTGCCAGATCAGGCTGTCGTATTGGCGTTCGATGCGCATCAGGATGCCGGCCGCTTGGCGGACGATCAGCGCGCGGTCGCCAAAATTGCTCAGCAACTTGTTGAAGGCATCGCTGCTTTCGCCATCGATCGGTGGGCGCACCTTCGCCAGGGTTTTGAGGCTCATCTGCTCCAGGAAGATGGCGTCTTCATCCTGCAACAGTCCGCCGGTGTCGGCGGGGCTGGTTTCCGTGCCTTCTTCCGGGGGCTCGGGGACGCTGGTACCCAAGGCCAGCACGATGCCGCTGATCGCGGTTTCGGCGGCGCGGGTGGGGCGGCGCAGGTAAAAGGGATTGGTGTCGCCCAGCCGGCTCCAGATCTGCCCCCAGGCGGCGGAATCGGTGTCGGGGACATGGCGCGGGTAGAGCTTGAGTTTCAGCAGGTCGAGCTGCGGCAGGCGGCGAGTGGCGGGGTCGAACTCGCCTTCGAGCTGCGTGGCGTAATGACCATAGTCCTGGTTCGAAAGCGGCACGAGTATCATGATGTCTACCGGTTCCCGATTGGTCAGATCGATCGGCGGCAGGCCGAGGGATTCGGCCTGGATCAGGTCTACATCGGATAGACGGATGGGGGCGATGGACACCTGGTAATGCTCGGGGAAGTATCCTTGCCGTCCGACCATCGGATTGAGGGCCTCCTTCGGCAGCGTGCCCACGGGCGGCAGGAGTGAAAAATAATCCGCGGCGTGAAAGTCCGCATTCAATCCGCCGCTGAGCCGCATCGTCACGATCTCGGCAAGCAGCTTTTCATATTGCCTGAAGAGATCGGATTGCAGATCGCCCAGCCCCGCCTCGGGGCGCAGGGGGTGGCGCAACAGTTCGGCATCCAGCCATTGGGGTGCGTCGTCCTGAATGGCCAGGACGCCCAGGGCGACGCCGTCTTCCGGGATCAGGCTACCGAACTGCTCGTTGCCGAGGAATTCGCGCATCAGCCGCGCGCGGATCTGCAGCGGGTTTTGCTGCGGCAGCGGTATCGGCAGGGGTACCAGTCCCATCTGCACGGATTCGGTGATCAGGGCGTATTCGAAGCCGCGCTTGGCCCCCAGATCCTTGGGAAAGACCTCGGCGATATCGGTGGCAACGTCCACATAGCGCAGCACCACGGCGTACAGCGCGCGGTTAAAGCGGCGGTAGTTGCCGTCATTCAAGGTGGAGATGAGCGCGCGATCGCCAAGATTCACCACCAGTGTCGTGCCCAATTCCAATACTCGGCCGGCGGGCGTGAGGGCTTGCCCCGGTTGCAGGGTGAGCAAGCCGGTGAAGCGGTCGAAGCTCAGCTCCAATCCGCTCATGATGCCGTGGCCCAGCACGCGGCCCAGTTCGCGCAGGCGCTGGTCCAGGTAGATCTGGTCGCGGGTCAGATCTTCGGCGGTCAGCAGCCGGCCATCGAAATAGTGCGTGCGGGTGAGCCGGGGATCGATGTCGGCGATGTGATCAAGCCCTCCGCTTGCGATGGGATTGCCCATGGGTTGAAACAGGATGTCGCTCATGTCAGGCCTCCGTTATCAGCTCTGGCGGGCAAGCCAGGCCAGCTGGCTGGCGCTGACCAGGAACGGCCGCACCAGGTTGTTGATCGAAATCAGGTTCGGATTCACCACCAGGGCATTGATGTCGGCGGTGGTGATGGCGATGCGGGCCAGCAGCAGCCGCGCACCGAGTTCAAACTGATCATTCAGTTCCTTGGTGTTGACGCCGCCGGCATCCAACGCGAACAGCAGGCGCGCATGCAGCGCCAGCTGGGCGGCTGCGGCCGGGTCGGTGGCGGGGTCGACGGCGTCGACCGTGGCCTGTTCCGCGGCGCTGAGATCCAGCGGGGCGTCGTCCAGGGATTGATCCGCATCGGTGACCGGGCTATGGCAGGCCCAGGGCTGGAAGCCGGCGTCCTCCGTGGGCGGGAGTTCCGGAATCAGCTCGAGCATTACGCTGTCGGCGATGCGGCTGGGCTGCACGGCATCGGTGCTCAGGTTGAGTTTGCGCGCCAGCACCGGTTGCTGCGCGACCTGGCAATCCTTTTGGCGCACGCAGACCTTCAACCACAGGGTGTCGGCGGCGTCGTCGTAGCCTTCGCGCAGGTGCGCCTCGGTTTGCGCCGCCAGCCATTCGCCCAGGTTGATGCAATAGGTTTCGTGGATCAGCACTTCCCGACCCAGCCCGTCGATACCGATGCCGGGACTGACCAGGATGCGCATGGTGATGTCGTCGACGTTATTGGGATGGGTGTCGGGCGACATGCTCACCCGCATGCCGGCCAGGGTCCCGTAGCCATGAAACCAATAGTGATGGCGGTTGAGACGGCGGCGATGATAGGCCTGCTCGTCGCGGGTGGCCTCCAGTCCCAGCATCATGCCTGCCTCGTACGCCACCCGACGCAGGGGTTCCTCCAGGGTGGCGTCCTGTTTCAGGGTGGTGAAATCGTCAAGTGTCTCCATTCAGCCTCCTCGGTTGTCAGGGCGAGAGCGTGTTGATGTCGGCGGGCGAAAACGCCGCCGGATTCTTCAACAGGCCTTCCCGTCCCAGATAGGTATCATTCAGTGTGACCCGGCGGAAATCCGGGGTGATTTCGATGAAGGTGTCCACCGCCAGCAAGGGCGCAAGACCGAGCACGAACGGGTGCTCTGTTTCAAAGATCTGCCACTTCACGTGGGCGGGCATGTGTTCATTGAGGACATCGTTCACCAGGTTGTGCAGCCGTGTCCCCCGGCCATGGAGCAGTACCGTCACTTGGTGGGCATACTGCTCGAAAAATTGCTTCACGATCGCGGCTTCTTCCTGGGTGGCCAGTTCGGGGGAAAACAGCGCCAGGAATTCGCGCGCGTCGGTTTCCGAGAGGATCAGACTCTCGCCGATGATGCTGTTGCCGCTCATGCCGGTGCCCAGGGTGAGGGGGTGGTCGGCATCATCCATGTTGACGCCCAGTATGGTGGCCATGGTGCGGCGTAGACGGAAGTTTTCCACCACGACGATTTCCCCGCGTTGCACGCCGCCGTCGCTGGCGATGTCCAGGGCTAGATTCACGCCATAGAGGGTGCCCTTGTACTGCTGCACCCGCGTGACCTCGCTCACCTGCCGACGCCGGCGCGCCTCCGGCCAGTGGGGCGGCAGGGAGGTGCCGAGAACCTCGGCCAGCCAGGGGAGATTCTCCTGCGGCGTGGCATCGGGATGCACCAGTTGATCGCTGGCGGCGATGCGTCCTTCCAACGGGGTCAGTATCCCCTCGAAAGCGGCCAGCAAGCGTTCGCGGGCGTCGGCGCCGTTGGCCGGGCCATGGGCATTGGCGGGATCGAAGCTCAATTCCTGCCGGTAGAATTCCGGCAGGTACGCCTCCTGGTAGGAAAAGCGCGGGTAGTATACGCGTATGGCATGGAGGCACGGCGTCTGGCGGCCGTTGCCGCGCAGCGTGACTTGCAACTGCAGGTAGCGGCCGGACATACGGCGGACCGGGCCGTCGGGGCGCTGCAGCAATATCTCGAACAACCCGCCGACGTTGGGTTTTTGTTCGGCGATCGACGGGGCGAAACCCAGCTCTGACGGCAAGGGATTCCACAGCGGCCGGGGCTGCTCAATGACGGCGGCGTTGCCCCGTTCTTCGGGGGTGGCATAGACCCGGGCGGCGATCTCGATGGCGCAGCCGGACGGGATGGTCGCGTCCAGATAGAGGCGGTGCCAATGGGTGTCGGGCTGGCCGGAATCGAGCACCTGCGTTAGCAGCGCTACGCCCTCCAAATGGAATTGCGGTCGGCGCAAGGCGTGCAGTTCGCGCGGGCGCGGATTGAATCCAGGGTAGTCGGGATCTTCAAGCGCTTGATAGCGCAGTTGGCCATCGGCGGAACTGACAAAGCGCGGCACCGCCAGCGAGAGCATGGGATAGCGCTCGTGCACCAGTTGAGCAGCGCCGCTGGCGGACTCGGAATTCCAGCGCAGCTCCAGGATGGACGCATCGCGCTGGGTGAAGCCGGTATCGCCGGCCTGTTTCGGCGCCAAGCCGGCCAGGCGGCCGGGTACCGGATAGGCGAGGTCCGCCGCCATGGCCAGATCGATGAGGAAGGGTACGTCGCTTGCGCAGGCAAACCGACGCAGGGTGTCGTTCGCACGGTGGCTGCGCGGCCGAGTCAGGATGCACTGGGCACCGGCGCCGTCATGCGCCAGCAGGTACAGAGTTTCATCGTCGCCACACAGCGCGAGGGCCTCCCAGCCGGCCGGCAGGGGTTGGACCCAATGCAATGTGAGGGCATGGGGATTTTCGGTTTCCGCTTCGAACCGGGTCGCCTGCGGGTTGTAGGGCAGGGGCAGCGGTTCGCCCGTGCAGAGCAGCAAGTGCCGGGCGGTGATCAGCCAGATCTGGTTATCCGGGTCGACCCAGGCGCGGCGTGGTGGGGGCAGTGGCGTGCCGTCGGCGTTCTGGCTTAAGTCACAGTGGGTTTGCCAGCGTCGGGCCAAGTGGAATACCAGCAACCCGTGCTGATTGGCTGCCTCGTCGGTAAACGGCAGCGCCAGGCGGCCGTCGCCGCCCAGGGCCATGTCGGTGAAGACGCCCGCCGGGGCGGCCACGTCAGCCAGTTCTTCGTCCTGCAAGATGAGAAAGCCGCGGCCGCTGTTGAACTCCACGGTGGTGAGATCATCACTGAGCCGCCCCACTTGATTGAAGTTGTCCAGCGCAAGCGGCGTGCTGCTTTCCCATGCGGCGAGGGCGGCGGCGGGATTCGAGGCGGGCAGGCGCAGGGCCTGGTTCTGGGCCAGGGTGAGCGCCTGCAGGTTGCGGTTCCACTGCAAGCGGGAGGAGCCCTGTTCGAACTCCTCGGCGCTGCGCAGCAGGAAATACGGCGTGTTATTAATGTCCATCGAACCTACCCATCAACAGACATCCGGTATCACAGGTACGGGCACGCCGCGGCTGGTGCTGGTCGTGGCCTGACCCTCCAGCGTGCCGATGCCATCGGGCAGCGCCGGGGCGCCGGTGCCGGTCTCCGCGCGCACCCCAAGCAGCTCCGGCAATTGATAGTGCTTGAGCTGCACCTCTTCGTTCTCGCCCAGGCGACGCCAGCCTTTGGCGCCTTTGATGAACAGGCTCAATTTATTGACAGCCAACACGCCGTCGATTCGCGCCACCTGGGTGATCAATTCATTGGCCCGCACGCTCGCGCCCATCGGCCAGCCGGTGGCGCGCGCGCCCCCGGGGGCCAGGGGCCAGAGATAATCCACCAGTGCGTATTGCACGTCCCGCAGGGTCTGTTGCTCGGTTTCGGCGTCGCGCACCTGCACCTTCACGCTCACCGCCACTGGGACGAATTGCGGACTCAGGACATAGAGTTCGGTGCCGATCAGCACGCGGTTCAAAAGATAGCCAAACACATCTTTCAGCAGTCCCTGCGTGGGCTTGGGTGTGTGGCCCAGAGCCGGGGTTCCGGGCGGCAGCACGAAGACGCTCACCGCGCCGGGCACGTCTTCACGGGCGGCCTGGATTCGGGCACCCGGCAGAAAACCGACCCGCACCTCCGCCCGGGCCACCGGGTTGACGGGGTTGGCCTCGGTGAGCAATTTGAAATCCTCCTTGGTCACCGCCCGATTGCGGTGGGTGAGGAATTGGGGGATGCGCTTTTCCGCCTGTTCGACGGTTTCCGCATCCAAGCCGCCGGTGAGCGGCCACTCATGGCGCAGCTTATGGCGCGGACTGCCGTTGACGATCTCCTTTACCGTCCCGGCGGGCAGATTGCCGCTGGTCCCGCCGCCGAATAGATAGGCGGCGGCGCGGATGCGCGCCCCCTGCGGCGGGCGCCGGCCAGCGGTGACGCCGTCGCCGAAATAGACATAGCCGTTTTGCGCATCCAGGGTGTAGACCTTGGCCTGGGCGTCCTGGCCAGCCAGAAAATCGACGCGTTGCCAGCGCACCCAGGCGCCGTTTTCTTCCACATCCAATTGCAGGGTGTTGGCGTCGATCTGACGGTCGGGCAGCGCGACGACCTGGTCCGGCTGACCGGTGCCCATCCCCACGATCCGGTCTTGCGTCAGGCCTTGCGCCAATACATCCACCGCATTCAGGCCCAGGTAGCCAAGTTGCAGATCGGGATGCTCGGGGCATCGCAGCCGCAGCCACAATGCCACGCGCGCGGCGTCCACTTGATCGGCGAGTTCGGGCGGCTGTTCGCCGACGCCGCTGAACATGGGATCGGTGGCGGCAAAGCCCTGAAACAGGCTGCTGTTCTTGGGCAGGCGCAGCCGCACCACGCCGGTCTGGCGGCCGCCATTGGAACTGTCCGCCAGGACATCCAGCGGCAGATAGATCGGCTCCCCTTCCTCGCCCGTAGAGGCCAGCTCCCATACCAGCTTGCGCGGGGCGAGTTCGTGGATGCTGTCCCCCTCGAGCGCGTCGGCGGGGGCGATGCCGATGTTCAGAATCACCCCGGCCAGGTGCTGACGCACCAGGGCCAGGTTGCTCTCGAGCTGACGGGGCACGATGCAGGCGAGGTAAAAGGCATTGTCCAGACTGCCGGTCAGCGTCATGGTCTCCTTGACGGGGTCGAATCGGTGCGGCTGGAACGGGGTGGGTGTTTCTCCTTTGCGCAGGCCGAATTGCTCCGAGAGGTCCTGCAAGGTCAGTCCCATCGCCTGCAAGTCCGTCGCCGTCATTTTCTTCTTGATCACGACCTGCAAACCGACACAGGTGGGTTGCAGTTCGCCAACCGCCGTCAAGGTTTGCTTGCCCGCCTTGAGTTGCGTGCCGTCGGTCAGTAACGGCGGCAACAGCACGCTGGTGGGGCTGGCGTCTACGCACACCACGCCCCGGGCGGCCCGGGCCGGGCGCAGGGGAATCTGCAGGAGATTCAAAAACACCCGGCGCTGGCGCTCCGGAATCAGGTTCGCTCGGTAAAGAATGGTTTCCGTGAGCCAGGCAAACAGATCGACGAAACTGTGCACCGGATCGCCGGGGGCGATCTGGGTGAGTTCTGGCAAATGGGTAGCAAGCCGCGCTTTGGCTTCTGCGACCAGATCGTCGAAGCGGCGATCATCCAGGTTTGGTACCGGTAGTGGCATGCAATCGTCCTCGTCAGCGGGCCCTTATGCGGGCTGGCCCAGGTTAAACGTGAAACCCAGTTGCGCGGGGATCTGGGCGAACCCCATGCGATAGCGGATGTTGATGTGCACCTCCGCCACGCTGGTCGGGCTGGGTGCGACCTCGACATCCTCGACGACCACCCTTGTTTCCCAGCGCTCCAGCGATTTGCGCACCACGCCGGCCATCAGGGTGCGCGTGGTTTCGTTGTTGGGCTGATGCACGAAATTGAGCAGCCCGGCGCCGAAATCCGGTCGCTGCAGGCGTTCACCGGGGCGGGTGAGCAGGATGTTCAACATCGTTTCGCGAATACTCTGGTCATCGCTGGACCAGCTGAAGCGACCGTCTTCATCTACGCCCCCCAAGGGCCAGCTTTGAATGGATGGAATCGGTGTCCGCATCGTTCAGAACCTCACTTCATCTTTGGGAACGGCAAGCAGATCCGCACCCATGGCAGCCAAAAGAACACGATATTCAGCAGGGTGATCATGATCATCAGCAGTATCATGGCCACCAAGGTAATCACCGGCAGGCTGAAGGAGCAGATCCACTGAATCCCCAGGCCGGGGCCCGGTGTGCTGTCGGGCAGCGCGTCCGGCCCTGCGCCTTTGTTCAATTTCAGGCTGTCGATCAGATTGAAGGTGTCCGCCGGGGTGATCATCGCCGCGCCCTTGGCCAGGCCGCGTTTCAAATCCGCCAGCGATGGCATCTGGATGAGCGACGGGCGGCTGGCCTCGGGATCGAAGGGTGCGGCCACCCGGAAGGCGATGCTGCGGGCGCTGGCATCGGCCCATACGATCTGTTCGCGGCCGCTGTCGGTCAGGGAGCGCACAAACGGGACGATTTGGTAGAGATCACCGCTGCCCTGCGTGAATTTGGGCAGCGGGATTTCTTTCACCTGGCTCAGGGTCTGGTCGCGCAGGCGCTGATTGAGCAGGGTGCGGATCTCCTGGGCGTCCGCCGCCAGCATCAGCAAGGAATACCCCAGCGTGCCGCTGCCCGAGCTGTTGGGCAGCTTGTCGAGCTCGGCGAGCTTATCGAGGCCGCCCGCCTGATCGATGCGTTGTTCCTGTTGGATGATCCAGCGCACCAGCGGGTTGTCGCCGCCGGCGTTGAAACAGGCCTTCAGATAGCTGAGCAGATCCAGCCGGCGATAGGTGGTGAACCGGCCATGATTGCTGTCGGTATAACCCTGTTGGCGCAGCTGGCTCGGCAGATGGGAAAGGTCATGGAACCACAGGCCCGAGCAGTACCTCTCCAGGGATGCGTTTTCGGCGATGTTCGACTCGCCGAGGTGGTAGCGGTTGACCAAAAGCCGCAGCAGCTCGAACATCGGTTTGGATGGCCGGCCCTGATCAACCGGGCGGGTGTGTTCGGCCAGCCAGGTTTGATTGAGCGGTTTGCGAAACCCGAAGGGCCAGGGCAGGAATTCGGCGGCGGCGTTCAGCACCTGTTGTTGCGACTGGGCATCGACGGCCGCGTTGGGATCACGGTGGTAGTGAAAGCCGCCCAGCGGCACGTAGCCATAGAGCAGGGTGTGGGTCTTACCGGCGGCGTCGGTGGTTTTCAACACATGCAGGGGATGCACCTCTTCTCCGGAATAGGCGGGTTGATCTCCCCGTTTGTGCAGCACACCGCTGGCGCAGAGCCGGCGGTTGATGTCCGGATCGCGCAGCTCCGTGGGCGCCTCTTGCCAGCCCAGCGCGTCACCGTCTTCCAGCATCCAGGCCAGTTCGCGCCCGGCGCCGCGCTTGCGGATGACGAAGCCGGCGCTGGTGATTTTCTGCGGGTCCAGGGCGGGGTGGCCGAGGCGCTCGCACACCACTTCGCAGCTGACGATATGAAACGCCCGGTGCAGGGGCAGTCGCAGCACCGGCTCTTGACCGAAGCGGCTGTGGCGTTCGTCGTTCTGCCAGGAGGTGAATTGGGTCAGGCTGAACTGGCGCCGTTGTACGTCCTGCTTGAAGCGATTGACGAAGTCGGCATCGAGATAGCGGTGCAGGCCGCAATGCTGCGTGCCCTGTCCGGTTTGAAAGAACGGCGGTTTGATGCGCACCGGATGGAGTTGTTGGGCGATATTCATGTTGTGTCCTCCTACCAGATGTTGCCCGCGCCGGGGGTATAGGTGGTGCCCACCACCGAGGTGGCGATGAGCGTGTCGGCCTGCACCACGCCGCTGAAGCGCGACATGCTCGCGTTGACGGTCACCGTGGAGGCGTTCACCGTGACGGTGCTGGCATCCACATTGACGCTGCCGCTGGTGCGCACCTCGATGCCGCTGGGGCCGAGTTTCACACTCTGTTCGCCGCGCACCACGGAGATCTCGCCGCCGCTGCCCTCGTCGATGGTGATGTGGTAGCCGCTGCGGGTAATGAGCTGCACTTTCGGATTGTCGCCATCGGCAAAGTCGAGGACGGTGGCATCCTTGGTGCGGATGACATAGTGGTCCTCCTGCGGATCGGCTTCCTGGGGCCGGCTGCCTGAACCCGACCATAGGCTGCCCAGCACCAGCGGGAGTTCGGGGGTGACGAAGGCCAACACCACGATCTCCTCCAGACGGGGCACAAAACTGGCGCCGTAATTGGCGCCGGCGGAGGGGGCAACGACGCTGGCCCAGACCTCCATCGGCGTGGCGATCAGGCGGACCTTGATCCGTCCCCGATTCTCGGGGTCGCTGTTGTCGGTCACCCTTCCGAGCTGCAAGCTGCTTGTGGCGCCGGGCGCATGGAGGTTCATGGCTGCCACCCCCCTTTGTTGACCTTGAGGTGGGTTTCATAGCCCGAGACGCTGTCGAAACGGTGCACGCAATGCACGACCTGGTAAATCCCCCGCAAGCGCGGTGAGACGCCCGAGAGCTCGATCTCCCGGCCGCTTGTCAGGGAGGGTTCGCCTTGGCAGACGATCTCCCCCTGGATGAAGCGCTTGGCTTGACGGCGGAAGTGGGCCGTGGCGTAGGCCTCGGCTTCGGCGCTGCTGCGGGCAAAGGGTTGGGGAACGATTTCATCGCTGCTCCAGCTCAGATTGCCCAACGTGGTGGCGGCGCTCGTGCCGCCGGGCGCGGGGGTCATGCTGCTGGCGGAGTGGTCGGCGGCGGCGTCGTCCGCCAGGTTGTACCCGTGTACGGCGGATGCCGAGGGTTGGTGATTGAGGTCGGCGATCAGGCGCACCTTGAGCGCGCTGTCCTGGGCGCTGAGGGCGACGGGCGCGGAGTCGGCTTCTTCCGCCTTCGCCCGCAGGGTGTTGCCCACCAGGCGCAGGCCGATGTCAAAACGTCCGGCGATCCGCAGCAGAAACGCAAGATCGCTCTCGTTTAATTGATGCCAGGTGGCCGTGAGGGTGGAGATGCTCACATCAGCCTGCAGCCCCGCTGCGCTGGCGATACTTTGCACCACATCGTCCGGGCTCTGGTCTTCGAAGGTGCGGCAGTGGCGCGCGCGGGCGAGGCGGTGGAGCTTGTCCTGCACCAGCAGCACCAGGATGGGCGCGCCTTCACCGTAACGCTCTTCGACGGCGGTGATTTCACCCTTGAACAGGGTGACAGGATTATCTTCACCCATCTGGATCTCCAGCTCCGCGCCCAAGGCAATGTCGTCTAGCACGAAATCTGGATCTTGGCCGCCGTCGGGGACGCCCCAGTTGGTCAGGTGCAGTTCACCATGGCCGCAGCCGTGCAATGGCAGGTTTACGACCATCGCGGTGAGTGCGGGCTCCAAGTTGGCGCGGGATTGTCCGTTTAACTTGAACGTGGGGCGGGTGTTGATGAAGGCGCTGGCGGTCATGCGCGTCAGTCCACCTTGAGCCGTTCCTGGCGCTGTTGGATCAGGGCCAGGGTTTGCAGCAATTCATATTCCGCCACCGACAAGGGCGACTGTTGCGCCGCAGGCTGCACCTCGGCAGGCTGGGTCACGCTGTCGTTGACTTCGGCGATCACTTCATCGATCAGAATGGGCATGGCTCGCTACCTTTAGTCAAACCCGACGCCTTGGTCAGGGGTGTTTTTCAATAGCGCAGCCACTGAAACGCCGTGCTGGACGCGTGCTTCGGTGCCGCGCGGTGTGTTGGCCAATTGAGCACTGCCGCCGGCGGGGAGGCTTGCACCGCTGGCGCTGCTGACGCCAGGTTCGGCACGCAACTGCAGGCTGCCTGCTTGCAGACTCGAGGCCTGCAGACTGGCCTTGGCGCTGGGGTGAAACGCGCCCGGGATGCCCGTGCCGAGGGCTGCGGAATTGCCGAACTTAAAGGCGGGACTGACGCCCTGGGTCGCTGGCGTGGCGCTCGGCGCGCCTTGGCGAGTTGTTTGGACGCCGCCAGCCGCCGCGCCGGCAGACACCCCGAGGCGCGCTGATGCACTGGCGCTGATGCTTGCGCTGACACTCGCACTGACACTGATCCCCGCATTGAGGCTGATCCCGGCGCTCAGGCCGATATCGACGCCACCGCTGATGCCGAATCCGGCCCCCGCGCTCAGATTGACGCTGGGAAGCGCAAGGGTGGACAGCGATGGCAGGCGCGGGGATTCGATTCCGTTGAACATGGCGTTGTCGCGCCAGTTGCCGGGGCCGGCGCTGCCGCCGGGCACGGGGCTAGTGTTTTGGTTGGGGGTAGGCGCGCCATTGCCGGCGCCGCTGCCGCCGCCGGGCTGCTTGCTGCCCGCGCCGTTGCCGGTAAAGTTCAGGGTCGGCGTCTGTTCCGCCGCCAAGGCGCTGCTGTCGTTGCTGCGAAACTGGTAGCGGTCTTCCTTGAGTTTTAGCGAAACCGTGGCGCGCAGCGGACGGCCCTTCGGCGAGAAGAAGTCCACGGTTTCCTCGAAGCTGTCCACCAAACCGATGAATTGAAAGGCACCCCACTGGAACAGGCAACGCTTCGGTGCGCGCATGCGTGTGCCGGAGCCCACTGGTTTGACAAAGGCGTCCGCAATCTTTTTGGTTTGCTGACGCACATCGGAGCCTTGTTCAATGCGGTTGCGATTGTTCGAGGATGCACTGCCATCGGACTGGGCGGCCTGGGCGTTGTTGCCGGCGGGGGCTTCGATATAGGTGGTGTCGAATACCAGCTCCACGGTCAGGGTCGAGGAGCTCTTGTCCACATATTGCGTGGCGCGGGTATTGCCGGTGCGGGCGTTTTCCTTGAGCGTGTTCGACAACGTCACTTTTAGGGTCGTTGGATTGAACTGCACGTCGATGGCGTTTTGCATGTCCGGGGTGTCGCTGTTACCCGTGACGGGGATGAGTTTGGCGCGTTCTACATCACTCATGTTTTTACCTTACGATTTTGCCGGCGCCGGTCGTTGAAGTTCCAATCCTTCATGCACAAGATGCAACTCTTCGATGGCGACCTGGTTGGCGGTCGCGTTCAAATCAGGGCCCTTGAACTTGGTGGGCAGCACGCCGGTGAGCTTCCAGACCATCACCGGATTGTCGGTGACGGTCTGGCCCGCGTGTGCGCCCTTGCCGCTTCCGCCGTTGGGTTTGGCCGTGGGATTGCCCAGCACGGTGATCTCGCCATGCAGGCGATAGCCGTAAAAGCTCTGACGCGTGGTGATGTCGAACCACGCCCAGAGGTCGTTTACGCTGGTGACCCCGCGCTTGAGCACCATTGGCGCGAATTTGGTGGGGCCGGAACGTTGATGCTCGCCCCAATTGCGGCCTCCTTCGGCGATGGTCTTGGGCTCCATGGTCAGTTCAAAGCCGCTGACCTCGCTGAAATCGCCCGCGCACAATAACTGGTTGGAATCGGTGTTGTAGAGGGCGATGCGGAAGCGGAACGGGACGAATTCGGTGACCTCAGCCATGGGTCACCTCCGCTTGCCATTCACCATGGATATTGATGAAGGTGAGATAGATCCGGTCGATGGGAAAGGCCGGCGCAATCTGAATATCGAACTGGATCGTCCCTTCTCCCGGTTGCGACTGTTTGATCTGAAACCCTTCCTCCGGGATGCGCCCGCGAAGCGCGCCGCGGTTATAGAGATTACGGAAAAACTGCTCCAGCAACAGGCGTGGGCGCGGATCGTCGACATCGACGTTGAACACCAACTGTTCCCCCAGCGCTTGTAATTGACGGCGCAAAAAACCAAGAAAGCGCATCACCTCGGCGGAACGGAAGCCGTCAAATTGCCGCATGTCCTGCGCGTTGCTGTAATCGGCGGGCGGCAAGGCCGGAACCACCAGGCGCTCGTCGTCCAGGCTCAACTGGGGGTAACCGCTGAATCCAGTGCGCTGCTGCAGCACGCCGATGCCGGGTTTTTCGCGCAAATCCAGCATCTGGGCGATGGACAGGCGCGGGTAGGGCAGGGCCTCGGTGACCAGGGGCTGGGCGCCGATGGAATGCCATGGTCCTTTGGCGCGTGCCGTGTCCGCTTGCTTGCCCGCGATGACCCCCACCGGTGTATGCAAGGCGAAGCGCGGGCCGCGCAAATAGGGAAACAGGAACTGGACGTGCCGGAGCAGATGGCCGCTGCTCGCGTCACGGATGGCACTGATCCGCTCCAGGGCGCGTCGATCCACCACGGGACTGTCGATTTCACCGGAATAGGCCAGGGGAAGCGTCAGCAAGCACTGTACATCAGGTCGGTAGCGTGCGATGAACTGCAATATTCCGCGCAGCAACTCTTCCAACGGCCGGGGCTCGGGCATGGCTGACAGCTCAGAGGGATAGCGCCGTTCCCGGTGATCGTCTTCCGTGCTTTTGCCGCAGGGCAGAAACTGCGGTTGCGGATTGGCCAGCCGCACCCTCGGCACGTCCGGCAGACGGGGCGGGATTTGTAAGCGTTCTAGGTCCGGCATCGCCACCACCGCCAGCGCGGGAATCACCAGCACGGAGGCCAGGCCGCGCAGGGTGTCGACATCGTGCAGCAGGGTGTTAGACGCCGGGAGGAAACCTGCCTGGGCTTCGCCCTCGGGAATCCGAACCACCCACAATTTTTCCCCGCCGTTGGCAAAGAAATCGTCCACCGCTTGGGGCAGCCAGGCGCGATTGCCCGCCAGCAGGCTTTCGTATGCGCAGGGCGCGGTCGCGGCATCGGGAAAAATATCGTGAAACTCCGCGCTGGAGCGCAGTGACAGCGGCAAGTGGTACAGGCCGGCCAGCTGGGCGGTCAGCGGCCCGCCCTGCGGCATCTGACCGGCGATGAGGGCCTCCACCATCGGCCCGAAACCCGCCGCGCGCAAATCATCCAGCGCGCCCGTCAGCACGAGCAGCCGCTCCAGACGCACCCGCCCCGGGCAGTGCCCCAAGAGCGCCGCCTCCAGCGCCGCCTCGCGTCGCTGGACCGGGCGGGGAGTCAGGGCAATGCGTGCTCCAGCCAGATATTCCATCGGATCACTTCTTCGTTGGCAGCACGATTAACTTTGCATGATGTGTTCGACTGAAAGCACCAGCTCTTCGATCGCCACATCACTGCCGCCTTTGGCGGTCAGTGTGGGCCCGGTCCATTTGATCGGCATGGCGTTGATCAGCTTCCAAGTGACGACGGCACTGGTGCTGGTCGGGTCTTCGTTGCGCAGTTTGATCACCACGTCGCGCTTGGCCGTCACATCGCCGCCGCGAATCTGATCCAGCCAGGTGTAGATATTGTCAGCGCCGATCACGCCTCGTTTCAATGTGACGTCCCCCGATTTGTGGATCGCGGGAATCTTTTTCACGTAATTGAACTTGGCGTTGCCGGCGCGGTATTCCGCCACGGTGACTTCGGCGTTCAGGCCGGAGACTTCCGAAAAGCCGCCCTGGATTTCACCCTCGCTCCCGTCGCCCAGGTTCACTAGATAGTTGAATACGCCGTAGGGTGTTTCGCGAAATTGTGCCATGTTTGAATCCTCATTCCTGATTGGTCAGCGTTGCTTATGCGTCTGCGGTTTTCTGGCCGATGCGGAAAATCACGAACTCCGCCGGCTTCAATGCGGCGACGCCAATCTCACATACCAGTCGGCCGTTATCGATGTCATTCTGGGTCATGGTGCTGCGGTCGCAGCGGACGAAAAACGATGTCTTGTCGCTGCCCAGCAGACGGCCGTTGCGCCATTCGTTGTAGAGGAAGCTTTCCACCGTGGCGCGCACGTTGTCCCACAGCGCTTCGCCATTGGGTTCGAACACCACCCACTGAGTGGATTTTTCGATGGAGCGTTCCAGATACAAGAAATAACGCCGGACGTTGACGTATTTCCATTCCGGATCGCTGGACAAGGTTCGTCCGCCCCAAACGCGGTGGCCGCGGCCGGGGAAGGAGCGCAGGCAGTTGATGCCGTCGGGATTGAGCAGCTCTTGCTGGAACCGGTTGATGTCCTGGGAAAAGCGCAGCGCGCCGATTACAGGTTCGTTCGCTGGCGGTTTGTGTACGCCGCGTTGCACATCGGTGTTGGCGTAAACGCCTGCAATGAAACCTGATGGCGGCGCGTTGATTGTGCTGACAACGCCGCGCGGATCGGCAATGACGACCCATGGATGATAGAGCGCAAGGCGTGAATCATCGAAGTTCGAGCGAAAATCGCGCACCTCGGACAAGGTCATGTTTTCCTGACTGTCAACGATACCCACGCGATAGCGCATCTTGCGGCAGTGCTTCTGCACTTCAGCGACGATGGCCTGATGATTGACGGCATCAGAGGATGCCGCCGGCGTCATGACGATGGAGATATCCTCGATATCCTCCAACGCGACAAATCCGGTGCTGCCATTGATCTCGTCGCTGACCCCGCCGTAGTGGACCGCCGTCGGCGCATTGCCGTCCGTGCCGCCGGACAAGGTGATGAGATAGCGGGGACCTTCGACATTGATGCCCGTCGGGTTCATGGCAGCGTCATCGAAGAGCTCCATCAGCGCGCTCATGATGTCATCCCCCGTGGCGGCGGGATCCAAGGTGCAACTGATCGGACTGCTGAGTTGGTCGTAACGTTTCTCTGGATTGGCCGCCAGCACCGTCGCCAAGCTGGTAGATCCGGTCGGAGCGGTTGAGAGATTACCGTAGGTGTAAACGACCGGGCCATTGGCGCCGCCGGAACGCACATTGATGTTGAAGGTACGCTGGGCCATGACGGCGCGCACCGACTGTGGAGCCGCAGCCAGCGCGGCCAGCGGGAGCGAAAATGCGCTGACACCTGGATTGATCGGAGCGGCACTGACGTCGAATTCATTGTTGACGGTATCCAGCGTGCCGTAGATCGCGGTGTTGGTGCCCCAGTTGTTTCCAGCCAAAGCAAACAGTTCCGAGGTGGTTGCCAATTGACTGGTCAGGATGATGGCGGCGGAGGTTCCATCGTCGAGCGAACCGTTAGTGGGCTGTTTCAGCGTGACGCGGGTGAAGGTCAAGGTGATGCCTGTGGGGTCCGGCACCGTCACGGCGGCGTCGGCGGCCGTGGCAACGGTTGCAGTTGCACCGCCGCCGCTGATGATCAAATTCGGACTCATGATCAAATAATCAGAGCCGCTGCGTTGTACCAGCGCCCTGACAGTCAAGGGGGCGGTCACGCTCGCAGGCACCGTCACGTTGTCCAGATTACTGGCGGCCAGGCCCTTGGCTTCCATGTATACGATTTCCGTTTCACTGGGTGCTGAGGTGGCTGCAGTGCGCAGCAGATTTTCACTGTCCCGCCACTCCACTTCCAGAGTGAAATTGCCCATCGCCCCGGGGAAGCGGCTCTCGAAGGTGACGTTGTTGGCTGCATCCGCGACCGAAGCGATGCCGTCGGGGGCGCCGAAGTTTCCTACCCTGGATACATATAATTGCTTGCCGCCGCCGTCAAAGAATGCCTTTGCGGCAATCGCGGTGTGATTGAGCACCGAGGCGCCGCCCAGTGACAGATCTTGAACATCACCGTAGATGCGGGTGAATTCGCCGAAACTGGTCACGACCTCCGGCTTGCCGCGCAGCGGTCCAAAACGTGTGGGGCCGACCACAGCGGCGACGCTGGTGCCCACTCCTTCGATCGATTTGGCGCGGAAGCTGACTTCTTCGACAAACACACCCGGCGCTAGATATTCAGGCATGGTCTTCTCCTTAGTTGATGACGGTTAAAGGGGTTGTACTGCCAAATGATCCCGGTTAGAGGATCGGATGATTCGTATTTCGTTGGGCACGAGGTCAAAGCTGATCGGGTCAGAAAACGCATCCGGCGTTTCAAGTTGGCCCAATGACATCGCGACCAGATCCGCGGGGTCGACCGGCACATCGCCGCTCGCGGTCAGCAGTGCTTGGATGCCAAGCTCCGCCGAATAGTGATCGATTCCTTCCGGCAAGGGAGGCAAGCCCCGCAGTGGCATGATGAAATCTCCCTGTGCGGTGGCTTGGCACCGGAAGGTGTAGCTGCTGCTCAATGTGGTGTCGACAATCAGGGTGAGCATCGCCCAAGGCACAGGTGTGTTGCTGGCCGCGTAACGCAGCGTGCCGACCAAACCGCCGGTGGGGCCAAGGCGCGTGCCCAGTGGCGAGGGGTAGACTGCCAGTGCATGGCCGGCGCCGTTACCGGCGTTGATGCTGAATCGGCGCGGGATGAAACGTCCGCTCGGATCGCTGACGACCCCGGCAACGGGGTAGGTGGGGGTCACGGGCATCTGCTTGTCAGCATCACTGGCGATACCGTCGATGATTTCGTTGGTCGGGCGGCGCAATAGCGCGGTTTTCCCCCGGCCGTTGACCAGCTGCAAATCCCGTGGTCGTGTGGTGAGTTGCAGTGTGAGTGTCTCCGGGATGCGCGTCATTTTCTCAAGTGTTTCACCGCTGCTGCCGTCGAGCCAGTAAAGCACGTCACTGGCGTGCAGGATGTTGGTTTCAAGCACCTTGATCGGCTTCATACTGAGCCCCCCGGGAATACGCGGGTAACCACGTCGGGTCCTTCGGTGCGCTGTTTTTTCAGACGCAAGCGCACCGTGCGCGCGACGTACGGCACGGTGCTGGTATAGGGGGATTCAAAAACGTCCCATATCCGCATCAAATCCTCGGTGGACATTTCTTCCGGCGCGATGGTGAGCATTTCACGCTGCCCCCATTCGTCATCGATGTCGTAGATGTGCGAGATATCCAGTTGATTTTCATTGGCGAGTTCGACCATGGCCCAGGACATCAAATCTGCTTCGACCGTGGGGCTGGTGGCGTTGGCGATCAACAGGAAGTGCAAATTGACCGGCAGCTCGGAATGGCGCGTGTTCTGCTTGGTGCCTTGGGGAGTGAATTGGCGGGTACGCCCATGCGGGTCGATGGTGATCCGGTGCAAATAAATGCCGAGCAGGTTGCCAGTAAGGGTGTCGGCGATATCCGAGCTTCCGAGTAGGCTAACCGATGCGCTGATTGGCTCTTCGCTGAGTTCGGCGGGCAAGCGTCTTTTGAAGAAATTCTCCAACGCTACCAGGGTACCTTGAATGCCTTTATATGAGGCCACTTCTATTTTTCTTCTATTAAATATTGTTTAAAAAAAGCGTAGATGCTCAGGTTCGCCAAGTCAAGCGCGGCATCGATGACGTTATGTCGATTGAGTCAGGGTGTGATGCGAGACATGTTTAGGCGCCGTCGCAAACGTCCGCGACAAAACCATCAGTGCCTCGACGCGTCTTGCAACTTCGTCGCTTGCACCGCGGCCGATCTCGAGCCGTGCGGCTCGACTAAATGTCTCCGGTGCTGGCATAGTATGGGCTCCGGCTGCGAGCCCGTATCCAGATCGCGCCAGCGGCCTGCCGGATCTTCCCTTTTGCCTGGAGTGGTACATCTTTATGGTGACGCGTTGGTTGCTGTGCCTCATCGCTGTTGGCATGTGGGCAATGTCGTCATCGGCCGTGGCGGCGCCGATGGGCGCGGTTGTCGCCGGCATCCCGATCGAATTCGTTCTGTTCGCCGCGACTCTGGTATGCGTGGCGGTCTTCCACCATTACACCTTCTATGTCGCGGTCAGCGGCCTGGCGGTCATCGCCGCTTACAAAACGCTGGTTACCGGATTCAAGACCGGTCCGGGCGTCGTCGGGCTGCTCAGTCATGTGGGGCATGAGTGGGTGATATTGGCCAATCTGTTTTGCCTGCTGATGGGCTTCAGCATCCTGGCGCGCCACTTCGAAAAAAGTCATGTGCCGGTGATCCTGCCGAAATATCTGCCCGATGACTGGAAGGGCGGCTTCGTGCTGCTGGCGCTGGTCTTCGTGATCTCCAGCTTCCTCGATAATATCGCCGCCGCCATGATCGGCGGTGCGATGGCGCACCAGCTGTTCCGGGCGCGGGTGCACATCGGGTTTCTGGCGGCGATCGTGGCGGCCTCCAACGCCGGCGGCTCCGGCTCGGTGGTCGGTGACACCACCACCACGATGATGTGGATCAGCGGTATCGCGCCCGGCGAGGTGTTTCACGCCTATGTCGCCGCCGTCGTTGCCTTGTTGATCGTCGGCGTGTTCGCCGCCAAGCAGCAACAGGCGTATTCACCCATCATCAAACACGCGCATGCCCACACCCATGTGGATTGGGGCCGCATCGGCATCGTGTTTCTCATCCTCGTATTTGCCGTGGCCACGAACGTCTTGGTCAATATGCTCCAGCCCGAACTCGGTGAACAGGTGCCTGCCATCGGCCTGGCGGTATGGGCGGCCATCCTTCTGACCGCGCGCGTCCGGCGGCACGACTGGGAGGTGCTGGGTGCCAGCCTCAAGGGGACGCTCTTCCTGCTCGCCCTGGTGCTCAGCGCTTCGATGATGCCGGTGGAACAATTGCCGAGCCCCTCCTGGCAGAGCGCGTTCGGGCTGGGGTTCATCTCGGCCGTGTTCGACAACATTCCGCTGACGGCGCTCGCCCTGGCCCAGGGCGGCTATGACTGGGGATTTCTCGCCTTCGCGGTTGGCTTTGGCGGCTCGATGATCTGGTTTGGTTCATCGGCGGGGGTGGCGCTCTCCAATATGTATCCGGAGGCCAAATCGGTGGGCTTGTGGCTGCGCCACGGCTGGCATGTGGCAGTGGCCTACGTCGTTGGATTCATGGTCATGCTGGGCTTGCTCGGGTGGCAGCCGGGAGCTTGATCCGTCGCACGCCCGCTCCTCGTCAAGGAAGGGTAAGACGTGTCGTTATAAGTCGAACAATATTGTCGTCACGAAGTGTATTTTTTGGGAGGAGCGATGTTCAACATGGCGGTGAACCGGCAGGCGTGGTGTGCAGTAGTGTTGGGATTGTTGCTGAGTGCTTTTGCCTCGGAGTCGGTGGCCCTCGATGTGGCCAAGGCGCGCCAGCAGTATGCCAAGATGGCGTTTCAGGTGGTGGATGTCAGCGAGGTGAGTTATGAAAGCGGTCCCGCCATCGGTGTGACGTTCTCCGTTCCCCTGGCTCCCGATCAGCCCTTCGATCAGTATCTCAACGTCTCGAAAAAGGACGGCCCGCGCGTGGAGGGCGGGTGGATACTTTCCGAGAGCGGCACCACGGCCTATTTCACCAATATCGAACCGGTTACGACCTACAGCGTGACGGTGTATCGCGGCATCGCCGCGGTAACCGGCAAGCAGCTCAAGGACACCTATGAAGAATCGCTGACCACGCGCCACTTGCAGAGCCATGTGGCCTTCGCCAGCAGCGGCTTTGTCTTGCCCTTGGATACCTCCAAGGGGCTGCCGCTCTATACGATCAATATCAATGCGGTCGATGTCGACTTCCATCGGGTGGAGCCGGAGAAGATCCCGCAGTTCCTGCAGAGCTGGGGCGGGCGGCGCGGCGATGTCTGGAGCCTGCAACAGTATCAATCGATGATGAATCTGGCGCACAGCGGACGGTTCGATCTGGCGGCGCCGAAGAACAAGCGGCACCGCACCAATCTGCCGGTGAAGGATATCCGGGCGCTGCGCCAGCCGGGGCTGTATGTGGCGGTCATGAAACCGGCGGGCAGTTATCCGGAGAGTTATCAAGTCACCTATTTCGTGGTGAGCGACATCGGCCTGCACGCCCGCTTTTATCCCGAGCGCCTGGATGTGTTCACCCATTCGCTGGACAAGGCCGCGCCGATCGGCGGCGTGAAGTTGTCGCTGCTCGATGTCAATGGCAAGGTGATCGGCGAGAGCCGCTCCACGCCGGCGGGGCAGGGGACGCTGCTCCAGCCGCCCGCGGAGGCGCGGATGCTGCTGGCGCAGAAGGATGAACGGATCGCGCTGCTCGATCTCACCGCGCCGGCGCTGGATCTGTCCGCCTTCGACCTGGGCAAGCGCCCGCAGCGCGCCACCGAGGCCTTTGTCTATTCCCCGCGCGATCTCTATCGCCCGGGCGAGACGGTCGATTTCAATGTCCTGTTGCGCGATGGCGACGGCCAGCTGGCCGGCAACCCGCCGTTGCGCGCCGTGCTGACCGGGGCCGATGAGAAGGAAGCCGAGAACACCACACTCCATGGCGATGAGCTGGGCTACTATCACCATGAATTTACGCTCTCCAGCAACGCCGCCACCGGCAAATGGTGGCTGCGCCTCTATATCGGCTCGCAGGTGGTCGGCGAGTATCCGTTCAAGGTCGAGGAGTTCCTGCCCGAGCGCATGAAACTCACCTTGGATGACGGCACCCAGCGCGCACGGTTTGTCGAGCGCGATGTCGAATTGACCATTCCCGTGGAAGGCGCCTATCTCTACGGCGCCCCAGCCTCCGGCAATCGCCTCAGCAGTCTGGTGACCATCAAGCAGCAGCGCCATCCGCTCGAGGCGTATCCGGATCATCAGTTCGGGGACGTGAAGGAGCGCGATAAGAGCAACCGCATCGAGCTGGAGGATATCCAGCTCGGCGGTGACGGCACGGGCAGCGTCACCGTCCCCGGCGATTGGTCGGAGGTCGGTTCACCGCTCGATGTGCAGCTGGTGGCCAGTTTGTACGAATCGGGTGGCCGCCCGGTGGTGCGCGATATCCATTACACGGTCTGGCCCGCGTCCACCGTGATCGGCATCCGGCCGCTGTTCAAGGCGCAGGAGCTCGATGGCAACACCCTGGCGGGCTTCGAAGTGATCAAGGCCGACCAGGAGGGCGGGCTGCACGAGGCCCAGGATCTCGAGGTGAAGCTGGTGCGCGAAAATCGCTATGACTATTGGGTGTACACCGATGATCGCGGCTGGGTTTCCGAGTACACCGAAAAGGAATATGTCGCCTTCAATGACAACCTGACCATCGGCGCGGCCAAGCGCGCCACGGTCGAAGTGCCGGTGGAGTGGGGCTGGTACCGGCTGGAGGTCCTCGACAGCGAAACCGGCATGCGTTCCAGCGTGCGCTTTTATGCCGGCTGGTGGTACGGCGATGGCGGCGACAAAAAGTTCAGCGCCCGGCCGGACCGCGTCGAATTGAAACTCGACAAGCGCCATTACCGCGCCGGCGATGTCGCGAAGGTGACCGTCATCCCTCCCTATGCGGGGGAGGGCTTCCTGCTGCTCGAAGGGGACAAACAACTCTTCTGGAAACCGATCAAGGCCGCGGCGGCCGGCACGGTGGTCGAGGTGCCGGTCGATGCGGCCTGGCGCCAGCACAATCTGTATCTCTCGGCGGTCATCTTCCGGCCGGGCGATACCGCGACCAAGCACCTGCCCAACCGCGCGGTGGGATTGCTGCACTTCCCGCTCGATCGCGAGGGGCGCAAGCTGGAAGTCAGCATCCTGCCGGAGGCCGACAAGGTACTGCCCGAAACCACGATGAAGACCCGCGTCAAGGTCGCGGGCGCGCAATCCGGCGCCAAGGTGATGGTGACGCTGGCGGCGGTGGATGTCGGTGTGCTCAACATCACCGATTTTGTGACGCCCGATGCCCATCGCTGGTTCTTCGAGCCGCGCCGTTACGGCATCGACAGCCGCGATATGTACGGGGCGGTGATCGACAGCCTCGAGGGCGGGATGGCCAGCCAGCGCTTCGGCGGCGACGCCGATCTCAGCCGCGGCGGCAAGAAGGCGCAGAGCGAGGTGCAGATCGTCGCGCTGTTCAGCGGTCCGGTCGCGGTGAACGCGCAGGGCGAGGCGGAGATTCCCATGGCGCTGCCGGATTTCAACGGCCGCCTGCGCTTGATGGCGCTGGCCTATGGCGCGGAGCAATTCGGCAGCGCCGAGCAGGAGATCACCGTCGCCTCGCCCATCATCGCCGAAATCTCGATGCCGCGCTTCCTGGCCAATGGCGACAAGTCCACCATCACCCTCGATGTGCAGAATCTTTCGGGCAAGCCGCAGCAGCTCAGCGTGAGCGTCGGCGCCCAGGCGCCGCTGCAATTGAGCGCGCGCAAGCAGGATTTGACCTTGGCCGACAATGCAAAGGTGGTGCTCTCCTTCCCGCTTGCCGCCACCGACGACTTCGGCAAGGGCGCGCTGACGGTCGATGTGCGCAACAACGCGAAGGGGCAGGAGAAGATCGATCTCAGTCGCCGCTGGTCACTCTCGGTGCGCCCGCCGTATCCGGCGGTATCCCGCCAGCTGCGTGCGGTCTTGGCGAAGAATGATCGGATCACGCTGGGCGCCGAGCTCGATGGGTTGATGGCCAGCACGGCGGAGGTGGGCCTGACGGTCTCGCCGCGTCCGCCGATTTCGCTCAGCGCCCATCTGCGCCAGTTGCTGCATTACCCTTATGGCTGCCTGGAGCAGACCACCAGCAGCACCTATCCGTGGATGTTCGCCACCCCCGATACGGTGACGCGGCTCAATCTCTCCGATCTGGCCGCGGGCCAGGTGAACCTCGCCAAGCGGACGGAGTATCTGGAAGCGGGGTTGCGCCGCCTGAGCACCTTCCAGCTCGCCGACGGTGGTTTCGGCCTATGGGACAACGCCGCTGCGGAGGAGCACTGGCTGACGGCCTATGTGGCGGACTTCATCACCGATGCGCGCGAGCAGGGCGTGGCGGTGGATTCCGGCATGCTGGAAAAGACCATGCAGCGCCTGACGCAGTATGTGAACACGAACGGCGGCATGTTCGCCGAGCGCTGGAGCCAGGACTCGGCCCACTACCGCTTCAGCTATCGCGCCTACGCCGCCTACGTGCTCTCCAAGATCAATCGCGCGCCCCTCGGCGCGCTGCGCAATATGTACGACCAGAACCGCGCCGATGCCAAGAGCGGCTTGGCGCTGGTGCAGCTGGGCGTCGCCCTGATCAAACAGGGTGATCGCGCGCGCGGCATGCGCGCCATCGAGGAAGGCCTGGGCAAGCCGCTCGCCACTGATCGCTACTATTACCTGGGTGATTACGGCAGTCCGCTGCGCGACACCGCGCTGATGGCCTATCTGCTGGAGAAGGAGAAGATCAACGTCGCGGGACGCAGCGAGCTGATCTTCAAGCTGGCCGATGCCACCGCGGGGCAGCAGTATCTCAGCACCCAGGAGCGCTTGGCGCTGTTCAAGGCCGGCGTGGCGCTCTCGCTCAGTGAAAACACCGCCTGGGCCGGTGAGCTGCTGCTCGGCAAGAGCGCGCAGCCGGTCAGCGGCCTCGGCAGTTATCAGCGGTTGTTCGAGGGCAGTGAACTCAAGAATGGACTTGCCTTCCGTTCCACCAGCAACGACAAGCTCTTCGCCGAGCTGGTGGTGACCGGCTATCCCAAGCAGGCGCCGGCGCAGCGCCTCGATGATATCCACGTGGTGCGCGAGTACTACGACATCAACGGGAAGCTGCTCGCCAACTCGTCGATCGACGGCAAGCGCGCGCTGCCGCCGCTGGCGACAGGGGAGATGGTGGTGGTGCATCTGCGCGTCAGCGCCAAGCGCCGCATCCCGGATGCCTTGCTGGTGGATCTGTTGCCCGCCGGGCTGGAGCTGGAAAACCAGAATCTCGAGCACGCCGTCAAACTCGATCGCTTCAGCATCGACGGCATGAGCATGGCGGAGTTGCAGAGCCAGAATCAGGGGCGAGTCAAGCATCAGGAGTATCGCGACGACCGTTTCGTCGCCGCGTTCGATCTGTACGAGTGGGGCTACGCCGATCTCTTCTATCTGGCGCGCGCGGTCACGCCGGGCACCTATACCGTGCCGCCGGTCTATGTCGAGGACATGTATCGTCCGTACCTGCAGGGCATCAGCCACACCCTGCCGGATCTGACCATAGTCAAGGCGCGTGCGAAGTAGGGTTCGACGTCTCATCACCGCCGGCGCGGCGGGAATTGCCGTCCTCGTGCTACTGGACCTGCTGTTCCCGTTGCCCGCGGCCCTGGAGGCGGAGTATGCGCGGGTCGTGGTGGCGCGCGACGGCGCGCCGCTCAGCGCCTTTGCCGATGCGAAGGGCGTCTGGCGCTATCCCGTGACGCTCGGCGAGGTTTCGCCCAACTACATCGAGGCGCTGCTCCATTATGAAGACCGCTGGTTCTGGCGCCATCCGGGCGTCAACCCGCTGGCGATGCTGCGCGCCTTCTGGCAGAACCTGTCCAGCGGGCGCATCGTCTCCGGCGGTTCCACCCTGACCATGCAGGTCGCGCGTCTCATCGATCCGGTCGAGCGCGGCATCGGCGGTAAGCTCTGGCAGTTGTGGCGCGCCCTGCAACTCGAGTGGCACTACAGCAAGGAGGAGATCCTCACGCTGTATCTCAACCGCGCCCCGTTCGGCGGGACGGTGGAGGGCGTGCAGGCCGCGTGCTACACCTACTTCGGCAAGCCGGCCGCGGTGCTCAGCGATGCCGAGGCCGCGCTGCTGGCGGTGCTGCCGCAGGCGCCGAGCCGCAACCGCCCCGACCGTTATCCCGAGCGCGCCCAGGCGATGCGCGACAAGGTGCTCAAGCGTCTGGGCGACTTGCAGGTATGGCCGCGGGCGCGGGTCGAGGATGCGCTGATCGAACCGGTCTGGGCGCAGTACTACACGCAGCCGCAACGGGCCCCGTTGCTGGCGCGGCGCCTGGTCACCGCCAATCCCACGCAGGAGATCTACCGCACCACGATCGATGCCGGCCTGCAACAGAACATCGCCGAGCTGATCCGCAACCGCATCCAAGTCATGCCGCCGGCCACCTCCGCGGCGGTGCTGGTCATGGAAAACGCCACCCTGGCGGTGCGCGCCTACGTCGGCTCGGCCGATATCGCGGACGCACAGCGCTTCGGGCACGTCGACATGGTGCAGGCCGTGCGCTCGCCCGGTTCCACGCTCAAGCCCTTTATCTATGGCATGGCCATCGATGGCGGGCTGATCCACGCGCAGTCCCTGCTGGTGGATGCGCCGAGCGATTTCGGCGATTACCGGCCGGAGAATTTCGATAGCGGCTTCAGCGGCCCGGTCAGCGTCACCGAGGCCCTGCAGCGCTCGCTCAACGTGCCGGCCATCCAGGTGTTGGAGCGGCTCGGGGACAACGTCTTCATGAGCCGTCTCAAGTCCGCCGGGGTCAACATCGTGCTACCCGAGGGCGCCAGGGCCAACCTCGCCTTGGGCCTCGGCGGGGCAGGGGTCACGCTGGAGTCGCTGGTCGGCGCGTATTCCGCGCTGGCCAATCAGGGCCAGGCCGGGCGGCCGCGCCTGCTGGAATCGGATGAAGTGTGGCAGTGGCGGATGCTCTCGGAAGGCGCGGCCTGGATCATCCGCGATATCCTCCAGAGCAATGTGCGCCCCGACCGCCCGGCGCCGTATCTAATGGACTATCGCGGCGGCCAAGTGGCGTGGAAGACGGGTACCAGCTATGGGTTCCGCGACAGCTGGGCGGTGGGTGCAACGGCCGATTACACCGTGGGCGTTTGGATCGGCCGGCCCGACGGCACGCCGCTGCCCGGCTACTACGGCGCCGTGGCCGCCGCGCCGATCCTCTTTACCATCGTCGACAACCTGCCGCCCGTGGTCAACGACGATACGCCTCACGCAAGCGGTTACGGCGCGCCCGCGAATGTCACGCAGGCGGAGATCTGCTGGCCGCTGGGCGGTCTGGCCGATGAAACCGCGCCGGAGCATTGTCATCGCAAACGCAAGGCCTATCTGCTCGACGCCAACGTGCCGCTCACTTTTCCGGAAAACGATGCGGAGTGGAGCGGGAATCCAATCGTTTTCATGGTCAACGGCAAGACCGGTAAACGCATTGATGCCAGTTGCAGCGCGAAAACTATTCGACAGCAACGCGTCGCGCTGTGGCCCAAGGCCGTGGAGCCGTGGATCGAAGCGCGATACCGGCGCGTGCGCCAGATCCCGGATTACGACGCCCACTGCAAGCACCCGCCCGCCATCGCCACCGGGCCGGTCAAGATCGCCGGCTTGCGCCACGGCAGTGTGTTGCGCGGCGCCGGGGCCAGCGAGGAGCTGCCGCGCATCCAGCTCCAGGCCCTGGGCGGGCAAGGCCGGCACTACTGGTTTATCAACGGTCAGCTCCGATATCTGCTCGATGCCGCGGCGACGCAGGCGCATGCGTTCACCGCCCCGGGAAGATATGCGATCACCGTGGTCGACGAACAGGGGCGCAGCGATGAGGTGACGGTGACGGTGGAATGAAGCTCCACGGCAAGCCGCAGCCGCGCGCGGCCGCCTTGCACAAGGTTGGCTGAGCGTCTATGGTTTTAGAGAGCGCGGGTGTTGATGGGTGTGCACCGCGCATCTGCCTTTTCAGCGTAAGCTGGTTGTTGTTTCCGATTTACGTCACTGTCCACATGTTGTCATTTGACCCGGCGCGGATGCGTCGCAGATCTCGAATGGCGCACTGCGCTGGCCTCAACAAATATCGAGAGGACACGGCTATGGTTGACAAACGATATTGCGCGGGTGTCATGACGGTTGCGCTGCTGGTGGCGGGATGCACTACGCCAACAACCCGAGAGCAAACCGGCATGATCATCGGTGGTGCCTTAGGTGGTATTTTGGGATCGCAAGTGGGCGAGGGCTCGGGCCGAACGGCGGCCATCATCGTTGGCACCTTGATCGGCGCCTCGGTCGGAGGTTCGGTGGGCCGATCCATGGACGAACAAGATCGCATCAAGACCGCCAACGCCTTGGAGACGGTGCGTACCGGTGTTCCCTCGACGTGGCGCAATCCCGACAGCGGCAACACCTATACCGTGACGCCGACCAGCACCTATGACACCGCAGCGGGTCCCTGTCGTGAATATACGGTGGATGCGATGATCGGCGGCAAAAAAGAAACCGTGGTGGGTACGGCGTGCCGCCAGGCGGACGGCAGCTGGAAGACGCAGAGCTGACCTTATCTTTCCTTCGATTGCCAGACTCCGTCGCCGACGCGATGAGTCAAGGGCGGTCGTACAGCATGAAGCACGCCAAGTCTTTATCGCCCCCGCCCACCACGCGATCACACACCGAGTGCATCGTCCATGCCGAAGCTTTGCCCAAAAGTGATTCTTGAAGGGACGCGTCTGACGCTAAAGACTGAGATCGCTTTTGCCCTCAACGAACATCCCCGCATCGTCGGCCCGCGCAAATATCGCTATCACTCGCCGCTCATATCGGCTGAGTGGTGCGCCTTTACAAACTTTCCGTGGGGACGCGGACTCATTAATTTCGAGCCTCAAGAGGAGGCGTTGGCGCTGGAAACGTATCGCACTTGGGTGCATCTCTTTGAACTGTTGCGTTACTACTCTTGGATCATCGACCGCTTTCACCTCTCCACCCAAGTTTACCAATGGCGCAAATATCGAAAACGTTACGACTTCCGCTGGCTCGAGGATCGGCTCCGACCGCTCGGCTTTCGTCTGGTATTCTGCACGCGTAGCCCGGAGTCGTTTGCAGCGGCCAAGGCGGAGCGGCTCAAGGTGTCCGGTAATCCATCCCAGTACAATGACCTGCAGCTCTTTGTGGATGAGCAGGAACTCATGCGCGAATTTGCTGCAACATCGATACTCGAAACCTTGGAACTGGATATATCGGACAATGATGTGACAGGCGCTGTCGAAAGAATCGCTGACTGGCTCGAAGAAACAGGCGGCCTCTACCTATAATTCGTCCCGCTCGATCAACATTATTATCATTATGGTCACTATGAGGGTGATCATGGAGAGGACCGGTCGCTCGAGCTACAGTGATTGATGCGCAGTGCGGAGATGTGCCGTTTATGGGCCGCTGACGCCTATGAGCAATGACTCGAGCTTGAATTCCAGTCTCAATTACCCCAACTTGTCAGCAGCCTGGAAAATTTGTTGCTATGCTTTATGTGGCGTGTACGTGACGGTCAATTGAGTCGACGCGTCTCGACTCTGGCGGCACGCATCATTAAGACTTCGACTCACGGACCAAAGTAAGCGAGGTAGTAATGAAAAAAAGGTCACATCTGCTCGGTATACCTGGGCAAACATCGCATGAATTTCACGAACCCCGCGGTGCGGTATCAGAGGGAAGCGGCGCGCCTCCTCTGGCGATCGAACGCTGGGCGCTGCGCAAATTATTATCTCTCCTGGGTGATCCGCCGATTCATGTGATCCTGTGGGATGGCGAGGTGATTTCTGCGCCAGGCGTCGATTCGGTAGAAAAACTGATCATCCGCGACCGCGCTACTTTATGGCGACTGGTGATCAATCCGGATCTCTATTTTGGCGATGCCTATAGTCAAGGAAGGGTAGAGGTCGAGGGTGATCTGGTGGCATTCCTCGAAACGCTTTATTCCTGCGTCTCATCCGAGCGGCTCAGCAGTCCGTTGTTTCGTCTGCTCGATCGCATGCGCAACCGGGCGAGTTCCGGCGCCCATTACCGCAATCGCGAGGATATTCGCCATCATTACGACATCGGCAACGATTTCTACCGTCTGTGGCTCGACGAGAATCTGGTTTACACCTGCGCCTATTATCCCACCCCTTCCTTGAGCATCGAGCAGGCGCAAGTTGCGAAAATGGAGTACATCTGCCGCAAGCTGCGCCTGCGCAAGGGCGATACGGTGGTCGAGGCCGGAGGCGGCTGGGGATCACTCGCGCGCCACATGGCCAGGCACTATGGCGTGACGGTGAAGTCGTACAATATTTCTCATGAGCAGATAGTTTATTCCACCGAGCGTGCCGCGCGGGAAGGGCTCGATTCCCGGATTCAATACATCGAGGCAGATTACAACGATATCGCCGGCCGCTACGACGTCTTCGTCTCGGTCGGCATGTTGGAACACGTCCGGCCAGAGAATTATCGACGCCTGGGCAGCGTGATCGATCGATGCCTGAAGGAGAACGGGCGTGGATTGATACACACCATCGGACGCAATCGTCCGCGCAACATGAATGCCTGGATCGAGCGCCGCATCTTCCCCGGCGCGTGCCCGCCGAGTTTGAGTCAGATGACCGAGATCTTCGAGCCCTATAGTTTTTCCGTGCTCGATATCGAAAACCTGCGCCTGCACTACGCCAAGACGCTGGAACAGTGGCTGGGCCGCTTCGATGCACACGCGGAGAAGATGAACGAGAACTTCGACGAGACCTTCATCAGGGCCTGGCGCCTCTATTTGGCGGGGTCGATCGCGGCATTCACCACCGGCGAACTGCAACTGTTTCAAGTGGTGTTTTCCCGCCCACGGAATAACGATATTCCATGGTCGCGCAGTTACCTGTATGAGGGGGTCGCGAGTACTCAGCGTATCTGAAAACGGAGGGGGACCGTAGAATGGAGCGGTATGATGCAATCATCGTGGGCGGTGGACCGGCCGGATCAAGCTGCGCGTGGTATTTGACGCGGTTGGGATACGATGTCTTGGTGCTCGATAAGAAGATGTTCCCGCGTGACAAGGTCTGCGCGGGTTGGATCACGCCTTCGGTGGTGGATGATCTGGAATTGCCGGTGGATGAATATCGCCGTTCATTCACGCTTCAGCCGTTTACCGCGTTTCGCACCGGGATCATCGGTCAGGAGATGATGACAACGCGTTACGACTGCACGGTGAGTTACGGCATTCGGCGGTGCGAATTTGATCACTATTTATTGCAGCGCAGTGGCGCACGATTGCAGCCAGGCGTCGCCGCCAAGCAGTTCGTGCGTCGCGGTGGTATGTGGTTGGTCAACGATACCTGGGAGACGCCGCTGCTTATCGGCGCAGGCGGCCACTTCTGTCCGGTGGCCCGGCTGATGGGTGCTGATGTCGGCAAGCAGGAACTCGCCGTCAGGGCGCAGGAGATGGAGATCAAGCTTACACCCGCCCAGCTGGCGGATACCCCCGTCTGCGCCGAGGTGCCCGAATTGTATTTTTGTCCTGACCTCGCAGGGTACGGCTGGGTGGTGCGCAAGGGCGAGTACCTCAATATCGGCTTGGGCCGCGAAAGCGATGTGGCGCTTTCGCGACATGTCTCGGAGTTCATCGATTATTTGCACTTCGAAGGGCGTATCCCGCGCGATATTCACGCGCGCATGAGTGGTCATGCCTACCTTTTGTATCAACACGCAAAACGTGAAATCATCGGTGACGGTGTATTGCTTATTGGCGATGCGGCAGGACTGGCTTATACCCAGAGCGGGGAAGGCATTCGACCGGCGGTTGAGTCCGGTCTGATGGCGGCGCGATTGATTGCCTTGCTCAGAGGCGACTATTCAGTAGACGCCCTGCGCGCCTATGAATACGCTTTGCAAAAACGTTTTGGGCAGCGAAGCCATAAAGGGATAGATAGCTGGGTCCCTATGTCACTAAAGCGCATGATTGGGGAGAAATTGCTGCACACCGCTTGGTTTACTCGGCATGTGGTGCTTGACCGGTGGTTCTTCCATCACGAAAAGCCCGCGCTTAATTATTGATGCCATACCTCAATTAAGACGCCATGCCGACACACAATGAAGACGTCGCCCGGATGTTCGAGGAGATGGCCGACCTCCTGGAGATCCAAGGCGCCAATCCGTTTCGGGTGCGCGCATATCGCAATGCCGCGATGACGATCCGCGATTTGAAGCAGGAGCTGTCCGGGATGGTGGAGCGAGGCGAGGATCTCATGGAATTGCCGGGCATTGGCAAGGATCTGGCGGCCAAGATACGCGAGATACTTGCCACGGGCGGCGCGAAATTCCTCAAACAGCTCCAGAAGGAAGTGCCGGCCAGTCTCGAGGAATTGCTCAAGATCCCGGGGTTGGGACCAAAGCGGGTCAAGCAGTTATTTGAGCAACTCCATATCAAAACGCTGCGGCAGCTCGAAGTCGCCGCCCGGGCCGGGACTTTGCGGGATCTTCCCGGCTTTGGCATCAAGACCGAGCAGCGCATACTCGAGGCCATCGAACAGCAACAGGTGGCTGAGAAGCGCTTCATGATCCATGTGGCGCGGCAGTACGGTGAAGCATTGGTGGACTATCTCAAAAAACTGCCTGACATCGATGAGGTAGTAATCGCCGGCAGCTATCGGCGCGGGAAGGATACCGTCGGCGATCTTGATATCCTGGTGACAACGCCCAAGAGCGCGAACGTAATGCGGCATTTCGTCGCCTATGATGAAGTCGCGAAAGTGCTTGCCCAGGGGAGCACACGTTCAACCGTCATTCTGCGCAATGGCATGCAAGTCGATGTGCGCGTCGTGCCCACGGAGAGTTTCGGCGCCGCACTGCATTATTTCACGGGTAGCAAGGCGCACAATATTCAAATCCGCCGGCTCGGACAGCAGCGCGGATTGAAGATTAACGAATATGGAGTCTTCAAAGACGAGGTCCGCGTGGCAGGTGCAACCGAGACTTCGGTTTTCGAGTCGGTGGGATTGCCCTACATCGCCCCGGAATTACGCGAGGATCATGGTGAGATCGAGGCCGCCCGTGCTGGGAAACTGCCGAGTTTGATCGAGTTGGCGGATCTTCAAGGTGATTTGCACATCCATACCAGCGTGACGGATGGTCACGACACCATCGAGTCGATGGCGCGCGCCGCGCAACTGCGCGGTTTGAGCTATCTGGCGATCACGGATCATTCCAGGCATCTCACGGTAGCCCATGGCCTCGATGAGAAGCGTTTGTTGCAACAAATGGCGGCGATCGATCGTCTCAATGGACGATTATCCGGCATAACATTACTAAAAGGCATTGAGGTGGATATTCTGGAGAATGGCAAGCTCGATCTCCCGGATTCCGTGCTGTCGCAACTGGATCTGGTCATCGGCGCGGTGCACAGCCATTTCCGCCTATCCCGCAAGAAACAGACCGAGCGGATCTTGCGCGCCATGGATCATCGATACTTTTCCATACTCGCGCATCCAACCGGCCGATTGCTGGAAGAGCGCGAGGCCTACGATGTCGATATGGAACGCATCATCCAACATGCCGCTCAGCGCCGCTGTTATCTCGAGTTGAATGCACAGCCCAAGCGTCTTGATCTTACGGACCTCCATTGCCGTCTTGCACGCGAGGCGGGTGTGAAGATCAGCATCAACAGCGATGCGCACAGCGCGCAACAATTTGATTACCTCGGCTATGGTGTGAGCCAGGCACGGCGCGGCTGGCTGCGCAGAGAGGACGTGCTCAATGCGGGATCATTGCCGGACGTCAAGGCTTTGCTGCGCACAACCATGGAATGAATGGCCCAGTGGCCTGGCAAAATAAAAGAATCTTTCCTATCTTTTAGGGGCCCGGCCAGAAAACTTGAAACGACGGGGCCAGATAACGCGGGGGCATGCTCAAATTCAGTGTGGGTATGAGGGTGTTGCTGGTCCCAGCATTGCGCAACGTGTTGAATTGAAATATCTACCGCTGAAACGCCATATATTGAACCGCAGACTTTCCTGCGTCGCGTGAAGAAAGGGTACGGCTTGGACAGAAAATATAATACCGCGTTGCACGATCCCGGCAAAAACCGGCGATTGGCTTTTTTTATGGGATTCCTGCGTAATCCCGATCTGGTCGGCTCCATTATCCCCAGCTCGCGTTTTTTGGAGCGGCGGCTGATCGAGGTCGCCGACCTGCAACATGCGCGACTCGTCGTCGAACTCGGACCGGGCACGGGCGGCACCACGCGCGCCATCCTCGCAGCCATGTCGGAGAATGCAAATCTTATCGCGCTTGAAATCAACGAAGAATTCGTCGCATTGTTGCGAGCGGAAGCCGATCCGCGCCTCATCGTTCATCACGGCAGCGCCGAGCATTTGCCGCAGATACTGCGGCACTATACGTCACGCCAGCCAGATGTGGTAATCTCCGGAATCCCGTTTTCCACCATGCCGCACAACCTCGGCACACGTATTATCCAGGCCGTGTGGGCCAGCCTCGCCCCGGGTGGGCGTTTCATCGCCTACCAGTTTCGCGATCAAGTCGCCATGCTTGGGCGACAATTGCTCGGCAAGCCAGAAATCGAAGTAGAATTGCTCAATATTCCCCCGGTTCGGATATTTCACTGGCGCAAGCCGCTTCTGAGGTAAAATCAGTTCAAAATGATAGCGGCTCCCGGTGGTAGCATGCGGATTGCCGGCCCCTTCCTCGCTATGCATTCACCAATAATCATCAATTAAGTCTTTTCCAGAAAGGGAGTATCAATGAAGCAATACCAGGGCAAATGCCACTGCGGGGCGGTTTCTTTCGCATACGAAGGCGAAGAAATCACCTCGGGTCTGCGCTGTAACTGTTCGTTTTGCGCGCGACGTGGCGCTATGATGTCGCCCGAGGCGATACCTCCGGAACGTTTCAAGATCGTAGCGGCCGATGGCGCCTTGGGGCTTTATCAATTCGGAATCAAAACCGCCAAACACTATTTCTGCACGTCATGCGGAATCTATCCATTCCACGAAACAGCGCGCAAGCCCGGGCACTTTCGGGTCAATCTCGGTTGTGTTGAAGGGATCGATCCGTTCACGCTGGAATTCGAAGTGTTTGACGGCAAGCATTTGCTTTGAGGCGCGCGCCGGCTTGCGGGATTGAAGACATCAAGAACTACATAAACACAGCTTCACTGTACGAGATGCGAAATAGCCGCTGGGTACTTCCCCTCAGTGTTGTGTGACACTGCGTCCGGTTGTGGTATGCATCTCGTCAGTCTTCAAGCAGGCTTCAATATCGGCTTTTTCCAACGATTCACGCTCTTCCAACAGGGCGATCAATCGCTCGAGTGCCTGGGCGTGGGTGCGAATGACGTCAAGGGCGCGTTGTTCGGAGTCCAGTAATAGCCGGCGCACGGCCTGATCGACCGCCTGAGCGGAGCTTTCGCTGAAGCGACGCGGCTGTGCGATTTCACGGCCCAAGAACGGGTGTTCCTCGCTTTCGCGCAGGTCCATCGGTCCGATCTCGTCCGACATGCCCCAGCGGGCGACCATGGCGCGCGCCAAGACGGTCGCCTGGCGGATATCGTCATCCGCGCCCGAGCTGACACTGCCGAGCAATTCGCTTTCCGCGGCGCGTCCCGCCAGGATGACCACGAGGCGATCGCACAGATATTCTTTTGGCAGGGTGTGGCGTTCGTGCTCCGGCAGTTGTTGGGTGCCGCCTAAGGCATGGCCGCGCGGGATGATGGTGACCTTGTAGAGCGGATCGCTGTGCGGCAAGAAGAAAGCCGCCAAGGTGTGGCCGGATTCGTGCACGGCCAGGCGATGCCGCTCGTCCGGCTGCATCGCAAGGGTTCTGACCGTTCCCAACAGCAGTTTGTCACGCGCCTCATCGAAGTGATGCATCGCGACCTTGTCTTGCTTCTCGCGTGCAGCGAGCATGGCGGCCTCATTGACGAGGTTCTTGATATCGGCCCCGGAGAAGCCCGGCGTTCCGGCGGCAATCTTGCCCATATCGACATCGTCGCCTAGCGGTACCTTGCGCGTGTGCACTTGAAGGATCGCTTCGCGATCCTTCTTGTCGGGGAGATCGAGCATGACATGGCGATCGAAGCGTCCGGGGCGCAGCAACGCGGGATCGAGCACGTCGGGACGGTTGGTGGCCGCGAGCACGACCACGGCCTCGCGGCCGGTGAAGCCGTCCATCTCGGCCAGGATCTGGTTGAGCGTCTGCTCGCGCTCGTCATGACCGCCGCCCAGGCCGGTGCCGCGTGTGCGGCCGATGCTGTCGAGTTCATCGATGAAGACGATGCTCGGGGCGCGCTCCTTGGCGGCATTGAACAGGCTACGCACGCGCGATGCGCCCACCCCGACGAACACCTCGATGAATTCCGACCCCGAGATGGAAAAAAACGGCACGCCGGCTTCGCCCGCTAGGGCCTTGGCAAGCAGGGTTTTGCCGGTGCCGGGGGCGCCCATCAGCAGCACGCCGCGTGGCACCTCGGCGCCCAGGCGCGTGTATTGATCCGGCGTGCGCAGATAATCCACCAGCTCGCTGACCTCGCGCTTGGCATTTTCCTGTCCGGCCACGTCGCTGAATCTGACCTTGGGAATCTTGGCTTCCTTGGCCGGCGTGCCGAGAAATTGCCTGAGGTCGGAGCGGCCGCCGAGTCCGCCGGTGATATTGCGCGAAGCCTGGCGAAAGGCCCAATAAAAAAAACCGATGACCAACAACAAGGGGAGCATGGCCAGCAAGACCGGCAGCCAGAGGTTGCGGCCGGGACCGGGAACGGCGCTCACCTTCACCTCCTGTTGATCCAGCAACGGCAAAAGCTGGTCGTCGCCGATGGCGGGAATTTCAGTGGTGAAGCGCTCGGCGGCCACCGCTTTTTCCCCGAGGGGCTGCGGCCGATGCAGACGTCCGCTGATCTCATGCTCTTTGAGCACGACCTCCGCCACCTCTCCGCGCTGGACGAGCTGCTTGAATTCACTGTAGGCAATGGTTTGCAGGCCGATCGCACCGCGCTGGGAATAAAAGAACAACAGCAGCGCGGCGATCAGCAGCGCGAACGCGACCCAAGCGTAACTGCTCTCATTGGTTTTTTTTACGGCCATGTCAGCGTTTCATGCAATGTGGTTGTGGACGTTGCCACCGAGGATTCATTTTTTTTACACGTACTCAAATAGAAATAGTACCGTACCGGCAGTCATGCTACATCCATCTTAACTGCAAGCGGGAGTCTGCGCCTTCCTCCGCGCGTGTGTTCAAGTCATTTCCTTCCCGGCTGAGCATGTTCGCGATCCAGCGAGCATCCTGTCGGGCGGCATAGTGGGCGCGGAATTTCCGGGTTTGCATCGGTGTCATTTCCAGGTTCGCCAGTCTGCCGGTGTCGTTGTTCATTGTAATGAAATACATCAATGCCAAGTCGCCGCGATACCCTTCATAGCCGCCGATGCCTTCGTAGTCGTTGAGGAAGTCGCCGCAGCCGTACAGAATGGGCTTGCCCTGATGGATCTCGATGCCTTTGATGTGATGCGAGGAATGGCCGTACACGATGTCCACGCCGGCCTCATCGATCAAGCGGTGGGCGAATTCCCGCTGTGCTTCGGGGATGTCATAGCCCCAATTGCCGCCCCAATGGATCGAGAAGACGACCAGATCGCGGCGTTGTTTCATCGGGTTGAGATCCTGTGCGATCTTCTCGACCGTGCGCGGTGAGAGATCCGGCAACAGATTGACGCCGGCGCGTGAGCGGGTGGCGCGCCAGTTCCAGTGGATGCCGCTGGTTTCACTGCCGTAGGCCGCCACGATGATGCGGCCTTTGTTTTTCAGGTCAATGATAGCCGGTGCCTGCGCCGCGGCGATGTCCTTGCCGGCGCCGGCGGTATGGATGCCGGCAGCCGCGAGGGAAGAGAGCGTTTCCGTCAAGCCAGCGTAACCCCAGTCCAGCACATGATTGTTCGCCAGCACGCAGCAATCGATCCGCGCGGCGCTCAGGCAGGGGATGTTCTTGGGGTGCATGCGGTAATTGATGCCCTTGGGCCAGAAATCCTCGCTGGTGGTCACCGCGGTTTCCAGATTGATGATCCGGGCGTCGGGCGGCGTGCGCTCGAACTCGGCCAGTGCGTCACCCCAGATGTAGGGAAAGTCCACCGGCCGCGGTATGGGGCCGTTGGCCTCCTCGGCGAGCTGCACATACTCCAGGGCCGAGCGCACAACCGGCTCATAGAGACGAGGATTGGACGGGTGGGGCAGGATCTGGTCGATGCCGCGGCCGGTCATGACATCGCCGCACAAAAACAGCGTGATGAGGTTGCTATCGGCGTTGCTTGTTGGAGGGTCCATAGGCGATTGGGTGGCTTGAGGCCGTGCCGTATGCCATGTGCAGCCACATGCGAGGCCGGCGCTCACAAATCTCAGAAATTCACGTTTGTTCATTCAGCAGGTAAGCAAGGCGCAGCAATTGTTCAAAAAGCTGGTTGAGTTGCTCGTGCTCTTTTTCGGTGACCACGCAGGGCGCTGAACATTGTCGATTCAAGATGCGCTCGATGTTTTTTGGCAGGGGATGTGGCATGTCGGGATAGAGCCGCTGCCAGGCACGACTGTTTTCAATGGCCTGCAAGAGGCGCTTCTGTTCGGGGCTGAGCTTGGCCCCGCATTCCTCGATCAGCAGGATGAACTGACATTCCAACTGTGGTGGCAGGTATCTTCTGGGATTGCGCGCCGTCAGGATGCCTGTTGCCAGTTGTTGGACGGCGAAGGTGGCAAGATAGAGATAGGTCATGTTCAATCCCGATCGCGCCACGGCGGCTTCCTCGCGCAAGGTGCGTTCGATTTCCAGCGAGTGCATGGCGGGTGTGAAGCGCGTGATTTGCTCGTAGGATTTCCAAAACACTTCCGCCGCCTCTTTCAGGGAGTGCGCCCGGTTGATCCAGATCTCGATGATGCGAAACGTGGTGATGTCGTGTTGGCGATTATGATTCGTGCTCATGGGATCTCTAGATTTTAGGTCCGATCATCTCCTTACATAATTTAAAGTATAGTAGACATTTCAATAATGTAGTTTTCTCATGAATTAATAAGTAAATAGCTGCGATCCTTCTTTCGATCCAATTCGCTCCATAGGATCTATACTTAAAAATGAAGTTGAAGAACTCACCAAGAGAAGAGGAACGAAGAATGAGGGTGGAAATGATGCCCGGCGATTTGATCGAACTCGTTTCCCAGGAACTCAACCGTGATACGCGCATCGATACCCTGCGGCATCCCATCAGTTTGCTTTTTCGCGACAATACATTGGTGTTGGAGGGGACGGTTGAGGACATCGTAGCAAAGAAACGCGCGGTCTCCGCGGCCAAGCGCGTGGCCGGGGAGGTGCCGGTGATCGACCGGCTGCGCATCGCCTGCATCGAGCCGGTCGAGGATGGCGCCTTGCGCAATCAAGCGCTCTACATTTTGCAGAACGAGCCGTCGTTTCTCGACTATGGCTTGCGGTTGTATCGCAACGGGATGTGGGAGGAGGCACGTCCGCCGCGCGCCGATTCCACCGGCATGATCGAGATCTCGGCCGAAGGCGGGGTGGTGCGATTGAGCGGTCAGGTCGGCAGCCTGAGTCACCTGCGGCTGGCCGAAACCTTGCTGTGGTGGATCGCCGGTTGTGAATTGGCGGAAAACCATCTGCGCGTGGTGCCGGAGGAGCTGGACAATGACGATGAGATCAGCGATGCGGTGCGCCTGATCCTGGAAAAAGATCCGCTAGTGCATGCCAGCCAGCTCTCGATACAAGTGAAAGACCGCGTGGTGACATTGGAAGGTTTCGTCGCCAGCCAGGAGGAAAAGAAACTGGCGGCGCTCGACGCCTGGTACGTCCCCGGTGTGACCGAGGTGTGTGACAACATCCAGGCGAGGATATAACTCCCGCGACTAAGGAACACGCCCGTGTTCTGAGAACCAGGATGGCATTATTCAGGGTTTTCCCACCAACTTTAGGAGGCAAGCATGACAGGTCCCCGTAAATCGACGGAATATCAGCACCAAGGCCGGCGCGACAAATTGATTCGTGAGATGGAGCATGATCCCTATAAATCCAAGCGCAAGCTGCCTGAGCCGACGGTTTGTCCCGACTGCCGGGCCGTATATCACAAAGGCCGCTGGACCTGGGAGGCGGCCCAGGCCGGCGCTCATGAAGAGCTGTGTCCCGCATGTCATCGGATACGCGATCGGGTGCCGGCGGGATTTCTCACCCTGGGCGGCCCCTTCGTCGCGCAACACGAGACGGAGATCATGCACCTGGTGCATAACGTCGAGCAGCAACACAAGAAGGAACATCCGATGCAACGCATCATGGATGTCCGTGAAGAGGAAGGAAACACGGTCATCACCTTCACGGACCCGCACCTGGCCCGCGCCGCCGGCGAGGCGCTGCATCATGCCTATCAAGGGGCGTTGAACTTTCAGTATACGGATGAGGATGTGTTGCTGCGGGTGAGCTGGTCGCGTTGATGTGCGTGCGCTCCATCCCCACTTCCTCCCTCCCGGCTAAGGCAGAGAAGCCCGCTGGGCTTCTCGCTTCTTCCGCGTGGCATCGGGAGGCGCGATGAGGTTGTCGGCGATCCAGCGCAGCACGTTTGTCTCGGCCTCTTCTTCGCTGTCGAATGCGGGCTGACTTTGGTAGATGTAGGCATCCTCGTCGCTGAAGACGATGAAAAACCACAGGCCGGTTTCTTCATCGGGCAACACGTCATAATGGATGGCCATGGCTGTTACGCTCGTCTCGGTAATGGGCGAGGGTAAGCATACCCAACGCGTGGCGGTTTGTCTGTCATACTTCGCTGCCGGCAAAACGCTGGGTCGCCGTCAGGCACTTGTGCTTGAGCGCGGCCAGCAGTTTGGTATAGGAGTCGGCAAAGCTCGCGACGCCCTCTACTTCCAGTTGCTGAGTGACAGCGGCCAAATCGATGCCGAGTTTTTGCAGGGCGGCCAGGTCGCGCCGGGCCGCTTCGAGATCCGCATCGAGGGTGGAGCGGATTTCCGCGTGGTGCAGCAGGGCATCCAGGGTGCCGGGAGGGACGGTGTTGACCGTGTGGGGGCCGATCAGCTGTTCGACATACAGCACATCGGAATACGCGGGATTTTTCGTGCCGGTACTGCCCCAGAGCAGGCGCGGGATGCGGGCGCCGCGATTGCGCTGCTCCTTGTAGGCGGCGCTCTGGCAAAATCGTTTGAAGATCTGATAGGCCATCTTGGCATTGGCGATGGCGATGCGGCCCTGCAGGGCCAGTGCTTCGGCCGAGCCGGTCTGCGCCAGCAGGGGGTCGATCTTGGAGTCGATGCGGCTGACGAAAAACGACGCCACGGTCGCTACGAATCGCGGCTCCGGATTGGCGGTCAGTCCGCGCAGTATCGCTTGCAACACTTCTTCATACCGCGCGGTAGAGAACAGCAGCGTGACGTTGACATTGATGCCGCCGGCGAGCAGCCGTTCGATGGCGGGCAGGCCCTCGCGGGTGGCGGGGACCTTGATCATCAGGTTGGGCCGCTGGATCTCGTTCCATAGTTGCTGGGCGGTTCTGACCGTGGCGATGGTGTCATGCGCGATATCCGGCGGCACCTCCAGGCTGACATAGCCATCTTCGCCGCCGCTGCTATCGTATACGCCGCGCAAGATGTCCGCGGTCATCTGGATGTCTTGCAGCGTGATCCACCGGTACAGCAGCAGTTCGTCGATTTCATGGTCGGCGGCGACCAGTTCGCGTATCTGCTCGTCATACTCTTCGCCCGTCAGGACGGCTTTGTGGAAGATGGTGGGATTGCTGGTCACCCCGCGCAGCCCTTCGTCCACGAGCGCCTTCAGCCCCCCATTGATCACGAGATTGCGATCGATATAGTCCAGCCAGAGCGATTGACCATGTTCCAGTAGTTCTAGGTAACGGTTCATGGCATCGGCCTCCTTAGAGCTTCAGTGTTGGATTTATTCGGCACACACCATGACATTATAGCCACTCTTTCTCGATCGTCCTGGTGCACGGCGATCACACAATCCACAGAGGAAAATAGGGCAATTTCGCCTAAACTGAAGAAAGGGGAGGTGTCCCTATGTCGAAAATCAAGCGAATGATGCAAGACATCGAGCGCGAGGTGGAGTTGACCCGGCGCTGGATTGGCAAGGCCGCGTTCGATCCGCGGGTGATGGCGGCGATGCAGAAGGTGCCGCGCCACGAGTTTGTTCCTACAGAGCTACTGCCATTTGCCTATGATAATGGTCCACTGTCCATTGGTTATGGTCAGACCATTTCCCAGCCCTACATCGTCGCCTTGATGACCGATTTGCTGAATCCAGAGCCTGAGGATGTGATACTGGAGATCGGCACCGGTTCCGGTTATCAGGCTGCGATCCTCGCAGAGGTGGTGGCGAAGGTATACAGCGTCGAGATCGTCGCCGAACTGGCCGAGGAGGCGGGTGCGCGGCTGAAGCGCTTGGGATATGAGAACGTCGTTTCTCGCCAGGGAGATGGCTATTTTGGCTGGCCGGAGCATGCACCCTACGATGGCATCATCGTCACCGCCGCCGCGCCGAGTGTCCCGCAGCCGCTGTTGGATCAACTCAAGGTCGGCGCGCGCTTGGTGATCCCGGTCGGTCTGCCGTACATGCACCAGGAGCTGCTGGTCGCAGAGAAGCAGGCCGATGGCAGCGCAGATGTGCGCAAGGTACTGGATGTGGCCTTTGTGCCGTTGACGGGGAAGCATCCGGTTGAGAGCGGAGATTGATGTGGTTTCAGATGTCGGCCTGCATTGGAATGACTATATAATGATCTAGGCGTGATTCTGAAAATCGACCGGCACGAACGCAATCACAAAACCAATGAACGCCACTCATCCCCCCCTTTCATCTTCGGACAGGAAATCCGTCTTCACCGCGCGCGGTCTGACCAAGATTTACCAGATGGGCGAGGTGCAGGTGCCGGCTTTGCGCGGTGTCGATCTGGAGCTCTACGAAGGCGAGTTCGTGGTGCTGCTCGGGCCGTCGGGCAGCGGCAAATCCACGTTATTGAATATCCTGGGCGGCTTGGATACGCCAACCTCGGGGACCGTGTGCTACGGCGAACATGATTTGAGCGTCTACAACGATGCCGCGCTGACGCACTACCGGCGCGAGCATGTCGGCTTTGTCTTCCAGTTCTACAATCTCATTCCCAGCCTGACCGCGCGCGAGAACGTGGCCCTGGTCACCGAGATTGCCGAACATCCCATGGCCCCGGAAGAGGCCTTGCGCCTGGTGGGGCTGGGTGAGCGCATGGATCACTTTCCCTCGCAACTCTCCGGCGGCGAGCAACAACGGGTGGCGATCGCGCGCGCGGTGGCCAAGCGCCCGGATGTGCTGCTGTGCGACGAGCCGACCGGCGCGCTCGATGTGAAGACCGGGGTGCTGGTGCTGGAGGTGATCGAGCGCGTCAACCGTGAACTGGGCACGACCACGGCGGTGATCACCCACAATGCGGCGATCGCCGACATGGCCGATCGGGTGATCCATCTCAGCAACGGCCAGATCTCCGAGGTGCGGCGCAATGCCAGCAAGAAATCGCCGCGCGAGATTGTCTGGTAGGCGTTGAGCGCAATGCGAGCCCTCGACATAAAACTGCTGCGCGATCTCTGGCACCTGCGCGGCCAGGCCTTGGCGATTGCGCTGGTGATTACGGCGGGGGTGGCGACCTTCATCATGTTTTTGAGCACCCTGGATTCGCTGCGCCTGACCCAAGCGGAATACTATCAAGACTACCGCTTCGCCGAGGTCTTCGCCTCGCTCAAACGCGCGCCGCAGAGCCTCGCGCGGCGCATCGCCGAGATCCCCGGGGTGGAGCGGGTCGAGACGCGCGTGACCACCTTGGTCAATCTGGACATCCCGGATTTCCCGGAGCCGGTGACCGGCCAGCTGGTATCGATCCCGGATCATGGCGAGCCGCTGATGAACAAGCTGCATCTGCGCCAGGGGCGCATTCCGGAGCCGGGGCGTGATGACGAGGTGTTGATCAGCGTGGCCTTCGCCGAGGCGCACAGGTTTGTCCCCGGCGACAAGCTCAACGCCATCATCAACGGCAAACGCAAGGCGCTGACCATCGTCGGCACCGCGCTCTCGCCGGAATACATCTATCAGCTGCGCCCCGGCAGCGCCTTTCCCGATTACCAACGCTACGGCATCTTGTGGATGGGACGCACCGCCCTGGGCAACGCCTATGACATGGACGGGGCCTTCAACAATGTGGTGCTGAGTCTGACGACGGACGCCAGCGAAAAGGATGTGATCGATCGGCTCGATGATCTGATCGACCCCTACGGCGGCCGCGGCGCCTACAGCCGGGTGGACCAGTTCTCCAATCGCTTTTTGACCGAAGAGTTCAAACAGTTGGAGAACAACGCGCGCATGTTTCCGGTGATCTTTCTGGGCATCGCGATCTTCCTGCTCAATGTGGTGCTGGCGCGCATGATCCACATGCAGCGCGAGCAGATCGCCGCGCTCAAGGCCTTCGGTTATACCAACCGCGCCGTGGCGCTGCACTATTTCAAGCTGGTGATGGTAATCGTAGTGCTGGGCGTTGCCGCGGGTGTGCTGGCCGGCATCTGGTTAGGGAAGGGCATGAGCGCCATCTATATGGACTTCTTCAGCTTCCCGTTCTTGCATTTCCAACTGCGGCCCCAGGTGGTGCTGAGCGCTGCGCTGACCAGCGCCGGCGGCGCCCTGGTTGCCACGCTGTTTGCGGTGCGCGCCGCGGCCCGGTTGCGTCCGGCCGAGGCGATGCGCCCCGAGGCGCCGACGCAGTATCGCGAGTCTTTCATCGAACGCCTGGGATTTAAACGATTCCTGAATCATCCGACGCGCATGATCGTGCGCCACATCCTGCGCCGGCCGGTGAAATCCGCGCTCACCATGCTGGGCATCGCCTTCGCTTGCGGCATCATGATGACCGGCCGCTTTCAGCAGGATACCGTCAGCTACATGATGGGCGTGGAGTACGGGCTGATGCAGCGCGAGGATGTCTCGGTGGCCTTTTTCGATCCTACCTCGCGCCGCGCGCAATATGAGCTGCAAAGCCTGGCCGGGGTGGAGCACGTCGAGGTCTTCCGCAGCGTGCCGGCGCGGCTGCACTTCGCCCACCGCAGTCATCGCACCGGCATCACCGGCGTGGAGCCCGGCGGGGATATCCAGCGCCTGCTCGATGCCGATCTCAAACCGATCGCCCTGCCCGCTGCGGGTATCGTGCTGACCGATTATCTCGGTGAGATGCTGGGTGTGGGTGTGGGCGATACGCTGATGGTAGAGATCCTGGAGGGCACCCGCCCGGTGCGCGAGGTGCCGGTGGTCGGCCTGGTCAAGGAATACCTCGGCGTCTCGGCCTATATGGAACTCTCCGCCCTCAACCGCCTGCTGCATGAAGGCCCGGCCATCTCCGGGGCCTATCTGGCGGTGGATGACGAGTATCTGCTTGGATTGTTCCAGCGCTTCAAGGAGACCCCGCGCATCGCCGCGGTGATGGAGCGCGAGCAGGAGATCCGCAATTTCAACCGCACCATGGACCAGACCATGCTGTTCATCACTACCGTGGCCACGACCTTCTCGGTGGTGATCGCCTTTGGCGTGGTCTACAACAGCGCCCGTATCGCGCTGACCGAACGTGCGCGCGAGCTGGCCAGCCTGCGCGTGTTGGGGTTTACCCGCGGCGAGATCGCCTACATCCTGCTCGGCGAACTGGCGGTGCTCACCGCATTCGCCATACCGATTGGTTTCCTGGTCGGCCGCGCCCTGTGTGGCATCATCGCGCTCGGCCTGCAATCCGAGCTTTACCGCGTGCCGCTGATATTGGAACCTAAGACCTATGCCTTCGCCGCCACCGTGGTCTTGATCGCGACGGTCATCTCCGCCCTGGTGGTGCGACGACATCTGGATCGCCTCGATCTCATCGGCGTGTTGAAGACCAAGGAGTAAAGAATGCAACTGCGCAGACGCATCACCGTTGGGATCTCGATCGCCCTCGTCATCGTGCTCATCGCCTTGGGCTTTCGTCCCGCGCCGCTCTATGTCGATGTGGCCCCGGTCGTACGCGGCCCCATGCAGGTGAGCGTGGAAGAGGAGGGCAAAACACGGGTGATCGATCGTTTCGTGATCTCCGCCCCGGTGGCCGGCTATGCGCGGCGCATCGAACTGGATGTCGGCGATGCGGTCGGCGAGGACCAGCTGCTGCTCCAGCTTGAACCGCTGCGCTCGGCGGTGCTCGATCCCCGCAGTCAGGCCGAGGCCAAGGCGCGGGTGGGGGCTGCCAAGGATGCGCTCAACGCGGCCCAGGAGAACGCGCGCGCGGCAACGGCCAACGCGGAGCTCGCGCGCAAGGAACTCGATCGTATCCAACAATTGCGCAAGATCAATCACGCCACCAAGGAGCAAGAAGACCGGGCGCAGGCCGAGGCGCGCAGCGCCGACGCGGTGCAGCGGTCCGCCCGTTTTGCCGTCGAGGTGGCGCGCCATGAGCTGGAGGCGGCGCGAACCGCGCTGCAGTATTCGGCGGCGCAGCAGACGACGGCCGGCACCGAGCGGGTCCAGATCACCTCACCCATCGCGGGCCAGGTGCTCAAGGTCCATCGCCAGAGTGAAGGGGTGGTGGCCGCCGGCCAGCCCCTACTGGAGCTCGGCGATCCCCGCACCCTGGAGGTGGAGATTGATGTGCTCTCGATCGACGCGGTGCGCATCCAGCCCGGCACCCCGGTGGTTTTTGAGCGCTGGGGCGGCCCGCCACTACCGGGCGTGGTGCGCCTGGTCGAGCCGGTGGGCTTTACCAAGGTCTCCGCCTTGGGGGTGGAGGAGCAGCGGGTCTGGGTGATCGCCGATCTCACCGCTCACCCGGAACAATGGCAGCGCCTGGGCGACGGTTATCGGGTCGAGGCCAGCTTCATCCTCTGGCAGCAAGACGATGTGCTGCAAATCCCCGCCAGCGCCTTGTTCCATTACAACGATGCATGGGCCGTTTTTGTGATGGAGGATGGCAGGGCGCAGCGCCGCCCGGTCACGATCGGCCAGCGCAATGGGCTGGCGGCGCAGGTGCTCGAAGGCTTGAAGGCGGGCGAGACGGTGATCACCCATCCGGATGACGAGATCGAGGAAGGCGTGCGGGTGCGGATACGTTGAGTCTCGTTACGTGACTACATCAGGGAATGATTAAATTCAAAATAAATTTTTCTTGCTCGCGCTTAAGTTTTGCGGAAAAGTTATCGATACCAATGAGTTCACTCATTTCCCATCGCGGCACGATCGACCTGTTTGAAATGCGACAGGGTGAATCTGGTACGATACAGCGGTGGTACGACGAATATCGAGACGGGTAACATTCTAAACGATTGTAAACAATAAAGCCGTCGGCCCGCGCGGGCGCTATCGTAGCCTATAGTTGGAAGTACGACGGAATCTATGCTGTGCCCTGGCGCACATCGGGGTGGGGGTAGAGATGAAAAGAATATATTCAGGCGTGAGGGCGCGCTTGATATGGCTGGTGATGCTGGCGGTGATCCCCGCGCTGGCGTTGATAATATATAACGGCCTCGAACAGCGTAGTAATGCCTATGCGCTGGCGGAAAAAGACGCCTTATCCTTTCTTCAGCAAATCAGTCACGATCAGAATCTCACCTTTCTCAAGGCCGAGCAGCTCCTCCTTGCCTTGGGCAAAATCCCCGCGATCAACACTTTCAATGTCGAGGCATGCAATTCGCTGCTGTCCTCCCTGATCAGCGAATACCGCAGCTACATCTCGTTTGCCGTGTTTGATACCAAAGGCGAGCTGATTTGCAGCGGGCCGCCGCCGAAACGTCAGTTTAATATCGCGGATCGGCCGCATTTCCGCGCGGCGATGCAAACCAAGCGGCTTGCAACAAGCGGATACGTGGTGAGCCGCATGCTGGATAAGCCGTCCTTGTTCATCGCCCAGCCGATGCTCGGCGATGACAATGAGCCGTTTGGCCTAGTGAATACGGGGTTGGATTTGCGCTGGCTGGACGACTTTCTTACGCGCTCCTCGGTTCCGCTGGGCGCGACGCTGACATTATTCGACAGCGACGGCATCGTCCTGGCGCATTACCCCCAGGACCAAGGCCAGGTCGGGGCGACCCATCCCAAAAAGTTCCTGGTCGATCAGGCCGTCGGCTCCAACGCGCGCGGCAGTATGGTTCTGCTTGAAGGCGATAAACGGAATCTGTATGTCTATCAACCCCTCAGCGATAAGTCGCCGAATACCTATGTGAGCATGTCGATCCCGCTGGATGTGATCCTGGCACCGGCGAACCACACCCTGCGCCGGAATCTCATTCTGTTGGGCATGGTGGCCCTCCTGATCATCGCCGCCGCCTGGGCGGGCGGAAATTTCTTTGTGCTCAGGTACCTCAACGCGCTGGTGACGGCGACGCGGAGGTTGCGGCAAGGGGATTTGGCCGCGCGCACAGCGCTGCCCGCCGGCAACACCGAATTTCACGAGCTGGCCAACGACTTCGACAGCATGGCGCATGAACTCGAGCTGCGCGAGCATGAGCAACGCCGCGTCGAACAGGCGCTGCGCAAACTCGCGCAAGGATCGCGCATCGACAACCATCATCTCTACCTGAGATCGCTGGTGCGCCACCTCGCCGATGCCCTGCACATTGACAACTGCCTGATCGCCCTGCTCAACGATGCTGATGGCAGCGCCTTGACCTCCGAAATCGTCTACTCGCGCGGCAAATATATCGAAAATTTCACCTTCGACATCACCGATACCCCTTGCCAAGACATCTTTATCGAAGGCTTGTGCATGCATGAAGCAAGCGCCCAGGCAAGCTTCCCGGACGGTCATCCGCTTTCATCCATGGGCATGGAAAGTTGTGCGGCGTGTTCGCTCAAAAACGCCGATGGCAAGCCGCTCGGGCTGCTCATGCTGTTTGATCACAAGAAGCTGGAGCATCCCGTCCTGGTCAAATCGCTGCTGCCGGTGTTCGCATCGCGCGTCGCGATCGAAATCGAACATATGCGCGGTGAGAAGGAGCGCTCGCGGTTGTTTCGCGAGCTGCAAATCGCCGCCACCGCCTTTGAATCCAATGAAGGTCTTTTTATTTCCGACCAGGAAGGGCGGATTCTGCGGATCAATAAATCCTTCAGCGACCTGACCGGCTATCTGCCGGATGAGGTCAAACATCAGACCCCGGAAATGCTGATGCTCGCCTCGGGAGACAAGTCGCATTTCAAGCGCATTTGGATCGCGGTGCAGGAAGTCGGGCATTGGAAAGGGGAGGAGATCTTCATCCGGCGCGACGGTGAACATATCAATGTGGCGTTGAGCATCTCGGCCGTGCGGGACAAGGAAGGCGCGATCATCAATTATGTGTTCCATTTCCAGGATATCAGCGCGCGCAAGGAGGCCGAAAGCAGAATCAAGCACATGGTCTATCACGATGCACTGACCAATCTGCCGAACCGGCTGCTGGTCATGGACCGCCTGAAACAGGCCATTTCGCTGGCCCGCCGCCGCGATCACTTCGGCGTGCTGATGTATCTCGATCTCGATCACTTCAAGAATATCAATGACTCCCTCGGGCACAGCTACGGCGACCGGCTGTTGATCGAAGTCACCCGCCGTTTCCAGGCCGTTTTGCGCGAGGAGGACACCATCGCCCGGCTGGGCGGGGATGAATTCGTCGCGCTGGTGCCGCAGTTATCGAATTCTTACGCTGAAGCGGCGCGCGATGCGCAAATGATCGCCGAGAAGCTGCGTGACAGTCTGCACAAGCCGTTTGAGGTGCTGGACAAAACCCTGCGTATCGGTTTGAGCATCGGCGTGGCCGTGTTCCCCGAGCACGGGGTGACGGCGGAGGATTTGCTGAAAAAAGCCGATATGGCGATGTACAGCGCCAAGAACGCCGGGCGCAACACGGTGCGCTTCTTCAAGAGCGAGTTGCAGGAGGCGCTGGTCAAGCGGCTGCGCTTGGAGGCGGAGTTGCAGACGGCCAAGGTGCAGGAGCAGTTCGTGTTGTATTTTCAACCCCAGTTGGATATGAAGGAGCAGCGCGTTGTCGGCAGCGAGGCGCTGCTGCGCTGGAATCATCCCACCCACGGCATTACCATGCCGGACAAATTCATTCCGCTGTTGGAAGATACCGGCATGATCACCGATGTCGGACAATGGGTGTTGCTGCAGGCCTGCCAGCGGGTGGTGGCGATGTCAAATCGCATCGATCCGAAGGACCATCCCTTGCGCATCTCGGTGAATGTCAGCCCGCGGCAGTTCCATCAGCAGGATTTCGTGCAAAAGGTGGAGCAGGTTCTAGACCTCACCGGGATCGCCCCGGAGTTGCTCGATCTGGAGATCACCGAGGGCATCGTCATTCAGGATACCGAGGATGCGATTGAGAAGATGCACGCGCTCAAGCGACGCGGCGTCAATTTCTCCATCGATGATTTTGGTACCGGCTATTCTTCCTTGAGCTATATCAAGCGTCTGCCGATCGACACGCTCAAGATCGACCGAGGATTCGTGCGCGATTGCATCAATGATCCGAACGATCGCGCCATCGTGTTGGCCATCATCAATATGGCGAAGAGTCTGGGCTTTTTTATTGTCGCCGAAGGCGTGGAAACCGAACAGCAGGTGCAATTCCTGCAAGAGCACGGCTGCGATTTCTATCAGGGCTACTACTTCAGCAAGCCGGTGCCGGAGGATGAATACTTGAATCTCTTGGCCCGGGAAAACCGCGACAAGATAAAACTGCTGGATTCGTTTTGATCTGCCAAGAGCTACACAAGCAACACCTCACGCGTTATGAGATGCGAAACGGCTGTTGAGCGCGTTGAGGGAGCTAAGAAGTCTCGCTTCCTTTGTAAGTTCGAGGAGGCCTGATCCAATCAACTATCGTTGAGGCCGTTTTCGTGCTTTCTGCGGTCTCCCGATGGTCCTATTGTCTCGCTTCAAGCCTTCAGTGCCGTGTTTTGTTTTCCCAAGCCCGTGGGTTTGTTGGGTGCGAAATGGTCTTGCCTTGGGTGAGCGCGCGCCTTCGCTTGTCGCGCCGGTGCCGGCCGGCTGCCAACTGGGAACCAGGTGTTTCTTGCCGTTGCCGATCAGGTCGGCGCGTCCCATTTGTTTGAGCGCCTCGCGCAGCAGCGGCCAATTCTCGGCATCGTGATAGCGCAGAAAGGCCTTGTGCAGGCGGCGGATCTTCAGCCCCTTGGGGATGAAGACCTTCTCCCCGTCGCGGTGGATCGCGCGCAGCGGATTGCGTTCGCTGTAATACATGGCGGTGGCCAAGGCCATCGGCGAGGGCAGGAAGGCCTGCACCTGATCGGCGCGGTAATTGTTTTGTTTCAGCCATAGCGCCAGGCTGAGCATGTCCTCGGTGGTCGTGCCCGGATGCGCGGCGATGAAGTAGGGGATCAGGTACTGTTCCTTGCCCGCCTCTTTGGAATATTGGTCGAACATCTCCTTGAAGCGGTAATACGTACCGATGCCGGGCTTCATCATCTTGCCGAGCGGTCCTTGTTCGGTGTGCTCGGGCGCGATCTTGAGATAGCCGCCGACGTGATGGGTGGCCAATTCCTTCACATATTCCGGCGATTGCGCCGCCAGATCATAGCGCAGGCCGGAGGCGATGAAGATGCGTTTGATGCCCTTGATCTCACGCGCCTTGCGGTAGAGCTGTATGAGCGGCGTGTGATCGGTGTTGAGGTTCTTGCAGATGCCGGGGAATACGCAGGATAACCGCCGGCACGAGGCCTCGATCTCCGCGCTCTTGCACGCCAGCCGGTACATATTGGCAGTGGGCCCGCCCAAGTCGGAGATCACGCCGGTGAAGCCGGGCACGGTGTCGCGGATGGTTTCGATCTCGCGCAGGATGGAGGCTTCCGAGCGGTTCTGGATGATGCGCCCTTCATGCTCGGTGATGGAGCAGAAGGTACACCCGCCGAAGCAGCCGCGCATGATGGCGATGGAAAACCGGATCATCTCATAGGCCGGGATGTTGCAGTTTGCATAGGCCGGATGCGGCTGGCGCTTGTACGGCAGATCGTAGATCGCATCATATTCCGGTGTGCTGAGCGGCAGCGGCGGTGGATTCAACCACACATCGCGATCGCCGTGGCGCTGGCGCAGCGCGCGCGCGTTGCCCGGATTGGTCTCCAGATGCAGGATGCGCGAGGCGTGGGCGTAAAGATCCGCATCCTGGCTGACGTGGTCATAATCGGGCAGGCGAATCACCGTCTTGCTGCGGTCGAGCCCGCTTTTGCGCTGATGGAAGGAGATGACCTGGGCCGGGGCGGGCGGCGGTGTTGCCTGCGCGCAGGCCGTGGTCTGTTCGGCATAGGGATTTTCGTTCGGTGCGGGCTGATCGGCGACATCGATGTCGCGCGCATCGAGTTCCACCCAGCCTTCCGGGATGTCATCGCTCGGGCGAATAAAGGCGGTGCCGCGCACATCGGTGATGGTGTTGATCGGTTCGTTTTTCGCCAGGCGATGGGCAATCTCGACGATCTGGCGCTCGGCGTTACCAAAGACCAGCAGATCGGCCTTGGCATCGAAGATGATCGAGCGGCGTACCTTGTCGGACCAGTAATCGAAATGCGCGATGCGGCGCAGACTGGCCTCGATGCCGCCGATGATGACCGGCACGTCTTTGTAGGCCTCGCGGCAGCGTTGGCTGTAGACGATCACCGAACGATCGGGACGTTTGCCCGCCGCGCCCTCCGGGGTGTAGGCGTCGTTGCTGCGGATGCGCCGGTCCGAGGTGTAATGATTGACCATGGAATCCATATTGCCGGCGGTGATGCCGTAAAACAGATTCGGCCGGCCGAGGCGCATGAAGTCGTCTTTATTGGTCCAGTCCGGCTGCGCGATGATGCCCACCCGAAAGCCCTGCGCTTCCAGCACGCGCCCGATCACCGCCATGCCGAAGCTGGGGTGATCGACATAGGCATCGCCGGTGACCAGGATGATGTCGCAGGAATCCCAGCCGAGCTGATCCATCTCCGCGCGCGACATCGGCAGATAGGGCGCGGCGCCGAATCGTTTGGCCCAGTAGGGGCGGTAGGCGAAGAGTTTCTTGGGGCTGAGCATCGGCGGGGAACGACCTGTGGCGAAGACTGACTATAACAGTCGGGCTATTATAGCCCAGTCGGCCGGGCGGCGGCTACTCGAGGGGTGATCACTCATCGTAGGGGACCAACGTCTGCGAATGGCTGAAGATCCAGGTTAGCATCACCCCGCCGATGAAGGTGTTTTTGTCGGTGACCAAGGGGCTGTCCGCGAACGCGGCCCCCGAGAGGTCGTCATGGACGAAAAAGGCGCGAAAGATCAGGTGTTCGGTGAAATAGCGCCGATAGTTGATCAGCAGGCGGGCGCCGCTGTAGCCGCCGCTGGCTTCAAAAGCAGGACGCTGTGCTGTGGCATCCTGCTCGGCTACGCCATAGAAGTATTCGTGGTAGTCCTGGGTGGCGAACAAGGGACCCGCGGAAATCTCGAAGCGGGTGTTGAGTCCTTTGGGGTAGTATTCGCGCAACAGATCAAGGTGCGGGAAAAAGACCCAACCGTTCGGATCGAAATGCCGCAGATCAGTGGCGATGACCGCGCGCAGTGGCAGATTGAATTCGAGGCTGGTGATTTTGTCCTGTGATTCGAAGAATTTGAACGCCAGCGTCGGACCGATTTCCAGGGTGGCGTCGAGATCCTCCATCCCGGCGCGTGCTGCGACGTCATCGCTTTCCACCGGCGGCGATCCGAATAGGCTGATATCGGCCTCGGTTCGTTCCGTATCATAGAGGACGCCCTTGATGCCGGTGCGCCCGACGCGCAGCCGCTCACCGCGATAGGCGACATAGGGCAGCGGCACCAGATAATTGGATTTTTCCGCAGAGCCGCGGTAATCGGCCAATTGCATCCAAGCGAAACTCGCTCCCAGCTCCCAGAGCGGCAGGCTGTCTGCGTAGGCGTTGGTGTGCAGGCCGGCGAGCCAGAGGCTGCATGTGAGGACAACGGTTTTTTTCATTGCGGCGCCCGGTCGCGGGGTGGTTGTATCTGAGAATTATATATAGAATCACGGAAATCGTAACAACGGTCCGGCCATGTCGCATTGGATAGAAGTTTGCAGCGAACAGCGTATCCCTCGCGGGAGTTATGAAACCATCGAATATGGCGCATGGCGCATCGCCGTCTATCATATTCGTGATGGGTTTTTCGCCTTCGAGGATCTGTGCACCCACAATCCGTGCCCGCTATCGGGCGGACCGCTGCAAGGCGATCAGATCACCTGCATGATGCACGGGGCACGCTTCTGCATCAAGGACGGCCGCCCGCTCGGGCCGCCCGCACACAAACCGTTGCGCTGCTTTCCCGTGAAGGTGGCCGATGGCCGGGTGTGGGTCGATGTGGCGTAGCTCGGCGCGACGCAGTTTAGTCACTCAAGTCAGAATACAGTCTCGTGTCATCCAATATTAAAAGCCTCAGAGATCAGATTCCGCAGTGCATGCTGCGGGATCAGCCTGCCTTTACAAAACGCCTGCGCCAGATCGAGCAGCGTCGCAAACAGAATCTGCCGCATGACAAATCGTTGACGCAACTCGAACAGGATTTGGCGCAATCGCGCGCCCGGTGCGAGACGCGGCGGAATAATCTCCCGAAGCCGGTCTATCCCGAACAATTGCCGGTGTGCGAACGGCGGGAGTCGATCAAGGAAGTGCTCGCCGCGCATCCGGTGGTCATCGTGGCCGGTGAAACCGGTTCCGGCAAGACGACGCAATTACCGAAGATCTGCTTGGAACTGGGGCGTGGCGCGGCCGGGATGATCGGCCATACCCAACCGCGGCGCATCGCCGCGCGCACATTGGCCACACGCATCGCCAGTGAATTGCAGTCGGAGGTGGGTCATGCGGTGGGCTACAAGATCCGCTTTTCCGATCGCGTCGGCACGGATACCTATATAAAAGTGCTGACCGACGGCATGCTGCTGGCCGAATCCCAGGGTGATCGCTGGTTGCAGGACTATGACACCCTGATCATCGACGAGGCGCACGAGCGCAGTCTCAACATCGATTTTCTGCTCGGGTATATCAAGGAACTGCTGCCGCGGCGCCCCGACCTCAAGGTGATCATAACCTCTGCCACCATCGACACCGAGCGGTTTTCCAAACACTTCCATGATGCGCCGATCATCGAGGTCTCGGGGCGCACCTATCCGGTCGAGGTGCGCTATCGGCCGCTGGTCGAAGACGGGGAGGAGGGCGAGACGGACTTGATGCAGGGGCTGCTGGCCGCCATCGACGAAATCGCCACCCTGGACCGTCACGGGCATATTCTGGTGTTCTTGCCGGGCGAACGTGAAATCCGCGAGGCGGCCGAGGCGCTGCGCAAGCATCACCCCGCCAACAGCGAAGTCCTGCCGCTGTATGCGCGATTGAGCGCCAGCGAGCAGAACAAGATTTTCCAGCCCAGCGCCCGCCAGCGCATCGTGCTCTCGACCAATGTTGCCGAAACCTCGCTGACCGTCCCCGGCATCCGCTATGTGATCGATACCGGAGTGGCGCGCATCAGCCGCTACAGTTTTCGCAGCAAGGTGCAACGCCTGCCGATCGAACGCATCTCGCAGGCGAGTGCCAATCAGCGCAAGGGACGCTGCGGACGCGTGGGCCCTGGTGTGTGCATCCGGCTTTATTCCGAGGAGGATTTTCTCAGCCGGCCGCTGTTCACCGAGCCGGAGATCCTGCGCACCAACCTGGCGAGCGTCATCTTGCAGATGACCGCGCTCGGACTGGGTGATATCGCCGCCTTTCCGTTCATCGAGCCGCCCGACAGCCGCATGATCAACGACGGCTATAAATTGTTGCAGGAACTCGGCGCGGTGGATGACCGCTATCAGATCACCGAGGCTGGACGCCGCCTGGCGCGCCTGCCGGTCGATCCGCGCCTCGGCTGTATGTTGCTGGCCGCCGTGCAGGAGCGCGCCCTGACGGAGGTCCTGATCATCGTGGCCGCCATGAGCATTCAAGATCCGCGCGAGCGGCCGGCGGACTATCAACAGGCGGCGGATGAGGCGCATCGGGAGTTCCAGGACGAGGACTCCGATTTCATCGGATATGTGAAGCTGTGGCGCTGGTTTCAGGAACAGAAACACCACCTCTCGCGCAACAAGCTGCGCGCGTTGTGCAAAAGCCGCTTTATTTCCTACCTGCGCATGCTGGAGTGGGAGGATATCCACCATCAGCTCAAAAACCAGATGACCGAGTTTGACGCCCGCTTCAATGAGCTGCCCGCGGAATATCCGCAAATCCATCGCGCCTTATTGCGCGGGCTGTTGAGCCATCTGGGCATGAAACTCGAAGACAAGGAATATCTCGGCGCCCGCAATAAAAAATTCCGCATCTTTCCCGGTTCCGGGCTCTATAAAAAGCCGCCGAAATGGGTCATGGCCGCGGAACTGGTGGAAACCGCCCAGCTCTACGCGCGCGGCGTGGCCAGGATCGAGCCGGAATGGGTGGAGCAGGCGGCCGGACATTTGTGCAAGCGCAGTTATTCAGAACCGCGCTGGGAGAAAAAATCGGCCCAAGTGGTGGCCGATGAAAAACTCACCTTGTACGGCTTGCCGATCGTCGCCCAGCGCAAGGCAAGCTTCGGGCGCATCGATCCAAAGACGGCGCGCGAGATCTTCATCCGCGAGGCGCTGGTGCACGGTGACTTCCACACCCGGGCGGAATTCTTCGAACATAACCGGCGGTTGATCATCGAGGTCGAAGAGATCGAGCACAAGGCGCGGCGGCGCGATGTATTGATCGACGAACAACAGTTGTACGATTTCTATGACAGCAGCCTCCCGGAAACGGTGGTCAGTGGTCGTGATTTCGAAAATTGGTATCGGGAGCAGGCCAAGCAGCAACCGAAACTGCTGTTCTTGGACAAGGATGCGCTGATGTCGCGCAGCGCCGCGGCGGTGACCTCCGACATGTTCCCGGATTTTATATCCCATCAGGGGATCAAAATCGCGCTGCAATATCATTTCGATCCCAGTCACAAGGCCGATGGCGTTACCGCGATCATCCCCCTGGCGGCGCTCAATCAACTGCGCCCCGAGCCTTTCGAATGGCTGGTGCCGGGATTGTTGCAGGAGAAAATCATCTATTTGATAAAGGCGTTGCCCAAGTCGATTCGACGCAATTTCGTTCCGGCGCCCAACTACGCCGCCGCCTGCATGGGGGCCTTGTCACCCTCGGATGCCAGCCTGCTGGAGGCGTTGGCCAAACAGCTCGGCAAGATGTCTGGAATTGCGTTATCAACCCAGGATTGGCAAGAGTTATCCCTGCCAACCCATCTATTGATGAATTTCGAGATCATCGATCCGAAAGGAAAAATGATCGCCGAAGGCCGTGATTTGGAAATTCTACAAGCTCGTTTCGGAGAAAAGGCGCGCTCGGTATTTAACGCCAAACCGGACTCAGGATTGGAAAAAACGGGGCTGACCAACTGGGATTTCGGCGATCTCCCGGCGAGCATTGAAATCCGCCAGCACGGCTTGTCCATCCAAGGATTTCCTACCTTGATCGACCGGCAGACCTCAGTGGAGCTTCGAGTGGTGGATTCCGTCGAACGATCTCGCACCGAAATGCGCCACGGCTTGCGCCGCCTGATCATGTTGCAGTTGCCCGACAAGATCAAATATCTGCACAAGAACCTAATGAATATCAATAAAATTTGCCTCATGTATGCTCCGCTTGGCCAATGCGAGGCCTTGAAGGAGGAGATCATTGCATTGGCCATCGACGAAGTATTTTTCCCTGAAGGGCAGGGCGAAATCCGCAGCCAAGCGGCATTCTTGGCGGTCTTGCAGCAGGGCCGGGAGCAGCTCATCGTCAAGGCGAATGAAATTTCGCAATTGATCGGGCAAATTCTCACTCAATACACTGTCCTCAAAAAAAGTTTAAAAGGCGGGATGCCGCCGCTGTGGATGCCGGCAGTAAACGATATCCGGCAGCAAATCGATGGGTTGGTCCGCCCTGGTTTTGTCGCCCAAACGCCGCTGAAATGGCTGAAACACCTTCCGCGCTATCTCAAGGCGGCGGAATTGCGGCTCGAAAAACTGCCCAGTGCGCTTGAACGGGATCGTCAAAACGCCGCAGAAATTGCCAGGCTTTGGCAACTTTTGCAGCGAAAAAGCAAGCCCCGTGAAATCCGCGAAATGGCGAATTCCGAACCAAGATGGATGATCGAGGAATTGCGCGTATCCCTGTTTTCCCAAGAGCTGAAAACGGCGTTTCCGGTTTCCGTAAAACGCATGGAAAAGATGCTCGAAGAGTTGGGTTGAAGCCTTTTTTCAGGCATTTTTTGAGTTATTGACTCGGCTCCGTTGATGTCAGTTTCATCCGTGATCCACTTGTTTAAAGAAATTTATCTGCGAAACGATATATGTTTAGTTTTGTGCGTTCCGGAAATTACGGCTGTTGTTGAAAGAGTTTTTGAGTCGAAAAAAAACGCGCAAAACACTTGCAATCTACCGAGAGTATTTTGCGCATTCAAAAATTTATGACTATAATCATTTTCGAATCTTCAACAACAACGAGGACAACCAATGGCAATGAGAAAAAGAGCAGCAAGAAAACGCGTAGCCGCGAAGAAAGCACGTACCGTAGCAGCTACCCCGGCGTCATTGTTAACCGCAGCGCCCATGAACAAGCAACATGCGGATGCGCAAAAGATCCTGGGCAAAGCCATCGCGGCAACGGAAAAGGCTGCGAAAGGAGTCGCAGGAGCCGCCGTGAAGGCATCATCCGCCAAGGCCAAACTGGCTGTCGCGAAGAAGTCCGCCGCCGCGCGCAAGACTGCTGCCGCGAAGGCCGCTGTGGCACGGGTGCGTGATATTTCCAAGGATGCACGGGCTGCGCTGCGCGCCAAGAAGGCGGTCGCTAAGGCTGCTGCCGCTGAAGTCAAAGCCGCTGTCAAGGCGGTCAAGGTTGCACTGAAGAAGGAAACCGACAAGGAAAAGGCGATTGCCGCCTTCGTTGCCAAGTGGGAGAAGAAATATGACCGCAAGGCTGCGAAGAAAGCCAAGCGCACGCGCAGAGGCCGTAGAAGAAAAACGGCTCCTATCGCTTCGGTGGTCGCTCCTAAGCAGGTAGTAAGGAAAAAACGCGGCGCCAGAGGCCGTCCCCGCAGGGCCGCCAAGAAGAAGTAAATCAATGAAACGGAACCCCTGATTCAGGGGTTCCGTTTTTAGTATTCCAGGATGGAATGATTAGAGGGAACCGTGATTATGTGTCACGGGTATTATTGTTATTGCGCCTCTGCCGGTCTGCTGAGCAGGGGCTCAGGGCTGTTGTTCAGCAGTTCTGTTTGAAGCTACTGGATTCCGGCCTCCGCCGGAACGGCGAGATGTGGATTATCTCTTACGTTCCTTGCCGGCCAGACATTCATTGGCCAATTCGACACGGCCGTCGTGATCGACACTTTCCAGCCGGACATCGAATCCCCATAGGCGCGCGACGTGTTTTAATACCTCGTCGGTTTCGTCATTGAGCGGACGTCGGTTATGCAGATAATGGCGCAGGGTGAGGGAGCGGTCCCCGCGGCGGTTGACATTGTAGACCTGGATATTGGGTTCCAAATTGCCGAGGTTGTACTGGCTCGCCAACGACTCGCGAATGGCTTGATAGCCGCTGTCGTTGTGGATGGCGGAGACGGTAATGACTGGCTCCTTGTCATCGTCGTGGATGCTGAAAAATTTGAAATCCCGGATTACCTTGGGTGACAAATACTGCAGGATGAAACTTTCATCCTTGAAGTTCTCCATGATGTAGTGCAGTGTCTTGACCCAGTCCGCGCCGGCGAGCTGCGGGAAAAACCGGCGGTCTTCCTCCGTCGGATCCTCGCAGATGCGACGGATATCCGTGAACATGGCATAGCCCAAGGCGTAGGGATTGATCCCGCTGTAACGGCGGCTGTCATAGGGCGGCTGGTAGACCACATCGGTGTGTGATTTAAGAAACTCCATCATAAAGCCATCGGTGACCAGGCCTTCGTCATACAGCGTGTTGAGCAGGGTATAGTGCCAGAAGGTGGCCCAGCCCTCATTCATGACCTTGGTCTGGCGCTGGGGATAAAAATACTGGGCGATCTTGCGCACGATACGCACGATTTCCCGTTGCCAGGGTTCCAGGATCGGCGAATTTTTCTCAATGAAGTAGAGCAGGTTTTCCTGAGGTTCTTCCGGAAAACGCTGTTCTTTTTTTTCATCGCCATCGGTCCCATATGAGGGCAGGGTGCGCCACAGGTCGTTGACCTGGGATTGCAGATACTCCTCACGTTCCTTTTGGCGCTGGTGTTCTTCCCTCATGGACAGCTTTTGCGGCCGTTTGTAACGGTCCACGCCAAGATTCATCAGGGCGTGGCAGGAGTCGAGCAGCAATTCTACCTCTTCCTCGCCGTACTTTTCTTCACACTGGGCAATGTAACTCTTGGCGAACAAAAGGTAGTCGATGATGGCGTCGGCGTTGGTCCAGGTCTTGAACAGATAGTTGTTTTTGAAAAACGAGTTATGCCCGTAGCAAGCGTGGGCGATGACCAGCGCCTGCATGGTGAGGGTGTTTTCCTCCATCAAATACGCGATGCAGGGATTGGAGTTGATGACGATTTCATAGGCCAGTCCCATGTGCCCGCGGCTGTAGTTCTTTTCCAGCGAGATGAACTGCTTGCCGTAGGACCAATGCTTGTATCCCACCGGCATGCCCACCGAGGAGTAGGCATCGAGCATCTGCTCGGCGTTGATGACCTCGATCTGGTTGGGATAGGTATCAAGCTTGTACTCGGCGGCCACCCGCGCGATCTCGCGGTCATAGGCCTCCAGCAGCTCGAAGGTCCATTCCGAGGAAGTTGAAATCGGTTGCTTGCGGCTCATGCGGCGACCCCTTTCTTTTTGAAGAGGGCCCGGAAGACCGGATAGATGTCGCTGGCCGCTTCGATGCGCTGCATCGCGAAATGGGAGAAGGTTTGATCCACCTTGATGTATTCGCGCCAGAGCGTGCCGACATGACTGTGCTCGCCGATTTCGATATAGGCGTAGTACTGGCAGACGGGCATGAGCTGGTTGATCAGTATTTCGCTGCACCGCGGCGAGTCGTCGTCCCAGTTGTCACCGTCCGAGGCCTGGGCGATGTAGATGTTCCACTTCGACGGCGGATAGCGCTCGGTGATCGTCTCGTGGGCGAGGCGCAAGGCGGTTGAGACCACCGTGCCGCCGGTTTCGCGCGAGTAAAAGAAATCCTGCTCGTCGACTTCCTTGGCCTGGGTGTGATGGCGGATGAACACGAGCTGGATCTTTTCATAATTGCGATTCAGGAACAGATAGAGCAGCATGAAGAATCGCTTGGCCAGATCCTTTTTGTCCTGAGTCATCGAGCCGGAGACATCCATCAGGCAGATCATCACGGCTTGCGTCGAGGGCATGGGCACGGCCACGCGGTTGCGGTAGCGCAGGTCGAATTCATCGATGTAGGGGATGGACGCGATGCGGGCTTTGAGAAAATGCATCTCCTCCAACAACTCGGGTATCAGGTCGCTGGAAGGATTTTCGGCCTCGAGCTCCCTGAGTTGTTGCTCGACTTCATTGAGTCGGCGCTTGTATTTCCCGCCGATGGCGATGCGCCGCTGCATGGCCCCGCGCATGGAGCGGACCACGTGCAGGTTGGTCGGCACGCCGGCGGTGGTGTAGCCGGCGCGCACGAATTTTTCCTCCTCCACGGCGGCCAGTTCCTTGCGCACCAGATCGGGCAGTTCGAGATCTTCGAAAAAGAAGTCGAGAAACTCCTCCCGCGAGATCTCAAAGATGAATTCATCCATGCCCTCACCATCCTCGCTGGCTTCATTGCCGCGGCCTTTGCCGCCGCCGGATGGCGGACGCTTGATCTGGTCGCCTCTGTTGAATTCTTTGTTACCGGGTAGCACGCGGTCCTGCACGCCGCCGTAGTCGTAACCGAAATTGGGTTCCGAGAGGTCCTTTTTCGGAATGGTGATCTTCTCGCCGTTGCCGATGTCCTGGATGCTGCGGCCGGAAATGGCGCTGTCGACAGCTTTTTTTATCTGCTGCCTATTCCGGCGGATGAAACGCCGCCGGTTGACAGCACTCTTGTTTTTGCCATTGAGACGCCGATCGACAAAGCGTGACACATGATCTCCTTACTTACTGAGATTTGCGGACACGGAGATACCATTCGCACAGCAACCGCACTTGCTTTTCGGTGTAGCCCTTGTTCACCATCCGTTTGACGAAGTTTTCGTGCTTCTTCTCATCATCGCTCGAGGCCTTGGCATTGAACGAGATGACCGGGAGCAGATCTTCGGTGTTCGAGAACATCTTCTTCTCGATGACGGTGCGCAGCTTCTCGTAGCTGGTCCAGACCGGATTCTGGCCATTGTTGCCAGCCCGTGCCCGCAGTACAAAGTTGACGATTTCGTGACGGAAGTCCTTCGGATTGCTGATGCCGGCCGGCTTTTCGATCTTCTCCAGCTCATCGTTGAGGGCGGCGCGGTCGAAGATCTCGCCGGTATCCAGATCGCGATATTCCTCGTTCTGGATCCAGTAATCCGCATAGGTCACATAACGATCGAAGATGTTCTGACCATATTCTGAATAGGATTCCAGGTATGCCGTCTGGATTTCCTTGCCGATGAATTCGGCATAGCGCGGCGACAAATAGCCCTTGATGTAGGAGAGATACTTTTCGTGGACCTCTTTTGAGTACTGCTCCTGCTCGATCTGCTTCTCCAGTACGTACAACAGATGCACCGGATTTGCCGCCACTTCGCTGTGATCGAAGTTGAACACCTTGGAGAGGATCTTGTAGGCAAAACGCGTGGAAAGCCCGTCCATCCCTTCATCGACGCCGGCATAGTCACGGTATTCCTGATACGACTTGGCCTTCGGATCGATGTCCTTGAGGTTCTCGCCGTCATAGACTCGCATCTTGGAGAAGAGACTGGAATTCTCCGGCTCTTTCAGGCGTGACAGCACGGCGAATTGCGCCATCATATCCAGGGTGCCGGGCGCGCAGGGCGATTGTGAGAGCGAGCTGTTTGTCAGCAGTTTTTTGTAGATCTTGACCTCATCGGAGACGCGCAGGCAGTAGGGCACCTTCACGATGTAAATCCGGTCGAGGAAGGCCTCGTTGTTTTTGTTGTTCTTGAACGCCTGCCATTCCGATTCGTTGGAGTGCGCCAGGATCACGCCGTCGAACGGGATTGCGCCGAACCCTTCGGTGCCTTTGTAGTTACCTTCCTGCGTGGCGGTGAGCAGCGGATGCAGCACCTTGATCGGCGCTTTGAACATCTCGACGAATTCGAGCAGACCGCGATTGGCCAGGCACAGGCCGCCGGAGTAGCTGTAGGCGTCCGGGTCGTCCTGCGAGAAGTGCTCCAGTTGCCGGATATCGACCTTACCGACCAGGGAGGAGATGTCTTGATTATTTTCATCGCCCGGCTCGGTCTTGGCGACGGCAGTTTGTTTCAACACGGACGGATAAACCTTCACTACCCTGAACTGGGTGATGTCGCCGTTGAATTCCTTAAGCCGCTTGACTGCCCACGGCGACATGATGCCCGTGAGATAACGCGAGGAGATGCCATAGTCCTCCTGCAGAATGGGGCCGTCTTCCTGCGGATTGAACAGTCCCAGGGGCGATTCATTGACCGGTGATCCTTTGATGGCGTAGAGGGGAACTTTCTCCATCAATGATTTCAGCTTTTCCGCCAGTGAGGATTTGCCGCCACCCACCGGGCCGAGCAGGTAGAGCACTTGCTTCTTTTCCTCCAAGCCTTGCGCGGCGTGCTGGAAGTACGAAACGATTTGTTCGATCGCCTCTTCCATGCCGTAGAAATCCTTGAAGGCAGGGTAGATCTTGATAAGTTTGTTCGAGAAGATCCGGCTCAGGCGCGGATCGTGCCGGGTATCGACCAGCTCGGGCTTGCCGATGGCCATCAGCATCCGTTCTGCCGCCGTGGCATACGCGGAAGGATCCCTTTTGCAGAGTTCGAGATATTGCTGGATAGTCATCTCTTCTTCTTGATGACTCTCATAGCGCGCGGTGTACTTTTCAAAGATATTCATGGCCCAGACTCCTATTGCTGACGATCAGGAGAAGACATCCCTTTCGAGTACATGCTATTTCCGTGCCTAGCCGCAGGCAGTGGGGTCACCCTTGGAAACAGCCCCTCTTTAAATATATAGCGGCTCTGTCAGAATAAATTTAAAGCATGCATCAAATAAATCAGAGATGCCTTAAACATTCATTAATTATTTATGAGACATCCAGAAGGAGATGGCAATCAAAAAATTCAAGGTATTGAATCGAAAACCAATTAAATACACAGTTATAATGGGTGATTATTCGAAGCTGGCATGAAGGGGGGCTAGGGCCCGAGGGCTGCGCTGTATCGGCACCCATGCATCTAACGTCAGGTTATTGCGACGATTCTCTGCTAAGATCTGCCGCTCGCGGCAAGTCTTGTACGGCCCGGGCCGATGCGCAACCCAACCTGCGCGGAATAAACGTTGAACCTGATCTAACGCTATGACTGAAAAAATGATTTTTGATGCCGAATGCTCCCGGTGCCCGCGGCTGAGCCGATTTTTGAAGGAGGTGAAGCGGGAGTATCCTGAGTATCATGCGGCCCCGGTGGCGCCGTTTGGTGTCGACAAGCCGGGTTTGTTGATCGTCGGTCTCGCCCCCGGCATGCACGGGGCTAACGCCACCGGCCGACCGTTTACCGGCGACTATGCCGGTATCCTCTTGTACCGGACCTTGCATAAATTCGGCTTCAGCAACCGTCCCGAGTCGATTTCGAGAACCGATGGCCTCAAGCTCAAGAACTGCCGTATTACCAATGCCGTGAAATGTCTCCCGCCGCAAAACAAACCCGTGGGGGCAGAGGTGAATGAATGTAACGACTATCTGGCGCACGAGATCGCGGGGCTGCCCAAGGGGGGCGTGATCATCGCCTTGGGCAATATCGCCCATCAGGCGGTGTTGCGCGCGCAAGGTTTGAAGGTGGGTGGCTTTAAATTCGCCCACGGCGCGGTGCATGTCCTGCCGGACGGTCGCCGCTTGGTCGATTCGTATCATTGCAGCCGCTATAACACCCAGACCAAGCGCCTGACCGATGAGATGTTTGAAGACGTCTTTCGTACGGCGAAAAAGCTGCTCGAAAACAAGCGAAGTTAAATGGCGCGCGTTTCCACATTCGACGCCGAAGCATTTCTGAAGAGCGTCACCTCCAAGCCCGGCGTCTATCGCATGCTCGACGCCCAGGGCGTGGTGGTGTACGTGGGCAAGGCGCGCAATCTGAAGAAGCGTCTTTCCAGTTATTTCCGCAACAATATCGACAGTGTGAAAACGCGGGCCTTGATGGCGCAGGTGGCGGATATCGAAATCACCGTCACGCGCACCGAAGGCGAGGCGCTGTTGCTGGAAAACAATCTGATTAAATCGCTGCAACCGCGTTACAACATTCTGCTGCGTGATGACAAGAGTTATCCATATATCCATCTCTCCAGCGATGATGATTTTCCACGCTTGAGTTTCTACCGCGGCAACAAGCGGGAGAAGGGGCGTTATTTCGGGCCGTATCCCAGCGCCTCGGCGGTGCGCGAAAGCCTGAATCTGCTGCAAAAGCTGTTTCCGATCCGTCAGTGCGAGGAGAGTTTTTATCGCAATCGCACCCGGCCGTGTCTGCAATACCAGATCAAGCGTTGTACCGCGCCCTGTGTAGGACTGGTGACGCGCGAGCACTATGCCGATGACGTGCGCCACGCGGTGATGTTCTTGGAAGGCAAGAACGTTCAGGTCATCGATGAACTGGCCAAGCGCATGGAGGCGGCCTCTGAAGCGCTGCAATTCGAGCAGGCGGCGCGCTATCGTGATCAGATCGCCAATCTGCGCCGGGTGCAGGAGCGGCAGTATGTGTGCGGCGAAAGCGGAGATTTCGATGTCGTCGCGTGTGATGCCAGCGCCGGTGTGGCCTGTGTGCAGGTGTTCTTCATCCGCGATGGCCGTCATCTCGGCAACAAGAGCTTTTATCCCAAGCATATCGAACAGAGCGATCCCGCCGATGTGCTCGATGCCTTTGTCCCGCAGTATTACCTCTCCGAGCTTGCCGCCGGGCAGAGGATACCCGCGCGCATCCTGGTCAGTCATGCGCTCGAGGATCAGGCGTGGGTCGAGGAAGTGCTCACCGCCGAGGCGGGACAGACGATCACCATCGCCAGCGAGGTGCGCGGCGAGCGCAAGCGCTGGCTGGAGATGGCGCTCAACAACGTGCGCATCGCGCTGAAGACCCATCTGGCCAGCAAGGCCAATATGCTGCAACGCTTCGAGGCCTTGCAGGACGCGCTGGGTTTGGAAGGCCCGCCCCAGCGCATGGAGTGTTTCGATATCAGCCACACCATGGGTGAGGCGACGGTGGCATCCTGCGTAGTGTTTGATACGCAAGGTCCGGTCAAATCGGATTACCGTCGCTTCAACATTACGGATATCACTCCCGGTGATGATTACGCGGCGATGCATCAGGCATTGCTGCGCCGTTACACTCGCATCAAGAAAGGGGAGGGTGTGTTACCTGATCTCTTGTTCATCGACGGTGGTAAGGGGCAGTTGGCCCAGGCCGAGCGTGTATTGGAAGAACTGCAAATCGAGGGCGTGATCCTCGTGGGCGTGGCCAAGGGGCCGCAGCGCAAGCCCGTCGAGGAGACGCTGTTCTTGTCGGGCCGGGACTCCCCCTTTATACTTGACGCGGATTCGCCCGCCTTGCATTTGATCCAGCAGATTCGCGATGAAGCCCATCGTTTTGCAATTTCCGGCCACCGTCACCGCCGCGCCAAGGCCAGAAGCCGATCGGTGCTGGAGGACATCCCCGGCTTGGGCCCGAAGCGGCGCCAGCAACTGCTGAGGCAATTCGGCGGATTGCAGGAGCTCAGCCGGGCCGGCGTGGAAGACCTCGCCCGGGTGGAAGGGATCAGCCGCCAGCTTGCGCAGCGCATCTACGACAGTTTTCACAGCGATGAGTCCATCTGAAGTATGACCCTCAACATCCCGACAATCCTGACGCTGCTGCGTATCCTGATCATCCCGTTTTTCGTGCTGCTGTACTACCTGCCTTATGGCTGGGCGCATCTCAGCGCCGCCAGCCTGTTTGTCATCGCCTCGGTCACGGATTGGCTGGACGGCTACATGGCCAGACGCTTGAACCAGACCTCACGCTTCGGCGCCTTTCTGGACCCGGTGGCCGACAAGCTCATCGTGGCCACCGCCCTGGTCATGCTGGTCGAGCGCAACCCCACCAGCTTCAACAATATCGTGCTGGCCTTGCCGGCCATCGTCATCATCGGCCGTGAGATCACCATCTCCGCGCTGCGGGAATGGATGGCCGAACTCGGGCAGAGCGCCAAGGTGGCCGTCTCAATCATCGGCAAAATCAAGACCATCGCCCAGATGATCGCCATCATCCTGCTCCTGTATGCCGTGCACATCGGCGGGATTTCCTCGGCGGATGTCGGCCTGGGATTTCTCTACGTCGCGGCCGTGCTGACGCTCTGGTCCATGCTGCTTTATATCCGGGCCGCCTGGCCGATTCTCGTTAAGAATTAATGCTAATTAGGTGTTGACAGTTAATCCGATTTCATTAAAATGTGCGGACCTCAAGCGGGAATAGCTCAGTTGGTAGAGCACAACCTTGCCAAGGTTGGGGTCGCGAGTTCGAGTCTCGTTTCCCGCTCCAGATTTCCATTTAAACCTCGGCACTCCGGGGTTTAAATGTTTTTGAGGCGCTCCATCCAGAGAACCAACGGCCGGGTAGCAAAGCGGTTATGCACTGGATTGCAAATCCATGTAGGTCGGTTCGACTCCGGCCCCGGCCTCCATCTCCATGTTTTAAAACTGATCAAGTCACGGTAGAATTCGCCGTGATCGGGTTTTTATTCTCCATCCTGCCCGGGTGGCGAAATAGGTAGACGCAAGGGACTTAAGCAATTTGAGCACCCAGGTGGGAAACTCCTGGTGTGAATGGAGTCAAATTCGGGGAAACCTCAGCACGTCATGGTGGAGGCAATCCCGAGCTAAGCCTAAGGTCGGTTCTTGCTTCGGTACGTTGGAGTAAGGGCGTGGCAATTGGGGCAGAGAAGACGAAGATTGGCTAATCGATTGTCTTTGTTGTTCCCGTTGATATGGTCAAGCTCAAGTGGAATCGGGTGGCCGAGCCAAGTAACGTTGTCGCAATTCGAGCACTTTTGCTCAAGGACGCCTTCTTTGAGAAGTCGATTCTTGAGCTTGTAGGATTGAATCGCGGACTCATTGGTCAGGTATCTTTCAATCGGCTGTTTCGGTTGGAGTCTTTTGCCCTTATTCCACGCCTGGCCAGAGAAGTGCGATGTATCAATATTGAAATGCCTTATGGCTTTTCGTAATACGTCGTAATTGCCGCCGAAGGGTGAAATATCAAGTCTCAGCAATACTTGTCTCATAGAGGTGGATTGTTTGACGGCCTTTCTGAGTTCGGTTTCGGTGTACTTGTAGAGTTTCATCCCTCAACCCTTAGGAAAGTGTAGAGACTTGACGGCTCCTGCCTAAATCATGGTTATAAGCCATGACATGGCAAAGATAAAGTCCAGACCACAAATGCACGTTTAACGTGCAGCAGCTAAAGCTGTAGCGGGTATGAAAATCCCTCGGGACTTATCCTCCCGTACCGGTTCGATTCCGGTCCCGGGCACCATTTCAATCCAGCGATCCCTGAGAAATTCAGAACGCCCGTGCCGGTGCGGTGCAGTCTGTGTTCTTAGTTCGATGGCGTGACCTTAAAAAGCCATGTGATTCGCAAAGGGGGCGTTGTCGTTTCCATGGTGCGCTGTACGCAGCCATCTGCTGGATCTTTATCTGCGACGAGCTGCCGGAATCAGGGGATGAAGTGCGGACGGCAAGGGCAGGGGGCTGAGCCCACTCATCTTCCCACCAGTACCACGGTGCTGCGCGGATTGGTTTGATAACGGCTGGCCGGATTGAGCGGCACCTCCTGGCCGGGGGCGCAAAAGTCCTCGCCGGCGCGCAGGCTGGTGTCGATTACCCGGTACCATTTCTTGTTGCCGTCGGCAGGCGGGATCTGCACGCTCTGAGTCCTCCAGTCGGCATTAAGAATGATGAACAGCGAGTAGTCCTTGCCCGCCGCCTTGTCTTCGCCGCCGTCGAGACGGTAGCAGAGGGTGCGCAGCTCCGGGGCATTCCAGTTGGGCGCGCCCAGGTCGGCGCCATACCAGCTGATGTCGGGGATCTGGTCGGCGTCGAGATCCGCGCCGAGGAAGAACTTGCGCCGCTGAAGGATGGGGTAGCGCCGAGTCAGGGCCACGGCCTTTTTGAAGAACGTGAGGATGTCGGCATTCTTCGCGGTGAGATTCCAGTCGAACCAGCTGATCTCGTTGTCCTGGCAGTAGGCATTATTGTTTCCGCGTTGCGTGCGCATGAACTCGTCTCCGCCCAGCACCATCGGGGTGCCCGCGGAAAAGAGCAGGGTGCAGAGATGGTTTTTCACGAGCTGCTTGCGCAGGGCGATGATGTTCGGATCGTCCGTCTCGCCCTCGACCCCGCAATTCCAGGAGTGGTTGTCATCGGTGCCATCGCGATTGCCTTCGCGATTGGTTTCATTGTGCTTGCCGTTGTAGGAGACCAGATCGGCCAGGGTGAAGCCGTCGTGGCAGGTGATGAAGTTGATGCTGTTGTAGGCGGAGCGGCCGTCGTCGCCGTACAGATCGGCGGAGCCGGTGAGGCGCCAGCCCAGATCTCTGACCTGGCCCGCATCGCCTTTGCCGAACTTGCGCATCGTGTCGCGGAAACGGCCGTTCCACTCCGACCAATCCACGGGGAAGTTGCCTACTTGGTAGGTGCCCAGATCCCAGGGTTCGGCGATCATTTTGATGCGATTGAGCACCGGGTCTTGGGAGATGGCATCGAAGAACGAGGCCGAGCGCTGGAACATCCCTTCTTCCCGCCCCAGCACCGAGGCCAGATCGAATCGGAAGCCATCGACGTGCATCACCTCCACCCAGTAGCGCAGCGAATCCATCACGAAACGGATCACATGGGTGTTGGAAAGATTGAGACTGTTGCCGCAGCCGGTCCAGTTCATGTAGTAGCGGGCAGGGTCGTTGGGACCGCCGGTCAGGCTGTAATAAGTGGGATTGTCCACGCCCTTGAAGCAGACGCTCGGCCCGCGTTCGTTGCCCTCGCCGGAGTGGTTGTAGACCACATCAAGGATGACCTCGATCCCCGCCCGGTGCAGCTCGCGCACCATGGTCTTGAACTCGCTCACCTGGCTGCCGGGCGCGCCGTTGCTGCCGTATGACGACTCCGGCGCAAAGAAACCGATGGTGTTGTATCCCCAGTAGTTGGTCAGTCCCTTGTCGATGAGGAAATCATCCACGTAGTGTTCATGGACGGGGAGCAGCTCGACAGCGTTGACCCCCAGTTCTTTCAGGTACGGGATCTTTTCGATCAGCCCCAGATAGGTGCCGGGGTGCTGCACCTTGGCCGAGGGATGGGCGGTAAAGCCCTTGAGGTGGACCTCGTAGATGATGAGTTTCTCGAAGGGGATCTCGGGGTGAGAGTGATCGCCGCCCCAGTCGAACTGGTTGCTGACCACCACCGACTTGGGGACGATGCGCGTGTTGTCGCGCGTATCCATCACCAGATCGCCGTCGGGGCTGTTCGGATCGTAGGGCAGCAGTAGGTTGTCGATATTGCGGCACTTGCCGGTCAGGGCCTTGGCGTAAGGATCGAGCAGCAGCTTGTGCTCGTTGAAGCGCAGGCCGCGCGCGGGATTATAGTCTCCCCGCACCTTGTAGCCGTAGAGCTGGCCCGGCTTGAGCTTGGCGACAAAACAATGCCAGACAAACCGCGTCCGGTGCTCCAGTTTGATGATGTCCGTGGGCTCGCCGTCCGGGGCGTCGAACAGGAGCAGAAACACCTCCGCGGCGTGTTGTGAATACAGGGCGAAATTGACCCCGTCGCCCATGGGCGACGCACCCAAGGGGTAGAACTTCCCCGGCGCAACTTTCTTGTTCGTCTTGTGTTCAAGCGTGCTGGGCATGGCATTTGCCTCCGTGCTGGATCATGTGATCGTGTTGATGGACAAGAGCAGTATAGGAAAAGATTCGCGATTTTTCGCCCAAGTCGAGTGCGCGAGGGATCTCACCGAGTTATATGCCCAGCAATCGATCGATCAAAGCCAAATCCAGGTGTTGTTCGATGGCATCGGCCATGCGATCGATGCCTGCTTCGCGCAGGGCGTGATAGTCGATGGTCTGGGCGTGGCTAAGGCCGGCCCATTGCAGCAGGGTTTGACAGGCGGCAGACGAATCAAATAGCCCGTGGAGATAGGTGCCGATGATTTGTCCGTCATCGGAGACCACGCCGTCATCGCGACCGGCAATTCGGATCGCGGGATGGTTCAAGGCGGGACCTGCGCTGACCCCGGCATGGATTTCATAGCCGCTGACCGGAACATTCCCCAAGAGCAGGTGTCCTTCACAACGCTTGAGTTGTTTGTCCGGCTCCAATGTCGTTGCAAAATCCAACAGGCCCAGACCGCGGATTGATTCCGTGGCGCTTTCAATATGTAGTGGGTCGTGAATGGCCTGTCCCAGCATCTGGAAGCCGCCGCAGATGCCGAGCAACTTGCCGCCGTAACGCAGATGTTTTTGTATCGCAGATTCCCAACCCTGTGCGCGCAGAAAGTTCAGATCCATCGCCACATTTTTCGATCCGGGCAGAATGATCAAGTCTGCGGGAGGAATGGCCTGGCCCGGGCCGATGAATTGCAGATCCACCTGCGGGTGCAGGCGCAGCGGGTCGAAGTCGGTGTGATTGCTGATGCGTGGCAGGACCGGGACGATAGCTCGCAGGCAGCGGTCTTGATCGTCACGATGATTGTACGCGTTGATCGCATCCTCGGCCTCCAGGTGCAGGCCGTGCAGATAGGGCAACACGCCGACGACGGGTTTATCGATGCGATGCACCAGCCAATCCACTCCTGGCTGGAGCAGAGCGATATCGCCACGAAAGCGATTGATGATGGCGCCTTTGATGCGCGCTTGTTCCGAGGCACTGAGCAGCGCTAGCGTGCCGACGATGTGGGCGAACACACCGCCGCGGTCGATATCGGCGACCAATAACACCGGGCAATCCACGGCTTCGGCGAACCCCATATTGGCGATGTCGTTCTCGCGCAGATTGATCTCGGCCGGGCTCCCGGCGCCTTCGACAAGAACCACCTCATATTGCTGGATCAAGCGCTGATAGGATTCCAGCACGGCCTGCTTCGCCATGCGTTTGTAGGCATGATAATCCTGCGCTTCCATCGTGCTCAGCGCCTTGCCGTGGATGATCACTTGGGCACCGGTATCGGAGTTGGGTTTGAGTAGCACCGGATTCATGTCGGTATGTGGCTCCAGACCGCAGGCCTGCGCCTGTAGCGCTTGAGCGCGGCCGATCTCGCCTCCGTCGATGGACACTGCGCTGTTGAGCGCCATGTTCTGTGGCTTGAAAGGTGCAACTCGAATACCGCGACGGCGCAGCACGCGACACAGCCCGGTGACCAGCGCGCTTTTGCCGGCATCGGAGGTGGTGCCCTGGATCATCAGGGTTGTCATCAGATGCGATGCTCTGCAATGATAATTGGTAGGTGCATGGGTCTCTGGCCTTAGGGGCTTGTTTGCGAATCATGCAAACGCTGAGACGTTGGCATGGTTGGAAGCATCACCGTGTAAACGTGAGTTATTACTAACCCGCCGATCAAATATATCTGAAAAAACATTTCGATAACGTCCCTTCTCCCCCAGGGAGAAGGACAGTATGAGGGGGTAAAAACAATATATTACCCCTCACCCTAACCCTCTCCCTGAGGGAGAGGGAATTGCACCAGATATATCTCGCTGTCGGGTTATTAACGTGCGAACGTGATTTACGAACTATTGTTGATACTTCACGTTCAACATGACGTTGCGGCCGGCCTGATTGAAGTGGGCGACTGTTTGATAGTCCTTATCCGCGAGGTTGGCGACCTTGGCTTGCATCAGCCAGTGCTTGCTTAGGGTCTTTTCGAGGCGCAGGTCTATGGTGCTGTAGCCCGGCACTTTTACGGTATTTGCCGCATCATCGTAACGGCTTCCTTGTATGTTGATGGTCGCCCCAATCTGCACAGCGGGCAGGGTGTGGTCGATGTCGATGCGCAGCGAGTTGTTGGCGCGCCGTGCAAGTTGATTGCCGTTGTTGGCGTCATGACTTTCATTTTTGGTTTTCATGAGACTGAAATTGGTGTTTAACAACCAATTGTCCAATCGGGCGCCTGCCGTGACTTCCAAGCCCTGGATGCGGGCGGCGTTGATATTGTTTGCCTTGAATATGGAGGCATCGTAAGCAATCAAATCGTCCACCTTGGTTTGATAGGCGCTGATTTCCCAGGTGAGATGCTGGTGATGGTGCGACAGTCCGATTTCGATCGTGCGCGATTCCTCAGGTTTCAGATTGACGTCGCCATAGTAGGGATAATACAACTCGTTGAACGAAGGCGCCTTGAAGGCGGTGCCATACGAGCTCTTGAATGACAGATTATCATTGAGCGCATAGCCCCAAGCGACCGATCCGGTGGTATGGGTATTGAATTGCTCATTGTCGTCCTGGCGCAGACTGAAGTTCAGCCGGTGTTTGCCGTGTTCGCTTTGTGATTGGATAAACACGCCGATGTTATCACGTGTGTTTGCACTATATTCAGAGGTGCTGACTTCATCCTCCAAGTAATCGATGCCTACGGAGAGCAGGACATTGTCGCGGATAGAGATGTCGTTTTGGATGGAGGCGGTATTTCGTGTCGTATTGAATTCGCTGACGAACGTCCCATTCAAACGGCTCTCCATTTCATCCGTGGATTTGCCGACGGTGGCCGATGCAAACCAGGTGTCGGTAACCGGCAAGGCAGCCTTTACTCCCAAGACTTGTTGCTTGAAGTCATTTTCATTGCCGGAATATATCCCACCATCATATTCATTCTCTCCTTGTGTCTGAAGCAGGCTGAAATCCACTTCGGCTTTATTGGCGAAACGATGGCCGAGGTGCAGACTTGCATTGTTTCTTTTATAGCCGTCATTGTCCGGTTCGATGACGAAGCAACCCGCGGTCAAGGTGTTTTCGCAGGAATCGAATCCATCGGTGCGGGTATGACCGACACTCAAATTGAACGAGGAATTCTCATTGCCGCCGCTGAGGCTGGCTGAGATGCTTTTGGTTCCATAGCTGCCGGCACCAAGATTAAAAGAGGGCTTCAGACCCGCCGCGCCTTTGCGTGTGAATATCTGGATGACGCCGCCGATCGCCTCGGAACCGTAGAGGCTGGATCGCGGGCCGCGGACGATCTCGATCCGTTCGATTTGATCTAGCGGTAAGTCTTCGAATGCAGTTGAACCGCTGGTTGCGGAACCGACCTTGATGCCATCGATAAGCACCAGGAGATGGTCTGACTCGGTGCCGCGCATAAATAATGAGGTGGTTTTTCCTAGTCCGCCATTGTTGGTGATGTTCACACCATTAACGCCTGTCAGAAGGTCCGAGATACTGGTGGCTTGCAGGCGTTGGATATCCTCACGGCGGAAGACGGTTACCGATGAAAGAGTGTCATCGACTGTTTGTGCCGTACGCGATGCCGTCACGATGATCGCATCGTCATTAGTCTGAGCAATCACACTCTGTGAAAACGAAGCCGCCAGGATTCCAGCAAGAATGGGTTTATTCGAAATATTCATTTTTTCCTCTGTGCGCACACCCGCGCGTTATATGACCAAAGCAGGCAGACAGAGGAAGACAGGGCAACGGCAGTGAGAGTGCTGAACCGCTCGCCCGGTATCGCCCTCCGCAATACCTGACACGTGCGTTCTAGGCCGGTCTCCGGGCTCATGAGCGAAACTGCGGGGCGCTACGCCTTCCCATGCGATGCACAGTGGCGTGATGTAGCGGCCTTGACTCATTTACCGTTGCGGGGGCAGCGTTGGCTTTGCTCGAAGAGCGCACCAACTTCCCGTTTCACCCCGTGGCCGGGCGGCCATGGGGAACCTGAAAACGTGGCGGCTATACTAGGGATTGTGTGGCGGGGCGTCAAGCATCGTGCCGCGTGATTTGGATGCTAAGGCGTGATGATTCGCGCTGCTCGGCGGGAGGCGTATCCTGCAGGCTCTTGAGATAGGCCACCAGCGCATCGAGTCGCGCCTGGGTGAGAGTGCGATAGGCCTGCTTGACGCGAAAAACCGACTCCGGCAGCATCTCCCGCATCTCTTCGGGCGCGGTGATCCAGAGCACCAGTTCTTCTGCCGACAGCACGGCGCCTACGCCATCGAGAGGATGGCGCGGGTTGCCTTGGCCGGCGATGGCATGGCAACGTGCGCAGCCGAGCTCTTCATACACCTTGCGTCCGGATTCGATCAGGTCATTTTGGCTTGCGGCGGGTGCGTGGATAGGCGTGCCCCCCGCTTTTTTTTTCGGCGGATTATGCTGCCAGGCAAACACCAGCGCCAGTGTCGCGACCAGCAGACCCGTGAAGATGGCGATGCGTTTTGCCCAGAGTTCGCGCATGGGATTGCCTCTTAAACTAGATCAAACAGCTCGGTGTGAACCTGGTGCAGGGGAACGCGCAGCGATTCGAGCGCATGTTCGACCAGATGGTTCATGGGTTTGGGGCCGCACACGAAATATTCGAGGCTGCGATAATCTTGCGGCAGCACGCGCGCCAGTAACTCTTGTGTCACCAGGCCGCGCTCGCCCTGCCATTCCGCATGCGGTTTAAACAGTACATGCACGAGGCGCAGATTCAGCCACGTCTGCAAGGCCTCCAGGTCTTCACGAAAAATGACGTTCTCCCAACGATTGTTGGCATAGATCAGTAGCGCTGCACGCCGGTCGCCACGATCCGCTAACGTACGCAATATGCCCATGATGGGGGCGATGCCGACACCGCCCGCGATGAAAACGCAGCCCGTTGCGGGAAGGCGGTCGATGCTGAACGCGCCATAGGGGCCGTCGAGGTAAACCACTTCGCCTGGTTGAACGTCCTTGATGGTGCTAGTGAAATCGCCCAGTTCCTTGATGGTGAATGATAGACGCTCCGGCTTTTCGGCGCTTGAGGAGATGGAGAAGGGGTGCTCCTTGAGCGCGTAGGGTGAGGCGCGCAGCGTCAACCAGGCGAACTGGCCCGGTTGGAAGCGCATGCCCGGATGCCCGTCCGGCGCGGCGGTCAACGTCCAGGTGCTGCCACGTTCCTTAAGAACCTCCACGACGCGATAGGGGGTTCGCAACATGCGCATGGGACTGACCAGCCTCACGTAGAGGATCAGCAGCATCCAGAAGGCGGTAAAGCCCAGCCACACCGCGCTTTTCAGCGGCGTGTCGATGTAATAGCCCACGCCGGTGATGTGTCCGATCGCCAGGATGAAGGCGCTGGTGGCGAATACGGTATGCAGGAGGCGCCAACGATCGTATTCGATGCGCAGCTGCTTGCGCCACAGCGAGCTGATGATGACGATGGCAAAGAAGGCTACGGCAGTGAAGCCCATGCTCATGTAGCCAGGCGCGACCAGAGGATTCAGGCTGCCGATGGCAGCGGGATTGTCGATGGCGATGATGAGGACGTGCAGCAGCACCAAACCGAAGGCGATCACTGCCAGGTAACGATGGAAGAAATAGATGATGTCGATGCCAAACGGCGCGCTTGGCCGGCGAAAGCGCGCCGTGAGCAGGAATTGCACCCCGAGCATGCCCATGCCCGCAAAACCCAGGGCTAGAGACAGATCCCACCAGAATCCTGCTCCCGCCGGTACGGGTTCAATGAACAGCACCAGCAACGGGGCAAGCACCAGTGCCAGGTAGACCAAGATCCAGAATACGCCTGATAAGATCAAACTCATGCTGCTGGAACCGAGATAGACGGCCCGGAGCAGCGACCGCGATTTGTGCCATTGAATCGGGCGGTTTCTTCCCTCACCCGGCCCTTCAGGCCACCCTCTCCCGCAAGCGGGAGAGGGGAATATGTGTGGACTTCGGCCACCGGTTCATAGGTAGGGGGCACCAGTGTCTCTCCGTATGTGATGTGGGCAGATGGCCGGGTATTATAGGTGCTGGGCTCCGTCTGTCACAACCGAGCATTGGCTGCGTGGACTGCATACCCTGTCCTGGCGGCGGCGAACAAAGAGCCGTTCCGCGCTTACGATGCGGCTTAAGGAAAGTTTTTTTGGATATATCATCACATGAGTTCTATGAGTGAAACGGCTTTTTCGATTGACGCCGCCAAAGGCTGCCGGTTGAGTTATCGAGTGCAGCGCGCCGCGAAGCGTGACCATCCGGTGTTGGTGCTGATCCACGGCCTGGCCAGCAATATGACGCGCTGGACCGAGTTCGTGCAGACCACCACCTTGCAACATGATTGGGACATCCTGCGCTTCGATCTGCGTGGGCACGGCGATACGATGCGCTGCGCTGATTTCACCCACGAGGTGTGGTGCGAGGACCTGCATACCATCCTCGCCGCCGAATCCTTTACGCAGGCGGTGATCGTTGGCCATAGCCTGGGCGCGCAGGTGGCGATCAACTTCGCGCAGCGTTACCCGGGAAAATGCGCCGGCCTGGTCTTGATCGATCCGGTCTTTCCCGACGCCTTGCAAGGCAAGCTGGCCACGGTCAGCAAATTCCGGGGTGCGCTTCGAATGCTGATTGGGCTGGTGAAGTTTTGTAATGCGTTGGGACTGAAACGCAGAAAGGTCGAAAAGCTCGACCTCTACCACTTCGATCAACAGACGCGCGCCTTGCTGGCGAGTTCCAGCGACAAGCAGATTTCGGAAATCTACGCCGATCCGTTTCTGGACATCAAACATCTGCCAACGGCCAATTATCTGCAGGATATGTATGAGGTCACGCGACCACTGCCGCCGCTTGGGGCGATCACGTGTCCTGTGTTGGTGATGTTGTCGGCGGGTGCCGACCTCGCCGACATCGAGCAGAACAAACGTCACGCCGCGCTGTTTCCCAAGGGGGCGATCGAGATCGTGGAATGCGATCACTGGATGTTGACGGAAAAGCCCGCGGAGTCGCGGGCGATCATCGAGGCGTGGTGCCGGAAATTGGTGGGTGAGTAGAATGGCACTTACTTAAGACTAAACATTCCCCCAACCTAACCCTCCCCCGTCAAGGGGGAGGGAATTGCATCTTCTTGAGTAAGTGCCGTTCGTGGGCGAGTAATTTATCGTGCCGGAATGCAACTAACTAACCATCAACACCACTTTGCCAATCGGGTGTTCGTTTTCGAGATACTCATGAGCCTTGGCGACATCGGCCAGATCAAAGGTCTTGGCGACCTTGATGCTCAGTCTATTCTGCTCAAACAACTTGGCGCACTGCTCTAAGATCCATCCCTGATGCAACTTTGCTTCATCGATCTCCATGAGGGTAGGGGAGAGCATCAGCTCCTGGGTGAAACGCAGATTGCGCTTGCGCGCCTCGCCCCAATTGATGTCGGGCGGCGGCTGCAGAATGGTGACCACATCGCCATAGACGCGCACCGCGCCAAAGGTCTTTTCGATGAGCGGCCCGCCGACGGTATCGAGCGCGATATCGACACCGTGATTGCCGTTGCCCCATTCGCGGATGGCCTGAACGAAATCTTGCTCCTTGTAGCGGATGACCTTCTCGGCGCCGAGGATCTTGACGAACTCCGCCTTGGCCGCGCTGCTGACGGTGGTCGCCACGCGCGCCCCGGCGAGTTTGGCCAGCTGGATGGCGACGTGTCCGACGCCGCCCGCACCGGCATGGATCAGGACCTGCTGGCCGGGGTTGACCGTGACGCGGTCATACAGCGCCTCCCAGGCGGTGATCAACACCAGCGGCGCGGCAGCGGCCTCGGCGAAGGTCAGCGCCTTGGGCTTGTGCGCGAGGAAACATTCGTCGACGGCGGCATATTCGGCATAGGTACCCTGGCGGCCGTTGAAGCCGCACTGGCAGAAATAGACCTCATCACCGGGGCTGAATCGCGTAACGTTGGCACCGGTTTCCTCGACGATGCCGGCGCCGTCGCATCCGAGGATGGCGGGCATGTGCAACGGAAAGCGCTCCGGGGCCTGGCGCATCTTGGTATCGACCGGATTGATCCCCGCGGCCTTGATCCTGACCAATACCTGGTTCGGACTGCTGATGTGCGGCGGATTGGTTTCCTCGATCCTGAGTGCATCGGCCTTACCGGCCTGATGGAGAACGGCGGCTCTCATGATTCACTCCCATGGGGTGTTGTTAATCTGTGAACTATAGTACAAATCGAACTTCAAAAAAAATGTGTTTATATATTTTTTTGTGGGTTTACTATCCTTGAAGCATGTCACTCAACGACAGAGTTTCAGTATGCAGCGGCAGACGAATGTGATTGCGGCGGTGGCGGCGGTAGCGATGCTCGCCATGAGTCAGGCCCATGGATTTCCCGACACCATCGAGATGAAGAACAAGGCCGGGGTGGTGATCTTCTCACACGGGAAACACAGCGCCCTGGAGAACGTCGGTTGCGGCGATTGCCACCATATGGGCATGGATCAGACCTGCCACGCATGCCACAAGCCCGGCGCGAGCGGGTCGGCGTTGAACGCCCGCGAAGCGCTGCATCGGCAGTGTATCGGCTGCCACAAGCGTGAAACTAAAGCAGGCAAGCCCAGCGGGCCGGTTGCCGAATGCAAGGGATGTCACCAGAAGTAGGCCTTGTCCAACCGGATGAATGTATAACGGGAATCAAGAATGAGCGCTACGGTTTACCCGGTGATTCTGATCATGGGTAGTTGTTGCTGAGCGGGCTGCTGTTCGGGGCGCTCTGCTGCGTCTCGGGCTGCCGATGGTATCGGCACCGGTAAGCGCCGGCAGGAGAAGGATGGCCACAAGCAGATCACCTGCGAGTAACAGGGATCGTTGACAAGGGAGGGCGAGGATTTCACGCAGTTGGGCATAAGACCGTACGGTCTCATTCCATGCCGAAGAGCCGGCGTTTGGCGGCTTCGCTGATAGCGACGACCGCGGGATGCTTCAAGCGCCGCTCGGTGGTGATGGCGTAAAACCGTTCGCGGACTTCCTCAGTGCGGCCGATGACCTGCACTTTATACTGCTGCACCACCTCGCGTTCGATGACGCTGGGCGCGCAAAACACCCCGGCGCCCGCTTGGCCGAAGGTCTTCATCAGCGCACCGTCGTCGAATTCTCCGGCGATGGTCGGCGTGATCTGCTTCTCCGCGCACCATTGGGTCAGGGTATCGCGCAGCGTGGTGCCGGGCATGGGCAATAGGATCGGGATTTGATCGAGTGATTGCGGAAACTCCCGGCGCAGCTGCTTGGCCAGGTCGGGGGCGGCGAAAAAGCTGCTGCCGCACTCGCCGAGCATATGGTTGAAGGCGCGCACATTGAGGGTGGAGCGCATCGGACCGTCGGCCAGCACCATATCGAGTTTGTGTACGGCGAGATCGGCGAGCAGGTTCTCCAGCTTGTCTTCATGGCAGATGATGCGCATGGATTCTGGCAGTTCCAGCGCCGGTTCGAGCAGACGGGCCGCGATCAGCTTGGGCACTACATCCACCACGCCGACCGAAAACGGCATGGGCCGGCCATCGAGGCGGTGTCTGAGCACATCCATCAGTTCATCGCCCAGCCCATAGATCTCTTCCGCGTATCCCATGGCCACGCGTCCGGCCTCTGTCAGGATGAGGTTGCGGCCGGACTTGGCAAACAGCTTGGCGCCGATGGCGTCTTCGAGCAGGCCCAGCTGGCTGCTGATGGTCTGCGGGGTGAGGTGCAGGAGCTTGCTGGCCTTGACGATGCTGCCCTCGCGGGCCACGACCCAAAAATAATGCAGATGCTTGTAGTTCAGATGCGCCACGGCGATACCTTAAATTCGAATAAATCGAATGATCATCTAATAATAATCGATTATTATTTTTGATGGCAAAGGATTAACGTCGATTTGTTGTCTGTTAACGGTAATCGTTAGAAGACTTGATCCTCTAGGGTAGCGGCCATATCATGCATGCGCCGTAACCGGCAGGTGCAAGGGCAAGGCGCGGTTTGGCCGCCTGGATCGACGCACCTGGCTAAGTCAGCCTGGGCAATTGCCTGTGGCGCATGAGGCATGGTTGCGCATTTCGTCAATCTATAGAGGATGCAAACGGTTGAGTATGAAAAGAGTAGAAAATTTTCTTGAGGTATTCATTTTCGGCAGCCGCTGGCTGCTGGTGCCCTTTTATGTTGGCCTGGTCGTAGTCATCGCGCTGCTGCTGGTCAAGTTCGGCAAAGAGTTTTTCCATTTGTTCGGCACGGTGTTCAGCGGAAGCGGCGCCGATGTGATCATCGGCATCCTGACCCTCGTCGATGTCGTCTTGTTGGCCAATCTGCTGCTGATCATCATCTTCGCCGGGTACGAAAACTTCGTTTCCAAGATCGATACCGCGGGACATGAGGATCGCCCCGAGTGGATGGGGCATGTCGGGTTTTCCGATCTGAAGATGAAGCTGCTCGGCTCGATTGTCGCCATCTCGGGGATTGAGTTGCTCAAGGCCTTCGTGCATGTCGAAACCATGGAGACTGAGCAACTGGCGTGGAAGGTGGGGATTCACCTGACCTTCGTCTTCTCCATCCTGATGTTTGCAATTACAGACTGGTTCTTAGCGAGCAAGAAACACTAATCGTTCAATGTGCCTGGCACGAGCATGGGAGGTAACCACCGATGAACACGCGCAGCAAAAAACGTTTTGCGTTTATCTTGGTAGGCGTTGTAACCCTGGGAGCGGTGACCATGCTCGTGCTCAATGCCTTCAACAGCAATCTGGTGTTTTTCTACAGTCCCACGCAAGTCAGTGCCGGGGAGGTCAAGGGCGAACGGACCTTTCGGCTCGGCGGGCTCGTCGAGGATGGCAGTTTTACCCGCGAGGATGACGGCCTGACCAATCATTTCCGCGTGACCGATAACGCCGAGACGGTGCAGGTGAAATACGTCGGCATTCTGCCGGATCTGTTCCGCGAGGGGCAGGGCGTGGTGACGCAAGGGCGTCTGGAAGACGGTGTGTTCGTCGCCAGCGAGGTTCTGGCCAAGCACGACGAAAACTACATGCCGGCGGAAGTCGCCGAAGCCCTAGAAAAGGCCGAGCAGTCGAAAGCCACCGGCATCTAGCCCGGATATTTCACCACGAATCTACTGCGGCCGCGTAATCCATTGAATCTTCGTGACGTACTCGCTTTCGCCGGCTCGACATAGTGTCGACTATGCCTTCACCGTCAAAAGCTCCGTGCGCCCCGAATCTTCAATGCCTTACGCACCCTCGCTACGATCCGTGGTGAAATATCCGGGCTGGCGACGCAAACCCTGGAACCCAAAACGGCGTCTTTATGCCGCGTGGCGTCGTTGCAACGCCTCGCCGTCGCTATGGCCATGATACGTTGTTGCGTCTAGCCCGGCGCCGCTACACATCCGTTTTGTTTGTTCCATCGGTTACATCGCATTAGACTGGATTCTCAGATGCAGCGGCATTTGACGCCGCAAGGGGAGTCGCTTATGGCACTGGTCAAAGTGCAGGACATGCTTGCGCACGCCTATCGCCACAAGTACGCGGTCGGCGCCTTCGATCTGTTCAGCCTCGATGCGCTGCAAGGGATCTTGGCGGCATCCGAGGAGACCCGCTCGCCGGTCATCCTGAGCCTGTCCGGGGCGAGCTTCGATCTCGCCGACATCACGCTGGTGATGCCCTCGGTGGTCAAGGCCGCGCGGCGCGCCGGCGTGCCGGTCGGGCTGCATTTCGACTTCGGGCGCGATACCTCGGCCATCGTGCGCGCCATCAATCTCGGCTGTAACAGCATCATGGTGGATGGCTCGACGCTAGCGGCCCCCGAGCACGCGGCCATGCTGCGGGAGATGGTCGACACGGCGAAGGGGTGCGATGCGTCGGTGGAAGTGCTGATCGGTACGCTCGATGAGGCTGGGTCTGTACAACACATCCTGGATCTTGCGCGTCGTTCCGGTGCCGATAGCCTCGGCGTGGTCTTGGGCGATGCGGGGGCGGCCGGCGTTCGAGAAGGCGCTTTCGACTCCGTGGCGCACATCAATCAGGCGCTGGAGCGACCGCTGGTGATTCACGGTGGTTACGGCTTGTCGCAAGACCACTATCGCCGCCTGATCGACAATGGCGTGGCCAAGATCAACTATCACAATGCCTTGCATGACTTGGCTTTTGAGCAGGTCAAACAGAATCTCGCCAAGAAACACAAGGCCGACTTCAACGATCTGTTCCAGGGGATACGTGAAATCGTGCGCGATGAGGTAGTGTGCTGTCAGCAGATGTGGGGCAGCGCAGGCCATGCCGGAGCGGTATTGGAACATTGTTCGGTGTGCAAAGAGGTCGAACATCTCATCATCTACAATGTCGATCAGAGCATGGGCCCTGAAGCCGCCGCGGAGATGATCGCCGAAGGTCAGCGCGTGCTGGGGGCGATTCCCGGGGTGCGCCGGGTGTTCACGGGGGAGGCGGTGCGGCGCGATGCCGCCTATCAGTATTGCTGGCTGGTCCGCTTTGCCAACGAATCGGTGATCGCCAGCTACCGCGATCACCCCGATCACGTGGATTTCGCCAATACCCGGTTCCGTCCCGTGGCGGGGAATCGCATCAGCATCGACTACGAAGAGATCGAAAATCCCTGGGCGTTCTGAGAGCGCCCATCCCACGATCCCCGGCACACGCAAAAGCCCGCCCAGTCAAATGGATATGGCTGATCCTTCAGCCAGTTGCTAGAATACCTGCCTGCCCCTATTCGCACCGGTAAACCCAAGAGATTTTAAAGCCGATGACCGTACGCACACGTTTTGCCCCCAGTCCCACGGGGTATTTGCACATTGGCGGCGCCCGGACCGCGCTGTATTCCTGGCTGCACGCCCGCAAGCATGGCGGCCGCTTCATCCTGCGCATCGAGGACACCGACCTCGAGCGTTCCACCGCCGAGTCGGTCAACGCCATCCTCGAAGGCATGACCTGGCTGGGGCTGGAGTATGACGAAGGCCCGTTTTATCAAACCGAACATTTCCCGCGTTACAAGGAAGTCATCCAGCAGCTGCTCGACAAAGGCCTGGCTTATAAATGCTACTGCACCAAGGACGAGCTCGAGGCGATGCGCGAGCAGCAGATGGCCAACAAGGAAAAGCCGCGCTATGACGGACGCTGCCGTGAGCGCCGGGAGCCGCGCCCGGGCGTGGAGCCGGTGGTGCGCTTCAAGAATCCCACCGACGGTGCCGTGATCATCGATGACCTGATCAAGGGTCGCGTGGTGATCCAAAACAGCGAGCTTGACGACCTGATCATCGCGCGCAGCGACGGTGTGCCTACCTACAATCTCACCGTGGTGGTCGATGACATGGATATGAAGGTCACGCACGTGATCCGCGGCGACGACCATCTCAACAACACCCCGCGCCAGATGAATATCCTCGCGGCCCTGGGGGCCCAGTTGCCGCACTATGCCCACGTGCCGATGATCCTGGGCGAGGACGGCAAGCGCCTGTCCAAACGCCATGGCGCGGTGAGCGTGATGCAGTACCGCGAAGAGGGCTTCCTGCCGGAGGCGCTGCTCAATTATCTGGTGCGGCTCGGCTGGTCGCACGGCGATCAGGAATTGTTTTCCCTCGACGAGCTGATCGAGCTGTTTGACGTGAACAACGTCAACACGGCCGCCTCGACCTTCAATCCGGAAAAACTGCTCTGGCTCAACCAGCAATATTTGATCAAAAGCGATCCCGCCCACGTCTTGCATCACCTGAGCTATCACCTCGGTAACCTCGGCATCGATCCGACCGAAGGCCCGGATATCCTCGAGGTAATCAAGGCGCAGCGCGAGCGCGCCAAGACCCTGGTCGAGCTGGCCGGCATCTGCGCGTTTTACTATCGGGATTTCGATAGCTACAACGAGCAGGCCGCCAAGAAGGCGTTCAAACCGGAGGCCGTCGAGCCGCTAATAAAGGTAAAGGAAAAGATGCAGACGCTTGGCGAATGGAACGCCAAGGCGCTGCACGGGCTGATCGAGAGAGTGGTGAATGAATTGGGCGTGGGCTTTGGCAAGGTCGGCATGCCGCTGCGCCTGGCCGTCACCGGCGGCCAGCCTTCTCCGGATCTCGATCTCACGCTCTATTTGATCGGCAAAGACGCCTGTCTGCGCCGCATCGATAAAGCGATCGAGTACATTCGCAGCACTGCTGCAAAATAAACTCATGGTCCCCCCTCCCTTGACGGGACGCCTCCATGGATGGAGGCGGTAGGACGAAGTCTGGAACTCGAGTCGAGGGGGCTAGGGGGAGGGTGAAAAGCCCCAAACTAGCAGCGCTTTCACCCCCATCCCAACCTTCCCCCGTCAAGGGGGAAGGAGTATGAGGGGATACCAGCAGCAACGTATGGCCCCCAACAAATATTGTCTTGGCTAAAAGGTTCAATATGAGTGAAAACAACACGCCAAAACCGACGAATTTCATCCGCCAGATCATCGACAAGGATCTGGCCGAAGGCAAACACACCAAGATCGCCACGCGCTTCCCGCCGGAGCCCAACGGCTACCTGCACGTTGGCCACGCCAAGTCGATCTGCCTGAATTTCGGTATCGCCCGTGATTACAACGGCACCTGCAATCTGCGCTTCGACGACACCAATCCGCACAAGGAAAACATCGAGTATGTCGAGGCCATCAAGCGCGACGTGGAGTGGATGGGTTTCACTTGGGATGACCGGCTCTATTTCGCCTCGGACTATTTCGAGCAGCTCCACGATTACGCCGTGCAGCTGATCAAATCCGGCCACGCCTATGTGGACGATCTGACCGCCGATGAGATCCGCGCGTATCGCGGCACGCTCACCGAGCCAGGCAAGGAAAGCCCGTATCGCAACCGCTCGATCGAAGAGAATCTCGATCTGTTCCAGCGCATGCGCGCCGGCGAATTCCCCGACGGAGCAAAGGTGTTGCGCGCCAAGATCGACATGAGCTCGCCAAATATCAACATGCGCGACCCGACCCTCTATCGCATCCGTCACGGCGTCGTGCATCACCAGACCGGCAGCGAATGGTGCATCTATCCGATGTACGATTACACCCATTGCATCTCCGACGCCTTGGAGGGCATCACCCACTCGATCTGCACCCTGGAATTCGAGGATCACCGCCCGCTGTACGACTGGTGCCTGGATGTGCTGAAAACTCCCTGCCACCCCCAACAGATCGAATTCTCGCGCCTGGAGCTGCAATACACCGTCACCAGCAAGCGCAAGCTCACTCAGCTGGTCGAAGAAGGGCGTGTCGACGGTTGGGACGACCCGCGCATGCCCACCATCGCCGGGATGCGCCGTCGCGGTTACTCGCCCCGAGCACTGCGCGACTTCTGCGACCGCATCGGCGTGACCAAATCACGCAACGAAGTCGAGATGGAGTTTCTCGAAAACTGCATCCGCGAGGACCTCAATGAACACGCGCCGCGCCGCATGGCGGTGCTCCATCCGCTGAAAGTCGTGCTGACCAACTACCCGGCCGATCAGGTCGAGCAACTCGAATCGGCCAATCACCCCCAGCGCGAAGAGCTCGGCGTGCGCACCCTGCCGTTCTCCCGCGAACTCTACATCGACCGGGAAGACTTCGCGGAAAACCCGCCCCCCAAGTACAAGCGCCTGGTCCCCGGCGGGGAAGTGCGCCTGCGCAATGCCTACGTGATCCGCTGCGATGAGGTGATCAAGAACGGGGAGGGCGATATCATCGAACTGCGCTGCAGTTATGATGCCGCCACCCTCGGCGCCAACCCCCAGGGGCGCAAGGTCAAGGGCGTGATCCACTGGGTCTCCGCGCCACACGCCCTCGAGGCCGAGGTGCGCCTCTACGACCGCCTGTTCAACCATCCCACCCCCGATGCCGCCAAAGACGGCGGCGTCTGGACCGACCACCTCAACCCGAACTCCCTGCGGACCCTGAGCCAATGCTATCTGGAGCCCAGCCTCGCCGATGCCAAGCCGGGCGATGTGTTCCAATTCGAGCGCGAAGGCTATTTCTGCCTCGACCCCGACAAGAGCCACGGCAAACCGGTCTTCAACCGCACCGTCACCTTGCGCGACACCTGGGCCAAGATCGAAGGCCAATCGGACTGAGGGGCTGAAGCCATCCAAGTCTCAGTATCCTCAAAACTCCCTCTCCCTTAAGGGAGAGGGTAGGGGGTGAGGGGGTAAATCAAGCCGAAGACCACGACCCACGAGCATCCATCCAGGACGAAAACTCGAAAACGCACCCGCCTTCTTTATACAAATCCCTCATCCAATCCAACTTCGCGAGACTATCACCCACTAAAACACGGCCATTCAATCGATTACGCACTGAACTTAATCGCGTTTCATCTTGTCACGCTATGCAGTAAAAATAAGTGATCCCTGGTGGAAGTGCCGGTAGCGACCGGTTATCCTTGGGGACAGGGACTTTGGGGGAAGCGGTCAGGATGCCGCTTGCATGTCGATGCGGGTCCGAATGAAGCTTTTCGTGTTAAGTAGATTACCAACCATCTTGCTCTTGAGCATCCTGCCGTTTTCTTCTGGGCACACCAGCGAATTGCAGCAGATGTGGGAACAAAGCGTCATCGAGAGACTGAAGACGCCGGGAGCAGACATTGCCGCAGAGCTGCAAAAGATCTACGAATACAGCAAAGGCGAACGCCTGACCGCTCCGACAGCCGAGCGAATCAAGAATTCCCAGGAATTGTTCTCCAAGATCCTCGAAGGCAAGGAAGTCCTGTTCAACAAGGAGTTGCTCGACTCCTTAGGCATGTCCGCCCTCGAGACCAATGATTACATCATCCTGTATGAAGTCGCCGAATATAAGCGCGGGGTAGGGTTCTATGTGTTTTGCAAAGCCTGTCCTCCCGAACTCTTTCTCCAAGCCCCCCATGGATTTGACGACCGCTTCACCAGCGAACTCGCCTTCGACCTGCTGGTGCGCGGAGGCATCAAGGCCGTGGCGCTGAACAACACCCCCAACTCCGAGCGCAATCTCGGCGAACCCGTGGATCTAACCCTCATCGGCGCATCGATCTATAACGCACTCAATCGCGTCATCGCATCGCTGTATCCGCGCTCGAAGGTCGTGCAATTGCACGGCTTCAACGAAAAAACCCGCAGCACCGAGGCCGCCCAAAAGACGGATTTCATCGTCAGCAACGGAACCACGCGCCCCGACAAGCGCATGGTCATTGTCGCGCAATGCCTGGACGCCATTGCCGCCGGACGCAGCAAGGTCTTCCCGGTGCAGATCAACGAGCTCGGCGCCCTCGACAACGAACAAGGCAAGCTCATGCGCGCCATGGGTCACGAAGGATTCTTGAATCTCGATATCAGCATGGAAATGAGAAAGAAATTCATGGGAGACCCGGCCTTCCGGCCAGAGCTCTGGAAGTGCATCCGGAAATAGCGGGTACCGCCGAAGGGAGCCGCGCCACCGCACCACAAATAACCTCAGAAATCTGAATTTTCTTGTTGACGAAATCCATCCGCTTTGTGAAAATGCGTCACTCGCTCGGCACCGCTAATGGCTTGAAACGGAAGATAAATGAGCCATTGACAGAGTGAGTTTGGTTGTTTAATATGCGCAGCCGAAACGGGGCTATAGCTCAGCTGGGAGAGCGCTTGCATGGCATGCAAGAGGTCGGCGGTTCGATCCCGCCTAGCTCCACCATGACACAACACGTTTTGTGTCCCCTTCGTCTAGAGGCCTAGGACACTGCCCTTTCACGGCGGTAACAGGGGTTCGAATCCCCTAGGGGACGCCAATATAAAACAAGCCCGATCAGAAATGGCCGGGCTTTTTTTATATTCGCGTTTCCTAGGGTTCAGCAGAACCCTTCGGTTCGACAAAATCGCCAGGAGCGATTTTGGTCATCGCGATAACGATGATCTCGAAGGGACGAGGCCCATGGATGGGCCAAGCAATCCCCTAGAGGACGCCATTTGCGCTAGCCGGAGTAATCAATACTCCGGCTTTCGTTTTTTCCACGGTAGCTCAACCCTTTCTTCCCCCTTCTTAAGCTGCGGCGTCACCACGATCGGCTCGTAGAGCAGTTCTTTCAAGGCCCGTTGGGCAAGGGGAATATCGCTGTTCAGCAAACGCTTCATATCATTGATCTTACCAAGCATCGCCTCCTCCAATGGTGAGGGTAGCGACACGCTGAGATCGCTGATCTCCTGCTCGATGGATTGAGTCTGCAAGCGGCGCTCGTTGATTGCTTGCTTAAGCTCCGCGAAGCCGTCGTCCTCGCTTTCTGGTAACAGACGCAGTAATTGGTTCAGAGTCTTCCGCTCATTAGCTACTTGTTTTTCTAGCTTTAGACGCCGGTTGGGTGTAGTCCTGAGCTTATCGGTAACGATATCGAGAGCCTTCTTGAGAACATAATCGACGGCTTCAGGGCTGAGTACCTTACGTGTGATCGCATGGATGATCTCCTCATCGAGATCGGCCACCTGCACACGATGATTTTTTGTGCAAACGGTAGCGCCGCGCTTGCTGTAAGAAATGCAGCCGTAATGCGGCATCATGCGTCGATTGTTTTTTGGGCCATGAGCAACTGTGCTGGCCGCGATATTCTTTCCGCAGCACTCACACTTAAGTAATGAAAACTTGGTTATGTTATGGAAGCTAGTAGGTCAGTTATGAAAGCCCTTGGCATTCGCTCATCAATCAGATCATGAGCCGTTTTACGGGGTGGAGGTTAGGGAAGGGGAGTCCGAATAAATATTATGCGTTTGCCAGACAGAAGTACGTGTGGATGTCCTAGCTGTTGCTTTCGATCATCTGTGCGAATTTCTCAAGTGTCTTGAGCCATTGGCATTTGAGAGTTGCCTTCTCATTCTCTAAAAAATTTCCTGATCACTTCTCGTTTTTGTAACTCCAGAGCTGTTTAAGCGATTCTGTAAGGAGCCCGCGCTGTTGCGGGCTTTTGTGTTTCCAGGTGGTGCACGCAGCGGTGATGGTTCTGTCAGGCGGTGTTTTTCACGATGTGTCAGATGTGGAGATTATGCCAGCTCGATATTCCGACAGTTCCATCGAGGGAGCTCGTTTCTAACAATTTGATGGGTTTGCGACACAACAAACCTTGCACAACTGTATTTTATCATATTGATTTTAATAAAAAATATGTAGTGGCATAAGAATTGCTGAAGAAAATTTGGCCGATCTGTGCAAGTTCGTTTGTTTGAGGTCTACGTTTTTGACTATGAATTATGTTGCCGAAAAACCCGGGTGCAATTCTCCTGCCGCAGTTGAAGGTATGGCACACGTGATCGCGGTGGAGGGAGACAAGGTCTGGCTGGAGCCTGAACAGACTACGAGTTGCGGTGGCTGTGCCTCATCGGGCGCCTGCGGCGCCAAGGGTATCGGTAGCGTTGCCAATCGCCTGGAAGCACGCCGGTTTCAGATCATCAATGCCGAGGGTCTTATCGTCGGTGAGCGGGTAGTGGTCGGCGTACGCGAACACGCTTTGCTCAGGGCTTCCGTTACTGCCTATGTCCTCCCACTCGCCGCCATGCTGGGCGGCGGCATCGTGGGACAGTGGGCGGTGGGTAGTGACGGCGTCACTATAACGGCGATGATCATCGGTCTCCTGCTAGGTCTGGCGCTGTCGCGACTGAGTGCAGGGCGGTTGTTGAACCGGGGTGATCTCACGCCCCATTTCCTGCGCCGCGCCAGGCCGGGAGAGAACTGCCATTCCTGAATAGGTAACCGAGGGCCAAGATGAAAGAATACATACTCTTGATGGTGAGTGCGGCGCTGGTCAACAACGTCATCTTGGCGCGCTTCCTCGGTCTGTGCTCGTTTATGGGTGTGACGACGCGCATCGATACGGCCATCGGCATGGGCATGGCTACCACCTTTGTAATCACTGTTTCTTCCATCGCCGACTGGGCGGTCCAAACCTATCTTTTACAACCCTATAACCTGGGCTATCTGCGCACGGTGACCTTCATCCTGGTGATCGCCGCCGCAGTGCAGTTCACGGAAATGACGGTGAAAAAAGTCTCGCCGCCACTGTTCAAGATGCTGGGCATCTATCTGCCGCTGATCACTACCAACTGCGCCGTGCTCGGGGTCGCACTGCTGTTGGTCGAGGGCAAGATGAACTTCATCTCCAGCGTATTGTTCGCCTTCGGCTCTTCCATCGGCTACAGCCTGGTGATGGTGATCTTCGCCGGGCTGCGCGAGCGGCTGGTTCTGGCAGACGTCCCGCGCCTGTTCGCCGGGCCGCCGATCGGCTTCATCGTCGCCAGCCTGTTGGCGCTGGCGTTCATGGGTTTCTCCGGTATGAGCACTAATTAATCAGAGGACATTGCCATGATACTCGCTATATCCAGCCTCACCCTCATGGGCCTCACGCTCGGCGGTCTGCTCGGCGTCGCGGCGCGACTCCTGGCGGTGAAAGAGGATCCGCTTGAAGAAGAGTTGAAGTCAATGTTGCCCGGTTCGCAGTGCGGCCAGTGCGGCTATGTCGGCTGCGCGCAGGCGGCTGCGGCACTGGCCAAGGGCGAGGCCCCGATCACCCTCTGTCCTCCCGGTGGCAAGGCGGTGATTGAGGCGCTGGCCAAGCGGCTTGGGGTCACCGCGGACCTCTCCGAGCACGAGGAAAAAGGCCCGGAGTATGCCTTCATCAATGAGAACGTCTGCATCGGTTGCACGAAGTGCACCAAGGAGTGTTCGGTGGATGCCATTCTCGGCGCCGCGAAGATGGTGCACACGGTCATTGCCGAACCCTGTCATGGCTGCGGCAAGTGTGTTGAGGTCTGTCCTACCGAGGCCATTCGTATGATTCCGGTGCCCGTCACCTTGAACACCTGGCATTGGCCTAAGCCAATGAAAGAGCAACTGCATAACGCGGAGGCGGCCTGATGAAGCTGTTCCATCTCCGCGGAGGCATCCACCCTGATTACCGCAAGGGGCAGACTAGCGAAAAGGGTATCGTTGCCATGACGATGCCGGCGATGCTCTATATTCCATTGCAGCAACATATCGGTCTTCCTGCCGAACCGTTGGTGCGAGAGGGTGATCTGGTCAAGAAAGGGCAGATGATCGCGCGCAGCCAGGGAATGTTGTCGGTGCCCCAGCACGCGCCCGCCTCGGGGCGCATCGCAGCAATCAAGGAACTCATCGCGCCTCATCCCTCCGGGCTGATGCAGCAGACGATCATCATCGAATCCGACGGCAAGGATGAGTGGGCGGAGCTGTCCGCACCGATCCCCGATCCTTTCACATTGGATCCCCAGACCATCAACGACCGTGTGGCCGACGCAGGCATCGTTGGCATGGGCGGTGCGGCCTTCCCCTCCGCTGTTAAGCTCAATCTTGGCTTGCAGAAAAGACTCGAAATCCTGCTGCTCAATGGCGCTGAGTGCGAACCCTACCTGACGTGCGACGATCGTTTGATGCGCGAACACGCCACTGAGATTGTGGATGGTGCGCGTATCATGGCCCATGCGCTGGGCACGCCTAAAATCATCATCGCCATCGAAAACAACAAACCCCAGGCGATCGAGACCATGCACCGGGCCGCCTCTGCACATTCCGATATTAAGGTGGTGGGGGTGCCGGTGCAGTATCCCATGGGTTCAGAGCGCCATCTGGTGCAGGCGATGACAGGCCGCGAAACACCGGCGCGCAAACTCACCGCGGACCTTGGCGTGGTGGTGCATAACGTCGCCACGGCTCGTGCCGTGCATCACGCGATCCGCTTTGGCCGTCCGCTGGTCACCCGCGTTGTAACGGTGAGCGGTGGCGCCATCCGCGAGCCGAAGAATATTGAGGTGCCCATCGGTACACGCATCACGGATCTTGTCGAATTCTGCGGGGGATTCGTGGTTCGTCCCGAGCGCCTGGTCAACGGCGGACCGATGATGGGACAGCCGCTGTCCAGCCTCGAGGCGCCGGTGGTCAAGGGCACGTCGGGCGTTCTCGCGCTCACCGCCGATGAGATCAATGAACGTCCCGCCAGCCCGTGCATCCGTTGCGGCAGCTGCGTCAGCGCCTGCCCGTGTGGTCTGCTGCCGGTGGAGATGGCCGCTTACATCCGCAAGGACAATCTGGAAGGCGCTGCCAAACAGGGAGTGATGGATTGCGTCTCCTGCGGTAGCTGCTCGTGGGTTTGTCCGTCGCACATTCCACTGGTGCAGTACTTCAATTATGCCAAGGGGGCGCTGAACGCCCAGGATCGCGAGCGCCGCAAGAACGAGCGAGTCAAGACACTGGTCGAAGCGCGCACCCTGCGCCTGGAGAAGGCGGCCGAAGCCAAGCGCGCTGCCGACCTCGCCCGCAAGGCCGCTAGGGAAGCCAGCAAGGCGACTACTACTGCTAAAGACGAAGCCAACGTATGAGTACTCCCATCAGCGGACCGTTTACCCACAAGGCCAATAGCGTTCAAAACACCATGGCCTTGGTGCTGCTGGCGTTAACGCCCGCCACGGCCTTCAATCTCTATCTGTTCGGTTGGCCGGCCATTCTGCTGTTCACGGTTACCATCGGCGCTTGCGTGCTCATCGAGGCGCTGTGCCTGGTGCTCGCCAAGCGCCCCTTGTCCACCTTGACCGACAACTCGGCCGTTCTCACCGGCTGGCTGATGGCCGCCAGCTTGCCACCGTGGGCGCCGTGGTGGATCGGCGTGCTGGGGGCGGTGTTCGCCATTGCCCTGACCAAACACGCCTTCGGCGGCATCGGACAGAACCTGTTCAATCCCGCTATGGTGGGGCGTACTGTGCTGCTGATTTCGTTCCCGGTGGCGATGACCTCCTGGGTCGCGCCGCAGCCGCTGTTCTCGCCGGGCGCCCCGAGTTTTTCCGAAGCGATCGCCATCACCTTCGGCGGCCAAACGGTCGATGCGGTGAGCTCGGCCACCACATTGGGACATGTCAAAACCGAATTGACGCGCGGCATCCCGGTGACCGAGTCCATGGCGCAGGCGCCCGATCTGATGGATATGGCGTGGGGCTATCGCGCCGGCAGCCTGGGCGAGACTGTGGCGCTGTTGATCCTCGCCGGCGGTTTGTTCCTGCTGTTCAAGCGCATCATCTCCTGGCATATCCCGGTGGCGGTCATCGGAACGCTGTTCCTGATGGGGACGCTATTCCACGCGATGGATCCGGCACGCTATGCCTCCGGCATGTTCCATGTGATGTCAGGCGCCACCTTCCTCGGCGCCTTCTTCATCGCCACTGACTACGTCACTTCGCCCGTGTCGAAAGCGGGGAAACTGGTATTTGGCATTGGTGTCGGTCTGCTCGCCTGGCTCATCCGCACCTTTGCCGGGTATCCCGAGGGCATGGCCTTCGCGGTGCTGTTGATGAATTCGCTGACGCCGATCATCGACCAATACATCCGCCCACGGGTATTTGGTCGCAGCCGCAAGGGCGAGCCGTTGCCACTGAAACTCGCGAAGGAAGAAGAGAAGTCATGAGGCCGAAGCGCAATATGTTGATCCATGGCTTGATCCTGGGGTCATTCTGTCTCGGCTTTGGGCTGGTGTTGGCCATGACCAACATCCTCACCGCGGACGACATCGCGGCGCGGGCGTTGGAGGACCGGCAAAACTCGCTCAGCCAGGTCATTCCGAGCGACATCCACGACAACAATCTGGCCACCGACACCATCACGCTACATAACGATCACGGCAAGGAGATTACCGTGTATCGCGCTACCCGCCAGGGCGAGGTGACCGGCGTGGCCTTCGAGATATTCGGTCCCGGCTACGCGGGCGAAATGAAGCTCATGCTGGGCGTTGACGTGGCAGGCAAGGTGCTCGGCGTGCGCGTTCTCGCGCACAAGGAGACACCCGGGCTCGGCGACAAGATGGAGGTGAAGAAGGGCGACTGGATCCTGCAATTCACCGGCCTCTACCTCGGTAACCCGCCGCCGGAGCGCTGGAAGGTGAAAAAAGATGGTGGTCAGTTTGACCAGTTCACTGGCGCCACGATTACACCGCGGGGCGTCGTGCGCGCCATCCGCGAAGGGCTGGAATTCTTCGACGCCCATAAGGCGCAGATGTTGGAGGTGAAGTAGATGGCTACCCCTTACCGTACCATAGCCCGCGACGGCCTGTGGGAGAACAATGGCGTGTTCGGCATGCTACTGGGGCTGTGCCCGACCATGGCCATGACGACCAGCGCCACCAATGGCCTGGGCATGGGATTGGCAACGGCAGTGGTGATGGCGGCGTCCGGCCTGTTGGTCTCCCTGTTCCGCCACCACATCACCCAGGAGGTGCGCATCCCCGTCTACATCTTGATCGTCGCCGTCATGGTGACGCTGGTGGATCTCGCCATGAATGCCTGGATGCACGAGTTGTACAAGGTGCTCGGCTTGTTTATTCCGTTGATCGTCTCCAACTGCCTGCCGCTCGCGCGCCTCGAGGCCTTCGCCGCCAAGGAGCCGGTGCTCCCGTCGCTGGCAGACGGCGTCTTCATGGGGCTCGGCTTCACCCTGGCGCTGACTGTCATCGGCGCAGTGCGTGAGATTTCCGGCTCCGGCACCCTTTTCGCCGATGCCTCGTTGCTGCTCGGACCTGCCTTCAAGTTTATGGAGACGCGTCTCTTGCCTGCGGATACAGGTATTTTGATGATGATCTTGCCGCCCGGCGGTTTCCTGGTCGCCGGCCTGCTGGTGGTGGGCAAGCGCATCTTGGACGTGCGTGCCGGCAAGGCCATCCAGATGGGCGGCGCCCATAGTGCAGCGTGAGGAGGACACAATGAAGGTAGGAATCGCTTATGCCTTGCCGCATCGCCAGGTTTGGTTCGATATCAACCTGCCCGAAGGCTCTACGGTTAGAGAGGCGATCGAACGCTCTGGGATACGTAAACAGTTTCCGGAGATAGACCTGGAAAAGCAGAAGGTAGGCATCTACAACAAGGTTGCCAAGCTGGACGCCGTGCTCCAGGACGGCGACCGGGTGGAGATCTATCGCCCCATCACCTGTGATCCCGTCAACGTACCCCGCCGTGCCAGGAGTGATTCAACGGAAGCTGAAGGTTAACCCGATTGAAGTTGATTACGGGGGCACAACAAGGTGCCGAAATTAGCTCGTCTGACGGCACGTTCACCCAGTTGAATCGTTGGTGAGGCAAGCGGTGTGTTTCTTTGTAGGAGCGAGCCCTGCTCGCGAAAAGGGTGAATTCCCAAGTGATATCGCGAGCAGGGCTCGCTCCTACAAAAATTAGCTTCGCAAATCCATCCCAACCCGATTGGAGTCGATACGGGGGCACTAGCAAGGTGCAGAAAATAGCTCGTCGGGCGGTTCTTGCACCCTCTTGAATCGTTGTGGCATTCGCTTTGTTGTACTTCAGACACACAAAACGCAGCAAAGCCGACAATTGAGTTGGCAGGATTGCGTTTCTTCGTAGGAGCGAGCCTTGCTCGCGAAAAGGGGATGTCTCAAGCGATATCGCGAGCAAGGCTCGCTCCTACCAGGGGGCAGGTCCCCATCGGTGCGCGGGGCAGGTCCGCGTCGCGTGTGCGGTGGGCATCCGCGTGCGCAGGTGAAATGCCTTATCACCAAGGCATCTTCGCTACTCGGCACGAATATTGAATAACACCTATGGTTGATATGTGATTAAGGTGCCCGTCATGAGCGGATGTATTTCAACCAAGAGTTGTCTGGAGCTGCAAAATATACTCAGCAGCTACGTGAGTTCTCTTGCCGGTGACTTGCCACCTGAGGTGCAGCAAGCGGTAGAAATGCTCTCCGGATGCAGGACCGCGATGTTGCCGCCGTCGTTGTTCTTTGAGGTGGTGGAGCAATCCGCCGTGGCCATCTCCATTACCGATACCAAGGCCAATATCCTCTACGCTAATCCAGCTTTCAATCGTGTGACCGGTTACAGCAATGACGAAGTCCTGGGTAAGAACGAATCCTTACTTTCGGACCGAAATACTCCGGCGATCGTATACGAGACCATGTGGGGGCGGCTGCTGCAACAGAAGCCCTGGACCGGCATCCTGATCAACCGCCGCAAGAACAATGAGCGATATCTCGCCGACCTGACCATCGCGCCGGTGATGGACAGCAAAGGCGTTACCACGCATTACCTCGGCCTGCATCGGGATGTCACCGAGGTCGAGCGGCTGCAACAACTGACCAAAAACCAGAAGGCGCTGATCGAATCAGTCGTCAATGCGGCAACCGTCGCCATCGTACTGCTCAATGAGCAAGGCGATATCGTGCTGGACAACCTGACTTACAAGGCCTATGCCAGTGAAACGAAGTCGGAATTGGCCTTCGATTTGCTGGCGGCGATCAAGCACAACCTGGGCGATCAATACGAGGTGCTGAAACGTCGCAACGGCAGCTTCAAAAATCAGCAGATCAGCTTTCACACCGCCGGTCAGCTCCACGGCCGCTGGTTCAACTGTTCCGGTACTTGGTTTAGTGAGAAGGGATTCAACACCGATGAGTTTTTCGCAGCAAAGAAGCAGACCTATCTACTGTTGGTGGCCAACGACATCACACACATCAAGCGGCAGGAGGATGAGATCCGCGTCAACACCATGCGCGCCTTGCTGGCCGAGGAAGAGATGAATCAAGGGATCCGTGAGACGCTGCTTGGCGCTATTTATCAGATGCAAGAACCATCGAATCTCATCCAAGCGGCGACAGAAACTCTGCGGCGGCGTCTAGAAGGCGATGAGGCAAATGAACCCTTGCTGGCGGTGTTGCAGCAGGCGCGGGAATCGAGTCAGCGCGCCATCGAAACCTTGAAACAGTGCCTGCCGGCGAGTCAGGAGCGTGAAGAGTTCCGGGTGCTCAATATCAATGAACTGCTGCGCGATATCCTAGCACTGTCAACCGAACGCATGCTGGCCTTGGGCATCACCGTGGAATGGATGCCTACTTCCGTGTTGCCGCAGTTCAATGGACAGGATAAGCGGTTGCACAGTATGTTCAAGCACCTGATCGACAACGCCATGGATGCCATCGAGTATGGTCCACGTCATGGGCGGGAACTGCGGGTAAAGACCGAAGGCGATGATCAGGTGATACGCGTGATCATCGAGGATAGCGGCCCGGGCATCCCGGCGCAGCTACGTCTTAAAGTGTTCGAACCATTTTTCACCACGCGGGACCATCGGTCCAAGGCGGCCGGCATGGGGCTGACGATTGTGCAGGATGTCATCACGGATCATTTCGGTACCGTGACCTTCGATCCGGAGTACACGCAAGGGTGCCGTGTGTATGTCGAGCTTCCTATTCGCCGTGACGAACAGTCATTCTCATGACGGCATAGGCGCATTGAAGAGAGCGATGATAGATGTCTTCCGATAATCGCATACAGTTAGTCGAGCGGCAGCTCAACGCGCTCTACCAGGTAAGTCGTGTGCTGAGCCGTTCACTCGACCTGCATCAAACTCTCAAAGGCATGCTTGAAGTGCTGGATGAATATGCCAGCATCCGTCGCGGCCTGGTGACCTTGCTCGATCCCGAGAGCGGGGCAATGCTGATCAACGCCGCGCATGTGGAGGACGACTCCTTACTGCAAAGTGTGAGCTACAAACCCGGAGAGGGCATTGTCGGAACCATCCTCGCCGAGGATCAAGTCGTGGTGATCGAACGCATCATCGATGAGCCGCGCTTTCTCGACCGGCTTGGGATCTATCATCCACGCTTGCCGTTCATCGGCGTGCCGATTCACGTAGCTGACAGGGCGGTGGGTGTGTTGGCCGCTCAGCCCGATGCGGCAGCCTCTGATACGCTGGATGACATGGCATTGTTCATGGAAATGGTGGCCAACCTCATTGGCCAAAGCGTGCGCCTGTCGTGGGAGGTGGAGAAGAAGCAGAAGGCCTTGGCCGATGAGCGCGACCGGCTGCGCCGGCAAGTGCGCGGCAATTACGGGTTTGACAATATTGTCGGCCACACGTCGGTGATGCGCCGGGTTTTCGAACAGATCCGCCAGGTGGCCAAATGGAACACGACCGTTTTGATACGAGGAGAATCCGGAACCGGCAAAGAGCTGATCGCCAACGCCATCCACTACAACTCTCCGCGCGCAAATAACAGCTTCGTCAAACTCAACTGCGCGGCTTTGCCGGAAAACCTGTTGGAGTCGGAACTGTTTGGCCATGAAAAAGGAGCGTTCACCGGCGCTACCACCCAGCGTAAAGGGCGCTTTGAACAGGCCGACGGCGGCACAATCTTCCTCGATGAAATCGGAGAAATCTCTCCAGCCTTTCAGGCCAAGCTGCTGCGCGTGTTGCAAGAAGGCGAGTTCGAGCGGGTCGGTGGTGGCCGGACTATCAAAGTGGATGTGCGGGTAATCGCCGCCACCAATCGCAATCTGGAAAAGGAAGTTGATCGCGGTGAGTTTCGTGAGGATCTCTATTATCGCTTGAACGTCATGCCGATCTTCATGCCCGCCCTGCGCGAGCGGGGAGAAGACATACCGCAGCTGGCCAACTTCTTGGTGAATAAAATAGGCAAGCAGCAGGGGCGGAAACTCACCATTACTGACAGCGCCATCCGCAACTTGATGCAGTACGATTGGCCAGGTAACGTGCGTGAGCTGGAAAATTGCTTGGAACGCGCCGCCATCATGAGTGAAAGCGGTGCCATCGACCGTGATGTGATCGGCCTCACCGGGCTGGATGAGAAGATCGTGTCCAATTTCTCCAGGCCGGCAATGCAGCTAAATCCACCCGCGGTCGAGCTCGACAATCCCGATCTGGATGAGCGTGAGCGCGTTATCGCGGCCCTGGAGCAGGCTGGCTGGGTCCAAGCCAAGGCAGCACGCCTGCTGGGCATGACGCCGCGGCAGATCGCCTACCGGATACAGATCCTCAACATCAACGTCCGCAAGTTATAACCCACCGATCCCGTGTAGGAGCGAGCCCTGCTCGCGATATCTCACAACATAACCACCCGTAGGAGCGAGCCCTGCTCGCGATTCCGGCCTGATAACCGATGTTCGCGAGCAAGGCTCGCTCCTACACGGATTGGTGCGCACCTGCGTCGGTTATCTTTGTTGTGTTCACCACACGGCACGCACCTGTGTCTGTAAGCATTGCGACAAGTCCCGTGCCAATCATGTTCCAATCACTTCAAAAACAACGATATGAAGTGACTCTCTGAAACAGGCACAGCGTTTGCACTCCCTCTATCAATCACATCGCATCCACAAAGAGGGTTGGGAATGGAACTGAAAATTCTGGGTCAGAACGAGACAACCACCATCGCCAAAGGATGTTCCGCGGGGTCCTGCGGCAGCACCGACGATCAGATGAGCCATCTTCCGGATGATATCCGCAAGAAGGTGCAAAACCATCCTTGTTACTCGGAGGATGCGCATCACTATTTTGCGCGGATGCACGTGGCGGTAGCACCGGCGTGCAATATCCAATGCAATTACTGCAACCGCAAATATGATTGCGCCAATGAATCGCGTCCTGGCGTCGTTTCTGAATTGCTTATGCCGGATCAGGCCGTGAAGAAGACCATGGCCGTGGCCGCCAATATCCCGCAGATGACCGTGCTGGGCATCGCCGGCCCAGGCGATCCGCTGGCCAATCCGCAGCGCACCTTCGAGACCTTCAGCCAACTCACGGAGAAGGCGCCAGACATCAAGCTTTGCGTCTCCACCAACGGACTGGCCTTGCCCGAGCATGTCGAGGAATTGAGCAAGCACAACATCGATCATGTCACCATCACTATCAACACCCTGGATCCCAAGATCGGCGCCAAGATCTATCCCTGGATCTTCTGGAACAACCGCCGCATCTTTGGCGAGAAGGGCGCGCAGATCCTCATTGAGCAACAACAGAAGGGGCTGGAGATGCTGGTGGCCAAGGGCATTCTGGTTAAGGTCAACTCGGTCATGATCCCCGGCGTCAACGACGAGCACCTCAAAGAGGTGAGCAGGGTCGTTAAGGCCAAGGGTGCGTTTCTGCATAATGTGATGCCGTTGATCGCTGAGGCGGAGCATGGGACCTACTATGGATTGATGGAACAGCGCAGTCCCACGGCAGCTGAATTACAGGCCCTGCAAGATGCCTGTGCAGGCGACATGAATATGATGCGCCACTGCCGCCAGTGCCGCGCCGATGCCGTGGGGTTGCTTGGCGAGGACCGTGGCGCGGAGTTCACCATGGACAAGATCGAGGTAATGGAAATCGATTATCAGGAGGCCATGGTTAAGCGCGCCGCGATCCACAAGGCCATTGAACAAGAGCTGGAAAGCAAGCGTGGTGCAGGCAAGCCGGTCCCCATTCTCAGCGCTCGTAAGAATCTGCGTCCGGTGCTGATGGCAGTCGCTACTAAGGGAGGTGGCGTCATCAATCAGCATTTCGGTCACGCCAATGAATTTCTGGTCTATGAGGCCTCGCCCGAGGGCGTCCGCTTCATCGGCCATCGCAAGACCGAACTCTACTGTGTGGGCGACGACACCTGCGGTGAAAAGGAAAGCGCCTTGGATGTGAGCATCCGCGCCCTCGAAGGCTGTGAGGTGGTGCTGTGCGCCAAGATCGGCTACGAGCCTTGGGGCAGCCTGGAAGCGGCGGGCATCATGCCCAACGGCGAGCACGCCATGGAGCCGATCGAGGATGCGGTGCTGGCCGTGTATCAGGATTTAATCGAGGCCGGAAAGCTCGATGAAACACCTGTTGAACTGAATGCAACCGCCTGAGGAGATGTGCGATGGCTTTGTCGATCAATGAACGCTGCGTGAACTGCCATGCCTGCCAGCCGCTTTGTCCGAACAATGCGATCTACCAGGCGGAAGGCCACTTCATGATCAATCCGAAGAAGTGTACCGAGTGCGAGGGAGACTATGCTGCGCCGCAGTGCGCTGAGATCTGCCCGATCGAGGCGACGATCGTCAATAGTCTCGGGCAGCCCTTGTATCCACTGGGCTCGCTGACCGGGATACCGGTTGAGAAGATCAGGGAACTGGAAGCGGCAGGGTATCTGTAAACACAGCGAACATCTTATGTCATATATGAAACACGCCAACGCCGAGTATGGTGAATACAACAAAGATTACCGACCATGTGCACACCAGCCCCGTGTAGGAGCGAGCCCCGCCCCGACTCCAAGGCGGATCTCCTGAGGAAATAGTCCGCCAGGACTTCGATATCATCCGGCCTTTCTCGTAGCGGCGGAAGCGTCAGCGTCGTCGCGTTGAGCCGGAAGTACAAGTCTTCTCGG
>JBFMHP010000008.1:0-5507 GCA_040752855.1 Pseudomonadota bacterium | reverse complement strand
GTGCTGCAGCGCAACGGGTTGGTGGCGGCTTAACAATAGATCGCAGCTTCTACCCCTTCCCCCTTGATGGGGGAAGGCGGGGATGGGGGTGTATGAGCCGGAAAGAACGGCACCGTGAGTGACCCCCCACCCTAACCCTCCCCCGTCAAGCGGGAGGGAATCATGACACCCTCTCCCTCGTGGAGAAGGAAACGTAATCGATACTAGGGAAGCGTACTATGGAACTGGTTTGCCCCGCCGGCAATCTGCCGTCACTCAAGGCCGCCGTCGACCATGGCGCGGACGCGGCCTACCTCGGCCTGCGCAACGACACCAACGCGCGCCATTTCCCCGGTTTGAATTTCGATCCGCCCACCCTGCAACAAGGCCTCGAATACGCGCGAGCGCGCCAGGTGAAGGTCTTCTTCGCCATCAACACCTATCCGCAACCGAGCGGCTGGCAACGCTGGCAGGACGCGGTCGATCAGGCGGCCGGTTTCGGCGTCGACGCCCTGATCCTGGCCGACATCGGCGTGCTGGACTATGCCGCGCGGCGCTGGCCCGCACAGGCACTGCATCTCTCGGTGCAGGCCTCGGCGACCAGCTACGAGGCGCTGCGGTTTTATCACGAGCACTTCGGCATCCGCCGCGCCGTGCTGCCACGCGTGTTGTCCTTGGCGCAAGTGAAGCACGTCATCGAACACAGCCCGGTCGAGATCGAGATCTTCGGCTTCGGCAGCCTCTGCGTGATGGTCGAGGGCCGCTGCGTATTATCATCCTTCGTCACGGGCGAATCCCCCAACACCTGCGGCGCCTGCTCGCCGGCCAAATCGGTGCGCTGGACCGAGACCGCGCAGGGCCTGGAAAGCCGACTCGACGGCCTGCTGGTCGATCGCTACGGCACGGGCGCACAGGCCGGCTATCCCACCATCTGCAAGGGGCGCTACACGGCGCAGGACCGCACCTATTACGCGATCGAAGAACCGACCAGCCTGAACACGCTGGAACTGTTGCCGCAGCTTTATTCCATGGGCGTCGCTGCGATCAAGATCGAAGGGCGCCAGCGCAGCCCAGCTTACGTCAAGCAAGTCACGCAGGTCTGGCGCGCGGCCATCGACGCCTGCCAGCGCGACCCGGAAGGCTATGCGCCGCGCAGCGATTGGCTGCAAGCGCTCGGCAAGGTGTCTGAAGGCGCGCAAACCACCTTGGGGGCGTATCACCGGCCATGGCAATGAAGATCTCACTCGCCCCCAACCCGTATTACTGGACGCACGACGAACTGTTGAGCTTCTACGAGACCATTGCGCGCGCGCCGGTGGACATCGTCTATCTCGGCGAGACCGTGTGCAGCAAGCGCCGCTCCTTGAACCTGCAGGAATGGCTCGAACTAGCCGACATGCTCGCCGGCGCCGGCAAGGAAGTGGTGCTGTCGAGCTTATCGCTGCTGGAGGCGGAATCCGAACTCAACACCCTGCGGCGCATCTGTGCCAACGGCAAGTATCGCGTCGAGGCCAACGACATGTCGGCGGTGCACCTGCTCGCAGGCAAGACAACTTTTGTCGCCGGCCCGACCATCAACATCTATAACGCAGGCACGCTCGCGTTTCTCGCCGGATTGGGCATGCGCCGCTGGGTGATGCCGGTGGAGCTATCGCGCGATACCCTGGCCGAGTTGCAACGGCATCGCCCGGCGGGCGTGGAGACCGAACTGTTCGCCTTCGGACGTCTGCCGCTGGCAATCTCCGCGCGTTGTTTCACCGCGCATCGTTTCGATGTGCCGAAGGATGACTGCAAGCTGCGCTGCCTCGATCACCCGATCGGCATCCGTTTGAACACCCAGGAAGACGCGCCGTTTCTCACCCTCAACGGCGTACAACTGCAATCCGCGCAAAGCTACAACCTGCTGCCGGAACTCGAGGAGATCAAACAACTCGGCGTCGACATCCTGCGCATCAGCCCGCAACTCGACGACACCGATGCGATCATCCGCGTGTTTCACGCCTGCATCACCGGCGCGCAATCGATCACTGAGGCGCAGCGGGAACTGGCCACGCTTACCACCGACCCGCTCTGCGACGGCTACTGGCACGGCAATCGCGGCATCGAATATCTTCAGGCGCAACGCGAGATACAGAATGCTTGAAGCGTCATTCCGTTGGCTGGGCGGAACGAGACTGGGAATAGTTGGGCCTTCTCTCCCTCTCCCTCAGGGAGAGGGTCGGGGTGAGGGCTTAATAAATATGAAATGTAGGGTGGGTTAGCGCCTTTCGCGTAACCCACCAACCGTGCGCAGCACACGATGAATAAAACGCCTCAACCGAACAACCGATCCGCCACCCCATGGGCGTGCTTGAACAACCGCTGCACCGGCGCCGCCAACCGCAGATCCGCCAGCTCCAACGCATCCAGCCGGTTCTTCAGCTCCAACCCGAGCGCGGTATCACCTTCGATACACAGGCGGCGCTGGAAGAACAAGGTATCGCTGTCCTCCTTGCGGGTGGCGAGCAGCAGAAAGTCATACACGTCACCGCTGATCGTCACATCGGAAGGCGCCGCATCCTGGCACGCTTCGAAGCTATCGATCAACAAGCGTGCGCGCAAAGCGACCCCGGCATCGCGCAGTTTGATGCACACGATCTTGTTGGCGAGAAAATCCAATTCGCCCGAACGGATGAGCGCGGCGAAGATGCGATTGAGCGCCAGCACCATCATGCGGGAATGGAGCGACGACGGCACGAGCCCGAGCGGCAACGTGAGTGGTTTGGGCAATGTGAAACGTTTGATAGCCATGCGATGACCTCCTCGATGACTACGATGAAAAACACCGAACCCAGTCTCGCGCCATTTTCACCGCATGTCCACCTAGATGAAATCTAAACCATGGCCTTGACCGACCACATCATCACCTTCGGCCAATTCATGCAGCAGCGGCATGGCGAGCGTGTGCACAAGCTTGCGCTCAACGCGGGCTTCACCTGTCCGAACATGGATGGCAGCAAGGGGCGCGGCGGCTGTACGTATTGCAATAACGCCTCATTCAGCCCCGGCGCGCGCAAGGCCCCGGACATCGCCGCGCAGATCGAGGCGGGACGGCAGGTGATCCGCAAGCGCACGCGCGCGCAAAAATATCTCGCCTATTTCCAGTCCTACACCAACACCTATGCCGAAGTTGAACGCCTACGTGAACTCTACGATGCCGCGCTGGCCGAGCCGGATGTCATCGGCCTGTCGATCGGCACGCGGCCGGATTGCGTGCCCGATGCCGTGCTGGAGCTATTGCAGGAGTATCAACGGGAGGGTTATGAGATTTGGCTCGAGCTCGGCCTGCAATCGGCGCACGATGACACCCTGCGGCGCGTCAATCGCTGCAGCGACTTCGCCGATTATCGCGATGCCGTCACGCGCGCAAAGGCGCGTGGCTTGCAGTTGTGCACGCACCTCATCATCGGCCTGCCGGGCGAGACGCGCGCGCACAATCTCGAAACGCTGGCACACGTCTTGGCGCTCGGCACCGATGCTCTGAAACTCCACCCGCTGCATGTGGTCAAGGGCACCGCGCTAGCGAATGAATGGCGCCGAGGCGACTACACCCCGCTGACCCTCGATGAGTACATCGCCATCGCGGTTGATCTGATCCAACATGCGCCACCGCAGATGATCTATCACCGCATGACCGCCACCGCCGGCGCGCAGCTGCTGCTCGCGCCCGCGTGGTGCAACAAGAAGTGGCTGGTACTCAATCGACTGGAACAGGCCTTGGCAGCGCGTTGTCCCAAACGCCTTTGATCCGAAGCACGCTAGCCCACCCGCATCTTCGTCATTCCGGCGTATGCCGGAATCCCCAGGCATTCACACACAGATTTTCCGTCCCCGGCAGTCCGCCTGTTGCTTTGCTATGCTTCACCAAGGCCACACCTTCACACCGAGGAGACGCCACATGATTCTCGATCACATCGGCTTCAATGTTTCCGACTTTCCCAAAAGCAAGACGTTCTTCGTTAAGGCGTTGCAACCGCTTGGCATCACCGTGGTGATGGAAGGCGACGGGTGGGCCATGCTCGGACGCGACGGCAAACCGCAGTTTTGGTTCGGGGCCTTTGGGCAAAGTCCCGGCCCGATACATATCGCGTTTGCGGCGGACAACCGCGCACAGGTGCGGCAGTTTCACGCCGCGGCGCTGGCCGCTGGCGGGACCGACAACGGCGGCCCCGGACTGCGTACCGAATACCATCCGAATTATTACGGCGCGTTTGTCATCGGGCCGGACGGGCACAACATCGAAGCCGTCTGCCACACAGCGGAGGCATGATCGCTCTTGATTACAGCCGCGCCACTTTGAAGGTGTTGCACTGATTCGGATCGCCCGATTGCTCGCCGATCTTGAACCAGCGCATGCGCTGTTCCGAGGAGCCGTGCGTAAAGGACTCGGGCACGACATAACCGCGCGCTTGTTGTTGCAACCGGTCATCACCCACCCCGGCAGCGGCGCTGAGCGCTTCCTCGATGTCGCCGGCCTCGAGAATCTGCCGGCTCTGATCCGCCCGCTTCGCCCACACGCCGGCGAGACAATCGGCTTGCAATTCCACCCGCACCTGAATCGCATTGGCCTCCGCCTCACTGCCGCGCGCCTTGGCGGCATGGCTTTCCTCCAGGATGCCCATCAGATTTTGCACGTGGTGCCCGACTTCATGCGCGATCACATAGGCCTGAGCGAAGTCACCCGGCGCCGCGTAGCGGGTATGCAGATCCTGGAAGAAGGAAAGATCGAGATAGAGCTTCTGGTCGCCGGGACAATAGAACGGCCCCATCGCAGATTGGGCAAAGCCGCAGGCGGATTGCACCGCCCCGCTGAACAACACCATCTTGGGCAGGCGGTATTGGCTGCCGGATTGCTGGAAGATCTCGCTCCAGACATCCTCGGTATCGGCCAAGACCACCGCGGAAAATTCCGCCAGGCGGTTTTCCTCGGGGCTGCGCGCGGCAGGATCGACCTGCTGATCTTCGACAGCGGTCGGCCCCGAGGCAAGCTGATTCAACACCACGCTTGGGTCCACACCGAGGAGCACGGCGATGAGCACAAATGCAATCGTACCCACGCCGCCGATGGCCACGCCTTTGCCACCGACGCGCATCCCGCGGCGGTCTTCCACATTCTCACTGCGACGACGACCTTCCCAACGCATGACTGACACCTCACAAGCCAAACTACTATGAAGATAGACGCCACACTTCGTAGAGTCTACGGGCAGATGACTGCGCAGCATTGCTGATCCTGGCGCCTGCCAGGGTGAAGGGATCGATTTTATCCCCTCATCCTAACCTTCTCCCTGTGGGAGAAGGGACTGAAATCCATTTTTCGGCAAGCGGCTAATCACATTTTCCACCTGCACGAATCAGGCATCGTCCCGGATCAGCGCCGCTCGAACGAACCCTCGCGCAGAAAATGACATACCTGCGCGGCGATCTCCCGATTGAACAGCATGCCAAAGTGGCTCACCGGCGCGGTGTAGGTCGCGCTGATGCCACTC
>JBFMHP010000007.1:0-133853 GCA_040752855.1 Pseudomonadota bacterium | reverse complement strand
GTTCAACAGGTCACTTACGTTGCGTTTGTCTTTCGTATCGACTCCGCTTACGCAAGTGCCCACACAGATTGTTTGACCAAATTGTTAAAGAACTTCCCGACTCTCTCAGTAGTCAGGGCGGAGAATTCTACCACTTCACCGCAGCATGTCAATGACGATTTTGTGTCTTTGCATGCGACTCATGCACATTCATCACTGCCTGAGCCAGAGCTTTTGAGCTATACAAGATATTGTAATCTCAACATCTTTAGCTCTCAGCAACCCAACGATCCAAAGCCTCTTGGCCGTCAGGAGTTGCGCATTTTACAGTGTAATTTCTCAATGTCAACTACTGTTTTGGATGCGCCTTCAGTCAATAATTTTTGCGTCCTCATTGACTGAGCGGCGCATTCTACAGACCAAGATTTTATTGTCAACAAAGGAAATCGCTGAAGATCAGGATTTCAGTAATACTCGGGCAAATTTCCGCTTCCCAACCTGATAGATACGGGCGGTCCCCGCCTGCACTTCAAGCGCGCGGTCGGAGACGCGCTCCCCGTCGATCTTTACCGCTCCTTGCGAGATCATGCGCATGGCTTCAGACGTGCTTTGCGCCAATCCTGCCTCTTTGAGCAGGTTGGCGATCGCCATGCAGCCTTGCGGGGCCGACAATTCTATCTCTTCCATCTCATCCGGCAGCGCGCCTTTCTGGAACCGCTGGATGAAATTTGCCTGGGCGGCCTCGGCGGCGGTCTGATCGTGGAACCGCGCGACCAGCTCCTTGGCAAGCTCGAATTTGACGTCTCGGGGGTTGGCGCCTTCGGCCACCTTTTGGCGCAGTTGCGCGATTTCAGATAAGGGCCGGAAACTCAGCAGCTCGAAATAACGCCACATCAGTTCGTCGGAAATCGACATGATCTTGCCGAACTGCTCATCCGGGGGCTCGTTGATGCCGATGTAGTTACCGAGCGACTTGGACATCTTCTGCACCCCGTCGAGCCCCTCCAGGATCGGCATGGTGATGACCACCTGCGGCTTTTGCCCAAAGGCCTCTTGGAGTTGCCGGCCGACCAGCAGGTTGAACTTCTGATCCGTGCCGCCGAGTTCCACATCGGCCTTCATCGCCACCGAGTCATAGCCCTGGATCAGCGGGTAGAGGAATTCATGGATCGCAATGGATTGGCCAGAGTTGTAGCGTTTATTGAAATCATCGCGCTCCAGCATGCGGGCTACGGTATGTCTGGCGGCCAACTGGATCAGGTCCGCCGAGCTCATCGCGTTCATCCAACTCGAGTTGAACATCACCAGGGTCTTTTCCGGATCGAGGATCTTGAAGATCTGGTGCTCGTAGGTGCGCGCGTTTTCGATCACGTCGTCCCGGGAAAGCGGGGGGCGTGTAGCGCTCTTGCCGGTAGGATCCCCGATCATGGCGGTAAAATCGCCGATCAGGAACATGACCTCGTGCCCGAGATTCTGGAACTGGCGCAATTTGTTCAACAAGACGGTATGCCCGAAGTGCAGGTCCGGCGCGGTGGGGTCGAATCCCGCCTTGATGCGCAGGGGGCGCCCCTCCTTGAGTTTTTCGATGAGAGACTCTTCGATCAAGAGCTCTTCCACGCCGCGCTTGATTTCCGCGAGTTGCGCTTGAATATCCAACATGCTTGCTCCGAATCCGGGTTATGTCGTGTTTAATGATTTTCTAAATCAGCCGATACATCCTGAGGTCGGCGAATTATCCCACAGGGTCCGCCGCCCTATCAAAGTACAAATACTGGCGGGACACCCAAGGTGTTCGCCAGGCGAACGTCGTTATTAACCGATGTCAATGGCGACTGTAAAGGCTATTTTCGGGGATACCTCATGGCTATACCACTGCTGATCGTGGATGACTCGGCCATCTCGCGCAAAATGATCAAGAAGTCCCTCCCGGAGACCTGGGATGTCTCGATCACCGAAGCGGCCAACGGCGTCGAGGCCTTGGAGGCCTACCGCGCGGGCAAGGCGGACATCATGTTTTTGGATCTGACCATGCCGGTGATGGATGGTTACCAAGTGCTGGAGACGCTCAAGAAGGAAGGGCTGAATTCCTTCGTCATCGTCATTTCGGCCGACATCCAGCCTAAGGCGCGCGAACGGGTGATGCAGCTGGGCGCGATCGATTTCATCCAAAAACCGATCGATAACCAAAAATTGACCGACGTGCTCACCAAATACGGCATCGAACTATGAACATGCATCTGTCGCAAGACCAGGCCGATACGCTGCAGGAGCTGACCAATATCGCCATGGGTCAAGCAGGCAGCTCGCTCGCGCAAATATTGAATGTTTTTGTCGAGCTCTCGATTCCGCAGATCCGCGTCGTCGAGGCCGGCAAGATCCTGCCCGCTATCGCGGCGATGATCCCGGAGCACGAACAGGTCACCGCGGTGCGCCAGGCCTTTTACAACCGCGATCAACTGCGCGGGGAGGCCATCTCCATCTTCACCCAGGCCGGCTGCAGCGAGCTGGCCACCTGCATGGGATACGACAGCGAGCTCGCCCCGCGGGAAGAGCAGGAATTGCTGCTGGATGTGAGCAACATCCTGTCCGGGGCGGTGCTCAACGGGCTGGCGCAGCAGCTGGCCACCGACCTGGGGTATTCGGCCCCCTCCATCATGGCCGAGCAATGCTCCATCGATAAGGTCATCACGCCGGAGAACATGACCTGGAACTACGCCCTGATGGTGGGCATCGATTTCGGCATTGAGAACAAGACCTTCAAATGCCATCAATTGATCCTGATGGCCGAAGAGTCTATCAAGGTGCTGGCGCAGGCGCTGGATCACTTTCTGGAATCGTTTTGATGGACGTCACGCAGAATCCCGAACTGCTACAGTTCATTGTCGATCGCGCCGAGGTCGGACTCTTCGTGATCAATAGCGATTATGAACTGGTGCTGTGGAACCGGTTTATGGAGCATCACAGCGGCAAGCCCGCCGCCGAGGTGGTCGGCAAGCGCCTGTTCGCTGCGTTCCCGGAGCTGCCGGAAGCCTGGCTGGCGCGCAAGATCCAGAATGTCATGATCCTGAAGAACTACGCCTTCACCTCGTGGAAACAGCGCCCGTATCTGTTCCGCTTCCCCCATAACCGACCGGTGACCGGAGGGGTCGATTGCATGCGGCAGAACTGCACCTTCCTGCCGATCAAAAACCAACAGGGCGAGGTTACGCATGTCTGCATCACCCTGTTCGATGCCACCGACGAGAGCATCTCGGAGCAAAAGCTGCAACAGGCCCGCGACATCCTGGCCGAAAGCAGCGTGCGCGACCCGCTGACCGGCCTCTTCAATCGCCGGCATCTTGAGTCCACCCTCGCGAAGGAGTTCAATCGCTCCAAGCGCTATGATCTGCCGTTTTCGCTCCTGCTGTTGGATCTCGACCACTTCAAAAGCATCAATGACAACCATGGCCACTTGGCGGGGGACGAGGTGCTCAAGACGGCTGCGGAACGCTTCCTTGGCAGCATCCGCGACTCCGACACGCTGGCCCGGTATGGCGGAGAGGAATTCGCCATCCTGCTGCCGGAAACGGACGGCCCGGGGGCGTTGGTCGTGGCCGAGCGCTTGCGCAAAAATATCGAAGCGGCCCCGGTGATCTTCAATCAAACCGAGATCCCCATCCGCGTGAGCGTCGGCGCCTGCGTCATGAGCCCCACGGACCAAACCTACTACAGTCTCCTCAGCAACGCCGATATCGCCCTGTATCACTCCAAGGAAAACGGTCGCAATCAGTGCACACTCTATCGCGCGGAGATGGCCGAAAAACGCTGACCCCTCCCCATCTCCCCATGCAGAATCCGCGAGCGTTTTCCTTCACTTGACTCGTCCAACTGGTGTATATTCGCGCGATCAATGCATACACTTATGATTTAGTTAACTTCCTGGGCGAAAGTTGATGATCAACAAGAATTACAAGCCGGAGACGCCAAGAAGGTTCTTGGGTCTCAAATCCATCAGCCTCCCCAAGCTGCCGTGGTATCTCCTGGGCGCGGGGGTCCTCATCGCCGGCGGCCTGTTCGTCATCATCACGCACGAGGCCGGCACGCTGCATACGCAGGAACAGAATCAAGACACTTCGTCTCCGTCGGTCGAAACGGCGCCAGCCTTACCGGACGCTGGCGCCGCCGCGACAGCGGCGGCCGAGCCCGCCGAAGCCTACATCAGAAACACCGTCACGGTGGAAAAAGGCGACACGCTCGCCAAGATCTTCAACCAGATCAATCTCAGCCCTCAACTGTTGCACACCCTGATCTCGCGCAAGGAAGCCGAACCGCTGCGGCGCATCATGCCGGGTGAGGAGCTGCAGTTTACGCTCACCGACGACCAGGACCTGGTCGAACTGGTGTACCAGACATCGCTCACCCACTCCTTGAAGATATACAACGACAACGGTACCTATCAGTTCCTGGAAGATATCCGGACACCTGAAATCCGCACCGCCTATGCCGCCGGCGTCATCGACAGCTCGCTGTATGCCGCAGGGCAAGCGGCGGGCATGTCCGATGCCCTGATCATGGAGCTGGCCAATATCTTCGGCTGGGACATCGATTTTGCCTTGGATATACGCGAAAACGACGCCTTCAATCTGTTGTACGAAGATAAGTTTCTGGATGGCCGGAAGATCGGTACCGGCGCGATCCTGGCCGCCAGCTTCACCAATGATGGCAGAACCTTCGAAGCAGTGCGTTACACCGACCCCGAGGGCAACACCAACTACTACACACCCGACGGCAAGAGCATGCGCAAGGCGTTCCTGCGCTCACCGGTGGACTTCACCCGCATCAGCTCCGGCTTCGGCAAGCGCTTTCACCCGATTCTAAACCGCATGCGCGCGCACAACGGAGTGGATTACGCGGCGGCCACCGGCACGCCGGTCAAATCCACCGGCGACGGCCGCATCGTCTTCAAAGGCGTGAAAGGCGGCTACGGCAACACCCTCATCGTGCAGCACGGCTCGCAGTATCAAACGCTCTACGCCCACCTCTCCGGCTACAAGAAAGGATTGAAGAACGGCAGCACCGTCTCCCAGGGGCAAGTGATCGGCTACATCGGCAGCTCCGGCCTGGCGACCGGCCCCCATCTGCATTATGAATTCCGCGTCAACGGCGCGCACCGCAACCCATTGACCATCCGCTTCCCCGATGCGGAGCCGATCGAGGCAAAACACTTGGCGCACTTCATGGCCGTCACTCAACCGCTGCTGGCACAACTCAACCTGATGAGCAAGACCCGCTTGGCGCAAAACGAGTTCTGACACCAATCTTCACCACCCGCGACATCGGCTGATATGAACGCTTTGCTGCGACCATCTTCCCTCTATATCGGCCTGATGTCCGGCACCAGCGTCGACGCCATCGACGGCATCCTGGTGGATTTCTCTCCCCCCTTTCCCAAAACACTCGGCTTTGCCAGCCTGCCGATGTCCTCCCGTCTGCGCGAAGACATACTCGCCCTGTGCTTACCGGGCGACAACGAAATCGACAGGATGGGCAGCCTGGGCGTGCAGCTCGGCGAGCTGTTCGCCCAGGTGGCCAACACCGTCATCGCCGAGGCCGGCGTAGACCGGCAAGCCATCGCCGCCATCGGCAGCCACGGCCAGACCATCCGTCATCGCCCCGCGTTGCCGTACCCTTTCACGCTGCAAATCGCCGATCCCTCCGTGATCGCGCAGTTGACCGGCATCACCACTGTCGCCGATTTCCGCTCCCGTGACCTGGCCGCGGGCGGCCAGGGGGCGCCGCTCGTGCCCGCATTCCACGCCGCGGTGTTTCGTGCTCCCGCCGCCGACCGATGCGTCCTGAATCTCGGCGGTATTGCCAACATCACCGTGATCCCGGCCGACCGCTCCCAGCCCATCCGCGGCTTCGATACCGGGCCGGGCAACCTGTTGATGAACGCTTGGATCGCCAAGCATCGCCATGAGGAATATGACAAGGATGGGGCCTGGGCGGCGGCCGGAACCTGCGACGAGCGCTTGCTGTCCCTCTTGCTGAGCGATCCGTACTTCAGCTTGCCGCCCCCCAAGAGCACCGGGCGTGAATACTTCAATGTAGACTGGCTGATGCCCAAGCTCGGCGGTCACCCCCGCCGGCTGCAGGACGTCCAGGCCACACTATGTGCACTGACCGTCCAAAGCGTTCGGTGCGCCGTGCTCGAACATGCGCCGAGCACGGCCGAGGTGCTGGTCTGCGGCGGCGGCGCCTACAACGGGCACTTGATGAACATGTTGGAGCGTGAATTTGCGCCCGTCGTGGTGAAGTCCACGGAGGCACTCGGCATCGCACCCAAGCAGGTGGAGGCCATGGCATTTGCCTGGCTGGCAAAACAGACGCTGTCGATGAAACCTGGCAACCTGCCGTCGGTGACCGGCGCCAGCATGCCCGTCATCCTCGGCGGCATCTACCCTGGAAACCTGGCCGATCAGCGCTGATCGATCGGGACGTAATCCCGCAGCCTTTCCCCCGTATACACCTGTGTCGGCCGGAAGATCCGATTGTTCGCCAGTTGTTCGCGCCAATGCGCCAGCCAACCCGCCGAACGCGCGATGGCGAAGATCGAGGTGAACTGATCAAGCGGAATGCCCATCTCCCGGTACAGGATGCCGGAATAGTAATCCACGTTCGGATACACCCCTTTCTCGCCCAGGCGCTCGGCCCCGGCCTCTTCCAGGGCCACGGCGATTTCAAACAGCGGATCGAGCCGCCCGCCTCGCGCCTCCATGAATTTCAGCATCAGCTTCTGCAAGATAGTGGCGCGCGGATCCTTGACCTTGTATTCGCGATGCCCAAAGCCCCAGATCTTTTCCTTATGGGCGAGTTTCTTCTCCAGCCATGACTTGACATTGGCAGGTGAGCCGATCTCTTCCAGCATCGCAACCACCTTCTCGTTCGCCCCCCCGTGCAACGGCCCCGACAACGTGCCGATGGCGGCGGCAATGACACCATAGGGGCTGGCCAGCGTGGACCCCGCCACCAGCGCGGCAAAGGTCGAGGCGTTGATGGTGTGCTCGGCATGCAGGATCAGACAGGTATCGAAGATCTCGGCCAGCAGCGGGTCTGGCTCTCGGCGATTGAGCATGAAGAGGAAGTTCTCGGCGTAAGATAAATCCTCCCGCGGCTCCTCGGGATCATACCCGCTGCGGATATGCTCCCACATGGCCACGATCACCGGCATGCGCGCAATGATCTTGACCGTCATGTTGTGGACATAGTCGAGATCGCTGCACATCTCCGGGCTGGTCAGGCATTCGTTACCGGGATAGAACATGCCCAGGGACGCCACCGCCGTCTGCAGCATCTCCATCGGGTGGCCGGTGGCCGGGAGCTGCTTCATCAGCTCGCGGATGTGATATTTCATCCGGCGATTACGCCGCAGTTGATCATCAAAGAGCTCAAGCGCGTTAACGGAAGGCAAGGCGCCATCGAGAAGCAACAGTGCGGTCTCCTCGAAGGTGCTGTGCTCGGCCAGCTGCTCGATCGCATAGCCTCGGTAGGACAGAATGCCTTTCTCACCATCGATATCGGAGATGTTGGACTTGGTGGCAGGAACACCTTCCAGCCCCGGCAAGTATTCGGTCATATGGTTATCGCCCCGTCGAAAAAGAAAAAGGAGGTCTATACCTCCTTTAGATCGGCGCGCAGAGTGATTGCCTTAGCGCTCTGGCGCCCGAAGCCGGACAGGGCCGTGTGGTCGCACTACACGGAAAACGACGATCCGCACCCGCAGGTAGTGGAGGCGTTTGGATTGCGGATCACAAATTGAGCCCCTTCCAGGCCTTCCTTGTAATCGATCTCCGCGCCGACGAGGTACTGGTAGCTCATGGGATCGATCAGCAGCTTGACGCCGTCTTTCTCCACACAGGTATCCCCCTCGTTCATGGTTTCATCAAAGGTGAACCCGTATTGGAACCCTGAGCAGCCGCCGCCGGTGATAAAGACCCGCAGCATCAGCTCCGTATCCCCTTCGTCCGCGATCAGCGCCTTGACCTTCTTGGCCGCCGCATCGGTGAAAATCACCGGGCTTTCGTCAACAACTTCAACATTCACAATAGTACACTCCAAGGATTTTGACACCGAGACCCAGGCTATACGGACTGAGTCTCTTGGTAAGATTGTACCACTTCTTCGTCCTTTGTTGACAAGGCGGGTTGGGAATTCTTGACGCCATGGACCAGCTGACCGTTGACCGCCGCCCCCATCGCCATTTCGAGCAGATTATAGTACACATTGCCTTCCACCCGGGCCTCGGACGCCAGCTCGATGCTCTCCGAGGAATAGACATCCCCCTTGACGACACCGTTGAGCACCACGTGCGCCACCCGCACCTCGCCTTCCACCACGCCTTGATTGCTAACAATGACCGCGGCATCCGGCGAATTATCCGAAAGCACGTTGCCCTTCACCTTGCCATCGATATGCAACCCACCCGAAAAGATTACATCCCCCCGGATCTCGGTTCCGGCACCGATCAGCGAATCGATCCGCTCCACACCGGCGCGTCGTTTTTTCTTGTTCCACATCTCTCATCACCTGCAATAAAAAAATTGATCACAGAAATCTCGCATCCCACGATACATATCGAACCCAATGCAGCAACATTTAACAGCCCCTCGCCACCCGGAGAAAAAACGCGATGCAGTTAACACTTGGCGCGGACGACCGTCACGCTGGTTCGCTGGCCGTGATCACGTGCTCTTGACAAGCCCATTGGGCCATTTGAACGATTCTTTAATGGAGTTGCCCGAAGCCGGACGCACGTTGACTTCGATACTATGCGGCAAAAACCCTGGCGGGAGCAATAAATCGCCTTCGAACTTCTGGAAGTATTTAAAGGAAAATTTGAGCGGACCGGTCTTCTTCGCCAGGAGCTCAGCTACCGGCAGCATCTTCGGACGTCCCTCGTGCACCCCTTGGATATCGATATCCACTTCGCCGCGCGTAACCGTATCGTCTTTGAGCACCTGGGTGAGGACAAGCTGGTAGCGCGCCATCCCCGACTCCGCGAGCGGGGTGATTTCAAACCGCTGGATGCGGATGCCGGTGGCGGTCTCCGAAGGGGTGATGATGGCACGATAGAAGGTGACTTCTTCCTGGAGTTCTAGGATCTCCGCTTGCAGGTCACGCATCCGCCCTTGCACTTGCGCGCTGGCCTCGGCTTCAACCTGTTGCGTGCGTTGCAGCAGGGTTGCAGTCGCCCTCAGATCGGCGTTTTCCTGCGTCAACTGCTGGACCTGCCGCTGCAACTGCTCGTTGGTCTGATAGAGCTCGCCTTCCTTGCCGACCGCCTCGGAATAGCCGGCCCGATACATGACCAACGCCACGATCACCAGCGCCGCGATTGTCAGCACGACCCCCAACCCGCGGCGGGGTCTGCGTTTGTGGATTTGTATATGCGGGGTCGCCACCATCTTTTCGACTACAGTTGTTCAGGGCAATAAAGCGATGCCTCGCAAGCCCAGGGTTTCTTCCAGACCACACATGAGATTCATATTCTGTATCGCCTGTCCCGCCGCACCCTTTACCAGATTGTCGATCACCGACAATATCACCACCTGCCGCCTCTGCTGCGGGCGATGCACGGCCATGCGGCAGAGATTCGCGCCCTTCACGCTCCGGGTCTCGGGATGCGAGCCGGCCGGGAGCACATCGACGAACGGTTCACCGGCGAAGGTCTGCTCGTACAGCGCCTGCAGATCCACGTCGCGATCGTCCACCTGGCAATACAGCGTAGCGTGGATGCCCCGCTGCATCGGGGTCAGGTGCGGCACAAACGTCAACCCGACATCCTTGCCCGCAATCTGACACAGATTTTGACTGATCTCCGGCAGATGACGGTGGCCAGCCACCCCATAGGCCTTGAACGATTCTCCGGCCTCACAGAGCAGATGGGCCACGCTGGCCTTGCGGCCGGCCCCGCTCACCCCTGATTTTGCGTCTGCGATCAACCCCGAGCTGTCGGCCAGCCCTGCCTTCAAGAGGGGCAGGAATCCCAGGGTGACCGCCGTGGGATAACATCCGGGATTGGCGACGAGCCGGGCTGTCTTGATCGCCGCGCGATTGAGTTCCGGCAACCCGTACACCGCCTCCGGCAACAGCTCTGCGCAGGCATGGGGCGTTCCGTACCACCGCTCCCACTGGGCGGGGTCGCGCAGGCGGAAATCGGCCGCCAAATCCACAACCTTCACGCCTTTGGCCAAGAGCTCCGGGACCATCCCCATCGCTACACCATTGGGCGTGGCAAAAAACACCAAGTCGCATTCTGCCAGACGCGAAAGATCGGGTTCTGTGAAAGGGATCTCCAAATGGCCACGCAAATTCGGGAATAAATCCGCGACCTTCATCCCCGCCTCCGAGCGCGAGGTCACCGCGGCGACCTCGACCTCGGGATGCTGCGCCAGAAGTCGCAGCAATTCAACGCCGGTATATCCCGTGCCGCCGACCACACCCACACGAATCATCTCTGCCTCCACCTTTCAGACGGCCACTCGGGCCTCAATTCAAAGGATAAAACGCCCGGCCGATGTAAGCGACCAAGGCATCGATTTGCGCATCGCTGAGCACGCTCTCCCACGCGGGCATCTTGGTGCCTTCCACGCCGCGCTGGATTGATCTCTTGAGCTCTGCGCGCGTCATTCCCACCATCTCCTCGGGGTTGCGCAGATCGCGCGGCCGCGGCTCCAGGAAGCTGCCGATCCAATTCTGTCCGCTGCCGTCGGCACCGTGACAAAAGGCGCAGTTGTCGACAAACAGCTTTTCACCCAGTTTTTCCTGGGCGGTCATCCCTTCGATGCGCGGCGAGACATCATGCTTGCCATAGATGGAGGCCGAGGACACCGCGTCAGGCCGCGGCTCTCTGTGCGAATAACCGTTGCGCGGATAAGACACCGGCCGCGGCCGCCACACATCCGCATCATCGCGCACCCTGCCGCGATCGTGACAGGCCACGCAGGTCTTCATGAACAACTTCAGTCCGCGCCTTTGTTCCGCATTCAATTGGTCATCCGGCGCATCCGTCGGGATCTCTCCCGTGGCAAATGGAAAAGCGGCGGCATAGCGTTCATGATTCTCCCAGCCGTTTTCCTTGGTGTGATAGCGGGTGTTCGCCTTTTTATCGATGATGAACTCCTGCCGGATGAAATCCACCACCAGCTCGATCTCCGCTGGCGTCAGCAGATCCGCAAATGACTTCATCGCCGTGTCAGGCTTGCCGAAGCGCACCGCTTCCAACATGTCCTGGCGACTGAGTTTTTCTGGATCGGTCTTCTGGAAATTGCGCGGCACAGGATCGAGATAGCTCGCCGCGAGCGTGCGCGCATCGCCCGAATAACCATGGCAGAAGTAGCAGCGATAATTATAGATGGCGCGGCCGCGCTCATGCGGCGGCAAGCGGGGATCGGCGGCGAGCGTGAGCGACTCGTAATGCGGCGCAGTCACCTGCGCCGCACCCGCATCAGTCGTCACTTTTTTTTTTGCTTGTCGGCTTCGAGGTCTGCCTCGCTCACGCCAGGCAGATCCGCCCTGATGAAGGCGCGGAAGACAAACTCACCGACATCGGCCACCTGCTGATCGCTGAGCACCTTGCTCCATGCCGGCATGACGCTGCCCTTCAGCCCATCGTGCACAGCCTTGTAGATCCTGGGCCGGTTAAGCGCGCGGCGCGAATCCTCGCTGACGAAATTGCGCGGCTTGGGCTTGATGAAGAAGGCGCGCGAACCTTGGCCGTCACCCTTCACCCCATGACAGGCGAAACAGTTGCGCACATAGATCTTGCGCCCTTCGGCGGGATTGCCGATCAATCCGTCCGGGAACGGCTGCTGCATATGTTCTTCGACGTTGACAAAAGTCGGCGCATCGGCGGTCTGTTGCGGGGCTTGCGCCACCTCCTGCTCCACCTGCTCCAAGGGCAGGCGCATCAGGACCACGCGGACATAATCAACGATCGAGCCAATCTCTTGCTGGGACAGCCGCGAACCATACGGCATCATCGCTTTGCCCGCGACCCCAAAGGTCACGGCCTCGATCATGCGGCTGCGAGAAAGCTCGGTCTTGGAGCGCTCGGCCGTGAAATTCCGAGGGGCCGAACTCATATTGGCGCGGGTCCAAACACCGGTTTCGCCGTAATCGCCGTGGCAAACCGAACAGTTTTCCATGTAGAGGGTTTCCCCCGCCTTCAAATGCCCTACGACATCACCAGGCAGCTTGACACGCGCGGGCTTGATAATCCTCTCGAGAATGTAGTCGCTCACCGATGAGATCTGCTCCTTGCTCAAGCGGCTTTCCCAGGGGGACATGGCGGTGCCCGGCATCCCCTTGGCGATGGAGTAGGTCATGCGCGTCTTATTCATCTCCACAATCGATTGAATCGACGTGAAATCCCGAGGCGGCGGGCTCAAACCGCGAGAACGGCTATTGCCGTCTCCTTTTTCGCCGTGACAAACAGCGCAATACTCCAAATACAGCTTTTCCCCCTTGGCGGCACTCGCATAGACCGGCGCCCCGAATACAAGCAAGGTCGAAATAACCGCGATACATCTAAACATCATCATTAGAGCCCATACCTAATGTTAGGATTTAGCTTGAAAATGGCCTGCAATCGTACCACAGAATTCGGGTGGTACGAAAAGCTTCGCTACCGACGCGCCCCTCTGTGACAGAATGCAAACGTCCAAGGCAATAACCAACTAATAATCCTCGATTTTGCGCCCTACTGATCAGACTGATTCCAAACGTCAGGGTGGGATTTTTTGCTTGAATTGTGTAAGCTAGACTGATGTTATATAAAGATCTGTCAGCGGCATTCCGATAAAAACATATTATGTCTGACACGGGTTGGAGGAGGGGTTACTTCAACCGACACATCGGGGGATACTTTAACACCATGAAAAACAATGCGTTTTTTTTGTGGTCCGGGATTGTAACATGCGCTGTTTTGGCATCGGCGACTCTCCACGCACAGACCGCCATCATTGCCGATCCGGTGGTTGGCATCGACGATCCCATCATGGGCACCAAACATGATTTCACCGGCCTCAACGAACGGGCAGGGGTAGTCGCGATGGGGGGGGTGGCCTTTTCCGATTATGGCAATCCTTGTGTCTATTGCCACCTCCCCCCGGCCCAGGCATCCACTGACACGACAACGTTGGGAGGCATCGATGGCTGGAATCGTTTCGTGCCCACAACCGACTATCGCCTGTCCGGCAGCGCCTCGCTCGATGCCAAATTACGCTCGCCTAATTCCATCAGTCTGTTGTGCCTCTCCTGCCATGACGGCACCATGGCGCTCGACATGGTGATATTCAAGCCAACGGATTTCGCCACGGAAAACGACCGGGCCCTGCACATGAAAATGAATGGTGCGGATGATATTACCAGTTGCGGAAAATGCCACAACGGCGTGGTTGCACATGATATTTCCGTCAAAGTCATCGGCAGCGATATCAGCGATGATCATCCCATTTCGATCGAATATGGCGGCCTGAACTGGAAAGACCCCGACTTCAAAGTGCCCCATCAAGCCAATGGATTCAACAATGGAGTCCGTCTGTACAATGGAAATGTAGAATGTGCATCGTGCCATGATATACATAATTCAACCAATGAACTGGCGCTTACGGTGAGACGAGAGGCACTATGCGAAACATGTCATACAAAATAATTAATAATTTCAAATTTTGGTCGGTTACGCTTGTCGCTCTATTAGTCATCGGTTGCTCTTCTCAACCCAAGAAAGAATTCGTCCCTCCGGCCTTTCCGCCCCCGCCGGAGGAACCGCGTTTCATCTACGAGCGCACGATTCGTTCGAGCGCCGATGTTGAAGAGTTGTCCGCCTCGGACAAACTCAAGATCTTTGCCACCGGAACCACCGAAACATCCTTTGGCCTGGGCAAGCCCTACGCGATTGCGGTGCATAAGGGCCGGATCTTCGTGACTGACACCGCCCAGCGCGCCATCATGGTCTTTGATGTGCCCGGCGCGAAATATGAATACTACGGCACTGAAGGTCTCGGCGCCCTGGCCAAGCCCTTGGGTATCGATATCGCCGCCAACGGTGATATCTATGTCGTCGACGGCACTCAGCAACGGGTTGTTGCCTTTGACGCCAACGGCAAATATCTGCGCACGTTTGGCGGGCGCGCCACGCTGGTGCGCCCATCGGGCATCGCCTTGAGCCCGGATGGCAAAAAAGCTTACGTGGTGGACACCGGTGGTATCGATATCCAGGAGCACTCGATATACGTTTTTGATACCCAATCCGGTGAATTGCTCCAGACCATCGGCACCCGCGGCGTCGAAGAGGGCAAATTCAACCTGCCCTTGCAGGTGGCGGCGGACAACGAGGGGGCGCTGTATGTGGTCGACGGCGGCAATTTCCGTGTTCAGAAATTCAGCCCCGAGGGCAAATTCATCTTTACCGTGGGCGAAGCAGGCAGGCGCTCCGGGCAGTTTTCCCGCCCCAAAGGGGTGGCAACCGACCGGGAGGGAAACTTCTACGTGGTTGACGCCGCATTCGGGAATTTCCAGATCTTCAACAAGGATGGGCAGTTGTTGTTGTTCGTAGGAAACCGCGGCAACTCTGGCGGTCCCGCGGAATTCATGCTGCCTGCGGGCATCGATGTCGACGAAGACGGCCGCGTCTACATGGTCGACCAGTTCTTTCGCAAGGTGGATGTCTTCCGGCCGGCCAAGCTTAGTGTCGAAGATGGTTACCTTGGCTCGCGCTACCGGGAAGAATATCAGGACAAGAAAAAGTGATGAGCGGGCGGCCGGGAGCCGCCTGCTTGCTCATGTCCCTTGTGTCACGCCGAGAGCGGCAAGCCGCCCCGCGCTCAATCCCCGCCGTTACGTCCGCTCGAGTTGGCTGCTATAAAACACCGCGCCCAGGTGATTTTGTTTTGCGGCGTACATGGCAATATCGGCATGTTTCATCAAGGTGACATGATCCCTGCCATCGTCAGGAAAAACGGCGATGCCGATGCTGCCGCCGGCATGGAGTTCTTTGCCTTCAATGGTAATGGGATCATGCAGGCGTTGCAGGACCTTATCCGCCAGGCCTTTGACCTTGTCGCGGTTCATGCCTTGCAGCAAGACGGCAAACTCGTCTCCGCCCAGCCGAGCCACGGTATCTGATTTTCGGATCTCGTCGCGTATCCTGCTGGCAACCTCGCACAGCAAGACATCGCCGTAGTGGTGTCCATAGATGTCGTTCACATCCTTGAACTTATCCAGATCAAGGAACAACAAGGCGAAGGTGCCCGCCTCGCGCTCACACACCGTCACCGCATGATCCAACCGATCCATCAGCAGGGTCCGATTGGGCAATGAGGTCAAGGGATCATGCAGCGCCATGAATTTCAATGCCGCCATTTGTTCGACGCGCAGAGAGATGTCCCGCACCGAGAGCACATAATATTTTTTGCCCGCCGCCATCTCGGATAGAGAGATCTCCACCGGGCAACTCGAACTGTCCTTCCTGATCGCCACCTGCTCCGAGATACGCTCGCTCAGGGCGACGCCGCTGGCAAAATACCTCTCGCTCAGATAGGGCGCGCCCGCGAGGCCTTCATCTTCCGAGCAGATCAACCGGCTGATGTGCATGCCGATGAGGGCCTTCTGCGGATACCCAAACAATTTTCCGGCCGCCGGATTTGCCGCCTCGATTTCGCCGCGCTCGTTCAGTATCAGCACCCCTTCCATCACGCTGTCCATTACGGCGCGGATCCGTGTTTCACCTGCTTCGAGGTTGTCCTGCATCGCGTTAAACAGCTCGACGACTTCACCCACCTCATCCTGATGATCGTGGCTGAGCTTGACGCCCCGCTCGCCCGCCGCCACACGGATAATCGCGCCGCGCAGGCGCATCAGCGGCTTGAGCACTTGTTTGTTCAGAATCAGCCACAGCACCAGTCCAAGCGCCAGCGTGGTGATACTTGCGGTCACCCACAAGTGCGTGCGCATGGCGCCAATCCGTTGTTCTACGCTCAAGCGCTCCACCGTGATGGCAAAAACACCGCGCAGGTCGCTGGCCTCGTATCCGTGGCAGTGCAGGCACGCCGCACGACTTGGGATGGGCAAAAACATCGAGAGGTTATTGGCGGAGTCCACGTAGACCACCGTCTCACCACCCAAGGCGGCATGAATCGGTTCACTCAGTTCCTGGGTGATTTTACCGGGATTAGTCGTGGGGGGACGTTCGAAGCGTCGGACGCCGAGATAGGCGTCCACCTTCTCGACCGTGCCGGTATCATAAAACGCCTCTTTCCCTGAGCGATCATAGACGGCCGCGTTTATGATGCCGTGCTGCCCTTTCAGATTGTCGAGCCAGGTGCGCGCCAGCATGCCATTGCCGTTAATCATGAGGGTTTCCAGGCTAGTCAGAAGCGTTTTGACTTGCAGCGCCACCTGCGTCCTTTCCTGCTCTTCAATGGCGCTTGCGAGCTTTCTGTCCACCCAAGTGCCGGCCAGCACCATCAGCAGAAGCAGCACCACTGACACGACAATTGCGATCCGAACACTGATACTTGAGGTCTTCTGCACTGGCATTTCCCGTCTGGCGCGCCGATTTCCTTTCACTACAGTACGTTATCGACCTTGTTCATTAAATAATAAGCCCCTGAAGGGACTCCCTTCAGGGGCTGTCAGGCGGTCCCCAACCCGTGGCGTTTATTTCAAATCGCGGATCTGTGCGACGCCGCCGAAGCTGCCGACCCACGTTGAGCCATCGGAGGCGGTGGCCATGGAAAAGACATTGTCTGAATACAGTCCATCCAGCTGGGTCTTCACCGTGAAGCCTTTGCCCTCACCGTTGTAGCGGGCCATGCCGTGGTTGGTTCCCACCCAAAGCACCCCTTGTGGATCGATCTGCAACATGAAGATATGGTTGGCCGGCAAGCCGTCTTTTACAGTAAAGGTCTTCCAGTTCTTGCCGTCGAAGCGCGACAGACCGCCGCCCCAGGTGCCGCACCAGACGTTGCCGGCCGCGTCGACTGCCATGGAGATGATGTAGTTGGGGTTGTAGGCAATACTGACGTCTTCCAACCCCTGCTCGACCTTCTGGCGGGCGTGATGCTTGCTCGCCGAGCCCGGATCGGTGGTGACGCTGATGTCGTTCTTCACCTGCTCATAAGGCGCGCCGAGACCTTGCCCGTGCGCCCAGTGCTTCCAGGCACCCTTGCGATAAAGCGCCAAACCGCCTTCGGTGCCGATCCAGATATCGCCATTCTTGCCTTCCTCCAGACCGTACACCCAATCGTTCGGGAGGCCGTTGTTGGTATGCTTAACGGTGAAGGTCTCCCACTTCTTGGGATCATCGAGATCACCGCCCTTGATGCGGTTGGCGCCGGACCAGGTCGCGATCCACACATCACCATTCTTGGCCTGCAGTACGTCGTAAACGAATTGGTCGGCCAGACCTTGCGGGATGTTATAGTTCTTCCATTGGTTGGTTTTCGGATCGAGGACGGACATCCCGCCGCCGTAGGTGCCCACCACGATCTTCTCGCCCAGCTTGCTGACATGGAAGACACCGTTGGACAACAGCGCGCCGGAATCCACGTTGAACATGGTGTGTTCTTCGGTCTTGATGTTGTAGCGCACTACGCCACCTGAGGTTCCAATCCACACGAAATCGCCATCGGCGACCATGCTCTTGACGTTGCGGTTGCCCACTTGGAAATGCGTGAATCGATCGTAGGTCGGATGGTTGCTCGGCATCTGTCCCGACAAATCGACCGTACCTTGTTGACCAGGCATCGCCTGCGGTGCGGTTGCCGGTGGCACGGCCGGGGCTGGCTGCTGGGGAGCGGGCGCAGGCGCCTGTGTTGTGCTCGTGCCGGCCTGCTGAGTGCCGATGTAATAAGCGCCCGCCGCCACGGCGGCGGAAACGACGGTCACGATGCCGATGGTCTTCAAATTCATGCTGTACTCCGAAATTAGCTTTGATTCAGATATGCGCTACATGCTCAGCAGCGTGACGCCGCCGCGCGTTCCCACCCACACGTCCCCGTTGGGCGTAATCGCGATATCATAAACATTGTCGTCTAGCAGGCCCTCGCCTTTGCCATAGGCGCGCCAAGTCTTGCCATCATAGCGCGACACGCCGTGATTGGTGCCGAACCACACGGCCCCATCGGGCGCCTGGCTCACCGCGTACACGATATTGCCGGACAAACCGTCTTTCGTGGTGTAGTTGTGCCACTTGGATCCATCATAATACGCAGCGCCGCCGCCCCAAGTGCCTGCCCATACGGTATCCTGCGGTGTCACCAGGATGTCAAAGACGTAATTCGGGTTATACGTCTCCATGCCGGAGGCCATGACCGTAAGATTGTGCCGCGACCGCGTGCCCAAGCCGGTGTTGTCGCTGGCCGGCAATCCGAATTCGTTCTCCGCGCCCAAGCCCTGCTCATGGGTCCAGGTCGACCATTTCTTGCCGTCGAACATGTTCACGCCGCCCTCGGTCCCGATCCAGACACGGTCCTTGCTATCGATATCCAAGCCATAGACCCACTCATTGACCAGCTCTTCCAGATATGTGGTGAAGGCGCCGGATTTGGGATTCACCGAATTCAAGCCGGCCCAGGTGCCAACCCACAGGGTACCGTCGGACTGTTCCGCGAACGAATACACCCAGTAATCGGCCAAGCCGTGCATCGGGAAATAGGTCTTCCATGTGCCGTCAAAGCGCGACATGCCGCCGCCATCGGTACCGAACCACTTGTTGTTCTTGCTGTCGACGAAGATCTTGAAGACATACTCGTTGGCGATCCCGTCTTTGCGGGTGTACGTATTCAACACATCGCGGCTCGCCAGACTCACCTGCAACACGCCGACCGATGTGCCCACCCACAGACTGTTAGAATTTTGCTCCACCGCCAAGGCGCGGACAAACACCCCGTCGCCGACATTGAAGGTCTCCGCCACGCGGTAGTCATTGGCCATGAGCTCGCGCGCACCGCCCTGAGCCGAAGCTGGCGCGGCGCTTGAAGCCGGAGCCGCCGTCTCGTTCTTATCGCCACACCCGGCCAGCAGCGCTGCCGACAGTACCATCAAAGGTAAAATATTTTTGGTTTGCATCCGTCGATCCTAAATGTCTTTCGCCCTAGTCATCGTGTCGAGAACCGCTGATTATTCCACGATGCCATTGATGATGACGTCGACCTTCTTACCGTCACCCAAGCGAATGACCGGGCTCGTCCCTTCGAGATCGCCGGGCTGCGGCATCGCGTTGCCCGATTTCGATACGCGGGCGCCGACCACGATCTCGCTGAAGCTGGACAACTTCATCGCCGGGTTCATCGCCATCGAGTCATCGAGCGTGAACTCAAACGGCAAATCGCGCACCTGTTTGCGCACGATCGCCAGCGGCATACGCGGACCATTCGCCGCGCGCGCGAAAACAAATACGGTATCATCCGGCTTTACGGTATCTGGATGATCGTCGGCCAGACTCACCCGTCCCGACACGCTGGCGGGCCCCGCGGCCGCCACCGGAGCGGCGGGGCTTGATGACACCCCGAGATAGCCGTCGACTTCAGCGATCGCGGCCTGCACCGCCGCCTGACCTTCGGAACCCGGCGGCATCAGCCCCAGTATCTTCACCCAATACTCCTTGGCCTTGGCATATTCTTGCGTCTGCATCTTCGCGCTGGCGGCAAGATACAAGGCTTTGACATGCTGCGGATCGATTTGCAGCGCGCGCTCGATATACGTCATGGGCTCGCCCGCCAAGGTCATGTTGTTGACCACGGCCAAGGTGTCGGCGAGGTCGGCGAAGATATTGGCGTCATAATCAAGACCCAGCTCGATCGCCTTCTTGTATGCGCTCACCGCCTTTTCATTCTGGCGCAGGAAATAATAGGAACGACCGAGCATCGCCCAGCCCTGAGCATCATTTGGATTCTCGGCCAACTTGGTCTCTAGGGAGGAAACCATCTGCTCGATGTTGTGCATCTGCTCCTGCTGCGATGCCTGCGGCGGGGGAACCTCCGGATTGATCCCCGGCGCGCCTGCGCCGAATTGCTGGTAAAAGAAGATCGAAACAAGCGGCAGCGCAATCAGCACCACCCAGGCTGAGGCCTTGGCGGTCAATTCGGCGCCTGCGCGGGTGTGCGCCTTATCGTCACCCGAAATGCTGTCGATCACGCCTTTCTCGATGTCGAGCTTCGCCTGTTCGTATTGCTCCTGACTGATGGTGCCGGCCTTGAGGTCATTGTCCAGCTCCCGCAACTGATCGCGGTGAATGGCGATATTCAGCGCTTCCCGGCTCAAATCGCTCGCCGGTTGCTCGCGCTTGAATAAAGGCGGCAGGATAAACAGCAGCGCACCTGCGATCAGCAGGATCGCGATCACCCAGAACATCATCATTGTTTTCTTTCCCCCGCATCTTGCCGCAACAACTCTTCCGCACGCCGGATCTGCTCTTCGCTAAGCACGCTCTCCGCCTGCTCCAACTTCTTGCGACGATTTTTCAAATTGATATAGAGCAGCACCAATCCGCCGCCGAAAAGAAGAAACGGGCCGAACCACAGGAAATACGTCGCCGGGTTTACCGGCGGACGATAGCGGACGAAATCGCCATAACGCTGAACCATGTAGTCGATGATTTCCTTGTCGGTTTTGCCGGCCACCAGCATCTCCTTGACCTGATTCTTCAAATCGATCGCCAGTTCCGCGTGTGAATCGGCAATATTCTGGTTCTGACACACCAGGCAGCGCAGCTCGCGCGCGATCGCCATCATCCGCTCCTCCAGGACCGGATCCTCGGCCGCCGGCACGGCCTCTTTGGCTTGGGCCGCACCCAGGAGCAGTGAACAAAATACCGCGGCGCAAAACGCAGTGATACTGATTAGACGCATGCTTGAACAGCCTCTCTCGTGACTTGTCGCTCGGGGGCCGCCTGCTCCAGCAAGCGGATCAACGGCAGCACACAGTTTTGCAGGGAATCGACCGACAGCGGACCGATGACCTTGTGAACAATCACGCCGTTCTTGTCGATCAGATAGGTTTCGGGCGTACCATAAACGCCGTAATCGATCCCCACCCGGCCCTCGGCATCAACCGCAGACAAGGTGTAGGGATCGCCGCCGTCCTTGAGCCAACGCAAGGCTGCATCGGTCGTGTCCTTGTAATTGAGTCCAACCAGGTTCTTGATGGCCCCCGCCCGGGTGGCCTGCATCAGCAAGGGGTGCTCGACACGGCAGGAGACACACCATGACGCCCAGACATTCAGCAGCCAGACCTTGCCCAGCATGTCCTGATTGCTCAGACGCTTTTCAGGTTCGAGCAGCTGCGGCAGATCGAAGGCCGGCGCGGGCTTGCCGATCAGCGGGGATGGCACCTCGCGCGGATTCAACCCCAGCCCGATATACAAAAACACTGAAAGGATCACAAAGATAATCAGCGGAACTAAAAATCTCACCATGACTTACCTCTCCTACGCCAACGCCGCCTGTTTGTTCTGATCAGAATCGGCTCCTTCGACGCTCTTGCGGCGGCGCAGCACGAAGTGATAGCGGCGATCCATGGCGGCCAACAGTCCGCCCACTCCCATCAAGAAGCATCCGCCCCAAATCCAGTTCACGAACGGCTTGTAGTATACGCGCACACTCCAGGCCCCGCCGGATACCGGCTCACCGAGGGAAACATACAGATCGCGGAAGAACCCGCTGTCGATGGCCGCCTCGGTCATCGGCATGGTCTGCACCAGATAGGTGCGCTTTTCCGGATGCAGCAGCTCATATTCCTTGCCGTCCTTGAAGACCTGAACATGGCCGGTATTCGACTGATAGTTCGGACCCGGCACTTGGGTCACGCCGTCAAAACGGAACGTGTACTCACCCATGGTCACGGTATCGCCTACATCCATGCGGACGTCCTGCTCCTGTTCATAGGTCGACACCAGCGTGACGCCGAAGATGAAGACCGCAACGCCCAAATGCGCCACGTTCATGCCGTAGAAGGAGCGCGGCGCGCTGGTCAATCGCGCCATCAGACCGCCCTTGTGCTCGGCATCGGCAAACAGCCTTTCGTACAAGGAGCGTGCGATTGACATGAGCACCCAAATTGCCATCGCCAATCCAATGACCGTCATCACCGGCCACTCGTCGCCCATGGTAAATGGAAGCAGGCAGGCGAGCACGATGGTCGCCGCGAGGGCCCAGCGCATGCGCACCCAGAGATCAGGGACGGTGTGCTTCTTCCAGCGCGCCAGCGGCCCCAACCCCATGATGAAGATCATCGGAATCATCAAGGGAATGAACACGGAATTGAAATACGGCGGCCCCACCGAGATCTTGCCCAGCTCCAAGGAATCGAGCACCAGCGGATAGAGGGTTCCGAGCAGCACGGAGGCGCAGGCGACCACCAGCAGCACGTTGTTGACCAGCAGCATCGACTCGCGCGAGACCACGTCGAACTTGCCGCCCAGGCCGACGCTTGGCGCGCGCCAGGCGTACAAGGTCAAGGACACGGCGATGGTCACGAACAGGAAGGCCAGAATGAAGCCGCCGCGCTCAGGATCGGTGGCGAAGGCATGCACCGAGGTCAACACGCCGGAGCGCACCAGGAAGGTGCCGAGCAGACTCAGCGAGAAGGTGAAGATCGCCAGCAGCACGGTCCAGTTCTTGAAGCTGCCGCGTTTTTCGGTCACCGCCAGCGAGTGTATCAGCGCGGTGCCCACCAGCCAGGGCATGAACGAGGCGTTTTCCACCGGATCCCAGAACCACCAGCCGCCCCAGCCGAGTTCGTAATAGGCCCACCAACTGCCCAGCGCAATGCCGAAGGTCAGAAACATCCAGGCGATGGTCGTCCACGGGCGCGACCAGCGCGCCCAGGTGGCATCCAGCCGTCCACCGAGCAGCGCGGCGATGGCGAAGGCGAAGGCGACGGAGAAGCCTACGTAACCCATGTACAGCATCGGGGGATGGATCACCAGGCCGGGATCCTGCAGCAGCGGATTCAAATCGCGCCCTTCCGCGGCCGCGGGCAGCATGCGATCGAAGGGGTTGGAGGTCAACAGCATAAACAGCAGGAAGCCGATGGTGATCAAGCCCATCACCGCCAGCACGCGCGCGACCATCTCCTGCGGCAGATGACGGCTGAACACGGACACCGCCAGCGCCCACACCGACAAGAACAAGGTCCAGAGCAGCATCGAGCCTTCGTGGCCGCCCCACACGCCCGCAACCTTGTATTGGATCGGCAGGAATGAATTGGAATGACCGGCCACATAGGTGACTGAGAAGTCATCGGTGACAAAGGCATAGGTCAGACAGCCGAACGCGATGGCGATGAACGTGAACAGGCCCTGGGCAGCGGGCCGCGCCAGGGCCATCCACTGAGGGATACCCTTCGCCGCCCCGATCAACGGCAGGGTGCCTAGAATAATCGCGATACTCATCGCGATGATAAGTGCGAAATGACCAATCTCTGGAATCATAGGATATACCCCTCGGTTATTGCTGCGGCGCGCTGCCCGTGCTGGGCGCCTGGTTGCCGGACTTGGCCTTTTCCAAGGCGTCAGCCACTTCAGGTGGCATATAGTTTTCATCATGCTTGGCCAGCACTTCCGTGGCCTTGAACACCCCATCGGCTTCCAGCTTGCCCTGGGCGACCACGCCCTGACCCTCGCGGAACAAGTCGGGGAGGATGCCTTGATACAGCACGGCGACGGTTTCGGCGTTGTCGGTCACGCGAAACCGCACTGTCAGGCCGTCGTCCTCGCGCGACACCGAACCTTCCTCGACCAGCCCGCCGAGACGGAAACTGCGGTCCTTGGGCGCCTCGCCGGCCTTGACTTGGGTCGGGCTGAAAAAGAATACGAGATTCTGGTTGAATGCGTTGAGCACCAGCGCCACGGCCACGCCCAACACGAGGACCGCCGCGCCGATAAACGCAAACCGCTTATGCCTTGTCTTCATCTGGAACCACCTTTGCAGCACGGGCCTGCGCCATCCGGGCAAGGCGCTGCCGCGTCTGTTGCTGTTTGCTCTTCACCCACACGATCTCGGCGATGATCAACACCGCCGTGACGCCGTAACTGCCCCACACATACAGGGCATGGCCGCCCATGGCGAAAAACTCCGTCGCGCTTCCCCAGTTCATTTGCCACCGCCTATTTCTTCGAGCACCCACGTGGCATCCCGCTCGCGGGTGAGGATGTCACTGCGCACACGCATCAGCACCACCGCGATCGTGTACATCCAGAACGCAATCGTCATCAGAATCAGCGCCGTGAGCATCGTGGCGGCCATTGTCGGCGCCTTGGTCATCGAAATCGATGCCCCCTGGTGCAAGGTGTTCCACCATTTGACCGAAAAATAGATTATCGGAACATTAACAACACCGACCAGCGCCAGCAATGCGCTGGCCTTGGCGGCGCGATTGGGATCGTCGATGGCCCCGCGCAGCGAGAGGTAGCCAAGATACAAGAATAGCAGCAGCAATTCCGAGGTCAGCCGCGCATCCCACACCCACCAGGTCCCCCAGGTCGGCTTGCCCCACAAGGCGCCGGTCCAAAGCGCGACGAAGGTGAAGATCGCACCCGTGGGGGCCAGGGCGCCGGCCATCATATCCGCCAAACGCACATTCATCGCGAGGTAGATGGTCGCGTAGATGGCCATAATCACGTAGATGAACATCGACATCCACGCCGCCGCGACATGGATGAACATGATGCGGTAGCTCTCACCTTGCTGATAATCAGTCGGCGCCACGAAAAAGCCGATATACAAACCGATGAGCCCGCAGATTACCGCCACCCCGGCGAACCAGGGGATCATCTTGCCCGCCAAGGGATAGAAGGTTCGCGGCGAGGCAAAGTGATACCAGGAAAACTCTTTTGTTGTTTCTGTCGACATGAACCCCATCCTACTCCATCGATATTCTCAATGCCGCCGCAGCGGCCCAGGGCGTAAACCCGAGCGCCAAGGCGAGAAAGGCGCCCAACAATGAAAGTTGCGCCTCGACACCCATGTCGGCGCGAACCGACTCGACCGCACCGGTCCCAAAGATCAGGATCGGAACATACAACGGCAAGATCAGGAGTGACAATAACACGCCCCCGCCGCGCACCCCCAGGGTCAGCGCCGCGCCGATCGAGCCGATCAGACTCAACACCGGCGTCCCCAGCAACAGGGTCAGCACCATCACACCGATCGCCTCGCTCTCCATGCCCAGGAGCACGCCCAGCAGCGGTGCCATCAGCACCAGCGGCAGGCCCGTCAACAACCAGTGGGCGACCACCTTGCTCAACACCAGCAGCGACAAGGGCTGGGGAGCGATCAACATCTGCTCCAGGGTTCCGTCCTGATAGTCCACGGAGAACAGGCGATTGAGCGACAGCATCGTCGCCAACAACGCAGCTACCCAGATCACGCCGGAGGCGATCTCTCTGAGCACCTCCATTTCCGGGCTGACTCCAAGGGGGAAGAGACTGACGACGATGACGAAAAAGAACAACGATGTCATCACGTCCTGTGGACGGCGCATCGCCAGCAGCATATCACGCCAGATCATGTGGCGGATAATCGACAACATCTTCCCCCCTACTGCCCCAGATTCAGCTGCCTGACCACCCCTTCGATGTCGACATCCTGGTGTGTGGTCAAGATCACCATTCCGCCATTCTCGAGGTGCTCGGCGATGACATTGCGCATCACCTCGATGACCGCCACATCCAGCGCGGTATAGGGTTCGTCCAGAATCCAGAGCTTTGCCCGGCTCAGCAGTAATCGCGCCAGCGCCACCCGGCGCCGCTGCCCTTGCGAGAGCACCTTGGCGGGCAATTCCTCGCGCCCCGCCAAGCCGATGCGCTGCAACGCAGCGCGTAACTTGTCCATATCGTACGCCAGGCCGGAGAGCTGCATTGCGATGCGCAGATTCTCCAGCCCGGTCAGATCATCCTTCACCCCATTGAGATGGCCGATGTAGGTGAGTTCTTGATGGTAGTCCTCACCCAGCCGGCGGATTGGCGCGCCCTTCCACAAGATCTTGCCTTGTTCGGGGACCATCAGCCCGCAGAGCGTGCGCAGCAAGGTCGTCTTGCCGCTGCCATTGTGGCCCTTGACGTGCAACAGCTCGCCGGGTTCGACCTTGAAGCTCAGGCCGGTAAAGCAGAGGTGATCGCCTCGCCAGCATTCTAGATCTTGGACTTCTAACATCCGGCTAAATGCACTGCATTCTCATTTCTACAAGGTCAGTGAGTGTACCACTAGACTCCTCCGCGACTCCAGCCCCAAAACCCGGAAACCATCGTTTATTTTGAGACGCCTTCTAAGCCGCCCTGCGCCGCAACTTCCCTGACCATGGCGATGATCTCGGGCCCATCCCATTCGCGCGGTCCGATGATGGTGTGCGCGATGACATTGCCCCGTGCCAGGATGAAGGTGGAGGGCACCGCCGTCACGCCCAGCACCCCCTGGGTCTGTGTCACGTCCCCGGCCAGATGATTCTCGAAAACGATGCCCCGCTCGCGCAAATACTCGCGCACCAGATGATCGTCGTGATCCAGCGCAATGCCGATCACGGCATAGTCTTGACTGCCCAGCGCCTCGGCGAGTCGTTGCAAGCTGGGCAACTCCTTGCGGCAGGGCGCGCACCACGTGCCCCAGATATTGACCACCACCACCTTGTCGGCCGCCGGCTGCAGGCGGGCGGGCTTGCCCTCCAGCGTCAGGGTCTCGATCGCCGGAAACCGATCCCCCGGGGCAATCGGGGGGGGATTTCCGCCGTCGCCGCACCCGGCCACCACGCCCAGCGCAAGCGCGAGGGACCACCGCGCAACCCTCCCGAGCCGCGCCGCCAGTGTCATGCTGCGCTCATCCTCAAGGACGGCTGCCGCCACCCTTGCCCTCCGGCGCTGGCGCGGGCGATTCGGATTCCGGAATCCTCCCAAGCTTGCGCTCCCATTCCCACAAGGCCGCGCGGGCCTTGGCCATATAGGTGTCCTCGGTCGCCAGATGCATGTAGCTGCGCATCGCGCCGAGCGCCATCTCGTACTCGCCCATGCCTTCGAAGGCCATGGCCAAGCCGTAATAGGCATTGGCGAAGGGCGGGCGCAGTTCGATCGCCGTGGTGAAGAAATCATGCGCGGCCCCGTATTGTTCCAGCCCCAACAACGCAAACCCCATGTTCGCGTGCGCCTCCGGCATGCGCGGTGAGAGTTCCAGCACACGGTGCAAGGCCGTCACTGCCATATCGTAGCGCTTGGCATGGAGCATCATCACCGCCTGATCAAACCGCCGGGCGACCTCGATCTCGCGCGCCTGGTGGGCGTGGCGGTCGGGTTTGACATAAGGATCGACCCGCGTCTCGCGCGCCCCCACGGGCACCACGCGCCCCGGATCGACCTGCTTGATCGCATCGAATATCGCCACGGCGATGACCGTCATGAAGAGAAAGGTCATCACCATGATCAGGTTTTCATAGTCTTTGCTCATACCACTCCTTTATGCGCCGCCGGGCTGATATACGGCATGCCGAAATACGTCACAAATGCGAACACAAAGATTCCAATGATCATCCACGCGCCCACGGCCAGGGGGATGCGATAGGCCAGCCGCAGATGGATACTCGCCCCCAGCGCCAGCCAGTTGAGAAACGAAGAGGTTTCCAGCTCATCCCAGTCCCAATAGCGGCCCCACGCGTCTTGGGCCCAAACGGCCCCGGCGATCAACATCAGGCTGTCGAAGATCAGCGCCACCATCATGAACCGCCAGGCGATGCGGTCGATGACCTCGTCGGACGGCATGCCGGAGAACAATCGCGCCAAACGCGTGCGCCGCAGCAGGATCACGCCTGCCAAGCCGACCCCGACCAGGCAGGCGGCCAGGAAGATCTTGCCCAGCCCTACATGGGCCCACTTCCAATCATTGTAATAGGTCGCCGGATAAAAACCGCCGCCCGGCTCAAGAATCAGCACCCAGCTGCCCAGCACCCAGAGCGCCGGAAACACGATGACCGCCGTGCCGCGCAACTTCGGCATCCGCCAGTACACCAACAGATAGAAAAGCCCGAGGCTCCACAACTGGCTGGCGAGCAATTCAAACAGCTCGACGAACGGGCCGTGCCCGAGTCGCTGCCAGCGCACTGCGATCATGATCGTCAACAGCACCACGCCCAGCGCCAAAAACCACAGCACCACCCGCTCGCGCGCGGCTTGCGACTGCATGATCGCATTCTCAACCGTCCCGGAGTAGCGCGGCGCGACCGCCAGTATGGCCGCCACTGTCGCCACTGCGTAGGCCGCCAAGGCCGCCCATAACCAGGGAAGTTCTGCCACCACTTGCATGCTCGTCTCCTACCGGGTCTCGCCCTCGTTACCTGCCGACGGCATCGGCAGGGCCTGCGCCGTCTTCTGCCAGAGATGCCAGCCGAGCCCCAGCACGGCCATGACAGACACGAAAAACAACCAGCGCAGTGTCGGATCATAGAAAATCGTATAGCCCATCCACATGCGCAACTCGTCGTAGCGCAGCCGCCCGTGCGCCAACTGCACCTCATCCCCCGGATTGAGCTCCACGCGCTGATCGCCGGCGGTAACCACCAACACCCCGGATGAGCTCTCCTGCTGCAAACTCCAATAATCGCTTTCGGTGTAGGGCGTCTTGAGCGTCAGCCAGAACTCGATCTCCTCCTTCGTTCCGGGCGGGGTCCAGGCGTTTTTCTGTTTGTACTCGTACAGCGGATAGGATGGCATGTTCACGCTACCCGTCACCGGAGCCCCCTCATCGGGGAGCCAGGTGAGGATCGGGGCAAAGCCTTTGTTGAAAGAGGTGTAAAACCGGTAGTCTCCGAGCAACAGCGGCTTGTCGTCGCCGACCACCCGATGTTCCCGGCTGCCGTCGGGCTGCCGCACATAGACATGGCTGTAGGTCGCGCCGCGCATTAATCCCGGCTCATAGTTGACAATGAATTGATCCTGGATGAATTCGCCGCCTGCCAAGCCCCAGGGATGCCACGGCCCCTTCTTGACCTCTTGCATCAAGGCCGGTTCGAAGGCCTGCCCGGTCAATATTTCGACCTGGGCATCGAGATGGGTCAGCCGGCCGATCGCCGCCAGCACCGCGATCCCGAGCAGCCCGATATGGAAAACAAGCAGACCCGGTTGACGATTGATCTTGCGATTGGTAGCAATGGCGGCCAGCAAATTGATCGACAGCCAGCACAGCGGCAGGACCAGCACCCAGACGGAAAAATCGAATTTACTGCCATAACTCAAGATCGCGCCGATGCAGAGCAGCACCATCCCGATCAGGGTCAATTTTACGGAGGCCAAACGATACAACCAGCCCATCACTGCATCACCGGCTCAGGAGCCCTATACCCTACAAATGGAGTCAATTTTCACCCGCTCAGCTCCGATGCGCAAGCCGTTTCATCGAATCGCTCCGCTCACAGCCAGGAGTTGACCACCACAGAAAACGCTGCGCCCACCCGAACGTCATTTGCTGGCTGCGGCGGGCGCCTGATCATCGAGATACTTCAGGATGACGATGCGCTGATTGAACATGTCCGACACATAGATCAGGCCACGATCATCGGTCCAAGCGCCGGATGGCAGGTTGAACTCTCCGATAGCCTGCCCCGCGCCGCCGATCGGCAGTAGAAAGCGACCCTGCTCATCATAGATCAGCAAATGGTCGTAATAGGATTCCACAACGTAGATTCGGCCGCCGGCATCGCTGGTCACCCCCTTGGGATGGGGCATATCGCCCAGATAGACGCCTCGGCGCCCAAAAGTCGTCTGGAACTCGCCATTGTTGTCAAAGATCTGGATGCGCGCATTTAGGGCGTCCGTGACATAGAGTCGATTATTGACAAAGGCCAAGTGGGTCGGGCCGTTGAAGGTTCCGGGCTCTTCCCCGCGCTTGCCGATCAACTTGATGAAGCGCCCCTCGATGTCAAACACCTTGAGATTGTGCTCATGGGTATCGGCCACATAGATCCAGCCCTTGGCCGGGTCATAGGCCAGACCGGAGGGCCGCTTGAGCACCCCGCCCCCCAACCGCCCGAGGGGCTTGCCGGACTTGTCCAGCCGGACCACGGAACCCAACTCGGCGTCAGCCACCAGCACGCTGCCATCGGCCGCGATCGCAATGCCAATCGGCGCGACAAACCGGGTATTGGTCCCGGCGTCCTCCCAAACCTCGAATTTTCCGCGCGCGGTGTCAAAGACGTAGACGGCTTGCCGGCTGACATCGGTCACCAGGATCCGACCGGCGGCGTCGACAACCCCGGTTTGCGGGCGCTGCAGCGTAAGTGGCCGCTCTTCTCGACCGAAAACGCCCGCCACCCACAAAAACGCCTTGGTGAGACTTTGGCGAAAACCAGCCGTGGAATCGGCCACAAAATTTGGCTCTCCGGTCAGAAGCCCCACATACTGGTAGCGCGGCGGCTCCGGCGGAAGAGGCCACACCTTCTGCTGATCGGACTCCACGTAACGAAAGATGTGCTTGGTCTCTGCACAGCCGGAAAGCAGCACTCCAGCCAGGATGAGGTAAAGCAATTGCGTCGCGCGCGTACTCGTACTGCGGTACATCTAGCCCCCCGTCAACGGCGGGATCAATTTCAACACCTGAATGCGGCGATTCAAGCGCTCCAGCACAAACAGCGTATCATCGTGCACCCACAGATCGCTCACATCGCGAAATTTGATCTGCCCCATGCCGGTTCCTCCCGCCGATGCCCGGAGATAACCTTCCTCGAAGATCTTGAGCTGGTCATCACCCGTATCGCTAATGATAATCCGGCCGTATTTGTCGGCGGCGATGGCCGAAGGGGCCGTCAGCACATCCTGGCCGAACGAACTCAGCGGCACTCCCGTATTTGAGATCTTTTGCGCGCGCAACCCGATCCGATCGGTGACATAGAATTTATCACCAGCATTTGCCATACCGGTGATCGCAATGAATTCTCCTTGCTCTTTCCCGCGCGTGCCGACGGCATAGAGCGGCACACCGATATCGTTAAAGACAAGAATTCGACTATAAACGCTGTCGGCGACATAGAGCTTCTTGAGCTCGTCATCGTAATACACCCGCTCAGGGCGCGCGAGATTCATGCTGTCTTCAAAAATCCCCACCAATTTGTTGCTGGGCGAGAACTTCAACACGCGCCGGCCAGCCGGATCAGCCACGAAGATATAGCCGGTATCACTGACATCCAGATCACCAGGCTTGCCCTTGAAATACTGGCTGACATCGATGATCGACAGCATCGTGTCTTTTTCGAGCATATAGCGGAAAATGCGCATGAGACCGTCATCCACGATATACAGCGAATCTTCCGTCCCGGCAAAATACAAGGGAGAGACCAGGCGCAGCTTCTGGCTGCCGACAATCTTTTGCGCCAATCTGCTTTCGAGCCCATCCAAGCCGCCATCGATGTATCTCACAAACTCAAACGGCTTCCATGCAGGCGCGGGGGCGCTGCTCACAGGCTCATCGCCCCCCTTTTCCTTGGCAAAGGATGAGTAGACATCCTCCAGGGTGGCAAGCCCCATGGACTCGCCAGTATCCGCTCCGGGCGCGGCCTGCGGGGCTTTATCCAGACTGGTCACCGCCGGAACCTGCTTGCCGGAGGCCAAGATGTCCTCGCCTGCGGCAGGCTCTTCAAGCGCGACCTGCGGCTCGGCAGCCGGCAGATTCTTCAGATCAGGCGCCGCATCGGCTGGCGGCTCATCGAGCGCAGCCTGGCTTTCCCCTCCATCGCCGAAGATATCCAGGCCAGCCTCATCGGCCGCCCCCCCCGCCAATGAGGCATCCTCCTCTACTACAATGTCGCCGCCGGCATCAAGCGGAGTCGCATCCTCACCCAGCGCATCGGCATGGGGATCGATGGATTTGGCAGCCTGCTTGTTCGAAGCGCAACCGGTCAGCGAACCGCCGGCGGCCGCCAGCAGGCCTAGAATCAGCGCAAGCCGCCAGATTCTTTGGGTACACTGTGACATCTTGCACACTCCAATGGCGGAAATGCTATCTTACCGTGGCATGCGCCGCAGAATTCGCCCTGCATAATGGCGGCCATGGTGATGAAATTGCCGCCTTTTTGCGGCAAGAAAATTGCCGGATGGCAGTTCTGACACGTCAGCCACTTGGTATGCGGCAGATGAGGGAAACGGACATAAGGCATGGACGAGGTGTTCTGCAAAATCAGATCAAAGTCGATCGCGTGCATCTTCTCCTTGCCCGCCAGATCGGCCCGCGGCGTGATCAAGCCATTGTCGATCGCACCGATCCAGTCGATCAACCCGCCGGCATCGCGCGGAAAATCCTTCAACGCCTGGTAGGGCGCCTGCAAGATTTCTACGGCATCATTCTCGGGGTCGTGGATGCCGTCTTCACCGAGAGGGATCGCCTTGTTGTGCAACTGGAAATGCGCCTGACTGTCGAACTCGGCAAGCACGTTCGGCGATGCGGCACACATGCCCGCCAGCGCTATTGCGAATACCGACCTTAACCTGCATATGTGCATGTTAGCCACCCATTCTTCTACAACCGTACATCACACCCGCCCCCTATTGACTGACACCTAGCAGGGTCAACCCGCGACGCAACTTCGTAATGGCCTCCTGAATCGTGCGGATAGCCTCAGGATATTTTTTATTTTTGGCAAAATCCTCAGCCGTATTATGCAATGCATCGGCTTGATTCACAAAGGACTCAAACAACATTTTCTGGCCCGGCTCAGGATTTTTCTCGCGCAGCGCAACAGGCACCAGCTCCTTGTATCCCAAATAGCGATCCAGTTCATAGCGATACTCCCCTTCAGGGGTATCGATCTTGAGATCATAAATCAACTCCTGCGCATGCAACATCTGATTGATCGCCAGCGTGATTTCTTTATCCACCTCCTGCAGGGAGGCGGCCGCCTCCGCAAATTGCTCCTTGCCAGCCAGGGTCTTCGCCTGCGCCTCGAGACCCGCCACTTTCTGCTCGTCGTACTTCACCACTTCATTCTTGCCGCGGCTTTGCGCCACCTTCTTCGCCGCGTCCTGATAGGTTACCTTCAAGTCGGCGACAGTCTTCAAAAGCCCGTCATAGCGCTTGCGGTTTTCCTCCTTTACGCTCTCACTCGGAACCATCTGCGTCGCCGAGCTGATCTTGCGCAGCGCTTCATCGATCAGCATCACCGCGTGCGAGTAGGCGCCCTTGGCTTTATGCGCCTTGGCCTGCTCGATCAACCCTTCACCATCCTGCAACAAACGAACCGCCTCCGGGTTGGTGCTGCTCCGCACGCGCGTTGCCGGCTTGGACATCAGCACCAAATTGGCATACGCAAGTTTCTTGTCAACCTCGGCTGGGGCAATCTCAACCACCGCGCCACCGGCACCCGCCCCGTCCATCATCGGACCATGTTTCGCGCGCAGCGCCTCCAAGTTACTGGACTCCCCCTTATTGATCACAAAGATGCGCGAGCCCATCGCCTTGTGATTTTGGCATTGGTAATAAATCACGTCCGGAGTGCTTGGGCCCGGAGTAAACACAATCTGTCCCTCATAGATAAAATTCCCTTGCACCCCCTCTTCGATCACCGCCGCGCCCCAACCCATCTTGTCACCCGACAAATACACATCATGCAAGGGAGTCGAGTTGACCTGCAGGATGTATTGCTCTCCCCGCACCAGCACGATCTCGCCACCTTGCACACCATTGATTGAAAATCCCATCGAATCGCCCACGCCAAAGAAGGGGTGTGATGAATCCTTGGCACCAACCGAAATTACAAATCGCCGCCCGTCCTGTTGGGCGGAGGAATTCACACCGGCTGGAGTGTTTGCGTGCGCCGGGGCAGTAGGTTCCTGCTTCTTACCATCCGCGTCTTTGCTCACCTGGGCGGGCACTGCCAGATCCGTCCGCTCCTCCTTCGCGTCAACCGCCGGCGCGACCAAGGGAGTAACCGCATCCGTCTGGCTTGAAGGTTGAAGCGCCTGCTTGGCATCAGCCACATGAATCGGCGCCATGACCATCGGCTTCGTCTCCTGAGCGGCGCATCCCGATAGCGCCAGCGGCACGAGCATATATAAGTATTTCGAATGCCACATCCCCAACCCCCTCTCATGCACTGTATTGATTATGCGCCAAAAAAAAGCGCGGATAATGAGTCTCCCCATCATCCGCGCCTTTGTGATCACATCACCGCGATACTCTGAATCAGCACGTCAGATCACTGCCAAGGATTCTCCAAGCTTGCCGCGCTCTTGGATGGTTTCCAGCCTTCCGGCTTGGGCTTCGAGTGACAGGTGCGGCAGGTATTGGTCACAACGGGGAAGGCCACCTTGCCATGACACACACCGCATTTCTGACCGAGCAAAATCGACGACATGTTCATGCGATTGGCGCCCTGCTGCGGCACAAAGATATCCGGATGACAGTTCGAGCACTGCAGCCACTCGGTATGCGCCTTATGGGGAAACACTACATCCGGCATCGTTCCGCGCACCTCACGCACAATATCCAGATCCATGACCATCTGCTCCTCGTCAGAACCCAGCCGATCTGTACGCGGGCGGATCTTTTCCTGGCGCAAGCTCTTCACCCAATCGACGTAATTGCCGAATTCGCTTTTCACCAGCGAATCGAACGCAACCTTGGGCGGTTGCAGCACGAAGGTGCTGTCATTTTCAGTATCATGGATACCGTCTTTGGCCGGCTCCAGATTCTTTTCCGCGGGCTTCTGCAGCAGGCGATTGAACGTATTCGCCGTCGTTTGCTTTGGCGCGCTGGCGGGAGCCTGCTGGGCCTGCGACTGAACACTCACCATGCCGAACGCAAGAAAAGCACAACTTGCCAATATGGCCTTATTCATAGTTCTCTCCTCCCACCTGAATTATTTCGTTTTAGTCATTTCTTTGTAGCTGGGAGCAACCAAGCGCTGCACCGTGCTACCATGGATTTGGGTGGGAGTTCCCGGTACACCTGAGTGACACATGCCGCAGTTCTCGATAGACCAGGCAATTTCACCGTTGTGGCAAGCGCCGCAGAATTGGCCATCGATGATCTTTTCCATCGTGATGTTGTTGCCACCAGCCTTCAGCTGGAAGCCGAGATCCGCATGACACACCTTGCAGCGGAAGCGAATGCGATGATACCAGTGCGGGAACACAACCGGACGCATCCCGGCCGCATCCGCATAGTTGTTGATGACAACATCACCATACTCGGCATGCGCGGTGGAAATCGATAATGCCGCGACCATCAGCATGCCCAGCAAGCCTAAGTACACTGACTTTGCAAAGTCTTTGATTTTCATTTGCTCTCCTCTCCACAGACTAAACACATAGCGAAAATTTATATCACACTAAAACCGCCTGGTCACCCGAAATAAACGGGTGATATAAGTCGGTCGACCTTCCTGTTTGATCAAATTATACGAAAGCCCGGCCGACAGCAAACCTATGTTGTAAGTAAGATTATTATCCCACTTGCTCGCAATAACCTTCTCCCCGGCGTACGCTGAGGCCTGCTGCAGTGACAACAACGAATTAAATTGCAACCGATACACCCCAAAAACCCGTCCGTGCACATAGCTCATCGAGCCTGAACCGCCCTTGCTGACCCTTTCTTGGTCGCTGTCGGCGGTTATTGTCTCTGGCTGGTCCTGACGTGACCAGTTATAGCTCAAATTGCCGTTAAGGCTGCTCACCCGGCTCATGGTCTGGCTCCTGGAAATCTGTGCCAATAACTGCTGCTGTGACGAATCATCATCGAGCGACCGATTATCCTGCACCGTCAGCCATGCACTAGTTGAACCAGAACGGTCGCTCTGGGTAAAGGTAAGGCGAGCGCTGTTCGCCATACTCTTGCTCACCTCGCCCCCGTCCGATGTCTTGCTCCCCGATACGCCTTGACTAAACATAAAACTGATGTTCGATACCCGAGACACTAACCAGGAACGCGACAAGGTATGACCCAGACCGGCATTCAACGCCTGGGTAGAGTCATCCATCCCGCCACCACGGGTCAAGGTATTCGAACCAGACAGCGATGAATTCCATCGCCATATCGTCTTACCAAAATAATAGGCATCCGAATTAAAACTTCCGCCGAGCACTTGTGAGGAATTTCCGATCCTACTACCCCCCTCTTCCTCGGTAATACCGGCTGACACGCTTGCAAACAAGCGGATTTTTCTGGTCAAGCGGTAGTTAACACCCAGCGCCAGGTTCAGATCACGGGTCACGGCATCCTCGAACAGCGGATTGTTGCTACCCGCTTCCGTATGCCTGAACCGCACCGCGACGTTCATCGACAGATCGCTGTACTCTGGACGCCAGTATAGACTGCTTGATGCATTGACATCGTCCGAGGTGGTGACTTCCTTGCCCAACCCGGTAAAGCTCCGAGTCTCATCATTACTCATTGAAAATGCCGACGTCGCAGAAAAATCGGGGCCGGGAGAAAACAAATGCGTAGCGGTAAAAGTCCACCCGTCAGAACCGGCTCCACCACCCAGATCGGTCTCCACGTCATTGAAGTTCAGCTGCAAGGTCTGATAAACAAACCGCATGGAACCCGCGACCCCTACATTCTCGGTACTGACCTCAGAAACCGCCTCTGACTCCCACTTTGCGGCATTGTACCAAGCATTGTAATAGGAGCCCGATAGCGCCGAATATGCCTGATTGAGCCGCAGCTTAGTGGAAGTAGATGTCGTATCAAAATCCACGAGCGAATGCTCATCGACGTTCGAGATGGCGCTGTGATAGCGCGAAAGCGACAGCGTGAAGGGGAAACGCGACCGCGAGAAGACATCCAACCCAAGATCTCCGGACCAAACATTGTCCTCACTGGAATAGCTTTCGCTCTCAGTATCGGTAAACGCCTTGGACAAATCGAGGCTCCACAGTATGAACCACGGCTGCCAAATGAAGCTGCGAAAACCGATGTCACCCTGGATGTACTGCGTAGTCGTGTCCGAGCCGCCCGACTGGGATAGCCGGTGATTGTAGGATATCGCCCCGTTGACTTGAATCGGCGTAAATGCCTGCGCACCGGTGGTCATGAACACCCCGGTCACGCAGATCGTTAACAATAACCTCTTGGTCATCCCCCTCACGCCATACGAGATACGTTAAATAGTGTGCATGACACTTTATACTATTGTCACAAAAAATCATATTGCTATTGAATGGAACGTTTCTCGATCAATTGATCTCGAGAAGACGCTCGTTGACGACAATCTTTGTCTTCTCTCTCAGCTTCGGCGTCAGAGTGTTCCATGCATCATCCGCGCGCTTACGCTTGAGCAATCCGGTCGCTCGCTCCTGGACTGCTTCAAATGGATTCAACTCGGCCTTTGACCTTTCGACCAGCTTGAACAGTGCTACCCCTTCGAGCAACATAGCCGGCTCTGACACATCGCCCGGCTGCAACAAATCAATTACCTGTTGCGCCACATCCCCCAGCATACCCCGATGGAGATACCCCAAGTCACCGCCGTTCATGGCTGATGGATCGCCCGAATGCACGCGCGCCATCTCTTTGAAATCTTCTTTGGCCCGGATTTTCGCCAGTATATCTGAGGCCTTCTTTTCTGTTTCCCGCCACACAGAGCTAGGCGAGGATGGATCGACCTTGAGCAAGATCATCAACACATGATCTTTTGCAGGCGTGGTGAACAGATCCTTGTTAGCTTCATAGAATTCCTTGACTTCTTTCGGCTTTGGGTCGGAAACCTTCATGACCTGCTGCTTGAGAACCTCGACCAACAAGTCTTCTTCTATGTCTTTACGCAAGACTGGCAAGATGGTTTTCTTGTTTTCCTGATAATACTTGTCGTCCTTGTATCTCTGCTCCGCCTCGGCCAGCTGTTTTTCAATTTGCTTCGGATCCGCCACAATCTTTCTGCGCTTGGCCTCCTTAACCAGCAACACGCGATTAATCATCTCGTCACCGCTTTCTTTGATGAATGCCTTGAGCTCGTTTTCAGGCACATTCCCATGATAGAAGCGTTGCCGCATGCCAGCGCGCAAGTAGGCGGCAAACTCATCCTTGGATATCGTTACATCGCCGATTATTGCAAAATATTCGGGCGTATCGCGTTTGCCATCCTGCGCCTTCTTCGCCTCTTCTGCGACAGCCAAGTTCGACACACCAAAAAACGACACAGCAAGCCACATGACCAGCGCGTGATACAACACGACGGAACCCCTCCCGGTCGACAAAGATAAATTATTTCAGATAAAAAAAACTGGCAGCCACACTCTTCGTATGACTGCCAGTTTCTAAGCCAGCACTCAGCTATGCACTATTACTTGACGTGGCACGCCAAGCACACTGCACTACCCGCGTTTGACATGCGGAGGAATGCGACCGACGGAGGTGAAACACTTGCTGTTTCGCCTGCGTGCGGATCGTGGCATGAGGCGCACTCAACGGACGGCTGCATGACACCTGTAGCGCCCGGGAAGTCGTTGCGGGAGTACAGGATCATATCAGACTTGTCGCGCGAACCAGTGACTGTACCGGAGTCTACCCACCAAACTTGGTTGCCATTAATTGTGGAAGTCAACAGCGGCTTGAAATCCGGGTCACGGAAGTTGCTCAGATTGGTTGCGGTCGCGCCACCACCTGCGTATTGAACGCCCACCGGGTGGTCATTACGCAGATCCTGGCCCAGATTCGCGACACCAGATGCCAAACGGCCGGTTAAATCCGCCGTTCCACCCGTCGCCCAAGTCCATGCCTGGTCCGGCGCCGACATGCTGTAACCGCCCGAACCCGGGGCGTTGATCAGAGCATCCATCGCCTGTGTACCGTCGTGGCATGACAAGCAAGCCAGTGATACTGAACCCACCGGCGCTATCGTGCCATCCAAGCTGACGGTGTTCAGCGAGGCATAGGTTGTATAGGTCGTGGGAGCAGCCATCTTGCGGTTCCAAAGCGGAACAGAGGCGGAGGTGTCCGAACCGTGAGGCGTGTGACAGAACACACAGATCTCATTGGTCCCCGTGGTGGAGTTTTTACCAGCAGCAGCAGCGGTCAGGTCGTGCTTACTACCGGTGATAGCGGCCATGGCGCCCGCAGAGGCGAGAGTCAGTGAGGCAGTTGCAACCGCAGCCGCCAGTGTTTTTATCTTCATGAGTTACCCCCTTAGTTAAGATTTACAACGTTGGCATTCTACAGAGTCAAATTACCAACCAGTCCCCAAGAACGTCCACGTATTTTTAACACCAGGCCTTCCTCCGTGTCAATAAGTAGATTCACGCCCGGACCGTGCAAACATGTAACGCCGGTCAATACCATACAAAAAACAAGCCAAAACTCGTAATTACCAACGATGGTGCACAATTTTTTCAACCTATACAATGACTAAGAGTCATCATATCAACAAAAAAGCTCCGGCTACGCATACGCGAATCGCCCAAATTGGTCAGGTCATCTGACCTTTTTGGGCGTTCGACGATGACTCATTTTGCTTCGCTGGCAGGCTTCAACTTTTTGATCACTTCAACCTTGTTGAATCTTTGTTCGACGACATACAACCTGCCCGTTTCATCCGCCGCAACGCCAGCGGGAAGGGAATACCCCCCGGGTTCATCTGCCACGGTTCCAGTGCCAATGGCCAGCATCAAGCGTCCCTTGTTATCGAATACCTGAACGTTTGCAAATGCCGCATCGGTCACATAGACCAGCCCGTCCTCATCCACCGCGATCCCCTTGGGACGGGCCAAATCTCCTATGGTCTGTCCAACCTTCCCCCATGCATTCAAGAATTTCCCATCCCGATCAAAGATCTGAACCCGAAAATTCCCTGCGTCCAAAACATAGAGATTGCCATCCTTGTCTACATCCGCCGACACGGGCAAATTGAACTGCCCCTCTTTGTCACCTCGAGTGCCAATTACAGATAATTGATTGCCTGCGGCATCATAAACTAGAACGCGGTGCTTATCGCTATCGACTCCGCCGGTATCAATGACATAAACCCGATCCCCCGCCGGCGAGACCGCCACATCGGTCGGCTTCAAATAATCATCGGGGCTGCCAATCTCATTCTTGTATACACCCAGGGCGTCGAAGGCGAGCACCCGCCGGGCGCTGACGTCAGCCACATAGAAATTACCCGCATTGTCCATGCCGATACCGCTCGGTTTGAGCAGCTTGCCGGGCCCGTCTTTCGCACCCACGCGAAATACCATGCGCGCCGGCACATGAAGATAGTGAACTACGCGCGAAACGGTATCGCTGACCAGGATGACTCCATTATGCGCCTCGATGTCAAACGGCTTGCCGAACAGCTGTCTCGGCTGCATGTCAGCGCCGGATAGCGCACCCAGGAGCCCTTGCCCGCTGCCGGTAAACTGATCCTCCAGCCGCAAGACGGTTTCATACTGATAACGGGGCTCGTCGGGCGGCGCCGGCCAAATCGGGCGCTTGACCTCTTTTTCTGGCGTCGATGCGCAGCCCTGCAGAAGCGCCGCAAGCAGTCCTAACAAAATCGAATGTCGAATCATCAGCCATTACCCCGTCAAATCTTGGCCGTGCCGAGTTCGTCACGGCAATCAGAAATCGTGCCGCACGCCGATACCAAATGCATCATCGTCGGGCAATCCTGCGGCTTTGTCGTAATTCTTGAGCGCAAACCCCGCGTATAAATCGGTCGATTCACTCATCTTATGATTCCACATCACCCCCCATGAGGTGGAATAATCTTTATGCCCGCCAACGGTCGCAATCCATGAGTTGTTACCACTGATGTAGCCGCCATGCAGGGCATAAACGGCACTTACGCCGTCACCGAAGATCTCTTTGTCGCCGCTTTCATATTGTCCGCCGAACAAAAAACCGCCGGTCTTGTACTGCCCGCCCAGCTTTATGGCGCTGCCATTGAGCTGGTCGGAATTCAGATAATCCAAATTCAATTTCAGTCCCGCATCCTCGAAATGCGCGCTCAGCCCCCATACGTTTTTCTCCTGCTTCGACAAGGCGTAGCTGCCGATGTATCGGACATTACCGATGAGCGGGGAATCATAACGAAGGGTGCTTTCCGATTTGCCGAGATTAGGCTGTCCGGCATCATCATGCAATCTCGACTGGGTGTTCATGAAGCCGCGCCCCTCGAACAGGGTGCGGTATAACGGATCGACGGCGGCGCCCGAGGTTTTGTAGCCCGTGGAGATGGTTCCGGCCCGCAGCACCCCGTATTCCTTGCTGACGAATCCCGCCCACTGATCGCGATCACGCAGCGATGATGTCTCGTCATCGCGCACCGTGGAATCATATTCGAACTCAACCTTGTAAATGAATTTCAGTCCGTTATCGAGATCTTCACTGCCCTTGATGCCGATCGCCGAATTATGACTGTCCATGCGGTACTCGCCCAGGGAGTCGATCTTGTTCAGAACAATGTGGATATTGCCGTAGACAGTGGGCGCGGAGACGGCCGCCACAGGCGCCAGGGCGGCACAGACCAGGGCGGTCCCGGCAGTAAATCTCTTCATCGCTAACTCCTTAACAAGGACTGGTTTTAGTTTGCCTATAACTTAACAGATCAGCCGAGACTGATACATAAATTCCGGACACAAAAAAAGCGCGGCCACCGATCTCTCAGCAGCCGCGCCTGTATGGCTGGGGAACTAGGATTCGAACCTAGGTTAACGGAGTCAGAGTCCGTAGTCCTGCCGCTAGACGATTCCCCAAACAATCGTGCAATGCAGGCGAACAGCAATCCAAGATTAACGCTTGGAGAACTGGGGACGTCTACGCGCCTTGTGCAGACCGACCTTCTTACGTTCAACCTCACGCGCATCACGCGTTACGAATCCGGCCTTGCGCAGCGGTGAGCGCAGCGTTTCATCGTACTCAATCAGAGCGCGGGTGATGCCGTGACGGATGGCGCCTGCCTGCCCTGTGCCGCCGCCGCCGGTGACGGTGACTGCGACATCGAATTTGCTGACCAGCTCCACCAACTCGAGAGGTTGACGCACGACCATGCGCGAGGTTTCGCGGCCGAAATACTGGTCGATCGGACGATCATTGATCACAATCTTGCCGGTACCCGGACGAAGAAATACGCGTGCAGTCGAGCTTTTACGACGACCGGTGCTGTAATGTTGTTTGTCTGCCATGTAACTCGTTCCCGTAAAACGCTATTTGATTTCCAAAGACTTGGGCTGCTGCGCGGCGTGGCCGTGCTCGGAACCCGCATACACCTTGAGCTTGCGGCCCATGGCACGACCCAGAGGATTCTTCGGCAGCATGCCCTTGACGGCGAACTCGATGGCGCGCTCGGGGGCCTTCTGCAGCAGTTTTTCCAGCGTGATGGACTTCACGCCGCCCGGATAACCACTGTGACTGTGGTAAACCTTGTCTTTCATCTTGTTGCCGGTGACGTGAATCTTCTCGGCATTCACGACGATGATGTAGTCGCCCGTGTCCACGTGCGGCGTATACTCCGGCTTATGCTTGCCACGCAGGCGGCGCGCGATTTCGGTGGCCAGGCGACCAAGGGTCTTGCCGCTAGCATCGACAACATACCAGTCACGCTTTACCGTTTGCGGGGTTGCGGTATAAGTTTTCACAACCGATTCTCCAAAATATATGAAACTGCCCAGAAATAGGCGGCATATGTTAAATACAACCCAGCCGCCTGTCAATCATGCCCCAGCCAAAAAAACGGCCACGGTGTCTGGTTGACTCCGGACACGCGATACGCGGGAGGCCTTACTTGGCCATGCGGAGGCGGAATAATACCAGGGACAGATAGAAACTGCACAGGGTATATAGCAGGATTATTGAAAAATGATAAAAGAAGTCCTGCACCGGCGCGCCCATCAACAGGGGGCGGACGATCTCCACCCCGTGGGTCAGCGGCAGCAGCTGGGCGATCCAGGCCACGGCGGCGGGGAGCTGATCGATGGGGAAAAACACGCCGGTGAACAAAAACATCGGGGTGATCAGCAGGGTGAAGTAGTACATAAAGAAGTCGTAACTGCGCGCGAAGGACGTGGCGATCAGGGCCATGGCCCCGAAACACAGACCGACCACGAAGATCATCAGTAGCGCGGGCAGCGCCCCCGAGATCTTGACCGCGCCGAGCCCCAAGGCCACGACCATGATCGCCGCCCCGCTGATCAGGCTTTTGGTCCCGACCCAGATCAGCTCACCGAGTAAGACATCGTCGACGCTCAGCGGCGCGGCGAGCATCCCATCCCAGGTCTTTTGCACCGACATGCGGGTATAGACGGAATACAGCCCTTCGAAGGTCGCGGCGTTCATGGCGCTGGCGCAGATGAACCCGGAGGCGAGAAAGGTGATGTAGTCCACCCCCTCGATTTGGCCGACGAACATCCCGAGACCATAGCCCAAGGCGAGCAGATACAGCAGCGGCTCCAGGATGTTGCCGAGGATGGCCGGGATCAGCAGCTTGCGCCAGACCAGGAGATTGCGCTGCCAGACCGGCAGCCAGCGCAGGCTCAGGCGCGGCGGGGCGAGGTGCCAGCGGGGTGTCGGGCGCTCAGGCGTCACGCAAATCCCTCCCGGTCAGTTTCAGAAACACGTCCTCCAGATTGGCGGGGCGGGAGAGGTATTCCAACTCCATCCGCTGGCGCAGGGTATCGCGCACGAAGTGATCATCTTGCAGGTAACAGAACACGGTCTCCCCCACCTCTTCGATACGACCCAGGCCGTTGGGCAAGCCCTGCGCCCACGCATGCGCCCCGTCGCCGCGCACCTCGACCACCACCGGTTCGATGTGCCGGGCGATCAAGGCGCGCGGGCTATCCACCGCCAGAATGCGCCCAGCATCCATAATGGCGATGCGATCGCACAGGCGTTGCGCCTCTTCCATGTAATGCGTGGTGAGTAAAAGCGTCGTGCCGCGCGCCAGCAGCGAGCGCAGCCGCTGCCAGATGACATGACGCGCCTGGGGATCGAGGCCGGTGGTCGGCTCATCGAGCACCACGAGTTCCGGTTGATTGACCAGGGCGCGCGCCAGGGTGAGGCGCCGTTGCATGCCGCCGGAGAGTTCTGGGATGCGGGCATTGGCCTTGTGGGTGAGATTGGCGTAGGCAAGCAGATCATCGATGCGCCCGGCCATGGTTTTGTCGGAGATGCCGAAATAGCGCGCATAACACAGCAGGTTTTCGCGCACAGTGAAATCAGGATCGAGATTGTCGTGCTGCGGCACCAGTCCCACCTTCGCGCGCATCGCGCGCGCCTCGGCTGGGATATCATAGCCCAACACCGTAAGCTCCCCACCGGTCGGCATGATGCCGCCCATCAGCATGCGCAGCGTCGTGGTCTTGCCCGCGCCGTTCGGCCCGAGCAGGCCGAAACATTCGCCCGGATACACCACCAGATCCACGCCGTTGACCACGACGGTCTCGCCGTAATATTTGACCAGGCCGCGGGCGCTGATCAGCGGGGCTTTTTGTTCAGACGAGTGCATCAGTCCCCCATTCGGCCTTGATGAGATCACGGAGTTGATTCAGTTTACCGTGAAAAAAATGATCGGCATCCTCCATCCAATGGAGCGCGGGCGGCGTGCGTTGCGCCGCGGTCCAATGCCGCACCGCCCGGGCATCGATGACTTCGTCGCGCCCGCCCTGGATCACCAGCGTCGGCACATGCAGCTCCCCCGCCAAACGAAAGTCGAACATGCTCACCGGGGGTGCGACCAGCAACAGGCGCTCCACATTGGCTTCGACGTGGGCACGCGCGGCGACGAAGGCCCCGAAGGAAAACCCCGCCAGCCATACCGGCGCCTTACCGTTGCGCTGCGAGAACCAGTCGATCACCCTCAGCAAGTCATCGCATTCGCCATGACCGTGATCGAAGCGTCCCTCGCTCTTGCCCACCCCGCGAAAATTGAAGCGCAGCGCCGGCAGTCCCATATCCACCAGCGTAGCGGCCAGGATGTGCACCACCTTGTTGGCCATGCTGCCGCCGTACAAGGGATGCGGATGGCAGACGACGGCAATCGGCCGCCCGCTGCGATAGGTCGATGGGTATTTCACCAAGGCCTCGATGCTGCCCGCAGCCCCCGGGATCAACTGTTCGCCGGAATAGAGCTCAGCCTCTTGCCCGTCGTACAGATGCCGCGCCGCCTCGTTGAGCATGATCGCCACGCTAGATACGCAGCCGCTCGACGACCTCGCCATGCTGCAAGTGCCTCGTGATGATCTCATCGATGTCTTCCTGGTCGATATAGGTGTACCAGATGCCCTCGGGATAGATCACGATCGCCGGTCCCTCGTTGCAGCGGTCCAGGCAACCGGCGTTGTTGATGCGCACGCCGCCCTTGCCGGAGAGCCCCAGCTCCTTGCAGCGCTGCTTGGCGTAGTCACGCATCGGCTGCGCGCCCTTGTCAAAACAACAGGCCGTGCCGTCGGTGCGTTGATGGGTACAGAAAAAAACGTGATAACGGTAATAACTCTCGGACATGACAGCCCCTTTCAAAATCACTGCGTCGCAGCGGCAAGTCGGTTAAAATGCCGCGATAGTATAGTGAATCGCGCCCCCGCGCACACCTCAATCCCTGCCGCCCAATTCTGACCGAATGACCGATACTCCGCATCAAAAACAACACGCCGACATCCAAGCCTTGCTCAAGGCCGCGGACCAGTGCGTGATGTGCGGCATGTGCCTGCCGGCCTGTCCGACGTATCAACTGAGGTTGAACGAGGCCGAATCCCCGCGCGGACGCATCTCTCTGATCCAGGCCCTGCTGCGCCACAAGCTGGAGCTGGACGCGACACTCAGCCAGCACCTCGACACCTGTTTGACCTGCAGAGCCTGCGAAGCGATCTGCCCCTCCGGGGTGCAGTATGGACGCCTGATCGACGGCGCGCGCATCATGCAGCGTGAGGCGGGCAAAAAACCGGACTGGCGCATGGAAAAGTTGCTGGAGACTACCGCCACACCCGAGAAACTGCGCAGTGCCGGCAAGATGCTGCGCCTGGCGCAGTTGAGCGGCGCCGACAAGCTGCTCCGCGCGGGGCTGTCCCTCGCCGGCAAGGAGGATCTCTGGCGGGAAGTGGTGCCAACGAAATTGCCGGCCTATCAACCTTGGCAGGAGCGCTATCCCGCTCAGGGCGAGAAGCAAGGGACAGTGGCCCTGTTCACCGGCTGCATCGCCGATCTGGTCGATCAGCAAACATTGCGCGATACCATCACCCTGCTGACCCGCTGCGGTTACGAAGTGAGCATCCCCCAAGCACAAACCTGCTGCGGCGCCTTGCACACACACGCCGGCGATATCGAACGCGGGCGGCACTTGGCCCGGCAAAACCTCGCGGCCTTTGATTCGAACGCGGTCGATGCGATCGTCTTCGCCGCCACCGGCTGCGGCGCCCATTTGATCGACTACGGGCGTTTCCAGCAAGACGATGCGCGCGCCGGCGCCTTTGCCGCCAAGACCATGGATGCCCTGTCCTTCCTCCAGAAACACGGGGCGGGAAAACTCACGTTCAAGCCGCTGCCCAAACGCATCGCCGTCCATACGCCATGCACACAGCGCAACGTGCTCAAACAGGCCAAGCTGCCGTTTGCACTGTTGGGGAACATCCCCGCAGCGGAGCTGATCGCCCTGCCCGGCAATGAGGTCTGCTGCGGCGCCGCCGGCAGTTACATGCTGGAGCATCCGCAGAACGCGGGCGCGCTGCGCGAGAAAAAACTCCAGGCGCTGGCCGAGGTACGGCCTGACATCCTTGTCACCAGCAACATCGGGTGCAGCCTGCACCTGCAAGCCGGATTGAAACAACAGGGCATTGAGCTTGAAATCATCCACCCGCTCAGCTTGCTGGCCCGGCAGTTATCGTCTTAAATAATTCACACATTCCGATAGAAAGAAGGCGCGGCAAATGCACACCAAACGGCAATACTCACCGCTGGACCACCTCATCGGCACCGTAGACATCGGCCTGCGCACCGTGCTCGGCGCCCCCAAGATCACCGAGCGCCCCAATCCCGCAGTTGGCGTAGATGAAGGCTCACTCAGCGAACAGGAACGCGAGCTGGCCGGGCGGCTGATGCGCATCAATCATGCGGGCGAGGTGTCGGCACAGGGGCTCTACGCCGGACAGGCATTGACCGCCAGATTGCCCAATATCCGCGACAAGATGGAACGCGCCGCACTGGAGGAAAACGATCATCTGGAGTGGTGCGAGACGCGCGCCAAGGAACTCGGCACCCACGTCAGTTATCTCAATCCGGTCTGGTATCTCGGCTCGCTGGCCATCGGCGCCACGGCGGGAGTGATCGGGGATAAATGGAGCCTGGGATTCGTGGTGGAGACGGAAAAACAAGTGGTACGCCACCTCGATGAGCATTTAAGCCGCCTGTCTCCCGAAGATCACCGCAGCCGCGCTATTCTCGAGCAGATGAAGGTCGACGAGGCCCATCACGCCACCACCGCGCTGCACGCCGGCGGTGCTGCGCTGCCCGCCCCGGTTAAGCTGGCAATGAAGCTCACCTCGAAGGTGATGACCAAGACGGCGTATTGGATTTAGCCGCATTTGCCGGGAACGGCCTCCGGCCTTATCCCGGCCTACCACGCCACCATTCCCGTAGCCCGGCATAAACGCAGTGTTGCCGGCAAGGCGCCGCCAGATCACACCTTAAACCGCTCGACCAATTCCTTCAGATCAACCGCCGGCTACGCCAGCCTGATGCTGGCCTGCGCGGGTCTGGCCGCTGGAGATCTCGGTCTGCTCGGCGCCAGCATTTGCCGGGAACGGCCTCCGGCCTTATCCCGGCCTACCAGGCCGCTATTTCCGTAGGCCGGCATAAACGCAGTGTTGCCGGCAAGGCACCGCCAGATCACACCTTAAACCGCTCGACTAATTCCTTCAGATCGACCGCCGTCTGCGCCAGCCCGGTGCTGGCCTGCGCGGTCTGACCGCTGGTGATTTCGGTCTGCTCGGCACCATCGTGGATCGCCAGGATGTTGCGGTTGATCTCATCGGTCACCGCGCTCTGCTCCTCGGCCGCGCTGGCGATCTGGGTATTCATGTCCATGATCTGCGTCACCGACGTCCGCACCGCTTCCAGCGCCGCGCCCGCCTTGGCCGCCGATTGCACGCTGTTGTTCATCTTCGCCCTGCTCTGTTCCATCGTCCGCACCGAATCACGCGCGGCGCCTTGCAGCTGTTCGATCATCGCGCGGATCTCCTGGGTGGATGCATGAGTGCGCTGCGCCAGGGAACGCACCTCATCGGCCACCACGGCGAAGCCGCGCCCCTGCTCGCCGGCGCGCGCCGCCTCGATGGCGGCGTTCAAGGCCAGCAGATTGGTCTGTTCGGCGATGCCGCGGATGACATCGAGCACCACGCCGATCTGCTCGCTGTCGGCCCCGAGCTTTTCGATCGCCCCCGCCGACGCCGATAGTTCCTCCGCCAGCGCATTGATCGACTCGATGGTCTCCTGCACCACCCTCTGGCCGGCGTGGGTTTCATCGTTGGCATGCTTGGCTGACTCCGCCGCCAACGACGTGCTGTTGGCGACCTCGTTGACCGTGGCGGCCATTTCATTGATCGCCGTGGCCAGCTGGTCGGTTTCGTGTTTCTGCTGGGTCACACTCTGACTGGTTTCTTCGCTCGCGGCGGCCAGCTCCTCGGAGGCGCTGGCCATACTGGCCGCAGAGCGGTCGATCTCATGCACCATCGTGTTGAGCGCTAGGCGCATGGTCTCCAGCGAGCCGAGCATCTCGCCGATCTCGTCCCGGCTCTCCGCCACCAGCTTATGTCGCAGATCCCCTGCCGCGATCTGGGCCATGGCCGCCTTTCCGGTCTGGATGGAGCGGGTGAGACGGGTGATGATCACCCAACCAATCAGCATACCCAGCAGAACGGCAACCACAACGATCACCATCTGCACGGTGAAAGCCGACTGCTCGTGATCTTCGATCGCTTCAACGGATTTATCGGTGAATTTCTTGATCTCATCGAGCAAGGCCTCGATTTCAGTCGTCACCTGCTCCGAGGTCCGATGGGCCTGTTCGATGCGCGTTTCCAACTCGACAGCGGAGTTATTCTTGGTCGCCTTGATGAGCGACTCCGCCTGACCAGTGAAATCAAGCTGACGGTCATGGATCTTCACGAGCCTGCCCTTTACCTCCCGGTATAGGGCCTTCGCCACATCACGCCTGGCGTGCTGCTCGGCCTCGGAGGCCAGCGCTTCAGCCTGGTCGTACAGCTTGGCCAACGACTGATTCAACTGCTCGAACTCCTGCGCCCCTTCCTGCAGATGCTGTTCGGCGTGCACATCCACCCCCACCAGGGCCTCGTACCGCATCGCGCGTTCGAATGCCAGGCCCATCTCGAACTGCTTGGCGGTGATCTCCGAGATCGCATCGATCATGGGCAGGGCGCGCTTGTGTATACCCTCGACCTCATGACCAATCTTGTTCATCTGAAAAAGCCCGTATCCGGCCGCTATCAACAAGCACAGGATATTGAGCGCGACCAAGGCGGTGACCTTGGCGCGAATGGAGAGGTTATTCAGGATTCCACTCATAAGAGACTCCAAGACGAGTACAGGATCAAAACACCTATCTCTATGACGGAATTTGTAGGGTCTTCTTTACAAGGCTCGCGCTCGTTGCCCAGAAATAAAGTCTAAATTAACGATTATTTACATTTGAACCGGGTAATCGCGAATGGGCAGGGCGATTCGGCCCCGGGAGGATCAAGAGAGAGTGATGTCCGCGAATGAAACATACTGCGGATGTTCAGCGGCGGCTTGCGGCGCGCTGCCACGCACCAACCAGGCAGTGCTAAGCCCCGCCGCCTTGGCGGCATCCAGCTCCTCTTTTATATCGGAGAGAAACAGAATATCGCCGGCGGGCAGGGCGAGCTCAGCGGCGATACGCCGATAAGACTCCGTCTCGCGCTTGCCGCCGATGGTGGTGTCGAAATAGCCATGGAACATCGGGGTGAGATCGCCATATTCGGTATGCGCGAACAGCAATTGCTGCGCCTTGACTGAGCCGGAGGAATACACATACAGGCGCAATCCCAGCGCCGACCATTCACACAGGCGGCTATAGGCATCCGGGTAGATATGGCCGGTGAAGTCGCCGTTGCGGTAACCCGCCTCCCACAGCAGGCCCTGCAGGGCCTTGAGCGGGGTGATCTTACGGTCTTGATCGATCCAGTCGATCAGCACGGCGATGGCCTCGTCGATCGAAAGCGTCTTGCCGGCCTCGCGGGAGACGGCTTCCAGCTGCGCCTGCACCTGGGGGTCATTGGCATGGGCGCGCACGAAGCTGGCGATGTGCGCGCGCGCATAGGGAAACAACACCTCGTGCACGAATGAGATCGACGAGGTGGTGCCCTCGATGTCGGTGACGATCGCCTGGATCATGCGAACTGGCGCTGGAATTGCTCGAAGCTCGGGAAGCGCGCGGCGATCGGGTTTTCCGTGTACTGGGCCACCCAGCCTTCGGGCGTGGTGAACAGGCGGATGCACTTGAAACTGGGATACTCGCCCATGTCGAACCAGTGCGGGGTGTTGTCCGGCACGCTGATCAGGTCGCCGGCCTCGCACAGCAATCCGTAGACCTTGTCGCCGGCGTGGATGTAGAACAGCCCCTTGCCGTCGACGAAGAAACGCACCTCGAAATCGGTGTGGATGTGCTCGCTCAGGAATTTATTGCGCAGCGCCACCCGGTCCGGATGATCGGGACGCAACGCGATCACATCGACCGACTGGAAATCGTAGGCCTGCATCAAGCGATCGACATCGCTGCGATAGGCTGCGAGCACTTGTTCCTGGCTTGGGGCATCACCCAGCTCCTGAGTGGCCTCCCAGCGCTCAAAACGCACATTCAGCGGCTCCAGACGCGCCGCAATCAATTCATCGTCATTGATCAGCTCGGCGGGTTTGCCGCCCTTTTCGGAATAGATCGCCAGAATCGTCATACTGCTGTCCTCCCGTGTGGCCTGATGTGGATGAAAAGGATTGAAGGCGCCGCGGCGCGATCAATCCGGCATCTTGGTGATGTTCTGCCCGTAGAAGATCTCCAGCATTTCGCGCTTGAGGTTCTTGCGGATGCGCTGCATCTCCGGCTTGGAATAATCCCCTTCAGTGGAGCCGAACAGATAGTTATCGATATCCAGCTTCTTGAGCATCATCTTGGTGTGGAAGATGTTCTCCTGATAGACGTTGACGTCGATCATCTCGTAGAGCTCTTGGGTGTCCTTGGCAATGAAGTTCTGGATCGAGTTGATCTTGTGATCGATGAAATGCTTCTTGCCGGTGACATCGCGCGTAAAACCGCGCACGCGGTAGTCCATGGTCACGATATCGGAATCGAAGCTGTGGATCAGGTAGTTCAAGGCGCGCAGCGGCGAGATCCGGCCGCAGGTCGACACGTCGATGTCGGCGCGAAAGGTGCTGATGCCCTTCTCCGGATCGGGATGGGTCTCGGGATAGGTGTGCACCGTGATGTGGCTCTTGTCGAGATGGGCGACGACGAAATCCGGCAGCGGCCCCGGCTGCTCCACATCCGAGACCTCCGGCACCACCGGCTCCTCGGAGATCAGCATGGTGACCGAAGCGCCCTGCGGATCGTAGTCCTGGCGCGCGATGTTCAGGATATTCGCACCGATGATATTGGCGACCTCGGTGAGGATGTTGGTCAGGCGCTCGGCGTTATATTCCTCATCGATGTATTCGATATACGCCCGGCGCTCCTTTGCGGTATTGGCGTAGCAAATATCATAAATATTGAAGCTCAACGTCTTGGTGAGGTTGTTAAACCCATGGAGCTTCAATTTTTTCATCGATCTTACCACTACCTTATCCTCTTCAATATGTGGGCCAACACCGACTTCCCGGGGACCGGGGGCGCGTATTATGCCTTATTTTTCGCCAAAGGGGGATGGTAAATCATCTGCACCGTGTTGCCGTCGGGATCGAAGCAATAAAAGCTCACCGCCCCGTCGCGGTGCTGGCGGGGCCGGGTCTTCATCCTAACGCCATGGGCCAGAAGAAATTCATACCAATCCTGGACATCGGCCGGGGTCTCCAGGATGAAACCCAGGTGATCCAGGCGCTGGAAGCCCGCATCCTCGACCTCGCCGCTCACCCGATGCAGGGCCAGATTATCGTGGCCCGAGGTCAGATAGACGTTATCAGGGTCCGGCTGCCACTCCAGCGCCATGCCGAGGAGATCGCCGTAGAAGTGCCGGCAGGCGTCAAACTGCCGGACAAACAGCGCGATATGGCGCATGCCGATGGTGGGATTAGGCCGTTGCATCAGGCTTGGCCGACCGCAGTCTCGCGGATCTCAAAATCATGAGTAATCTGCGCGGTCTTCCCGAGCATGATCGAGGCCGAGCAGTATTTTTCCGCCGACAGTTGCACCGCCCGCTCCACATGCTTTTCGGACAATCCCGTGCCGGTGACGATGAAATGGATGTGGATTTTGGTAAAGACCTTGGGCTCGGTCTCGGCGCGCTCGGCAGTGATTTCCGCCACGCAGTCGCTGATCGCTTGGCGGGCCTTTTTCAGGATGAGCAGCACGTCAATGGACGAGCACCCGCCCATGCCCAGCAGCAGCATCTCCATCGGGCGCACCCCGAGATCGCGACCGCCGACTTCCGGAGAACCATCCATCACCACGGCGTGACCGCTGCCCGATTCGCCCACAAACATCACATCCTGCACCCACTTGATTCGCGCTTTCATGATTTATACTCAGCCAACCAAAGATCGGCTATGATAACTTATTCGCAGCGTAGACTCATTATTCCAGGCAAGATACCCTGCTCGATATATAATAAATCAACGAATGGAACAAAAAGGTCGATACATATGCCCATGATTAGACCACCGCGAGAAAATCCAGCCATCAGCCGATTCCTGGAACACTGTCACCGCCGCAAATATCCGTCGAAGAGCCTCATCATCTATGCCGGCGATCACCCGGAGGTGCTGTACTACATCATCGAAGGGTCGGTCACCGTGCTCATTGAGGATGAAGACGGGCGCGAGATCGTCCTCGCTTACCTCAACGCCGGTGACTTCTTTGGCGAAATGGGTTTGTTCGACAAAGAGGCGCAAGGCCGCAGCGCCTGGATCCGTGCCCGCACCGAATGCGAGGTGGCGGAGATCAGCTACGACAAATTCCGCCAGCTCTCCAACGAAAACCCGGAGATCCTGTTCGAGCTGGCCACGCAAATGGCCCTGCGCCTGCGCAACACCAGCCGCAAGGTCGGCCATCTTGCATTCATGGATGTCACGGGCCGCGTCGCCCGCACCCTGCTGGATCTGGCCAAACAACCCGACGCCATGACCCATCCCGATGGCATGCAGATCAAGATCACGCGACAGGAACTCGGCCGTATTGTCGGCTGTTCACGCGAAATGGTCGGCAAGGTCCTGAAGAATCTCGAGGAGCAGAACTTGATTCAGGTCAGCGGGAAGACCATCGTGGTGCATGGGACGCGGTAAGAGATGAGCGCATCAAAGGTCTAGTCCTGTCGGATGGGTGGAGCGCAGCGAAACCCATCGCCTACCCGCGCAGAGAGCGCATTTGTTGGGTTGCACTTCGTTCCACCCAACCTCCAGACGCCCATTAAAACCCAAACAACTCCGCCAATTTCTCCCCCGGCTCCGCCGACCGCATAAAAGCCTCGCCGACCAGAAAGGTGTGGACTTGGTGTTCGCGCATCAACTGCACATCCGCCGGCGTCAGTATGCCGCTTTCTGTGACCACGATGCGATCCTTCGGAATGGCGGGCAGCATATCCAACGTAGTGTTTAGACTGACATTGAAGCTGCGTAGATCCCGATTGTTGATCCCCACCAAAGGAAGGTTGAGTGGCAAGGTGCGCTTGAGTTCTTCATGGTCATGGACTTCCACCAGCACATCCATCTTGAGTCGCACGGCCAACGCGCTTAACTCGGCCATTTGCGCGTCATCAAGCGCGGCGGCGATCAACAGGATGCAATCGGCGCCGATGGCGCGGGCCTCGTAGACCTGATACGGGTCGATGATGAAATCCTTGCGGATCACCGGCAGCTGACAGGCCGCGCGCGCCAGCTCTAGATACTGCTCGCTGCCTTGGAAGAAATCGGCATCGGTGAGCACCGACAGACACGCCGCCCCCGCTTTTTCGTAACTCCGGGCGATGGCAGCCGGATCGAAATCCGCGCGGATCACGCCCTTGCTGGGCGAGGCCTTCTTGATCTCGGCGATCACCGCCGCTTGACCAGCAGCCAGTTTCGCCTGAATCGAGCGCACAAAGCCGCGCGGCGCAGGGGCCGTGCGGGCGCGCGCCGATAATTCATCAATCGAAACCCGCCGGCTGCGCTCGGCGACTTCCTCGATCTTGCGCTGAATGATCTTTTTCAGGATATCGGGGGTATTGGTACTCATCGAGACGCTCGTTTACAACCGCTGGGTGAACTCGGCCAGCGCACGCAACTTGGCGGCGGCCGCGCCGGAGGCGATCACCGCCTGCGCCATTTCGATACCCTCGGGCAGGCACTGCACGAGCCCCGCGGCATAGATCGCCGCGCCCGCGTTCAGCACCACGATATCACGCGCCGGGCCGGGCACATTGTCCAAGGCCTGACGGATCATCGTCAGGCTTTCCTGCGCGCTGGCCACCGCCAGCGCCTTGATGTCGCCACGCGGTATGCCGAAGTGCTCGGGTTCGATGGTATAACAGCGCACCGCGCCGTCCTTGAGTTCGGCCACCGCGGTCGGCGCGGCGATGCTGATCTCATCCAGCCCATCCTCCGCGTGCACCACCAGCACATGCTCGCTGCCGAGCTGTTGCAACACGTGGGCCAGCGGCTCCACCCACTGTTTACTGAACACGCCGAGCACCTGGTTCGGCGCCCCGGCCGGATTGGTGAGCGGCCCGAGCAGATTGAAGATGGTGCGCACGCCCATTTCGCGGCGCGGGCCGATGGCGTGTTTCATCGCCCCATGGTGCAGCGGCGCGAACATGAATCCCACGCCCACTTCATTCACGCAGCGGGCAACCTGCTCGGCCGTAAGATCGAGTTTGACGCCCGCCGCCTCCAGCACATCGGCACTGCCGGAGCTGCTGGAGATGGAACGGTTGCCGTGCTTGGCAACCTTGGCCCCGGCCGCCGCCACTACGAAGGCACTGGCGGTGGAGACGTTGAAGGTCTTAGCACCGTCGCCACCCGTGCCGCAGGTGTCGACCAGATGCGGACCGCCCACCTTGACGTGCGTGGCCAGCTCGCGCATGACGCGCGCGGCGGCGGCGATCTCGTCGACCGTCTCGCCCTTCATGCGCAAGCCGATGAGAAAGCCACCGATCTGGGCCTGGGTCGCCGCGCCGGTCATGATCAAGCGCATTACCTCGGCCATCTCGGCCGAGGACAGATTGCGCCGCTCGGTGACCGTGCGTATCGCTGCTTGCATGTCCATGGAAGTATCCTCGTATTTCAGGACCGCAGCCCCGAGGTCTGTTTCAGGAAATTGGCAAGCATCGCATGCCCGTGCTGAGTGAGGATCGACTCCGGGTGGAACTGCACGCCTTCGATATTGTACTTCGTGTGGCGCACGCCCATGATCTCGTCGAAGCCACCATGCTCATCCTGTGTCCAGGCCGTGATCTCAAGACAATCCGGCAGGCTCGCCCGCTCAATCACCAGCGAATGATAGCGGGTCGCCTCCAACGGATTGGGCAGCCCCTTGAACACCCCGATGTTGTGGTGATGGATCATTGAGGTCTTGCCGTGCATGATGTGTTTGGCGTGGATCACCTTGCCGCCGAAGGCCTGGCCGATGCTCTGATGCCCGAGGCAGACGCCCAGGATCGGCAGGCGCCCCTTGAAATGCTCGAGCACCGCAAGCGAGATGCCCGCCTCATTCGGCGTGCACGGCCCCGGGGAGATCACGATCCGCTCGGGGGCGAGACGCTCGATCTCCTCCAGCGTGATCTGGTCGTTGCGGTGCACCTGCACCTCAGCGCCCAGCTCGCCCAGGTATTGGACCAGGTTGTAGGTGAAGGAGTCGTAATTGTCGATCATCAGCAGCATAGGCGCCGCACCTTCCGAAATTCGGGTACTAAACACATGTCGCGGGGACAAAGAAGCGTAATTTAACCTGGAATGTGCCGTGGGCGAAACCCCTTTGACTAAGGGATTGCTTCACTCCCCGGCGGGATTGCGGTATTGGAGGAGCGCGTGCTCGACCACCGTGCGTATGAATGCCTGTCGGGCCCGGCGGATTACAAAGGTGTGGTTCGCATTCTCGATGGAGTAAATCCGCATTGACCCGTTGGCCCGCAAGGCGGCGACCTGTTTTTTCGCCCCCAGCATCAACAGATCATGGCCGGGATCACGATCGGCGAGCACAAAGGTCAGCCGCCGCCCGTTGGCTGCCAGCCGGGCGAGGTCGCCGGCCAGGTTTCGGCGCGAGGCGGCCGGCGTTTCCGAGGCCGAGCGCCTGAACAGCCGCGACCGCAGAGTTTTACCCACCGTCGCGAAGAAGGTGCCGAAGTTCACGTCCCCGCGCAGCACCTTGCGCCATTTTTCCCATTGCAGCAATGAGCGCCGATATTTTTTCAGTCGTTGGATATCCTTGGCGACTGCGTCCTCGTCCAGACTCATGCCCGGTTGCCAATAAAAGGTCAACGGATTGATCATCAGGCATTCGGCGATCGGCTCGTCGGACAACTCCAACCCGGCATGAAACACGCCATGCGCACCGGAGCACAGACCACCGATCACAAAAGCACGCGCGCCGGTGCGCGCCTGTAAAATCCGCAGGGCGGCGTGGATATCCGCGGCGACCGTCCGCCCATAGGCCTGATTCTCATCCGCCGGATCGTCCGCCACGCTGTCGCCCATGCCGGCGGTGTCCATGCGCAGGCAGCCAAATCCCGCCTGGGCGAGCGCGCGCGCCAGCAGCACGTAGATACGATTGACGCCGATATGGTGCACCGCGCCCGAATTGATCAGCACAACGGCCGGACGCGACGGATCGATCCCCGCCGACGGCTCGCTCCACACACCGAACAGCCGCTCATCTTCGCCGAACCGCAGGAGGCTTTCGCGGATGGCGGTGCCGGCAGGCGCCGACCCCGAAGCGAGCACGGCGTGCTGTGTGAATGCGGCCGAGCGGTTGAGTTCACGCGCCTGGCCCGCCGACTCGCGCGACCAGGCGACGAGCGCGTCCAGCGTCGCCTGCGGCACCACCGCGGTATGCGGGCGCGCCATCATCGCGGCATAGCCGGTCATTTCCCGCTGTTCGACCGCCAATCCCCGTGCGCGCCAGGCCTCGGCAAGGCCGGCATCCTCAGGCAGATCATCGCGGCCCATCAGGAGAATGCGCTGCGCGTGCGGCGCGATTGTTTTCAGATCGATCGCGCGCACGGCTTGGCAGGTCTCCTCCGTCAAGACATAGCCTGCCGCTTCGATCGCGTTGGGCGCTGTGATCGGCTCGCGCAGTGACGCCTCGAACGACTGCTCCAACAACTTCATCTCGCGCAGATAGTGCCGCCCGCTGGTGCAGACGCCCCACAGTATCAACAGCTCGACCGGTATTTCACTGGCGACCAAGGCCGCAAATGTCGCGCCCATGCGCAGACCGGCGAGGCCGATCCTGTGGCAGCCCGAGATGTCGCGCAATTGCGCAACGGCCTGTTTGACGCTCTCCAGCCAAGCCGCGAACCGTTGCGGATCTTCATCGTAGCCGGCGGAATCGCCCGTGCCGTGATAATCGATACGCAGTGCCGCGATCCCCGCGGCGGCATAGCGATCGGCGAGATGGCGCATGGTGCGGTGAGTGATCGCATACTCCGCACCGAGCGGCGGACACAACACCACGGCGAGATCGGTGCCCATGCCGTCGGCGGGCGCGTGATACCAGGCAAAGACCGGATCGCCCATGACAGAAAAATATATCGGAACGCGCATGCTCGCGGCGGCCGACACCGGGTCTGCCGTAGTAAGCGGTGGGTTCAACTCGGCCCGCATCTCAGTCGGCACCCGCAAACTTCACCGGCTCGCGCAGATTCAAGGCCTCGACATAACCCTTGAACTTGCGCTCCCCCGCGCCGAAGCGACGGAAGGTCACGGTCTTGTCGCGCCCGGGCGTGAGATGGAAGTAGTTGTCATCGGGCAAATAGCCATTGATATCGAAGCGCACGCCTTGGAGAAACGCCTGCGAACTCAGGCGCAGGTAATAGTCGTCAGCCGACCGCGTGACCTCGACACGCAGCGGCTGGCCCGCGAGCGGCGTTGGCACGCGCGGCTGCGGAAAGAAACAGGCCTCGCCGAGCACAACATCATCCGCGCCGAGCCACGTGGCCACGACCACCTCGTGTTTCGGCGGGCCGAAGCGATAGGCGTAATTGGCGTCATAAAAGCCCTGCAACAGCTCATCGCTGACGAGGGTGCGAACATCATGCGCCGCGACCCGGCAGGGCAGTACGCCCTGGGCCACCACCGCCTCGCCGCCGCGGAGCATCCGCAGCTCCAGCCGCCCCTCCACCGCCACATCGGCGTCATTGACCAGATGGACGTGCAGGCTGTTGACCGACTCGTCGGTGAAAAATACCGCACGCGGCGCCCAGGCGCGGCGCAGGTAGTAGTAACACGCCTTGGGCCAGCGGGTGCTGTCGATCACGCCCCAGCCCGCGCCCGGCCAGAGGTCCTGGTAGAACCACACCAGGCCGCCGCGGCAATCGCGGCTGCGCGTGCGCCACTCCGCGAACACCTGAGACATCACCTCGCCGGTGACGACACGGCTCAATTCGAGATAACGCGGCATGTCGAAACAGCGCAGCGCCACCGGGTCGGCGCCGAATACGCGCTGCAGATAGTGATCGCGCACATCCTCGAAATCCCACGCCGAGCCGTGATCGCGCGGCACACGGCTCTTCCATTTCGGATCGTGCAAAACCGCGTTTCTGCCATTCATGACCAAATCGATGGTCTCCGGCTCCGGCATATTCGAGAATCCCAGACACTCGGAGGCAAACCGCACCCTAGCGCGGCGCACGTCCTCGATCGGACGCATGTAGGCGCCCACGCCATAGTAATGCCCCACCCCGTGATCGACGTGAAACGGCAGCACGCCGCCGCTCGGACTCGACGGCACATAGGGGACATCGGGGTGATGCGCGCGGCAGAGCGCGGGGATGATTTCGGCAAACAGCGCGTTGCGCCAGAGCTCACGCGGCATGCCGAGCATCGCCGCCTGTTGCTCCACCTCGCTGCCGCCGCAATACACCGCGATGCAGGGATGGGGCTGCCAGCGGCGCAGCTGCTGCATGATCTCGTCGGTGACCGTGGCGCGAAAGCCCGCATCCTCTGCGGGATAGTCCATGTTGGCGAACATGAAATCCTGCCAGACCAGGATGCCGAGTTCATCGCACAAGGCATAGAACCGCTCGCGCTCGTAGATCATGGTGCCGCTCAGGCGCAGCATGTTCGCCCCGGCAGCGCGTGCCAGCCGCAACGCCTGTTCCAGCGAGGCCTCATCACCGCTCAAGGACACGATGTCGTTGACCGTCCACACCGCGCCGCAGCAAAACACCGGCCGCTCGTTGACGATCAGCCCGAAACCGCCCGCGCTCACATCGGCGCGAACACTGCGAAAACCGATGCGGCCGCAATCGATGCTCTGGCGCGCGCCGGCGTGTGTGATCTCGATGCGGCACGCGTACAGCGCGGGATCGCCGTGGGTGTGGGGCCACCACAAGTCCGGGGCATCGATCTCGAGGCGTCCCCTCAGCCGGAGGGTGTCGCCGTCGCGATCGAGCCTCAACGCCACCTGCTGGCCGGCCGCGTACAATATCGCCGTAGTGTCTTCCGCGAATCCGCCCGCGATCCGCGCGCTGCATTCCACCACGCCGTGGCGACCTTCCAATCGAGGATGCAGCGCGATCTCGGTCAAGACCGGCTGCGCGCATAAACGGATCGCGCGCCACGGCCCGACCGGCGCCACCGGGGGCGACCAGCCCGGCATGCGCCCGAGCAAGGTGGTGCGCCACCAGCGCAATTGTTGATGACTCACCAGATTGGTCTTCCAGCGCGGGCGCGGACGTTTTTGCTCCAGCGCCTGGTTCATGGCGCGGAAACAGATCACCAGTTCGTTTTCTTCCGCCAGCAAATCCGTCACCGCGATCTCGTGGCGCAGGAACATGTTGTGCGAACGCAGAATGGATCGGCCGTTCAGCCAGACCTCGGCTACGGTCGCCAATCCGTCGAAAGAGAGAACGAGGGGCTTTGCATGCGCCTGATGCGCACGCTTGAAGGTGCAGCGATACCACCAATCATGCGCATCGAAATCGACGCGGGTTTCAAAATCCCAGCGCCCGGCCGCCTGCCAGGACTGCGCAACGGTGCCGGGCACGATGGCATCGAGCCATGCGCCGGTCGCCGAGGGCAGTTGCGCCGGGTCGTGGATCTCCGCCGGCGCGGTTTGCAGTAGCGACCAGCCGTCGCTCAATGTCAGGACAACATCTTCCATGGCGCGACCATTCGATTCAACCTAGAAACGGCAGTTGGATGGGGTGGAGTGTGCGGTTTATTTGGCGCAGGGCAAGGCGTAACGAGGCGGAATGGCCATCCCATTCCAACGAGTTACAACGCAGCCCTGCGCCAAATAAACCGTGCAATCCGCCCCATAGCGGCGTCACCGAATTGGTGACCTCAAATTTTACGACCAAGTAAAACAAGATCATCACCTTCAAATCTCCAATGAAGCGGTCAACTGCCGCTTCTAGTTCAGCCGTACTGCCGGCGCAACTGCCCGAGCGCGCCTTCCCAGTGCTGGCCCATCGCCTCGATCGGCGCGAGATCCAGCGGCTTTTTCCGGTTCATCGCGCGCGCCAGTTGAAATTGGAAGGTCTTGGCGGCGTTGGCGATTTCGAGAAACGCCGCCGTTGGCGCTTCCAGATTGTTCTGGCCCTGGGCCTGCAACCATTGCAGATAGGTCGCGCACAATTCAAAACAGGAACCGAGCTGGCGCAGGCTGGCGAATGAATACTGGTGGAAGGTTTCGATCGGCTCCTGCATCAACCAGTCGACATCGCGTTGCAACCGCTGCTGGAAGGCCGCGAAGGGATTTTGTTTCGGCAGCTGACGCAAGTGCTTGGTGAGCAGCTGCAACGAGGCATTCAACAGTTCAGCGCCGTGCAGTTTGTCCTGCGCGCGGAATTTGACGAACTCCACATACGGCGGCAGCACATGGGGATCAGGCAGGCCGTTGAGGTGAAAGATGCGGACAAAATCCTCATCGGTCAGCGCGAAATAGCCCTGGTTGTGAAAATATCCCAGATAGCGTTCATCCAGGTCGATGGCATTGACGGCGACCGTGGTTTTCACGTGGCCCAATTTATAGGCCGTACCCGCGGTATCCGGCAGATAAAACGAGTCGAGTTCCACCAGCACCGGGCGGCCCTGACCCACCTGCTCGCAGACATGATCGATCAGCGTGCGCCAGATATTGAGCTCTTGCACATCCGCCCCGTACAGCGCGTCGAGATCGGCCAACGGAAACTTGTAGAACGTCCATTGGTCTCCCTCGAAGTCGATGCCCAGGGCAAACGGCAGCGCCGCCATCGGTTCGAATCCGTAACCGTGCAGCAACTCGATCCACAGATCGACATAACAATTGGTCTCGGACCAGATCCGGTTTTCGCCATGGATCAGATGACGCTGGTAGCTCTGCGGATCGAGCGCAAGGATCTGCCGCCTCATATGCAAAGCACCTGCTTGACCTCGCTGGGCCATTGGGTCGGGGCAAAACCATGGGTCTTGAGCAAGGCCAGGGTGATGCGCTCCAGGCCGAAACCGACGCAGGCCGTATGCGCGTAGTCGCCCGAAGGCAACCGGATGTCGAAGGTGCGCGCGAAATAATCGCGATGACAATTGGCGGAGAACACCGCCGTCGGTTTGGCCGGGTTGGCCACCGGCACGACCAGCTCATATTTCATCGCCTGTTCGCGCTGCGAGACGGCCATCACCTTGCCGCCGCGACCGAAGAACGGATCATTGGCCACGACACGCTCGACGTTCAGTCCCAGCGCTTGCAACATCTCCTGGCCGCGATCCAACCAATAATCGCGGTGGCCGATCGCCTGTTCCGGCGTGCCGAGCCGCACGTATTCGCGCATGCGAAAGCTCTGCATGCGGGCGGGATCTTGCGAGGGTTCGTGGCGAAACACGTAGGAGGTCAGATCCACGATGCGCCCTTGCTCGGGCAAGGTGCCCTTCGCAGTGGGATACAGCGCGTAACAGGCCGCTGGTGCGAGCACTACTTCGGTCGTCTTGAGGTCGCCGCTCCACTCCTCGCCCTGCTCGCGTTTGTGCAGCAGCGCGAGATGCGCTTTTTCATTGCCCATGAAACTGTGCACCGAGCCCATGAGATCGGGAAAGTTGGCGATGTGATCGGTGCAGAGATAGTGCGCGCGCGACATCACCGGCGGAAAGCGCACCACCTCGGGATTCTGATGCGCGCCCATGCGGGTGATGTAGCCCTCCAGACGTTCGATGATGTTTTCGAACACACCGCTGCGCCCGTACACCCCCGCCACCCCGGAGGGGATCAGCAGGCCGGCGGCGACCAGCTCGTTCTGGAAACTCTGATAGGCGTTGTCCGCCGCGTTATCCGAGATGCACATGACTCAAATCTCCTTATGGATGGTCAGCAATGTCGCGTTGTGTCCGCGGATGCGATCGTTGTTCACCATCAGCGCCGCGCCGTAGGCATCGCGCAGATGACGGGCGAGACTGTACGGCGAATCGTTGCGGTACCCGGCGATGCCGCAGATCAACATGGCGCGGCTGACGATCTCCACCAAGCGTTCGGAGCAGGCCAGTTTGAGGTTGTTGATGCGGATCGAAAAGCCGAGGTTATTGAACGCCTCGGGTTGCGGCGACCGGAGCATCTCCTGATACAGGCCGACACACGCCTGCATATTGTGGCGCAGCTCCTGCAACACGGTATCGACCTCGGCGAGCCGCAAGGCCGAGACCTGCGTGGCCGATGGATTCTTGCGCGCCTGCGCGCGCACAAAAGACCGCGCGCGGTTGACCGCGTCGATGGCGATGCCCACCCACAGTGAACCCCACAGGATATGCGCGCACGGATGCATGGTGCGCGCGAGGATCACATCGAACGGCTCGGGCTGAATCTGCTGTGCCGCGCCGTTGGAAGTCACGTTGTAGCCGTCGCTGCAGGTGCCGCGGAACCCCATGGTATCCCAGCCGCCGGTATGCGCCAGCTGATACTCGCCCTTGAGCGCCAGCACCTGTACCTGATCGCTGGCCGGTGACTCGGCGGTGCGACGGCAGGTGATCATCAGGTCATCGGCGGCCGCGCCATAGGAAATCACCGGGGCCTGTTTGGCAAGCGTGAAGCGGTCGCCGTTGACCTCGACCGCACAGATGCTCGAACGCAGATCGCCGCCGGTGCCGATCTCGGTGGTGGCCGAGGCGATCAGGCGCTGTTCTTTTGCGACTCGGCGCAGGTAATTCTGGAAAAATTCGGAAGATGCACAGTGGTGCACGATGCAGGCGACGATGACCTGATGCATGGCGAAGACCATGGCGGCGTTGCCGCAATATTGCCCCAAGGTCTCGCAGACACGCGCCATCTGCGCGAGGCTCAGCCCCATCCCGCCGTATTCGGCCGGTACATAACCGCTGAGCAACTTGGCCTCTTTAAGCGCCGTGATCGCCTCTTCTGGAAACCGCGCCTTGGCGTCCACATCGGCCGCCGCGGGGGCGAGCGCGGTCCGTCCGATCTCATGAACTCGAACAAGCAACTGCTCGTAGTCTTTCGATTCGATGCCCTGGGTACTGATAACTTGCATATGCCATCCTCACATATCGACTCAGCAAGTCGTTCCCATCGAAGCGCCACACCATGGCCGCATCCCTGCCGCCACAACCCGATCGTTCAGGCTGACCGTGTACATCCGATGAAAACGGCTACTGCATGCACAAAAAAAAATGAATCACCATCGCCGGTTCCATCTATCCAGGGCGGCATAGCCCCGGCCGTCAACGCTGATTCATTTAAGAATTAAGAAATATTTAAAACGTGAACAGTATAACAGTACTGCGCCGCTAAACCACTACCGTTTTGTGATTAAGCCGCCAGCTCTTCGACCACCTCGGCGATCGCGGCAATGCTTTCGAAGGTCTTCCGGCTCAGTCGGTTATCAGGGATCTCGATGTTGAATTGATCCTCCAAGGCCAGCATGAGGCTCACTGTCGCCAGGGAGGTCAAGCCCGCATTGTAAAGATCAGCGTCATCGGCAAGTTCAGAGACCGGCACGGAAAGCCGGCCGTGTTGCGCAAGGATCTCGCGCACTTTTTCGGCGTACATTAGCCACTCCTAAAATTCAAAAAATAAGCACACAACAAAAAATATGACATAACAAAAATTGTTTGAAAACTGCATCGCGGCGTGAATTTTACCGATGTCCGCGGTCCAAACCCGCCGCCACCAGCTCCACGGCCTTAAAGATCGCGCGGCCCTTGTTCATGGTTTCCTTCCATTCGTTGCGCGGCACCGAATCGTAGACCACACCAGCGCCGGCCTGGATGTGCAACTGGCCATTCTTGATCACGGCGGTACGGATGGCAATGGCGGTATCCATATTGCCGCTCCAGGCGAGGTAACCGACGGCGCCGGCATAAACGCCACGCTTGACCGGCTCGAGTTCATCGATGATCTCCATGGCGCGGATCTTCGGCGCACCGCTCACCGTGCCGGCGGGAAAGGTGGCGCGCAGCACGTCGATGGCGCTCATGCCTTCCTTCAAGTCACCGACCACGTTCGAGACGATGTGCATCACGTGCGAATAGCGTTCGATCACCATCTGCTCGGTGACCTTCACTGAGCCGGTGGTGGCGACACGCCCCGTGTCGTTGCGCCCGAGATCGATCAGCATGAGATGCTCGGCGCGTTCCTTGGGATCGGCGAGCAGCTCCTGCTCCCACGCGAGATCCTCCTCTTCGCTCCGGCCGCGCGGGCGCGTGCCGGCAATCGGGCGCACCGTGACCGCGCCCTCTTCCAGGCGCACCAGGATCTCGGGCGAGGAACCGACGATGTGGAAGTCATCCAGATCAAGAAAAAACATGTAGGGCGACGGATTGATGCTGCGCAGGGCGCGATACAGATCCAGCGGTCGGGCCTTGAACGGGATCGACAGGCGCTGCGAGAGCACTACCTGCATCACATCGCCTTCGACGATGTAGTCCTTGATGCGCTCCACCGCCTGCTCGTACCCCTCTTGGGTGAAGCCGGAAATAAAGTGCGATTCGTCGATGCTCTCCGCCGGCAAAGATTTCTCGCGCGGCAGCGCACCACTCATTTGCGCGACCAGCTCGTTCAAACGGCGCTCGGCAAGCACTTGTCCGTCGGGGCGCGCGAGATCGGCATGCACGATGACGAAGAGTTTGCCGCTGAGGTTGTCGAACACCACGACTTCCTCGGACACCATCAGCAGGATATCGGGATTTTGCAGCGGATCGGGTTTGGGACAGGCCGCCAACCGCGGCTCGATGTAACGCACGGTGTCGTAGCCGAAGTAACCGACCAGGCCGCCGGTGAAGCGCGGAAGCCCCGCGACCTCATCGACCTCGAACTGCCCCTGAAAATCTTCGATCCACGCCAGCGGATCGGCCACGGTGATGGTCTCAACCGGCTTGCCGTCTTCAATCAGCGTGATGTCATGTCCGTGGATGCGCAGCACGCGCCGGCACGGCAGGCCGATGATGGAGTACCGCCCCCACTTCTCGCCACCCTGCACCGATTCGAACAGATAGGAATACGGCCCCTTGGCCAGTTTGAGATAGGTGCTGAGCGGCGTGTCGAGATCCGCCAGCACCTCGCGCATGACCGGCGCGCGCCGGAAACGCTGGTTGTGAAGTGTTTTAAACTGTTGTGTGCTCATGCTTCGATTCCACTGAGGCTGGGTAATATCAACCCGACATCAAAATTGATCTGGTGTGATTCCCTCTCCCTAAGGGAGAGGGTTAGGGTAGGGGGAGATATGCGAATTTATCCCCTCATCCTGCCCTTCTACCCTGAAGGGCATAAATCCCTGAGGGAGAAGGAACGTCTATTCACGCTGTAGCCAGGTCAATGACTTGCCGAGTGCTCCGTTTTCAGCAGCAACGCCATCGCATCAAATCTTGCGCACACATCGTCATCATCTCGCGTTTAAACAAAAACGTCCCGCAGCTCGACCATCGAATCGATCACCGCGTCGGGCTTGGCCTCACGGATATCCACACCGTGATTATAACCATAACTCATGCACACGATGTTAAAGCCCGCGGCGCGCGCGGCCTTCACATCACTGATCGAGTCGCCGATCATGCAGGCATCGGCCGGGGTGAGACCGAAGAATTTCGCAGCGTGCAGCAGCGGCATCGGATCGGGCTTTTTCTGCGGCAGGGTATCGCCGCTGATCACCACGGCGAAATCGTTATACACGCCGAGATCCTTCAACAGCGGCACGGTGAACTGCTCGGCCTTATTGGTGACGCAGCCCATCTTGAAACCCTGCGCCTTCATCCAGTCAATGCCCGCGCGCACGCCCGGATAGAGGCGGCTGCGTTTGCTGGTGTTCTCGGCGTACAGCTCCAGATAGATCGGATAGGCCTTCTGAAACAGCGCCTCGTCGGGTTCGCCGTCGAGCTGATTAATCAGGGAGCGGCGCACCAGGCGCTCGACGCCGTTACCCACCCAATGACGCACCGCCGCCTCGCCGCGCAACGGCATGCCGAGTTGGCGCATCATTTCATCCACGCAATAGGCCAGATCGGGGACGCTGTCGACCATCGTGCCGTCGACATCGATCAACACCATCTTGGGGCGTTTGACTTTCATCATACATAACTCTCAAAGACTGTTACCCCCTCTCCCTCCGGGAGAGGGTTGGGGTGAGGGGATATCACCGGAGCACGCCGATACATCCCTCATCCTAGCCTTCCCCCTAAAGGGCATAATCCCTGAGGGAGAAGGAACCACATACTGCCGCTTTATTTCCCGGCCTTGGCCAACTCATCACGCAGGGCGCGAATCACGGAATCGTAGCGATTCGGATCGCTCGCCTTGCCGGCGCCGAATACTGCGGAACCGGCGACGAAGGTATCCGCCCCCGCCTCGGCGATGGCGCGGATGTTGTCGACCTTCACCCCGCCGTCGATCTCCAGGCGAATCTTGCGGCCGCTGGCATCGATGATCTTGCGCGCCTCGCGCAGCTTATCCAGCGCCGAGGGGATGAAGCTCTGGCCGCCGAAGCCGGGGTTGACCGACATCAGCAACACCATGTCGACCTTGTCGATCACGTATTTCAGCACATCCAGCGGCGTGGCCGGGTTGAACACCAGACCGGCCTTGCAGCCTTCCTGCTTGATCAATTGCAGGGTGCGGTCGATGTGCTCGGAGGCCTCGGGGTGGAAGGTGATGTAGGTGGCGCCGGCCTTGGCGAAATCAGGGATGATGCGATCGACCGGCTTGACCATCAGGTGCACGTCGATCGGCGCGGTGATGCCGTGCTTGCGCAGGGCCTCACAGACCAGCGGGCCGATGGTCAGGTTGGGCACGTAATGGTTGTCCATCACATCGAAATGCACGATGTCCGCGCCGGACGCCAAGACGTTCTTGACCTCCTCGCCCAGGCGGGCAAAGTCCGCCGACAGGATGGAGGGTGCAATCTGAAAATCAGCCATGGTTATCGCCTCTTGAAGGTTGGTCGTGCCGACTGACGGCATGGAAATTCGGAAAGCGCACACTCTACCCGATTTGGGGGAAAGTTTCAGCCCCCACGGCCGGCCGGCGCGTCTTTGCGTTGCCCGACCATATGACGGTAAAATCGGCCTCCCTTAACTATATAGTCACTCATCATGCCCGCACCCGCCCCTAAGATCGGATTCGTCAGCCTCGGCTGCCCCAAGGCCACGGTCGATACCGAGCAGATCCTCACCCAGCTGCGCGCCGAGGGTTATGCTCTGACCGGCCGTTATGACGATGCCGAGCTGGTGATCGTCAACACCTGCGGTTTCATCGACAGCGCGGTGGATGAGTCGCTGGAGGCGATCGGCGAAGCCTTGGCGGAAAACGGCAAGGTGATCGTCACCGGCTGCCTGGGCGCGAAAGAGGGCGTGGTGGAGACCCATCACCCGCAGGTGCTCGCGGTGACCGGGCCGCACGCCCTGCACGAGGTGATGGAGATCGTGCACCAGCATGTGCCCAAGCCACACGATCCCTTCATGGACCTGGTGCCACCGGCGGGGCTCAAACTCACGCCCAAGCACTACGCGTACTTAAAGATCTCCGAGGGCTGTAACCACAGTTGCACCTTCTGCATCATCCCGGACCTGCGCGGCAAGCTGGTCAGCCGCCCGATCGGCGATGTGTTGCAGGAGGCGCAGAACCTGGTGAACGCCGGCGTGAAGGAATTGCTGGTGATCTCGCAGGACACCAGTGCCTACGGCGTGGACGTGAAATATCGCACCGGCTTCTGGGGCGGTCGCCCCGTCAAAACGCGCATGGTCGATCTAGCCCAGGCCCTGGGTGATCTCGGCGTATGGGTGCGGCTCCATTACGTGTATCCCTACCCCAGTGTGGACGACGTGATCCCGCTGATGGCCGAGGGCAAGATCCTGCCGTATCTCGACGTACCGTTTCAGCATGCCAGCCCCAAGGTGCTGAAGGCGATGCGCCGTCCTGGGAACATCGAGAACACCTTCGCGCGCATCCAGCAATGGCGCGCAATCTGCCCGGAGATCACCATCCGCTCCACCTTCATCACCGGCTTCCCCGGCGAGACCGAGGCGGACTTCGAGCTGCTGCTGCAATTCCTGCAGGAAGCGCAACTCGACCGCGTCGGCGCCTTCACCTATTCCGCCGTCGAGGGCGCCCAGGCCAATGCGCTGCCCGATCCGGTGCCGGAAGAACTCAAACAGGAGCGGCTGGAACGATTGATGGAACTGCAAGCGGCGATCAGCGCCGACAAGCTCGCCGGCAAGATCGGTAGCCGCATGACGGTGCTGATCGATGAGATCGGCGAAGACGGCGCGGCCATCGCGCGCTCTAAGGCCGATGCCCCGGAGATCGATGGCGTGGTGCTGATCGATGATGCTGCTGGCCTGGAAGTGGGTACGTTTGCCGAGGTCGAGATCACCCACGCCAGCGAGCATGATTTGTGGGCGGTGACCGTTTAGCGACTATGCCGGGAACGGCTTGCGCCTTATCCCGGCCTACACATGCACTGTAGGCCGGCATAAGCGCAGCGTTGCCGGCAGGCAACACCTAGGAGCCTGCGCGGCAGAAAGAAACGCTGCTGCAAAAGTGGGAGAGCGGCCCGTTTTCTCGATCCTTTTCGTCAGATAGTGCCCACTATCTTCCTCAAACGATCGAAAAAACTGCCTCGCTCTCCCACTTTTTCGCGACGCGTTTTTCTGCCGCGCAGGCTCCTAGGGTTGTTTTTTCTCGCCCAGGCGGCCGATCTCGATCAGATCGATGGTGTGGAAGCCGAACTTCTCGGCGAGGATGCGGTAGAGATCGTATTCCTCGTCGGTGAAGATCGCATTCGCCCCGTAGTTGAAGCTGCGTTCGGTCTTGATGTAGGCGCCGAGATTGAACAGGATGCTGAGCATCTTGTAGGTGGGGCTATGGGTATCACCGACCTCCTCCTTGTTCACCGGCTGATCGAACATCTTGTCCGCCAACGCGATGTTGAGCACGATCTCCTGCCGGTCCAAGGGCAGCTCCATGAACTTGTTGGCCAGCCGCGCCGAGTTCACGTATTTGCTCATGCCCGGATCGTATGCGATATCGATGCCGGCATAGTTCAGTTGCTGAAAGCTTTCCGGCCCCAGCTCCGCCGCGCTCAATATCCCGCGCACGAATGACACGCGCGCGTGCAGGGCCTTCTGCTGATAGACCTTCTCCAGCCCCTTGGCATACCAGAACAGGCCTTTGTCATCATAAAGCTCACTGTCATGCTCGGTGATGTTCTTGAGCATGTTGACCTTGGCCAGCAGCAGCTGGAAGGCAAAGGAATTGACCTTGCTGTCGTTGAACATCGACAGATCGAAGACGAAATCCTTCGAGTATTGCGATTGAGTAGGCAGCGAGCTGACCTTTTTGTTGGCCAGGGCGTACTCACGCAGGATCTTGATCGTGGCCTGTTTGTCCTTGGTCTCGTGCAAGGCCACCCAGGCATCCAACAACTGCGGGGCGGCGATGTATTTGACCGCATCCGGGACGTTCCAATACGGATCGTATTCGAGATTCTCTTCCGCCTTGTGCTCGGGATTGATCAAGGGGAATTGCGCCTGCGTGTCTAGCAACTCCGGCTTGCCGCCGTCTGCTTGTTGTGCCTCCGGTCCAGCGGCGGCCGGCGTTTCGGCGGGCTTGGTCACCGCCGCTTCGATGGGCGCCGCCGGCGGGACCGCGGCGCTCGCCTCTGCCGGAGGTTCATGGGGCGCGGACTCATCGCGCGGCGCGGGCACTTCCGGGGCGACGATCTTCGGCGCCGGGACCGTCGGAGGCGTCACGGGCTGAGCCGGTTCCTGCGCCGGCGGCAGTTGCCGGAAGAGCTTGGCGGGATCTTCCTCGGTATAGTCCGCATCCTTCTCTTCGAACAGGATGGAGATGTCATCGAGCTCCTTGAATTCCTTCTTGGCCGCTTGCACCTGCGGCAGCAGGGACAGTGCGACGGCGGCGCGGCCATTCGGCGCGACGCTCAGATCAATCGTGAAACCGGCAAACGCGCAGATCGCGGCCAGCGTGTAGACGACATACTTCATGGCATGCCACTCCGTACAAGTTCCCCCCACGTCCACCGTTCTTCCGTTCGCCCTCCATTACCCCCATAATGGACCCGCACCCGCATGGCGGCGACACGACGGCGGACAACTCACCGGAAAGACCTAAGATGCCAGATCTTCCGCCAGACATCGGAACCGAGGCACTGGCCAAGCCAATGATCGTTCAGCGGTCTGGATTTCGGCCGGTCGATTATACAAGTTAAACCCAATGCCAAATACCATGTCAAATTTATTGATTTTTATCATGATCGCGCTGACCGCAGCACCGGCCCTCGCGGCCGGCCGGGCGATCACCGACCAAGCCCTGGCCGAGGAACTCGCGCAGCGCCCCCAGGCCGGCGAGTCGCTCTGGCTGGAGGCCGGCGGGGGGAAATTCCTGGCGTGGAATATCCCCGCGCGCCTGCCCGAACGGCTGGGCGGCGTGATCCTGGTCCATGACTACGGGAATCACCTCGACTCGCAGGACGGCATCGGCCCGCTGCGCCGGGCGCTGGCCGACGGACGCTGGCAGACCCTGGCCGTTTCGCTGCGCCTGCCGGCCTTCGATCATAGCCGTCCGCTGGACGCGCACAACTTCCAAGCCTATGTGGACCAAAGCCTGCCGAGACTGACGGCGGCGATCGACCATCTCGCCTCCCAGGGCATCGACAAGATCGCGCTGCTCGGACACGGCACCGGCGCGCTGGTGCTCACCCGCTACCTCGACGGGGGCATCCCGGAGACGCAGGCGAGCCGCATCCTGGCCTTGATCGCGCTCGGCATGCCGGCACCGGACTTTCTCACCGAAACCCAGCAGCCCAAGCGCTTTCTGGCGCAGAGCAAGCTCCCGATACTCGACATCGTGAGCAGCCGCGCCGCTGCGCCCTCCTTGGCGGCGGCCAAAGAGCGTCAGACCGCTGCCGCACAGGCGGGGAACACCCGATATCGTCAGTTGATCCTCGCCGGCGCGGAACCGCGCTTGGCCGGTGCGGAAGACACGCTGGCCCCGCGCATCAAGGGCTGGCTGCAACGCCAAGTCAACGCAGCACAGAACACAACACCAGAGGGGGAAAAACAACCATGAACGCCTTTGCTCACATGATGCACACCCTGGCCGCGGTGGTCTGGGTCGGCGGAATGTTCTTCGCCTATGTCGCGCTGCGCCCGTCGGCGGCACAGGTGCTGGAGCCGCCGCAGCGTCTCAAACTCTGGGCACAGGTCTTCGCGCGGTTTTTCACCTGGGTCTGGTCGGCCATCGTGCTGTTGCCGGTCACCGGCTTCTGGATGGTGTTCAATAATTTCCAAGACTTCGGCCAGCTGGGCCTGCACGTCCATGCCATGACCTTGATCGGCGTGGTGATGATCCTGATCTTCCTCTACGTATATTTCGTTCCGTACCTGCAATTGCGGCTCGCAGTGATCGGCGAGGAATGGCCCAAGGCGGGCAAACAGCTCACGCGAATCCGGTGGGCGGTGCTGATCAATCTGCTGCTGGGGCTCGGCGTGGTCGCCATTGGCAGCGGCGGGCAGTATTGGTAGCGGGCGAGCTGCCGGGAACGGCTGCGCCTTATCCCGGCCTACGGGAACCACATATCCACCACGTAGGCCGGCATAAGCGCAGCGTTGCCGGCAACACTGAGCTGATCCCGGGCGTTGATCTCGATGGTCAGCCGCATCTCGGCCCGCAAGGTCTTTTTGTCATTGAGGGTGGTCGCCATTGGCAGTGGCGGACGCTATTGGTAGCGGGCGAGCCGCCGGGAACGGCTGCGCCTTATCCCGGCCTACGGGAACCACATATCCACCACGTAGGCCGGCATAAGCGCAGCGTTGCCGGCAACACTACTTGCCGCGCGCGCGCTGGGCGGACTGCACGTTCGGCAGCTGGCTGATCTTGGCCAGCACCTTGCTGAGCTGATCCAAGGCGTTGATCTCGATGGTCAGCCGCATCTCGGCCCGCAAGGTCTTCTTGTCGGTGTAGGTGTTGGCCGCAATCAGGTTGATGTCCTCGTTGGCGAACACGGCGGTGATATCGCGCAGCAATCCGGGCCGGTCGAAGGCCTCGATGTGGAGATCGACCGGATAGGTGCTCTGCACGCGGCTGCTCCAGTCGACCTCGATCAGGCGCTCTTTGTTTTCCTGCTGCAACCGCAACAGGTTGCTGCAATCGGCACGGTGGATGCTGATACCGCGGCCGCGCGTGATGTAGCCCACGATCAAATCCCCCGGCACGGGCTTGCAGCAGTTGGCCATGTTGGTCAACAGGTCGCCGACGCCATGCACCTTGACATCGGGCTCGCCGGCGCTCGGTTTGCGCGGGGTGACGGGCATCGGCAAGGCCTCGGCACGCGCGCCCTCGGCGGGCAGATGCTCCTGTAAGGCCGCCATGATCTGCCCCATCTTGATTTCGTTGCGGCTCAGCGCCGCCATGAAGTCGTCGACCTTTTCGAACTTGAGCTTCTGCGCCAGCTTTTCGAAATTGGCCTCGGGGAAATTGAGTCGATCCAATTCCTTTTCCAGGATGCGGCGGCCTTCCGACACGTTCTTGTCGTAGTCCTGATGCTTGAACCAGGCGAGGATGCGCCCGCGCGCGCGCGAGGTCTTGAGATAGCCCAGGTGCGGATTGAGCCAATCGCGGCTCGGCGCGCCGTGCTTGACGGTGAGGATCTTGACCTGCTCGCCGGTTTGCAGCTGATAGTTCAGCGGCACGATGCGCCCGTTGACCTCCGCCCCGCGGCAACGGTGCCCGATGTCGGTGTGGACGGCATAGGCAAAATCGACCGGCGTGGCGCCCGAGGGCAGATCGATGATCTTGCCCGCGGGCGTGAGCACGTAGACACGATCGCCGAGCAGATCGGTTTTGAAGCGGTCGACGAAGTCGCTGGCGTCGAGCGTCTCCTCCTTCCATTCCAGCACCTGGCGCAGCCACGCGACTTTGTTATTGAAATCCGAATCGTACAGCGCGCCTTCCTTGTAGCGCCAATGGGCCGCCACGCCGTATTCGGCGTGATGATCCATGTCGGAGGTGCGCAGTTGCACCTCCACGATCTTGCCCTGCGGTCCGATGACCGCGGTGTGCAGCGACTGATAGTTATTCCCCTTGGGCGTGGCGATGTAATCGTCGAACTCGCCCGGCACATACGGCCACAGGCTGTGCACCACGCCGAGCGCGGCGTAGCACTGCGCGATCTCCGGCAGGACCACCCGCACGGCGCGCACATCGAAGATGCGCTCGAAGTCGAGCTGCTTGCGGTCCATCTTGCGCCAGATGCTGTAGATGTGTTTGGGCCGTCCCTTGATCGCGGCCTGGATGCCGGCGCGTTCGAGGTGCGTGCGCAGGATTTCGACGAACTCGTTGATGTAGTTTTCGCGGTCGATGCGCCGCTCATCGAGGCGCGAGGCGATGTATTTGTAGCGCTCCGGCTCCAGGTATTTGAGCGCCAGATCCTCCAGCTCCCACTTGATCTGCCAGATGCCGAGACGGTTCGCCAGAGGCGCGACGATCTCCAGCGTCTCGCGCGCGACACGCCGACGCTTGTCCTCCGGCAGCGAACCGAGCGTGCGCATATTGTGCGTGCGGTCGGCCAGCTTGATCAGCACCACGCGCACATCCTCGGCCATCGCCAGCACCATCTTGCGCAGGTTCTCCGCGTACATGTGCTGCTTGCTCGGCAACGGCGCGCCTTCGTTGCGCCAGCCCGGCAGGTTGCGCATCTTGGTCACGCCCTGCACCAATCCGGCCACATCGGCGTTGGTTTCTTGGGCGATAAACTCGGCGGTGACCTCGGTATCTTCGATCGCATCGTGCAGCAGCGCGGCGGCGATCACATTGCTGTCGAGGCGCAGGTCGGCCAGGATATCGGCCACCGAGACGCAGTGCAGGATGTAGGGAATCCCCGAGGCGCGCATCTGGCCGTGGTGGGCGCGTTCGGCGATCTCGTAGGCACGGCGGATCATCGCCATGTCCTGCTCGGAACGGCCCTCGCTGATGCACTGCAACCACCCTTCCAGGTCGAAGGGGCGGCGTCCATCGAGCCCTAATTCACTGCGTGCGATCGTGACCATCGGTTTCCTGTGCTGCCTGTTTTGCCATGGCGAATTCCAGCACCGTGCTGCGCAGATCACGCTTGAGAAGCGATTCGATGGCATCGAGCACGCGCCCCCGCGCCCTGTCCTCCTCGGTGGCGGAGACCTTGAGCGGCCAGCGCTGGACACCGAGCGGCTTGCCGTCGCGATCGGTGAGATTGAGTTCGAGCGCGCCGCGAATCCAGTACCAGCCATCCTGGTAGAGCGGATCGTCGAGCTCGACCTCGGCGCGCAGGCGATATTCGGCGATGGTCGCGCTGGCGACGGTGAATCCGGCCGCCCCCAGAGAACCATTGAGTACATCGACCAGCCCAGCGACATACAACCCTTCATGGGCGGGGTAGATCCGTACGCGCCGGATCAATTCATCACGATCGAGCGCCAGCTGCGCCAGCGACCACTTCGGCGGCAGACCGGCGCCGGTCTGGTCGACCACCCGCAAGGAACGCTGCAGGCCGATGCGCTCCTGCTGGGCGATGACCGCCTGGTGGGCGAACGCCACCTTGATCAGTCCCGACGGTTCCGCGCCCGAGCGCTGGATGTATTGCTCGGTGGCCGCGTCGAGATCGGCGATCTCCTGGCGCAGCTGCTCCGCCGCCTTGGCGCGCGAGAGCACCGCCAGGGCATAGGCCCGGCTGCCCGTCTCATCCGCCCAGACATCCGCGATCTCCGCACCGTGCAGCAGCTTGTCGGTACGCGTCATGATATTGCGCGAGACGGTCTGTTCGAGCTGCTGCTGCGATTGGCCGTCGCGCTCGGTGCGCACATAATTCTGCTGGTCCTGGCTGCGCTCGAACACCGCCACCGCGAAGGTCTTGGCGATGTCGGCGCGCGCGCGGTCCTTGGCCTCTTCCTGGCTGGCGCCAACGCCGCGGCCGACGATATACAACGCGAGCGGATATTGCTCGCTGGCGCCGTTGACCCAAGCCGGGATTGCGCTGCCCGCCTCCTGCTTCACCGCCGGGGCGCAGCCCAGCAGACCCAGTACACAGCACACGATCAGCGTTTGACTACACTTGTTCATCTGACTCCTCTCCATAACGATCGGGATGCCGGCCAGTGCAGCGACACGAACCGCCACTGTCCTCGCTCCAGCCGCATCTCTTTGAGTTGTTCGGTTGCCCTCACATCGTCCCCCGGACCGAGCAGTTCCAGCGCGGCGCGATAATCCCCGGGGGGCAGCGACATGCGCACCAGCAAGATCTCCTGCGGCAAGGTATACCAGCCGCGGGTGTCGGCGCGCTCGGTCAGCACCCCGGCGATATTGGTGATCAGGCCGACGACCGCGTCTTTTTGCCGCGCCTCGTCGCTTACCTTGTTCTTGACCGCCACCCGCGCGATGGCCCGCGCGATGATCGCCGGCATGGCCTGGGCGAGCGCCGCCTCGGCATGCGGGGCCAGATTGTCCATCAGCGCGTCATCGGCGATCGCGCCGTCGACGCGCACGCGCACATGCTCGATGCTGCTCTGCCGCTTCTCGTAGAACGGCGTGGCGATGCGGTGCAACTGTCCGCTCGTCGGGTCCTGCGCGGTGATCGCCTGCTCGTGCTTGCGCGGGGCCAGGCCATTACTCACCACCACGATCAACTCGGCATCCTGCCGAGCCCTGGGGGTCGGCCAATCCTTGAGCGCGAATTCACGTTCGTACTGCGCGCGTTCATCGCTCAGTCCCTGGCGCTCGGTCAATCGCAACAGATCGAATTTGAGATAATCCGGAATCGGCTGGCCATGCGCGCGGTAGGCCTGATACGCCTTGCGATACGCGATCAAGGCGTCACTCCACTCGCCCTGCGCCTCGAACACCATGCCGGCGAGATACCGCGCGAAGGGCAGCTCGTCCTTGTCCCCCTTGTCCTGCATCAGCGCATCGACCTGCATCATCTCGACCCGCGCGCCGTCAAGGTTGCCGAGTTCGAGAAAGTTCAGCGCCATATAAACGTGCAGCATCACCTGCTCGAACAACGGGCTGGCATAGCTGCGCAGGCTGTCGTTGACCACGGTGGCGCCGGCCTGTTCCGTGAGGCTCACCGCCTCGACCTTCTCCTGCGCCGCTTTGGCCGCCTCGAACGCGGCGTTGCTGGCGCTGAAATCCCCGGTCATGCGCAACAGCATGCCCTTATCCAGGTTGTAGAGCACCTTGTCGCACCCGATGAGCGAGCGCCGCTCCAACACCTCCAGCGCCTTGGCGGGCCGTTGCTGCTGCAACAGATCCTCCACCGGGTTCTGGATGTGCGTGAAACTGACGCAGCCCTGCATCAGCAGGGCTGCGCTCACCGCAACGCCGCAGCGCCGGACCATCTCCTTCATGTCAGCGCATGCCGTTTACAGGCGAAAACGCGGCTTCTTGATGTACTTCTTGATCTTCTTCTGGCCGACCCAGACCTTGCGGTTGTCCACCAGGCTGATCAAGGTGAGATCGACCTGGAAATAGCGCACCTGCTCCTTGCCTTCGGTGTCGACGATGGAATTGATCGTGCCCTTCAGCATGAAATCCGCGCCGAGTTCCTGCCCCATGGCCTTGCGGGTTTCTTCCGCAGCGTGCAGCTCCTGGTCGGCGCGTTCATCGCGTATCTCGCCGCGCTCGACCTTGGAGGCGACAAACTCCACGCGGCCGGAGTTGATCAGCTCGCGCTCCATGTCGGAGACGAAGGTGCCGATGCTGATGTGCTCGTGGCTCAGATTGCGCACCTCGCCGACGATCACCGCCGGCTGCTTGCCCTTCTTGCCGGTAAATTCGCCGAGCCAGGGACGCGACAGCACATCGCGGATCATCTCCTCGGAAACCAGCCGTGAATCGGTGTCGTTCCAGCTGCCGCTCAGATCGCGCACCTCCTCCACCTCGATGCGCTCGACCTTCTTGGCGCACGCCGAAAGCCCGAGCACCGAAGCACCCACCCACACCGCTGTCACCAGTCCTGCCAAATGCCGCATGCTTATTTTCCTCCTGCCATACGATCAAAGATGTTGTCGCCCTGCGTCTTGATATGCTCTTTCAAACCTTGATTCATTTCAGTAATGGTTTCCGTCGTGTCCTTCACCTGCTTGAGATCGAGTTCCGCCAACGAGTAGACGATATTGGTGCGCTTGTCCTTCCAACGCGCGATGATCTTCGAGCCGGTAATGTTGACCTGGCTCAGCGCGCTGATCTGCCGGCTGACCGATTCCTCGCTGGCCTGCTGCCCGCCGCTCTGCGCCGCACCCATGTAATCCTTGGACACCACATCCATGTACGAGGTCAGGATGCGCGCCAGCTCAGCGCGCGCGCGCGAATCGGCCGTCGACTGTTGCAGCGAATCATCGCCCAGCGGCTTGGAGGAACCCACGCCGTGAAACAGCCGGCCGCCGCGATCGTTGAGCACATTGGTGCCTTCGTTGACCCAATCCGGCGCGCCCTTGATGCGCAGGTCGCTTTCCACCATGGTCTTGCCGCCGCAGCCGACTACAGCCACGGCCAGCAGACACAACGTCAGTATCGTTTTCATTTGCACACGCATGACAGTCCTCCGGATTGATAAAGACTCAATTATTTCATTATAGCTGACACCCTGCGCGGCCATACATCACGCGGCAAGGAACCGGCCGACATACATATGCATCTCGCAGGCGAATTCATACTCGCCCGACTCGGGGAAGGTAAGCGTCACTTCCCGTGGTTTGTTGAGTTCGAGTTCGAACACCCGCTCCAGCCGCGGGATCACCACCTGGCGCGCGCACGGCGTGGCGTCTTGGCGCAGAAAGCGCAGCCGCACCGGTTTGCCGACCGGCACCTGGATCTGCGCGGGCGTATACACCCCGCCGGCGACGCGAATATCGACGATATCACCGGCGATCCGCACCGCGCGCGGCGTGGCCATCCAAAACCACCATACAATCAGTGCGATGAGCAGCAGCCCGAGGATGTTGATGATCACGAGCATCACGCGGCCTCCCTGCGCGGGGTGAACAGCCGCAAACGGTTGGCGTTGCTGACCACCGTAACCGACGAGAGCGCCATCGCCGCACCGGCAATGACCGGATTGAGCAGCCAGCCGAAGATCGGATAGAACACGCCCGCGGCCAAGGGTATCCCCAGGCTGTTATAGATGAATGCGCCGAACAGATTCTGCTTGATGTTGCGCAGCGTTACGTTGGAGACGGCGATCGCATCGGCCACCCCGTGCAGGGAGCCGCGCATCAGCACGATGTCTGCACTTTCCATCGCCACATCGGTGCCGCTGCCGATGGCAAATCCGACATCGGCTTGCGCCAGTGCCGGCGCATCGTTGATCCCGTCGCCGACCATGGCCACCACCGCGCCGCCTTGTTGCAGCTCCGCCACCTTGGCTGCCTTGTCCTGCGGCAGGACCTCGGCGATGAACTCATCCACTCCCACCTCGCGCGCCACGGCCTGCGCGGTGGCCTGCTGATCACCGGTCAGCATCACCACCTTCAGCCCGAGCGACTGCAAGCGGGCCACGGCCGCGCGTGAATCCGGCTTGACCGGATCGGCCACTGCGAGCACGCCCAGCAGGCGCCCGGCGTGCGCCACGAAGATCGCGGTCTTCGCCTCCTCGGCCAGCCTTGCGGCCTGTGCCGCGAAGGCATCGAGGGCGACGCCCTGTTGGGCCATCAACCGCTGATTGCCCAACACGATGTCCTGGTCCTCGATCTGCGCCCGCACGCCGTGTCCGGCGATGGACTCAAACCCGCTGCTCGCGCGCAACGCCAGCCCGCGCGCCTGAGCGGCCTGCACAATCGCCTGGGCCAGCGGGTGTTCGGAACCGCGCTCGATGCTGGCCGCACAGGTCAACAGTTCTTCCTCGCTCACGCCTTCTGCGGGATACAACCCGGTAAGCGCCGGGTGCCCCGCGGTCACCGTGCCGGTCTTGTCCAGCACGATCGTGGTCAGTTGGCTCGCGCGCTGCAGGGCCTCGCCCTTGCGGATCAACACCCCGGCCTCGGCGGCCTTACCGACGCCGACCATGATCGACATCGGCGTGGCCAGCCCCAGGGCGCAGGGACAGGCGATGATCAGCACCGTCATCGTCGCCACCAGGGCGTAACTGATCGCGGGCGCAGGGCCGACATTCATCCAGCCAAGGAAGGTCAGCACCGCGATGATCAGGACCGCCGGCACGAACACCCCGGCGATGCGATCGACCAGCCGGCCGATCGCGGGCTTGGAGGCCTGGGCCTGGCGCACCATCTCGATGATCTGCGACAGCACCGTATCCTTACCGATGCGCCGGGCCTGGTAGAGGAAGGTCCCCGTCGTGTTGAGCGTGCCGCCCACCACCTCGTCGCCAGCGTACTTTTCCACCGGCAGCGGCTCGCCGGTGAGCATGGACTCATCCACCGCCGAGCGCCCGTCGATCACCACACCATCCACCGCAATGCGCTCACCCGGCCGCACGCGCAGGGTCTCATCGAGCCCCACCTCGGCGATCGGCACATCCAGCTCGCGCCCCTCGCGCACCACCCGCGCGGTGCGCGGGCGCAGCCCGATCAACCGCTTGATCGCCTCCGAGGTCTTGCCGCGCGCGCGCATCTCCAAGGCCGAACCGAAATTGACCAGCGCGATGATGATCAGCGCCGCCTCGAAATACACATGGCGCGCCGCCTCGGGGACCCACTCGGGACGCAGCACCACCAGGGTTGAAAACACCCACGCCGCGCCGGTGCCGAGCGCGATCAGCGTGTCCATCGTGGCGTTGTGCGCGCGGAACGACTTGACCGCCCCGACAAAAAACCGCCCGCCGGTCGCCGCCATCACCACCACGCTCACAATGGCGATCAGCAGCCAGAACAGGCGCTCCATCGGCGTCTCCACGTGCGGCATCACGCCGAAGACATCCGCCGCCATCAGCGGCACACCCACCACCGCCGCGATACCGGCATGGCGCAGCAGACGGCGGTAGTGGGCCATCTCGGCGGCCGCCTTCTCCTCCGTATCCTGTTCCTCCTGCAACAACGCCGCCTCATAACCGGCCTGTCTCACCGCCGCGATCACGTCCTCGGGCGCGACCGTCCCGCGCACCCAGGCGCTGCGTTCGACGAGGTTCACCGACGCCTCCGTCACACCGGGCACGGCGCGCAAGGCCGTCTCCACGCGGCTCACACAGCCCGCGCAGTTCATGCCGCCGATGGAAAGATGGTATTTCTGCTCACTCATGATGCTTTAAGATACAGGCTTTAAGGAAGCCATGAAATTCCTGCGTCCAAAAATATCGAACCTCTGATTTATTAGAAGTTCCTGCGGCACACGGATGCGCGCATTCTGAAAATTCCAGGATGGAATTGTTCAGAGCGTCCATATGTTAGCATCGCCCCATGCTTCCGTGAGACTGGGCTGGATACCCGACTTTACATACAGACCGACCGACAGCCTGATATCCGATTACCCAGAAATATCTCATAATGTAGGGAAGGCACAAAAAAATAGGCACACCGACCAGCCCTCGTGTAGAACCCTGCCATGACATTAGCAAACATATTGCGCAAACTTCCCCCCGCCGCATCGTTCTGGGGCATCGTCGTACCCATTGTGGCGAGTATCGTGCTGGCGGCGGTGTGGGGCCGCCCCCTGGGCCTGGTTCATATCATTGTCGTCGCCGCCACCCTGATCGCGACCGTCCCGGTCGCGGTTCATCACGCCGAAGTCATCGCGCTTCGCGTCGGGGAGCCTTTTGGCACGCTGGTGCTGGCGTTGGCCATCACCGTCATCGAGGTAGCGTTGATCATCGCGCTGATGCTCTCTGGCGGGGAGGCAGCCAGCGGGCTGGTCCGCGATACGGTATTCGCTACGGTGATGATCATCTTAAACGGTACCGTGGGCCTATGCTTGTTGTTGGGCGCGTTGCGTCACCGGGTACTCAGTTTTCGGGTCGAGGGCACGGCGTCGGCGCTGGCGGTGCTGGCGACCCTCACCACCTTGGTGCTGGTGCTGCCCACATTCACCTCCTCTACACCGGGTCCGACGCTTTCACCCCTGCAACTTCTCTTTGCGGGCACTGTCTCCCTGGCACTCTACGGCCTCTTTGTTTTCGTTCAGACCGTGCGACATCGGGAGTATTTTTCGCCGCCGCAGGCAGAGCCGGAAACGCCTCAGGTGGGCACGCCGCCGACCTCCGCAGTATTAATGAGCCTTGGCTTGTTGGTTCTTTCCCTCGCGGCTGTCGTCGGCCTCGCCAAGACGCTCGCGCCAACCATCGAAGATGGTGTCAAAGCCCTTTCGGTGCCGCACGTAGTGGTCGGTATCGCCGTCGCCTTGCTGGTACTTCTGCCGGAGACCTTGGCGGCGGCGCGCGCGGCGGTGCGCAATCGCATGCAGACCAGCTTTAATCTGGCGCTGGGTTCGGCGCTCGCCTCCATCGGCCTGACCATACCGGCCGTGGCCGCCGTGTCGCTTTTTCTGGGGCTGTCGTTGGAACTTGGCCTGGGAGAAAAGGAGATAGCTCTCCTGGCGCTGACACTCTTGGTCTCCACAATGACCATGTCGCACGGACAGGCCACCGTGCTTCAAGGCTCGGTGCATTTGGTCTTGTTCGCCGTATTTCTTTTTCTCGCCGTTGTACCGTGACGTGTTCGGCGATCGCCTGCGAGATCATGTTTAACTCCGAGGATCTACACGGAATTATTTACCGGCTCATCACGCGCGTGGCACGCTGGGCTGCACGTCGCTCAGCTCAGCGCGGGACCGCATTTTTGCCGCGCGCGCTGGATTCACGTTTCGAGACATCTTATAGTGTGGACATTCAACAGTTTGTGTGTTCAGTGCGATGTCAGAGACCTACGAATTCGTCCAGTGGTTCCGCAATTCGGCGCCGTATATCAACGCCTTTCGCGGCCGCACCTTCGTGCTGGCCTTCGGCGGGGAATGCGTGCTGGAGGCCTCGTTCGCCAATCTGATCCACGACATCGCCCTGCTGCACAGCCTGGGCGTGAGGCTGGTGCTGGTACACGGGGCGCGCCCCCAGATCGATCAGCAGCTCAAGCTGCACGGTATCGAGAGCCAATATCACAAGGGCTTGCGCATCACCGACGCCACGGCGCTTTCCTGCGTCAAACACGCGGTCGGCGCGGTGCGGGTGGAGATCGAGGCACTGCTGACCATGGGGCTGTCCAACTCGCCGATGGCCGGCGCGCGGCTGCGCGTGGCCTCCGGCAACTTCGTCACCGCGAAACCCATGGGCGTGTACGACGGCATCGATTACTGCCACACCGGCGAGGTGCGCCGGGTAGACGCCAACGGCATCAACACGCTGCTCGATCAGGGTTCGATCGTGTTGCTGTCACCCCTCGGTTACTCACCCACCGGCGAGGTCTTCAATCTGCGCGCCGAGGACGTGGCCGTGGGCACCGCCAAGGCCCTGAAGGCCGCCAAGCTGATCTATCTCACCGACCACAGTGAATTGCTCGATCCGTCCGGCCGCCTGGTGCACGAGATGATCGTCAGCGAGGCGGAACGCTATCTGCAATCGGCAAGCGGACTTTCCGAGGCCACCCAGCGCAACCTGCGGGACGCCATTGGCCTGTGCCGCAATGGCGTCGAGCGCATCCACTTTGTGCCGCGCCAGGTCGACGGCGCCGTCTTGCAGGAACTGTTCACCCGCGACGGCATCGGCACCCTGATCAGCGCCAACCGCTTCGAGGGCACCCGCGCGGCGCAGATCGAGGACGTCGGCGGCATCCTGGAGCTGATCGCTCCCTTTGAGCGCGACGGCACCATGGTGCGCCGCTCACGCGAGTTGCTGGAGATGGAGATCGATCGCTTCACCGTGGTCGAACGCGACGGCATGATCATCGGCTGCGCGGCGCTCTACCCCTATGCCCAAACGGAGTTCGCCGAACTCGCCTGCCTGGCGATCCATCCGGACTACCGGGGGGCGGGACGCGGCGATGCGCTGCTGGATTACATCGAGCAACAGGCGGTCTACCAGGGCATCCGGCGGCTGTTCGTGCTGACCACCCGCACGGCGCACTGGTTCATTGAGCGCGGTTTCACCGAGTCCGAACTCGCGGCGCTGCCGGTCGAGAAGCAAAAACTCTATAACTATCAACGCAAATCCAAAATCTTTATCAAAACACTAAGCTAGTATTTGTATAGATTTCCTTTTTTCCTTAGCATAATTAGCGATCGCAGTCGTGCGGTCGGCTGATTCAAGCATGAGCAAAGTGTGATATTCACCACGCTATTCGCTCAAATTTTTAAGCAGAATGACCATACCCTTTTCGGAATAGGGTCGGATGTAAACTTTCGCCACTTGGCAAACTTTGGGGGTCCAAATGATCAAAAATCCTGTATCCCGTTCAGCATTCCTTATTTGCAGCCTCTCACTGATGACGGTATCCGCGGCCTTCGCCGACACCGAGGAGCTGCAGGTCAGCAAAGGAAAATTCAACACCTATGCCTCCGGCGTCGAACGCGCCTACGACATCACTGGCAAGGCCCTGATGATCAAGACGCCAGCCGGCAGCACCATCGTCGAGATCATGGTCCGCGGCCTGTACCCCAACACCACCTATGGCGTGCACGTCCACAACAAGGCGTGCAATGACACCAACGGCGGCGGACATTACCAGCACGTGGTCGGCGGCCCCGTCGACGCCGTGAACGAAATCTGGCCGGGCTTCACCACCAACGAAACCGGCATCGGCGTGGGCTTCGCGAAGAATGACTTCGTTGCCGGCCCCGACGCGGTCTCCATCGTCATCCATGACACCGACAAGGCGCGCATTGCCTGCGCCGACCTGGCGGCCCATCAAGCGAAGCCGAAGCTCAAAAAGAAAGGCTTGAAGAACCACCGCCACGGCGAGTAACACCGGCGCAATCAACGCCGCATTGCACACCAAGGGGGCCGCAGCGCCCCCTTGCTGTTTGTCCTCCACCCGCACCTTCCTTGGGTGAAATCGCATTCTCCTCGTACTGATCTATGCTTAGTGAACCCAATGCGGGAGGAGAACATCCATGAACAGTCCATTCACCACGTTCGGCGCCTTCAGCTGGTGCGAACTGCTCACCGACCAGCCCGAAAAGGCCAAGGAGTTCTACGGCCAGCTCTTCGGCTGGACCCTGGAGGAGATGAAGATGCAAGGGGGGCCGGAATACCTGGTCATCAAGGTGGGCGACACCGCGATCGGCGGCATGATGAAAAAGCCCTCAATGGCCAAGGACGCGCCCAATTACTGGGGGACGTATGTCACGGTAAAGAGCGCCGACGAAACGGCGGCGAAGGCCAAGAAGCTCGGCGCCACGATTCTGGTCCCGCCAACCGACATCCCCGGCGTGGGCCGCTTCTGCGTGCTGCAGGATGCGCAAGGGGCGACGCTCTCGGCCATCAACTATATACCAATGGAAAAGCCGCTCCAGTAAACGGATGGCAGCGCGTTACTGGACCCGCAGTGCCAGTCGCGCATGCGAGATAAGCTGGCAGAAGCTCTGATATTGATCCAGGCCGATCGGCTGTTGGGACAGGCCCATGTCTGCATATACCATCCCCAAGGGCTTACCCTCGATACCGAAGTAGGAGACGGCGAACCCGTTGGCGCCGGTCTTCGCCGCGAAGGCCGGCGGCAGGCGCTGCGCCCAGCAGGGTTCTTTCACGTCAGCCACCGATTGCTGCTGATGGAACATCATGATCTGGGAAAAAAGATCCCGTTCGGTGTCGACGGCAAAATTGAAGTACTCCTTCAACGCCTCGGCATTCGCGCCCACCGCGATCCGCCCCGCGTACGCCGTGCGCTGCGGGTTGAGCAGACATAGCACCACGCGCTCGAACCCCGAGGCGGCATTGATACCCTCGAGCATCTTCAGGATCACGGCGTTGAGCGTTGCCTTGCTGCCCATCAGCACCGTCAGCTCGTTGATGTACTTGAGCAGCAACCCGGCGTCGGCCCTGTTGTCCTGCGCATCGGGTTTCTTGTCCTTACCCTCTGCCGACTCGGCTTCATCATCGAAGTCCGGCAGTTCCATCTCGTGCACCGGGCCGGAGCTGTTGGCATAGTAGGCAAACTGCTTGGCCATCCGGTCGCGCAACGCATCGCCGGTCTGCGCCACCTTCGGCGCCAACAGCTTTTTGTTCAGACTGAAGGCCTCGGCCAGATCACAGGCCTGTTTGAAGGCCCGCTCAACGCTGGATTGCACGGCGCCGCTTTCCAAGCCGGAGACCTCGGCAATATCCTCCAGCAGCGCGGCATACGATTGGCTGGTGCGCACCCCGCGCTGATACAGATTGCCCATGAGCGCATTGACGCGCGATGAGACCTTGGCATTGAACTCGCTTTTGCTGGAAGCGGGCGTCACCTCGTCGGACGGCGGCATGCCCAGCACCTTGGCGATCGAACAAGGAAAGCCCCACTCATCGGCCAAGTGCTGTCCGAGATCGCAGAAATTGGTGCGCAACACCGACTGCTGGGCCTTGCCCCAGACCACACCCTGGGCCTTGCTGAGTGTCTGGATCTCGAGATATTTGTCCGGCAGGGTGTGGGCGACGATCATCTCCCCCAGGTTGTAGAGCAAGCCGAGCAGGTAACACTGTTCGGAGTCGTCGATGCCGGCGCTCCTGGCCACCTCGCGCATCACGCCGCCCGAAATGTAGCTCTGAACCAGCATGGCGGCGAGTTCGGAGGAATTGTCCTTGGTGGAAAAACTGTCGAGCAGTTTGAGCGTCAGACAGACGTTGCGGATGGTGTCGAAGCCGAGCAGCATCACCGCCTGCACCACCGAACCGATGCGCGCGCCGCCGCGATGATAATAGGGGGAGTTGACCAACTTGAGCAGCTTGGTGCTGAGACTTGCGTCCTTCATCACCTCCATGGCCAGTTGCATGACATCGCTTTCGGGATCGGCGCTGACCAGCTGGATGCGATTGACGCTCGCGCTGAAGATCGGCAAATCGCCGTACTCGTTCAAACGCTCCTTGACGACATCCAGGGTTGTCTGACTCCCCACCATGCTCAAAACCGCCTCTGTGTGAAAGTGATCACTGCCCCATTGTTAATCGTCCAATGCACAGTGGTCTTTAACCCGGATATGTCACCTCGAATCTACTGCGGCCGCGTAATCCATTGAATCTTCGTGACGTACTCGCTTTTGCCGGTTTGACATAGTGTCGACTATGCCTTCACCGTCAGAAGCTCCGTGCGCCCCGAATCTTCAATGCCTTATGCACCCTCGCTACGATCCGTGGTGATATATCCGGGTCAACTGTTTTGTTTATCGGGCGGCATCGCTTATCATGCAGGGCATCCAACAAAAACCCGAGAATTAACAATGACCAAGGCATGGCGCCGCGCATGTATCCCTCTGTTGTTCCTGATCCTGGCCTTAGGCGCCGCCAATCCCGTCAGCGCCGCCAGCCTGCACGACCCCGCCCTGACCTGGCAGACCCTCCACACCCCGCACTTCGCCATCCATTTTCATGACGGCGAGGAAGACCTCGCCCGGCGCCTGGCCGGGATCGCCGAACCGGTCCATCACCGCCTTGCCGAACGCCTGCGCTGGCAGCCTCGGGAGCGCACCGATGTCGTGCTGCTCGACCGCATGGATCTCACCAACGGCTGGGCCACGCCGTTCCCAGGCAATCACATCACGATCTTGACGATCCCGCCGTCGGATGTCGCCACCCTGGAGGACTATGACGACTGGCTCACCCTGGTCTTCACCCACGAATACACCCACACCCTGCACCTGGACAAGGCACGCGGCGCACCCAAGGGCTTGCGCCAGGTGTTCGGGCGCATGCCGCTGCTCTTCCCCAACCTCTTTCAGCCCAACTGGATCACAGAGGGCTTGGCCACGCACGTCGAAACCGATCTCGAGCACGGCGTGGGCCGCGGCCAGAGCAGCCTGTTCCGCGCCATGATGCGCCTGGAATGGCTCGAGGGCATCAAGCCACTCGCCCAGGTCAATGCCGGGACCACCGAATGGCCGCGCGGCGCCGCGGCCTATCTGTATGGCGTGTATTTCTATAACTTCCTCGCGGCGCAGTATGGCGAGGAGCGCATCGCGCAGTGGATCGACGGCTACAGCCAGAACCTGCTGCCGTTTTTCATCAACACCACCAGCCGCGCCACACTCGGCAAGGATCTCGCCTCGTTGTGGACGGAGTTCGATGCCTACCTCGCGCAGGAATTCAGCGGCGAAGTCGAACAGATCCGCGCGCTCGGCCTCACCTCCTCCACCGCGCTCACCCGCAGCGGCCTGGAAAGCGGCTATGCGCAGGCCATGCCCAACGGCGACCTCTATTACATCGAAGACAGCGACGAGCGGCGCGCCACGCTGATGCGCCTGCCCGCTGGCGGCGCCGCGCCGCAGCCGATCGCCGAGGTGCGCGGCGCCCAGTTTCACGCCCACCCGCGCGCGGGCATCCTGCTGGTTCAAGTGGAGCGCACGCGCAACACCAACTGGTTCAACGATCTCTACCGCATCGATCCGGTCAGCGGCGCCACCGCACGCCTCACCCACGGAGGGCGTTACCAAAAGGCGCTGTGGCATCCCGATGGGGACCACATCATCGCCGTGCACTATGCGCTCGGCCGGCAGGAACTCCGCTTGCTCGATGCGCGCGGCGCGCCGCTGAAAACCCTGTGGTCGGGGGCCTATGGCGATGTCATCGGCGGTATCGACATCGACGCGGCGGGCGCGCGCCTGGTTGCCAGCCTCAAGCGCTGCACCGGCTCTTGGAATCTCGCGATGTTCGATCTCGCCTCAGGACAGTGGCAGCCCATCACGGAAGGCGCCGCGATCGAAATGCAACCGCGCTTCGTCGGCCAGCACGAGATCGTTTACAGCGCCGATTATGACGGCGTCTTCAACATCTACCGGCACGACCTCGCCACCGGCGAGCATCACGCCCTTACCCGGCAACTCGGGGCCGCCAGCTATCCGAGCGTCAGCGCCGACGGACAGCGGCTGTATTTCAATCAGCTCGGCCCGCGCGGCTATGATCTGCATTGGACGCCACTCACCCAGCTCGCGGCCGCCCCGCCCGCCGCGAGCGCCGTTCCCGCGCCGATCCCGGCCCGCGATGAAACCGCGCGGATCACCGCATATCAACCGGCCACGGGCCTTTGGCCCGTCTGGTGGTTCCCGTATTGGTACCTCGACGAGCAGCACAACGAGTTTGGCGCCACCACCTCGGGCACCGATCCGCTGCGCCGGCACTACTATGAAGCCACCATCGGCTACGACACCAAGCGCGCCTGGCCGCTGGGTTATGTGTACTACCGATACGATCGCTGGCAACCTTCGCTTTCGCTGTTTGCCTCGCGCACGAAAGACATTTACCTGAACGCCGACGGCAGCCTGCGGCGCATCCGCGACGATGATGAGGTGCACGCCTATCTCGAACGCCCCTTCCTGTTCGTCGACCACCAATGGGCGCTGCACCTCGGGCTGGTGTACGAAAACGAAAAGGACGCCGAGCGCGGCCCGACCGCCGCCCCCATGCCCTCGTTCAAAAGCTCCCTCGGCGGTATCGCGCTGAGCCACAACAGCAGCCGTTTCTTCCCGCGCGGCATCAGTCCGGTGGATGGCCGCGTCATCAATCTCACGCATCAGTGGCATGACGTCTTTGGCGGCGTTTACAACGGGGAGACCACCCAGCTCGACTGGCGCGAATATCTGCGCCTCCCCGGCCGGCACGTTTTCAGCGCGCGGCTCGCCGCCGGTCTGGGCGAGCGCGGCACACCCGCCTACTCGCTCGGCGGCACCATGGCCGACCCCATCACCCTGCCCGGCGCCGGCAATCTCCCGCCACCGTTCAACAAGCGCGACTTTCCCCTGCGCGGCTACGACGACGGCCTGCCGCAGCTGATCGGCGACAACATGGCGCTGTTCGACCTGCAATGGCGCTTCCCCCTCCGGCGCGTCGAACGCACCGCGATGGCGCCGCCGATCGGCCTCTCCCAGCTCTCCGGCGCGCTCTTCTACAACACCGGCACGGTCTGGGATGAACACGCCTCCCCTGATCAATGGTATGCCGGCGTGGGAGGTGAATTACATTCGGATCTCATACTGGGTTATCTCCTACCCCTGCGCCTGACCCTCGGTTACGCGCACGGATTGGATGAGATCGGAGAAGATCAGTTTTATTTGCGTCTCAGCGGGGCGTTCTGAGGATAGAGTCTGCATGAGAAGACTTCAGCTCCCTCTCCCGCGGGCGCGAGAGGGATCAAGTCAACAGCCTTTTGCATCGCGTAGAGCGTGAGACTTTGCGTGGGTAGTTCTTGGTTTAACGGTCAGACGGCCATCTGCACGTTATTGCGGCCGCTTCCCTTGGCGCGGTAGACCGCCTCGTCCGCGGCGGTGAACAGTTCTTCGTAACTGCGCGGCTGATGCGGCATGAAGCAGGCCACGCCGATGCTGGCGGTGACCCGGATGCCATTCGGGTTGAGTTGTTCGACGGCGCCGCGCAACCGTTCCGCCTTCGCTTGCGCGCCTTCCGGTTCGCAATGCGAAAGCAATAGCACAAACTCCTCGCCGCCGAAGCGCGCGGCAATGTCCTCGGTGCGGACCGAGCGTTTGAGCAGAGCACCGGTCTCACGCAGCACGATGTCGCCCACGGCATGCCCGTGGGTGTCATTGATCTTCTTGAAGTGATCGAGATCGACCACCACCAGGGCAATCGCGTAATTATGGCGTGCGGCTTCGCTGAGTTTCTTGCGCGCGCTGTCGAACAGATAATGGCGGTTGTAGAGCGAGGTCAACTGATCGGTCATCGCCAGTTGTTCCAGCGTGCAACGTTGGCGCTCGAGCTGGTCGAACAGCTGTTTGTTGAGAATCAGATTGTGCGTGCGGACCTGGATCTCTTCGCGCACCATTGGCTTGTTGATATAGTCATTCGCCCCGGAACGCAGCAGCTCGATCTTGCGCGACTGATCATCCAGGCTGGTGGTCACCAGCACGGGCACGGGCACATGCCCTCTGGCGCCTTTTTGTTCCCGGATCATGCGCAGCAGATCCAGACCATTGATATCACCCGCCAGCAAGAAGTCGCTCACCACGAGGTCGTAAGGCTTTTCCTTGAACGCGGAAAAGGCGTCTTCAGCGCAGACGTAATGGTCAACCTCCAATCCCATATCATGGAAGACCATCCGCCCCCACTCTACGAGCACCGGATCATCTTCCACATACAACACCTTGCCGCGAAGTTCGCCTCGCGTTCTGAGCTGATGCGCCAGCAGATACAAATAATGCTCCAGGCGGCCGAGATCAGACTTCAGATACACCTCGGTGACACCGGAATTCAACGCGGACTGGAGAAGCTTCTTGTCCTCGTGCGCAGTGATCATCAATACGGGAAGATTCTGCCAGGCGGGATCGGCGCGCAGCGTCGCGGCCATCGCCACACCTTCCATGTCTGGGAAATGCATCGGGATACAGGCCAGATCGAAGCGGTCGGTCTTGAGTCGCTCCAGCGCCTCCCCGCCGCGCTCGCAGAGCGTGACCTCGAAACCCGCCGATTCGAACAGGCTCTTGAGCACCTTCTGAAACAGCCGGGTGGATTCACACACCAATGCCTTCATATCCGGACCCCACTAACGATAGGCCATGCCGAGCCATGATTGGCTCAGCATGTGTAGAGATTATCTGATTTTTTCCGGATTACTGAAGGGTGTGTTACAAGATTTAACCTGCTCAGGTATCAGGTCTTGGGCAAGGTCACCCCGGTCTGCCCCTGGTACTTGCCGCCGCGATCGCGGTATGAGGTTTCGCAGGTCTCATCGGACTCGAAAAACAGCATCTGGGCCACGCCCTCGTTGGCGTAGATCTTGGCCGGCAGCGTGGTGGTGTTGGAAAACTCCAGAGTCACATGGCCTTCCCATTCCGGCTCAAGCGGCGTGACGTTGACGATGATGCCACAGCGCGCGTAAGTGGACTTGCCCAGGCAGACCGTCAGCACGCTGCGCGGGATACGGAAATACTCCACGGTGCGCGCAAGCGCGAATGAATTGGGCGGGATGATACAGACATCGGATTGCACGTCGACGAAACTGTTCTCATCGAAATTCTTCGGATCGACGATGGCCGAATTGATGTTGGTGAAGATTTTGAATTCATTGGCGCAGCGCACGTCATAGCCGTAACTGGAGGTGCCGTAGGAGACGATGCGCTGGCCGTTGGCCTGGCGCACCTGGCCCGGCTCGAACGGTTCGATCATGCCTTGCTGCGCCATGCGGCGAATCCATTTATCCGATTTGATGCTCATTGACGACTACCTTCCTAAACCATTTTAAAGTCTACGCCATCAATCATTGGCGATGACGATGTTGGGAAACTTCGCGGAAAAATCCCGCGCCTTGAGCGAAATCTTCGCCGCGACCTTGCGCGCGATCTCGCGATAGATCTGCGCGATGCGGCTCTCCGGCTCGGCGGCGACGGTGGGCTTGCCACTGTCGGTCTCTTGCCGGATGCGGATATCAAGCGGCAGCGCCCCGAGCAGCTCGATGCCATACTCCGCCGCCATGCGCTCGCCACCACCGGCACCGAAGATGTGCTCCTCGTAGCCGCACTTGGAACAGATGTGCGTGCTCATGTTCTCCACGATGCCGAGCACCGGCACCGCAACCTTCTCGAACATCTTCACCGCCTTGCGCGCATCGAGCAGGGCGATGTCCTGGGGCGTGGAGACGATCAGCGCGCCGGTCACCGGCACCTTCTGCGCCAGGGTCAGCTGCACGTCGCCGGTGCCCGGCGGCAGGTCGATCACCAGATAGTCGAGATCCTGCCAATTGGTATCGTTGAGCAGTTGCATCAGGGCCGAGGTGACCATGGGACCGCGCCAGACCATCGGCGTGTCTTCTTCGATCAGATACCCGATCGACATCGATTGCAGGCCGTGACTGATCACCGGCGCCAGGGTCTTGCCATCCGCGCTCTCGGGTTGCTTGTGTATACCGAGCATGGTCGGCTGGCTCGGCCCGTAAATATCGGCATCAAGGATACCGACCCGCGCGCCTTCGGCGGCGAGCGCCAGGGCCAGATTCACCGCGGTGGTGGACTTGCCCACCCCGCCCTTGCCCGAGGCCACGGCGATGATGTTCTTCACGCCGGGCAGCGGCTTCACGCCCTGCTGCACTGCGTGGGCGATGATCTTGCTCTCGACGATGACGGCCACATCCGCCAACCCCAGCTCGCGCGCGAGCAGCGCACGCAGCTGTTCGGTCAGCGTCGCGCGATATCCCTCGGCTGGAAAGCCGAGCTGAAGACGCAGCGTCACCTTGCCGGACTCCACGGCAATCTGCTTGACGCACTTGGCCGCGATTAGATCTTGATGCAGATACGGATCGACATACCCCTTGAGGGCTGTCTCGATCTCTTGTTGAGAAACGCTCGCCATGAATTCTCCTGCCCGCTGACGCGGGGCGGATTAGTGCTTACAATAAATTTAGCCGCCGATTTTACCCGAAACCGGTGCAAGAAATGCAGATTTATTGCAAAATTGCACGCTTTGTACGGCCATTGGCCAGATGACACGCCCGGACTGAGGTTTCCCGCCACCATGACAGAAAAACAACGTTCCATCCTGGTCACCAGCGCGCTGCCCTACGCCAATGGTTCCATCCACTTGGGGCACATGGTGGAGTACATCCAGACCGACATCTGGGTGCGCTTCCAGAAGATGCGCGGCCATGGCTGTCTCTACGTCTGCGCCGACGACACCCACGGCACGCCCATCATGCTGCGCGCCGAGAAGGAGGGCATCAGCCCGGAGGAACTGATCGCGCGCGTGGGCCAGGAACACCAGGCGGACTTCGCGGGCTTTCTGATCGGCTTCGACAACTATTATTCCACCCACTCGCCCGAAACCAAGCACTACGCCGACGACATCTACGGCAAGCTCAAGGCCAAAGGCCTCATCGAGGTGCGCGCTATCGAGCAGTATTATGATCCGGTCAAGGAGATGTTCCTGCCCGACCGTTTCATCAAGGGCGAGTGCCCGAAGTGCCACGCCAAGGACCAGTACGGCGACTCCTGCGAGGTCTGCGGCACCACCTATCAGCCCACCGACCTCATCAATCCCTATTCGGCCGTCTCGGGGGCCGCGCCGGTGCGCAAACAATCCGACCACCACTTCTTCAAACTCGGCGCCTGCGCCGACTTTCTGCGCGATTGGATCCGGCCGCCGCGTGTGCAGGCCGAGTCCGCCAATAAACTGGCCGAGTGGCTGGACGCGGGCCTGTCCGATTGGGACATCTCGCGCGATGCCCCCTACTTCGGCTTCGAGATCCCCGGCGCGCCCGGCAAGTACTACTACGTCTGGCTCGACGCCCCCATCGGCTACATGGGCAGCTTCAAGAACCTGTGCGCGCGCCAGGGCATCGACTTTGATAAGTACTGGGACAAGGAAAAGGCCGCGAAGCACGGGACGGAGCTCTACCACTTCATCGGCAAGGACATCCTCTACTTCCATGCCCTGTTCTGGCCGGCAGAGCTGGAGAGCGCCGGCTACCGCACCCCTACCGGTGTGTTCGCCCACGGCTTCCTCACCGTCAACGGCACCAAGATGTCCAAGTCGCGCGGCACCTTCATCACCGCCGCGAGCTACTTGCGCCACCTCAATCCCGAATGGCTGCGCTACTACTTCGCCGCAAAACTCGGCTCAGGTGTGGATGACATCGACCTCAATCTCGAAGACTTCCTGGCGAAGGTGAACGCCGATCTAGTGGGCAAGTACGTCAACATCGCGGCGCGCACCGCGAGTTTCATCGGCAAACGCTTCAGCGGCAAGCTGGGCGCGCACGACACCAGCATCCCGCTCGAAGCGGAAATCACCGCCGCGGCCGACACCATCGCCGAGGCCTATGAGCAGCGCGAATACGGCCGCGCCGTGCGCGAGATCATGCGCCTCGCCGACCTCGCCAATCAATACGTGGACAGCCATAAACCCTGGGAACTAGCCAAGAACAGCGCCAACGACGCACGCTTACACGCCATTTGCACCACCACGCTGCAAGTGTTTCGCGACCTGTCCATCTACCTCAAACCGATCCTGCCCAAGGTGGCGGAGCAGGTGGAGCAGTTCCTCGGCACCGGCCCGCTGACCTGGGACGATCTGCCGGCACGCCTGCCGCAAGGCCACGCCGTGAACACTTACAGTCACCTTATGACCCGCGTCGACCAAAAACAGATCGACGCGCTCATCGCCGACAATCAGGCCAGCCTGGCGCCCGCCCCGGACGCCCACTCCCAGGCGCGCCACGGCGAACATCAACAACGCGAAACGAAGGTCATCATGGAACCCATTGCCGAAACCATCAGCTACGACGACTTCGCCAAGGTCGACCTGCGCATCGCGCGCATCATTAAGGCCGAGCACGTCGAAGGCGCGGAAAAACTGCTGCAACTCACCCTCGATCTCGGCGGGGAGACGCGCAACGTCTTCGCCGGCATCAAATCCGCGTATGCACCGGAAGACCTGGTCGGCAAACTCACCGTCACGGTCGCCAACCTCGCCCCGCGCAAGATGCGTTTCGGCGTCTCCGAAGGCATGGTGCTCGCCGCCGGCCCGGGCGGCGAGGAACTATGGGTCCTGCACCCAGACGAGGGCGCGCAGCCAGGAATGCGGGTCAAATAAACATGTATAGGCCGGCATAAGCGAAGCGTTGCCGGCGAACAGCTAACGTTTTTATGGCCATATACAAAAGATTGCTTTGATAAAGTCTAATAATAAGGCGAGACTAAAATTCTAAATATGTGGTCAATCAATCACCTAATCAGGCGTTGGCGATGAGCGAATACCTCTTGATCCTGGTCAGCACCGTCCTGGTGAACAACTTCGTGCTGGTGAAGTTCCTGGGGCTGTGCCCGTTCATGGGCGTATCGAAAAAGCTCGAGACGGCCACCGGCATGGGCCTGGCCACGGCCTTCGTGCTGACCTTGTCCTCGGTGTGCAGCCATCTGGTCAATACCTACCTGCTGGCGCCATTCGATGCCGAATACCTGCGCACCATCGTCTTTATCCTAGTGATCGCCGCGGTGGTCCAGTTCACCGAGATGGTGATCCGCAAGACCAGCCCCTTGCTCTATCAGGTGCTGGGCATCTATCTGCCGCTGATCACCACCAATTGCGCGGTGCTGGGCGTGGCGCTGCTCATCATCCAGCAGGAGCTCACCTTCCTGCAGGCGGCGCTGTACGGCCTGGGCGCCTCGATCGGCTTCTCCCTGGTGCTGGTCCTGTTCGCCGCGATGCGCGAGCGCATCATCGTCTCCGATGTGCCGGCGATCTTCCGCGGGGCGCCGATCGCGCTGGTCACCGCCGGGCTGATGTCGCTGTCCTTCATGGGTTTCTCCGGGCTGGTGAAGGGGTGATGCAGTGCTGACAGCGGTTCTCGTCCTCACCCTGCTCGCCCTCGCGCTGGGCCTGATCCTCGGCTTTGCCGCCATCCGCTTCAAGGTGGAGGGCAATCCGGTGGCCGACCAGATCGACAAGCTGCTGCCGCAGACCCAGTGCGGCCAGTGCGGCTTCCCCGGTTGCCGGCCCTATGCCGAGGCCATCGCGCGCGGCGAGGCCGACATCAACCAATGTCCGCCCGGCGGCGAGCAGACCATCCATGCGCTGGCCGATCTGCTGGGCGTCGAGGCCAAGCCGCTGAGCGCCGAGCACGGCGAGGAAAAACCCAAGATGGTGGCGGTGATCGACGAGAACATCTGCATCGGCTGCACCCTGTGCATCCAGGCCTGCCCGGTCGATGCCATCCTCGGCGCGGCCAAGCAGATGCATACCGTCATCGAATCCGAGTGCACCGGCTGTGAACTGTGCGTCGCACCGTGCCCGGTCGACTGCATCGACATGGTGCCGGTGAAGACCGGCACGCGCTACTGGAAGTGGTCCCTGCCGCCCAGCCAGCTGGAGCGCCGCGCATGATCGGCAAGTTGTTTCGCTATAACGGCGGCCTGAAACTCCCGGAAAACAAGGAACAGACCACCCATCGCCCGATCCAGCCGGCCTCCGTGCCGCCGCGCCTGATCATCCCGGTGCAGCAGCACATCGGCACGCCCGCCGAGCCGCTGGTGAAGGTGGGCGACACGGTGCTGAAGGGCCAGATGATCGCCAAAGGCAACGGGCTGATCAGCGCGCCGGTGCATGCCTCGTCTTCAGGGATCGTGGTGGACATCGGCGAGTATCCCGTGCCTCACCCCTCGGGCCTCACCGCCACTTGCGTGGTGATCGAACCCGACGGCCTGGAGACAATGGCCGACCACCTGCCGCCGATCCACGATGTCACCCAATACACGCCGGAAGAGATCCGCGAGCGCATCCATCAGGCGGGAATCGTCGGCCTGGGCGGCGCCGGTTTCCCGAGCCACGTGAAACTCGCACCGAAGCACCAGCACATGGTCGAGATCCTGCTGCTCAACGGCGCCGAGTGCGAACCCTATATCACCTGCGACGATATGCTGATGCGCGAACGCCCCGAGGAGATCCTCAAGGGCATGCTGATCATGCGCTACGCCCTGATGGCCAAACGCTGCATCATCGGCATCGAGGACAACAAGCCGCTGGCCGCCAAGGCCCTGCGCGAGGCGATCACCCGCCTGAAGCTCGATGACGTCGAGGTCATCGAGGTGCCGAGCCTTTATCCCAACGGCGGCGAGAAACAGCTGATCCGCGTGATCACCGGCATCGAGATCCCAGCCAACCGCCTGCCGATCGACTACCGCATCGTCTGCCAAAACGTCGGCACGGCCTACGCCGTCGCCCGCGCCATCCACCATGGCGAGCCGCTGATCTCGCGCATCATCACCGTGACCGGCGCGGTCGGCAGTCCATGCAATCTCGAGGTACCTTTCGGCATCCTGGCCAGCGAGCTGATCAGCCAGTGCGCCGGCACCATGGATCACATCGACCGCATCATCATGGGCGGCCCGATGATGGGCTTCGCCCTGCCGAACGCCGACGTGCCGGTGGTCAAGACCACCAACTGCCTGCTCGCGCTCAACGACAACATCCTGCCGCTGCCGCACAAAAACCGCGCCCTGCCCTGCATCCGCTGCGGCAGCTGCGCCACGGCCTGCCCGGTGAATCTGCTGCCGCAGCAGCTGTACTGGTATGCGCGCGCCAAGGATTTCGACAAGATCCAGGACTACCGCCTATTCGATTGCATCGAGTGCGGCTGCTGCGAGTACGTCTGCCCCAGCCAGATCCCGCTGGTGCAATATTTCCGTTTCGCCAAGGGCCAGATCTGGGAACAGGAGCGCGAGAAGAAAAAGTCGGACATCGCCCGCGAGCGTCATGAATTCCGCCAGCACCGCATCGAGCGCGAGAAGGAAGAGAAGGCCGCCCGCCACAAGGCCAAGGCCGCCGCCGTCGCCGAGGACACCAGCGGCAGCGATGAGAAGAAGGCCGCCATCCAGGCGGCGCTGGAACGGGTGAAGGCCAAGCAGTCCGCCCCCGAACCAACCGACGGCAACACAGAACAATCATAAGGCGCCCAACGTCGATGCAACTCTATACACCCAGCTCACCCCACATCCACTCCGGCAGCAGCGTCAGCCAGCTCATGCACCGCGTGCTCCTGGCGCTGATCCCCGGCTATGTCATGTATGTCGCCCTGTTTGGCTGGGGCGTGGTCGCCAATCTGATGATCGCGGTACTCACCGCCTATGCCTGCGAAACCTTGATGTTGCTGCTGCGCAAACGCCCGCTGGCGCCGTTTCTGAGCGACCACAGCGCGCTGGTCACCGCCTCCCTGCTCGCCATCTCGCTGCCGCCGCTTGCGCCCTGGTGGATCGTCGTCATCGGCATCGCCTTCGCCATCATCATCGCCAAGCACCTCTACGGCGGCCTGGGCTACAACCCGTTTAATCCCGCCATGGTCGGCTACGTGGTCCTGCTGGTCTCCTTTCCGCGCGAACTGACCACCTGGGCGGGGCCGCAGGAAATCAACAACGTCAGCATCGGCATCGCCGACGCCATTCATATCAGCATTTTCGGCACGCTCGGCAGCGGGGCGGGCATCGACACCGTCACTATGGCCACGCCGCTCGATCACCTCAAGACCGAGATCAGCCGCGGCCAGTCGATCAGCGACATCATCCCCGCCAGCCCCATCTTCGGCAATCTCGGCGGCAACGGTTGGGAGTGGATCTCGCTCGCCTTCCTCGCCGGCGGGCTGTGGCTGCTGTACAAGAAGGTCATCCAGTGGTACATCCCGGTGAGCATGCTCACCGCCCTGGTGCTGATCTCTACCGTGTTCCATCTGATCGATCCCGAGCGTTACGCCGATCCCGTGTTTCATCTCGTAACCGGCGCGACGATCCTCGGCGCCTTTTTCATCGCCACCGACCCGATCACCGCCAGCACCACCGAAAAAGGACGCCTGATCTACGGGGCCGGCATCGGCATCCTGGTCTACATCATCCGCACCTGGGGCGGCTACCCGGACGGCGTGGCCTTCGGCGTGCTGCTGATGAACATCCTCGCGCCCACGCTGGACTACTACACCCAGCCGCGCCCCTACGGCGAGCGGAAGGGATAATCATGATCCTGAAATACATGATCACCACCGGCATGATCCTCGGCGCGTTCGCCATCGTCGGCACCAGCCTGGTGGCCGTGACCAACAGCGGCACGCAAGAACGCATCGCCGAGGCAAAGCGGCAGGCCCTGGCCGAAACGCTGCACGCATTGATCCCGCCTGAGCGGCATGACAACGACCTGGCCACCGACACCATCGACATCACCGCCCCGGAATTCCTCGGCAGCAAGAAGCCGGTAAGGGTCTACCGGGCGCGCAAGACCGGCCTGCCTATCGCTGCACTGTTCGCCACTATCGCGCCCGACGGCTACAGCGGCGAGATCAAACTGCTGGTGGCGGTCAATGCCGATGGCAGCATTGCGGGCGTGCGCGTGCTCGCCCACCGCGAAACGCCGGGACTGGGAGACTTCATCGAGGAGTCGAAATCCGACTGGATCAAAGGCTTCGACGGCAAATCCCTGTTCAATCCCGTCGAGAAACACTGGAAGGTACGCAAAGACGGCGGCGTCTTCGATCACACCACCGGCGCGACCATCACCCCGCGCGCCATCGTCAAGGCCGTCTATAATACCCTGAGCTACTTCCGTCAGCATCAAAGCGAAATCTTCAACGGCCCGGCGGCCGCTACACCCGAGGCTACTCCCCATGGCTAACCAGCACTACATCGGCATCGCACAAGACGGACTGTGGAAGAACAACCTCATCTTCGTCCAAATGCTTGGCCTCTGCCCGCTGCTGGCCGTCAGCAACACCGCCATCAACGGCCTCGGCCTGGGACTGGCCACCCTGCTGGTGCTGACCTGCTCCAACGTCACCGTCTCGCTCATCCGCAACCTGGTGCGCCCCGAAGTGCGCGTCTCCGTGTTCGTCGTGGTGATCGCCTCCTTCGTCACCGCCATCGACCTGGCCATGAACGCCTTCCTGTTCGAGCTGCACCACATCCTCGGCATCTTCATCCCGCTGATCGTCACCAACTGCGGCATCATCGGCCGCGCCGAGGCCTTCGCCTCCAAGCACAACGTCGCCGAGTCATTGGTCGACGGCATCATGATGGGCAGCGGCTTCCTGATCGCCCTGGTAGTCCTGGGCGCGGTGCGCGAACTCATCGGCATGGGCACCATCTTCAGCCAGGCCCACCTCATGTTCGGCGAAGGGGCCCACTGGCTCACCCTCCATGTCATCGAAGACTATCGCGGTTTTCTCCTCGCCATCCTCCCCCCCGGCGCCTTCATCTGCCTGGGATTTCTGGTCGCATTGAAGAACCTGCTCGACCAGCGCAAGGCGCAGCGCGTGAACAAACCCGCCGTGGAGCCCATCCCCGCCGCCGAATAGGCGCACGCCGCCACCGCGATCTGAAGATCCTACACACCGCTCCTCAGCCGCAGGAGCAAGCTTCGGCTTGGGATCACATCGTTTTTTTACAGAAAAATTACCCCATCCAGGGGATACCCACCCCCCAAAATTATCTGCTACGGTAAATTCCGCCACGGAACCTTAGCTCAGGAGCGCGCCATGAAACGGACTTCAGGATTCACCCTGATCGAATTGATTGTCACCCTCGCCATCGCCGCCATCCTGCTTGCCATCGCCATCCCCGCCTTGGGGTCTCTCATCCGCGATGCCAGCATGACCACCACCGTCAACGACTTCGTGACTTCGATCAATCTCGCGCGCAGCGAGGCGGTGAAGCGCGGCAGGCGAGTCACCATGTGCGAGAGCCGTCCACCCTATACCGAGTGCACCAAGACCAAGGACTGGAGCCAAGGCTGGCTCATCTTTGAAGACACCAGCAACGTCGGTACCCGCCAAGACGATGAAGCGATCATCCATATTCACCCCGGCATCGCCACGCGGATCACTATCAGCGGCAAGCCCAACATCGCGCATTACATCAGTTATTCCGGCAAAGGAATCGCCCAGCTTCCAAACCGCGTCTACCACGCCGGCAGTATCGAGTTTTGCGACGGCCACGACAACGCCAAGTCGAAAACCATCAAGATCAACTTCCTGGGCCGACCGAGAACCCTTGACGGGGCGGCGGGCTGTCCCCGCAAGAGCTCTTGAGCCCCGCTCAAGTCTCCGGTGGCATGGGCCACCAACCGCCAGTCCATCCGAATATAATCATTCACTGTTCGGATTTATTCTGTTTTACAATCAGTTGCCCTCCCGCAACCGTTCATCCAGGATAATTGACCGCTCATCTCCAACCGCTGGAAATCACCTATAACCTTGCCATTATGAACAACATGAACAGAAATACTGGATTTACCGTGATCGAACTGATGGTCACGATCTCGATTGCCGCCATCTTGGTTGCGGTCGCCGTGCCCGCGTTCTCGAACATCATCAAGGACAACCGGCTGACCGGCCACCTCAATGACTTTGTTGCCGCCGCATCTTTGGCGCGCAGCGAGGCGATGAAGACCGGCAATCGGGTGAGCATGTGCCCGAAGAAGGCTGCCGATGACACCTGCGGCACGAATTGGGAAGGCGGCTGGATCATCTTCGTGGATGAAAACGCCGATGCTCAGAAAGACGGCGGCGAAAAGGTCGTGCGCGTGCACGCACCCCTGGCGGGCTCCGGCATTACCCTGCGCGGCAGCAGCGATACCGACAAGTATCTGTCATTCAACAGCCAGGGACTCGCCGTGAACACGTCCGCCACACCGCTGACCGGCGAGATGATCCTCTGCGACGACCGCAAGGACGCCTCCGCCAAGGGCATATTCATCAGCGGCGGCGGCAGTGTAACGCACCGCGATGTCTCGCTCGTTTCCATCAAATGCCCATGAAGGATGCCAGCATGCAGCGTTCATTGAACACGTTCCGTAACCACGGTTTCAGCCTTCTTGAGGTCCTGGTAACCGTATTGATCATCTCGGTCGGCCTGCTGGGCCTGGCCGGGATGCAGATGAAGGCCTTCCAGCACACCAATGATTCCTATAATCGCTCGCAGGCCTCGCTGCTGGCCTACGACATCGCCGACCGCATCCGCGGCAACCTCGGCGCGATCGATACCTACAAAGACGCCGATACCGCAGCAGTCACGACCACGACCGATTGCAAAACCGCCGCCTGCGGCATCGATCAAATCGCCGATTACGATCTGGAGAGCTGGAAACAAGACGTGGAGAACCAGCTCCCGATGGGGCGCGGCATCATCACCAATTCGGGCAGTGAATACACCATCACCATCATGTGGGACGAAAAGCGCGAAGGCACCGGCAGCGATTGCTCGACGTTGCAGTGTTTCAGCCTGACCACCGAGTTTGAGGTCTAATGAGGATGCGCAGCACAAATCCGACTCTCGCCAATCCCGGCAAGCAGAAAGGTCTGTCCCTGATCGAGCTGATGGTGGCTGTTACCATCGGCCTGATCCTGCTGGCCGGCGTGATCCAGATCTTCACCAGCAACAAGCAAACCTACCGCGTCCAAGCCGCCATGGCCCGCGTGCAGGAAAACGGTCGACTAGCCATGCAACTGCTGTCCCAGGATATCCGGATGGCCGATTTCTGGGGGTGCAACAGCACGGCATCAAAGGTAAGCAGCCACCTCAATCTCGCCGCCGATGAGCCTTACAAGGTCTTTGCCACTTACCACCACGCCAAACCCACCGATGGCGGCATCTACGGCACCGACGACACCGAAGGCGCACCCTCGGCCACCAACCGCGCCGACACTATCGTCGTGCAAGGCGCATTCGGTCCGGGCGTTCCCCTCACGTCGCACGTCGGGGAGCAGTTTATCCTCCCCGCCACGACGGGCATCACGCTCAACGAGCCGATAGTGGTGTCGAACTGCCTGAAAACCGATTTAGCACAAGTCACCTCGGTCAATACTGCAACGGGCGAAGTGTTAGCCCAGACCGGTGTTGGCACTCCCGGCAATAACCCCGCGATAACCTTCCCAGCCTATGGAACCGACGCCCAGGTCTACGTACCGCGGCGCATCGAATATTCCATCCAGGATGACGGCACCACCGGCGAACGAGGGCTGTATATGAAGATCGACGGTTCACCGCAGATGATGCTGGTACTGGGTGTCGAAGACATGCAAATCCTCTACGGCGTCGACACCTCGGCGGATCTGGTGCCGGATCAGTACGTCAGTGCAGCAACGCTCAATACCGGCACGGCGGATCAGAAGTTTGCCAAGTGGGCGAATGTGATTACCGTTCGCGTCGAGCTCACGGTGCGCAGTGATGACAACATCGCAACGCAAACGACCGACGCGGGCGACAGACGCCTACGCCGCACGTTCGCCAGCACCATCGCAGTTCGTAACAGGGTTATCGACAAAAGTTGAAGGTGATGTATGAAGACACTCCACCAACCATGCACCATATCACGACAGAACGGCGCCACCTTGGCCATCAGCCTGATCATCCTGTTGGTCTTGACCATCATCGGCGTCAGCGCTATGAACACCACGCTGCATGAAGAAAAGATGACCGGCAACCTGCGTGAACAGCAAGTGGCCTTCCAATGCGCGGAGGCCGCGCTGCCCAAGATCATCAATTCCCATATCGGGAAAAAGAAGGCGTCGAATTTCGACTCAGTGATCGCTGATCCCGGTTTTTATGGCCTGCTCGAAGACAAGCCGGCCAATTATTTCGCCAACTCCCTGTGGGAGGACGAAGCGGGCATCATCACTGATGTCGTGCCAGGAGTGGATGCCAGATTCATCATCGAAATCCTGGAGAATGCCGGTGAGGACAATGTACAGCAGGCGGAAAATGCGAACCTAAATGGTGACGGGCTGTCTGGCTCCGTCTATGCCCACCGGATCACGGTGCGCTGCACCGGCCAGACCGGGAACGCCGTTGCGATGATCCAGGCCTACTACGGCGCGGATTGATGAATTGTTTACTTGGATGTCTAACGACACAAAGGTGATGCCATGAAAAAGACGACGCAGTTGACACAACCATCAGCCAACCTGCCAAGCGGCGTTGCTCAGCGGCGCAAATCACCCTGGGGGTACGGCCTGCTGGGCACCATGCTGGTTTTGCCCCTCGTGGCTGAAGCGCAACTCAGCCTGCCGACGCAACCCCTGTTCCTCAACGGGGGCGAAGATCCGAATATCATGCTTCTGCTCGACAGCTCCGGGTCTATGACAAACATCGTACCCACCGCGCCATACAACGAAAGCGAGGACTACCCCAGCCTGGCCTGTCCGAGCGGCATGCAACTGACCGCGACTTCCGAAATCTTGCTCAAGGTCAGCGCCGCCGGCTATCCTTACTTCTCCCACGGCGGCACGGAATACGACTGGGGCGTTACCTCCAGCGGCACGGGACTTACTGGCAAAACCAAGCGTTGCTTCAATCCGACCACTCAGTACACCGCCGCTCTCGTGACCGACATCGGCGGTTCACAACGGGGAGAATATACCGGCCATTACCTGAACTGGTATTTCGGTTACCGGAAAGACGCCTCGGATACCACCTACGGGTTCGGTGTTGGAGCCCTTGATAAGTCCGGGCAATTGCGCCGGATCGAGATCACCAAATCCGCGGCCACCACCCTGGTAGACGGCTTGAACAATGTCAATCTGGGCCTGGCCAAATACAACGGCAGCACTGGGGCCAGCATCCTCAATCTGTGCAGTGACATCGGTGCCGGCACCCAGCGCGCCGACATCAAGACCCAGATCGATGCAATCTCTGCCAGCGGTGCGACGCCGCTGGCCAAATCCCTACATCAGATCGGCCGCTATTTCGTTGGCCATTCGGGAGACTCTACCACCGCCGCCTCGGACACCTTCGGCGCAATCAGCACCGAGCAATACGACGGCAACCTGACCGTCAAGACCACGGCGCGGGATGATGACACGGTCTTCAATGTCAATCCCACCTATCGATCGGGCCTGAGCCCTACGGGTGAATCGCCAATCAAGTACTCGTGCCAGAACAACTTCGCTGTACTGCTTACCGATGGTTTACCCTACAGCGACGGCTTGAGCAGCACCCATCCGTTGAAGAGCTACAACAACACCGACAGCTACGACCTTGATGACGTAGCCAAGGCATTGTACGAAATCGACCTGCGCCCGGACGTGAAGGGCAAAACTAACCTAACCACCTACGCCATCGGTCTGGCCGATCCGGTGCTCTTGGCCGACCCATTGCTGAAAACTACCGCCGCGGTGGGCGGCGGCGAGGCCTATACCGCCAAAGACGCGGCCGACCTCAAGGCAGCCTTTGACGCGGCGTTCAATGCTATACAGGCAAAGAAGGGCTCCGGCACCGCTGTCAGCTTCAGCAAGACAGCGGATAAAACGTCCACCACCAAGATGTTTGCCAGCAAATTCGACACGGAAAAATGGAGCGGGAATGTGCGCGCCTTCAACCTGGGCGAGACCATTACCCCGAGCTGGGACGCGGCCGCGCTGCTGGATGCTCCGGCAGATGCGGACCTGAATCGACAAATCATCACCTACGACCCGGTCACCAGCAAGGACGGTATTCCGTTTCAGTGGACCAACCTGAGCACTCCCCAGAAAAACGATCTGCTGACCAACCCCGACGGCTCTCTGAGCGCCAGTACAGCGGACGGTCAGGCACGGCTTGCCTACCTGCGCGGCACAACCGCGAATGAGGGCACCACCCTGCGCGAGCGCGACAGCCGTCTTGGGGATATCGTCAATTCGGCACCGATCTATGCCGGTATCCCGGAAATCAACTGGGCCTTGCCTGGATACGCCAGTTTTAAATCGTCGAAGGCGGGCAGAACCGGAGTCGTCTATGTGGGCGCCAACGATGGCATGCTGCACGCCTTCAATGCCAGCACCGGCGCAGAAATGTTCGCCTACATCCCAAGCAATCTGTTTTCAACTGATGCGAAGGCCGGACTGCATTATCTAACTGACCGCACATACAACCACCGTTTCTATGTCGATCTCACCCCCTCAATTTCCGATGCCGTACTCGGCACGGAATGGAAAACCATCCTGGTCGGCGGGCAAGGGGCAGGCGGCCGCGGGTTGTTCGCCCTCGACATCAATGACCCAAGCTCCTTCTCCGAGGCGAAGGCCGCCGACATCGTGCTATGGGAATTCACCAACGCCCACGACTCCGAGCTGGGCTATACCTACAGCCGACCAGTCGTCGTAAAAACGAACAACCAAGGCAGGTGGGCGGTGGTCGTCGGCAACGGCTACAATAGCAACAGCAACGAAGCCTACCTGTTCATCATCTTCCTGGATGCCAACCACAAAGACGGCTGGCAGGAAGGCACCGACTACATCAAGATCAAAGCGCCGGCTGCCGGCGCCGGCCCCAGCGCGCCCAATGGGCTGGCCTCGCCCGCAGTCATCGACACCAATGGCGACAGCATCTACGACCGCGTGTACGCCGGCGATCTGCTCGGCAACCTTTGGGCGTTCGATATTTCCGAGAAAGACAATCCGTCTAACTGGAAGGTGCGCCATGGCTCCAATCCGCTCTACAAGTCCAGTGCGAGCACTCCGATCACCACCGCGCCGCAGATCATCACGCTCGACTGCAAAAAATACGGCGTTTGCGACAAACACAAGCTTGTGATCTTCGGCACGGGCCGCCACCTGACCGAAAGCGACAAGGCAAGCACCGACGTGCAAAGCCTGATCGGCGTGATCGACCGCGAATCAGACACTACCGGCGACATCACCATCGACAAGCTGGTGCAGCAAACCATCACCACACGCACGGATGATTTGGGCAACCAAGTGCGCCTGCTGACCGCCAATCCCGTCGACTGGTCCAGCGCCAAAGGCTGGTATTTCAATCTGCCCGTGAGCGGGGAACGCATCATCTACAACCCCAAGATCCGTGGCGATGTCGTCCTCTTCAATACCATGTACCCCGTCACCGGCACATGTCTCGATGGCTCGGACGGCTGGCTCATGGCCGTGGATTGGGCCATGGGCGATCGGCCGGACGAGGCTGTCTTCGATCGAAACGGCGACGAGATCGTTGATGAGGATGATGGGATTACCCTGAGCGATGGCACGAATGCCCACATCAGCGGCATCAAGCGCGGTGATCGTGACTTCAAGTGCGATGGCGACTATTGCTATGGTTTCTCGAAAGATGGCGAGGTCGATCTGGCGAACCTTAGGAAGGAAAAGATCCAAGACATCGGCGGCCTGGCCAAGAAGCGCATTTCCTGGCAAGAGCTGCTCCAGTAATCATGGCAACAAAGCGGGAGCCGGTTGACAGGCTCCCGCTTTCCCGATGGAATGGGCGCTTTACCCGAATTGGTGAATCGAATGAATAAAATGAATGCCGGCTTCACACTGTTAGAACTGGTGATCGCCATGGCCATCGTGGCCATCATCGCCATGATCGCGGTTCCTTCCTATCAAAACCAGATGATCAAGGGACAGCGCACGGACGGCCGGGCGGCATTATTGGAAAACGCGCAGATCCTGGAGCGTTGCTATACCGAGTTTGGCACCTATAAACCAGCAACACCCTGCCCGATCAAAGCCACCTCAGAGGAAAAATATTACACGATCGCTATTTCTAACCACACCGCCAGCAGTTACACACTGACGGCCACGCCCAACAGCGGCGCAGTCAAAAAGGATGACAGATGCGCATCATTCGCCTTGGACAGCACCGGCAAGAAAACCGCGAAAAACAGCGGTGGCACTGACTCCACGGACGATTGCTGGTAGTTCCGTTTCTTACTCGTACAAAAAACAAACCCCGGTAGACCGGGGTTTGTTTTTTTGTGCTATCCACTCCGCTGCGTAAATCAGCCCACCTGCAATTCCCTCGGCAGCGGAAAGATCACGTTCTCGCGCACGCCGTCATCATCGCTCACGGTCTTCGCGCCCCATTCCTTCAAACGCTCCACTACACCAGTTACCAGGACTTCCGGCGCGGAGGCGCCGGCGGTGACGCCGATCGTGGTAACACCCACCAACCAGGCGCGTTGAATGGCCTCGGCGTCGTCGATCAGATAGGCGGGCGTGCCGTGTTTGATGGCAACTTCCTTCAAACGGTTTGAGTTTGAACTTTTGATCGAGCCGACCACCAGCACCAGATCGCATTTCTGTGCCAAAGCCTTTACCGCATCCTGGCGGTTCTGGGTGGCGTAGCAGATATCATCCTTCTTCGGGCCCTGGATCTTGGGAAACTTGCGGCGCAGGGCATCGATGACTTGGGCCGCATCGTCCATCGAAAGTGTGGTTTGGGTGACAAAGGCCAGCTCATCGGGGTTTTGCACTTCGAGCATTTCGACATCGACCGGGGTCTCCACCAGATACATGCGCTCGGGATTGGGATATTGCCCCATGGTGCCTTCGACCTCCGGATGGCCGGCATGGCCGATCAAAATCACCTCGTGCCCGGCGCGCGCGAAACGCATCACTTCCAGGTGCACCTTGGTCACCAGGGGACAAGTGGCGTCGAGCACCTTGAGACCACGCCGGTCGGCCTCGGCCTTCACCGCCTGGGAAACGCCATGGGCGCTGAAGATCACCAGGTGACCGTCCGGCACCTCGTCGAGGTCGGCGACGAACACCGCGCCCTTGGCCTTGAGGTTATCCACGACGAAGCGGTTGTGCACCACCTCATGGCGCACGTAGACCGGCGCGCCGTAGATCTCCAATGCCTTCTCGACGATCTCGATGGCGCGGTCCACGCCGGCGCAAAAACCGCGCGGATTGGCGAGTATGATATTCACGATCAGCAACTCTCCGTAGGTTGGGTGAAGCGCAGCGTAACCCAACAAGATTTAACATATGTACAATTGAATGTTGGGTTACGCTGCGCTTCACCCAACCTACATTTACTTTTTCGCGCGATGGCCAAACAGGCTGTGCCAGATCAACAACACCGCGCCGATGGTGATCGCGGAATCGGCGATATTGAAGGCCGGCCAGTGATAGTTTCCATAATAGACATCGATGAAGTCCACCACATAGCCATGCGCGATGCGGTCCACGACATTGCCGATGGCCCCGCCCAGGATCAAGGCCAGCGCGGCGGCTTCCAGACGTTCGCTGCTCGGCAGGCGACGCAGCCAGATCACGATGGCGATACTCACGGCGACGGCAATGCCGGTGAAGAACCAGCGCTGCCAGCCACCGGCCTGGGCCAGGAAGCTGAACGCCGCGCCAGTGTTATGCGCCAAGGTGATGTTGAACAGCGGCATCACAGGAATCGTCTCGTATAACTCCAAGCTCGACGATGCCCATAGTTTGGTCAACTGATCGAGCACGATCACAACCGCGCTTACCCATAACCATTTAAGCATGATGGCGTACTTCCCCGCTGCCGGTCACGTTCTCCACGCAACGCCCGCATAACTCGGGATGCTCAGCGTGCGTGCCGACATCCTCGCGCAGATGCCAACAGCGCACGCATTTCCGGTGCGCCGAGGGCGCAACCTGCACCCACAGTTCGTCGTTGTTCTCCAGCGTGAAGTGCACGGCGTTCTCCGGCGGCGTTTGCAGCAGGTGCACGCGCGCATAGGAGGTGATCAACGCAAAGCGCAGCTCGTCATCGAGTTTCTTCAACCGATCATGCAGTTCGCGCCCGCAGTACAGATCGACCTCCGCATCGAGCGATGCACCAATGCCGCCGGCCACGCGCAAACGCTCCAGCTCCTTGGCCACTGCCTCGCGCACCTCGAGCACCTGCGCCCAGAAGGCATCGTTCATCGCCTCTTGCGCGCCACACTCGGGCAGCGCGTACCAGGTCTCGAGGAACACGCTCTCGCCGCGCTTGCCGGGGATGTGCGGCCAGATATCCTCGGCGGTGAAACTCAGGATCGGCGCGATCCAGCGCGCGAAGGCCTCGACGATGTGATACAGCGCACTCTGACAGGAGCGGCGCGCGTGGCCGTCGGCCTTACTGGTGTACTGGCGGTCCTTGATAACGTCGAGGTAAAACGAACCCAGGTCGACCGAGCAGAAGTTGTGCACCTTCTGATAGATCAGGTGGAATTCGTAACGCTCGTAGGCGCTCAGGATCTCTTCCTGCAACTGCGCGGCGCGGCGCACCGCCCAGCGGTCGAGCGCGACCATCTCGCCAGGGGCGATCATGTCGCGCGCGGGATCGAAGCCGTTCAAGTTGGCGAGCAGGAAGCGCGCGGTGTTGCGGATGCGGCGATAGGCATCGGCGGTGCGCTTTAGGATCTCGTCGGAGACGGTCATCTCGCCGCGGTAATCGGTCGCCGCCACCCACAGACGCAGGATGTCCGCACCCAGGCTGTTGACCACCTTCTGCGGCGCCACCACGTTGCCCTTGGACTTCGACATCTTCTGTCCCTTGGCATCAACGGTGAAGCCGTGGGTGAGCACCTGTTTGTACGGCGCGCTAGAGCGCATCGCCACGCTGGCGAGCAGTGATGACTGGAACCAGCCGCGATGCTGATCCGAGCCCTCCAGATACAGATCGGCCGGATAGGCCAGTTCCGCGCGGCGCTCCAGCACCCCGGCGTGTGTGACGCCGGAGTCGAACCAGACATCGAGCGTGTCATTGATCTTCACATAATCATCGGACTCATCGCCGAGCAGTTCGTAGGCATCGAGATCGAACCACGCATCGATGCCGCTGCGTTCAACGCGCTGGGCGACCGCCTCGATCAATTCAGCGGTGTCGGGATGCAGCGCACCGCTCTGCTTGTGCACGAACAGCGCAATCGGCACGCCCCAGGTGCGCTGGCGCGAGATACACCAGTCGGGGCGGTTCTCCACCATGCCCTCGATGCGCGCCTGGCCCCAGGTGGGGACCCATTGGGTCTTTTTGATTTCGGCTTGCGCAGTCGCACGCAGATCGTTTTGTTCCATGCTGATGAACCACTGCGGCGTCGCGCGGAAGATGATCGGCGTCTTGTGGCGCCAACAATGCGGATAGCTGTGGCGCAGCGCAGCGGCGTGCACCAGCTTGCCCTTAGCCTTGAGCACTTCGAGCACGGCGTCGTTGGCCTTAAAAACGTGCTGGCCGGCGAAGAACTCGGTGCCTTCCAGGAATTTGCCGTCGCCGCCGACCGGGTTGTCGACCTCCAGGCCATAGCGTGCGCCCACGACATAGTCATCCTGACCGTGACCCGGGGCGGTATGCACCGCGCCGGTGCCGGACTCGGTGGTCACGTGCTCGCCGAGGATCACCGGCACTTCGCGCTTATAGAATGGATGGGCGAGCTTCACGCCTTCCAGATCGCTGCCCGTGCCGTAGGCCGCCACGCGGTATTGCTCGATGCCGTAGCGCGCCATCACCGTTTTCAGCAGGGCCTCGGCTACCAGCAGGCGTTCGGGGCCGTGTTCGGTCTCGCATTGCACCAATGCGTATTCCAATTCGGGATGGAGTGCGACCGCCTGGTTGGCAGGCAGTGTCCACGGCGTCGTAGTCCAGATCACCACGGAGATCGGGCCGCTGCCACTGTGTCCTTCGGCATGATTGAGGCGGCCGAGAAAATCGGCATCATCGACGGCGGAGAAGCGCACATCGATCGCCGGCGAGGTCTTGTCTTCGTACTCGACCTCGGCCTCGGCCAGCGCCGAACCACAATCCACGCACCAGTGCACCGGTTTCACGCCCTGATGCAGATGGCCGTTGGCGATGATGCGTCCGAGGCTGCGGATGATATCGGCCTCGAACTGATAGTTCATGGTCAGATACGGATGATCCCAGTCGCCGAACACGCCCAGGCGCTTGAAGTCCTCGCGCTGGCCGTCGACCTGCTTGGCCGCATAGTCACGGCAAGCGGCGCGGAATTCCTTCGGCGACACCTTCACCCCGGCCTTGCCGACGGTCTTCTCGACCATCAGCTCGATCGGCAGCCCGTGGCAGTCCCAGCCCGGCACATACGGGGCGTCGAAACCGCTCAGCGACTTGGATTTTACGATGATGTCCTTCAACACCTTGTTCACCGCGTGGCCGATGTGGATGTCGCCGTTGGCGTAGGGCGGGCCGTCGTGCAGGATGAATTTCGTCTTGCCCTTGGCGTGCTGGCGCTGCTTGGCATACAGGCCCTGTTCGGCCCAGCGGCGGATGAACTCCGGCTCGCGGGCGGGCAGATTGCCGCGCATCTCGAATTTCGTTTCGGGCAAATTCAAGGTGTGTTTGTAATCGCTCACTGATGTCTCTCTTTGTTAACGCTTGTTGCTATTCTTCTGACCTAAATATAGGTAGGGGCGAGCCCTGCTCGCGAACAACGGTTGGGCACATTCGAGCGCCCATCGCGAGCAGGGCTCGCTCCTACGTTATTGCCGTGCGCTGGCGGAAAAACTCGCGCGCAACCAGCACGTCCTGGTCGATCTGCGCCTTCAATTCCTGCACCGAGGCGAAGCGCTGCTCGGCGCGGATCTTACGCAGAAAATCCACCTGCACATAGGCGCCATAGATATCGCCGGAAAAATCGAGCAGATGCACCTCCAGCAGGCAGCGGCGGCCATCGACCGTGGGCCGCGTGCCGACATTGGCCACGCCCGGCACCGGCTCACCTTCGATACCAAACAGCTCCACCGCGAACACGCCTTGCACCGGGGAACTCACGCGATGCAGATGGATGTTCGCGGTCGGGAACCCCAACTGACGGCCGCGTTTGTCGCCATGCGCTACGCGCCCGACCAGGCGATACCGCCGCCCCAGCAAACTCTCGGCCTGCGCCAAATCGCCTGCCATCAAGGCATCGCGCACCCGCGTGCTGCTCACGCGATGTTCTCCAAGCACGAAGGTGTGCATGTTCACCACTTCAAACCCGTGGCGCTCACCGGCCTGTTGCAGCATGGCGAAATCGCCCTGGCGCCGATGGCCGAAGCGAAAGTCATCGCCGACCACCAGGTAGCGCACGCCGAGCTTGTCCACCACGATCGACTCGATGAACGCCTGCGCTGGCATGGCCGCGAATTTCTTGTCAAAGCGCACGCACATGACCCGGTCGACCGAGTAGCGGCGCAAGGCCAGCAGCTTCTCGCGCAACCGCGTCAGCCGTGGCGGGGCCGACTCGGGGGCGAAAAATTCCTGCGGCTGCGGCTCGAAGATCATCACCGTAGTCGGCACGCCCAGCGCATCGGCCTTCTCCGCGAGCCGGCCCAACACCGCCTGATGCCCCAGATGCACGCCATCGAAATTACCGATGGTCAGCACACAGCCACGATGGGCGGGACGCAGGTTATGGAGGCCGCGGATCAATTCCATGGACGAGGGGCACGTTATCTTCAGAGCCAAGGCCGAACAGTATATCAGCTTAGGCGCTCCGGACCTAAGTGCCTATTTCTTTTCCGGATTGATCAACACATCGCGCGACTTGAGGCCGGTAAGCAGCAACACCCCTGCGTACACCGCCATGCCGGCGGCCACCCAGAACAGCAGCCACGCCGCACGCGTGCCCGAGGACCACTGCGACCATTGCGCCAGGTCCTGCAAGCCGAAGATAAGCAGCAGACTCATCGCCGCCACGCCCGCCGATATCTGCAGGCTGAGCCGGCCCCAGCCGGGCGCGGCGCGAAAGACCCCCTGCTTGCGCAGCAGATGGAACAGCAATCCCGCATTGATGAATGACGCGAGCGAGGTCGCTAGCGCCAACCCGGCATGCGCCCCCGGGATATCCCACCACTGCATGGGCAGCACGAACGCCACGTTGAGCACCAGATTGGCGAGCATCGCGATCACCGCGACACGCACCGGCGTGCGCGTGTCCTGGCGGGCAAAAAATCCCGGCACCAGCACCTTCACCAAAATGAAACCCAGCAAACCGACGGAGTAGGCCATCAGGCTCAGGCGCGCCATCTGCAAGTCCCACGTACCGAATTCGCCATACTGGAACAAGGTCGCGAGCAGCGGCCCGGAAAGAAATAACAAACCGAGGGTGGCGGGTACCCCAATCACCATCACCCAGCGCAGCCCCCAATCCAGGGTGCGGGCGAAGGCGTTGGGGTCGGACTGGGCATGGTTTTGCGAAAGGCTCGGCAGGATCACCGTGGCCAGCGCAATGCCGAAAACCCCCATCGGAAACTCCACCAGCCGGTCGGAATAATACAGCCACGAGACGCTGCCGGGGGCGAGAAACGAGGCGATGACGGTATCGAGCAGGAGATTGATCTGCACCACCGACACGGCAAAAAGCGCCGGCAGCATCAAGATCATGATGCGCCGCACGCCTTCGTCACGCGCACCCCAGCGCGGCCGCGGCAGCAATCCGAGCCGGGCAAGAAACGGCAGCTGAAAGGCAAGCTGTGCCACCCCGGCGATCAGCACGCCCCAGGCCAACGCGGTCACCGGCTCGTCCATCTGCGGCGCCACCCAGATGGCGGCGGCGATCAAGGAAAGATTCAAAAATACCGGCGTGAAGGCCGGCACACCGAAGCGGCCGTAGGTATTGAGCACTCCCCCGGCCAGCGCCACCAACGAAATAAACAGGATGTAGGGAAAGGTGATCCGCAGCAGTTGGGTGGTCAGATCGTAGGTAGTCGGTTCGTCGATGAACCCCGGCGCGAACACCATCACCAGTAACGGGGCCAGCAGCATGCCGAGGGCGCTTATCGCGAGCAGGATCAGCCCGAGCGTGCCCGCCGTGCGCTCGATCAAGGCGCGCACCGCCTCCGTCCCGCGCTTCTCGCGGTATTCGGACAGCACCGGCACGAAGGCCTGGGAAAACGCCCCCTCGGCGAACAGGCGGCGGAAGAAATTCGGGATCTTGAACGCGACGAAAAAGGCATCGGTCGCCCCGCCCACCGCGAAGAAGCGGGCGATCACTATATCCCGCACCAGGCCCAGGATACGCGAGATCAGCGTCATGCCGCCAAACACGGCAGAAGACTTCAATAATCGCGCGCTCACCGGCTCGTCCTTTCACTCCCGGAAAAAGTCGCCCATGATACCAGCAAAATTCCCGCCCCAGCATTGACAAAGACGAAAAAAAAACGCATATTAGCCGGCCTCGAACTGGTCGATTCAAGTATTCATAGGAGTAAACACCTTGGCCAATACCGCACAAGCAAAGAAGCGTGCCCGCCAGGCAGAAAAGCGTCGTGAGCACAACGCACCCATGCGCAACGATATGCGCACCGCCGTGAAGAAGGTGGTCAAAGCCCTGGAAGCCGGCGACAAGGCCGCTGCCGAAGCCAGCTACAAGACCGCCGTGCCGACCCTGGACAAGATGGCTCGCAAGGGCATCATCAGCGCCAACAAGGCCGCACGTCACAAGAGCCGCCTGAACGCACGTCTGAAGGCTGCTCAGGCCGCCTAAGCCACACCTTCAAGGCACACAAAAAAGCCGGTCATCGACCGGCTTTTTTATTGTTTGCTGCTTTTACAGCAGGATCAGATTATCGCGATGGATCAGCTCAGGCTCGTCGATATAGCCCAGCAGCTCCCCGATCTTGTCGGTGGAGCGCCCCATGATGACCTGAGCCTCTTCCGCACTGTAGTTGACCAGCCCCTTGGCGACTTCCTCGCCGTTTTCATCCACGCAGGTGACCAGCTCGCCGCGCTGAAAGCGTCCTTCCACATGTTTGACGCCGACCGGCAGCAAGCTGCGGCCTGATTCGCGCAACACCCGCACCGCCCCCGCGTCGATGGTCAGCCGTCCCCGGCTTTGCAGCTGCCCGGCCAACCATTGCTTACGCGCGGTGACCGGCACGGTGGACGGCAGCAGCAGTGTACCGACTTGCTCTGCAGCACGCAGGCGCTGCAAGACATTCTCGAGGCGCCCGGAGACGATCCACGTCGCCGCGCCGGAACGTGCCGCCAGACGCGCCGCGCGCACCTTGGTGATCATGCCGCCGCGCCCCAGCACCCCGCCGCCGCCGGCCATGGCGAGCAGCGCGTTGTTCTCGGCGCGCTCCTCGCTGATCAAGACGGCATCAGAATGCTGACGCGGATCCTTGGTGTACATCCCCTGTTGATCGGTGAGGATCACCAGCAGATCTGCCTCGATCAGATTGGCGACCATCGCTGCCAGGGTATCGTTGTCGCCGAAACGGATCTCGTCGGTGGCCACGGTGTCGTTTTCGTTGATGACCGGCACCACGCCGAGCCCGACCAACGTGCGCAGGGTGCTGCGCGCATTCAGATAACGCTTGCGATTCGAAAGATCGTCATGGGTGAGCAGGATCTGTGCGGTGTGCAACCCGTCCTGCAAAAAGAGCTGCTCGTAGGCCTGAACCAAGCCCATCTGCCCGACCGCCGCCGCGGCCTGCAATTCATGCAAGGCTGCCGGCCGCTTCTTCCAGCCCAGGCGCATCATACCCTCGGCGACCGCCCCGGAGGAGACCAGCACCACTTCCACACCCTGACGGCGCAGTTCCGCCATCTGGGATACCCACCCCTTCATCGCCTCCCTGGCCAAGCCGCGCCCATCGTTGGTTAGCAGTGCGCTACCGATCTTCACCACCCAGCGCTGCGACTGGCTCAGTTCTTGACGTTGACTACTCATGCGCTTCGGATTGATTCTGCTGTCGTTGTTCTTCGAGATACTCCATGATGCGGTAGGTCAGCTCGCGAGTGCCCTCGCCGCTGATCGCCGCCACGGAAAACCACGGGCCCTGCCAACCCAGCCGCGCCAACATATCCTGCACCAAGGCTGTGCGCTCGCCCTCAGGAATCATATCGATCTTGTTGAATACAAGCCAGCGCGGCTTGCCGGCCAGCTCCGCACTGTATTTCTCCATTTCGTGCTCGATGATCCGCACATCCTCGACCGGATCGCGCCCCTCACCGACCGGGAGCACATCAACAATATGCAGCAACAGGCCGGTGCGCGAAAGATGCTTGAGGAAGCGAATCCCGAGACCCGCCCCTTCCGCCGCCCCTTCGATCAATCCCGGGATATCGGCGATCACGAAACTGCGATACTCCTCGATCCGCACCACGCCCAGGTTGGGATGCAGCGTGGTGAACGGATAATCCGCCACCTTGGGGCGGGCCGCCGACACCGCGCGGATCAGGGTCGACTTGCCCGCGTTCGGCAGACCCAGCAGGCCCACGTCCGCCAGCAGTTTCAGTTCGAGCCGCAGCTCGCGCACCTCGCCCGGCGCACCCGGGGTAAACTGGCGCGGCGCCCGGTTGGTGCTGCTCTTGAAGTGCACGTTGCCCAAGCCGCCGCGACCGCCCTTGGCCACGCAGACCGTGGCATCCACCTTGTCCAGATCTCCGATCACCTCGTCGGTCTCGACATCGGTGACCACGGTCCCTACCGGCACCTTGATGTAGAGATCATCGCCGCTCTTGCCATACATCTCGCGACTCATACCGCCCTCGCCGCTCTGCGCGCGGAAGCTGCGGGTGTGGCGGAAGTCCACCAGGGTATTCAACCCCTCGACCGCCACCAGGAAGACGCTGCCACCCTTGCCGCCGTCACCCCCGTTGGGCCCGCCGAAGGGGATGAATTTTTCGCGGCGAAAACTGGCGCAGCCATTGCCGCCCTTGCCGGCTTCAACCCTGATTGTCGCTTCATCGACGAATTTCATGACTAACCCTTCGTTGCCGTGGCACGGCCGTATTGCCTGGGAGTGTAAAGTAAACAAAAAAGCCCCGCCAGACTGGCGAGGCTTTTCACGAACTGCTGCAGAATCGCAGTGTTAGGCAGCGACTACGCTGACGGTCTTGCGGTTCTGCGGACCTTTGACTTCGAACACCACGCGGCCATCGACCTTGGCAAAGAGGGTGTGATCCCTGCCCATGCCTACGTTGACGCCCGGACGCACGCTGGTGCCGCGTTGACGTACCAGGATGTTGCCTGCGCTGACCATTTCACCGCCGAAGCGCTTGACGCCAAGGCGCTTGGCAATGGAGTCGCGACCGTTGCGTGTACTACCACCTGCTTTTTTATGGGCCATTGCAAATACCTCTTATGCGATTATCAGCCGGCAGAAATACCGGTGATTTTGACTTCTGTATAGTCCTGGCGATGTCCGGCCTGCTTGCGATAGTGCTTGCGGCGGCGGAATTTCACGATCAGGACCTTCTCACCACGACCATGGTTGGTGACCGTCGCGGTAACCTTGCCGCCCTTCAGACGGGGAGCGCCTACCTTGATATCATCCCCATTGGCCACCATGAGCACCTCATCGAACACGACGGTTCCGCCCACTTCGGCCGGCAGCTTTTCAACCTTAAGGGATTGACCTTCTTCAACTTTATATTGCTTTCCGCCTGTCTTGATAACAGCGTACATACTCAGAATCTCCAGCTCGGTACCCGCCCGAAGGCAAGCACAATGAAATCTCAACCACATTTGGAAGATGCGAGATTTTAATGATCAAGGGCCCGCAGGTCAAATCTTTTCCGTGCCTTTATCCCAACAAATAGCACAAGGAACTGCGAAATGATTGCATCGCAGGCCAAGCCGGGGTAGATTGTTGCAAAATTTCAGGCCAGACGCTCGCATATCTTAATCATGCCTACCGTTTCACCCCCCAAAAGCTGCCGGAGTCTCGAATTCGCCGAGATCCAGCAATTGATCGGCGACGAGCGCCAGGCGGTCGATCGCCTGATCCAACAGCGACTGCATTCCCAGGTCGACCTCATCAATCAATTGAGTCACTACATCGTCAACAGCGGCGGCAAACGACTGCGGCCCATGCTGGTGCTGCTCAGCGCCAAGGCCTTGAACTATCAGGGCGCGCAACATATCGATCTGGCCGCGATCATCGAGTTCATCCACACCGCCACCCTGCTGCACGACGATGTGGTGGACGGCTCCCTGCTGCGCCGCGGCAATGAAACCGCCAACGCCATCTGGGGCAATCAGGCCAGCGTGCTGGTGGGCGATTTCCTCTATTCCCGCGCCTTCCAGATGATGGTGGCGCTGGACAATATGCGCGTGATGGACATCCTGTCCGAGACCACCAACACCATCGCCGAAGGCGAGGTCCTGCAACTGCTCAACGCCGGCAATCCCGATACCACCGAAGAAAGCTACATGGCCGTCAATCGCTGCAAGACGGCTAAACTCTTCGAGGCCGCCGCACGCCTGGGGGCGGTGGTCGCCAACACCCCGCGCGAGATCGAGGATGCCATGGCCGAATTCGGCCTGCGCCTGGGGATCGCCTACCAACTGGTCGATGACGTGCTCGATTACAGCGCCGCCCCGGAAGAGATGGGCAAGAACATCGGCGACGACCTCGCCGAAGGCAAGCCCACCCTGCCGCTGATCTACGCCATGCGCACCGGCACGCCCGAACAGGCGCAACTGATCCGCAAGGCCATCCAAGAAGGCGGGCTGGAGAACATCGCGGCGGTCAAGGAAGCCCTCGCGGCGACCAATGCGATCGCCTATACCGCCAAGATTGCCGAACGCGAAGCAGAAATCGCAAAGAAATCCTTGCAATTTATCCCCGCCTCAACGTATCGTAGCGCCCTGGAAGATTTGCTACGTTTTTGTGTCGATCGCAAATACTAACCCGCTAATAGATCGACCGTTCATTCGGAGTGTAGCTCAGCCTGGTAGAGCACTGCTTTCGGGAGGCAGGGGCCGGAGGTTCGAATCCTCTCACTCCGACCATTTATTTCATCCCCCCATAACACCTATCCACTGATTCGCCTAAATCACGCTCGCTCTTCAGCAGCAGAAATGCCGGACCAGATTTTTGATGAGGTCCACGCTCGGCTGCAACTGCGAGACGGAGATGAATTCGTCGGGCTGATGCGCCTGGGCTATCTCGCCCGGCCCCATCACCACGGGCTGAATGCCGATGGCCGCCAGGTAAGGGGCCTCGGTGCAGAAGGCCACCGCGTGTGCGCATGCGCCGCTGTAGTGCTCACAGGCATGCACGATGGGTGAGCCCTCGGGCGTGAGCATCGGCGCAGTGCCGTCGATCAGGGAGAAAATCTCAAGTTCCACCCCTGAACCAGCCACGGCGCGCTCGACGCGCTTTCTCAGTATCCCGCGCAGCTCGTCGAGCTCCATGCCCGGCAGCGCCCGCAGATCGAAATGCAGTTCGCATTCGCCGCAGATGCGATTGGGATTGTCGCCGCCGAAGATGTGGCCGAGATTCAAGGTCGGATACGGCACGTTGAACCGGGAATCGCGGTAACGGGCCTGCAATTCATCACGCCAGGTGAGCATCTCCGTGATCACATCGCGCATGACCTCGATGGCGTTGATCCCCAGCGCCGGGTTGCTGGAATGACCGCTTTTCCCCTTCAGCCGGATCGCTTCCATCATGATGCCCTTGTGCGCATTGACGGGCTTGAGCCCCGTGGGCTCCCCGACGACCGCGTGCTTCACATAAGGGCAGCCCAGATCGACCATCAGCTTCGCCCCATCCATGGAACTCTCTTCATCGGCTGTAGCCAGAATCACCACCGGATGTTTGAGATCCTTGGCCTGAAAACTCTTCATCGCCTCGATCGCCAGCGCGAAAAAGCTTTTCATGTCGCAGGTACCCAGGCCGTACAGCCGGCCCTCGCGCTCGGTGAGCACGAAAGGATCATAGCGCCAGCGGTGCGCATCGTAAGGCACGGTATCGGTATGCCCCGCCAGCATCAGCCCTTGACTCCCGGGGCGGATCTCCCCCAGGGTCGCGAGGAGGTTGGCCTTGTGCGGCTGCGCCGGTATCGGCAGGATCTCGACCTTGAAGCCCATGGCCGACAACCACTGCGCCAGCAGATCGATGACCGGGCGGTTGGAAGTATCAAACTCAGGGCTGACACTGCTCATCGAAGGCGTGGCGATCAGCTGGGCGAGCATTTCCATCAGGGTGGGGAGTTTCGAATTCATCGTTGCAGGCTTGCTCATGGGTTGGACATTCTCCGCGGTTCGCGCGCAGGTGTCCCGCCACTCTAATCCGAGCGCCAAGCCCGGGCAAGACTGACTTTTCGCGGGGCGCGTGTGGCCACGCAGGGCTTTGCTGATATAATTGCGCTCAGGCTCTAGCGAAGTTGCACACCAGCGCCAACAAAAACAGCCGCGCCACCCTGGTTGCGCACAATATTTGGAGAAGGAGTTATCATGAAAGTCACGGTTTTTGGATCAGGCTATGTAGGACTCGTCACCGGCACCTGCCTGGCCGAGGTCGGCAACGATGTCGTCTGCGTCGACATCGACGAGCGCAAGATCGCCATGCTCAATGACGGCAAGATCCCGATCTACGAACCGGGCCTGGAAGACATGGTGCTGCGCAATGCCGCCGCCGGACGCCTGAAATTCACCACCGACGTGGTGCAAGGGGTGGCACACGGGCTGTTCCAGTTCATCGCCGTGGGCACGCCGCCCGATGAAGACGGCTCGGCCGATCTCAAATACGTACTGGCCGTCGCCAAGAGCATCGGCGAACACATGAACGAGTATCGCGTGGTGGTCGACAAATCCACCGTGCCGGTGGGCACCGCCGACAAGGTCAAGGGCAAGATCAAGGAAACGCTCGCCGCGCGCGGGGCCAGCGTGGAATTCGATGTCGTCTCCAATCCCGAATTCCTGAAAGAAGGCGCGGCCATCGACGATTTCATGAAACCCGACCGCATCGTGGTCGGCACCGACAATCCGCGCACCACGGAGCTGCTGCGCGCGCTCTACGCCCCGTTCAATCGCAACCGCGACCGCCTGGTGGCCATGGACATCCGCTCCGCCGAACTGACCAAGTACGCCGCCAACGCCATGCTCGCCACCAAGATCAGCTTCATGAACGAGCTGGCCAACATGGCGGAAAAACTCGGCGCTGATATCGAAATGGTGCGTTTAGGCATCGGCTCCGACCCGCGCATCGGCTATCACTTCATCTATCCGGGCTGCGGCTACGGCGGCTCGTGCTTCCCCAAGGACGTGCAGGCGCTGGAGCGCACCGCGCGTGAGATCGGCTATAACGCCGAACTGCTGCGCGCCGTCGAAGCGGTCAACGACCGTCAGAAGATGGTCCTGTTCGAAAAGATCAATAAACACTTCGCCGGCCAGATCAAGGGCAAGACCTTCGCAGTCTGGGGGCTGGCCTTCAAGCCAAACACCGACGACATGCGTGAGGCCTCGAGCCGCGCCTTGATGGAGGCGCTCTGGGAAGCCGGCGCCAAGGTACAGGCCTACGACCCGGAGGCCGCGCATGAATGTGAGCGTATCTACGGCAAGCGCGCTGACCTGAAACTCTGCAACAGCCCGGAGGCCGCACTGGAAGGCGCCGATGCGCTGGCAGTCGTCACCGAATGGCTGCACTTCCGCAGCCCCGATTTCGACCGGATCAAGTCCAAGCTGAAGACGCCGGTGATCTTCGATGGTCGCAACATCTACGACCCGGCGCGCATGCGCGAAATCGGCATCCGGTATTACGCAATCGGACGGCCGTAAAAAACGCAAAAGGGAGCGCGCTCACGGCCCGTTCCCTTTAGCATCATCGCTTCGCGCGGCTCATCGCCCGGTCAGGACAATCGTGTAGAGGGTCAGGAAATACACCATCGGCAGCGCCGCGCCTGCGACCTCAAACCACTTGAAGTGCCGCCACATCACCAGCGCATATCCCAGCACGCCCAGCCACAGCGGCCAGGAAAACATCCCCAGCATCGCGATCGATTCCACCAGCTGCCTATTGACCTGCGGGTCCACGCTGGCGGTCAGGCGCAGATACTGCGTGGTCACCGCCCAGACCGGAATCATGGTCAAAATAAAGATCGAATAGAGAATGATCCGAGGCTTCATCGCGGCACCTAAATAAAGAGGTTAATGCTTAATGTTCGCGTGTGGCGTGGAACTTGATGTCCGGCCAGCGCTCCATCGTCAGCTCGAGATTAACACGGGTCGGCGCGATATAGGCGAGATTGCCGCCTCCATCCAGCGCGAGATTATCACCGGCCTTTTTCTTGAACTCTTCGAGCTTTTTCGCATCGTCACCGCTCACCCAACGCACTGTCGCGACGTTGACCGGCTCGAACAGACACTCGACATTATATTCATCCTTGAGCCGATGCACGACCACATCAAATTGCAGCACGCCGACTGCGCCGACGATGAGATCATTGTTCAGCAGCGGCCGGAACAATTGTGACGCCCCCTCCTCGCACAGCTGCTCCAATCCCTTCTGCAGCGCCTTCATACGCAGCGGGTCCTTGAGTCGCGCACGGCGAAACAGCTCCGGGGCAAAATGTGGGATGCCGGTGAACTTCAGCGTCTCGCCTTCGGAGAAGGTATCACCGATCTGGATCGTGCCGTGATTGTGAAATCCGATGATATCGCCCGGATAGGCCTCTTGGGCGTGCTCGCGATCGCTGGCCATGAAGGTGATGGCATTGCCGATCTTGATGTCGCGCGCGATGCGCACATGGCGCAGCTTCATCCCCTGGGAAAACGTGCCGGAACACACCCGCACGAAGGCGATGCGGTCGCGATGCGCCGGGTCCATATTGGCCTGGATCTTGAACACAAAGCCGGTGAACTTATCCTCATCCGGCTGCACGCTGCGCGTCTCGGTCGGGCGCGGCTGCGGCGCCGGCGCAAACTCGGCGAAGGCATCCAGCAATTCCTTGATCCCGAAGTTGTTGATGGCCGAGCCGAAAAACACCGGCGTCAGCTCGCCACTGCGATACGCGGCCAGATCGAAGTCGTGGCTCGCCCCGAGCACCAACTCCACCTCGTCGCGAAACTCCTGCGCCATATCGGCACCGAACATCTCATCGATCTGCGGATTATCCAGACCTTGAATGACCACGCCCTGCTGAATCTTCCCACCGTGCGTGGGACTGAACACATGGATGGTCTTTGTGTACAGGTTGAACACCCCTTTAAAGCGCTTCCCCATCCCCAGCGGCCAGGTAATCGGAGCGCAACGAATCTTGAGAACGCTTTCGACCTCATCGAGCAACTCAATTGGACTGCGCCCTTCGCGATCGAGCTTGTTGATGAAGGTGATGATCGGGGTATCGCGCAGCCGGCAGACCTCCATCAGCTTAATAGTGCGTTCCTCCACACCCTTGGCGCAATCGATCACCATGAGCGCAGAGTCGACCGCCGTCAGGGTACGGTAGGTGTCTTCCGAGAAATCCTCGTGCCCCGGCGTATCGAGCAGGTTCAACACCGCGCCGTTGTGCTCGAATTGCATCACGGACGTCGTGATGGAGATCCCGCGCTGCTTTTCCAGTTCCATCCAATCCGAGGTCGCGTGCCGTGCCGCCTTGCGCCCCTTGACGGTGCCGGCCAATTGAATCGCCCCCCCGAACAACAGCAGCTTTTCGGTCAAGGTGGTCTTGCCCGCATCAGGATGGGAAATAATGGCGAAGGTGCGGCGACGCGCCAGCTCAGAAATCAGTTTGCTCATGGTCTACAGATCCGCTCAAGGCGACGGGAATTCTACCGAAATGAAAGAATGGGAACAAACAACCGTCGCGTTTACCGCAAATTAAGGGCCTAAAATCAATGACACCCATGGTCATGCCCGCCATCGCGGCAACGCCGCGTAACCTTTGATTACAGGACCAGAAAGATGATTTTCGAAACCGTGCACAACTACTATGAGAAGATGGTGATCAATGAGCTGCAAAAAGCCATCCAGACACGGAGACTTGAAGTAGACTCCTCTCAGCTCGAAGACATCGCCTGCATCGCCCTCAACAAACTGCCACCGCGCTATATCAAGCACGACGTCGACGCACTATTTTATCTAACTGCCGATCAACAGGTCGCCATGTACGCCAGCGTAGAAGCCGCGGTGGGAGAAGCGATCGACTTTGTATTGAAGCACCCCAAAATCGATCACTAATCGTGCGGGCAGCTCATCAAAATAAAAGACCACTGCACAGCGATCATGCAGTGGTCTCGCATATGGTGGGCCGTCTGCGACTCGAACGCAGGACCAACGGATTAAAAGTCCGCTGCTCTACCGACTGAGCTAACGGCCCGAAACGCGCGTATCTTACCTGAACTCGGGAAAATAACAAGGTGATCTGGCGCCTTATATAACTTGATGCCGGCTTCAGCCGGCATCAAGTCATCAACCGCACCGGGGACGATCAGCCATCGGCGCTGGGAGCCGCCGGGGCTGCTTCAGCCGCTGCCGGCTCTGGACGGTCCACCATCTCGATGTACGCCATCGGCGCACAATCACCATCGCGGAAACCGCATTTCAAAATGCGCGTGTAGCCGCCGGGACGCTCCTTATAGCGGGGCGCCAGCACATCGAACAGCTTGCGCACCAGTTCACGGTCACGCAGGGTGGAAAACGCCTGACGACGATTGGCCAACGTGTCCTTCTTGGCGAGCGTGATCAGCGGCTCGGCAACCTTGCGCAATTCCTTGGCCTTCGGAACCGTGGTCTTGATCATCTCATGACGGATCAGCGAAGCCGCCATATTGTTTAGCAAGGCCGCCCGATGACTGCTGTTGCGGCTAAGCTGTCTACCTGAATTACGATGACGCATGGTTGTTTCCTTAAATCTTCTTGACGACTAACTTATCGAATTATGCCGAAGCCTTCTCACGCTCATGAAACCCGGCCGGCGGCCAATTATCGATGCGCATGCCCAGGGTCAAGCCACGTTGCGCCAAAACGGTTTTGATTTCCGTCAGCGACTTCTTGCCGAGATTCGGCGTTTTCAGCAGCTCCACTTCGGTGCGCTGCACCAGATCGCCGATGAAATGGATATTTTCGGCCTTCAAGCAATTCGCCGACCGAACAGTCAGCTCCAGATCATCAACCGGGCGCAGCAGGATCGGATCTACCTCAGGCGCCTTGCTCACCGGCTTGACCGCCTCGATGGCCTTCAGATCCACGAACGATGACAACTGATCCTGCAGGATCGTTGCCGCCTGACGGATCGCATTCTCGGGGTCGACCGTGCCGTTGGTTTCCATCTCGATGACCAACTTGTCCAGGTTGGTGCGCTGTTCAACACGTGCCGCCTCGACCACGTAGGTCACTCGGCGCACCGGGCTGAAAGAGGCGTCCAACAGCAAGCGTCCGATGGGACGATCCGACTCGTCAGCCTCACGCAGTTGCTCGGCAGGCTGGTAGCCGCGGCCCTTGGCCACTTTCAAACGCATATTAAGCTGACCGTTCTTGGTCAAATTGGCGATGACATGCCCAGGGTTGACGATTTCCACATTGTGCGGGAGCTGGAAATCTGCCGCGGTCACCGGGCCTTCGCCCTTCTTGCTGACGGAAATTTCCGCCTGCGCGCCTTCATGAACGATAATCGCCAGCCCTTTCAGGTTCAAAAGGATATCGATCACATCCTCTTCTACGCCTTCAATGGTGCTGTACTCATGCAACACACCGTCGATTTCCGCCTCGACCACGGCGGCGCCGGACATTGATGATAACAGGATACGCCGCAGCGCGTTGCCCAAGGTGTGACCAAAGCCACGCTCCAAGGGCTCGAGCGTCACCTTCGCGACATTCTTGCTGACAGACTGAACGTTGACTAAGCGCGGCTTGAGCAAATCTGATACGCCCTGCATATTCATCCTCTTGTGCTTTAATCGATCTTAATGGTGTAACTGGCCAAGCAGTTGATTACTTAGAGTACAATTCCACTACCAAGTGTTCATTGAGATCGGATGGCAGATCACTGCGCTCAGGCGCGGCCTTGAATACGCCTTCCATTTTGCCTGCATCGACGGTCACCCAGTCGGCAAACCCGCGTTGCTGAGTCGCCTCCAGCGCGGCTTTCACGCGCAATTGGTTCTTTGCACTGTCGGTGATGGAAATCACGTCGCTGGCGCTGACCTGATACGAAGGGATGTTCACGCGTTTGCCGTTGACCAGCACGGAGTTGTGGCGAACCAACTGCCGGGCCTCGGTGCGCGATGCTGCAAACCCCATGCGATAGACAACGCTATCCAACCGGCGCTCGAGCAGCTGCAACAGGTTTTCACCAGTAGCTCCGCGCAGACGATCGGCTTCTTCATAGTACAGACGGAACTGGCCCTCAAGCACGCCATAGATGCGGCGCAGCTTCTGCTTGGCACGCAGCTGACCGCCGTAATCCGACAAGCGCGCACCCTTCTGACCATGCTGACCAGGCGCATAAGCGCGATTTTCAACCGGGCATTTTGACGTGAAGCATTTTTCGCCCTTCAAAAAGAGCTTTTCACCTTCACGGCGACACAAACGACATTTTGGACCAATATACCTAGCCAAGGTCAGCCTCCGTTACACACGACGTTTCTTTGGTGGACGGCAACCATTGTGAGGAATAGGTGTGACATCCGAAATTGAACTAATCTTAAACCCGAGCGCGTTCAAGGAGCGTACTGCAGACTCACGACCAGGGCCCGGCCCGCAGACATTCACATCGAGATTCTTCACGCCCATTTCCAGCGCAGCAGACCCGGCGCGCTCGGCCGCGACCTGGGCCGCGAACGGCGTGCTCTTTCTAGAGCCGCGAAAACCGCTGCCGCCGGAAGTTGCCCAGCAAAGGGTATTTCCTTGACGGTCAGTGATGGTGATAATCGTATTGTTGAAGCTCGCGCGGATGTGTGCGATACCATCCACCACATTGCGTTTTACGCGCTTACGAGTACGTACAGGAGCTTTAGACATTTGTATTCACCAACCTATTATTTCTTGACCATGCGACGCGGGCCCTTGCGTGTCCGCGCGTTAGTACGCGTACGCTGACCGCGTACCGGCAGGGAACGACGATGGCGCATGCCGCGATATGAGCCGATATCCATCAATCGCTTGATATTCATTGAGATTTCACGACGGAGATCACCCTCGACGACAAACTTTGCGGTCTCGGCACGCAGTTTATCCAGATCCGGCTCACCAAGCTCCCGCACCTTGATATCAGGGCGGATGCCTGCGTTTTCGCAGATCTGCTTTGCTCGCGTGCGCCCGATGCCGTAGATCGAGGTCAACGCAATCACCGCGTGCTTGTTGTCTGGTACGTTTACGCCAGCAATACGCGCCATTCTATATCTCTCCTAAATCAACTCTGCTGCGCCCAAGGAGCGCGAATTCTACTTAGATTCCGAAAAAGTTTCAAGACCTTATTAGCCTTGACGCTGTTTGTGCCGCGTTTCCTTGCAGATCACGCGAACCACACCTTTCCGGCGGATTATCTTGCAGTTACGGCACAGCTTCTTGACTGATGCACGGACCTTCATACCATTTCTCCAGCAAATAAAACCTAGAACCTATCGAGGGACACCCGCACGGCCGTAACCGCGCAGATTGGCCTTCTTCATCAGCCCTTCATATTGCATTGACATCAAGTGGGCCTGAACCTGCGCCATGAAGTCCATTACCACCACGACAATGATCAGCAGGGATGTTCCTCCAAAATAGAAGGGGACATTCCACTTCAAAATCAGAAACTCGGGCAACAGACACACCAGGGTGATGTATGCCGCCCCCGCCACCGTCAGGCGAGACATGACCTTGTCAATATACTTCGCCGTGTGCTCACCTGGGCGCACGCCGGGAATAAAGGCTCCGGAGCGCTTCAGGTTGTCGGCCGTCTCCCGCGGATTGAAGACCAGCGCAGTATAGAAAAAGCAGAAGAAGATGATCGCAGCCGCATACAGCATCACGTACAAGGGCTGCCCGGGCGACAAGTAGGTCGCCAGATCCTTCAGCCAATCCATACCCTCCGATGTCGCAAACCAACTGGCGATCGTTGCCGGGAACAAAATAATGCTCGAGGCAAAGATCGGTGGGATGACACCGGCCATATTCAGCTTCAATGGCAGGTGTGTTGCCTGCCCGGCCAGCACGCGGCGCCCCTGTTGACGGCGGGCGTAGTTAACCGTGATGCGGCGCTGACCGCGCTCGACAAACACCACAAAGCCTGTCACGAGAATCGTCATCGCCACCAGCAAGATGATCGTGAAAACGCTCATCTCACCTACGCGCGTCAGCTCCAGCGTGGAGCCGATGGCAGACGGCAAGCCGGCGACAATAGAGGCGAAAATGATGATCGAGATCCCGTTGCCGATACCCCGCTCCGTCACCTGCTCGCCGAGCCACATCAGAAACATCGTGCCGGCGATCAGAGAGGTGACCGCCCCGATCATAAACGCCGGCCCCGGCTCGACGACCACAGACATCCCGCCGATCTGCTGATTTTGCAGCGCGATCGAGATACCTATCGATTGGAAGGTGGCGAGCGCCAACGTTCCATACCGCGTGTACTGCGTGATCTTGCGCCGTCCGGACTCCCCCTCTTTTTTGAGCTGTTCAAGCGACGGGACTACCACCGCCAACAGCTGCATGATAATCGATGCCGAAATATAGGGCATCACGCCCAGGGCAAACACCGTCAATCGCTCGAGCGCGCCACCGGAGAACATGTTAAACATGTCCACAATCGTGCCGCGCTGCTGATCGAAGAGGGCCGCCAGCGCATCAGGGTTGATCCCAGGAACCGGGATATGCGCACCGACACGGAAGACGATGATTGCTCCCAGCAGGAACAACAGCCGCTGCTTTAGATCAGTCAGTTTCCCGGACGTCAAAGGCGACGCGCCGACTTTAGTTGGCGTAGCCATCAGCCTTCGATCTTGCCGCCAGCAGCTTCGATGGCCGCACGAGCACCCTTAGTCACGCCCAAACCACGGATCGTTACCGCCTTGGTTATCTTGCCCGAAAGAATGATCTTCGCACGCTGAATGTCGTTACGGATAACATTGGCATTCTTCAGCGCGATCAAATCGATCTCGGTCACACCCAGCGACTCCAGCTCGCCGAGGCGAATTTCCGCTGTCGTCATCTGCTTCAGTGACGTGAATCCAACCTTCGGGATACGGCGATAGAGCGGCATCTGACCGCCTTCGAATCCGACCTTATGAAAGCCGCCGGCACGGGAGGTTTGCCCCTTATGGCCGCGACCGCAGGTCTTGCCCAGGCCAGAGCCGATACCACGCCCGACACGCTTTGGGGCCTTCTTTGAGCCTTCGCCTGGCCGTAATGTATTCAAGCGCATGTTAGTTTTCCTCAACCTTCAGCATATAGGAGACCTTGTTGATCATCCCACGATTTTCCGGCGTATTTGGCACTTCAACGGTTTGATGGATGCGACGTATCCCAAGCCCTGCGACACAGGCCTTGTGCGAAGCCAAACGCCCGCTCAAGCTTTTAACCAGAGTAACTTTTACCGTACTGTTAGCCATGACACTTAGTCCAGAATTTCTTGTACTGTTTTACCGCGCTTTGCAGCCATGTGTTCCGGGGATGAAATGCCCGTCAAACCCTTGATGGTGGCGCGAACCACGTTGACTGGATTGCTTGAACCGATGCACTTGGCCAACACGTCGGTAACGCCGACGACTTCAAACACCGCTCGCATGGCGCCGCCGGCGATGATGCCGGTACCTTCCGACGCGGGCTGCATGTAGACCTTTGACGCACCATGCGATGCGGTCGCCGGGAAGTACAACGTGCTGCCCTTCAAGCTGACCTTGCGCATACTCTTGCGCGCGCTCTGCATGGCCTTTTGTATGGCCGCCGGCACTTCGCGCGCCTTGCCGCGCCCGAACCCGATATTGCCTTTGCCGTCACCTACGACAGTCAATGCGGTAAAGCTGAAGATGCGACCACCCTTGACGGTTTTGGCAACCCGATTGACCGCGATCAGTTTCTCGAGGAGCTCGTCTGAACTTTGATTTTGTTCGAAGCCTGCCACAATATTCCCCTTAGAACTCTAAGCCATTTTCACGCGCCGCATCGGCCAACGCCTTGATGCGACCATGATATTTAAAACCAGCGCGGTCGAAGGCGACCTTCGATATACCCGCCGCCTTGGCGCGCTCGGCGATCACCTTGCCCACGTGCGCCGCTGAACCCGCGTTGCCTGTGTAGTTGATATCAGCCTTGACAGAGGCCTCAACCGTAGAGGCAGCGGCGACCACGCGCGCGCCGTCCGGTGCAATGACCTGGGCATAAATGTGCCGAGGTGTGCGATGGACGCAAAGACGATGAATGCCAAGCTCTTTAATCTTGGCGCGCGTGCGGCGTGCACGACGTATACGGGAAAGTTTCTTATCCATTGCTTGCACCTATGTTTATTTCTTCTTGGCCTCTTTCAGCACAATCTGCTCATCCGCGTAGCGCACGCCCTTGCCTTTGTAAGGCTCCGGGGCGCGGTATGCGCGGATTTCAGCGGCCACCTGACCAACTTGATCCTTCTTGACACCCTTGATCACGATCTCAGTCTGGCTGGGGGTCTCGATAGTGATTCCCTCCGGGACTGGATAGCTGACCGGGTGCGAGAAGCCCAAGGTTAGATTCAATGCCTTGCCTTGCGCCTGGGCGCGATAGCCTACGCCTACCAAAGAAAGCTTCTTCTCAAAGCCTTTGGTCACGCCAATGACCATATTGTTGGTCAACGCGCGCAGGGTGCCTGACATGGCTACGACCTTGCGGTCTTTGCTGCGCGCTGCGAATACGATGGCGTTGTCTTCCTTCTTCACTTCAACTGACGGCGCGATTTTCTGCTTCAAGGTCCCCTTCGGGCCTTTAATGACAAGCTCACCGCCACTGATGTTGACATCCACACCGCTCGGAATAACAACTGGATTTTTCGCCACTCTAGACATCGGTCAACCCTTTACGCAACGTAGCAGACAACTTCGCCGCCATGCCCTGCTTTGCGAGCGGCGCGATCAGTCATTAAGCCTGCTGATGTAGAAATGATGCTGATACCCATGCCGCCGACAACCTTCGGCAGCTCGTCCTTGCTCTTATAAACTCGCAGACCAGGACGGCTTACGCGCTTGATCAGCTCGATGACCGGCTTATTACGGTAGTACTTCAGATCGATCACGAGAGTGTTTTTGCCTTCTGCAGTCTCGGTCCGGTATCCGTTGATATAGCCTTCATCCTTCAGCAATTGCGCAATCGCGACCTTCATCTTGGAAGATGTCATGGTTGCCTGCGTCTTGTTTGCGGACAGCGCGTTGCGAATACGTGTCAGCATGTCGGCGATAGGATCTTGCATGCTCATTAAAATTCACTCCTAACTATTCTTGCTCTAAGCCAACACTTACCAACTGGCCTTGACCAGACCCGGAATATCTCCACGCATCGCCGCTTCGCGCAATTTGTTGCGGCACAGGCCGAACTTGCGATAGTAACCATGCGTGCGGCCCGTCAGTTTGCAGCGATTTTTCATGCGCGTCGGGCCGGCATTACGCGGCAGCTTTTGCAGGCTGGCGCGGGCTTCGGCACGTACTTCGGCGCTCAAAGTCATATCGACTGCCTTGGCCTTCAATTCGGCGCGCTTTGTCGCGTATTTCTTGACAGTCTTCTCGCGCTTCTTCTCGCGGTTGATCATGGAAAGTTTTGCCATTGCAGCGCCTCAATTAACTCTTGAACGGGAAGTTGAAAGCGGCCAGCAAAGCGCGGCCCTCTTCATCGGTTTTAGCCGTGGTCGTGACCGTGATGTCGAGACCTCGCAGCGCATCGATCTTATCGAAATCGATTTCCGGGAAGATGATCTGCTCCTTCACGCCCATGCTGTAATTGCCACGACCATCGAATGACCGTCCGCTTACGCCCCGGAAGTCACGCACGCGCGGCAGAGAGATATTGATCAGGCGATCCAAAAACTCATACATGCGCTTGCTGCGCAAGGTAACCTTCACACCGATGGGCCAGCCTTCGCGAATCTTGAACCCGGCCACCGACTGGCGCGCCTTGGTCACCACAGGTTTCTGTCCACTGATCTTTTCGAGATCCGCCACCGCGCTTTCGATGACTTTCTTATTGGCAACAGCCTCACCCACACCCATATTGAGAGTGATCTTGGTGATCCGGGGCACCTGCATCACGCTTTGATACCCAAACTTGTCCATCATCTGCTTTACGACAGTTTGACGGTAATATTCCTGCAACCTGGCCATGACAAAATTACCCGACTTATGCATCTACTAATTCATTATTAGACTTGAAGAAGCGCACCTTGCGCCCGTCCTCAAGCACTCGAAAGCCGACACGATCGGCTTTGCCCGTGGCGGAATTGAAAAGCGCCACATTGGAAGCGTGAATCGGCATTTCCTTTTCGACGATACCTCCCGCGACTCCGCGCATCGGGTTCGGTCTGACGTGGCGCTTGGCCACATTCACATTTTCAACCACAACATAGCTGTCTGAAACAACAGATTTGACCGCACCACGCTTGCCCTTGTCCTTGCCAGCGAGCACGACAACTTCATCACCTTTTTTGATCTTGCGCATTTTCTTAACTCTCTTGACAGATCACAGCACTTCAGGCGCGAGCGAAACGATCTTCATGAACTGCTCAGTACGCAATTCGCGTGTCACCGGACCAAAGATACGGGTTCCCACAGGCTCAAGCTTCGTGGTCAACAGGACCGCCGCATTGGTGTCGAAGCGCACAATCGAGCCGTCCGCACGACGGACGCCTTTGCGGGTGCGCACTACCAGGGCATTATAAACGTCGCCTTTTTTAACCTTGCCGCGCGGGATCGCTTCCTTAATGCTCACCTTGATGACATCCCCGACGTTGGCATAACGACGATGAGAACCGCCTAACACCTTGATACACATCAGTTTGCGTGCACCGCTGTTATCAGCCACATCAAGGGTCGACTGCATCTGAATCATTGGTAACTCTCCAAAAAACCTGTGTTTGCGTCTTGCCCGCTTCAGGGGTGCGCATATTACCATCAAATAAAAAAAAACCCAAGTCATTTTGCAACCCTGACCAGGGTTTTCTATATCTTATTAATTTTTATCAGAAAAGACCGAAGT
>JBFMHP010000006.1:0-114311 GCA_040752855.1 Pseudomonadota bacterium | reverse complement strand
AAGCGTATCGAAGAGGAGAAACGCAAGGCCGAAGAGGCCAAGCGCAAGGCCGAGGACGAGCGCCGCAAGGCGCAGGATGCCAAGCGCCGGGCCGAGGAAGAGGATCTGCTGCGCAAGCAGATGGAAGACGAAGAGCACCGCATGCAGCAAGAGGTCGAGCGCCGGCGGGAGGAGGCCGAGCAGCAGCGTATCTTGTCGGAGGTGGAGCGCTATCAGCTGCTGATCCAGAATAAGGTCGAGCGCAACTGGATTCGCCCGCCCGACACCGCCAAGGGCATGAAATGCACGGTCAGTGTCAACCTCATCCCCGGCGGGGAAGTCGTCGGGGTAAAGATCGTGAAAAGCAGCGGCAATGCGGTGTTCGACCGTTCCGTGGAAACCTCGGTTTGGCAATCCTCGCCCATGCCGGTATCATCCGATGCGAAGGTGTTTGACAAGATGCGCACCATCAACTTCGTGTTCAATCCGAAAGACTGACAGGTAACCGATGAAGAGATTTTTGCAACAAATCCTGCTCGGCGGCATATTGCTCGTGACTGGCATCACGGCGCACGCCGCCTTGACCATCGAAATCACCCAAGGGGTGCGCAAGGCGCAGCCGATCGCGGTGGTGCCCTTCGGCATGGAGGTCGCCGTGCCGCCAGCCGAGAATGTCGCCGCGATCGTCGGCGATGATCTCAAGCGCAGCGGGCGGTTTGCCTTGGTGCCGCAGAAGGACTTCATCAGCCGGCCGCACCAGGCCAGCGAGGTCAAGTTCAGCGACTGGCGGCTGTTGAATGTCCCGAACCTGGTCGTGGGCAAGATCAAGCAGACTGCGACCGGCGGCTACGACGTGCAGTTTCAGTTGCTCGATGTGTTCAAGGGTTCGCAGATCGAAGGGTATGTGCTGCGCAACATCAGCGCCTCCCACATGCGCGCGGTAGCGCACCAGATCAGCGATATGATCTACGAGCGGCTGACCGGTGAGAAAGGCGCCTTCAGTACCCGCATCCTCTACGTGGAGGTGCGCACCAAGCCCGACAAGAGCAAGCTCCATACCTTGGTGGTGGCCGACATCGACGGCCACAATCCCCAGGTGGTGTTGTCGTCTTCCGAGCCGATCATGTCGCCGGCCTGGTCGCCGGACGGCCAGCGCATCGCGTACGTCTCCTATGAGAAGGGACGCCCCGAGATCTATGTGCAGGAGATCGTGTCCGGGCAGCGCCGGGTGCTGAGTTCGGAGAAAGGCATCAATGGCGCGCCGGCCTGGTCGCCGGACGGGAAAAAGATCGCGATGACGCTCTCCTTTGCGGGAAATCCCGATGTCTATGTGCTTGATCTGGCGAGCAACAGCCGCACCCGCATCACCGACAACTATGCGATCGATACCGAACCGGCCTGGTCGCCGGACGGCAAGAGTCTCGTGTTTACCTCCGATCGCGGCGGCAAGCCGCACATCTATCGTTATACCTTCGCCGACAAGCAGGTCACCCGCCTGACTTTCGAAGGGGAATACAACGCCCGGGCGAGTTTTTCTCCGGATGGCAAGCGTCTGACCATGGTCAATGGCGACAAAAGCCGGTTTCGGATAGCGATTTTAGATTTAAAATCGGGTAATATGCAGGTTCTGACCGACAGCCGCCTGGATGAATCGCCGAGCTTTGCGCCCAACGGCAGCATGGTGATCTATGCCACGGAGGACCGCAACCGCGGCGTATTGGCGGCGGTTTCCGTCGATGGCGGCGTCAAACAACGACTAGCAATCCAGGAGGGGGACGTGCGCGAACCCGCCTGGGGACCGTTTATGAACCAATAGATAGTGATTTTTTCGAGGAGAGCATAATGAAACAGATTTATCTGGGACTGGTGGTTGCTGGTGTGATTTCGCTGAGTGCGTGCAGTACCACTCCGAAGGCGACCGAGGGCGAGGCCGGCGGGGCGAAAATGGAAGGCGCGGAATCCGGCGCGGTGACCAGTGGCGCTGCCGGCACGGGCGCAGCGGAAGGCGCGGCCATCTCCGGCGCGGGTAAGGCTGGTGCCGCCCTCACCCCGTTCGAGGACCCCAAGAATCCGCTTTCCATCCGTGTGATCTATTTTGATTTTGACAGCAGCGTGGTGCCGGCCGACGTGCGCGATGTGCTCACCGCGCATGCGCAGTACCTGGCGAGCAATCCGAGCGCCCGCGTCAGACTCGAAGGCCACGCCGATGAGCGCGGTTCGCGCGAATACAACGTCGGTTTGGGTGAGCGCCGCGCGCACGCCGTCAACCAGATCATGTCACTGCAAGGCGCCGGCGGTAGCCAGCTTTCCACCGTGAGCTACGGCGAAGAGCGTCCGGCCGAAGCCGGCCATGATGAAAGCGCCTGGCGCCTGAACCGCCGCGTCGAGCTGGTCTATACCAACTATTGATTGGATGGCGGTGTTGCGTCTCGCTCCCTTCAAACGAAACCAGGCGGCCCTGCTCTCGGGCTGCCTGTCCCTCATTCTCACCACGGGCGTGCAGGCTGCGGCGCCGGTGGTGGATCTCACGTCCAAGCCGAGCGGCTCCCAGCCGTACACCGCGCCGATGACCACCGAGCAACGCTTGCAGCGGCTGGAGCGCCTGCTCGACAGTCAGAATCTCGTCGAGCTGGCCCGCCAGGTGCAGATGCTCCAGCAGGATGTCCAGCAGCTGCGCGGCCTGATGGAAGAGAAGGGCTATGAGACCGAGAGCATGAAGCAGCGGCAGCGGGAGCTCTATCTCGATACCGATCGCCGCCTGAGCAATCTCGAGCGCGCATTGAATGATCTGCGCGCGCCCGCCGCGACGAGCCATGGTGAGGAATCCGGCGGCATGGCGCCTCCTCCGGCGGAGGGGGGCGGCCCTGAGAGCGCGTCGCTGTCGGGCGGAGCTGGCGCGTCTTCGGTGGAAGCCACGACCTATCAAAACGCCTTCGCGGCGCTCAAGCAAGGCGACTATGACCGGGCGATCGGCGGATTCAAGACGGTGCTCGCGCAATATCCCAAGGGACCCTATGCCGACAACGCGCAATATTGGCTCGGCGAGTGTTATTACGTCACACGCCGGTTCGATGAGGCCGCGACGGAGTTTCGCAAGGTTCTCGGCAATCCTGAGAGCCAGAAGCGCAGCGATGCCATGCTCAAGCTCGGCTTCAGCTATTATGAGCAAAAGAATCTCGACGAGGCGCGCAAGACACTCGAGCAGGTCGTCGCGGAATTCCCCAGCAGCAGCGTGGCGCGTCTGGCGGAAAAGCGCCTGCAGGATCTTCGCGCGGCGGGCAACTGAGCCCGGCGGAGCCGCGCCTTCCTAGCGCAACAACCTCTTTGGCATCCGTGATGAATCGTCTACGAATCACCGAAATCTTTCTTTCCCTGCAGGGCGAGTCGCGCAGCGTCGGCCTTCCCACCGTCTTCGTGCGCCTGACCGGCTGTCCCCTGCGCTGCGGCTACTGCGATACCGCGTACGCCTTTCAGGGCGGTGAGTGGATGGGGTTGGAGGAGATCCTTGCCGAGGTCGACAAATACGCCGTCAAACACGTGACCGTCACCGGCGGCGAGCCGCTGGCGCAGCGTGATTGCCCCGAGCTGCTTGCCATGCTGTGCGATCGGGGTTTCGAGGTGTCGCTGGAGACCAGCGGGGCGCTCGATGTCGGCGCGGTGGACCCGCGCGTGATCAAGGTGATGGATATCAAGACGCCGGGTTCGGGCGAGGTCGACAAGAATCTCTACAGCAACATCACCCATTTGCAGGCGCACGACCAGGTGAAGTTCGTGATCTGCGGCCGCGCCGATTACGAGTGGGCGAAAGACGCGCTGGTGAAATACAACCTGCCCGAGATCTGCGAGATCCTGTTCTCGCCCGAGTTTACTTCCCTGGCCCCGCGTGAGCTGGCCGAGTGGATTGTGGCCGACCGGTTGCCGGTGCGCTTTCAATTGCAGCTGCATAAGATCCTCTGGGGCGAGGAGCGCGGTCGTTGAGCAAAAAAGCGGTCGTTTTGCTCTCGGGCGGACTGGATTCGGCGACCGTCCTGGCGCTGGCGCAGTCCGCCGGCTACGCATGCCATGCCTTGAGCTTCCGTTACGGCCAGCGCCATGCAACCGAAGTGAACGCAGCCGCTCGGGTGGCGCAGGCGGCCGGCGTAGCGCGCCACCTCGTGATTCCGCTCGATTTCAGCGGTATCGGCGGCTCGGCGCTCACCGATCACTCCATCCCCGTTCCCGAGACCCCGCAGCCGGGCATCCCCGTGACCTACGTGCCGGCGCGCAACACCATCTTCCTTTCCTACGCCCTGGGCTGGGCCGAGGTGCTGGAGGCGCAGGATATCTTCATCGGCGTCAATGCCGTCGATTATTCCGGCTACCCGGATTGCCGCCCGGAATACATCGCCGCGTTCGAGAGAATGGCCAATCTCGCCACCAAGGCGGGCGTTGAAGGCAAGACGCTGCGCATACACACGCCATTGATCGATCTCACCAAGGCGCAGATCATCCAGCAGGGCATCGCCCTGGGCGTGGACTACGCCTTGACCGTCTCCTGCTATCAGGCCGATGAACTGGGACGCGCGTGCGGTGTGTGTGATTCTTGCCGTCTGCGCAAGGCCGGTTTTGAAGCCGCCGGGGTCAGTGATCCGACGAAATACATATTCGGCTGATGAAATAACTTCTGTTCCGGTATTCAGGTTGTCCGCAATAAAATAAGCCAATCATTTTGCGGATGTAATCAACCGTACTGTAAATACTGTACCCAGCTTGAGCAGTTACCTCTTGGTAAAGAAGATGCGATTTGCTTGTTGCCTCAACGTGAGTTGTATAACAAACTAAGTGCGCTGGTTGAATTTCAACAGGCTAGGAGTATGCAGGCGGTAACATACTTGCGAAGTCAAAGCGTAAATCATCTAGTGGAATGGATTCTTGACGTTTGAAATGAATGCCGATCCGATTGCGATCATTGAGATTATCCGTCCAGCGGAGCAGGGGCGCTCAGGACCATACATTTGTCGCGGTATAGATGGGGTGCTTTACTACGTGAAGGGGCGCAATACTGGACGACGAAGCCAGATTGCTGAATGGCTTTGCGCCCATTTGGCGAAGTCCTTAAAACTACCTTTGCCGCCGTTCTCCTTAGTGGTTATCCCACCAGATTTAGTGGCCGAAACTCCAAGCGCTATGCAAGTAGTAGGCGCAGGACTTGCCTTTGGATCCAAGGAATATCCCAGCGCTCTTTGGTTTGAGCAGGAGCAGATTTCCATGGCATCGGATCGGTTAAGAAAGGATATACTTATATTTGATTGGTGGGTGCATAATAGCGACCGGCTGACACATAATTCCAATTTGTTGTGGGATGCTGTTCGGGGGCAGTTGGTGGTGATCGACCATAATATGGCGTTTGACCCAGCTTTCTCTGCAAAAGAATTCTTTAATTATCATATTTTTGGTCAGTGGGCGGGCGAGGTTTTTCAGGATCTCGTTGAGCATGCCGAATATCAGAATAGACTGCTGAATGCACTTGCAGTATTAGATTCGGCGATAGATTCGATTCCTGAGGATTGGTGGTGGGTAGACGATGAGCATACCGTAGCCACTGACTTTGATTTGGAGGCTGTAAGAGCAATATTGCAGCGTTGCGAATTGGAGAATTTCTGGAGGATGGTATGAAAAAATTGGCTTGTCGTTACGCCATTATTCAGTTTTTGCCGTATACAGAAACCGGGGAATTCGCCAATGTAGGGGTGGTTTTGGCATGTCCCGCTACTGGTTATTTTGGATTTAAATTGGAAACACGGCGTTACGCACGATACACGAATTTTTTTAGAGATCTCGACAAACAGATCTACTTGCGATCCATTGCGGCGATACGAGATGAATTGGAACGAGTACGTCAAAGCTTGCATTGCGCAAGCGCTGAGGTGGTTCGCGATGTTTTTGCAGCTTTGGTGCATCCACGAGAGGCAATTTTGCGCATTGGGGAGCCGCGGGCTTTGTTGGCACAAGAGCCACAACAAGCTTTGGAGCAGTTGTATGGGTACTACGTAGAGCACGATTTCTTAACCCCCGAGCATCGTGAAAGGGTATTGGAGCAGCGCGTACAGCAGCTTATTAAAGGTCTAAATCTTGAAAATCCCTTCAAAGAAGAAAAGCTTGGTGATGATGAGTTCACTGTACGTTTTCCATTCGTGCAGATAGTGGGGAATGAGCCCGCGAAAGTTATCAAGCCGTTTTTTTTGGCTCAGGATGAGACATTGAGTATTTATAATCATGGCGACCTATGGATCGCAAAGCTAAGGCGCCTCCGAAAGCATAACCGATTGCCAGAGAAAGTCTTGTTTACTCTCGAAGGGCCTGATATGACGGATGATAAACGTTATAAAGTCTTCGATGACGTGCGAAATGATCTGTGCGAATTTGTTGAAACGGTATTGGTGGGAGAAGAAACACGAATCTTGCAGTTTGCCAAAGCTGGCTGAGACAGGTTTAAATTTGCAACCTGTATAAAGGTCAGTTACTGGAGTTTGTAAGAAACACATTGCCATATGTCTACACCCGGGGAGAGCGACCCATGAAATACTTCATCGACAATTCGGCCTCGATTGGGAATACCCCCCTGATCAAACTCAATAAGGTGGTTGATTCAAGCAAGGCGTTGGTATTGGGCAAGATCGAGGGACGCAATCCCGCCTATTCGGTGAAGTGCCGTATCGGCGCGGCGATGATCCTCGATGCCGAGAAACGCGGCGCGCTCAAGCCCGGTATGGAGATTATCGAACCGACCAGCGGCAATACCGGCATCGCGCTGGCCTTCGTCGCTGCCGCGCGCGGTTACAAGGTGCATCTGACCATGCCCGAAACGATGAGTCTGGAGCGGCGCATGGTGCTCAAGGCCTTCGGGGCGAACGTGATCCTGACCGAGGGTGCCAAGGGCATGCCCGGTGCGATCGCTGAGGCCGAGCGCATCGCCGCCGGTGATCCGAAAAAATACTACATGCCGCAGCAGTTCAAGAATCCCGCCAATCCTGCCATCCATGAAACCACCACCGGCCCCGAGATCTGGAACGATACCGATGGCGCGGTCGATGTGTTGATCTCCGGTGTGGGTACCGGCGGCACGATCACCGGCGTATCGCGCTACATCAAGAACACCCGTGGCAAGCAGATCGTGAGCGTGGCGGTGGAACCCGCCGCAAGCCCGGTCATCACTCAAGCCCTCAGCGGAGCGCCGATCAAGCCCGCACCTCACAAGATCCAGGGTATCGGCGCCGGCTTCATCCCTGACACCCTCGACCTCTCGGTGATCGATCGCGTGGAACAGGTGAGCAACGAGGAAGCCATCGAGTATGCCCGCCGCCTGGCCGCGGAGGAGGGCATACTTTCGGGTATCTCCTCCGGCGCGGCGGCGGCCGTGGCGGCGCGTCTGGCCGAACAGCCGGAATTCGCCGGCAAGACCATCGTGGTGATCCTGCCGGATTCCGGCGAGCGCTACCTCTCCAGCATCTTGTTTGAAGACCTGCGCGCCTGATTTAACCTCGTAGCCTGGGTGGAGCGCAGCGAAACCCGGGTTGCGCCTTTACATTGAACGGCACCCTCACGCCGTATCACCTTCGCTGTATCGACAGCCAGCGTGCAATCAGCCGACAATATCCGTTTCAAGGTAATGATCCTAGAAATGGCAGTTGACCGCTTCATTGGAGATTTAACATCATGATCTTGTTTTGCTTAGTCCTAAAATTAGAGTTCACCTACCTGGTGACGCCGCTATGGGGCGGATTGCACGGTTTTTTCGGCACATGGCTGTGTTGTAACTCGTTGGAAGGGCCTGCCCCGCGTAAGCGCTTTGGGCATGGAATGACCATTCCGCCTCGCTACGCCTTGCCCTGTGCCAAAAAAACCGCACACTCCACCCCATCCAACTGTCGTTTCTAGGATGATAGGAGAGCGCGATGACGCAGATACAGATCGAAGAACCTGCTCGTCCGGCAAACTCGGGATTCGTACCGTTTGCCCTGGGTTTTCGCCCGTTTTTTCTGGGCGCGGGCATCCTCGCGGTTTTGTACATGGTGTTGTGGCTTGGGGTCTATCTCGACGCTTGGCCGCTGGCGCAGCATTATCAGGATGCGCTCTCCTGGCATCGTCATGAAATGGTGTTCGGTTATGGGTTGGCGGTGGTGGCGGGATTTCTGCTCACGGCGGTGCGCAACTGGACCAATCTCCCCACGCCGGCCGGCACACCGCTGGCGCTGCTGTTTTTGCTGTGGTTGATGGGACGAGTGCTGGCCGTTCTTCCCGTCCCTGGATGGGTGCTTGCCATCGTCGATGGCCTGTTTCCTCTGATCCTCGCGCTGGTGCTGTTCATTCCAATCGCCAAAGCCCGGCAGCACCACAATCAAATCTTTCCCGTCATCCTTGTCGTCATCACTGTGGCGGATGTGCTGATGCATCTCCAGTATTTGGGGATAACGCACAGTAGCGCAGAAAGCGGTTTGCAGCTCGCGCTGTTGTCCATCCTTTGGATCATGGCCATCATGGGTGGGCGGGTGATCCCGTTTTTCATTGAACGCGCCATTCCTGGATTTAAGCGCCGCAGTTGGTCCCTCGTCGAAAAGTCCGCCGGACCGAGCATCGTAGCGCTGATGGCGGCGGTATTGCTGCAATCCTCAACGGCCACGATCGTGACGGCCGTGCTGGCGGCGGTGATTCATGGCGTACGTGTTTTCGGCTGGCATGACCGCAAGCTCTGGTCGGTGCCGCTGCTGTGGGTGTTGTGGCTCGGATACGCATGGATTGTGATTGGATTTGCATTGCACGCCGTATCTGCTGCCGGATTAGCCCCTCCGGCCTTGGCGCTGCACGCCTATGGTGTCGGCGGCATGGGGGTGCTGACGCTGGGCATGATGGCGCGTGTGGCCCTCGGGCATACCGGGCGCAACATGCAGCTGACCACGCCTTGGATGGTGGGGTCGTTTGCATTGCTCGCGCTTGCGGCACTGGTACGAGTGTTCGGCCCCATGTTGCCATTTTCACCACAAGCGGTGATCGGCTTGTCCGGCGTGCTGTGGGTGTTGGCCTTTGTCATTTTTGTGTGGGTGTACACGCCGATTCTGATGCGCCCGCGAATCGATGGGCGGCCGGGATAGCCGGCTTACTCCAGTCGGATGTGGTCGATATAGAACGTACGTGGCGCCGGTTGTGCATCCAGATACAGCACGATGCGCCGCACCGCGTTCAAATGGAGTCTGCGCATGGGCCGTTGCACTTCAACCGCCGATAGCGGGATGGCGATTTCGTTGCGGCCGGTTTCGACTGTGACCTGGTTGTTGAACCGCTCGTCATAATCATCGATATCTTGGTTGTCGTCCACGCGTAAGTGCAGGATGAATGGTTCTGTTGGGTTGTAGATGTCGAAACGCAAATTCTTAAATGCAGCCCAGTTCATATCGCCGGTATTATTGACGATGCCGGGCCAGGAACTCAGCCCCGCCTCAATCATCAGACTGTGCTTGCCATGGCTGGCATGGTCCACCGAGCGGGAGATGCGTGTCGGTGAATGGCTGTCGGGGTCTGTTGGATCCCAAAGCCGCAGGTCTTGTGTATTTTCGAAGTCTCCCAGCACCGGGAATTGCCGGTGTTGCCAAGCCACGGCCAACCATTCCCGGTAGGCGGGTGTAGCGATACCGGCAAATATGACCAGAGTGGCGGTCACCAACATGGGTTTTAGCCACCATTGCGGGTAACGCCGGAAGTGAATACCTATAGCGGCAGCCAGAATTCCAAGATTGCCGACGAAAAAGTCCCGGCTGCTCTGGGTGCGGCTAAAAAAGGGCTGTATCAATTCAATGGCCAGCGCTAAGCAGATGCTGCTCAATGTCGCGATGAGCAAGGGCCGCGGCACGGCGGCGCGCTTGAGAAGTATGTAGGCGCACAGGGTTATGATCATGAATGCCGGGAAGTGTCCGGCGTCCATGGTCTCACTGACGGCCCGATGGTAGGGCAGTCCGGCGATCGGGATGAAGGCCAGCGTGATCAATGCCAACAGTGCGATGACGAGCAGCTTGTGCGAGAGGGCGGAGAGGTTCATCGTGTTGCTCGTTCGCGGTAAATTGAGAATAAATTATGGATTTAAACCGGCGTAGTATGCCAGACGAAATGACATCGAAAGAAGAGTAATCATGAGTCGTGATTTCATATTCATAAAAGGCGCGTGTCAGAACAACCTGAAGAACCTTGATCTCAAACTGCCGCTGGGTGAGCTGATCGTGGTGACCGGGGTGAGCGGTTCCGGCAAATCCTCGCTGGCCTTCGATACCCTTTATGCGGAAGGCCAGCGCCGTTATGTCGAAACCTTCTCGCCCTATGCGCGGCAATTTCTCGATCGCATGGACAAGCCGCAGTTGGAGCGCATCGACGGGATTCTGCCGGCGATTGCCATCGATCAAACCAATCCGGTGCGCACCTCGCGCTCGACCGTCGGCACCATGACCGAGTTGAACGATCATCTCAAACTCCTGTTTGCGCGTGCGGCCGATCTGTATTGCCATGGCTGCGGCCGCGATGTACGCCGCGATACGCCTGAGAGCATCGCCCGGCAGCTCATCACCGACGATGCCGATGCACCCGTGGTATTGATTACCTTTCTGGTCAAGGTGCCGGAGAATTTCACCGTCGACGAGATCAAGGGCTTTCTCGCCAATCAGGGGTATACCCGCATCCACAGCGAATCGGCGCATACGCTGGAGGTGATCCAGGATCGGTTGCGTCTTGGTGCGGACAAACGCGATCGACTGGTCGAGGCGCTGGAGCGCGCCTTTAAGGTCGGACATGGGCGCGTGCAGCTTTATCCACTCAACGAACAGCGCGAAGCCGGCAAACCGTGGCGCTTTTCCGCTGACCTGCATTGCCCGGATTGCGACATCGCCTACCAAGATCCGCTGCCCAGTCTGTTTTCCTTCAACTCCCCGATCGGGGCGTGCGAGACCTGTCGCGGGTTTGGTCGCACCATCGGCATCGACTACAGCCTGGTCATTCCCGATGAAGGCAAGACACTGGCCGAAGGCGCGATCAAGCCGTGGCAGACCGAAAGCAATCGCGTGTGTCAGGACGATCTGATGCGCTTTGCCAAGCGGCGCGGCGTTCCCACCGATGTGCCGTGGCGCAAGCTTACAGCGGAGGACAAGGATTGGGTGATCGCCGGTGAGGGCCATTGGGATGACGGTGTGTGGTACGGCGTGCAACGCTTTTTCGACTGGCTCGAGACCAAGAGCTACAAGATGCACATCCGCGTGCTGCTCTCCAAATATCGCGCCTATAATGTGTGCCCCGCCTGTAACGGTGCGCGGCTCAAACCGGAGGCGTTGAACTGGCGCTTGGGCACGCTGGGAAATGCCGAACACGTGTTGCCCGCCGGAAAACGGTTTAAGCCGCTTTCGGTGCAGATGCCGGCAAAAAAATTTGCGCAACTGCCGGGGCTGAATCTGCACGATGTGATGCAGTTGCCGCTGGAAAAGGTGCTCGCCTTTTTTGATCACTTAACCCTGCCCGCGCCCTTGGATCAGGCCACTGATCTGCTGCTGGGCGAGATCCGCACGCGCCTGAACTACCTGGTCGAAGTGGGGCTGGGTTATCTCACGTTGGATCGCCAATCGCGCACCTTGAGCGGCGGCGAGGTGCAGCGCATCAATCTGACCACAGCGCTTGGCACCTCGCTGGTCAATACCTTGTTTGTGCTCGACGAGCCGTCGATCGGCTTGCATCCGCGCGATATGAATCGCGTGATCAAGATCCTGAAGAAACTGCGCGACGCCGGCAACACCTTGGTGGTAGTCGAACATGATCCGCAAGTAATACTGGCCGCCGATCGCATCCTCGATATCGGGCCGGGGCCGGGGGAGCGCGGCGGCGAGATCGTCTATTACGGCGATCCGGCGGGACTGCTGAAATCGCGGCGTTCCTTGACGGCGCAATATCTCAGCGGGAAAAAACAGGTGCAGGCGGGACTGGCGCGTGTGGCGCGCGCTGAGCGCGAACGTTTCATCGAGGTCTGCGGCGCGGCCGAGAACAATCTAAAAAATATCAATGTGCGCATACCGCTCAATCAACTGGTGTGTGTCACCGGTGTGAGCGGTTCCGGGAAATCCACCTTGATTCAGGATGTGTTGTACAACGCCCTGGCCAAGCTCAAGGGCAAGCCGAAGGACCCTGCCGGGCGCCATCGGCTCATCAAAGGTCATCAGCTCATACAGGATGTGGTGCTGGTGGATCAAACACCGATCGGCAAGACCACACGCTCGAATCCCGCCAGTTACGTTGGCGCCTGGGACGCCATCCGCAAACTCTATGCCGCCACGCCTCTGGCCAAAGAGCGCAACTACACCGCCGGCACCTTCAGTTTCAATTCGGGCGACGGGCGGTGCCCGCTGTGCGGTGGCAATGGTTTTGAGCATGTCGAGATGCAGTTTTTGAGCGATGTGTACATTCGCTGCGCGGAATGCGACGGCAAACGCTATCGTCCGGAGATCCTGGAGATCAAATGGCAGGATGCGGCACAGCGCCTCAGCAAATCGATCGCCGAGGTGCTGGAGCTGACCGTCGCCGAGGCGCTCACCTTTTTTGCCGATCAGCCCGAGGTGATACACGGGCTGCAACCGCTGTCTGCGGTGGGGCTGGAGTATCTCAAGCTCGGTCAGCCGGTGCCGACCCTGTCCGGCGGCGAGGCGCAGCGGTTGAAACTCGCAGGCTACCTGGCCGAGGTTTCCAGCAGCGCGGCGCAACAGTCACTGTTGTTTTTGTTCGACGAACCGACCACTGGCCTGCACTTCGATGATATCGCCAAGTTGCTCAAATCGTTCGCCCAGCTGCTCGCACAAGGCCATTCGGTGCTGGTGATCGAACACAACCTCGATGTGATTGCCGCGGCCGACTGGATCATCGATCTGGGACCGGAAGGCGGTGAGGCAGGCGGCGAGGTAATCGTGTGCGGCACGCCGCAGACGGTCATGGCATGTCACGAAAGTCATACGGGTCAGTCATTGCGCGAGTATCGACAGCAGCTGCAACAAGGCGCGGCGATGTTCGCCGTTCAGGAGACCAAGCATGCGCTGGCGCTGCGCGGGCATAACGACATTGTGATCCATCACGCGCGCGAACATAATCTGAAAAACATCGACATCACCATCCCGCGCGAGCGTTTCACCGTGATCACCGGCTTGAGCGGCAGCGGCAAGAGCACGGTGGCCTTCGATATCCTGTTTGCCGAAGGACAGCGGCGGTATCTGGAATCGCTCAACGCCTATGCGCGGCAGTTCGTCCAACCCTCGTCACGCCCGGATGTGGACGCCGTGACCGGCATTCCGCCGACGGTGGCGATCGAGCAGCGCACCTCGCGTGGCGGCCGAAAGAGCACCGTCGCTACACTCACCGAGATCTATCATTTCCTGCGCCTGTTGTTCGTGAAAATCGGGGTGCAGCATTGCCCGGAATGCGATGTGCCGATTGAGCCGCAAACGCCTGAGGCGATCCTGGCGCAGATCATGCGCGATTATCGCGGTAAGTCGATTCAGATCTTTGCACCGCTGGTGGTGGGGCGCAAAGGGTATTACACCGATCTGGCCAAATGGGCGGAGGCGCGCGGATTCACGCATCTGCGTGTCGATGGCGAGATGCTGCCTACCGCGCACTGGCCGCGCCTGGATCGTTATCATGAGCACAACATCGAGTTGCCGCTGGCGACACTCGACGTGCGGCCAAATAAAGAGGATGCACTGCGCGAGGCGCTCGATCGAGCGCTGGGATTCGGCAACGGTATCGTGCAAATCGGCGTTGTCGGCGCGAAGACCAAACACAAGGCGGCGCGCGAGCCGGTCTTTTCCACCAAACGTTCCTGCCCGGGTTGCGGGCGCGGGTTCGAGGAACTCGATCCGCGGCTGTTCTCCTACAATTCCAAACACGGCTGGTGTGAGCGCTGCTACGGCACTGGTCTGAAGCTGAGCGGGTTCGATGCCGAGCAAACCGGGGAGGAACTCACCTGGACGGAATTCTTCGAGGGCGAGGAACAGCCCTGTCCGAGTTGCGACGGTAAGCGCCTCAAGCCCGAGGCCTTGGCGGTGTATTTCAATGATCGGTCGATCGCCGATTTTGCCGCCATGCCGGTGGTCGCGGCGCAGCGATATTTCGAGCGACTGAAATTAAAAGGTCGCAGCGCCGAGATTGCGCGCGATCCGCTCAACGAAATGCGTGCGCGCTTGATGTTCTTGCAGGAGGTTGGACTGGGATATTTGTCGCTGGATCGCGCCGCGCCGACGTTGTCAGGCGGCGAGGCGCAACGCATCCGGCTCGCCGCGCAACTCGGCTCCAATCTGCGCGGGGTGTGTTACATCCTCGATGAGCCGACCATCGGGCTGCATCCGCGCGATAACACGATGCTGCTCGACACGCTGGCCAAGCTCGAAAGCAAGGGCAATACCATCGTCGTGGTCGAGCACGATGCCGAGACCATCCGCCGCGCCGAGCACATCATCGACATCGGCCCAGGCGCCGGTGTCAACGGCGGTCAGGTGGTGGCGCAGGGCACGCTCAAGGATCTGCTGCGCAACAAGAACTCGATCACCGGCCAATGCCTGCGCGCACCGTTGATCCATCCGGTGGTGGAGCGGCGCAAGACGAATCTCAACACCGATGAGACGTTGTCGATCATCGGTGCCAGCATGAACAATCTCAAGGCGCTGACGGTATCGATTCCGCTGCAACGTCTGGTGTGTGTGACCGGTGTCTCAGGTTCTGGCAAGAGCACATTGGTACGCCAAGTGTTGCATGAAAATCTCAAGCGAATTCTCACTCAAGGCCGGCGGCGCACAGAGGTGACAATGCACGGTTGTGCGGCCCTCACGGGGTGGGAGCGCGTCTCGCGTGTGCTCGAAGTCGATCAAACCCCGATCGGCAAGACGCCGCGCTCCTGTCCGGCGACCTACATCGGTTTGTGGGATGACATAAGGAAGCTGTATGCGCAGACCAATGAGGCGCGCTTGCGTGGCTATGGCGCGAGCCGGTTTTCCTTCAACGTCGCCGAAGGCCGCTGCGCCGAATGCGAAGGCCAGGGGATGAAAAAGATCGAGATGAGTTTTCTGCCCGACGTGAAGGTGCCGTGCGAGGTGTGCGGCGGCGCGCGCTTCAATCAGGAGACCTTGATGGTGCGCTACAAGGAAAAATCCATCGCCGAGGTTTTGGCGATGAGCATCGATGAGGCGGTGGAATTCTTCGCCGCGCATCAAAGCATTTATCATGCCTTGCGCTTGTTGCAGGATGTCGGTCTCGGTTATCTCACCCTAGGGCAGCAGAGCCCGACCTTGAGCGGCGGCGAGGCGCAACGCATCAAACTGGTGACCGAGCTGGCCAAGGCCAAGCCGGTGTTGGAGGACGCAGACCAAAAGAAGCGCGGACGCCGTCGTGGCGAACACACCATGTACCTCCTCGATGAACCCACCGTCGGATTGCACATGGCCGATGTCGAGCGCCTGATCCGCGTGCTGCATCGCCTGGTCGATGCCGGCAACACCGTCGTCGTGATCGAGCACAACCTCGATGTGATTGCCGAGGCCGATTGGCTGATCGACATGGGGCCGGAAGGCGGCGATGGGGGCGGCCGGGTGGTGGCGCAGGGGATGATGGATGCTTTGCTGCAGCGCAAGCGACAATCACACACACTGAAGGCGTTGGCGGATTTTCTAAAGTAGCGTGCCAGTCAGCACTCTGGACCGACAAACGAATCAGCGCGTTCGGTACTTTCTAATCGAAATATTTGCGTAAAAAAAGGGGCGGATGTTTCCGCCCCTATTGGTCGTGCCTTGTGTATTGGCTATAGGCTAACGACGGTATGTTGACGAGGATGAGTAGCGATCTCGATGATCATCGCTGTCATCGCATGATTCTCCGGAGTGGTCGTCATCATCGTCATGGTCGCTGTCACCATCGCCGTGATGATCGTAACAGGTTTTCTGCGCCGGTTTGACAGTGACGGTTGCCGAACACGATCCTGTGGCGCCCTTATTGTCAGTCACGGTGAGTGACATGGTGTGTGTTCCGGCTTTGTAGGTGGCGCTGGTGCTCATGCGAGTCGAGCCGTTGCCCCACCGATAGCTCACTACATTTCCGTCAGGATCGGAAGCCGTGGCGATGAATTTCACCCACAACGGCTCGGTGCCGGTGCTTGGCATAGCAGTGATTGTGCATTGCGGTGGCTTGTTCTGAGTGGGGGATTGCACGGTCACTGTTGCAGAACAAGTGGCGGTGGCGCCTTTGTTGTCTGTGACGGTCAGTGACATGGTGTGCGTGCCGGCGTTGTAGGTGGCGCTGGTGCTGGTGCCGGTGGCGCCATTGCTCCACAGATAACTGGCTACCGTTCCATCAGGATCACTCGCTGTTGCGGTGAAATTTACGTTTAGTGGCGCCATTCCAGTGCTGGGTGTGGCAGTGACCGAACACGTTGGCGGCTGGTTCTGAACCGCAGTCACTGTGATGGTCACCGTGGCGGTATTCGATACAGCTTTGCCGTCAGTTACATCATAGGTGAATGAATCCGTACCAGTGAAGCCGCTGGCTGGTGTGTAGGTGCAGGTGGTGGTGCAGTTCACAGTGCCGCCGGCGGGTGTGGTGGCGGAAAAGTTGTTGATGCTAAGCGCATCGCCATCGGCATCGGTATCATTCGCCAAGACATTGATGGTAACCGCTGTGTTCTGCGGCGTGGTTGCTGAGTTGTCATTGGCCACAGGTGGTGTGTTGGCGGTGGATGTTACAGTGATGGTGACCGTAGCGGAATTCGATACCGCTGTGCCGTCCGTCGCCTTGTACGTAAACGTATCCGTGCCAGTGAAGCCCGGCGCGGGCGTGTAAGTGCAAGTGGTCGTGCAGTTGACAGTGCCGCCGTTGGTGCTGGTGGCGTCGAAGCTGGAGATGGTCAAAGTATCACCATCCGCATCGGTGTCGTTGGTCAAAACGTTGATGGTCACCGCCGTATCCTGAGGAGTAGTAGCGGTATCGTTATTGGCAACAGGCGCAGTATTGCCGGGTGGCGCAACCGTGACGGTGACAGTGGCGCGATTGGATGTGGCGGTGCCGTCAGAGACATTGTAGGTAAAGGTGTCGCTGCCACTAAAGCCCGTTGCTGGCGTGTATGTGCATGTGGTGGTGCAGCTGACGGTGCCTGCGTTGGCGCTCGTGGCATCGAAGCTGCTGATGCTCAGTGTGTCACCATCGGCGTCGGTGTCATTGGCCAGGACATTGATGGTTACCGCAGTGTTATGCGCAGTGCTCGCTGTATCATTGTTAGCGACCGGCGGGGTGTTTTGAACACAAGCGGGATCGGCGGCATTTTTTAAGCCGTTGCCGTCGTTGTCCAGACCGTCTATGAATTTTACATCGTTACAAGGATCGATACCCAGCGCGGAAAAGCCAGCGGGTGGCACGTTCTCAGCTACCGGAGTGGCGGTATCACCTGCATGGCAACCCGAACATACCGAGGCATGTGTTGGATTTGCCTTACGAAGTCCGGCACTTCTGAATGGGCCTGCACCTGGTCCGGTTGAGCCCGCGGCATCTTGCTCACGACCGTGACAATCGCCACACAATGCAACCGTGGATTGCCCAGGCGCCATGGCTACCTTGGAGTGACAAGTATTACAGCCACCCACAACTTGTGAGTGGCTGTTCATCAGGTTGGCACCGACTGAAGATGTCTTGCCCGCCGGATTGGTATATGTGCCAGTGCCATTCCAAGCACCATGACAGTTGTTACAGCCGGCAGTCCAGGTGTTAAAGGCGAACACCCCTCCTGACCAGAGAGCTGTTACAAGTACCGCCGTAATTATTGATAAATGCTTATTCATGAATTTCCTCCTTAAAACCGCATCATAAAATAGGAAGCTTGAGCCATCCTGCGTAGCATCATGTGCCCCCAGTTTCTTTGATCAAAAAAAACAAAATGCAACCATATGTAGTTACAGGTTTCAGATTGCAAAATTGAAAATCATTTTTGTGCTAACTCTCCCCCTTTTTTTAAAGTTACACAATGCGACTGGATTGATTGGGCAAGCGTGGCGGCCTGCTAATCAAGTGAACTGGCTTATTGGTGACGAAGCGCTGCTCGCCGAAAAAATGGCTGTAGCAGCTAAGACGATACCCCCCCAATTCCGTTGATAATGGATTTCACCTGCACTGGAACCACTGATGGGTTCTATGCAAATCATGCGTGTTACAGGGACTGTAAAGATTCTGTCGACTCCCTCCTTCGGCTAATGTGATGCATGTTTAGCGGTGCCGTGATTTGGTGTCGAGGATTGAGCGCAAGATCATGGCCGCAATTCTGTCACAGTAACTGACGGGATCGAGGCGGATTCAAATGAGTGCATGATGTTTGGCTTCTTCCCCCCAGAAAACGCCGATTGCCACCAACCTGAATTGATGGATAACCACAAGAATAGCCCATGAAATTCTCGTGTCAAGAAAGCACGTCAAAAGAAGCGGTGCTGCGCCAGAGAAAATAATTATCCGTTAATATGCTGTTTGAGATGATATGTAATTTTCAGCACGGTAATCTTTTTTGATATTGAAAGGCTGCATCAGCGTCTGGTATCGGCACAATTGTTTCATGAGCCGGAACTTTACCCTTTGCATAGTTTTCTGCTCTAACGATGGTGGTTTGGGCATTGTCTGTTGATGTAATAACTTGACGCGTGTGATAACTAATGTGGTTCGTCAGCAAAATCTGTGGGTGAACTCCGGCTCTGGTAGAGCGCCAAGTGCACATGATACACGGCATAATTATTCCCCGCCGATGGCGTGGACCATTTCGATCTCGTAATGAAGCGCTGACTGGTGGTGTCTATGCGCGTGGTCGGTTGACGCAGGCCTTCGTCGTAACGAGGGGTGATGGTGTAGCATTGTGTGTCTGTGTGGCGGGTTCGTTGGAAATTACATTCGGTGCAATGCGCTTCGCTTATTGCACCCTACGAGCTGGATGAGCTGCCCGGTTTCGTTGTAGGCAAAACGCGAGGTGTGTCCTGCGGTGTGGGTGATCTTGGCGATCAGGCCCGCGGCGGTGTATTTGTAATGGGTCGCCGTGCGTTTGGCGTGGCTTAGCGCTTGGCTGGCGGCTTCGTCGGAAATTGCATTCGGTGTAATGCGCTTCGCTTGTTGCACGCTACGAGTTGGGGGAGGTTCAGCGTGACCCCATTATTCTCCTTACGCCAACTTTTCTTCGCATAAGAACTTAAATCTTTTTAAAAAGAATATGATTTCGACATCACTTTGATGCAAACCAGGATCAATTTCTTTAAAGTTAGCGTCTAGATTACTTAGCGCCCATTCCACAGCTGACCGATATCTTTCTATTTCCCCGCTTGAGTAATTCTTTTTCAATAGTTCAGACAGCGCTTCGTACTTTTCTTCATTATAAACATCAGGCATGTAATGAAGAAAATATAAGACAGCTCTGAGTCCTTCAGGATAGCGTTTTTCAATATCAACCATAATTAGAATTCTGCCCAATCATCCGGAATATCTTCTCCTGGAGACCAATTTTCGGCATCTCGGAATTTCTTATGAGGCTTTGAAACCAACGGAGAGCCATCGTCTTTCCAGCCACTCCGCTCAACTTTATCTAGAGCATCCATCGCCATGCCACGATTTTCAAGTTCTGCAAATAGCTGATTGTTTAAGGTTTGAGATGGAGCATAGTGACCACTTTGATTGCTGACTTCTAATAAGCGTCCATGAGCTACCTGAAGTGTACCGGCCGATGCAACAGGGTTGCCTGATGATAAACTTGAGTGATGGAAAAACTCTGGCTTTTGATAATTAGAAGCAAAAATACGGCCTTGCGCATCCATTATAAATATCGCACCACCCCAAAAAGTATCTGATTCAAAAGAGTCGAACGGTATCCCCGTTGATTTGTTGACAAGAAGCCCATCGTGCACTTCAAGTTCGTATTGTAATTTCTCCGTCTCAGATAAGTACTTTACAGTGTTTGGTGCATTCCATCTGCATAAATTGCTTGGATCATTCTCGCCAATGTAATCAGCCTTTAATGGAGTAGTTTTATATCCTTGTTCTTTACAGCTCAACCCCAACGGATCAATCCACCCAGTGGGATTCGGCGCATATTGATAGGTGTTAAATCCCCCCAGTAGGCCAATGGGGTCTTGGTGGATGAACTGCCCGGTGTTTGGATTGTAGTACCGATGTCGGTTGTAGTGTAGCCCGGTTTCCTCGTCAAAGTACTGGCCTTGGAAGCGTAGGTTGTTTTCCACTTCCTCGACTTCCTTGAGCGCGAGGCTGCCGTAGGTTTTGTAGCGGGCCTTCCAGACGATTTTGCCGGTCTCATTGGTGAGTTCGCGCGGGGTGCCGAGGTGGTCGAGGTGGTAGTGGTAGACGGTGCCGTTTTCGATCTGCGCCAGGGGGCGGAAGCTAGCGGGTTCGTAGAGGTAGGTCTTGCGGATCTGGTTGCGGGTTTCCTGGGCGAGGAGATTGTCGGTCCAGAGGTAGCAGGTGCTGCCGAAGGCGTCGCGTTTTTCGATGCGCCGGCCGAGCGGGTCGTACTTGAAGGAGATGTTGTGGTCGCGCTGTGTGCTGGTGACCTGGGCGAGCTGGTTCGACAGGGTGTAGCTGTAGCGCTGCTCCAACGCGCCGCCCTGGCCGCGGGTTTCGCGCACGAGGTTGCCGCGCGCGTCGTATTCGAATTTTTTGTCGCCTTGCAGTAGCAGGCGGTTGCCTTTGACCAGACCAGGAGCGGCGGGGAGGTCGTCGGTGATCGACAGCAGGTTGCCCGCCGGGTCGAAGGCGAAGAATTCGGCGGCTGCGGTGGCGGCGTGCGTCAGGCGGTTCAAGGTGTCGTAGACGTAGCGGATTTCCTCGTGGCCATCCTTGAAGTAGTTGATGTTGCCGTGGGGATCGTAGCCGTAGTCGCGGGCGATCGGGCGGTGTTGGGTGTCGCGGTGGATCGCGCGCTGGCGGCTGAGGCGGCCTTGCGGGTCGTATTCGCTGTGGGTGGACAGCGCCCCTTGCGTGCGGCTGCGTTCCCGGCCCAAGGTATCGCGGGTGACGGCGGCGATGCGGTGATCGTTGAGGCTGACCGATGCGAAGCCGAGGCTGGCATCGAAGGTGTAGTCGATGCGCTGGCCATCGGGGAGGACGGTCTGGATGCGCTGGCCGAGGGCGTTGTACTGGTGTGCGATGCGTTGTTCGGTGGCGAGCACGCGCTCGCGTTGCTCGTTCAGATCGCAGTGGATCTCGTGCACGAGGTTGCCGAGCGGATCGTAGGCGAACTGGAGATATTGGTGTTCGTTGTAGGTTTCGATCAGCCGGCCCAGGGCGTCGTAGCGGTAGCGTGATCGTTCCGCCTCCTCACCGCGGACGCTGCGGCTGGTCTTGGTGAGCAGCCGTCCCAGCGCGTCACGCTCGAATTCGTGAATGACTTCGCCGCTGTCGAGATGTTGGGTCAGATGGCCGGCGGGGTTGTAGTGGTATTGCTGGAGGCGGCCGTCGAAGCCGATTTCCTGGATTAGGCGTTCATTGGCGTCGTAGACAAATTGATGCCGGTCGCCGTTTTCATTGATCAGCGCGATGAGGTTGCGTTCGGTGTCGTACTCATAGCTAATCCGATGGCCGGCGGGGTCGATGCGCGCGGTCGGCTGGCTCAGGCCGTCGTCGTAACGATAGGTGGTGGTGCGGCCGTGTGGGTCGGTGTACTGGGTGAGCTGGCCGTTTTCGTTGTAGGCAAAACGCGAGGTTTGTCCCGCGGCGTGCGTGATCTTTGCGATGAGGCCCACGGCGGTGTATTCGTAGTGGGTCGCCGTGCGTTCGGCGTGGCTCAGCGCTTGGCCGGCGGCTTGCGCGACTACCCGTATCACGCGGCCCCAGTCATCGTAGTGATAGTGCAGGGTGTTGCCGAGGGGATCGGTTTGAGCCGCCAATTCGGCGCGCTCGTTCCATTGGAACCGGGTGGCGCGACCCGCCGGGTCGGTGATTTGGCTGAGCAGGCCAGTGGGGGTGTACTCGTAGCGCGTGAGGCTGCCCGTGGGACTCGTGAGCGCTGCGAGCAAGCCGCGTTCGTTGTAGCGGCGCTCCCAGGTATTGCCGGCCGCGTCGGTGACATAGACCAGCTGATCCTCGAGATAACCGTGGCGTTGGCGCTGGCCGAGGGCGTCGATGACGCATCGCAGGCGCTGTTTGTCGTCGTACAAAAACTCGGTCTTGTGGCCGAGCGGGTCGATGTGAGTGATCGCTTGGCCGGCGTCGTTGTAGTGTGTCCGGTGGATATGTCCTTCGGGATCGATCTTTTCGGTGATCAGGCCGAAGGCGTTGTATCGGTAGCGCGTCGTGTGTCCGCGGCTGTTGGTCGCCGCGCTGCGGCCCTGCGGCGCGTCCCACTCGAAGGTGTAAGCGTAATTGCCGTGATCGCCCCATTGACGCAGGCATTTGGCCGCGTTGGTGTGTTGATCCCACTCGAAATAGAAGTTGTATCCGGAGGCGAGGGTGCGCCGTACGAGGATGTGATTTTCGTAGCGGTAGCGCTCGCCATGGCCGGCGGCGTTGCGGTGGGCGATCAGGTCACCGGCGTCATCGTAGTCATAGCGCGCCACGGCGGGATGAAGTTTTTCGCCGGCGTGATTGAGTTGATACACGGCGCGGATGCGGCCGTCCGTTTCGCGCTCGAAATACAGCCCCTTGCCCCAATTGCCGTGCACGCGCTCCAGCTGGTCGTGCGAGCCGTAATGAAAGTTGAGCGCGAAGCCGTTGGACTCCGAGGCGTAAGCGGCATGCCGCCATTGCGTGAGGCGAAAGCCGTTCTCGCTGTGGCGCGTGAAGATCTTGGTGGGCTGGCCGGGTTGGGACAACACCAGGCGCTCCGGCGACACATACTCCAGCGTCATGCCTTCGTGCAGGTGCCGGCTCTTGTGCCCCAGCGCCGGGCGGGCGAAGACGATGCGCCGTCCGTCGTCGGCGATCAGCTCGATGGTTGCATCGAGGACGGTCAGCGTTGACGCCCCGGGATGTACCCAGCCGTGGCCCAGCCCCATGTCGCGGCTGTGGCTCGTGCGATAGGTGCGGCGCCAGACAAACGGCACCGGGCCGGGCAGCGCTGCATCGTCCAGCGACAAAAGCTCCTCGCCGCTGGTCATGCTGATCGGTTCGCCTTCGGTGGTGCATTTTTCTTCCGGTGGGCCGTCGATGGAGGGCGTGGAGGTGGTGGCGTTGTGGGCGGGCGTCGGTGTGGCGGAGCCTGCTTCATGTGGGCCGAGCGTCGCCGGGCGCGGGGTGGCGGGCGCAGCACCCAGCATGGCAACGCTGCCGCCCGCCCCGCCGGTGGTCGGGGGGCGATTGACGCGCGCGGTGGCGTGGAGTTTGTGCAGGCGCTGCTGCCAGGTGGTACGAGCCGGTCCGTGCACGGTGGTGGCGAGGTTCCAGGGACCGTCGGCGCCTGCGCGGACAAACCCAGGGGCGGGCACCGGAGCGGCGGAATCGCTTACCAGCACTAGGTCTCCGTTCTGCACTTGCTTGTGTAGTGCGTCTTTTGGCAGGCGAATATTGTGGAGGCCGTCGATCCGCTGGGCCGGCGTGTTCTGTGTTTGAGCGAGTTTGTTCAATGCCCAGGCCGGGGTGGCGATACGGGCCAACTCATCGATCCCGATCTCATCAATCCGCTTGAGTTCAAATTTCATCCCTTGGGCTCCTTTCAGAAATGCTTCCGTTTTGTGGTGCCGACTATCCTAACAAGATGTCGCGACCGACGCAGCAATTTATCGTCTCTTAACCAATGACTTAGAGTTTTCTCTAAATTTATTCTGTCCGCAGGGCTTCCACCGGATCCAAGCGCGCGGCGCGCTGCGCGGGCACCACGCCGGCGATCATGCCGATGGCGCCGGAGAGCAGCACGGAGGCGAGCACGTAGCCCCAGGCGATATTTACCGGCAATGCCGGTATCAAGACATCGAGCAGCAGCGCTCCGCCGATGCCGAAACACAAGCCCGCCACGCCGCCGACCAGAGCGAGCACGATGGCCTCGGTGAGAAACAGCCAGAGGATCTGCGAGCGCCGCGCGCCGAGCGCGCGCAGCAGTCCAACCTCGGAGGTGCGCTCGTTGACGGCGATGGTCATGATGGTCAACACGCCGATGCCGCCGACCAGCAATGAGATGCCGCCGATTGCCGCGACCGCGAAGGTGATGGTGTCCAGCACCGATGAAAGTACGTCGAGCATTTCTTCTTGCGTGATGATGGTGAAGTCATCGCGGTTGTGGCGCTGGATGAGCAATTCGCTGACTGCGGCGATCACATCCTGCACATTGGCTTGCGGTGCATAGAGCAAATCGATTTCCATCACGCTTTCGCGATTGAACATGGATTGCGCCTTCGAGGTCGGGATGTAGACCGCGTCGTCCATGTCGAAGCCGAGGATCTGGCCCTTGGATTCCATGACGCCGATGACCCGGTAGCGTTCATCGCCGACCTGCACGCGCGCGCCAACCGGATTGGCGCCGGCGAAGAGTTCTTGCCACACCTTGTGGCCCAAGACGACAAAGGCGCGCGCGCTGCGCGGGTCTTCCTGCGGCAGGAATTCGCCGAGCTCGACCTTGAGACTCCACACCTTGAGCGTGTCGGCGCCGACACCAAGTACCGTGGTATCGCGTGAGGCGTTGCCGCTTTTGATCTTGGCGGTGCCTTGCACTACGGGGACGGAGGCCAGGATTTGCGGCACGCGGCGCAAGGCCTCGGCGTCGTCGATGGTGAGCGGACGGGTGGTGCCGAACATGCCGGGGGAGGCGCCGTGGGTCATGGTCTTGCCGGGGCTGATGGCGAGGATGTGGGTGCCGAATTGGGAGAACTCGGCGAGCACGAAGCGATGGATGCCTTCACCGATCGAGGTCAGCAGCACTACGGCGGCGATGCCGATGGCGATGCCGAGCGCGGTGAGCATCGAGCGGAAGCGATAACTGAACACACTGCCGAAGGCCAGACGCAACAGATCGCTCATTTCCATGGCGTCACCTCCGCGCCAGCGCGCGCACCGGATCGAGGGCGGCCGCGCGCTTGGCCGGCAGCACGCCGAACAATATGCCGCTGACCAGGCAGACGACCAGCGCGGCGATGATCGCCCACAGCGGCGCGCTAAGCGCCAGCGCCGGATACCACCACTGCACCAGCCAAGCGACGGTGTTGCCGAGCGCGAGGCCGATCAGTCCGCCACACAGCGAGAGCACCGCGGCCTCGGCGAGAAACAACCAACGGATCTGCCGCGCCGATGCGCCGATCGCCTTGAGCAGGCCGATCTCGGCACGGCGCTGGCTCACCGAGACCAGCATCACGTTCATGATCAGCACGCCCGCCACCAGTAGGCTGATGCTGGCGATGCCCGTAATGGTCATAGTGAGCGCGTTGAGGATGCGGTCGAACGCGGCGAGCACCGCGTCCTGAGTAATGACGGTCACGTCTTCCTCGCCATCGTGGCGGCTCTTGATGGTCTCGATCACGCCTTGCTGCACCTGCGGGATGTAATCGCGGGTTTTGGCTTGAACCAGGATGCGAAACAGCGAGGGCGTGTCGAACAACTGCTGGGCCGAGAGCACGGGGATCACCACGAGGTCGTCGCGGTTGAAGCCCATCGAGGTGCCTTGCGCCTGCATCACGCCGATGACGCGAAAGCGCCGGTCCTCGATGCGTATCCATTCGCCGATGGCCGGTTGGTTGCCGAACAATTCGTTGCGCACCGTGGCGCCGATCACCGACACCGGCATCGGTGTACGGACATCACCGAGCGGCAGGAAGGTGCCTTCGGCCAATTCCATGTCTTGAATGGGTTGCAGCTCGCCGCTCGAGCCCAGGATCACCGTTTCGCGTTCGCGGCGCTGCCAGGCGATCGGGGCGGTCCCGATATTCATCGGCGCGATACGCTCGACGCCGGGAATACGCAGCAGGGCGAGGGCGTCATCGATGGTCAGATCGCGCGGCGCCTCGCCCACCACCGGCGGCATCGGGCCGGTGGTCTCGGATTTGCCGGGGAAGACGATGACCAGATTCGTGCCGAGTGAGGAGAACTGATCGATCACATAACGGCGCGCGCCGTCGCCGAGCGCGGCCAGCATCACCACCGCCGCCACGCCGATGGCGGTGGCCAGCAGCATCAAGGCCAGCCGCAGGCGATGCGCGCGGAAGGTGGTGAAGGTAAAGCGCATCGCATCGGTGAACATCATGGGCGCTGATCCCGCCGTATATGTTCGACTATGGAGCCATCGACGATGCGGATCTGCTCGCGCGCGCGCTGCCCGATCTCGGGATCGTGCGTGACGACGATCAGCGTGATGCCGTCGCGGTTGAGCCGTTCGAGGATGTGAATGACTTCCGCGCCGCTGCTTCGATCGAGATTGCCGGTCGGCTCATCGGCCAGGATGATCTTCGGGCGCATTACCGTGGCCCGCGCGATAGCCACGCGCTGGCGCTGCCCGCCGGAGAGTTGATCCGGCCGGTGATCGGCGCGATCGGCGATGCCGTAGTCGGCGAGGCTCTCCATGGCGCGCTGGCGCCGTTCCTCCGGCGCGACGCCGCTGAGCATCATCGGCAGTTCGATGTTCTCCACGGCGGTGAGACGCGGCACGAGGTGAAAGAACTGGAAGACGAATCCCAATTCATCGCGGCGCATCCTGGCCTGTTCTTCGTCATCGAGCGTGGTGGTTTCGCGGCCATCGAGCAGGTAACGGCCGTCGCTCGGGCGATCGAGCAGGCCGATCAGGTTGAGCAGGGTGGATTTGCCGGAGCCGGACGGTCCCATGATCGAGATATAGGCGCCCGGCTCCACCGTGAGATTGATATCGCGCAGCGCGTGCACCTGCTGCGTGCCGACACTGAACACGCGGTTGACATGCTGCATGTCGATGATCGGTGTCATTGTGTTTGATTGTTCTGTGCTTGCGGCACCACCGCCATGCCATCGGTGAACTCCCGTTTTTCCGTCGGCAGCACGATGCGCTCGCCCAGCTTGAGCCCGTCGGTGACTTCCGTCGTCTGCCAATTCTTCAGCCCGGCGGTGACGGTGCGCTTGTGCAGGACACCTTGTCCCTCGTCGTAGACCCACACCACGTTGCCGGCGTGGATGGCGGAGGTCGGAACCCACAACACGTTTTCGCGACGGTCAAGCACGATCTCCACATCGGCGCTGTAGCCGGGTTGCAGTTGTTTTACTACTTCAGGATCACGCAACTCCACTTCCACCTCCACGGTGCGCGCCTGTTTTTCCAGGTCCAGCACATACGGGGCGATGCGGCTCACCACGCCGGCGAAACGCTGCTTGGGGAAGGCATCGAGCGTGACATAGGCGGTGAGGCCGGGCTTGATCGCCGGCACATCGATTTCATCGATCGGAGTGGAGACGTAGAGACAGCCTTCTTCGATGATGTCGACGGCCGAGGAGTATTCACCCAAGGCGGTCACCGGCGCGAGCACCTCGCCCAACTCCGCGTGAATGTCGGCCACGATACCGTCGAACGGGGCTTTTAACTGTGTGCGCTCCAGTTCGGCGGCGAGCACCTTGAGTTTGCCCGCGCTGACATCGACCGAGGCACGTGCGGCGTTGCACGCGGCTTGCGTCGCGCGCGCGGTGTTGATGGCTTGGTCATGGCTTTCCTCGGAGACCAAGCCGCGTTGCTTGAGTTGGTTGATGCGCTCAGCATCGCGTTGCGCCTGCTCGGCGCGCAGGCAGGATTCCTCGGCCAAGGCGCGCGCCGACTTTATTTCGCTGTCGGTCAGCGCGCTCTGCGCCTTGATATCCGCGTTCCACAGCTCGATTAGCAGTTGACCGGCCTTGACCTGCGCGCCTTTCGCGACGAGCAGCTTTTCCACCCTGCCGTTGACGATGGGAACGATCTGCGCGCGCCGGCAGGCGGTGATGGTGCCGGTTCGCGTGTTGGTCACGGTGTCTTCCACCGCGCCTTGTTCCACCGTGTGCAATTTCACCGGGATGGGAACGGGGCGGGACAGCCACCAGATGATCGGAACACTGATGATCACGATGGCGATGAGCAGGATGCGGCGGCGGAATTTCATGGTCAAGCGCTCATTATTGGCGATCGCGATGTAATCGGCGATCTTCGTTTGGCTGTTTTTCTAAATTACCATTTCCCGCCGGTTTGTATAAGCGCAGGATGCGGCTTGCGCCTCACCGCATCCAAACATAGGTCGTTATTTTCGATCCGGCGGTGTGTTCGGCGGGGGAGTGGAGGCGTTTTCGCTGGTTTTGGCGTTCTGGTGCGCGGTGCTGGTCCGGAATCGGGCGAACAATACGCAGCCCTTCATGCCGGGATGGCATGTGGCGCCGTTGAGCCGCTGGCAGCGTCCGTTGACTTCGTGGGGACAGCCCCATCCGCCCATCGTCTAGTCACTCCCGTGAAATGAGTGGGAATGATTCCATCATAACCGTTACCGCGGCTGTTTATATAGTACCGCATCCACCTGTGTCGGATTTTGCCCCGGCTTTCCCGGTAGCGGCCGACTGCGAACGAACAATGCGATGAATCGAGGTTTAAGGGCGGTAAGGGAAGGAAATTCGCCAAATTCGGATTATGCGAAGCCATTCACGAAAATCGGCGCCGGTCTCCATGGCGAGGGTGGCATGCGTGATCTATATATTTTCATGTGAAAAGGATACGAGAATACGCGTCGTGGCTTTTTGCAAGATAAACGGCACAACAGTGCAATCGATGTCCCAGCAATCAGGAGAGATAAGTTATGCGTTACTTCAAAGGTCAATTTATTGCAATCGCGGCCATGGCTGCATTGTGCGCGGCCGGTGCGGCGTCTGCGGAGTCGATGAAGGAGTTGAAGCACTCCGAGGAACTGCCGGCGTTTGACAAGATCGATGCCAACAAAGATGGGTATCTGTCGGTCGAGGAGCTCAAGAAACACAAAGAGGTGATGGAGCACTTCAGCGCCGCCGATGCCGACAAGGACAAAAAGCTGAATCAAGACGAGTTCGCGTCCATTCATCTGGAGAAGGTCGAGTAAGCATCTCGGGGAGCAGCAAGCCCCGAAATCATTTTTTTGTTGTGATGTCCTCGTGAGTGCCCCGCGCAATCCCGATTCCTCGTGGCAGGCAACTCGCTGGACGGTGAAGGGCGTCTCGCAATGAGCCGCCCTTTTTTTCTCGCCAACCCCCTGTCACCTCCAGCCGGGCGGCCCGGCCGCCGTGATCGGGGTCGCAGCTCAGAGCAGCCCCTTGATCTTGGTTGTTATCCCGTAGTTTGATACCATTGCGCCTTCCATTTTCCGGAGCCGAGCATGAGCGGAACGAAGCCATTGGTAGGTATGATCATGGGGTCGCAGTCTGACTGGGCGACCATGATCCATGGTGCCGAAATTCTGGAGAAACTGGGGGTGCCGCACGAAGTCCGCGTGGTGTCCGCCCATCGCACCCCCGATCTGCTGTTCGATTACGCCTCCCAGGCCGAGGCGCGCGGCCTCGAAGTCATCATCGCCGGGGCCGGCGGCGCGGCGCATCTGCCGGGCATGGTGGCCGCCAAAACGGTGGTGCCGGTACTGGGCGTTCCGGTGCAATCGCATACCCTCAACGGCTTGGACTCCCTGCTGTCCATCGTCCAGATGCCCGGCGGCATCCCGGTCGGCACGCTTTCCATCGGCAAGGCCGGGGCGATCAACGCCGCATTGCTTGCCGCCGCCATGCTCGGCAACCAATATCCCGAGATCCGCCGCGCGCTGCAGGCCTTCCGCAAGAACCAGACCGATACCGTCCTGGCCAACCCCGATCCGCGGGTGAACGGATGAAGGTCGGCATCCTCGGCGGCGGGCAACTGGCGCGCATGATCGCCCTGGCGGGCCACCCTCTGGGGGTGGCCTGCACGTTTATCGACCCGGCGCGGGAGGCCTGCGCCGCCGCGGTCGCCGAGCAGGTGGCCTCGCCCTATGAGGAATTGGCTCAGCTCGACTCTCTGACGGCCGAGTGCGACGTCGTTACCTTTGAATTCGAACACATCCCCGCCGCTGCCCTGCGGTATCTTGAAAGCTACGATAATGTCTTCCCGCGCCCCAGCGCCATCCTCGTGGCGCAGGATCGCCTGCGCGAAAAGACCTTGTTCCGGGATTTGGGCATTCCGGTGCCGCCGTTCGCGTCGATCGGTTCGCGCGAGGAATTCGATGCGGCCATCGCCACGATCGGCATGCCTTTGGTGATCAAGACCCGCACCCTGGGTTATGACGGCAAGGGGCAGAAGGTCATTCGCTGCGCGGCGGATATCGAAGCCGCCTGGGCCGAATTGGGTGGGCAGCCGCTGCTGGCCGAGGGCTTCGTGCCGTTCGAGCGCGAGGTCTCCATGATCGCGGCGCGTGATCGCACTGGGGCGGTTGCGTGCTATGCGCTCAGCGAAAACGTGCATCGCGACGGTATCCTGCGCGTCGCGCGCCCGTACACCAATGCCGCCTTGCAGCAACAGGCGGAAGACTACAGCCGCCGCGTGTTGGACGAGCTGGAATATGTCGGCGTCCTGGCGTTCGAGTTTTTCGTGCACGACGGCGGACTGCTCGCCAATGAGATCGCCCCGCGCGTCCACAACTCCGGCCACTGGACCATCGAAGGTGCCGGGACCAGCCAGTTCGAAAATCACCTGCGCGCCATCCTCGGCCTGACGCTCGGCTCCACCGAGACGGTCGGGCACAGCGCCATGGTTAACTTCATCGGCCGTATGCCTACCGCCGCCGAAGTTTTCGCCATCCCCAACACCCACCTGCATCACTACGGCAAGGCCGACCGCCCCGGCCGCAAGGTCGGGCATGTCACCGTGCGCGCCGCCACGCGCGATCAGCTTGAGGCATCACTGCAATCCGTGATCGCGCTCAGCGATAAAATGGGTTGAAGTGGCAGAATCCTTGGCAGGGCGGAGCCAAAGTCTCGCTTCGCCCCGTCCAGGTTATGGGGTTGTATTATTCGGTTGTGTTCAATGTTAGGGTCAGGGCTATGGGGTTTATATTACGGATACTTATCGTCGCACTCGGTCTGTGGGTGGCGTCGGAATGGGTGCGCGGCATCCACGTCGAGGGCCCGTGGACGTTGCTGGGGGCTGCGCTGCTATTGGGGATCGTGAATGCGATCGTGCGGCCGATCATCGTTCTCCTCACGCTTCCCGTGACCATTCTCACGCTCGGACTATTCCTGTTGGTGATCAACGCGGCGATGCTGGGACTTGTAGCATGGATGTTCGACGACTTTAGCATCTCCGGCTTCTGGGCGGCGGTGCTTGGATCGCTTGTGGTGAGCGTAACCGGGTGGCTGGCGTCAGCCTTCATTGGTCCGCGAGGGCGCTTCGAGATCATTGTGCGACGTCGGCGCTGATATCCTGAAAGCTTTAAAAAAATCATGCGCGGATTCTTGCAGGATTTTGGTGCATGGAATGCACCCTACGCGGCTGCGCCCTACACGCCGAATAGAAAGTTGAAGCCCTGTTTTCCTTCGTTCAGTGTCTCTTGAAAATTTGCTGCCTGGCCATAGTATCCACTGTGCTGCGTCGGCCGGAGATCGTTCGTCCGACTCGTCGAAAAACCGAGATTCTCTTGCGTTCAATCCAAGCTTGACGGTGGTGGTTTATGAGCAAAGAAGACGCATTCCTCAAGAATTATTTTCAGGAAACCCGCGAGCACTGGCCGCGAATGAATTTATACGAGCGCTTCGAGCAGGTGGTGGCGATGATTCTGTCCTTCGTCATCTCGGTGGTGGTCGTGATTGCAATGTTCGAGTTGGTCGCCAAGGTTTGGAATATGTTATTGAACGGGATGTTGGATCCGCTCGATCATCAGGTGTTCCAAGCGGTGTTCGGCGCGATCATGACGCTGTTGATTGCGATGGAATTCAAGCACTCGATCATGCGGGTGGTGGCCCGCCGGGAGAGTATCATTCAGGTGAAAACCGTGGTCTTCATCGCCATCCTGGCGCTGGCGCGCAAGTTCATCATTCTCGATACCGCGCAGACCGATGCACCAACCATTGCCGCGCTTGCGTTGACGATATTTGCGCTCGCCGGTGTGTATTGGTTGATTCGAGACAGCGATAGCCGTCACGCCAGTTCATCTGGTCCGCATCAGACTTGAGCCGAGTAGGTTGCATCCATGCACCACAATCCTGGTCGCCATCTGAAGATGGCTCCTACACAATCTCGAAGTATCCCATCAGTCCGGTGTGCATGTGCTCGATGAGGTGACAGTGGTACATCCAACGGCCGGGATTGTCGGCGACGAAGGCGATGCGGATGGTTTCGTATTTGCCGAGCATCACGGTGTCGGCATGATACGGACGGATGTCGCGCTTGCTGGCCTCGAGTACTGTGAACACCACGCCGTGCAAATGAATCGGGTGCATGTATTGGCTGGTGTTGACCAGTTCGAAGATGTAGCTGCGGCCGCGTTCGAGTTTGGCAAGCGGCGGGGGCAGGTGCGCGTTGGAGTGGCCGGGCCAGGGGATCTTGTTGATCGCCCAGAAGCTGGGATGCTCGTCATCGCCCAGCGGTGCGATCGCGCCGCTCCAGTCGAAGGTAAAACGCAGGGTTTCGGCGTTGGCGGTGTCCGGCAGGGCGATGGGATTGGGCGGCAGTGTCGGTAACACACTGCGTGCGGTGTGTTGCGCCGGAACGGTGCGCAGGGTGCAAAGTTGTTCGCGCCGGTCGCCGCGCCGGTGGTACAGGACGATGTCCGCACCGACTTCGCTGGGCGCAATAAAGCCGAGATCCAGGCGCATGCCGGGGCCGAGTTCGTAGTCTTCCTGGTCGCGTGGCGGATGCAGCGGCATGCCGTCGTAGGCGAGATGCTTTATGCGCGGATATTCGAGCCACAGGTCGTAGTGTACGGTGTTGTCGAGATTGGCCAGGCGCAGGCGTATCGCGCCGCCTGCCGGAATCGGCAGCACCGGATCGTGTTGTTCGTTGACCGTCTGCCAGGTGCCGGGCGTGCCCATGCGCGCGCTGTTGCGTGGGGTGGAGAGTGGCAGGAACTGCCCGTCGTCATCCAAACGCCATTTTTTCAGCACGAGAGGCAGATCGGCATCGAAGGCCAGCGGTTCGCGCTCCTCGACGATCAACAGCCCCACCATGCCCTTGCTCAATTGCTCGATGCTGTTGATATGTGGGTGATACCAGAAGGTGCCGGCATCGGGCGTGATGAATTCGTACACAAAACTTTTACCGGGACGCACCGGGTCCTGGGTGAGGAAGGGAACGCCATCCATGGCATTGGGCACACGCACGCCGTGCCAGTGGATGGTGGTTTCCTGGTCGAGCTGATTGATGAGTTTCACGCGCAGTCGTTGGCCTTGGCGCGCGCGCAAGACCGGGGCGGGCGCGATGCCGTTGAAGGTGAGTGCGGGTGTGTGTTTCCCCTGCATCAATTCCACCGGCGCGGCCACCGCGGTGAGCACGTAGTCGAAGCCGGGTTCGTCCTGGGCGCGCAGCAAGGTGCAGCCGGAGAGCGCCGGCAGGCCGGCGGCGGCGCCGAGATAGGCGAGATTGCACAGGAATTCGCGGCGATTCAAACTCATCTAAAGTGTCCTCATTAAAGCGCGAGGCGCGTCATGTGATTGTCCCAGCGGGTGTCGCGATCGGAATGATCGAACGATCGCGTGCGCCCATCCGCGACTTGATGGCGATACAGGCCGCCGAGTCCGCTGCTCAGAATAAATTCACCGGGCTGGTTGCCTGCGGCGATACCGCAACCATCGGGAATCTCGGCCTTGCCGGCGTATTCACCGTCTTTTCCTGACCAAAAGGTCACCACATTGCCTTTCGGTGAAGAGACGGCGAACCACTGTCCGGAACTGTCGACGCAGACGCTGCCGCAGTAATTGACCATCTGGCGATGCACCGCGTCGGGTGCCTGCAGCAGACGGATCGCGCCGCCGCGGCGGTGCAGGCCGATCAAGGGCGGCAGATCGTTGGGATCGCCTTGATACTGCATGGCAAAGCAGAGCAGGTCATTATTGGCTACGGCGAAATGACGGATGCTGTTTTGGTGCAGCGCGGCATCGAGCGTGTGTTGTTCCAGCAGTTTTCCGGAGCCTGCATCGACATAGACCAGCGAGGGGGCCATGTGGTCGAGATTGAGCATGGTGCGCCCCGTCTCGGGGCGGGTATCGATCCCGCCGTTGGCGATCGCAAGGGTCAGGCCGTCGCTGAGCCAGGCCAATTCATGCGGCCCGATGCCGTGCGAAGAGAATTCCCGCGCCACGCGATAGTCATTGTGCACATCGCGCACAACGACGAGGCCGTTGCCGCTCTCGATATCGTTTTCCGTGGTGTAAAACCAGCGCCCATCGGGTGAATACACGCCGTGGCCGAAGAAATGACGTTGCGCTTCGCTGTGCAGACGATGCAGCACCGCGCCGCTTTCCAAATCCGCCACCAGCAGGAATTGCCCCGGCCGCCGTGCCACTACCGCCACGTGATGATGTTCGGGATGCAGGGCGACGGCGTGTCCGCGCTCGGGCAACGGGATGTCGAACCGACACGCGCCGGCCTCGTCGAAACCGCTCAGGAAATATCGGCCATCGCTGCTGCTGCGTGCGCTCAAGTAGCGGGTGCGCGTGCTGCGCGCAGAGAGTGCGAGTGGTGTGGCGCAGCCCGGCAGCGTTGTTGCCACAGCGGTGCAGGCGAGGGTCGCGAGGAATTGCCGACGGGTGCACTGCATCTCAATCTCCGTCCAGTGCGTTAAAGCTGAAGGGGATGTCGAGCGCCTGCGGCAGGGGGCCGGTCAACAGGCTGAGCAGCGCGCGATTGGCAGACAGCAATTTTTCCAGTCCCGCGCGATTGTTTGCGTCTTCGAATACATCGCCCGCGCCGGGTGCGATGGCGGCTGCGGCGCTGAGGCTCGCTTGAAATGCCGCTGCAATCTTCTTGTCCAGGTCCGCGCCATCCTGCTTGCTGCGCAGCAGCGGGGCGAAGCCGGTCTCGTAGATCGACTGCACTGCATGGAGATTCAGCGTGATGTTGCGCAGTGAACGGTGGCTGCGCCAGGATTCCGCCATGCGCGGCTTGGCGTCCTCGGCGCGTTCTCCCATCGCGCGCAGCATCTTCTGATCGATGATCGATTGCACCTGGGTGTTCATATTGTTGAAGAACGTGGCGCTGACCTCGCGCTTGGCCTCGAGTTCCTGGTTGCTCGGTTGCTCATCGAGGTGCTGGCTGGTGGAGATGAACAGCATGGCGTACGGCGGTTCTTCGGGATTCCAGTCTTCGACCAGGTCCGTGGACATCGTCGCGAGGTTGTGGGCGATGGCTTCGATCACGCGGCAGCGATAGTTCGGCGCGCCTGGCGTGCCGAAGCTACTGGGACTTGTGTCCTCATCAAATAGCAGCCGCTCGAGCGCGGTGAGCCCTTGTACGGCCACACTACTGTGCGCGAAATTCTCCGGCTCCAGTGCCGTGGCATCTTCCGCCGCGAGCAGTGCGCCGAGTTGCTTGGGACCGGTGTTGTGCTTGTCCGGCCAGAGTTCAAAGCGATGGTAACGCGTGAAGAGCTCCACCGGACCGTTGCGGATGTGTTGGATGCCCATCCAGGCATCCATGGTTGTGTTGAAACCGGCGCGCAGCGATTCGAGACGCGCGGCATCGGGTGCTGTGCACATGGCGTGCGCCTCTTGTTCCAGCACGCGGCTGGCATCGGCGAGTTGCCGATAACGCGGGATGATGTGCTGTACGACGATGGCGCGATTGATCGACTGCCAAGTCACAGGTGGATCCGGTGGCGTAGTCGGAGCAGTCGTGCAGGCGGCGAGCAGGGTGGCGGTGAGTGTGAGTAGCAGGGCAGAGTTCTTCATTGTGCGCGTGGTGCCTTACAAGGAGTTGATGAATGCGAGCAGGTTAGCACGATCCGGCGATGTCATGTGAACGACCGCGTCGCGCGCGCGTTGCGCCTCGCCGCCGTGCCACAGGATGGCCTCGAGTAGCGTGCGGGCGCGGCCGTCGTGCAGATAAAATCCGTTGCCGTTGACCACTTCGTTGAGCCCGATGCCCCACAGCGGTGGTGTGCGCCATTCGCGGCCATCGGCCGCGCCTTCCGGGCGGTGATCGGCCAGCTCTTCACCCATGTCGTGCAGCAGCAGATCGGTGTAGGGCCAGATCTCCTGTTGCGACTGTTCCGGCATGTGCTCAACCGTGCGTGTGATGTGGCGCGGTGTATGACAGGCGGCGCAGCCGCTTTCATGGAAGAGTTTTTTTCCAGCCAGCACCTTGGGATCATCGTGGCCGCGCCGTGCGGGCACGGCGAGATTGCGCGCGTAGAAGGCCACCAGATCGGTGACCAGGCGCGGGGCCTCCAGATTCTCGTATTGAGGACTGTTGCCGCTGGGTGCGTCCAGACATTTTTTTTGTTGCACGGTGCAGTCGCCCGAGCCGCCGGGATGTAGCGGCGCGGAGATGCCGATGTCGTTGGCAAAGGCGGCCTGGACTTGCTCGGCGAGGTTGGGCGATCCGGCCTTCCAGCCGAAGCGTCCCAGCATTACCTGCTGGCGCTCGGCACTCCAGACGCGATTCGGTTTGCCGGAGATGCCGTCGCCGTTGCGGTCGTCGGGATCGGCCAGCGCGAGGATATCTTCCTCGGCGATGGCCTCGAGCAGTCCCAGGCCGATCATCGGTGGTGCGATGCGCGGCGATAGCAGGGTCTGCGGATGCAAGGGTCCATAACCCAGTTCGGTGATGTGATACGTTGGTTTGCGCAGCGTGACGGTGCTGCCGTCGTTCAGATTGATGGGGATCTCTTCGTAGTCGATACGCACGCGGCCTTCGGCGGTTTGACCTGGCGTGGCCAGTTCTTGCAGCTGCGCACCGTAAGTGGGCTCAGGGATTGTCGTCGCGCGATGCGCATCGAGCAGGCGTTGCTGTTCGGCGGTTTGCGCGGGAATGCTCAGGCGCAGGATCATCGAGACTGAATGTTCGCTTCCTTGACTTGGACGGCCGCGCCCATCGTTGCGATGACAGCGTTCACAGCTGCGCGCGTTGTAGAGCGGGCCAAGCCCGTCCGCTGCCTGGGTGGAGGCGGGCGCGCTGACCCACAGGCGTTTGAAGAAACCGTTGCCGAGCTTGAAGTCCATTTGGCGTTCCAGACTCATATTCGACGAGGGATGGGAGAACGCGTTCTGGTCGAGGGCTTTGAGATGGGAGGTGGCACCGCCTGGATAGTGTTCGCCTGGCTGCGCGTGCGCGAGCGAAATGGGCGTCAGTAACAGGAGGGCGATCAGAGGACTCGGGCGAGTGTTTCTCATACATCAATCTGCATGGCCGGCCGCGCAGTTCGCGTGCGCGGCCAGGCCGGTTCGCGTGTCCTATTCTTTTTTGTCCAGACTGTCGGAACCTTGGAAGGCGATCGGCGCGAGTTGCAGCGCGGCCACCGCCTTCTCGATCCCCTTGGTCTGCGCCACGAGGGCGTTGACCGCGGCCAGCACCATGGCGTTGCCTTCCTTGTTGCCCTGGGCGATCAATTGATCGTAGGCCACGCGGTTTTTCTCCGCGCTGTCGACGATGCGCTGCATCTTCGCAAGCGAGTCATCGAGCAGGGCGCGCAGCTGCTTGTCCGCTGCTGCGTCCTTTGCGGCGACGAGGTCCGCAACACTCGGCCCGCTTAGTTTTTTACCATTCACGCGCGAGTAGCTGCCGGTGTAGACGTTCTTGATGCCGAGCACGTCGTAGTAATGCGACTGATGGGTGTTGTCGCTGAAACAATCGTGTTCTTCCTCCGGATCATGCAGCATCAGCCCGAGCTTGGTGCGTTCACCGGCCAGCTCGCCGTAGGAGAGACTGCCCATGCCGGTGAAGACCGTGGCGATGCCTTGCTGCGGTTTGCCTTCCAGTAAGGCCTTGCGTGCGGCGCCCTTCTCCGTCCACTGGGCGGTCATCCAGGCGAGGTCGTCCACCAGCAGATCGGTGGCCGCCTTCAGATAGGCCGCGCGCCGGTCGCAGTGGCCGCCGGTGCAGTTTTTCGTGTCGTAGTCGCTGGCCGGCCGCTTGCCCGCGCCCGGGCCGGTGCCGTTGAGGTCCTGTCCCCAGAGCAGAAATTCGATGGCGTGATAGCCGGTGGCGACATTGGTCTCTACCTCGTCGATCTCGTGGAGCGAGTCGCGCAGCAGTTCCTTGGTGATGGTGGTGGCATCGATGGTCCTGCCGCCGATCTTGAGCTTGGGGTTGGCGATGATGTTGGCGGTGTAATACATGTTTTCGTCCGATTCATCGCCGTAGCTTGCGGCCACGTAGTCGATCAGTCCTTCGTCCAGCGGCCAGGCGTTGACCTTGCCTTCCCATTCATCGACGATCGGGTTGCCGAAGCGGTAGGCCTCGGACTGCTGATAGGGCACGCGGGCGGCCTTCCAGGCGGCGCGGGCGGCGGCGAGATTCTTCTCGGTGGGCGCGGCGATCAGCTGATCGACCGCCTTCTGCAGCTCGCGGGCGGTGATCAACGAATCATCGTACACGGCCTGGGCCAGGTCGGCGTAGTGTTTGATGACGTCTTGCTCGCTGGGAGCTGCCCAGGCTTGGCTAGCGAGGCACAGGCCGGCGATGAAGGTGAGTGTCTTATTCATGGTTCTTTGCCTACGGTGATGGAGCGTGAAAATGAAGGTCGCCGCGCAGAGAAACCGCGCGCGGCGGCGTCCGCCGGGTCCCCAGGTTTTGGGTTCTCAGATAAGAATGATAATGATTCTTATTGGCAAGTCAAGCGGGTGTTGGATAAACCGTGGACGGGCTCAATCATGGAACAGCACCCCGATCCCGAATTGCACGCGCGTCTCGGGGGCGGAGCCGCGTTTTGGCCAAAGGTGCAGTTGCGTGGCATGCAGCACGGGGTAGGTGTATTCGGTCTCGCCGATGCGCCCCGCGCGGCTGGGCAGCAGCGTGCCTTTGACGGTGACCAGCCGACCTTGGGCGTAGTCGCTGATCTCAAGATAACCATCCTGCTGGGCGATGAAGCGGCCCAGCGGTGTCTGATCGGTGTCCGGCCGCTGATCGGATTGCAGGGGATAGGCCAGGATCTCGAGTTGCGTGGTGTCCTTGAGGTTGGCACTGTTGATGATCACCCCGCCCCACAGCAGCGGGGCCCCTTGCAGGGCCTGTGCTTCCGCAACCGCTCGCTGGGGGGTGACGGAAAGATCGATGCCGGTGGTATCCATTTTCGGCGTGGTGGCGCAGGCAGTCAGCAGCAGGGTTGCGAGCGAGATTCGAAGGCAGAGTTGTCGTGTCATAAGTCGATATCACCAGTAGTAGGGCGGATAGTGATGCGGGTACGGGTAGGGCCACCATGGATCGTCGTACCAGGGTGGATAAGGATACTCATAGTAGCGCAGCGGTTCGGGCTCCGGCCACAGCTGGAAGATCGTGACGTTGACCACCGGGTAGCGATACTCGAACTCGCCGATCTTGCCCGTGAGCTCGCCACTGAGGATGCCGGCCACGGTCAGCTGGCGTCCGGGACTGAAGACGAGGGGATCGACGAATCCCTGGAAACGGGCGATGAAGCGGCCGTCACTGAAGCCCTCCAGCGCCGGCTTGCCGTCGCTGCCCAGTGCGCGGCTGACGATCTCGATGTCGGTCTGCGCCGCTTGGTTGTTGACCTTCGCGATCACGCCGCCCCAGCGCACCTCGGCGCCCTCGAAGCGTTTCGAATCCGCACGGACCTCGGCCAAGAGCACCGGAACCGGCGGCCCTTGGCGGATGGCGGTAGGGATCTGGGTGGCGCAACCGCCGAGCATCAGCAATGAGATGAGCAGACAAACTTTTTTCATATCAATCTTCCAGCTATGAAGAAAGTATAGGCGATTTAGCGTGCCTCATGTCTTGACGCGGGTGTGTTGTGTGCCGATGCTTGAGCAAGAAGGCAGCGGCGTAAAGACCATTCAACGACCGGATTGATCATGATCGTATTATTCACGGATTTCGGCTATCAAGGCCCCTATGTCGGACAGATGAAGGCGGTGCTGCATCAACACGCGCCCGCCGAGCCGGTGGTGGATTTGATGCATGACGTGCCGGCCTTCGACATCCGCGCCGCTGCCTTCCTGCTGGCGGCCATGATCCGTGAATTTCCAATGGATACGGTGTTTCTCTGCGTGATCGATCCGGCGGTGGGCAGTGATCGTGAAACCGCGGCCGTGAAAATCGATGGCCGCTGGTTCGTGGGGCCGGACAACGGTCTGTTTTCCGTGGTGACCAAGCGCGCCGACCAGGTGCAGTGGCATCACATTCGTTGGCGGCCGGAACGACTGACCTCAAGCTTTCATGGCCGGGATTTGTTTGCCCCCATTGCTGCGCGCATCGCGGCCGGCACGCTGCGGGAAAATGATCTAGTGACGTGCGCGCCGTCTACCGATCCCGGCTGGCCGGAGGAATATGCGGCGGCGGTCTACATCGATCACTATGGCAATGTCATGAGCGGGATGCGCGCCGATGCGATTTCGCAGCAGGCGGTGATTCAGATCAACGGCCAACGACTGCATCATGCCCGCACCTTTTCCGAGGTGCCGGTGGGGCGGGCCTTTTGGTATGAGAATTCGATCGGGCTGGTGGAGCTTGCGGTCAATCAGGGCAGTGCGGCGCGTGTGCTGGGGATCGAGGTCGGGATGCCGTTCACGGTACGCGGCGGCTGACTGCGAGCTACTTCTCCGCGACCAGCTCGCCGATGGTGACCTTATGCAGCATGTTGTCGAAGGCGCCGCGGATCGGTTTGAAATAGGGATGCAGCGGGCAGGGCTGGCTGTCATTGCACAGCCCCAGGCCGTAGACGCATTCCTTGCCTTCGGCGGCGGTGGGGCCTTCGACAATCTCCAATACCTCATCGATGCTGCGATCGAGGGCTGCGGGATTGATCTTGAAGCCGCCGCCCCAGCCTTTGCGTGATTCCACGAAGCCATGTTTTGCCAGGGTGTTGAGGATCTTGCCCTGGTAATTGGCGGGAATGCACGTGGCCTTGGCGATATCCTGGCCGGAGATCCAGTCGCCTGGATGCTGTACCAGATAGCCAAGGATATGGAGTGCGTGTTTGCCGGTTCTGCTGATCATCTTATTCTCTCTGGCCATGACTATATGAGCTAAGAGACTCATTGTCAATCAAAGGTTTGCCTTGGATAGGCCTCAGTCGTATCTGTTCAGCATTGGAGCGAGGAATTGCCCGGTGTAGGAGTGCGGAACACGCGCCACATCCTCCGGTGTGCCGGTGGCGATGATCTGGCCGCCCTTGTCACCGCCCTCCGGGCCGAGATCGATGATCCAGTCGGCCGTCTTGATCACATCCAGGTTGTGTTCGATGACGACGACGGTGTTGCCGTGGTCGCGCAGGCGATGGAGCATTTCGAGCAGTTGTTCGATGTCATGGAAGTGCAGCCCGGTGGTGGGTTCATCGAGGATGTAGATGGTCTGGCCGGTGTCGCGCTTGGAGAGTTCCTTGGCCAGCTTCACGCGTTGGGCCTCGCCGCCGGAGAGGGTGGTGGCGCTTTGGCCGAGCCGGATGTAACTCAGGCCCACATCGATGAGCGTTTGCAGCTTGCGGGCGACCATCGGCACGCTGTCGAAGAAGGCGCGCGCGTCTTCCACGGTCTGCTCCAGGATCTCGTGGATGTTCTTGCCCTTATAGCGGATCTCCAGGGTCTCGCGATTGTAGCGCCGGCCCTTGCAGACATCGCACGGCACGTAGATGTCCGGCAGGAAGTGCATCTCCACCTTGATCAGCCCGTCGCCCTGGCAGGCTTCGCAGCGGCCGCCCTTGACGTTGAAACTAAATCGTCCCGGCGTATAACCGCGCGCGCGGGCCTCCTGGGTGCCGGCGAGCAGTTCGCGGATGGGGGTGAACAGGCCGGTGTAGGTCGCCGGGTTGGAGCGCGGTGTGCGCCCAATCGGGCTCTGGTCGATGTCGACCACCTTGTCGAGGTGCTCCAATCCGCTGATCGCACGATGCGGCGCCGGTTCGGTGCCGGCATGATTCAGATCGCGCGCCAGGATCTTGTAGAGCGTGTCGTTGATCAGCGTCGACTTGCCGGAGCCGGAGACCCCGGTGATCGCCGTCATGAGTCCCAGCGGGATTTCGATCGAAACGTCCTTCAGATTGTTGCCGGTGGCGCCGTTCAGGGACAGCATCTTCAACGGATTGACCGGCGTGCGCTGTCGCGGCACGGCGATCCGGCGTTTGCCGCTGAGGTATTGGCCGGTGAGTGAATCCGGGTTTTGCAGGATGTCTTCGGGCGCGCCTTGCGCGACGATCGCGCCGCCATGCACCCCGGCACCGGGGCCGATGTCGACTACGTGATCGGCGAGGCGAATGGCGTCCTCGTCGTGTTCGACCACGATTACGGTGTTGCCGATATCGCGCAGATACACCAGGGTGTTGAGCAGGCGCTGATTGTCACGCTGATGCAGACCGATGGAGGGCTCATCGAGCACATACATCACACCTACCAGCCCGGCGCCGATCTGGCTGGCCAGCCGGATGCGCTGCGCCTCGCCGCCGGAGAGGGTTTCGGCGCTGCGGTCGAGCGAGAGATATTCGAGCCCGACATCGATCAGAAACTTCAGACGCTGATTGATCTCCTTGACGATCTTGTCGGCGATCTCACCGCGCCGCCCCGTCAGGTGCAGTGCGGCGAAAAACTCGTGCGCCGCGCCGATCGGCAACGCGGCCACCTGCGGCAAGGTGCGCTCGGCGAGGAACACATGACGCGCGCCGCGCGCGAGGCGCGTGCCCGCGCACGAAGGGCAGGTCTGGGTGCTGAGATATTTCGCCAGCTCCTCGCGGATGACATTGGAATCGCTCTCGCGATAACGGCGTGCCATGTTCGGGATCACGCCCTCGAAGGGATGCTCGCGCGTGACCATGCGTCCGCGCTCGCCGGGATAACTGAAGGCGATGGCCTCCTCGCCGCTGCCGTAGAGCACGACCTGCCGAATCCTCTCGGGCAGTTCGGCATACGGTGTCTCGATGTCGAATTGGTAATGCGCTGCGAGCGAGCAGAGCATCGAATAGTAATATGCATTGCGCCGGTCCCACCCCCGTAGCGCCCCGCCGGGCAGCGGCAGTCCGGCGTCGATGATCACGCGCTGCGGATCGAAAAATTGTTTGACGCCCAGCCCGTCACATTCGGGGCAGGCGCCCGCCGGATTGTTGAAGGAGAAGATGCGCGGCTCGAGTTCGGCGATGGCGTAGCCGCATTCGGGACAGGCGAATTTCGCGGAAAAGACCAGCTCCGGCCGTTCCGGTTCATCCAGATAGGCCACGCTCGCCACACCGTCGGTCAGGTGCAGCGCGGTCTCGAAGGATTCGGCCAGGCGCTGGGCCAGGTCGGGGCGCACCTTGAAGCGATCGACCACCACCTCGATGGTGTGTTTCTTGTGCAGATCGAGCGCGGGGGCCGCGTCGAGTTCGATGACCTGGCCGTCGATACGCGCGCGCACGTAGCCCTGGGTGCGCAGTTCATTCAAGACATTCTGGTGCTCGCCCTTGCGCTCCTTGATCACCGGGGCGAGCAGCATCAGGCGCGCGCCCTCGGGCAGGGCCAGCACCTGATCGACCATCTGGCTGACGGTCTGTGCTTGTAGCGTGATGTGATGCTCCGGGCAACGCGGCTCGCCGACCCGCGCAAACAGCAGGCGCAGATAATCGTAGATCTCGGTGACCGTGCCCACGGTGGAGCGCGGGTTGTGCGAAGTGGTCTTCTGTTCGATGGAGATCGCCGGTGACAGCCCTTCGATGTGATCGACATCGGGCTTTTCCATCATCTCCAGGAATTGACGCGCATAGCTTGAGAGCGATTCGACGTAGCGGCGTTGGCCCTCGGCATAAATCGTATCGAAGGCCAGCGATGACTTGCCTGAACCGGAAAGGCCGGTGAAGACGATGAGTTTGTCGCGGGGCAGGTCGAGGTCGATGTTTTTCAGGTTGTGGGTGCGGGCCCCACGGATCTTGATCGTATCCATCGGTTATTTTCGCTCACGGAGTAACCTGCTACTATACGATGCCTCGCGCTTATGACGCAAAACACACACACGCTGTTGAGAAGTCGTAGTGAAAAAACAAAATCAGCATATCGATGACATGACCCCACGCGAGAAACGCGCGGTCAGTTCCCTGGCCAGCATCTATGCCCTGCGCATGATGGGGCTGTTCATGATCCTCCCAGTTTTTGCCCTGTACGCCCAGGATCTGGAAGGTGTGACACCGTTTCTGGTCGGCGTGGCGATCGGCGCCTACGGACTGACCCAGGCGATCCTGGCGATCCCGTTCGGGATGTGGTCGGACCGCATCGGCCGCAAGCGGGTGATCACCATCGGTTTGTTAATCTTCGCCGCCGGCAGCGTCATCGCCGCGATGGCCGATTCGATCTACGGCGTCATCCTCGGGCGCGCCATCCAGGGCAGCGGGGCGATCGCCGCGGCGATCATGGCGCTGACCTCCGACCTCACGCGCGAGGAACACCGCCTCAAGGCGATGGCGGTGATCGGGATGAGCATCGGGGTGTCGTTCGCCATATCGCTGGTCTTGGGGCCGGTGCTCGATCGCTGGATCGGCGTGGACGGCATCTTTTGGCTCACGGCCGTGCTGGCCCTCGGCGGCATCGTGTTATTGCACAGCCAAGTGCCGACGCCGGTGCACAGCGGACTGCATCGCGACACCATGCCGGTCCCGGCCTTGTTCGCCAGCGTGCTGCGCGATACCCAACTGCAGCGGCTGAACTTCGGCATCCTGTCCCTGCACATGATGCTCACGGCCACCTTCGTGGTGATGCCCCTGGCCCTGCAGGACATCGCGGGACTGGACAAGGCGCATCACTGGTATATCTATCTGCCGGTGTTGTTGTTCGGCCTGTTCCTGATGGTGCCGTTTATCATCATTGCCGAGAGCAAGCGCAAGATGAAACAGGTGTTCGTCGGCGCGATCATCGCCTTGGTCGTCGCGGAGCTGTCCCTGGTGTTCTGGCACAGCAGTGTCATGAGCATCATCACCGCGCTGCTGATCTTCTTCATCGCCTTCAACGTACTGGAGGCCTCGCTGCCCTCGCTGGTCGCCAAGGAGGTCACCCCGGACCGCAAGGGCACGGCGATGGGCGTGTACTCCACCGCGCAATTCCTTGGCGCCTTCATCGGCGGCGCGCTGGGCGGGTGGCTACACGGCAAATACGGCATCGGCGCGGTGTTCATGATGTGCGCCTTGGTCGCGTTCGTCTGGTTTTTCGTGGCCGCCACCATGCGCAACCCGCGGTATCTCAGCAGCTATCTGGTGCGTGTCGGCCCGGTGGATGCCAAACGCGCCGAGGAATTGGCCATCGCGATGACGGCCGTCACCGGCGTGGCCGAGGCCCTGGTGATTCCGGAAGACGGTGTGGCCTATCTCAAGGTGGATCTGCACGCGCTGGATAAGTCCGAGATCCTCAAATTCGCCGTACCGGATGAGGCCTAGCCCGGATTTCTCACCCGATGCACACGATCTCGCTTGTTCTTTGCTTCCCCAAGAAATTTTCCTCAGTCGGAAATACGCCCTGTATTCCGCTTCTTCGGAAAATCCCTTGTGAAACCAAAGCCCGGCGCGATCTTTGCGCGCACTGGTGAGAAATCCGAGCTAGCCCGAGAGACGGGCCACCCCCTAACGGGGTACCTCCAAAGTTCAAGCGCGCTGCAATTGCGCCCGGGATCAATCGGGTTAAACTCGAGCGATACTGGTTGATCTATACTTGAACGATCACTTAGGGGGGCGCATGTTTAGAGGACTCATGGTGGCGCCGAGTGCGGCGATGCTGGTGGCGATACTCGGTGTCGGCTGCGGCGGGCAAAGCATGGTGCAAGATCGCGCCGCCGCACCAGGAAAGATCGACGCGCCAACGCAACCCTCACTTACACCGTCGCCTCCTTCCAAAGCCTCTTCGCCAGAACAGACCCCGCAACCCACCCCACCCGCCGCGCAGGCGACACCTAAAGTCCCGCCGAGTCCATCGACTGAAGCCGAAGCGAAACCGCCGGCAGAATCCCCAATTCCAACACCCTCCCAGGCAGCGCCTCGGCCGCAACAGCAAACACCGGAGGGCGGTCCTGCCAAGGCACTCGATATGCGTACCGTCGGCGAGGTGCCGGCCACGCGCAAGGAAATCGAGGAGAAGGTGCAGTATGCGGGCATGATGTTCACGTTCAAGCCCAGTCAGCGCGTGCTGGCGAGCGATAACGCCGAGGCCAAGGGGCTGCTGAGTCAGGCCAAGGAGAAGGCTGCCGAGGCCAGGGCGCGCTTGGCGGCCGGTGATTTGACTGCGGCCAACGCCTTGGTCAATGAAAGTTATCGGTTGCTGAGCCTGGCCACCGCCATGGTTCCGAGCGAGGATGTCCTGGCGATGGAGCGGGCGCGGTACGCCGATCTGCGCGAGGGACTGGCCCACGCCAAGGAGTTATACGGCGATGCCTATGACCGGGTTGCGGCGCAGGAGGGCGAGCAAGCGGTCGTCGCGTATGATGTCGGCCAGGTGGGCGGGCTGGCCAGGGAGGCCGAGGCGCTTGCCGGGCACGGCCGCTATGGGCAAGCCAATGAGCTTCTGGTCAAGGCACGCGCGCTCGTCGACACCGCACTGGCCAAGATGCTCCACCAACAGGTGGTGACCTACACGGTGGACGTGAGCACCCCGAAGAAGGAGTATGAATATGAACTCGGACGTTACGTCAGTTATGAAGAGCTGATTCCGGTGGCCATCCAGACGCACGCCCCCGACACCGGCAAGATGGTTTTGATCAACCGCACCGTCGAGAAGGCGCGCTGGATGGCGGCGGAGGCCAAGAAGACCGCCGCGGCGGGCGATTATCCCAAGGCCATCCGCATGATCACCGATGCTTCCAAGGAAGTCAGGAAGGCCCTGAAAATCATCGGGGTCAAGACCTATGAGTAGTAGAGGCTAACGCCCTGGCGCCGCGGCGCTGTTTTCAGTTTGCAAGCATTTCCAGATAGCTTTGGACGATCAGCATCCCGAGTATCAGGAGTCCGAATGCAATCCAGGCCATGGTGCCGACGGTAAGCTTGTTCATCGTTGATATTCCTTTCATTTCGACGTTGCGGGATTGGCTGAACGGCGATGAGCCTCATCAAAACCGCAGTTAGTATATAGTAATTGGATTGTGTGATCTAGTTCACAAGTCAAAGTAATAACGTCGGCGGGGTTCGGAAGGTTCCATCGTCGCGTCGGACCGGCGCGGCATCCCGGCGGTCACGTTGTCGTTGGCCGTGAAATTTGAATAGGGTAGGATAGCGGGAATGCTGGCGGGTGCTGGGTCGTATTCAGCGCTCGCCTGTCTTTTTTGTTTTGTTAAGGCGCTGTATGGCATGGAACGATGCCGGCGCGGGAGGAAATCAATGGCAAAAGGCGTCAACAAAGTCATCCTGGTGGGCAACCTGGGCAAAGACCCCGAAGTGCGGTATATGCCAAGCGGCGGGGCGGTGACCAGCGTGACCATCGCCACCAGCGAGCAATGGAAGGACAAGCAATCCGGCGAGAAGCAGGAGCGCACCGAATGGCACAATGTGGTTTTTTACAACAAGCTGGCCGAGATCGCCGGCGAGTATCTCAAGAAAGGCTCGCAAGTCTATATTGAAGGTTCACTGCGCACGGAAAAGTGGCAGGACAAGGAAGGCAAGGATCGCTACACCACCAAGATCGTCGCCAGCGAAATGCAGATGCTCGGTTCGGCCCGCGGCGGTGGCGGCGGGTATGAGTCGGGTTCCTCGGCCCCGGCGCAGGGCGCCCGGCCGTCGACGCCCGCCACCGCGAATGAATCCGGCGGGCGCGGCGGTTTTGACGATTTCGATGACGATATCCCGTTCTAAGATGCGCTCGACGCGGCTGGCCTGTACCAACATAAGGGAAGCGGCATGCTTCCCTTATTTTATCGGTGGGCGGTGATCATGCGGAGGAAGGTTGCGATTCTGGCGCTGGTGTTGAGCGCGTGCAGCGCGCCGCGTGAGAGCGCCAAGGTCGATGTACCCGTCCCCGCACAGGCAACGCCGTTGCCGGTCGTCTCCGCGCCGGCGGTGACGCCGAATCCTCCTCCCCCTCCCGCGAAGGACCCCAACGAGGAGTCCCTGCTGGAACTCAAGTTCAAGCAGCCGACCGCGTTGACGGTTGTGGAAGTCACCCGTGATCCGGCCACGCTGCCTGCGCCGATTCCGCGCCACGCACCGGTCGCGTCCGTCCCGGGCAGGGCTGCGAGCGGCGTCCCCGCCAAGGTCGGCGAGCCCACGCCCGACATCACGCCAAAGCAACTGGCCGCGTTGGCGACCGCCTTGCCGGCGGACACCGGCCGGCTCGTAAAACTGGATGATCGCGGCCGGGTGCTACCACTCGCGGCGAAGGACTGGGCCTGCGTGCGTGATACCAAGACAGGTCTGGTCTGGGAGTCGAAAACAACCGCGGGGGAGCGCAATCGCGACTTTACCTATTCGGTCACCGGCACCGCGGGCGAATGTGGTCAGAAGGCCTGCGGGGTGGATGGCTATGTTCAGCTGCTGAACAAGGCCGCGCTGTGCGGGATCAAGAAATGGCGCCTCCCCAAGCGCCATGAGCTGGTTGGTGTGGTCAATGCCACGCTCGCGGACCCTTACCCCAAGGTCGATGTCCGCTATTTTTCCAATGTCCGGCGCGGCTATTACTGGTCGGCGACGGAGTTTCAATTCAATCCGCAACGCATGTGGACGGTTAATTTCAGCACCGGTCAGGACAATTCCCACGACAAGTCGGAGCCGGCCTACCTGATGCTGGTCGCCGAGCAATAGGAGTGTGACAGCCCGATGCGTATAAGGACGTGGTTGTTGCTCGGCGTGCTGATGACGGCAGGGCGGATCGCCCCGGCGGCGGATATCGTCATCCAAGGCGTGTTCACGGACAAGGCGCTGCTCCAGATCGACGGGAACAAGCGCATGCTGTCGGTCGGGCAAACCAGCCCGGAAGGGGTGAAGCTGATTTCCGCCGGCGGCGATGCCATCGAGATCGAGGTCAACGGGCGGCGTTCGGTGCAGCAGATGGGCGCCGCGCTCAGCATTACGTCGGACTATGCCGAGCGCAAATCCGAAGATGTGCGCCTCTGGCCGGATGCGCGCGGCATGTATACCACCGAGGGCGCGATCAATGGCATGCCGATGAAATTCATCGTCGATACCGGGGCGACCCTCATCTCGATGAATCGTTCCGATGCACGGCGCCTGGGTATTGATTATCTCAAGGGCCGACCCATATCACTGTCCACCGCTTCGGCGATCGAGACCGGCTACATGGTGAGCCTGAGCACGGTGCGCGTAGGCGCTATCCAATTACACAATGTCGACGCAGTGGTGCATCAGAACGCCTCGTTTCCCCCGCAGGCCTTGCTGGGCATGTCGTTTCTCGGGCGATTGGACATGCAGCGCGAGGGCGCCGAGTTGCGGTTGAAAAAGAAGTTCTAAGAGACGGCCTTGTCGCGCTCGACCATGGCATAGGCCGAGTGGTTGTGGATGGATTCGAAATTTTCCGATTCGGCGATATACGCCGTGATGCGCTCATCGGCGTTCAATTGCGCCGCCACATCGCGCACCATGTCTTCGACGAACTTCGGGTTGTCGTAGGCGCGCTCGGTGACGAATTTCTCGTCCGGGCGTTTCAACAGCCCGTAGAGCTCGCATGAGGCCTGTTTTTCCACCATCTCGATCAATTCCTCGATCCAGACGAATTCTTTGGTGCGCACCGTGACCGTGACATGCGAGCGCTGGTTGTGCGCGCCGTAGTCGGAGATCTTCTTCGAGCACGGGCACAGGCTGGTCACCGGGATGACGACCTTGATGAGCGTGGTCGCCACACCCTGACTGATCTCACCCCGCAGCGTGACGTCGTAGTCCATCAGACTTTGCACGCCGGAGACCGGCGCGGTCTTGTTGACGAAATACGGGAAGCTCATCTCGATGTGGCCGGTCTCCGCGTCGAGCCGTTCGACCATTTCGCGCAGCATCTCATCGAAGGACTCCACGCTGATCTCGCGTTCGTGATTGTTCAGGATCTCGACGAAGCGTGACATGTGCGTGCCCTTGAAGTTGTGCGGCAAGGTCACATACATATTGAAGTTGGCCACCGTGTGTTGCTCGCCCTGGCTGCGGTCGCGCACGCGAACGGGATGGCGGATGTCCTTGATGCCTACCTTGTTGATGGTGATGCGGCGCGTGTCTTTGGCGCTTTGCACATCATCGATGACGCTGGAGACGCTCTCGCTCATTACGGTTCCTCGGTATAGCGCACGCTGGAGGTATCGGTCTCCCACAGCGTGACGGCGTGGACCTGCACGCGCTCGTTGTTGATCGCCTCGCCGACGCGTTGATAGATGTAGGCGGCCAGGTTCTCGGCGGTGGGATTGATCCGATCGAATGGCGGGATTTCGTTGAGATAACGATGATCGAGCTCACCGCAGATGCGCCGGGCCACGCCCTTGACCGTCTTGAAATCGATGGAGATGCCGATCGCGTCCAAGGTATGCGCGCGCACTTCCACCTCAACCTTCCAGTTATGCCCGTGGAGCCGGGCGCAGTCGCCGGGATATTCGCGCAGGGAATGGGCCGACGCGAAGTCGGTGAGCACTTTCAGGGTATATACAGCAGCCATAGACGACCAATCACCATCAATATCTGAGCAATTTTATCAGATAATCGCTCGGAAAGAAAAAAGGAAGCGTATTGTACCCGTCCTTATTCCCGATGGGGAGGTGGGATGGGCGCAGTACGCCGCGCTCCCTCCTACGGATTCAGGTGTGGGGTAATCGAGGCCACTATCCCGGCGGCATCCAGCCCGCACTCGGCGAGCAGTTCATCGCGACTGCCTTGATCGACGAAGCGGTCCGGCAGGCCGAGATTGATAATCTTTGGACGGTTCACCTGGGCGGCGAGCAACTCGTTGACCGCGCTGCCCGCGCCGCCTTCGATGGCGTTGTCCTCGAGGGTGACGAGCACCTGATGCGTGTGCGCAAGCTGCAATACGCGCTCGATATCCAGCGGTTTGATGAAGCGCATGTTGACCACGGTGGCATCCAGGCGTTCGGCGGCCGCCAGCGCGGGGGCCAGCAGGGCGCCAAAGTTCAGGATCGCCACGCGGCCGCCGCCTTGGCGGCGGATCTCCGCTTTGCCGACCGGGAGCGGCGCGAGGGCCGGATCGACGCTCACGCCGATGCCGCCGCCGCGCGGATAACGCACCGCCGCCGGGCCGTTGTGCAGGAAGGCGGTGGTGAGCATGGCGCGACATTCGTTCTCATCGGCCGGGGCCATGATCAGCAGATTGGGGATGCAGCGCATGAAGCTGAGATCGAAGGTGCCGGCGTGGGTGGGGCCGTCGGGGCCGACCAGGCCGGCGCGGTCGATGGCGAAGGTTACCGGCAGGTTTTGCAGAGCGACGTCGTGGATCAACTGATCGTAGGCGCGCTGCAGGAAGGTCGAGTAGATGGCGACCACCGGTTTTTTGCCTTCGCATGCCAGACCGGCGGCGAGGGTGACGGCATGTTGCTCGGCGATGCCGACATCGAAATAGCGCTCGGGGAATTGCTCGGCGAAGGCTTGCATGCCCGAACCCTCGCACATCGCCGGGGTGATGGCGACCAGGCGCGGGTCGTGGGCGGCCATGTCACAGAGCCATTGGCCGAAGATCTGGGTATAGGTCGGACCGGCGCTCGCCTTGCTGACCTTCTGCCCGGTTTCGATTTTGAAGGGGGTCACACCGTGATATTCGCAGGGGTCCTGTTCCGCGGGGGCATAACCTTTGCCCTTTTTGGTGACGATATGCAGGAACTGCGGACCGTCCAAGGATTTTAAATTGTTCAGCGCGGTGATCAGGGTGTCGAGATCGTGCCCGTCGATCGGGCCGATGTAGTTGAAGCCCAGCTCCTCGAACAGCGTGCCGGGGATGACCATCCCCTTGACGTGCTCCTCGGCGCGGCGCGCCAGCTCCCACACGCTCGGCATGCCCTTGAGCATCTTCTTGCTGCCCTCGCGCATGGTCGAGTACAGGCGCCCGGAGAGCACCTTGGCGAAGTAATTCGACAGGCCGCCGACATTGGGCGAGATCGACATCTCGTTGTCATTGAGGATGACGAGCAGATTGGCGTCGAGATCCCCGGCGTGGTTGAGCGCCTCGAAGGCCATGCCGGCGGTCATCGCGCCATCGCCGATGACGGCGATCACCTTGCGATCCAGATGGTCCTGCTGAGCGGCGATCGCCATGCCGAGCGCGGCGCTGATCGAGGTGCTGGAATGACCGACGCCGAAGGCGTCATACGGACTCTCGCAGCGCTTGGGGAACCCCGCCAAGCCGCCTTTCTTGCGCAGGGTGCTCATCTGCCCGCGCCGGCCGGTGAGGATCTTGTGCGGATAACTCTGGTGGCCCACGTCCCAGACGATGCGGTCATCCGGGGTGTTGAACACGTAGTGCAGGGCGATGGTCAGCTCGATGGTGCCGAGGCCGGAGGAGAGGTGCCCGCCGGTCTGTGAGACGGTCTTGATCAAAAACCGGCGCAGTTCATCGCGCAGCTGCGGCAGCTGATTCTGCGCCAGGGCGCGCAGCTGCTCCGGGGAGCCGATCTGGTCCAACAAGGAAAATTCATTGCTCGCATCCGCCATCGCGCTGGTATCCAAATCGCTCAAGATGTGTGTGTCCGTCATCGGCGTCTTCAATGTTTTCGGGTGATGATGTATTCCGACAACTGCCGCAGCGCATCGGCCCGGTCTCCGAAGGTTTCGAGACTGTCGACGGCCGCCTCATGCAGTTCCCTGGCCATGCGCTTCGCATCGCTCAAGCCCACGATCGCGGGATAGGTGGGCTTGTTGCGGGCGATGTCGGCGCCTTGCCGCTTGCCCAGCGTGGCCGTGTCGCCTTCGACATCCAGGATGTCGTCCTGGATCTGGAAGGTCAGGCCGATGCACTTGGCGTAGTGATCGAGCTTGTGTAACTGCGCGGGATCGAGTCCCGGCTTGCTCAAGGCCCCGAGCGTCACGCTGGCGCGGATCAGGGCGCCGGTCTTGTGGATGTGCATGTCCTCAAGCTCGGCCAACGTGAGTTCCTTGCCGACCGAGGCCAGATCAATGGCCTGACCGCCCACCATGCCGCGTGAGCCGCTGGCCTGCGCCAGTACGCCGATCATTCTAACACGTACCGCCGCATCCGCGATCATGGCATTGTCGTGGCTGAGGATATGGAAGGCGTGGGCCTGGAGGGCATCGCCGACCAAAATGCCAGTGGCCTCGTCATAGGCCTTGTGCACGGTGGGTTTGCCGCGGCGCAGATCGTCATCATCCATCGCCGGCAGGTCGTCGTGGACCAGGGAATAGGTATGGATCAACTCCATGGCGCAGGCCGGGCCGTCGAGTTGTTCGGGGGCGACGCCGAGCATGTCCCCCGTGAGGTAGACCAGCAGCGGGCGCACGCGCTTGCCGCCGTTGAAGCAGGCGTAGCGCATCGCTTCGTGCAGACGGGTGGGGTGGGTAGCGGCGGGAGGAAGCCAGCGATCGAGGGCCTGCTCTACACGTTTGCCGTACTCTACGAAATGGTTTTCCAGATTCAAGGAAACTGCCTCTTGATAAATCGGATTGGGGGGCTCGGATAGATTCAGAGAATCTAGTCTTCGGGCTCGAAGTCTTCCACGGTCTCCTGGCCGTTTTTCTCCAAGAGGATCTGAACCTTTTGTTCCGCCTCGGCCAGGGCCTGCTGGCAGGCGCGGGTCAGTGCGATGCCGCGCTCGAAGTGTTTGAGAGAGTCTTCGAGGCTGATCTCGCCGTCTTCCATCTTCTCGACGATCTCCTCGAGCTCCTGGAGGGCGGCTTCGAAATCGGGGATCTTCTTTTTGGCCAAAAGGGGAGGCTCCTCTAACAGATGCGCTACCCTACCGCAGCTCGCCGCAGGGGTCAATGTGGCCACCGGCGTAAAGTGCTGCTAGGATTGGCCCCATTGTTGAGTCTTGAGAAACACAAAGGTTATAGCAGAAGTCATGAGCAATTATGATGCAGCATCCATCGAGGTATTGAGCGGCCTGGACCCGGTGCGCAAGCGCCCGGGCATGTACACCCAGACCGACCGGCCGAATCACCTCGCCCAAGAGGTCATCGACAACAGCGTGGACGAGGCCGTCGCGGGCCACGCCAAGACCATCGAGGTGCGCCTTTATAAGGACGGCTCGCTGGAGGTGCGCGACGACGGCCGCGGCATGCCGGTGGACATCCATCCCGAGGAGAAGGTTTCCGGGGTGGAGGTAATCCTGACCAAGCTGCATGCCGGCGGCAAGTTCTCCAACAAGAATTACCAGTTCTCGGGCGGCTTGCACGGGGTAGGGGTGTCGGTGGTCAATGCCCTGTCCATGCGCCTGGATGTAACCGTGCGTCGCGATGGCAAGGAATACCAGATGGGCTTTGCCGGCGGACATAAGGTGTCTGACCTCAAGGTGATCGGCGAGGTGGGCAAGCGCACCACCGGCACCACGGTGAGATTCTGGCCCGATCCGCAGTTTTTCGACTCGCCCAAGTTCTCCGTGCCCCGGTTACTGCACCTGCTGCGCGCCAAGGCGGTGTTGTGCCCGGGCCTGCGCATCAGTTTCGCGGAGGAGGGCGGCGAGTCGCATGAATGGTATTACGAAGACGGCCTGCGCGCGTATCTGGTCGAGGCCTTGAAGGACTACGAGATCCTGCCCGCCGATGGCCCGTTCATGGGCAGTTTCGCCGGCACTCACGAGGCGGCCGACTGGGCCGTGGCCTGGCTGCCCGAGGGCGGGGAACTCGTCACCGAAAGTTACGTCAACCTGATCCCGACCACCCAGGGCGGCACGCACGTCAACGGTCTGCGTACAGGGCTGACCGAGGCGGTGCGTGAGTTCTGCGAGTTCCGCAATCTCCTGCCGCGCGGCGTGAAGCTCGCCCCCGAGGACGTGTGGGACAAGGTCAGCTACATCCTCTCGGTCAAGATGCAGGAGCCGCAGTTCGCTGGCCAGACCAAGGAGCGCCTGTCCTCGCGCGAGACGGCGGCGTTCGTCTCCGGCGTGGTCAAGGACGCCTTCAGCCTCTGGCTCAATCAACACCCGGAACTCGGCGAGCGGCTGGCGGAGATGGCGATCGCCAACGCCCAGAGCCGCATGCGTGCCGGGCGCAAGGTGGTCCGCAAGAAAGTGACACAGGGGCCGGCGCTGCCCGGCAAACTCGCCGATTGCACCGCCAGCGACCTCGCGCGCACGGAACTGTTTTTAGTAGAAGGCGATTCCGCCGGCGGCTCGGCCAAGCAGGCGCGCGACAAGGAATTCCAGGCCATCATGCCGCTGCGCGGCAAGATCCTAAACACCTGGGAGGTCGATCCCGCCGAGGTACTGGGCTCACAGGAAGTGCACGACATCTCCGTGGCCATCGGCGTTGATCCCGGCTCGGACGACCTCAAGGGACTGCGCTACGGCAAGATCTGCATCCTCGCCGACGCTGACTCCGACGGCGCCCACATCGCCACGCTGCTCTGCGCCTTGTTCCTGCGCCACTTCCGCCCTCTGGTGGAGGCGGGGCATATCTTCATGGCCATGCCGCCCTTGTACCGCATCGATATAGCCAAGGACACCTACTACGCCCTGGACGACGCCGAGCGCCAAGGCATCCTCGACCGCATCACCGCCGAGAAGAAAAAAGGCAAGATCTCGGTCACGCGCTTCAAGGGCCTGGGAGAAATGAACCCGCTGCAATTGCGCGAGACGACCTTGTCACCGGACACCCGCCGTCTGGTGCAGCTCTCCATCGACGCCGGAGACGACACCCATCAATTGATGGACATGCTGCTCGCCAAGAAGCGCGCCTCTGAGCGCAAGAGCTGGCTGGAGGAGAAGGGGGATCTGGCCCAGGTGGTCTGATCCCTCGCCCCCGAAACCTCGGCATGGAGAGAAAAGGTGACGGATTTGTTTTTCACTTTTGGAGTGGGAACCGACTTATTGCCCGCGCTCATGGCCTGAGTCCCTTGGTTGAATGCCGGCTGGTCAGGATGGGTTTGCCCATGTGGAAAGTGTGCCACGTCGGCTGATGACCGAATGGACTGCCCCCCCCATGTTTTGGGCACATAAGGCGTGCCCGCCCTGCTCAGCTAAGGTATTATGCGGTTGGACCAAATTAAATAAGGATAACAAGGGACATTTGTATGAAAGCAAGGTTTTTTTCCGCCGTTTTTGTGGTCATGTTTTTTTCTGGATCATATGTTTTTGCGGAAGAGTCAGGTGATATGTATATGGGATTGAGTCTGGGTCGAGCGAGTATAAATGCCCCTCCTGATGTCGGTGCTTCTGCCTATGGCAGTTCATCATCTTTCAAATATCTGTTGTCCGGAAGGATTGGATATATAGGTGTTGAATTGGCTTATCTTGAGTCGGGCAAAATGGAGCATGCTTGTGATTGTGACACATATGTTGAATTTGATGGGTTGGAGCTTTCGCTTTTAGGGTACGTCCCTATTAATAGAAGACTGAATATGAATATAAAAGGGGGGGTTGTTTCCTGGAACCTTAATAGTGTTGTTCACGGAGAAAAGCTGGCATCTATTAGTGGCGATGATATCACCTATGGTTTTGGTATGACATATGACATGTATGAAAGGTTATCTGTTCGTGGGTTATACGAGATTTTCCAGGGTGAGAGTGACATTGAAGTTACAAATTTCTCAGTCGCCATTTTATTGAAAATGTAAGCCGGATAGGCACGATGTTTGTGCCTACGAGGAATGGGTACCACGTCCGCTCAACCATGTAGGGTGCATTCCATGCACCACCAATCCGTCGGTATGTGCACGAGGCAAATGGTGCATGGAATGCACCCTACATTAATTAAAATGAAAAGGGCCTGTCGTAATGACAGGCCCTTTTTGTTGGATCGAATTACATTTGGCCAGCGACTTCCCGGAACTGGGGCAGGCACTTTTTGACCTTTTCCAGGGCGTCTTCCGCCTTGATGTGGTCGATGCCGATACTTTCCAGCAGTGCGTCGGTATCGAGGTAGGCGCAGGAATCCTTCATGCCGGGGTTGCCGAGCATGCGGTTGGCGATGGCTACCAGTTTGGGATAGATCGCGTTTTCCCCGCCGAAGTCGGGAAAGTGGTGCTCGGAGACGGCGGTGATGACTTCCGGCGGCATGTTCCAGGCGCGCAGCAGCCAGGTGCCGACCATGTCGTGCGTGATGCCGAAGGCGTGGAGTTCCAGATCGCGGATATCGTCCTCGGGATGGGCCTCGATGAGCTTGTTCAGATAGTTGTAATGCTCGGGGTACCAGTGTCCGAACAGGAAATAGCCGAAGTTGTGCAGCAGGCCGCTGAGATAGCACAGGCCGCTGGAGGGGCGGATCTTCTTGTCCACCAGGGTGCTCAGCTGCTGGGCCAGCGCCGCCGTGGCCAGCGCCTGCTGCCAGATGCTCTGGCGGGCCAGCGGGCCCGTGTTCGGAGTGTTCAGGAATTTTCCGCTGGCGATGCCCAGCGTCATGAATAAGGCGTTTTCAAAACCCATCACCAGGGAGATGGCCTGTTCGATCGAGGTGAGACGGTCGCCGTATCCGTATATACCCATCTTTGCCTGGCGCATGACTTGCGCTGCGAGACTCGGGTCGCGTTTGATGATGGACGCCAAGTCATCGATGTCGGCGTGCGGATTGTTACGCAGCCGCAGCAGATCGTGAGCGAGTTCGGGCAGGGGGGGGAGCGCCGTCGTGTTTTGCAGGCGTGCGCGGACCTGGGTGGCAAACTCTCTTTTTCCAACGATTTCCATCTTTCCAGCCTCTGTTGCAGTGTGCATTTGATTGTTGATTTTTTATTATGTTGAACAATCGGGGGTTATGCCGTTTAATCTACGGTCTTCGTCCTGTTGCATGACACAGTCCATATCGGACCCGGGGCTGGGAATCTTTAGTTCAGAATGTAAATAATGATTTCAAAATGCCTGGCTGATGGCATGTTTTTTACCCTTGAGGGGTTCGACAGCATTGGGTGCAAGGGCTTAGAGCCTGATGAATATTAGAGTATGGTCAGATTATGAGTGATAGCGCACACATCAATCACGAAGGTATCGAGAAGCAGCCGCTGAAGGTCTTTGCGGAGAAGGCCTATCTCGATTATTCCATGTACGTCATCATGGACCGCGCCCTGCCGAACATCGGCGATGGTTTGAAGCCGGTGCAGCGGCGGATCATCTACGCGATGTCCGAGCTGGGGTTGAACGCCGGGGCCAAGTTCAAGAAATCCGCCCGCACCGTCGGGGATGTGCTCGGTAAATTCCATCCGCACGGCGATTCGGCCTGTTACGAGGCCATGGTGCTGATGGCCCAGCCGTTTTCCTATCGTTATCCATTGATCGACGGGCAGGGCAACTGGGGTTCCCCGGATGATCCGAAATCCTTCGCGGCGATGCGCTATACCGAATCGCGGCTTACGCCCTTTGCCGAGCTGTTGTTGTCCGAGGCCAATCAGGGCACGGTGGACTGGGTGCCGAATTTCGACGGTACGCTGGAAGAGCCCGCCGTGCTGCCGGCGCGTGTGCCCCATGTGCTGCTCAACGGCACGACCGGGATCGCCGTGGGCATGGCCACCGACATCCCGCCGCACAATCTGCGCGAGGTGGCCAGCGCCTGCATCCGTCTGCTGGAATCCCCGAAGGCTACGCTCGAGGAATTGCTCGAACACGTGCGCGGGCCCGACTATCCCACCGAGGCCGAGATCATCACGCCCGCCGCGGAGATCCGCAAGATGTACGAGACCGGCAACGGCTCGGTTCGCATGCGCGCCCGCTGGATACGCGAGGAAGGCGACATCGTCATCACTGCGCTGCCGTATCAAGTGTCGGGGGCCAAGGTGCTGGAGCAGATCGCCGGCCAGATGCAGGCGAAGAAGCTGCCCATGGTCGAGGACCTGCGCGACGAGTCGGATCACGAGAACCCCACGCGCCTGGTGATCGTGCCGCGCTCCAACCGCGTCGATGCCGATCAGCTCATGGCCCATTTGTTCGCCACCACCGATCTGGAGCGCAGCTACCGCGTTAATATGAACGTGATCGGTCTCAACGGCCGACCGCAGGTCAAGAACCTGCTGACCATGCTGCACGAATGGCTGGAGTTCCGCGTTGCCACCGTGCGCCGGCGCTTGGAGTTCAGGCTGGAGAAGGTCAAGCAGCGGCTGCACCTGTTGGACGGCCTGCTGATCGCCTTCCTCAACATCGACGAGGTGATCCATATCATTCGTCATGAAGAGGAGCCCAAGGCGGAGCTGATGCGCCGCTTCGGCTTGAGCGAGCTGCAAGCGGATTTCATCCTGGATACGCGCTTGCGGCAATTGGCCCGCCTGGAGGAGATGAAGATCCGCGCCGAGCAGGAGGAGCTGGCCAAGGAGCGCGACAGCATCGAGCAGACCCTCGGCTCCGAGCGCCGCCTCAAGACCCTGGTGCGCCATGAATTGCAGGCCGATGCCGAGAAGTATGGCGACGAGCGCCGTTCGCCCATCGTCGAGCGCGAAGCCGCCAAGGCCATGGAGGAGACCGCGCTCATCGGCGCCGAGCCGATCACCGTGGTGCTCTCCGAGAAGGGCTGGGTGCGCGCGGCCAAGGGGCATGACATCGATCCGAGCTCGCTTGCCTATAAGGCAGGGGATAGTTTCCTGGTCGCGGCCAAGGGCAAGAGCAATCAGCAGGCCCTGTTCCTGGACAGCAGCGGCCGCAGTTATTCCCTGCCGGCGCACACGCTGCCCTCGGCGCGCGGCCAAGGCGAGCCGCTCACCGGGCGGCTGAGCCCGCCGGAGAAGGCGGAATTCGTCGGGATGGTGATGGGAGCCAACGAACAGTTCTGCCTCATCGCCTCCGACAGCGGTTATGGCTTTGTCACGCGGCTTGAGAATCTCCATGCCAAGAACAAATCGGGCAAGACGCTGCTGAATGTTTCCGAAGGCAGCCGCGCCTTGGCGCCGGTGCTGATCAATGACATGGAGAATGAGCTGGTGGCGGCCGTGACCAATGACGGACGGATGCTGGTCTTCCCTGCCAAGGACTTGCCGGAACTGGGCAAGGGCAAGGGGGTCAAGATCTTTGGCATCCCCTCCGCGCGGGCGGCTGCACGTGAGGAATACCTGATAGGGGTTGCAGTTTTGTCACCGCATGATACCTTGAAGATTCACGCCGGATCGCGGCATTGCAAGATCAAGGGCAAGGATCTGGAACACTATTTCAGCGAACGCGGGCGCCGCGGCAACAAGCTGCCTCGTGGGTTCCAGAAGGTTGACCGGATCGAGCTGGGGGAATAGGCGGTTGGTTTTGAGGTGGATGTGGGGGCGCTATTCGATTCGGTCAAACAGATCTGGACGGTCGTTAAAGAAGGCGGGGTGAAGGATCTCCCCATTCGGGACTATCGACTCAAGTTCGAACTGCCCAATTATCTGAAGGGGCGCGGGGAGCGGCCGGAGACCAGCGCATCCAGCGTGGCCAAGGTGCTGCGTTCCTACAGCGCCACGCCGCTGGTTGCGTTGGAATATGCCATTTCCCAACTTGCCCTGCTCAATCGTCACAAGGTCTCGACCTGGCGGCGCATGCGGCTGTTGGAGACGTATCTGCGCTATCTCGCGCCGCACATCGCCAACGTCTACCTCAATTGCCGCGACAGCCATGCGGTGCCCGAATCGAGCGCGCGGCGGGAGAATCTCGATCGCGTCGGCGAGGCGCTCCGGGAGCTTTCCGCCGGTTACGAACGCATCTTCGATCATGACTACCGTTTGTCCGACCTGCGTTATGTCATCAACCGCCCCCGGTTGCGCCAGGCGGGCCATCGCTTGCTCGATCTGATCCTGACCGAGCAGCGGGTCAACGCCTTGCGTTACCAATTGCTGTCGCCGAAGCGCTGGGCGGTGTGCAATCAGGTCTTTTTCATCCTCTGGCATTATGAGGACGCGACGCAGGCCGTGCGCCTGTCGGGTTGCATCCCAACGTATTTGCGTGACAACCGTTCCGTAATCGAGACCGGCGCCATCAAGGCATCCGCCCAGCAGCTCTATATCTCGATCCAGTTGCTGGGCATGGTCGATACCCTGACCTGGCCCGCTGAACAGATCCACGTGATGGACGCCTACATGAAGATCATCGAACCCAAGGTCAAGATCCGCGAGGACGCCGGCGGCGAGGTGCCCAGCGGGCATTTGTTGTGCCTGTTCGGCCAAGACCGCCCCGCCGTGTATGCCCGCAAGGACAAATACACCACGGGACTGCTGCTGGACATCAGCGCCCTCAAGACGCAGGTCAATGACGATCATGCGATCATCTTCAGTCTGCCGCCCGAGGCGGCGGTGGAGAAGATGTCGCCGCCGCTGTCGGTGCTCGGTGCGCAGGATCGCGGCCTGTTCCTCGAGCGGCTGCGCCTGCGGTTGCACCCGCGCCTGCGCCGGCACGAGCGGCAGCATATCAATCAATACGAAAACATGAAGGCCTTCTTTGGATTCACAGAAGCCCACCGGCGCTTGCACAACATTCAGCATCCCAAGACCAAGACCAAGGACACCAATACCCTCTCGGAGATGCTGGCGGGCCGCACCTCGATGCTGACCGACGACAGCCGGCAGATCAAGGACGAGGCGCGCTGGTTTGTGGTCAATGACAGCGAGGGCGGCACGCAGATCAAAACGCGTGAGACCACCTACGTCACGCCGATGGCCATCGGCCAGGTGGCCTTGTTCAACGCCATCGACGGTGCGGAAACGGATTTCATCATCGGCTACATCGGCCGCATCACCCGGGCAAGCGGGGATTTGCTGATCACCTTGATCAAACTCGCCGACGAGGTCCGCGCCATCGCCGTGCAAACGCCCAGCGAGCAGAAGGCCGAACAGGCCTGGCCGGCCTTTCTGATCCGCAATCGCAACGCCCGCTGGCAGATCGTCGCCCACAACAAAAACAGACTGAGTTCCGGCGCGAACGTGTTTTTACGCCAGGAAAAGAAAACCATCTCCGTGATCCTCGGCGAAACCGCCTCGCGGCACGAGGAGTTCACCATCTTTTCCGTTCAGCCGGAAAATCCGGCCGAAGAGATCGCGCTTTGATCCTCTTGAAAACCGCCTGAAAGCCCCTATTTAAACAGCTGTGCGTCGTCAGCATACTGGCCTGCCGCGACGCGCACTATGCTAAAATGTGAATTCCGTCAGTAATGTTTGGAGTGTTAGATGAAGCGGATCTTTCTGTTTCTGGTGACCAACTTGGCTATCGTCTTGGTGCTGAGCATCACGCTGAGACTGCTCGGCGTGGACAGCATCCTCGATCAGCAAGGCTCAAATCTGAATTTCAATGCCTTGTTGATCTTCGCCGCCGTGATGGGCTTTGGCGGTTCCTTGATTTCGCTGGCGATCTCCAAATGGACGGCCAAGCGCATGACCGGCGCGCAGGTGATCGAGCAGCCGCGCAACGATCGCGAGCGCTGGCTGGTGGATACCGTCGCCCGGCAGGCCAAGGCCGCCGGCATCGGTATGCCGGAAGTGGCGATCTACGATAGTCCGGATGTGAATGCCTTTGCCACCGGTATGTCGCGCAACAACGCCTTGGTGGCGGTGAGCACCGGTTTGCTGCAAAACATGACCCGCGATGAGGCCGAGGCCGTGCTGGGGCATGAAGTCAGCCACGTGGCCAACGGCGACATGGTGACCCTGGCCCTGATCCAGGGGGTGGTCAACACCTTCGTCATCTTCCTCTCGCGCGTGATCGGCCATCTCGTCGATCGCGTGGTGTTCAAGAATGAAAACGGCCACGGCCCGGCCTTCTGGATCACGGCCATCGTCGCCGAGCTGGTGCTGGGCATCCTGGCGAGCGTCATCGTGATGTGGTTCAGCCGTCAACGCGAGTTCCGCGCCGACAGCGGCGGGGCGCAGTTGGCCGGACGCGAGAAGATGATCGCCGCGCTGGAGCGTCTGCAACGCAATGTGAGTCAGCCGCATCTGCCGGACCAAATGGCCGCCTTCGGCATCTCGGGTGGACTGGGCCATGGTATCAAGCGGCTCTTTATGACCCATCCGCCGCTTGAGGAACGTATCGCGACATTGAGAGCCCAGCGTTGATCCGCTGAGTGATGGACCAAATAAAAAGGCGTGCCATGGCACGCCTTTTTTGTTTTGGAGAGCTCAAATCAGGTGCTCGAGAAATCGTATTGCATCTGCGGGGCCGGTTTCTGCAGATAATATCCCTGCACGAAGTTGACGCCGAATTGCCAGAGCATGGCCAGGGTGTTGGCGTCATGCACGAACTCGGCAACGGTGAGCTTGTTTTGCGCCAGGCTTGTCGCCGTGATCAGCTTGGCCGCTTCTTGGCTGCTCGGGTCACTGGTGATGCTGGAGATGATCGAGCCGTCGATCTTGACGTACTTGGCCGGAATATGGCGCAAATAGTTGGATTTGGCAATGGCGCTGGTGACATGGTCGATGGCGATTTCACAATGCAGTTGTTGCAACGCAGTGGCGAATTCCTTGGCGAGCTTGAGATCCTCATGAATGCCTTCTTCGCTGAGTTCGAATACGAGGCAGTCCCCGCGCAACCGCGCCGCATTAAGATAGGCGTTGATCCAGGGCAGGAGGCCTGGGTCCGCGATGGATTGCTCGGAAAGTTTGACGAACAATTTGAGTTCTTTGCCGTTGCGGCGCTGGTAGGCAAGGGTGCTCACGCTCTGTTTGATGACCCAGCGATCGATCTCCGGGAGCATGTTGGACATCTCGGCAACCGGCAGGAAGGCGGCCGGTGAGATTTCTTCGCCGTTGTCACCCATCATGCGCAACAAGACCTCATACCGCTCGCCCGGTTCCGCATGCAGACTGACGATGGGCTGGAACAAGAGTTTGAATTTATTGTTGTCCAGCGCCTGGCGGATCTTTTTGGCGGAGTCTTCGGTGTTTTCCACCGCCATGGTCTGCATGGTGCGCACGGCGTTGCCGCCCTCGGTTTGCGCGGTGGTACAGGCGCGCTCGGCCTCGGTCAACATGCGTTGTGCGGTTTTGTGGGTCTGATTCATTTGCACGAAGCCGACGCTGACGGTGGTGGAGTAGGTTTTGCCATCGATGTCGATGACATGCTCGCCGATGGCGTCGCGCAGTTTTTCGGCCAATTCCATCGAGGTCTTGGGATCATCATTGCGCACCAGGATGGTGAAAATGTCATCGGAGAAGTGCGCGCTGCACAGCGAGTGCGGGATGGCGTGGCGGATGATGTCTGCGATGTCGCGGGCGACGATGTCAAAGCCCGCCGTGCCGATGCTGTCCTTGAGCGCGGTGTAGTTGTCCAGTTTGAGAAAGATCAGGTGATTCTTGTCGAGATCCTTGCCGCCGACCAAGCCGGTGATGGTTTCGATCAGGTGTTGGCGGTTGAACAGCCCGGTGACCAGGTCGGTGGTGGCCAGCTCCTTGAGTTTGCTCTTGAGTTCCTCGTCCTGGGAGATGTCCTGGATGACCACTTGGATGCAGGGTTCGCCATCGACATTGGCGCGGGAGAATTTCATCGCCGCCTTGAAGCCGCTGTCGTTGGCGCGGCGGGCCTTGAAGATGAACTGCTTGTCGGGATCGATCTGATCTTCATCCAGCGTGCGCAACATCTTTTTGAATTCGCCCTGCTGTTCGCCGTCGATCATGTCGAGGATGGGCATGCCGGCGAGCTCATCGGCATTGATGATGCCGAACATCTCCAGGTAGGAGTCGTTGGTGTAGATGTGCATGCCGTCGTGGATGTAGGCGATGGCGTCGCGCGAGCTGTCCATCAGGCTGCGGCAGCGCAACTCGCTTTCCTGCAGCGACTGGGCGAGTTGGGTGAGCTTTTTCCTGTTGTCGACGTTTTTGAGCTCGCGCAACAGCGTCAGGCGGAAGCGTTCGGCTTGCGCCCGGGGAATGCAGTGTGCGGCGCCCTCTTTGAGCAGCGGCAGTGACTTTGCGGGATCGTCGTTTTCGGTGATCACCAGCACCGGCAATTCGGGGTACTTCGTTTTGCAGAGTTTGACGGCATCCGCCGCGGCCAGTCCTGCGGTCTGCTCGGCGCAGATCAGGATGTCCCACGATTTGTCTGCCAGCGCTTCTTCCAGGGCTTCGAGGTTCTTGACGACATTTTCCCGCACCGCGAACCCGGCATTCTTCAAGCTGTTGAGATGCTTCTCCGTGTCCTCGGGCGTTGATTCGGCCACCAATAGATAGACAATCTGCTCAGTATTCACTCGTCGTTATTTCCTGTTTGGGGTGAATTTTATTGTTATCGTCGTTTTTGGGTGATAACTGAGTCCAGATATTATCAAAGTGCCCGTATCCCGCAAGTTTTTGATGAAATGGCGCGGATTGGCGCATTTCCTACGGCACTTCGTGATAGTAGAAGCGCGCGTAATGCTCGTTGTGTTCGATGGCCTTGCCCAGTTTGAGCGGGAGGGACTTGCCGTCGAGCTTGAGCGTGATGCGATCCGCCGAATGGTACTGGATGGGCGTGACGAGACTGCTGGGCTGATTGAGTTCGGGCATTCTCGGCAGGACCAGGCAGGCAACGTTCCGGGCATGCCGGGCGTCGATCCCTTGGGCCGGGATGACTGAGCTGGCCAGCAGCTGGATGCCGCAATCAACCTCTTGTTCGCCACGCCTGCGCAGCCATTTTATCGATCCGATTTCGGTATCGGAGCTTCCCGTGGCATTGCCAAGACTGACGCTGATCAGATCGCCGACCATGAGCCGTGGCATGGCCTTGGTTTGGCTGAGCCGGAGACGCAATCCTCCCCGGCTTTGATCGAGCACCTTCAGGCGGACGGGCTGTGGCCTGGGCGCGGACGGGGGCGTGGTGTCGGTGGTCTGGAAGTGGATGTTAGCGCTGATCCTCGTGTTTATGTCGCTCTCCCATGCCTGTGGAGCCACCGGGCTGAGGGCTGATCCTTCGAGGCTGCCGAGGAAGTGCTCCAACCGGTCGTGGCGTTGGACCCCCGCAGGTTCGGACTTGACGGCGGCTTCGGCCGGGTTGAGCGCATCGTGTATGGCATTGAGGCTGATCTGCGCCACGATTTCTCCGTCGCGGGGTGTGCGGTCGAAGTGGCGTTGTTGCTGTCCTTGCCACACGGTGATGAGACGGCTGAGCGTGGTGTGGTTGGGCTGGTCTACGTGTTCGAGCACGGCGTCGGGGTTTTGCTCCGCCAGCTGCATCCGGATCACGTCGGACAGATCCCGGGTATCGAAGAAACGCGGGTCACCGCCCGTCGGCAGTGCGTGTCGCCGCGCGATCTGCGGCCCCTGCTCGCTTGCGAGGTCCACAAAGTAGAGCGCGCTTGATTCGAGCGGGAGGGCATCGGCCTTCATCAGCGGGCAGAAGGCCGACCACTGCTCCAGGCTTTGGTACAAACGCGTCATTTGATACTGGCTCAAGGCATGGGGGTCGGAGAGGGCCAGGAGCGCTATCCGAGCATAAGCATGGGCGAGGGTGGGATGTTCCGGGATGAACTCCCGCGTCTCCAGTTCAAACTGTTCCGCCAGCCGGTACAGGACGTTGACTTCACGCCATATCGCCGGAGGCGTTCCATAGGCCTGGTAGCCGATCAGCAGTTGGCGGCCTAGATATGTGAGGGGCCGGTACAGGCAAACGGCCAGCTCTTTTTGACTGAGCTTGACCTTGGGGTGGTCCAGGAAGTCCTCGAGGATGCATTTATAACCCATGCCCAGTTCATCGAGCATTTGCCGGGTGAAGGCGACGACCTTGCTCGCTTTCTCATCTAAAGGGATGGGCTGCCCGAGGTAATATTTCTCCAGTGACGTCAGGATGAATTCCGCCGGCTCGCGCAGGATCTCGAGCATCTTGAATCGATCTTCGGCCTTGATTTGCGTGCGGTTGGTTTCGTAGAGCACCTTGGCGAGGCGTTTCGCGCTTTCGGTGATATTGGTCAGTGGCAACGCCTCGACCCAGGCATGCACCTTGCGCGGGCGCACATCGAAGGCGTCTGCGGTGGGCGGTTTTCGGTGCGGGGTGGTAAATCCGTATTCAGTAATGTCCGCCATATAGCCTCCTCGATTCCATGGTTAAGCCGTCTTGCTTCTTACTGAAAGTATGGCTTACAGCGAATGCAATGTGAACTGGCTCACATTCTGGAAGTCGCGGCGCTTCTTCAATCAGACCGGAAGCTTATGGGGGTGACCCGGGATTTCCTTTACCAGACAAGGAATAAGATATCCGGGCAGGCGTTGACGCAGGGCGTCGATGAGCGTCGTGGCGGTCTCGGCGTCGACATCAAAGTGCATCGCGCCGGCCACCGGATCGAGCAGGTGCAGGTAGTAGGGGAGGATACCGATTGCGAACAGAGACTCGCTCAATACCGCCAGCGCTTCGGCCGAGTCGTTGATCCCCTTGAGCAGCACGGCCTGGTTCAGCAAGGTCAGACCACTGTCCTTGAGTCGTTTGACCGCTGCCGCGACATGTTCGTCGATCTCGTTGGCGTGATTGATGTGCAGCACCATGACCACCGTCTGTGGCAGTTCGGCGAGCGTCTCCAGCAACTCGGGTGTCACGCGCGAGGGGATGACGCTGGGCAGGCGGGTGTGGATTCGCACGCGCTTGAGTTGTTTGAGGCGACCGATGTCCTCCAGCAAACCAGCGAGGCGTTGGTCGCTGAGGCTCAAGGGGTCGCCGCCGCTCAGGATGACTTCGGTGATGTCGGGATGTTGCTCGATATATGCGAGGGCCGCCTGCCATTGCGCGGGGTTGAGCTGGCTTTCCTGATACGGGAAATGCCGGCGAAAGCAGTACCGGCAATGAATGGCGCAGGCCCCGGTGGTGATCAGCAGCACCCGCCCGTGGTACTTGTGCAGCAGGCCCGGGACGGCCATGGCGTCGAGATCGCCGACCGGGTCGGATATATAGCCGGCGGCGGCAATGGCCTCCTGCGCCTGCGGCAGTATTTGCAACAACAGGGGATCGTTGGGATCACCGGGTTTGATGCGCGACAAATAACTCTGCGGCACGCGCAATTTGAATTGCTGATGCGGCAGCTGCATGCCGGGGAGGGCGTCGCTCGGCAGGTGGAGTCGTTGCAGCAGCTCGGCCGGATCGCGCACGGCGGTGGCGAGTTCATTTTGCCAATCGGGGATCTGCCAACTTTGACGGGAACGAGGTATCATAGGCGCACTTTTTTGCAATTCGATAATCTTCTCAAAACGAGGAAAAAATGGCTACTTACAGTACGAGCGAATTTCGCAATGGTCTGAAGCTGATGATCGACGGCGATCCGTGCACCATCATCGAAAACGAGATGGTCAAGCCGGGCAAGGGCCAGGCCTTCAATCGCGTCAAGCTGCGCAACCTCAAGACCGGCCGCGTCCTGGAGCGCACCTTCAAATCCGGCGAAACCGCCGAGGGGGCGGACGTCACGGATGTCGAGATGCAGTACCTCTACAACGATGGCGAGTTTTTTCATTTCATGGACCCCAACAGCTTCGAGCAAATCGCGGCGGGTGAATCGGCCGTCGGCGATGCCAAGCAGTGGCTCAAGGAACAGGACATGGTGACCCTCACCCTGTGGAACGGTCAGCCGATCTCCACGACTCCGCAGAATTTCGTGGTGCTTGCGGTGGTGGAAACCGATCCGGGCGTGCGCGGGGATACCTCCGGTGGCGGCGGCAAGCCGGCGCGGCTCGAGACCGGCGCGGTGGTACGCGTACCGCTGTTCGTCGACATCGGTGATCTCATCAAGTGCGATACCCGTTCCGGTGAATACGTCTCGCGCGTCAAAGAGTAATCTGCCCGCGCTGTGAACACGGCACCCTGGGCTCCCAGCGCCTCACTGGACAATCTCCGCACCCGCGCTCGGCTGTTGGCCGCCATCCGGCGGTTCTTCGCCGAGCGCGGTGTTTTGGAGGTGGAGACGCCGCTCCTTTCCCAGGCCGCAACCACCGATCCTCACCTCGAAAGCTTTGTCACCGCCTTCCACGAGCCCGGTGCACAGCAAACCCAACCCTGTTATCTCCACACCTCGCCCGAATTTGCGATGAAGCGTTTGTTGGCGGCGGGCAGCGGGCCGATCTATCAGCTCTGCAAGGTGTTCCGTCAGGGCGAGCGCGGGCGGCGCCACAATCCCGAATTCACCATGCTGGAGTGGTATCGTCCGCAGTGGGATCATCATGCCCTGATGGACGAGGTGGAGGCCTTGATCAGGGCCGTGTTGCCCGAGGGCAATGCATTGGGGCCGACCGAGCGGCTGAGTTATGTGGAGGCCCTCCGGCGGCACGCGGGGATCGATCCGCTGGAAGCGAGCATCGACCAACTCGCGAAGTGTGCACAAGGTCATGGCATCACCTTGGCCTCTGCCATGGAGCAGCGGGATGACTGGCTGGATCTGCTGATGAGTCACGTAGTCGAGCCGCGCCTGGGCAAGACGGGGCTGTGTTTTATCCATGATTACCCGCGCTCGCAGGCTGCCCTGGCGCGGATTTCTCCAGAGGATTCACGGCTCGCGCAACGCTTCGAGTTGTATTATCGCGGCGTGGAGCTTGCCAACGGCTTCCACGAATTGACCGACGCCGCTGAGCAACGGGCGCGGTTTGAGGCGGATTTGGAGCGGCGGCGCACATTGGGACTGGATGTGGTGCCCATGGATGAGCGCCTGCTGGCGGCGCTCGAGGCGGGCCTGACCTCATGCGCGGGAGTGGCCCTTGGCGTCGACCGTTTGTGCATGCTGCTCTGCGCGGCCGAGCGGATTGACGAGGTGATCAGCTTTACCTTCGAGCGCAGTTGACACCTTACGGTTTGTTCTTCTTGTTGTTGTCCCCCTGCTTTTGACGATGCCACTTGTCGAAGCATTCCTGGCCGCAGAAGTGATAGACGTACTCGACGCCTTCCTCGCTGGTGGCCAAATCCTTGGGGATCTCCTTCATGCACACGTCGCAGGCGATGGTCTCGGGCGCTTCGGGCTTCATTTTCCGATCGGTCATGATCTTCTCCTGATTGCCTTGATATTTTAAATATAGCCCGGTTTCGCCTAAGGAGCCTGTTGGACTTAGGCGTTCGAAGCGAGGCGAGTGGCAAATCGAGGGCATTTTTTCGATCATTTGAGGCGAATAGCGGGCCTATTTAACGAAAATGATCGAAAAAATGCACCGATTTGACGCCGCCGCAGCCGAATCGACCTAAGTCCGACAGGCTCCTCGGAACAGGTTTTAACCGAGCGCAGCGAGGCGCTGGCCCAACCGCACCGGAGCTCCGTGTTGAATGGCCTGATCGAGCTGGATCTTCGGATTGGCGAAGACCGCGATCACGGTTGAGCCCATATTGAACCGTCCCATCTCCTCGCCGCGATGCAGTGTCGGAGTCGGTTGCTGGCCGAGGGGATATTGCCAGAGGCGCGGCTCATGGCGGGTCGGCGGGGTGATAACACCCTGCCAGACGGTCTCGATGCTGCCAACGAAGATGGCGCCGACCAGCACCAGGGCCACCGGTCCGTGGGCCGTGTCGAAGACGGTGACCACGCGCTCGTTGATCGCGAACAGTCCGGGGACGACCTTCACCGAGGCCTCATTGACGCTGAACAGGCGGCCGGGGATATGGCGCATCTCGCGCAGCGTGCCATCGCAGGGCATGTGGATACGGTGGTAGTCGCGCGGCGAGAGATACAGCGTTGCAAAACTCCCCTGGCCGAATTCGCGCGCCAGGCTGGCGTCGCCCAGCAAGGCCTCCAGGCTGTATTCGTGTCCCTTGGCCTGGAAAACCATGCCATCGCGGATCGGGCCGGCCTGGCTGACCTTGCCGTCGACGGGACAGGCGAGTTCGTCGCTGCCGCTGACCACCTGGCGCACGCCGGGTTTGAGCGGGCGGGTGAAAAAATGATTGAAGGTCGGATAGTCCGCCGGGGCCTGTGCCGGGGTCTCGTCCATGTTGACCTTGAAGTGCCGGATAAACCAGGCGATATGCAGGTTTTTCACCGGGGCGAAGCGGACGCGGGTGAGACCGAGCATCAGGCGCGATAGCAGATGCTGGGGCAGCAGATAGAGCGGCCAGGCCTTGAGATAGTCGATCAGGGTCGTGGAAGCGGTTTCGGTATGTTTGGATTTGTCTTCTGTCATGTATCTTAGTACTTTACTTAGAATTTCGATTGATGGTCTTTTCTGAAAACAAGGGCGCTGATTATCGCATTTGCGTTTAATTGAGCCCAGCAGTTTGACGCGCGGTCGCTGCGCGGCGTCAAGAACAACAACGAGGTGTGGGATGGCGAGTTTCAAAGGTGAGACGTATACGCATGACGATGCGCAAAAAGTCGGGGTGCTCTTGATGAATCTGGGCACGCCCGATGCCCCCACGCCGGCGGCGCTGCGTAAGTATCTCGCCGAATTCCTGTGGGACCCGCGCATCGTGGAACTGCCGCGTCCACTCTGGTGGCTGATCCTGAACGGTATCATCCTGCGCACGCGCCCGGCTAAATCGGCGCAGAAGTATCAATCGGTATGGACCGAAGCCGGTTCGCCCCTGCTCGTCACCTCGCGTCGACAGGTTGAGTTGTTGAATCAAGCGCTGAAGTCAGCCGGCTTGAACAACGTCGTCGTCGCGCTCGGCATGCGATACGGCAATCCCTCGGTGGCCTCCGCGCTGGAGGAGCTGAAACGGGCGAATGTCCGCCGTGTGCTGGTGCTGCCCCTGTATCCGCAATATTCGGCCACGACCACCGGCTCGACCTTCGATGCGATCGCCGATGAACTGAAGACCTGGCGCTGGGTGCCGGAGCTGCGCTTCATCAACAGCTATCATGATCATGACCGCTACATCGAGGCCCTGGCTGAGAGTGTCCGCCGCCATTGGGCCAGCCATCCGGCTGGTGATCGCTTGGTGTTTTCCTTCCACGGCACACCGCGGCGTTATTTCGATGACGGCGATCCCTATTACTGCCTGTGCCAGAAGACCGCGCGGCTGGTGGCCGAGCGGCTGCAATTGCCGGAGAACAAGTGGATGGTGACCTTCCAGTCCCGTTTCGGCAAGGAAGAATGGTTGCAGCCGTATACGGATGCGACCATGGAATCCCTGCCCGGCGCGGGCGTGAAAAAAGTGGATGTGATCTGCCCGGGATTTTCCGTCGACTGTCTCGAAACACTCGAGGAGATCGCCGAGGAGAACCGCGAGATCTTTCTGCATCACGGCGGCGAGACCTTCAACTACATCCCCTGTCTCAACGACAGCAGTGAGCACGTCAAGCTGATGCTGGCGCTGGTGCAAACGCACACCCAGGGCTGGCCGGTGGCCGCTGCGGTCAGCCGCGATGACTTAGCACAGACCGCGCGCCGCGCGCAGGCCAAGGGGGCGGCGCGGTGAAATCCTTGTAAATTTCTTAAACTTTGTCACTGCGCGCACGATACGCATACAAAGCGTAAGGCAGAATATCTATTACGCAAGAGATGCCTATCGGCGCGCATCGCCTGGGCGTGCGGATTTCTGAGGGATACAAGGTCAACAGGATATGAGCGTCGAGGTACCCAACCCGCCTCTCGTGGTCAGCCCCGAGATCAATATCACCGCCGGCGATAAGGTGCACTTCACCTTGATGGACAAGCGCCACTTCGAGGGTGAGATCATCCATTACACCGCCGACGAGCAATTCATCAGAATCAAAGTGGTGGGGCGGGATGCGCCGGTGCGCGTTGATCTCCATACGATCAAGGTTATGAGTTTTCCGCGCGAACGGCGCTGGACCCGCAATGAGAATCTGGTGTGCGATTCATGCATCGAACTTACCACCGAAACGCAGAAATTCGAGATTATCTACAAGGACGGTAGCCGCATCAGCGGTGAGACCCTTGGCATCCGCACCGACAAGTTCGGGCTGCACATCTTCCCCACCATCGGCGAATCGGCCTTTATGCAGACCTTCTCGTCCTTCGAGGCGATCAAGGAATACCGCGTCGGCGATTATCTCGGGGAAATGCTGCTCAAGCAGAATCTGGTAACCCAGGATGATCTGAACAAGGCGATCCAGGCACAGGAATCCCAGCGTAATCTCCCGCTCGGCGAGTATCTCGTGACCAAGGCCGTGGTGACCCAAGAGGGGCTCGACAAGGCATTGGCGCGCCAGAAGACCATGCCTAACATGCGCCTGGGAGAGATTCTGATCAGCGAAGGGCTGGTGTCGGAGCAACAGCTCAACACCGCCTTGGGAGAACAGACCAAGGATCGTTCGCGTCCGCTCGGTCAGATCCTGATCGACCAAGGCATTGTCACACAGGAGCAGGTTCAGAAGAGTCTGGCCAAAAAACTCGGCATCCCATTCGTAAATCTGCGGGAGTATCAGATCGCCCCCGCCATCATCGCCAAACTCCCCAAGGTGGTGGTGGACAAATTCAAGGTGATTCCCATCGCCATGCATGAAGGCCGGCTGGTGGTGGCCACGGACAACCCGATGAACTGGAAGGCCCTTGATGCCGTTAAATTCAACACTGGTTTGATCGCCGACGCCGTGCTGGCCACAGATAAGGACATCGACTACGCCATCCAGTTCTATTATTCCGAAAAGGCCATACTGGAGGACGGCGAGCTCGACAACCTGGAGACCGCCGCGTCGGAATTCGAATTCGGTGCGGGGGACGAGGAGCAAGACGAGGCGGTTGCAGACAATCTACTCGTAAAGATGATCAACAAGATCATCCTCGCCGCCTATAAAGACAACGTCTCCGACATCCACATCGAACCCTATCCCGGCAAGAACAAGACCATCATCCGTTTTCGCAAGGACGGGAGCCTGATGAATTATCTCGAACTTCCCGCGCAATACCGCAACGCGTTGGTATCGCGCGTGAAGATCATGGCCCACCTCGACATCTCCGAGCGGCGCAAGCCTCAGGATGGCAAGATCGACTTCAAGAAATTCGGCCCGGCCAACATCGAACTGCGCGTGGCCACGCTGCCCACGGCCGGCGGCCTCGAGGATGTAGTGATGCGCATCCTGGCGGCAGGCGAGCCGGTACCGCTGGCAAAACTCGGTCTGAGCACGCAAAACGAAGAATGGGTGCGCAGTTGTGCCACCAAGCCGTATGGGCTGTTTCTGGTCTGCGGTCCTACCGGCTCGGGGAAAACCACCACGCTGCATTCGATCCTCGGTTTCATCAACACCGAAGACCGCAAGATCTGGACCGCGGAAGACCCGGTGGAAATCACCCAGCGCGGCATGCGTCAGGTGCAGGTCAATCCCAAAATCGGACTGACCTTCGCCGATGCGATGCGCGCCTTCCTGCGCGCCGACCCGGATGTGATCATGGTCGGCGAAATGCGCGATAAGGAAACCTGCCATATGGGCATCGAGGCCTCGCTGACCGGGCATATGGTCTTCTCCACACTGCATACCAACAGCGCGCCCGAGAGCATCATCCGCCTGCTGGACATGGGCATGGACCCCTTCAACTTCGCCGATGCCCTGGTGGCGATTCTCGCCCAGCGTCTGGGCAAGCGTCTGTGCGCGGCGTGCAAACAGCCCTATCAGCCCAATAAAGCGGAACTCAAGGAACTGCTTGATGAATATTGCCATGAGATCAAAGGCATTACGGTAGAACAAAAACAGGTACTGTTGGATGCGTGGTTCGAGCAGTACAAGGATGCCGATGGCAATCTCACCTTGTTCAAGGCGAGCGGTTGCGAGAAATGCAATAATACCGGCTACGCGGGGCGTGTGGGGATACACGAAATGCTGGTCGCCAGCGATGAGATCAAAAAGGCTATCATCGAAGGCAAACCCGTCGCCGAAATCACCGAACTCGCCCTTAAGCATGGGATGCGTACCCTCAAGCAAGACGGCATCCTAAAGGTATTGCAGGGTGTCACGGATATCTCCAGGGTGCGCGCGGTTTGTGTCAAATAGTGCGAGGCATTCTTTGCTGGACTGGAAAGACATTGATACGGTGCTGCTCGACATGGACGGCACCTTGTTGGATCTGAATTTCGACAACTACTTCTGGCAGCACCTGCTCCCGCAGCGTTATGCGCAGAAACACGGCGTGGACGAGCAGGCCGCGCGCCTGGAATTGCAGCGCCGGTTCCGGGCCCAGGAAGGCACCCTCGCCTGGTATTGCCTCGACTACTGGCGCGAAGATCTCGGGCTCGACATCGTCACCCTCAAACACGAAATCAAGCATCTGATCGGCGTCCTCCCGCATGCGCTGGAATTTCTCAAGGCGCTGCGTCACAGCGGCAAGCGCGTCTTGCTCGTGACCAATGCCCACCACGATAGCCTCACGCTCAAGATGGAACAGACCTCACTGCGCGGCTATTTCGACAAGATCATCTGCTCCCACGACTTCAAGGCTCCCAAGGAATCGCGGGACTTCTGGGAGCGCATGCACGCCCAGGAGCGGTTCGATCCGGCCCGCGCCGTGATGTTCGACGACAGCCTGCCGGTCCTGCGCGCCGCGCGCGGCTTTGGCATCGCCCACCTGATCGCCATGCGCAAGCCCGACACCCGGATGCCGGAACGCGAGATCACGGAGTTCAGCTCGATCTCAGGCTTCTGTGAGATAATGGGCCCCGCCTTTCCGTTCAACTAAGAGTGGTTTGTTTTCGTATGGATCGTTTCAGTCAGCTGCAATCCTGGGCGCAGAATGTCTTGTCTTGCGCGCAACTCGACATCCAGCCGGCCTCCAGCGACGCGAGTTTCCGCCGCTATTTTCGCCTCACCCACGGGGATCGCTCCTATATCGTCATGGACGCCCCGCCCAGCCATGAGGACGTGCGCCCCTTTCTGCAAGTGATGGACCTGTTTCGCCCCAGTGGCATGCATGTGCCGGAACTCTATGCCCAGGATATCGACAACGGCTTTCTGCTCTTGGGTGACTTCGGCAGCACTCATTATCTCGCCGCCCTGAATCGGGAGACGGTCGAGCGGCTCTATGGCGATGCCATGGACGCCCTGCTGCGGCTCCAGACCCGTTGCGCGGGCGCAGGCGTGTTGCCGCCTTACGACGAGGCATTGCTGCGCCGTGAGATGGCCCTGTTTACCGACTGGTTCCTCGGGCGCCACTACGGGGTGAGCTTATCCGCCCGCGACAGCGCGATCATCGAGCGCGCCTATACTCGACTGGTGGAAAACGCCTTGGCCCAACCACGCGTGTGCGTGCACCGCGACTATCATTCGCGCAACCTGATGGTGGTAGCAGGCAATAATCCCGGTGTGTTGGATTTTCAGGATGCGGTGTTCGGGCCGGTCACTTATGACTTGGCCTCGCTGCTGCGCGACTGTTACATCCGCTGGCCGGATCAGGACATCTACCGCTGGGTCGAGGCCTATTATCGTGAGGCGAAGGACACTGGGATTGTGCCGCGCGATGTGGCATTCGAAACCTTCAAGCGCTGGTTCGACCTCATGGGCATGCAGCGCCACCTCAAGGCGATCGGCATCTTCGCCCGCCTCAACCATCGCGATCACAAGCCAGGGTATTTACAGGACATCCCGCGCACCCTGGGCTATGTGCTGTCGGTAGCAGGGGACTACCCTGAGTTCGCCGACTTCGCAGACCTGGTCTCCGCCCTGGTAGTCCAGGATCATGCGGAGGGCACCCCGGTACTGATGTCGCCGCGAGGGATCGCGTGAGGGCCATGATCCTTGCCGCCGGGCGCGGGGAGCGCATGCGCCCGCTCACGGATGTCCGGCCCAAGCCCTTGCTCCCGGTCGGCGGGCGTGCCCTGATCGAGTATCACCTGCTGGCCTTGCGCGCCATCGGCATCGAGGAGATCGTCATCAATCACGCCTGGCTCGGCAATGTGATCGAGGAGGCCTTGGGTGATGGTGAACGTTACGGTGTCCGTATCCAATATTCTCCCGAACCTGCCGGCGGCCTCGAGACCGGGGGCGGCATCTACCAGGCCTTGCCGTTGCTGGGGAAGCGGCCCTTTATCATCGTCAACGGCGATATCTGGACCGATTATTCCTTTCAGGCGCTGCCCAAGGAACCCGATGGACTCGCCCATTTGGTCTTAGTGAACAATCCGCTCCATAATCCCAGCGGGGATTTTTATCTGCAAGGTGCTAAACTTGTAGACAATTCAAGCCTTCGGCTAACCTACAGCGGCATAGGCGTCTACCGGCCGGAGATGTTTGCGGATTGTCAGCCTGGGCGTTTTCCCCTCGCGCCGATACTGCGCCGCTACATCAGTCAAGGATTGATCTCGGGCGAGCACTATACGGGGCAATGGTATGACATCGGCACCCCCGAACGGCTGGAGGAGCTCAATAAATCCTTAAGCAATTGAAAAATGAGTCGATCATATACTCAGCGCTGGCAAGGGAATTGAAGACAGGGAGGTGAGGGCCATGCGGAGAATAAAACTATTACTATCGGTTATATGGGTGATTGATGATCAAGGTGATGCTGGTTGATGATCATGAACTGGTGCGCATGGGCATTGCGCGCGTATTGGAGGATGTGCCGGATATCGATGTGATCAGCCAGGCGGATTGCGGCGAAGCGGCGCTTGAAATCATTCACAAGCACCGTCCCGACGTGGTGCTGATGGACATCAACATGCCCGGCATCGGCGGCATGGAGGCCACACGCAAGCTCCTCAAGACCTTGCCCGATCTCAAAATCATCATCCTCACCGTCCATGCCGACGGCCCGATCCCGAATCGCCTGCTGCAAAACGGGGTCTATGGCTATCTCACCAAGGGCTGTGCCGTGAACGAGATCGTGGCGGCCATCCGCGAGGTTTATCAGGGCAAACGGTATATCGGGGCGGAGGTGGCCAAAAACCTCGTGCTTTCCTATACCCAAGACAAAGGCGCCGGTTCACCGTTCGAACAACTCTCGCAGCGTGAACTCCAGGTGGTGATGATGGTGCTGCAGGGATTGAAGACCCAGGAAATCTCCGACCAGTTGAACCTGAGCCCCAAAACCGTGAGCACCTATCGCCACCGCATCTTCGAAAAACTCGAGGTCAACAGCGACGTGGATTTGGCCAATCTGGCGCGCAAATACGGCTTCAACGCCGAAGAGTCCCTGATCAACCAGTGAGTGCCCGCCGAGAGCGCGGCTGACCATCCTCATGGAACGTTGCATGCAGTACATAGTCTCCGGCCGGGTGCAAGGCGTGTATTACCGTGCCTCCACCCAGGGTGAAGCACGGCGGCTCGGATTGCGCGGCTATGTGCGCAATCTTGCAGACGGGCGGGTGGAGGTAGTAGCCTGTGGGGGCGATGCGGCATTGCGGTCGCTCGAACACTGGCTCTGGAAGGGGCCAGATCTTGCCGCGGTTACGGCCGTTGAAGCCCATGCTCGCCCAAGCGAGTGCTTCGACGGCTTTACAATAAGCTATTGAGGAAGGGGGAAGGTTCATGTTGCGACATATTCTGATCGTCCTGTCACTGGGGGGACTGCTGCACGGGTGCGCCGGGATCTCGGGGGAACAGGTGGCCTCGGATGAACTCGACGCCACCGATGAAGAAACGCTGCAGCGGCACCAGCTCAGCCAGATCCAAATGGAGATCGAAGAAATGGCGTTGAGCGCCACCTGCAGGATTGATTCGCAATGCCAGACCATTGGGGTGGGTACGCGCCCGTGCGGCGGCGCCGAATATTATTACGCGTATTCACAAGGCGAGACTGACATGACGACGCTGCTGGAGCTGGTGTCAAAATATAATCAGATCCAGAAAAAACTCCCGGTCAAGGCCGCGGAGATGGCAGAGTGTTACCACTTGAGTGATCCTGGCGCCCGTTGCGTGGACGGACGTTGCATGATCAATTTCGTGCCGTTCGGCAAGTAGCGTGCCCGAACGTCCCACTCATCGCAGACGCGCCAAACGGCCGGTCAACCCGGCCGCCAGCGGCTGCGCAGTTTGCCCAAGACCTTATCGGGATATTTGTAGCTGTTGAGGCTGCCGTTGTAACGGGCCAAGGCGCGGGTGAGTTTGCCCTTTTCCATGTCGATGTAATACCGCAGGATGGTGCAGCCCATGCGCAGATTGGTTTTGACATCGAACAGATTGTCATTGGGCCGGCCGATCTCCTTGAGCCAGAACGGCATGACCTGCATCAATCCCCGCGCGCCGACGCTGGAGATCGCCCAGGAATTGAAATAGCTCTCCACATCGATCACCGCCAGGACCAGCTCCGGGGCGAGCTTCGCCCGGGTGGCTTCGGCGTGGACCAGCTTGAGCAGCTCGATGCGCTGCTGCGGGTCGCGAATGATCGGGGCGAGCCGGATCGACATGTCCATGAGCCAGACCTCGGCATGGAAGCGGTCATCGAAGCTGCTGGTATCGTTGACCGCCTCGCGCAATAGATCGCGCAATACAGGGTCAGGCATGGCGGAGGCGGCGCTGGCATTCAGGCTCAGGCCGTTCAGGCCGAAAACCAAAGCCGCTATCATGCGTAAACGGGTTGATTTCATGCCTTGTGTCCTCAATCCGCTACTCCAGAGTCACGTTTAGCCCAATTGCTGCTTGATGCGTCCGATGATCTCGCTGGCCGGGAGGTTTTCGCTCTCTTTGGCGCGGCGGTGCTTATATTCCACCGTGCCGGCGGCGAGTCCCCGGTCGCTGATCACGATCCGGTGGGTGATGCCGATGAGTTCCATGTCGGCGAACATCACCCCCGGGCGTTCCTGGCGGTCATCGAACAGGACGTCGATACCGGCATCAAGCAACTCTCTATATAGATTTTCGGCCGCTCGCTTAACTTCTTCAGACCGGTGCATGTTGATCGGCACCAAGGCGACCTGGAAGGGCGCGATCGCGGCGGGCCAAATGATGCCGCTATCATCATGATTTTGTTCGATTGCCGCGGCTACCACCCGCGATACCCCGATGCCGTAGCATCCCATGGTCATGACCACCGGGTTGCCGCTCTCATCCAGGATGGTGGCGTTCATCGCCTGGCTGTATTTCTTGCCGAGTTGGAAGATATGTCCCACCTCGATCCCGCGCTTGATCGACAGTATGCCCTTGCCGTCGGGACTCGGATCACCTTCCACCACGTTGCGCAGGTCGACCGTGACCGGCTCGGGCAGATCGCGGCCCCAGTTCACGCCGCTCAGGTGTTTACTGTCCTGGTTGGCGCCGCAGACGAAATCGCTCAGGTGGGCCGCGCTGCGGTCGACCAGCACGGGGATCTTCAATCCCACCGGGCCGAGGGAGCCGGGATTGCAACCGGCTGCCGCGCGCACCTCGGCATCGCTGGCGAAGGTCAGCGGCGCGGCCACTTGGGCGAGCTTTTCGACCTTGACGGTGTTGATCTCGTGATCACCGCGCAGCACCAGGGCGACGAGGGTGCCGCTCGCGCCCTTGACGATGAGCGTCTTCACGCATTGCTTGGGCGATACCTTGAGGAACTGGCTGACCTCCTCGATGGTGCGCTGCTTCGGGGTGTCGACCGTCTGCATCGCCTGGGTCGGAGCGGGGCGGCTGCCGGCCGGCGCCAGCGCCTCGGCCATTTCGATGTTGGCGGCGTAGTCACTGGCGTCGCTGAAGGCGATGGCGTCTTCGCCCGAGTTGGCCAATACATGGAATTCATGCGATCCGGTGCCGCCGATGCTGCCGGTGTCGGCCAAGACGGCGCGGAACTCCAGGCCCAGGCGGGTGAAGATGCGGTGATAGGCGTCGTACATGTCCTGGTAGGTGCGTGCCAGCGAGGCTTGGTCCAGGTGGAAGGAATAGGCATCCTTCATCAGGAATTCGCGGGCGCGCATCACGCCGAAACGCGGGCGGACCTCGTCACGGAATTTGGTTTGAATCTGGTAGAAGTTCACCGGCAACTGTTTGTAGCTGCGCAGCTCGCGCCGCGCCAGGTCGGTGATGATTTCTTCATGGGTCGGGCCGTAGCAGAAATCGCGTTCATGGCGGTCGTTGAGGCGCAGCAGTTCAGGGCCAAATTGGTCCCAGCGGCCGGATTCCTGCCAGAGTTCGGCCGGTTGCACCGAGGGCATCAGGACCTCCTGGGCCCCGGCGCGGTTCATTTCCTCGCGCACGATGGTTTCGACCTTGCGCAGCACCCGCAGCCCCAGCGGCAACCAGGTGTAGAGGCCGGCGGCCAGCCGCCGGATCATACCGGCGCGCAGCATCAATTGATGGCTGATGACTTCAGCGTCGGACGGGGTTTCTTTCAGGGTGGCGATTAACAGGTTGGAGGCGCGCATAGCTTTCTTGTCGTTGGTTGAACCAATGAATTCTGAATAGGGAAAATTGTATCCGGCAAGAGGGGGGGAGTACAGCGTTGCCGGGAAGGCGATGTCCCCCGCGCGGCGGGGGACATCCCACGGACTTATTCGGAGACGACGTTCACTGCGCTGACGAAGGTGATCTCGTCGAAGGTCTGGCGCAAGGTCTTGCTGGTGAAGTTCTGCATTACGGCGCCGTCGCCCCAGGAAATGGTGGAGCCGGATTTGATGTTCTGCGGCGCGCTGGCCACCCAGGTGGTGCGTCCGCCGACGTCGACTTCGATGTAGGTGTAACCGGCGGCATGCGTGACCTTTACCACCTTGCCTTGATGCTGGGCGCCGCCTGGCTGAGGTGCGTCCATGCCGGCCATGGGCGGGTGACCAGGCATTTGCTGCTGCATGGGCGGATGGCCGGGCGGCAGCGCGGCCTGCTCGGCAGGGGCCTGGGCCGGCGCTTGCGCCTGGGCGGCGGGCGCGGCTTGTTGCTGGGATTCGCTAGAGGATTGCTCGCCCTTGTCAGAACAGGCGGTAAGAGCAGCGACGCAGGTGAGTGCCATGAGGGCGATGATTTTTTTCACGGGTCTTCTCCAGAAACTTTCAAACATTGAGAACAAAGGAAAGCGGGACTCTAACACGAAACCCCGCGGGGATGCATCAATCTAGACGCTAAAGCGCATCGAAAGATCGACGGCCTTCACATCCTTGGTCAGCCCGCCGATGGAGATGTAGTCGACCCCGGTCTCGGCGATGGCGCGCACCGTCTCCTCGCTTACCCCGCCGGAGGCCTCGAGCGTGGCCCGGCCTCGGGTGATGGCAACGGCTTGCCGCAGCATTGCCAGCGGCATGTTGTCCAGCAGAATGGCGGGCGCCTGGCAGGCGAGGGCCTCTTCGAGTTCCTGGAGAGTTTCTACTTCAACTTCGAGGGGTTTGGCCGGATGCAGGGACCGCGCTTGCCGTACCGCCGATGTAATCGATCCGGCGGCCATGATGTGGTTTTCCTTGATCAGGATGGCGTCATACAGTCCGATGCGGTGATTTTTTCCGCCGCCGCAGGCCACGGCGTATTTCTGCGCCAGCCGCAAGCCGGGCAGGGTCTTGCGCGTATCCAGGATGGCGGCCCGGGTTCCCGCAATCAGGTCGACATAGCGTCGCGTCCTGGTGGCGGTGCCAGACAGGGTTTGCAGAAAATTCAGGGCGCTGCGCTCTCCGCTGAGGATCGCGCGCGAGGGGCCGGTCAGCTCGCACAGGACTTGGTCGCGGGCCACGGGATCGCCATCCTGGGCATGCCACCTGATCCGCACGCGCGCATCAAGCTGCCGGAAGACCTCGTCAAACCAGGCCTGGCCGCACAGGATGGCCGGCTCGCGGCAATACACCCGCGCCACGGAGGCCTGCTCGGCGGGGATCAAGGCCGCGGTGATATCGCCGCTGCCGATATCTTCGTCGAGGGCGCGCTGCACGTCATGGCGAATGCAGTCAGGCGGCGGCAGGTGGGGCATGGCGGTTTTTGAGGTCATGGGCGTGTGAACGGGGTTTGCAGGCAGAGTGGTTCAGTCGCGCTCGATTATACGGCGTCCTCCCCATTTATTCGACCGCTGATCTGGCACCGGAATTGCATTTTCACGGGTTGCGCGCTGGCCATGCACGGGCGGCGGGGCGCGACGTATCGTGGGTTCACATAAATGATCATGGGTAGGATGATGAAAACAAGGTGCTTGATGAAATCGGCCTGGAGCGTGTTCCTGGTGTTGGCCTTGCTGAATGGCAGGGTTGTTCTAGCGGAGGACCTCGCTCTTTCACTCATCAGCGCCGCACGCGACGGGCAAGAGGAGCGGGTCATGCAGCTGCTCGCCCAGGGGGCGGATGTCAATGCGGCCAACGCGCAGGGCAAGACCGCGCTGATGAGCGCGGCCTATTTCGGCAATCTGCGCGTGGTCGAACTCTTATTGGCGGAAGGCGCCAATGTGGCCGCCGCCGATAAAGAAGGCATCACCCCCTTGATCGCGGCCGCGCAAGGGGGGCATGCCGAAGTGGTGGAATCATTGCTGCTGCACGGCGCGGATACCAAGGCCAAATCCAAGGCAGGCATCACCGCGATCAGCAGCGCGGAACTGGCCGGGCACGCCAACATCGTGGAACTGCTGAATAAGGCCGAGGGTGGAGGCGACGGCAAGAAAAAGAAGAAAAAGTGACCGGTAAAAAAAAGCCTTGGCTCAAGGGTCGAGTCAAGGCATTTGGGGTATGGTGTATGCAAGGGGGTAACATCTCTTTGCACACGATGTCACTGTACACGGCCCGAGATGAACCAATCCTGAACGAAACGCTATGTTTTAGAGAAGGTGGTGCAGGTGCGCCGGGGGTGCAGCTACCGCTGCTTAAAGTGAAAACGCCCCGCCTTGGGGGGAAGGACGGAGCGTTTTCGGGGGGTAATCATCGTTGCCTGCTGCAACGCTATGAGTACATCTTAGTGCTGGTGACATGAACACCTGCTGAATCTTTCAAACTTTTTTCAGTGTTCGCTGTTTTTGTGCACCACGGCGACTATACCCAAAGTCAGGTTAACGGCGTCTGAATCGGCATCAAGAGTGGCTGCCCAAAAAAAAAGCCCCATCGGGAGGGATGGGGCATAACGCACTGCTATCGGAGTGGACAATCATGTGAAGCGCCGTATGGCGGCTGGAAAGGAGGGTATCGCAATCATGTCCACCTGGGAGAACTATACGTTTCGCAGATTAAGAAAGACTTAAGAGCGTGATTTCGGTTCTGCTGACTTCGCCGGCGTGAAGCTGACCCGCACCTCGAGCCCGCCCAAGGGGCTGGTGTGCAGCGCGATCTCGGCCTGATGCAACTCGATGATGCGCGCGACGATGGAGAGCCCCAGTCCCACTCCGGGGGCTTGGGTGCCCAGTTGGCGGTAAAAGCGTTCGAACACCTTGGCGCGCGCCTCCTCGGGGATGCCGGGACCGTTGTCCATGACCCTCAGCATGACCCGGTCATGTTCGGTGGTGACGGCGACTTCGACCACGCCATCGGCAGGGGTGTAACGCAAGGCATTGTCCACCAGGTTTCTGATCATGATGGCCAGCATCCCCGCGTTGCCGCGGACCCGCCCGCGGCAGTCGCCCTGCAGTCCCAGGTCGATCTTCTTTTCATGGGCGAAGCCGCTCAAGTCGCCGATGACGCTGGCGGCGACTTCGCACAAATCGATGTCCTGCGCCAGCGAGTCGGCATCCTTTTCCGGATCGAGCCGCGCCAAGGTGAGCAACTGATCCACCAGGTGCGAGGCGCGGTCCACGCCGCTGATGACTTGGTGCAGGGATTTTTTCTGGGTTTCGTTTTCGGCCAGGCGCAGGGCGACTTGGGCATGGGTCTTCAGCGCGGCCAACGGGGTGCGCAGTTCGTGCGAGGCGTCGGCGGTGAAGCGGCGCTCGTTTTCAAACGCCGTGCGCAGTCGCTGTAACAGGGTGTTCATGGAAGAAACGACGGGCGTGATTTCTTCCGGGGTGTGTTCGATGTCGATGGGCTTGAGATTCTTTGGTTCGCGATTTTGGATCTCGGTGCTCAGTTTATGCAGCGGCGCCAGACCACGGTCGACCGCGAACCAGATAAACAGCGCCAGAATCGGCAAACTGACGACAATCGGTATGATCAGCTTGATGGTAATGTCGGTGCTCAGCTCGCTGCGGATGTCATAACGTTCCGCCGTGATGATGGTGATCGGCTCGGCCGGGTGTCGGACGGAATAGATGCGCCAGTGATAGCCGTCGAAGTTGGTGTCGCTGTAGCCGGTCTCGATCTGGGTCAGGCGGTACTCCGGCGCGCTTTTGGAGCGCGCCACCAGTTGGCCCGGTTCGATCCAGATCTGGTAAGCGACCTTGTGGGCGTATTGATATTCCTCATCATAGATCGACAGATCGTCGTCGGTGACCTGCGGATCTTGTTCGAACATGAGCTGCTCCTGCACCTCGTGGCTGCTGATGCTGAGCAGGACGTGCGCGGATTGCGCCAGCTTGGCATCGAACAGTTCGTCGACTTCGTGGCGCACATCGATATAACCGGTGATGGCGGTGAAGATCCAGGCGAGCGTGATGCCGCTTAACAGCAAGAGCAGCAGGCGTCTGCGGATCGAATTATTCATTGCTGTGATCGATGATGTAGCCGACGCCCCGGACGGTGCGGATGATGTCGTTGCCGAGTTTTTTGCGGATGTGATGGATGTGCACTTCGATCGCGTTGCTCTCCACCTCGTTGCCCCAGGCGTAGAGGCTTTCCTCCAGTTTGGCGCGCGAGAGCACCTTGCCCTGGTTTTCCAGCAACGATTGCAACACGCTGAACTCGCGCGGCGAGAGATCCACGATTTGGCCATTCAGTGTGACGATGTGGGCGGCGGGGTCGAGTTTGACGTTGCCGTGGCTGATGATCGGGCTGCGCCGGCCGCCGTGGCGGCGCAGCAGGGCGCGCAGCCGCGCGGTGAGCTCGTCAAGATCGAAGGGTTTGATCAGATAGTCGTCGGCGCCCGCATCCAGGCCCTGCACCCGGTCGTCGATGGTGTCGCGCGCGGTGAGGATCAACACCGGCGTGTCGTTGCCCGCGGCGCGCAGGTGTTTCAATACATGCAGCCCTGAGCGTTTGGGTAGGCCGATGTCCAATATGATCAGGTCATAGTTTTCGATAGTCAGGGTGGTGATGGCGGCCTCGCCGTCCTTGACCCAGTTGACGGCATAGCCTTCGGTCTGCAGCGCGGTTTGAATGCCATCGCCCAACAGTTGATCATCTTCCACTAATAATAGTCGCATGTCTTGGTCCAGTCGCCGGATGGATGGGATTGGCGGGTATTATTGAAATGCTAATCTTAAGATGGCCTTAGCGCTACTCCCGCCTTGAATTCAGTCGGCGCGAGCCTTATTTAATTTAACGGCAAAAACCAAGTTTTGAGGTGACAGTTACATGCGAATGGACAAATTGACCACCAAATTCCAGATGGCGTTGGGCGATGCGCAGAGCCTGGCGGTGGGGCGCGATCATCAGTATATCGAACCGGTGCACGTGATGACGGCCCTGCTCGATCAGGAAGGCGGTACCGTGCGCAGTCTGCTGCTGAAGTCAGGGGTGAACGTCAACGCCCTGCGCACCCAGCTCGGCGCGGCGCTGGAACGCCTGCCGCAGGTCACCGGCGGCCAGGCCGGCGAGGTGCATATATCGAATGACGTGGCGCGCCTGCTCAACGTCTGCGACAAGCTGGCGCAGCAGCGCAAGGATCAATACATCACCAGCGAGTTGTTCGTGCTGGCCGCGCTGGACGACAAGGGTGAACTCGGCGAGATCCTGCGGCGCAACGGCGCGAGCAAGAGCGGTGTCGAGCGGGCGATCGAGGAGGTGCGCGGCGGGCAGCGGGTGAATGATCCCAATGCCGAGGAGACGCGCCAGGCGCTGGAGAAATACACCATCGATCTTACCCTGCGCGCCGAGCAAGGCAAGCTCGATCCGGTGATCGGGCGGGATGACGAGATCCGCCGCGCCATTCAGGTATTGCAGCGGCGCACCAAGAACAATCCGGTGCTGATCGGCGAGCCCGGCGTGGGCAAGACCGCCATCGTCGAAGGCCTGGCCCAGCGCATCGTCAACGGCGAGGTGCCCGAAGGGCTGAAGCACAAGCGTGTGCTGTCACTGGACCTGGGCGCCCTGATCGCCGGGGCGAAATTCCGCGGTGAATTCGAGGAGCGCCTCAAGGCCGTCTTGTCGGATCTAGCCAAGCAGGAAGGGCAGGTCATTCTGTTCGTCGACGAGCTGCACACCATGGTCGGTGCCGGCAAGGCCGAGGGCGCCATGGATGCCGGCAATATGCTCAAGCCGGCGCTCGCGCGCGGTGAGCTGCATTGCATCGGCGCCACCACGCTCAATGAATACCGTGAATACGTCGAGAAGGATGCCGCCCTGGAGCGGCGGTTCCAGAAGGTGCTGGTCGATCAACCCTCGGTCGAGGACACCATCGCCATCCTGCGCGGCTTGAAGGAAAAGTATGAGGTCCATCATGGCGTGGACATCACCGACCCGGCGATCGTCGCCGCGGCCACGCTTTCCCACCGCTATATCACCGACCGCAATCTGCCGGACAAGGCCATCGATCTGGTGGACGAGGCCGCCAGCCGCATTCGCATGGAGATCGATTCCAAGCCGGAGGACATGGACCGGCTCGACCGCCGCCTGATCCAGCTCAAGATCGAGCGCGAGGCGCTGTCGAAGGAATCGGACGAGGCCTCCAAGCGCCGCCTGGCGGATCTGCAGAAGGAGATCGAGAAACACGAACGTGAGTATTCCGAGCTGGAAGAGATCTGGAAGGCGGAGAAGGCCGCGCTGCAAGGCACCCAGCACATCAAAGAGGAACTGGATCGCGCGCGCCAGGAGATGGAGACCGCGCGCCGCGCCGGGGATCTGGGGCGCATGTCGGAACTGCAATATGGGCGCATCCCTGAGTTGGAGCGCCAACTCGGCGCCGCCGCCCAGGCCGAGAAGCACGAGACCAAGCTGCTGCGCAATCGCGTGACCGAAGAGGAGATCGCCGAGGTCGTTTCGAAATGGACCGGCATCCCGGTCTCGAAGATGCTCGAAGGCGAGCGCGAGAAGCTGCTGCATATGGAGGAGAATCTGCATCGGCGCGTGGTCGGCCAGGACGAGGCGATCAAGGCCGTGGCCAACGCCATCCGCCGTTCGCGCGCGGGGCTCTCCGATCCCAACCGCCCGATCGGCTCGTTTTTGTTTCTCGGCCCCACCGGTGTGGGCAAGACCGAGTTGTGCAAGGCCCTGGCGGAATTCCTGTTTGACACCGACGAGGCCATGGTGCGCATCGATATGTCGGAGTTCATGGAAAAGCATTCGGTGGCCCGGCTGATCGGTGCCCCGCCGGGCTACGTCGGCTACGAGGAGGGCGGGTACCTCACCGAGCACGTGCGGCGTAAACCCTATTCGGTGTTGCTGCTCGACGAGGTTGAGAAGGCCCATCCCGATGTCTTCAACATCCTGCTGCAAGTGCTCGATGACGGCCGCCTGACCGATGGCCACGGGCGCACGGTGGATTTTCGCAACACCGTGGTGGTGATGACCTCCAACCTCGGCAGTCAGGTGATCCAGGAGCTGGCCGGCGAGGAGCATTACGCGGAGATGAAGAGCCGGGTGATGGGCGTGGTCGGTCAGTATTTCCGGCCGGAGTTCATCAACCGCGTCGACGAGACCGTCGTCTTCCATCCCCTGGGCAGGGCGCAGATCCAGTCGATCGCCAATATCCAGATCGGCTATCTGCGCAAGCGTCTGGCGGAGCGCGACATGGCGCTCGAATTGTCGGAGGCGGCCCTCGACAAGCTGGCCGAGGCCGGTTTCGATCCGGTCTATGGCGCGCGGCCGCTGAAGCGGGCGATCCAGCATCATATCGAGAATCCGCTGGCCCAGGAGATCCTTCAGGGACGCTTCGGACCCGGCGACACCATCAAGGTTGACGTGGAAGGCGGCCAGCTGGTCTTCCGTCATGGAGAGCGCCGTTCCGCGGCGGCTTGATCAATCTTCGCGTTCACTCCTGCCAAGGCCCCAATCGGGGCCTTTTTCGTTAAAGATTTCTTATTCCCCGTCGCTACTGAGTATGCGTCGCTGGGCACGATGCCGTGCGGTCAGTTCGCGCGCCTGACGGCCGGGGACGATGATTCAAGAAAAAAATAAACATGACGGTGGCAGTCGAACGCGATCCTCTGCCGAGTCAAGGTGATAAAAATGCCGTTAATAACCAGTAATGAATATCGGGGAGCTGCATGGATATTGGGCGTGCTTTGCCTCATGGTCGTGTTTCCCCCGCTGGCGTCGGCTGAGGAGAGTCAAACCGAATACGTCGGCGAAAAGGAGTGTTTCTCTTGCCACAAGGATCGCAAACGTTCCTATTTGGAAAGCGCCCACGGCAAGGCATGGAGCAACAATCCGCTCGGTGAATTGCAGCAGATCGGCTGCGAGGCCTGTCATGGCAACGGCTCCGAACACCTCAAAATCGCCGGCGATCAGACGCTCCGCGACTCGTGGCGCATTGAAAATTTCCGCAAAAAGGACAACGCGAATTCCTCCGCCCCCTGCCTGCAATGCCACTCGGGAGGGGATCGCATGCATTGGTCCGGCAGCCGGCATGACATGGCGAAGATGAATTGCGCCGACTGTCACACCATCCACACCAGCGGACCCACCGTCACCGCGGAGGTGTGTGGCAACTGCCATGTCGAGCAGCGCGCCAAGATGCAGCGTTCCATGCACATGCCGCAGCGCGAAGGCAAGATGTCCTGCCTGAGCTGCCACAACCCGCACGGCGGCCTCGGTCCCAACAATCTGAAGACGGCCACGATCAACGAGACCTGCTACGACTGTCATGCCGAAAAGCGCGGCCCGCTGCTATGGGAGCATCCCCCGGTGCGCGAGAACTGCGCCAACTGCCATGATCCGCACGGATCGAACAATCCGTCATCCACCAAGCTGCGCCTGCCGTATCTATGCCAGCAGTGCCATGCGCTCGCCCGCCACCCAAGCGATGTCTATGACCAGGGCGATATCACCGGAGTCCCTGCCGCAACCCCGCCAGTTCCAGTTAACAGGCGTGTGGTAGGGCGCGGGTGCATCAACTGCCACTCGAGTATCCATGGCTCGAACCATCCCTCGGGTCAGCGTTTCGCCCGCTAGGCATGCGGTGCCAGCAGCGTTTTTGGGAGCATGCAATGAACAGTTCGAAAATAATATTGGTGAAAATCATCTCGCTCGCGCCGCTTGCCTTTCCGCTGCTGGTGCAGGCGGCAGAGGTCGACCACGGGTATGTCGAACTCGGCGCCGGCGTGGTCAAAGAGGGCGACCATGCCGCCAAGGCCGGGGAATACTCCGGTCTCGACAGCGGCGGTTACTTGATCGGCAACTTCGATGTCAGCAAGGAAGATGGTGCCGGTTACGTCCAGATTCACGGCAGCGATCTGGGGCTGGATCGCCGCGCCCTGGCCATGGAGGCCGGCAAGTACAACAGCTACCAGCTCTGGTGGAGCTACGATCAGCTGCCGCATTTGATTTCCCTTAATGCCGCATCCCCTTATCTCGGGGTCGGTTCGGATACCCTGACCTTGCCGGGCAGCGTGATTCCCACCGGGAATTCCATTCCGAGCCTCGGCAGCGCCGTGCGGCAGGTCGAATTACGAACGGATAGAACCGCAACCTCGGCCGGCGCAACGGTGACGCTATCCAAAAGTTTGAGCGCTCGGTTGGAGATCGATCGCGAGAAAAAACAGGGGGTGATGGAGCAAGGCGGGGTCGTGGGCTTCGGGCCAACGCCTGCCTCGGCAATTCTGCCCAAGCCGATCGATTTCACGACTGACAATATCACCGCGGGTCTGAGCTATCGCGCCGAGCGGGTGCAGCTCGATGTGAAGTATCTCATGTCGGATTTTTCCAATGTCAATCGTGCGCTCACCTGGGATCCGCTCTACGGCGGCGCCACGTGCACCGGCGGGTGTACCACGGCTGCGATCGCTCTGGAGCCGGACAATGAGTATCGGCGTCTGAGCATAAACGGTGCGTTGACGATTACTCAGGCGCTGCGGGCCTCACTGACGTTCGAAAAGGGCCGGATGCGCCAAGATGAGGTGCTGATGGAATATCGCACCGAAGACGCCACGCCCGCCCTCAATGAATATGCCCCGGCGCGCGAAACAGCCGAGGCGAAAATCGACACGCAACACGTGCAGTTGCGTTTGAGCGCCAAGCCCACCACGCGGCTGGCGCTCGGCGCCAGCTTCCGCAGCTATGAGCAAGACAACGACACTGCGATGGATGACTTTACGCGCGTGCGTCATGATTCCGAAACCACGCCGCAAGCGCCTACGCAGAATCGTCCCTACGGTTACCGGAAAAAGACCTATGCCGTCGATGGCAGCTACTATTTGGGCGGCGCCGCCACCCTGCGCATGGGGGCGGAGCGTGAAGAGGTTGACCGGACCTACCGGGCGCGCGCGCACACCAGTGACGACACCTTGAGCGCCAAGCTCAATACGCGGGTCGGCTCCAAGATCAGCGCCAGCCTCGGTTACGCTCGCGCCCGGCGCGAGGGCGGGGCCTATGACAGCGATGCGTACGCGGCCGGATCGCATGACCTGATGCGGCAATTGGATTTGTGGGATCGCACGCGCAAGGAATGGAGCGCCGAAGCGCATATGACCGTCACCGACGCCACATCCGTCAGCCTGATCGGTCGCATCAGCGATGACGAATATGCGGATGACGGCACCTTTGGCTTGAAGGACTCAGAAAAAAAGAGCATTACCCTCGACATTAGCCACAGTCCCCGCGAAGGAATCACCGCCTATGGTTATATCACCAAGGACGATCTTCAGGCCGAACAGAACGGGCGTTACTTCACCGCCGCGCCCGGAAATGCCGGCGATGACTGGATCGCAGCCCACGAGGACGATGCCATCACTCTGGGGCTGGGCGGACAGGCCAAGCTCCTGGAGGAGCGCCTGACGGTCAAGCTCGAACTTACGCGTGTCGCCGGGACATATGACATCGATTACATCTTGGCCCCGTCTGCCAGACTGACCAGCCCCATGAAACAGGCGGAGACTACGCGCACCACCATCGAGCTATCCGGCGCCTATGACATGACTGAGTCGCTCGTGCTTGGTGCGGGATACAGATGCGAAAAATATGATGAAGTAAATTTCTTGAACGAAGGATACGCGGCCGCCGATCCCAGCGTTGGCAGTGTGCTGCTGCTGACGGGAGAGGCGGAAGATTACACGATGCACGCACTGTATGCGGTCATCGGATACAAGTGGTGAAAGGCGACGCTTAAGGAACCTCCATGATAAAAAAAATGATCTTTTTTTTAGCGATAGGATTGAGTGCGAGCGCGCTGCATGCCTCACCCAGCTACGTGGGACCGAGTGGTTGCAGCAACTGCCACAAGGATGAGTTTGCCGATTGGCAGAAAAGCAAGCATGCCGAGGCCTTTGATTTATTGTTGCCCGGAAAACGCAAGGGTGCCAAAAAGAAGGCCAATCTCGACCCGGACAAGGATTACACTACCGACGAAAAGTGCCTGAAATGCCATACCACAGGGTTCAGAAAAGACGGTGGCTTCGTAAGCGTTTCGGCGACCCCGGAGCTGAAGGGTATCAGTTGCGAAGTCTGTCATGGGCCGGGCTCTGACTACAGAAACATCCACAAGGAAAAGCGCCTGGAGTTCACTCGGGCCGAGGTGCAGGCGGCGGGACAAACGTATGGGTCGCTGGATCCTACGGTATGCAAGAAGTGCCATGGCCATCCGGATACGCCGTTCAAGTCATCGGTGGACCCAAAATACACCGATGATGTGCAGGCCTTGCTGAAGAACAATGTGCGCGCCTTCCATAGCTATTATGAAGTGGACGGAAAGCATTGATCGCGGCCCCAGCCTTGGATAAATAATTTATTGCGAGCGACTGCATGGATTCGGGTAGATTCAACATCGGCAAACTTAATAAGAAGCTCTTGTTGGCGATTTTGCTGGTCTGGATTCCGGTGTTGGTTCTGGATTTGTGGTACACCGCCAAGGAGTCGAGGCAGGTGACGATGCAAGAGATCGATCGCTGGACCTTTTTTGTCGGCGAATCCGTGCGCATCGGTTTGAACACGTTGATGCGCGAAGGAAAGATGCCGGCGCGCTTTGCCATGTTCGAGGATCTCAGCAAGGAAATCCCGGGGCTGGAGGAGGTTCGGGTCATCCGCTCGCCGCTAGTCAATGAACTTTTCCTGGCCGAGCGCGAGCGAACGGATATTCCGCGCGAGCGCGAGGCCATCACTCGATACAAAAACGATATCGCAGGTCTCGAGGAGCAGCTGGCCGATACCGCCGACAAGGATGAGCGCGCCGATTTGCAGGAGGAAATCAACGACCTAAAGGAGAGCATACGGGACTCCGAGCAGAAAATCGCGCGACTGCGCGTCATGGAGACGGATGAACGCGAGGTGCCGCGCAACGACCTGGAGCGCGCGGTTCTTGAGCGCGGCGAGAAGATGACATTGATCGACGGGGAGCGGATGAAGGTGATCTCGCCGTTCAAGGTCCGCGCTGAAGGCTGCACCGAGGCCTCCGGCTGCCATCTGGGCGCCAAAGAGGGCGATGTGCTGGGCGCCATCCACATGGAGTTTTCCATCGCCAGCGTCAATCAGGAGATCAAACACAATATGATCTTGCTGAGTGTGGCCAAGATGATCGTCAGCCTGGTCATCGTCAGCGCGGTTTTCCTGATCATCAACTATCTGGTCATCAAGCATATCCAACGCATGCTTGCGGCGCTTAAGAAGATGACCCACGGTGATCTCACCGTTTCGCTGCCCACACAGGGTGATGACGAGATTCAAGACCTTGCGCGCGGGTTTAACAGTTTCTCCGAGCGCTTCCGCGGCATCATGTCGCAAATGCAATCAAATGCGACCACACTCGCCGTGGCATCGGAAGAGATGTCGAACAGTTCTGACGAAATCAAGTGTGGCGCGCAGGAACAAAGCGAGAAAATGAAGAACGTGGCCGCGGCGACGCATGAAATGGCCGCGTCCAGCCGCGAAGTGACGGCAGTGACGGTGACGATGGGCGCGGCCGCCAAAGATGTGAGCGCGGTGGCGCGGCAGAGCGGAGAGGTGGCGATGGCGGCGATCAGCGGTATCCGGAGCATCGCCGATGTCAGCGCGCATTCGAGCAGCGCGGTCAGCAATCTCATCGATAAAGCCAAAGGCATCGCGGAGGTGCTGTCGCTGATCGATTCCATCGCCAATCAAACCAACCTGCTGGCGTTGAATGCATCGATTGAGGCCGCGCGCGCCGGTGAGCACGGCCGGGGGTTTTCGGTGGTGGCTGACGAGGTGCGCACGCTGGCCGCGCAAACCGCCGCGGCGACCAGGAGCGTTGCCGAAATCGTCAAGGGGGTCCAGGACGACGCCAAGGTTGCGCTGAACAGTCTTTCAAAAGAAAAGGCCGTAGTGGCCGAAGGCGCGGAGCTGACCGAGAAATTGCGGATCGCGCTGGACGAGATCATCACGCATGCCGGCCGGTTCGACCAGTTGATTCAGCAGGTTTCCTGCGCCGCTGAGCAGCAATCCGAGACCTCGGAGCGCATGTCCGCTGAAATGCGGCATGTCTCCGATATTGCCGGGCAGGCAGCCGAGCGGGCGGCGCAGATTTCCGCAATCGCCCTGGAAGTCGCGCAGACCTCCGCCAAGCTCAACGACGAGGTCAACAAGTTTGCCATCTGATGCGAGGACGGCAAAAAGCCCCTTGCGGTCAACAGCGGATGTGTCCATAGTTTTCAGTGGACTTACCGCGTAGCAATGCCCTCCAAAGCGCGCCGCCAGGCGCTGAGTAACCGTTGTCGGGAAAGGCAAGTGAAATGAGCAACAGCATGACCCGTGACCACTTCTCCTTGCAGCGTCTGCGCGCCGAGATCGACCGTGACTACATGCCGGACGAAGAGGCGCTGATCAAGGTCCTGCTCGATGAAGCCGGCATGCCCGAGTCGGACCTGCAGCAGATCCATCAGCTCGCCAGGCGCTGGGTCGAGCAGTTGCGCGCCCGGGGTGTCGCCCCGGGCAGCATCGAATCCTTTTTGCAAGAATATAGTCTGACGACCGATGAAGGCGTGATTTTGATGTGTCTCGCCGAGTCGTTGTTGCGCATTCCGGATGCAGCCACCTCCGATCGTTTGATCCAGGATTGCATCGCGCGCGGCGACTGGCAGCAGCATCAGGGGAAGAGCGATTCGATGCTGGTCAATGCCGCGACCTGGGGCTTAATGCTCACGGGCAAGGTGACGCCTTTGTCCGAGCGGGTCTACGCGGATGCACCCGGTGCGCTGCGCCGGCTGATTGGGCGGCTCGGTGAGCCGCTGGTCAGACGGGCCATGCAGCAGGCCGTGCGGATCATGGGGCATCAGTTTGTCATGGGCGAGACCATCAAGAAGGCCCTGCACCGTGCGGCCGGGACCGGGCATCATCAGCGCTATTCCTTCGATATGCTGGGCGAGGCGGCGATGACCGAAGAGGACGTCGAGCGGTATTTCGCCGCCTATCTCGATGCCATCACGCGCATCGCCGACGAGGTCGACGCCGATCAACCGCTCCTAGCCCGGCATGGGATTTCGGTCAAACTTTCCGCGCTGCATCCGCGCTATGAATTTTCCCAGCGCGCCCGGGTCATGCACGAGCTCTCCACGCGCGTGCTGATTCTGGCGCAACACGCCAAGCGTGCCGGCATCACCATGACCATCGACGCGGAAGAAAGCGAGCGGCTGACCCTGTCACTCGATGTATTCAAATCAGTGTATGAGGATGTCTCGCTGGGTGATTGGGCCGGGTTGGGATTGGCGGTGCAGGCCTATCAGACCCGCGCGCGGGCGGTCATCGATTGGGTGATCGCGTTGGCCCGGCAGGGCGGGCGGCGCATTCCGGTGCGGCTGGTCAAAGGCGCTTACTGGGACAGCGAGATCAAGCGCGCGCAGCAGGCGGGTTATCCAGGCTATCCCGTCTTCACCCGAAAGAGTGCCACCGATGTTTCCTATCTGGCATGCGCGAAAAAAATCCTCGCCGCCAGCGACATTATTTATCCGCAATTCGCCACGCACAATGCGCGCACCCTTGCCTCGATACTGACCATGGCGGGGGAATATCGTGATTACGAATTTCAGCGTTTGCACGGCATGGGTGAAGCGCTGTATCAAATTTTGCACGAGACTCATCCCGCATTGCCGTGCCGGGTATATGCGCCGGTGGGTGGCTATGACACGCTGTTGCCGTACCTGGTGCGCCGGTTGCTGGAAAACGGCGCGAATACGTCCTTCATCAATCGCATCTGGGACGAGCAGCAGCCGGTAGAGGCGATCATCGCCGATCCCGTGTCCCAGCTGGCGGCGCTGTCGCAGAAGCCCAATCCGCGCATTCCGTTGCCGACGCAACTCTATGGCCCGAAACGACCGAATTCCATCGGTATCAACTTGAGCGATGAATACACGCGCGGACTGCTTTTCGCGGAGATCGCATCAGCGCTCGAGCCCCACCATGCGGCGCCGCGCGTGGGCGATATCAAGCCGCATGGTGTTCCACGCAGTGTGGTGGCGCCTTGGTGTATATCCCAGGTGATCGGCAGCGTCATTGAGGCCGATGAACGCTCCGTCCGCCAGGCGGTGGACCAGGGTGCCGCCGCCTATGCCCGTTGGAGTCTCACGACGGCGGATATGCGCGCCGGATACCTGGAGCAGGCGGCGAGCTTGTTCGAGGATCGGCGCGCCGAGCTGCTGGCATTGATCGTGCGCGAGGCCGGTAAGACCGTCCCGGATGCCATCGCGGAACTGCGCGAGGCGGTCGACTTCTGCCGCTATTACGCCGCCCAAGCGCGCGCGGATTTTGCCGTGCCGATGACCATGCCCGGCCCGACCGGAGAGATCAATAAACTGTTCTGGCATGGGCGCGGGGTGTTCGTCTGCGTCAGTCCGTGGAATTTTCCGCTGGCGATTTTCGTCGGCCAAATCGCCGCGGCGCTTGCGGCGGGCAACTGCGTGATCGCCAAACCTTCGCATCAGACCCCGCTGATCGCCCACCGCGCCGTCGAGTTGTTGCACGGCGCGGGCATCCCCGCCGATGTGCTGCAATTTTTGCCATGCAGCGGCGCGGTGCTCTCACAGTGCGTATTGCAGGATGAGCGCATCGCCGGGGTGGCCTTCACCGGCTCGACCGGGACAGCGCTGCACATCAATCGGCAACTCGCCGCGCGCCCGGGCGCGATCGTGCCGCTCATTGCCGAGACCGGCGGACAGAATGCGATGATCGTCGACAGCTCCGCGCTGCCGGAGCAGGTGGTGCGCGATGCCATGCGCTCGGCCTTCAACAGCGCGGGGCAACGCTGTTCCGCGTTGCGCGTGTTATATCTGCAACACGAGGTCGCCGACAGGATCATCAGTATGCTGCAAGGGGCGATGGCGGAATTGCAGGTCGGTGATCCGTGCGATCTGGCCACCGATGTGGGGCCGGTGATCGATGAGGAGGCGGTGGACAAGCTCACGCTGCACATCGAGCGCTTCGTCGCGCATCGCAAGGTGCTCTACCAGACCCCGCTGCCGGAGGCCGCGCGCGACGGGTATTTCATCGCGCCGACCCTGATCGAACTCGATTCGATCGCCGAACTGCACCACGAGGTGTTCGGGCCGGTGCTGCATGTCATCCGTTATCCCGCCGAGGGGCTCGATCGCGTGCTCGACGAGATCAACGGCACCGGCTACGGGCTCACCCTTGGCGTCCACAGCCGCATCGAGCAGCGCATCGACTATATCTGCAGCAAGGCGCGTGTCGGGAATATCTACATCAATCGCGACATCATCGGCGCCGTGGTCGGGGTGCAGCCGTTCGGCGGCGAGGGCATGTCCGGCACGGGCTTCAAGGCGGGCGGTCCGCACTACCTGTATCGTTTTGCATCCGAGCGCAGTATCAGCAACAATATCGCCGCCATTGGGGGCAATACCACGTTGCTTACGCTGGAGGATGGAGCATGATTTCGATCGGCAGTTTTGCTGTTGCGCGCCTGCCGCGCCTGCATTTTGGCCGCGGCACATTCGCGTTGTTGCCGCAGATTGTGCAGGGTTACGGCCGCCAGGTGCTGCTGGTGGTGGGGCGGGCCTCATTCGCGCATTCCCCGCACGCGGCCTGGTTGAAGGACGCCCTGGGCAGGCTGGATATCGAATTTGAGACCTTGCATGTGACCGATGAGCCCTCGCCGCAGCTGATCGACGATGCGGTGGCGCGCTTCAGGTCGCGGCCCTGGGCGGCGGTGGCGGGCATCGGCGGGGGCAGCGTGCTGGATGCCGCCAAGGCCATCGCCGGACTGCTGCGCCCCGGGAACTCGGTGCTCGATCATCTCGAAGGCGTCGGTCCGCAACGTCCCTATCACGGACCGGCCGTGCCGCTGATCGCCGTGCCCACGACGGCCGGTACCGGCAGTGAGATGACCAAAAACGCGGTGCTGAGCGTGCACGGTCCGGCGGGCTTCAAGAAATCGTTCCGTGACGACAAGCTGATCGCCGAATACGCGCTGATCGATCCGACGCTGCTGGCAAGTTGTCCGCCCGCGTTGATCGCCGCCAACGGCATGGATGCGCTTACGCAACTGCTCGAATCGTATGTCTCGCTCAAGGCCAATCCGATGATGGATGCCTTGGCGTGGAGCGGCCTGGAAGCGGCGCGCGCCGGCTTGCTGGCCTGGTATCAAGAGGGTGCGCAGGCCGAGGCCGCGCAGGATCGCATGGCGTATGCGGCGATGCTGTCCGGGATCACGCTGGCGCAGGTGGGGCTGGGCTCGGTACATGGCTTGGCGTCTCCGCTGGGAGCGTTTTTTCCGATTCCCCACGGTGTGGCGTGCGGGACGGTGCTGGCCAAGGCCACCGAGGTCAATATCCGTGCCTTGCAAGCGCGCGAGCCGGGGCATCCTGCCCTGCGCAAATATGCGCGGGTCGCAAGCCTGTTGACGGAGAGCGTCTATCGCGACGAATCCGAGGCGCACGAGGCCTTGGTCGCCTACCTCGACGATCTGACTCAGCGCATGCGCATGCCGCGCTTGTCCGAATTCGGCGTGCAGCAAGTCGATATCGCGCGCATCGTGGCCAATTGCCGTGGCAGCAGCATGAAGACCAATCCGATCGTCGTGACCGACGACGAAGTGGCCGAGATTCTGCGCGCGCGGCTATAGTGTTTGCGCGGGTCCATAACCCCGATACCACCTCAATCCCGGAGTGATGCATGCGCGGAGTATTTCTGGATATTGAAAGCTTGGATCGCGGCGATGTCGATTGGTCCGGGTTAAAGGCGTTGCCGATCGAATGGCGATTTCATGACTACACCTTGCCGGAACACACCGCGGAACGCGTCCGCGACGCCGAGGTCGTGATCAGCAACAAGGTGGTGTTGGGTGAGGCGCATCTCGCGCAGGCGCGCCGGCTCAAGTTGATCCAGGTGGCCGCCACCGGCACCAATAACGTCGATCTTGCCGCGGCCGTCACGCGCGGCATCACCGTCTGCAACGTGCGCGGGTATTCCACCCCCTCGGTGGTGCAGCATGTCTTCGCCCTGTTGTTGTCCTTGCTGCGCAGCCTGCCCGAGTATCAAGCGGCGGTGCGCGGCGGCCAGTGGCAGCGCAGCCGGCAATTCTGCCTGCTGGATTTTCCGATCCAGGAACTGAGCGGCAAGACGCTGGGGATCGTCGGTTTCGGCGAACTCGGCCAAGCGGTGGCCAAGGTGGCCGAGGCCTTCGGCATGCGCGTGCTGGTGGCGCAGCGGCCGGGCGGTGCGCCTCAGGCGGGACGCATTCCCTTGGCGGAGTTATTGCCGCAGGTGGATGTCTTGAGTCTGCATTGCCCGTTGACGGCCGAGACACGCGACCTGATCGGAGCGACGGAACTCGCCTTGCTCAAGCCCGGGGCCTTTCTGATCAACACCGCCCGGGGCGGCATCGTTGATGAAGGCGCGCTGGTCGAGGCCTTGCGGACCGGGCACCTGGGCGGAGCCGGGATCGATGTGTTGACGGCGGAGCCGCCGGTGGCCGGGAACCCGTTGTTGCGCTGCGATCTGCCCACCAATCTGATCGTCACCCCCCATGTCGCCTGGGCCAGCCGTGAATCACGCCAGCGCCTGCTCGATGGCCTGGTGGCCAATATCCGATCCTACCTGGCCGGCAATCCCATCAATCGCGTGGCATAACCGATCGGAATACCAGGAATAGAGGCCGATTAGGTTCTGGCACTCATTTGCAGTATAATCCCCCGGAATTTTTTCACAGAAATCTGTTGTGGCGCGGTTTGGCGCGCTTGGGTGTCCATACGATATGACAAGAAAATCGAGTTTTACCCGCGAAGAACTGCTGCAATGCGGGCGTGGCGAATTGTTCGGTCCCGGCAACGCCCAGCTCCCCCTGCCGCCGATGTTGATGTTCGACCGTATCACGCACATCAGCAATGAAGGCGGCGATCATGGCAAGGGGCAGATCATCGCTGAGCTGGATATTTCCCCCGACCTCTGGTTCTTCGAGTGCCACTTCCAGGGCGATCCCGTCATGCCGGGGTGTCTGGGGCTGGATGCGATGTGGCAACTGGTGGGGTTTTACCTGGGCTGGATGGGCGGTCTCGGCCGTGGCCGTGCCCTGGGGGCCGGCGAAGTGCGCTTTACCGGCCAAGTGACTCCCAATTCCAAGAAAATCACCTATTATATAAACATTAAACGCACGATCATGCGCAAACTCGTCATGGGTATCGCGGACGCGCGCATGGAGGTGGATGGCCGCGAAATCTATGCCGCCAATGACCTGCGCGTGGGTCTGTTCACCAAAACCGACGAATTTTAAGAGGTAAGATTTTGAGACGAGTCGTTATCACCGGCATGGGCATTGTTTCCAGCATCGGAAACAATAAGCAAGAAGTCACCGAGTCCCTGCGCCAGGGCCGTTCCGGCATCGTGTTTTGTCAGGAATACGCCGATCTCGGCTTTCGCTCCCATGTGCATGGGGCCTTGAACATCGATTGCGATGCGCTGATCGACCGCAAGCTGCGTCGCTTCATGGGCGATGGCGCCGCCTATAACTACATCGCCATGCGCGAGGCGGTGGAAGACGCCGGCCTGTCGGACGAGCAAGTCTCCAACCCGCGTGCGGGATTGATCGTCGGCTCCGGCGGGCCCTCGACCTCGAATCTGCTGCTGTCCACCGATACCCTGCGCGAGAAGGGCATCCGCCGCGTCGGTCCGTACATGGTGCCGCGCACCATGTCGAGCACCAATTCCGCCTGCCTGAGCACCGCCTTCAAGATCAAGGGCGTCAATTACTCCATCAGCTCGGCCTGCGCCACCAGCGCGCATTGCATCGGCAACGGTTACGAGCTGATCCAGATGGGCAAGCAGGACATCGTCTTCGCCGGCGGCGGTGAGGAGCTGCACTGGACCATGACGCTATTGTTCGACGCCATGGGCGCGTTGTCGTCCAAGTACAACGATGATCCGCAGCACGCCTCGCGCGCCTACGATGCCGATCGTGACGGCTTTGTCATCTCCGGCGGTGGTAGTGTGGTGGTGCTGGAGGAACTGGAACACGCCCTGGCGCGCGGCGCCAAGATCTATGCTGAATTAGTGGGCTATGGCGCGACCTCCGACGGCTACGACATGGTCGCCCCCTCCGGTGAGGGCGCGCTGCGGTGCATGCAGCAGGCCATGGCCACCGTGAAGGGCCCGGTCGATTACATCAATGCCCACGGCACCAGCACCCCGGCGGGTGACATCAAGGAGCTGCAGGCCGTCAAGGCGGTGTTCGGCGACAAGATGCCGCCGATCAGCTCGACCAAATCGCTCACCGGCCATGCCCTGGGCGCGGCCGGTTCCAACGAGGCGATCTATTCGCTGATCATGATGCAGGAAGGCTTCATCACCGCCTCGGCGAACATCCAGAACCTGGACCCCGAGGCCGAGGGCATGCCGATCGTGCGCGAGACCCGCACCGATGTTCAGCTCAACACCGTGATGAGCAACAGCTTCGGTTTCGGCGGTACCAACGCGACCTTGGTAATGCAGCGCTACAAGGGCTGATTCTTCCGCGGATCGATTCCGCCAGCCATGCGCAAACCGTAGGAGCCAGCCCTGCTGGCGAACAGGGTTTCGTGGTTAGCGGGGATTGTTGTTCGCTTGCAGGGCAAGCTCCTACGGGCGAGCTACAGGCAAGCTCCTAGACATCCCCCCTGTAGGAGCCTGCCGCGCAGGCGAATCTTGATCATTCGCGAGCAGGGCTCGCTCCTACAGGTATCTTCTGGGCTATTCGGGTATCCCTTCGATGACACCCCGCGCCCACCTCAGCACGCGCCGCACGCGCGTGGTGAGGATGGGGTAGGCCTCGTGATAATTCAACCAGCGATATTCCTCGTGTTCCGGTCGCCCCAGCTGGGGATTGATCGGCAGTGAGATCTCTTTCTGACGGGTGAGGGCGACGTAGTAGCGGGCGATCTTGCTGCCGCCGCGGTAAGGGTGGGTGTCGATGTAATCATAGCCCCACAGGAACTCGAGGTCGGTGATCGTGGTTTCTTCCTCGACCTCGCGGATGGCCGCCTGTAGAGGATCTTCACCTTGCTCGATGCCGCCTTTGGGGAAATCCCAGACATCAAACGAACGCAGCAACAGGAAATTCCAGCCGGTCTTGCCCCGTTTGACGAGGACGATGCCGGCGGATACTTGTTTGACCTGGGGCATGCGCTCCTTCCTGTCGTGGGATTACCTGGGATATCCCTAATCTTATATCATGAATTGCCGAGTGTTGAGCGGGCTATCTGGCCGGCCGCTTTATCTGTCCAGCCGCCTGCCGATGATAGTGATATCCGACTTCTGAGAATCGAGGGCCCTATGAATATCCCTGAGCTGGTTGCGCACCGCGGCTATATGCTGGCCTATCCGGAAAACACCCTGAGCGCCATTCGCGCGGCGCTGGAACTGGGTTGTCCGGCGGTTGAATTCGACGTGCATTTGAGCCGCGATGGCGTGCCGATGGTCTTCCACGATCGGGAGCTCAACCGCACCACCGGCCAGGAAGGTCGGATCTTCGATCTGACGGCCGACGAACTGGTCCGCATCGATGCTGCGCAGACGGATCGTTTCGGCGAGAAATATCGCGGCGAGAAGATCCCGCGCCTCGACGCCATGGTGGCGCTGATCGCGCACTGGCCGCAGGCGAAGATGTTCGTCGAGATCAAGCGCAAGAGCCTGCAGCAGTTCGGCCACGCGCGGGTGTGGGAGCAGGTGCATGCGGTGATCCAACCGCATCTGGATCAGGCGGTGGTGATTTCCTATGACGTGGCGATCCTTGAACGTGCACGCGCAAGCGGCGTGCCGCGCATCGGCTGGGTGATCGAGCACTTCGATGCCGCCACGCGCCAACAGGCCGAGGCCTTGCGGCCGGAGTATCTCTTCGGCGATGTCGATGAGATCCCCGCCGATCTGGAACGATTCTGGCCGGGACCGTGGCAATGGGTGATCTTCGATGTCATCGATCCGGCCTTGGCCTTGAACTTGGCCCAGCGCGGCGCGGATATCATCGAGACCAAGGCGGTGGCCGAGATGTATCGCGATCCGACATTGGCGCGCAAGCGAGCGGCGTATGCGAAGTTATGATGTGATCGTCATCGGCGGCGGCATCCACGGCGTGGGCGTGGCCCAGGCGGCGGCTGCGCGCGGTCATTCGGTCGCCTTGATCGAGCAGCGCGCGCTGGCCTGGGGCACGTCGAGCCGTTCCAGCAAACTCATTCACGGCGGCCTGCGCTATCTAGAAAGCGCGCAATTAGGGGTGGTGCGCGAATGTCTGCACGAGCGCACGCTGTTGTTGAAACTCGCCCCCGAACTGGTACGCCTGGTGCCGTTTCACATCCCGATCTATCGCGAGACCACGCGCCGTCCCTGGCAGATCACGGCTGGATTGAGTCTGTATGCCGTCTTGGCGAGCTTTCAACGCGGTGCGGGCTTCCGCCGCGTGCCGCGAACCGAGTGGGGCGGCTTGGATGGCTTGAAAACAGGCGGATTGCAGGCCGTCTTCCAATATTGGGACGGCCAGACTGACGATGCGCTGCTCACCCAGGCGGTGATGCGCTCGGCGCAATCCCTTGGCGCCGAACTGTTCATGCCGGCGGCGTTTGTTGGCGCAGAGCTCACTGCCGAGGGCTGCGAGGTGCACCTGAGCCAACAGGGTGTGGAGCAGCGGTTGCAGGCCAAGGTCCTGGTCAACGCCAGCGGGCCGTGGGTCAATCGCGTCTTGCAACAGATCACCCCCATGCCGTCCACCGTCGCCGTGGACCTAGTGCAGGGCACCCATCTGGTGCTCGAAGGCCACCTGGCCAAGGGCATCTATTACCTGGAGGCGCCGCAGGACCGGCGCGCGGTGTTTACCATCCCCTGGCAGGATCAAGTACTGCTCGGCACCACGGAAAAGGCCTTTTCTGGCGACCCGGCGCAGGTCGCGCCCACGGTGGAAGAAGAACGGTATTTGCTCGAGACTGCCGGATACTATTTCGCGCAACTGCGCGATGCCAACGTCATCGCACGCTTTGCCGGACTGCGGGTGCTGCCCAGCGCCCAAGGCGCGGCCTTCGGGCGTTCGCGGGAAACCATCCTGCATGTGGATCGTGCGGAAAAGCCGCGCCTGCTGAGCATCTACGGCGGCAAGCTCACCGCTTATCGGGCGACGGCGGGGAAGGTGATGGATCGGCTGCACGCCAGCCTGCCGATGCGCAAGGCGGTGGCGGATACCCGCCAATTGTCACTCACACCTTCGTGATCAATCCGCACGTGTCCCTTATCGCATTAATTGTTGCACTTGGGGATCATTGGGTTCGAGCTTGAGCGTGATCACCCGTCCCGTATTCGCGCCCAGGTAGGGTTGCAGGGCGCTGGCCAGGACAGGCATCAGCCCGCGTAAATCATTATTGGGGCTGGTCACCTCCGCCGTCGCCCGCCACAGCGCAGCGGCGTTTTTATCTGCCTTGGGATCGCGCGCCTCCAGCATCAAGTGCGCGGTGTACGTCGTGTAGCTGCCTTCACGGATGTCGCGGCCGACCACGCGCGTGGTCAATGGCACGTAGATGCGGCTGGTCGTCGTGGTTTCCTTGCCCGTATTGTCCTTGGTGGTTTCTTGTATGGTATAGGTATCACCGCCGACAAAGTCATAGATCGGGGTGCTGTAGGTGTAACGCTCGGTCTTGCCGCCGCTGACGCCGTAGCTCAGCAGGATGATAATCTCGGCCTCATCGGGATTGGCGGCCGGACTGAAGCCGCGCTGCTGCAAGCTGCGGTGAATGATCTGGCTGAACTCCTGGAAGTAGAGATCGTTCTCATTGACGTGGGCGATGCCGCTCTTGAGCTGATAGCGCTTGCCCGGTTCGGTGACCGCCGGGTTGGAGATGGCATCGACCTGCACCTGGAGGGCGCGCGGGGCGCATCCCAGCAGCAGTAACACAATCATCAGGGGGAAGAATAGGCGGATCATTGCGGCTTCCTCGATATTTTCAGCACAGTGACATTATTAACACGGCGACAAACGATATCTGTTTTTATCCCCTCTCCCTCAGGGACGACTCCATGGATGGAGTCGGTAGGACGAAGTCCGGAATCCGAGTCGAGAGGGCTAGGGTGAGGGGGTAATTTCATCCTCGACCCACGGAGACATCCCTCAGGGAGCAGGAAGTATCCAGAATGCATCGCAAATATATTTGATCGCCGCGTTAATAACATCAAGTGTAGCATTTAAATATGCGCGGGCCGGCACAAGTCGCTAGGAGTGATAAACAGGCATGACAGCACCACTCTATCTGGTCATCGATCAAGGCGGCCACGCCAGCCGCGCCATCGTCTTCGACCAGGACGGCACGCCGATCGCGCAGGGGGTGGCCGAGATTCGGGCGCATACACCGCAAGCCGATTGGATGGAATATGAGGCCGAGGAGGTGGTCGGCTCTGTGCTTACGGCGATCTCCGAGGCCGTGGCGCAACTGGGCGAACGGCAGGTGGCGCTACGGGCCGCCGGGCTGGTCACACAGCGCTCCAATGTCGTGTGTTGGCATCGCCGGAGCGGCGCGGCGCTGTCACCCATCATCAGTTGGCAGGACCGGCGCATGGCCGGCTGGCTGAGGCAATTCGAGGATCGCGCGCGGTGGGTGCAGGAGCGAACCGGCCTGTTTCTCACCCCGCATTACGGGGCGAGCAAACTGCGCTGGTGCCTGGACCATCTTCCCCAAGTGCAGCGCGCCATGGAGCACGGTTCCTTGGCGTGGGGATCGATGGCGAGTTTCCTGGCCTTTCGGCTGTTGCGGGAGCGACCGCTGCTGGTCGATCCCGCCAACGCCTCGCGCACCCAGTTGCTGAATGTGCAAACCCTTGAGTGGGACACAGAGCTCGCGGCATTGTTTGGCGTGGCGCTCCAGCCTTTGCCGAAGGTCGTACCCAGTTGTCATCATTACGGCACATTGCCGGTGGGTGGCGGCAGTGTGCCATTGACGCTCTTGAACGGCGATCAATCCGCCGCGTCCTTCGCGTTCGGCGCGCCCGATCCCGAGACGGTTTATCTCAACATCGGCACTGGCGCCTTCGTGCAGCGGATCGTGCCGGCCTATCCGGGCGCGACGCCGGGATTGCTCAGCAGCGTGGTGATGCAAGACGCCACGCAGACACTGTACGCCCTGGAAGGGACGGTCAACGGCGCGGGCAGCGCCTTGCATTGGGCGGCGCAAACCCTGGGTATCGACGAGCATGTCCTGCATGCCGAGTTACCGCACTGGCTGGCGCATTCGACCAATCCACCGCTGTTCCTCAATGGCGTATCGGGCCTGGGCACCCCGTACTGGCGGCCGCAGTTTATGTCGCGGTTTATCGGCGAGGGTCCGAACAGTGAGAAGATCGTCGCGGTGATCGAGAGCGTCGTGTTCCTGATCAAGGAAAACCTCGATGAGCTGGCGCGGTATACATCGCCGGCCAAGCAGATTGTGGTCACCGGTGGAATGAGTGTGCTCGATGGCCTGTGCCAACGGCTGGCGGATGTGGCGGGATTGGACGTGGCGCGTCCCGAAGCGCAGGAGGCGACCGCGCGCGGGGCCTGTTATCTACTTGCCGGTCAACCCGCGACATGGCGCAATCCGGGTGCAGTCAAACGATTTGCGCCGCAACATCGCCCGGCGCTTGAGCAGCGGTTTCGATCCTGGCGCGACGCTATGCGAGAGGCGCTGTCGTGAGGGGCGGTTGCCTGGCTTGAATATTAGAAAACTCTAATATACTATAGTGGCAAGCGAGGCCGTTGATCTGGCCTAATCATCGAATTCAGTCTCGTTGGATGGGGAATCGTCATATGAAACGACACACACGGATAGCCGCGGCACTGGGCGCGATCAGGCGCATCGGGGCATTCGGCGTTATGTCTTATCTCGTGCTGGCAGGCAGTGCATACGCCGCGGATCAGCCCATGGCGACAACCAAGGTGGCGTATCAGACCGTGGTCAAAGAGCAGGTCTATGATGCGACCATCGAGGCGGTGCATCAGGCCACGGTCTCGGCCGAGACCGCCGGGCGCATCGTCGAGATCAATTACGATGTGGATGATTACGTGCCGCAGGGCGCGGTGATCATGCGTTTCGAGAGCAGGCAGCAGAAGGCGGATGTCACCGCCGCGCAAGCCGCGTTGCGTGAACAGCAGGCCCGGCACGAACAGGCGCAGGCCGATCACCAGCGCATCAGCGATCTCTACGCGCGCAAGCTGCTGCCCAAGGCCGATCTCGACAAGGCGGTGGCGGCCTTGAAGTCCAGCGAGGAACGCTTGAAGGCGGTCGAGGCGCGCCTGCAACAGTCCGAGGAACAGCAGGGTTACACCGTGGTGCGCGCGCCGTACAGCGGGATCGTTACCAAGCGCCATGTGCAAGTCGGCGAGGTGGCCCGCGTCGGCCAGCCGCTCATGTCGGGTTTCTCGCTCAAGGAACTGCGCGCCACCACGCGGGTGCCGCAACAAGCCGTCGACCAGATCCGTCGATACAACAAGGCGCGCATCCTCTTGGACGATGCCGCGCACACCGCGCTCCCCGCCAGCAAGCTGACCATCTATCCCTTTGCCGATGAACGCAGCCACACCTTTCAGGTGCGGGTGGAACTCTCCGCCGGGCAACCGGGCATCTATCCCGGCATGATGGTGAAGGCGGGCTTTGTCACCGGCGAGGAACAACGCCTCGTCGTGCCGGCGCAGGCCGTGGCCTACCGCAGTGAGGTGACCGCACTGTATGTGATCGATAATGATCAAGTGAAGTTTCGCCAGGTGCGCCTCGGCAAACGTCTGCCCGACGGGATGATCGAGGTACTGGCCGGCGTCTCCCAAGACGAGGTGGTGGCGCTCGATCCGGTGCAAGCGGCGATCACGCTGAAACAACAACGCGCCGGGGCTGAATGATGAACACACGTTTAGGGATTTCCGGCGCGACGGCGCGGGCCTTTCTCACCTCCGAGATCACGCCGCTGTTGGCCCTGGTCGGCCTGCTGCTGGGGTTGTTCGCGGTGCTAGTCACGCCCAGGGAGGAAGAGCCGCAGATCAATGTGACCTTCGCCAATGTGTTCGTGCCGTTTCCGGGTGCGACGGTGGGGGAGGTCGAACGTCTGGTCGCCACGCCAGCCGAGCAGGTGCTCTCGGAGATCGAGGGCGTCGAGCATGTCTACTCGGTCAGCCAGCCGGGACTGGCGAACATCACCGTGCGTTTCGAGGTAGGGCAAGACCGCACCCAAGCGCTGGTGCGCCTCTATAACGCCATTTATTCCAATCAGGATTGGCTGCCGGCGGGCGTCGGCGTGGGCCAGCCCATCATCAAGCCGAAGGGGATCGACGATGTGCCGATCGTTGCGCTCACCCTGTGGTCGGAGGATGCCGACACCGGCGCGTTTGAATTGCAGCAAGTCGCCCACGCCATGGAGGCCGAACTCAAACGGGTGTCGGGCACGCGGGATATCTACACCATCGGTGGGGCCGACCGCGTGGTACACGTGCTGCTCGATGCGCAGCGGCTCGCCGCGTATGGATTGCAACCGGATGACTTGCGCGCCGCATTGGTCGCCGGCAACACCACGGCGGACTCCGGCGCGCTGGTGCGCGATAACCAGGAGGTACTGGTGCGCAGCGGCAGTTTCCTGAGCGATGCCGACGAGATCAGCCATCTGGTGGTGGCGGTGCACGAGGGCGCGCCGGTGTATCTGCGCGATGTCGCCGAGATCCGCCACGGCGCCGATCACCCCGAGCAATACGTCTGGACCGGCAGCGGTCCGGCTGCTGCGCAAAAAGCAATCGCCGCCGCCGGCGAGTTTCCCGCCGTCACCATCGCCGTGGCCAAGCAACCGGGCACCAATGCGGTGGAGATCGCCGAACAGGTGTTGCAGCGCGTCGAACAGATCAAGGGCACCTTCATCCCGGATGGCGTGCATGTCACCGTCACACGCAATTACGGCGCGACCGCCAATGACAAGGCGATGACGCTGATCCTGAAGCTCGTGTTCGCCACCGCCTCGGTGGTGCTGCTGGTGCTCCTCACCCTCGGCAAGCGTGAGGCCGTCATCGTCGGCACAGCGGTGGTGATCACCCTGGCGATGACCTTGTTCGCCTCCTGGGCCTGGGGCTTCACCTTGAACCGCGTGTCCTTGTTCGCGCTGATCTTCTCCATTGGGATCTTGGTCGATGATGCCATCGTGGTGGTGGAGAACATCCATCGCCATATCCAGCTCGGCGTGAAGGATCTGCGCGATGCGATCCCGCGCGCGGTCGATGAGGTCGGCAGCCCGACGATCCTCGCCACCTTCACCGTCATCGCGGCGCTCCTGCCCATGGCCTTCGTCACCGGACTGATGGGGCCGTATATGAGCCCGATCCCGATCAACGCCAGCATGGGCATGCTGATCTCGCTGGCGGTGGCCTTCATCGTCACGCCGTGGCTCAGCATGAAGCTCATGCCCAACGAACCGCACAGCGTGAGCGAGGAACAGCACGCCGGCATGCTGTTGCGGATGTTCCGGAAACTGATGACGCCGTTTCTCGGCGGCGCCGCTGGCAGCAAGATGCGCTGGAAACTCTTCGGCGGCATCCTGGCGCTGATCCTGCTCGCCGTGGGGCTGGCGGTGGTCAAGCTGGTGGTGTTGAAGATGCTGCCGTTCGACAACAAGTCGGAGTTTCAGGTGGTGGTCGACATGCCCGAGGGCACGCCGGTGGAACACACCGCGCGCGTGCTGCGCGAACTCGGCGCGTATCTCGCCACCGTACCCGAGGTTACCGATTACCAGGCCTATGCCGGCAGCGCCGCACCGATCAATTTCAACGGGCTGGTGCGCCAATATTATCTACGCAGCGCGCCGCACATGGGCGATCTGCAAGTCAACCTCGTCGACAAGAAACACCGCGACCGCAAGAGCCATGAAGTGGCCCTAGCAGTGCGCGCGCCGCTGCAAGAGATCGGCAAGCGCCTAGGCGCCAATGTGAAGATCGTCGAGGTGCCGCCCGGCCCGCCGGTGCAGTCGCCGCTGGTCGCCGAGGTCTACGGATTGGATTATGAAGGGCAGATCCAGATCGCACGCCAGCTGACCGAGGTCTTCGCCGCCACCGACGATGTGGTGGATGTCGACAACAGCGTCGAGGTACCGGCCGCGCAGCTGATCCTCAAGGTCGATCAGCAGAAGGCGGCGCAGCTGGGTGTTTCGCAGCAGACCATCGTCAATGCCGTCTCCATGGTGCTGCGCGGGGCCGATGTGAGTTATCTGCGCGGCGATCAAGTGAAATATCCCACGCCGATCCGCCTGGAACTGCCGGTCGCGGACAAGGCGGATATGGCCGCCATCCTGGCGCTGAAAGTCAAAAACGATAAAGGCGAGTTGCTGCCGCTGCGCGATCTGGTGCAGGTGGTGGAAGACCGGCGCGATTATGCGATCTATCACAAAGACCTGCTCCCCGTGGTGTTCGTCACCTCCGATGTCGCCGGTGAACTCGACAGCCCGCTCTACGGCATGTTCGACATCGTTGGCCAACTGGGTGAGAAGGTCTTCGCGGGCGGCCATCAACTGCAACAATACTTCATCGCCCAGCCGGAGAACCCCTATCAGTACAGCGTGAAGTGGGACGGCGAATGGCAGGTCACCTACGAGACCTTCCGCGACATGGGCATCGCCTACGGCGTCGGCCTGATCCTGATCTACCTGCTGGTGGTGGCGCAGTTCCGCTCGTATCTTGTGCCCGTGATCATCATGATCCCGATCCCGCTAACCATCATCGGCGTGATGCCCGGCCACGCACTGCTCGGCGCGAATTTCACCGCCACGTCCATGATCGGCATGATCGCGCTCGCCGGGATCATCGTGCGCAACTCCATCCTGCTGGTCGATTTCATCCAGCAGCAGGTGGGCGAGGGTGTAGCGCTGGAACAAGCGGTGATCAACGCCGCGGCGGTGCGCGCCAAACCCATCGTGCTGACCGGTGTGGCCGCGATGCTCGGCGCCTTGTTCATCCTCGATGATCCGATCTTCAACGGACTGGCCATCTCACTGATCTTCGGCATCCTGGTCTCGACGCTGCTGACCTTGCTGGTGATTCCCGTGATGTATTACGCCTTCCGCTATCAACAGCAGGGCTGATGATTCAGCCCTGATCGGGTTATGTGCACCCGGCAGGGCATGAACGCTTTCACTAAGGAGGTCTTCTTTCTGATTTTGCTCGCGGCTTGTTGCGCTTGTTAGCATCAATTCTTTTTTGGTTTGGCAAAAATCTTCCCCGGTTTATATGCTAATTCGGGATTCTCAGAATCAACAGCTGGCCTTTCGTCCGATTTTTGCACTCTTTCCCAATCTGTCTTACCGACGTGTCTCCGTCCTTTTACGTGGTTAATAATCTGCTTCTTTTCCATGTCATTTCTCCTTTTTAGGGGTTACCCGCTTAAATCGCTTCAAATCCTCATCTGATTGTAATGGCGCATCTGGATCATCTTTTGCGTTTTTTTCAATTTCTTCTTCAGTCATCTTCTTGAGTCGCTCATAGTCAGTTTTTCCATCAATCGGAATCATTTGGTGGGAATCATTTGGTGGGGGAATCATTTGGTGGGTGTCCTATATTCACCGCCTTCTGCTAGCAACATCAGGCTGACGATTAGGCCCTGATCGGGTTGTGTGCACCCGGCAGGGCATGTGCGCTTTCGTTAAGGAGGTCTTCTTTCTGAAAACTGCTGGCACTGAGTTGCGGCAACTATATTTGGGGCAAGCGTTGCTTGCCTTAACCTTCGGTGGAACCGCCCACTGCGGACCCGCATGGTGGGGTGGTGTGGGGGCGGGGGGTTAAAGCCCCCCGGCTAGCCGATTAGCTTTATTCTGCAGAAGACCCAAACTCTTTGTAAAAACTCGACTCCATTTCGCTTAGTAGCGTGTAAGCATATCCAATATCGTTTTGCAGATCCGCCTTATCTTCTTCAGTTAAGGTGCCTGATTTTGACAGGTCTTTCCATGCTTCTATTTGCGTTTTAAGGGATGTTATCAACAAGCGCTGCGCAGAATAGTCAAGTTTCATGATTTCACAGCCTCATGTTCATTTGACGCTGAAAATGCTTTTTCTGCATTTTTGGCAAAGATGGTTAAAAGATAAATAAAATGATGCAGCGGCAAGTCAAAAATCGGTTCAATCCGGTAATGTGTCAAACCGGTTACTCGGTCTTTGTGATTTTTAGTGATTTTCAACTCTTTGGGGATTGGGCTATTGGCAGGGATACGCCACCAATGTATCCCATCGAGTCTTGGATTCTTTCCGTCAAATAATGAAACGCCACCCGTTCCTGCTTTGACCCACTCTTGCCCGCCATTGGTATAAGTCTGAATGTCAACCGTGGCGCCAGGTGGTCGCGGTGGCACTCTCACTTTGTCGATTCTGGGTGAATTTTTGACGCCAAGCCGCCATAATTCTATCGGCGTAAAATCAATGTATGTCGGTTCCTGGGTTTTCATTCAATTTCTCCTTTTGAAGAAGCTAACGACGAAGCTCAGCCGCGCCTCTGGCGACGCGAAGCAGCGGCGGAGGCGTCGGCTGTAGCGCCTCGGGCCGCTACAAGCGCTGCCTTTGCGTGCAGTTTCAGCCCTAGTGCCTCAATGACCTTGAGAATTGTATCGAAGCCAGGACTTCGTTCCCCTGACAGGGCCTTATATAAGCTTTCCCGGGAAAGTCCTGCATCACGCGCCACCTGCGACATGCCCTTGGCACGAGCAATATCGCCTAGTGCTTTAGCAATGAACGCGGCATCTCCATGCGCCTCTTCCAAGCAAGCCTCCAGATAAGCCGCCATCTCCTCAGGGGTGCGAAGGTGTTCAGCAACATCGTAACGAGTGGTGCGGGTTTTAGTCATGGTATGACTCCTACAAATTTCGGGCAAGGCGCAAGGCAGTTTTGATGTCGCTAGCCTGACTTTGTTTATCGCCACCAGCCAGCAGAATTATCACCTCACGGCCATGCTTCTTGTAATACACCCTGTAACCGGGTCCGTAATCGATACGCATCTCCGAGACGCCTTCCCCTACGGGCTTAACATCTCCTGGATTCCCTGCCGCCAAACGTTCAATCCGTGCCAGTATGCGAGCTCTTGCGTGGATGTCGCGAAGGCCATCGAGCCACTGTGCGTAAGCGTCTGTCTTGCGGATTTCGATCATATTTTCAACTGTATCCGTTAGGCTACATATTGTCAATGTGTTGTTCTGTAGTTTCAAGGGTCAACGGCCAGCATAAGCAGCGGCGCTTCTTGGCACGTGGAACAAATAGTTAGGCGAGATAATTGCCATACTTCTCCAGGTCTACATCCCTTAGGCAGTATAAAAAATAATCGCCCTTCTGGTCTGCACACGAACTACTGCGTCGAACGTCATTCCATACTTCCAGTTTAACGGACTCGAAACAACATGATTTATGGCCCATTCCTTTTTACAATAATCATTTGGTGGGTGTCCTATATTCTTTCCATCATTTTGCCGGCGATGTCACCCGCAAGTAGGCCTTCTCGCCACTCGGCGAGTTCAGCCGAAACAATCGCCTCCATACTATTTATGAACTCCTCAAGATTTTTATGGTCGGCGGGCGCTTTCTCCGAACGTGCCTGATAGCGCAGCTTCACCCACTTGAGCCTTTCTCCAGCAGATGCAAAATTGACATACTTGGTACGAAACCGAAAGTTCGTGCTTAGGCCCGTGGCCACGGTCGTAATTACTGCGGGCAACACAATTGCCCACTTGGGCCAGGTCTCAATAGCGGCGGCAAATGCTGTCAGCCCCGCCGCCAAGATCACGGATGTCTGCAATACATTGTCGAGGACCCGCTGACGACCCTTCTGACGTTCGTACCACTCGATCAGATCGTTGCATCTCTTGAGAGCAAGTTCTCTGGCGTCTCCTTCAGCCTGATTCGTCATCGTGGGCCTCCTGTTGTTCGAACAGTCATTTGGTGGGTGTCGTATATTAGTTCGTCCTATATTAGGGAACCTCTGAACAATTCACTTTTATGAAGGCAAATTCCAAGTAAATGGCCTGCACAAATCACTTAAAGCCAGTTTTTTGGCTGAAATTGCCTGAATTCATGTCCGAATGGCATCATTTTGAT
>JBFMHP010000005.1:0-22130 GCA_040752855.1 Pseudomonadota bacterium | reverse complement strand
CGCAGGGCGTTCATCATGAACTCGATACCCACGTCCTTGCGCGCCAACTCCTTTTCTCCGCCGCTGAAAGCGACTGCGTTGGCAGCCTCCAGATAGGCCTCGGGTTGTTTGAGTTTCCAGTACCGGGTGATGGACTGCCGCGCACCTTCGGTGATCTTGGCGTGTGCCCCGGCGCCGATGCCGAGATAATCCCCGAATTGCCAATAGTTCAGATTGTGGCGGCAGCGCCGCGCCTCGCCCCGGGCGTAGGCCGAGACCTCGTATTGCCCGAAGCCGGCCTCGGCCAGCGCAGTCTGGCCCTGCTCCTGGATCGCCCAGATCAGATCTTCGTTGGGCAGGGTCGGCGGCTTGGCGTGGAAATAGGTGTTGGGCTCAAGGGTGAGCTGGTAATACGAGAGATGCGAGGGTTCGAGTGCGATGGCGGTGGCCACGTCGTCGCCGGCATCCTTGAGGGTCTGCCCCGGCAGGCCGAACATCAGGTCCAGATTGAAATTGTCGAACCCGGCCTCGTGCGCCATTTCGGCGGCGGCGAGCGCCTCCTTGCGGCCATGGATGCGCCCGAGCTGTTGCAGGCTGTAGTCGGAAAAACTCTGGATGCCGATCGACAGACGATTGATCCCGGCAGCGCGAAACTCGGCGAATTTGCCGGCCTCGACGGTGCCGGGATTGGCCTCCAGCGTGATCTCCGCCTCCGGGATCAGCGCCAGCCGCGCGCGGATGCCGGAGAGCAGGCGGTCAATGGCCTCGGGCGAAAACAAGCTGGGCGTGCCGCCGCCGATGAAGATGCTGATGACCTTGCGCCCCCAAATGCGCGGCAGGTCCTGCTCCAGATCGAGCAGCAGGGCATCGATATAACGCTGCTCGGGGATCGCCTGGCGGCCTTCATGCGAATTGAAGTCGCAGTACGGACACTTACGCACACACCAGGGGATGTGGACGTACAAGGATAAAGGCGGGAGTGATGTGAAATTAAACATGATGCCGCGTTAGATCGGATATCACTGCGTTGGTTTCCCATGCAGTGCCGCCACCAGCCGGCGCAGGGCCTGGCCACGATGGCTGAGTTGGTTTTTCAGGTCAGGGGGCAGCTCGGCGGAACTGCACCCCTGCCCCGGCACGTAGAACAGCGGGTCATAACCAAAGCCGCCCGCGCCCTGCGGGGCGAACAGGATGCGCCCCTCCCATGTCCCCTGGCAGACCAGCGGCGTGGGGTCTTTGGCGTGACGCAGATAGACCATCACGCATTGGAACCGCGCGGTGCGTCGATCCTTCGGAATATCTTTGAGCGCCGCCAGGAGCTTCGCATTGTTGTCGGCGTCCGTCGCCGCGGGTCCGGCATAACGCGCTGAATAGATGCCGGGCGCCCCATTCAGGGCATCGACCTCCAGCCCTGAGTCATCAGCGATGGCCGGCAAGCCGGTCTGGCGCGCGGCGTTGCGTGCCTTGAGGATGGCGTTTTCGATGAAGGTGAGCCCGGCCTCCTCGGCCTCGACCACGTTGAAGGCCGACTGCGGCAGGATCTCCAGGTCGAGATCGGCCAGCAGCCGCGCGATCTCGGCGACCTTGCCCTTGTTCCCGGTGGCCAGCACGATGCGTTGGGTCATCGGTTCAGCGCCCCAGCACTTCGATCTGCCGCTCGATCAAATGATGAATGCCGCTCTCAGCCAGATCGAGCAGGGCATTCAACTCATCGCGCCGGAAGGCATGCCCCTCGGCGGTACCCTGCACCTCGATGAAGGCCCCGGCATCGTTCATCACCACGTTCATGTCGGTCTCGGCGCCGGAGTCCTCGGCATAATCCAGATCCAGCACCGGCACACCTTGAAAGATCCCCACGGAGACCGAGGCGACATGGCCGTGAATGGGATTGGTCTTAAGCTTACCCTCCTTGAGCATCTTGTCGACCGCATCGACCATGGCGACATAGGCGCCGGTGATGGAGGCGGTGCGGGTGCCGCCGTCGGCCTGAATCACGTCACAATCCACCGTGATGATCAGCTCGCCCAGGGCCTCCAGATCGACGACCGCGCGCAACGATCGGGCGATCAGGCGCTGGATCTCCATGGTGCGCCCGCCCTGGCGGCCTTTGGCCGCCTCGCGCTCCATGCGCTGGCCGGTCGAGCGCGGCAGCATGCCATATTCGGCCGTCACCCAGCCCCGACCCTGACCCTTGATCCAGCGCGGCAGGCGATCCTCGACACTGGCGTTGCACAACACCTTGGTATCGCCGAACTCCACCAGTACCGAGCCCTCGGCATGCTTGGTATAATTGCGCGTCAGTTTAACTTCGCGCATCTGATCGGGGCTACGGCCGCTGGGTCGCATAAAAAACTCCTGGTTACATCATCTTGAGGGTCCGGGATTATAACGGTATTGGCCCGGGGCGCCCAAGGCTAAATTTGTCTCATGACTATACATCGGCAATCCGATGTGATATAAAATCGCCCCTCTGCCCCTTGGGCGACAAGAATTACAGGATTTTGGAGGCTATTAAAATGTCACGAGTATGTCAGGTCACCGGCAAAAGCCCCATGACCGGGAACAACGTCTCACACGCCAACAACAAGACCAAACGCCGTTTCCTGCCCAATCTGCGTTCACACCGCTTCTGGGTCGAGAGCGAAAAGCGTTTCGTCTCCCTGCGTGTTTCCACCAAGGGCATGCGCACCATCGACAAGCTCGGTATCGACCAAGTGCTGAGCGACATCCGCGCACGCGGCGAAAAGGTATAAGGCTCGAGGAGGTTAAACCATGGCCAAGGCAATACGTGAAAAGATCCGCCTGGTATCCAGCGCCGATACCGGTCACTTCTACACCACCACCAAGAACAAGCGCACCATGCCGGAGAAGATGGAGATCAAGAAATTCGATCCCGTCGTCCGCAAGCACGTGATCTACAAGGAAGCCAAGATCAAGTAATCAAGCGCAAACCAAGCCCGGCCAGTCCGGGCTTTGTTTTGGTTCGCATAACGCACCGCACCGGCTTGATTTATTCAAACGCCCCCCGCAGAATAAACTCCACTTTTCTCGCCGCCACGATCGATCGAACCGCATCACGCCGGCGAGCACAACCACAAGCACGGAACCGTTGAAGGCACGCTGCACGCGCAAGCGCCTTCGCAGGACACCGTCTCCACGACAGGGGGTAGCATTACATGCGTATTAGAGTCCTTTTCGCCACGCTGGCCATGATCTCGGCGAGCGCCGCCCACGCCTATTCCATGGAACTCGCCCTGAGCGACGAAACCGCGCGCTTCAATTTCAGCAGCTTCGTCGGCGGCTTTCAGGGCGGCCGGGCGCAATTCGACGCCGGCCTGCTGTTCAATGAAGACGATGACTATGTCATCAATACCGGCCTGCACGTCATCGACGTGGCCGGCACCAAGAGCCCCGGGGTGCAGTTGGGCGTCGGCGGCACCGTCTATTTCGCCGACATCGGCGACTACAATGCGTTAGCCCTCGCGCTCGGCGGCCAGGTGAGCTTCCGTCCGCAAAACTTCAACCGCATCAATCTGAGCGCCAATTTTCACTATGCCCCGGGCATCGTCAGCTTCGTCGACGCCGACAGCTTCACCGAATACGGCGCCCGCATCGAATATTCCCTGCTGCCGCAGGCCGATGTCTTCCTCGGCTGGACCAAGATCGAGACGGAGGTCGAGAACGTGGAGGTGCGTCCCGTGAAGGATGCCCATCTCGGCATTCGCATCAGTTTCTAATCGCCCATCAACGTGAGACAGGGGTACATCGCCGTGAAGTCACTGATCCTGACACTCTTGATCCTCGCCCTGGGCGCCTCCACCGCCTGGGCCGCCGACAACGCCGAGGAATTCCGCACCATCGACAACAAGGTGCAGGATCTCAAGCGCGCCGCCATCGAGCTGGGCAAGGAGATTTCGATCCTGGAAGAGGAACTGCTCTTTCCGGCCAGCACCGAATACGCGCTGTACCTCTCCACGCAAACTGATGAGTCCTTCAAGCTGGTCACCGTGATCGTCAAGCTCGACGGCCAAGTCGTCACCAATCACATGTACGATGTCAGCGAGCTCACGGCGCTGGAAAACGGCGCGGTGCAGGAGCTGCACAAGGGCAACGTCAAGACAGGAAAGCACAGCATCGAAGTGACCTTCATGAGCCGCGTCGGCAAAAACATCCGGCGCCACACCAAGTCGCACGAATTCACCAAGGAAGACAAACCGGTCTACATCGAAATGGCGCTCAACGCCAAACAGGCCGGCGGCGCCGGCGAGCCGGTCATTACCGTGAAACAGTGGAATTGACGGTCCACACGGGGGGCGGGGCGGCATGCGGACCATCGGCAAACTCATCCTGGGCCTGACGGCCGGGCTCGCCCTGAGCGCCGCCCACGCCGGGATGGAGGTAAAGTGGCGGGACGTCAAAGACCCCTACCTCGGCCAGGCGCTCTTCCATCTCTATCAGGACCAGAACCTCACCGGCATCATCAAGCTCTCCGCGGCGCGCGAGATGGGGCTGATCAAGAGCCAGCAGGATGAGGCCGAGCTGGCACGGGCGATGCTCAATCTGACCTACGGCCTGCACCGCGAAACCGCCAACTCCATGGTGACCATGGAAAACAAGGGCAATATCAACAAGGACATCGCCAACGTCATCTGGTTTTACATCGCCAAGATCCGCTACCAGCGCGGCTATTTCACCCAGGCCGAGAGCGCGCTGACCAATATCTCCGGCGCCCTGCCCTATGAGCTTGAACAAGATCTCAAGTCCTTCATGGCCCTGCTCTTGATGGACCGCAAGCAGTATCGCCCGGCCGTCGGCGTGCTGAGCAAGATCACCGGCAAGACCACGCCCGTTCCCTACTCGCGCTACAACATTGGCATCAATTACCTGCTGCAGCGCAAGGAAGGCGTGGATGCGACAAACAAGGCGGCCGCCGATGAGGCAAAGACCGCGGCGGAACTGGAGGACCGCGCCCTCAAGTATCTCGATGCGGTGGCCCGCTACGTCCCGCGCAACGAGGAAGAAAAGGCCTTGCGCGACCGCGCCAACACCAACCTCGGCTATATCCACCTCATCGACAAGCACGACGCGGATCTGGCCATCGAATACTTCGAGCGCGTGCGGCTCAACAGCAGCGAGTCCAACGACGCCTTGCTCGGCCTGGGCTGGGCCTTCTACAACAAGGGCGACTACAATCGCGCCCTGGTGGCCTGGAACGAGCTGGCCGGCCGCAACGTGGCCGACACCTTCGTCCAGGAGGCGCGCGTGGCGGTCCCCTACACCCTGGCCAAGCTCGAGGCCTATCAAGAGGCCGGCGAGAAATACGCCTTGGCCATGGACTCCTTCAAGCAAGAACTCAAGGCCATCGAACGCACGATCGAGTCGGTGAAGAAAGGCGCCTATTTCGACAAACTGCTCACCAATCTGAGCGGCGGGGAGAAAGGCTGGATGGGCGATGTCTACAGCCTGCCGAAGACCACCGAAAGCTATTACTTCACCCAGATGCTGGCCCAGCACAACTACCAAGAATCGCTGAAGAACTACCGCGACCTGCGCTATCTGCTGGACAAGCTCGATGTGTGGGAAAAGAACCTCGAGGCCTTCGAGGACACCGCCCGCCATTGGGAAAACAGACTCAAGACCCGTGCGCGGCAGTTCGACGAGCAGGCCTTCAACGGCCGCATCAAGCAAATGCGCGCGGAGCACGAGAAGAACATCGCGGTATTCACCGAGATCAATCGCATCGGCGACGCCATGGCGCTGGCCACCCCGCAGGAGCAAAACCGCCTCGCCCGCATCCTGCAACTGAAGGCGGCCAATGAGACCGGCAACCTCAACCCGGTGAAAACCGAACACTACCGCCGGCATCTGAATATGCTGGAACGCCGCGTGCTCTGGGACATCCACAGCCAGTTCAATTCGCGCCAGCGCAAGCTCAAGGCGGCCATCACCGAGACCGAACAGTCCATTACCGACGCCGTGGGTCAGAAGAACAAGCTGCAAAAGGTCGTCGAACAGGGACTGACGGACTCCAAGGCGCGCCTGGCCCGGGTCGCCCAGACCCGCGCCAAGATCAAGACGCTGCGCGCCCAGCTCGAACAGGAAGTCGCCACCACCGAGCGCTACATGGTCAACATCGCGCTCAAGGATCTGGAAGCACGCAAGACCTTGCTCAGCAACTTCATCGCCCAGGTCTCGTTCTCGGTCGGGGCCTTCTTCGACATGGGCGGCAAAGAATGATCATGACCACACGCCGTTTCCTGCCGCTGCTGCTCCTCACGCTGACCGCCTGCGCCGGCTTCAACGCCCACGCCGAGGAAGACGAGGGCGACGAGCCGACCCTCAAGAGCCTGCGCAGCCGCACCCTCAACATCCAGAAACAAGCCATGCCCGAAGGCCAGATGGAGAAATCGATCGAGGGCTATCGCACCTTTCTCCAATCCTCGCTGGGCGGGGCGATGCGCCGCGAGGCGCTGCGCCGGCTCGCCGACCGGATGATCGAACAGCTCGAAAAAACGGAGGAGGCCGCCGCCGAGGGCAAGCCGGCCGAGGCCCTGATCAAGGACGCCAGCTACGAGAACGCCATCAAGCTCTACAACGACGCCCTCAAGGCCTATCCGAACTATCCCGGCAACGATCACATCCTCTATCAGCTGGCGCGCGCCTATGAGTCCAACGGCCAGCCCAAGCAGGCGCTCTGGGCGATGGACAGCATCGTCAAAAACCACCCGCACAGCAGCTATATCGCCGAGATCCACTTCCGCCGCGCCGAACTGGCCTTTCTCACCAACGACTTCGACAAGGCGATCACCGCCTATGAGTCGGTCATCCAGAAGGGCCCCGCGGAGCAATTCTATTTGATCTCGATCTACAAGGCCGGCTGGTCCTATTTCAAGAAACGGGACTACCCCAACGCGCTCAACAAATTCATCGGCCTGCTCAACACCATGACGGCCGAGGCCGCGCTGGACGACCTGATCGCCGACGTCCCCACCTTCAACGCCGGCCAGCGTGAGATGTACAAGGACACGCTGCGGGTGATCGGCATCTCCATGACCCACCAGGACGACCCGATCGGCTATCTCGGCCGCTATCTCGACACCCTGGCGGAGCAGCCACGCTATGACTTCAAGATCTACGAGTCCCTGGCCGGCCTGTATCAATACCAAGATCTTCACCTGGAGGCGGCCAACGTCTACCAGGCCTTCAACAAGCGTTATCCGGGACATCCGCAGGCGCCGTTCTTCCAAGTAATCGCCATCGAGTCCTACAAAAAGGCGCGCCAGTTCGAGCAGGCGCGCAACGCCAGCGTTAAATTCGCCACCCTGTATGGCTTCGACTCCAAATTCTGGGACTCCAACCGCCCCGTGGTGCTGCGCGAACAGCTCACGCCTTACCTGCGCACCTATCTGAACGAACTCTCGCTGCACTATCACGCCGAGATGCAGAAAAATCCCACGGCGGAAAACCGCGACAACGCCATCAAATGGTACCGCGCCTACCTGACCTCCTTCCCGAACGACCAGGATTCCGCGCGCATCAACTTCCTGCTCGCCGAGCTGCTCTATGAATCCGGCAATTACAGCGCCGCCGCGCAGGAATACAACAAGACCGCTTACAACTACGGCCCGCACGAGAAGGCGCGCGAGGCCGCCTACGCCGCGATCCTGGCCTACGACAAACAACGGGAAAACCTCAGCGGCGAAGAGCGCAAGGCCTGGGAGGAAAACGCCGTGGCCAACGCCCTGCACTTCGCCAAGGTCTATCCGAAAGACGAGCGCATCCCCGCCGTGCTCACCAAGGCCGCGCAGGATCTCTACGCAGTCGAGGCGCGCGAGACCGCCGTCAAGGCCGCGCAGGTCGTCCTCAACCTCGACAACGCCAAGCCCGAGATGAAACGCGCGGCGTACCTGGTGCTCGGCCACACGAACTTCGAGGCCGGCAAATACGCGCACGCCGAAAAGGCCTACGCCAGCGCGTTGCAGACCCTGTCCAAATCCGATCCGGAACATCAGGACGTGCTCGATCGCCTGGCCGCCTCGATCTACAAACAGGCCGAGGCGGCGCGCGATCAGAAGAATCTGCGCGGAGCGATCCGCGAGTTCCAGCGCCTGGCGGAAGTAGCGCCGGCCTCCAGCCTCCGTCACACCGCCGAATACGATGCGGCCGCCGCCATGCTCGCGCTGAAGGACTGGGCGCCGGCGATCAAGATCCTGGAGCGGCTGCGCAACACCGAGATCGGCCAGCGCTACGGCCAGGAGATCACCCAGAAGCTGACCGTGGCCTATCTGGAAACCGGGCAGAATCAACTGGCCGCCGGCGAGCTGCTGCGCCTGTCCTCCTATCAAGGCGATGCCGAGGTCCAGCGCGAGGCCGTCTGGCGCTCGGCCGAACTCTACGAGAAGGCGAGCGACCTGCCGGGCGCCATCCAAGCCTTCGAATCCTACGTCCAGCGCTTCCCGACGCCGGTCGACGCCAATATCGAGGCCCAGTACAAACTGGCGCAGCTCAACAAATCGCTCAAACAACATGACCGCTACATCGGGTGGCTGAAGTACGTCATCGACGCCGACCAAAAGGCCGGCGCCGCTGCGACCACGCGCACGCGCTTCCTCGCCGGCAGCGCCAGCATGGCATTGGCCGACATGGAGTTCGACCGCTACCGCGAGGTGCGCATCGTCGAGCCGGTCAAGGAAAACCTGGCGCGCAAAAAAGAACTGATGCAGCAGGCCGTCAACGCCTACGGCCGGTCCTCCGAATACAACATCGCCGAGCTGACCACCGCCGCCACCTACAACATCGCCGAGATCTATCGCGACTTCGGCAGCGCCTTGCTGAAATCCGAGCGCCCCAAGGGACTGGATAGCGATGAGCGCGAGATGTACGATCTGATGCTCGAGGAGCAAGCCTTCCCGTTCGAAGAAAAAGCCATCGGCCTGCATGAAAAAAATGCGGAACGGGTTCGCAGCAAGATCTACGACAAGTGGGTGAAACTGAGCTATCAGGTCTTGGCTGAAGCAAACCCCGGCCGATATAAGAAGATCGAGAAGGTGAAAAACTACATTGAAATACTCAACTAAGACACTGTTGGCCTGGCTGGCACCGCTCGTCCTGCTCTCCGCCTGCTCGGCGCCCGCGCCCAAGCCGGTGGTCACCCAGGAAGCGGAAACGCCCAAGGAACAGCTGCGCATCGAAGCGGCCAGCGCGGAGTTCTCCAAGGCGCTCAAGTCGATGGCCGACAAGAAGTACGACCAAGCCGAGGAGCAATTGCTGGAGATGGCGCGGCAGTATCCCGACCTGCCCGGCGTCTACGCCAACCTTGGCATCCTCTACACGCAAACCGACCGCGACAAAGAGGCGCAGGAATCCTTCCAACGCGCGCTCGAACTCAAGCCCAACTTCCCCGCCGTGCTCAATCACCTGGCCTATCTGCACCGCACCCAGGGCCGCTTTGAGCTGGCGCTCAAAACCTACGAACAGGCCCTCAAGATTGATCCCGCATATGCCGACACACATCTCAATCTCGGCATCCTGTACGACCTTTACCTGATGGAGCCCGTCAACGCCCTGCGGCAGTACCAAATCTATGTCGACATGGCCCGTCCGCCCGAGAACGATCCGGTGCGCAAGTGGGTCACCGACTTGAGCACCCGGGCCGAAAAAACCGCGCAGGAGCCGCAACAAGGTAATTGAGTATGCATAAGACCGCTTTGGCATTATCATGCATCGGCATCGTTTTCGGCTCGGCCGTGGCGCATGCGCAAATCCGCCTGGAACTCGACGCCACTTCGATCGTCGGCAATCGTGAAGCGCCGCGCATCGTGTATCTGATGGCGTGGCAACCCGCCCCCAAGGGCGATGTGCTGCAACAGTCGCTCGGGACCATGCATGACACGGAATTCAAACCGATCGACCGGGACGTGTTCAAGCGACGCATCGAATACCATCGCCTGATGTTCGATACCGAAAACGATAAAAACTGATACGATTTCACCATTTTTAATTAGCATGTTTTGATAAGGAGCACCCATGGACACAATCATTCGTTTTTTCCAGGAAGGTGGGGCCTTCATGTACCCAATCACCCTCGTCCTGGCGCTCGGCATCGCCGTTACCGTGGAACGCTACATCTACCTCACCCGCGTGCGATCCATGAACAACTCAACCTGGAATCAACTGGTGCCCCTGCTCAATAAGGGCGATCTGGTCTCCGCGGTAAGGCTCGTTGAGTCTTCCAAGTCACACATCGCCCACGTGGTTTCCTATGGCCTGAACCAACGGCGCACCTCCTATCATCGAGAGGACATCGAAACCGCGATGGAAGAGGGCTTGATGGAAATCCTGCCCAAGCTCGAAAAGCGCACCCACTACATCGCAACCTTCGCCAACCTCGCCACCCTGCTCGGCCTGCTCGGTACCATCATCGGCCTGATTCAGGCCTTTACCGCCGTGGCCAACGCCGACCCCGCGGAAAAGGCCAATCTGCTCTCGGCCAGTATCGCGGTGGCGATGAACACCACCGCCTACGGCCTGATCGTAGCGATCCCGTTGCTGCTCATCTACGCCGTCATTCAATCCAAGACCACCGACCTGACCGACAGCATCGAAATGGCTGCGGTGAAGATCGTCAACCTGATCAGCGGTGAACCCAAAAAGAGCGGCGTCGCGCAATGAGCATCCGGGACCGTCGGCGAAAAAAGGACGCGCCAGAGCTGGAAATCACCGCCTTCCTGAATCTAATGGTGGCGCTGGTGCCGTTTTTGCTGATCACCGCAGTATTCACCCAGGTATCGGTGCTCGACCTCCATATGCCTCCGGCAGCCGACCCCAGCCTGGCGCAGCAACAAGACCAGGCGAAGCTCGACCTTGAGGTTGTAGTGCGCGCCCGGGTCATCGATGTCGCCGACAGCAATGGCGTCATCAAGAGCTTTGCCAAGCAGGGCAACGGTCAATTCGACTATGCCGCGATCAACATGCTGCTGCGGGAACTCAAGAAACGCTTTCCCGAGAAAACCGATGCAATGATCCTGGCCGAGCCGGACACCAGTTATGACACGCTGGTCCAGGTGATGGACACGGTGCGTCTATACGAGACCACTGAAGGCACGACCCTGGTACAGCATGAGTTGTTCCCCGACATGGCAATCGGCGATGCGCCGATCACCGCGGCGGGAATGTAAAGGATAGATCACGATGAAGATGTCACGCCGCGCCAAGCGAATGCAAAAACATCATAAACGCCACGGCGGCGCCTCGCTCAACATGGTGTCCTTGATGGACATCTTTACCATCCTGGTATTCTTTCTGCTCGTCAATTCGGCCAATGTGCAGATGGACCCGAGCAACAAGGTGAAACTGCCGGAATCCAAGGCCAGCCAAACACCCAAGGAAACCCTGATCGTCACGGTCACCGACACCGACATCCTGGTGCAGGGCCGCAAGGTTGCCGACATCAGCGCCGTCATCAACACCCCGGACCCGGTCATCAAAGCTCTGCAGGATGAGCTGGACTTTCACTCCGGCGGCACCGCCAGCATGAGCGAGGAAGAAAAGCTGGCCGGGCGTGACATCACTATCATGGGCGACAAGGAAATCCCCTATCGGCTGCTGAAGAAGATCATGGTCACCTGCACCAAGGCCAGTTACACCAATATTTCCCTGGCCGTCCTCCAGAAGACCGCAAGCAACGGATAACCGCAGTACACCCACATGGCAAAAAAACCGCTGAATCCCACATTATTTCAAGACGAACGCGAAAGCGCGCTCAAGAACCTTGCGCTCGCTTCGCTGGTGATCCTGCTTGCCGTTAACCTCGTCTTCAACCTCATCCCGCTGCCACAGATCGATCGCATGAAGGCCAAGGAAGTCCCGCCGCGCCTGATGAAGATGATCGAGCAGAAAAAACCCAAGCCGCCCGAGCCGGTGAAGGAAGAGAAGAAAGAGGAAAAGAAAGAGGAAAAGAAAGAAGAGAAGAAGGAAGAGAAAAAAGAGGAAAAGAAGGAAGAGAAAAAAGAGGAAGTAAAGAAGGAAGAACCCAAGAAGCGCACCGAGGCCGAAATACGCCAGAAGGTGCAAAACACCGGCGTATTGTCGATGATGGATGATCTGGCCGATCTGCGCGACAATCCGCTGCTCGACAACCTCGAAAACAATACCGCCTTGGTGACGACACCGATCGAAGGCGCGATGTCGCGCGAACGCTCGATTATCACCTCCAATGCGGTCAAAGGCAGCGGCGGCATCAACACCTCCAGCTTAAGCCGCGGCACCGGCGGGCCGACACAGCTGGCCGCGCGCACTGTGACCAAGGTCGAGAGCCCGACCGAGCAACTGGCCAAGGTTGAAAAAGAGGAGACGGCCGGCAAGAAGGGCGCGCGCGGCCAGGAGGAAGTCGCCATGGTCATCGACGGCAACAAGAGCAAGCTGTTGTCGATCTATCAGCGCGCGCTGCGCGATGATCCCTCGCTGCGCGGCCAAGTGGTCTTCGAGATCACCATCGATCCCACCGGCGCGGTCACCGACGTGAAGGTGCTCTCCAGCGAACTCAGGAATGAGGACCTGGAAAAGAAGCTGGCCATGCGCATCAAGCTCTTCAAATTCGCCTCCAAGGCGAACATCGATACGATGATCGTCACGGTGCCGATCGACTTCTATCCGTCCTGATCGGCAACATCGCAGCGCCCCTGCGGACATCACAGTAGCTCAGTGAACCTCATGGGCAACCCGGCCAACGGGTTGCCCATGAGGCCGTGCTTTAAGAACACGTTAATCCAACGCGACTATACTTTTTCCAAAGTGAGCGAGAGGAGTCGCGCGTCATGAGGCACACCGTCGAAGCATTTCATCGAGTCACACCCCGAGCCAGTTTGCTGCTTGGATTGTTGCTGCTGCTCGCCTCAGCAGCGGTGCGTGCCGGCGAGGTCAGCGTCGAGGTCCGCGCGGATGCCGACCTCTTCTATGAGCAACTCGCCCCCTATGGTCAATGGTTGCCCACGCCGGAATACGGCGCGGTCTGGAAACCCAAGGAAGTACCGCCGGGCTGGCGCCCCTACACCCTGGGCGAGTGGTCGTACACTGAAAAACAAGGCTGGCTGTGGACCTCTTATTGGCCGTGGGGCTGGGCCACCTTCCACTATGGCCGCTGGACCAACCACCCGGACCACGGCTGGGTCTGGGTCCCCGGCACCGAATGGGCGCCCGCGTGGGTCGCCTGGCGCATGGGCGACGGCATGATCGGCTGGGCCCCGCTGCCGCCGGAGACCAAGTGGCAGGCCGGCAAGGGGCTGTCCGCGGATCATCGCAAGATGGAAGAGAAGCTGCCCTTCTATGCGTGGTCTTTCGTGCCGCAGGCGCGGATTTTCTCCAAGGAACTGCACACCAAGGAGATGATCTTGTCGGCGCGCAACGTCAACGTGTTACCGCGCACCGAAAACATCACCGATTACCGCACCTCTGGCAGCAGGATCATCAATGTCGGACCGGATATCAATCGCTTGGCCAAGGACGCCGCTATCGAGGTGAAAAAGGCCGAGATGATCGATGTGACCTTCCCGGCCGGCATCAAGGCCACCAAACTGGAAGCCGGCCAGATCGCGGTGTTTCGCCCCATGCTGGGACCGGAGCTCAAATTCCCGCCGCTCGCGACCTCCATCCCGGTCGATCCGAACTTAAGCGCCAAGCAAGCCAAACGCCAGTTGCAGCTGACCCGCAGCGCGCTGGAAGCCTACCACCAGTCGGAGTCGGCACAGCTGCAGCGGCTGCACAACAAGGAACTCGAACAAAGCGGCACCACCCCGGGCCAGAACCGTTTGCGCCAGCAACACGCGGCAGAGACCCAGGCCTTGAGTGAGCTGCACCGCTGGGAAAACCACACCCTGGAGTTCCAGTTGCGGCAAACGGCGCGCGCCTATGGCATCGATGAGACGCTGGAAAATCCAGCGCCGGGTCCCGGCGCGCCACGGCAAAAGCCGTGACTTCCACTCACAACCATTTCGCTCAAGCATCCGTGTTCACGGCCGATACCCTGACCAACGTCAACCGGTCATGGATCGTTTGTTGCTGATTTGACCAATCGCTTGCGTCATGCGCGATGCCAAACAGCACGCATCAATAGTTATGAGCCAACCATATCGAATCCTCGTCGTCGACGATAACGCGATCAATATCGAATTGATTACGCATGCCATCCAGCAACACTATGCGCTGGATGTCGCCATGTCCGGTCAGGCGTGCCTGGAGTATCTCGCGGACAACCGCCCCGACCTGATTTTGATGGATGTCGACATGCCGGGGCTCAGCGGCTACGAAACCTGTCGGCTGCTGAAGAATACGCCCACAAGCCACGACATCCCGGTCATGTTCGTGTCCGCCTACGACAGCGTGGAAGAACGCATCGCCGGATACGAGGCGGGTGGCGTCGATTACATCGGCAAGCCCTTCTTTCCCGAGGAGCTGCAACGCAAGATCCACCTGCTCATCGACCATATCGCGCAACGGCAAGCGCTGTTGGCAGAAGCCACGGATGCCCGGTCGACCGCCATGACCGCACTGACGAGCACTGGCGAACTGGGCGGTGTGTTGAACTTTTTCCGCGCGTGTTTTACCACCCGCGACCCCGAGCGCCTCGCCGGCAACATCATTGAGACCATGCACGACTACGGCCTGAAATGCAGCGTGCAGATCCGCGGCCGGCAAGGGGCCATCACTCAGGGAGAGTCAGGCGCGATCCTCAATCCGCTGGAAATCGAGTTGCATGAAAAACTCTCCGCCACGGGAAAAATCGTCGATTTCGGCCCGCGCACCCTGATCAGTTTCGGCGAGGTTTCACTGCTGATCAAGAACATGCCCATAACCGACGCCGACCGCTACGGACGCATCAAGGACAATGCCGCACTGATCGTGGAGGGAGCGCACGCCTGTGTCCGGGGCATGCGGGCCGAAGCCACCGTCGGAGAGCAGCAGGATGCGCTGCGCCGCTTGCTCGATGACACCACCATAGCGTTGCAGCACATGAAACAGCTTCAGACGGCACAAAAAGAGCAATCCTTGGGGATCATGGATGAACTCACCAGAAACGTCGAAAAGTCGCTCCATTTTCTTGCGTTGAATGAGCAGCAGGAATTTACCTTGTTGTCCGCTATCGATGCGGCGTCGAAAAAAAGCCTCGCGCTTCATGACGCCGGCGACGCGCTAGAAGATGAGATGGAGTTGCTGATACGCAATATTCAGTCGGCGCTGAAGAACTGACACTCCTCAATGCGCGCCATTCTCTGCGCCTACAGACCTGACAGACTTACTGCGCCTGAATGTGATTGATCACAATGCGCATCTTGCTGGCCACCAACACGGCCTCGACCTGATCAATGAACTCCAGGATCTGCGCCCCCGGCACCACAGTGCAATTGATCTGCAAGCGCACGCGCTTTTCCTTGTGCTCCGGGAACTCTGCGACCAGTTGACCGGCCAGGGCGAATTTGACGTATTGCGCGATCTTCTCCTTGAGTTGTTCCACCACGCTCGCCCCATCGTCCCACGATTGCTCCATGGCGTTGATGATCAGCACGATCTCATCGTATTCGGGATCGAACGCCACTTCATCGACAATGTCCGGATGCGCCAGTCCTATATTCATGGTGTGTTCTCGCAGTAATTTCATCGATCATACTGCCACGGCGCGCTGAAAACAAAACTTACAGCGTCACACGCGCCATGACCCAGGCCTCGACATACTCAACCCCGCCGCGCCTGAGCACGCGCGTCAATTCATCCAGCGTGCTGCCTGTGGTCATGACGTCATCGAAGATCGCCACGCGGCGCTGGCGTATGGGCTGCTCCAGTTGAAACGCGCCCTTGATATTGCGCCGCCGCTGCGCGGCGTCGAGCGCGGTCTGCGGATCGGTGGCGCGCACACGGCGGCACGCGTGCGTCAGCAGCGGGAGTTCCAGCCCCTTGGCGACGGGCGCGGCAAGTTCCAGGGCCTGATTGTACCCGCGCTCGCGCACCCGCTCTTGGTGCAAGGGCACGGGGAGGATGGCCTCGATCCCGCCCGAGCCGAGTTGTGTCAGGTGTTCGAGAAACAGCGTTGACAGCAGCCGCGCGTGTTGCAGTCGATGATTGAATTTGAGCAGGTGCAGCAGATTGCTGACCGGGCGGTGATAGAGGAAGGGACAGACGACGCGATCATAGCGGGGAGGTTGTTGCAGGCAGCGACCGCAGATCGTCTGCCCTGCACCGCTCAGCGGCATCGCGCAGCGCTGGCAATGCTGGGTGAGGAAGGGCAGGTCGCGGCGGCAACCTTCGCAGAGATCCGACTGAGAGAGCCCCGGCCCGTGGCACAGACTGCACACCGGGGGAAACAGTCGGAACTGCGCGCTTTTTAACCAATCGTTAACCATGACACTCCTTTGCAGTTGACAGCCTGTCCATAAACCTTAAGATGCACAGATTGCCGTAACCCGCGCACCCGCTCAATAGCCTGGAGACCCGAACATGATCAACAACGAGACCTACGACCGCATCGACGCCCTCACTCAGCGCCTGCTCCAGGGCGGTGAGATGACCGTGGCCGAGGCCCAGTGGATGATCCGCCTGGACGAGAACTATCTGCCCTGGCTGATGGCCGGCGCCGACCGTCTGCGCCGCACCTTCCGCGGCGAGGAGATCGAGGCCTGCGCCATCGCCAATGTGCGCTCCGGCAACTGCTCGGAGAATTGCGGCTTCTGCTCGCAGAGCGGCCATCATCAGACCAGCGCGCCGGTCTACGATTTCATCTCCAGCGAGGAGTTGGCCAAGCAGGCCCAGCGCGCGCGCGAATGGGGCGTGAGCGATTTCGGCGTGGTCTCCAAGGGCTGGGGCGTGCGCAGCAAGCGCGAGGCCGGCAAGCTCCAGGAATACTTCGCCACCTTGAGCGAGCAGAGCGACGTCGGCCGCTGCGCCAGCCTCGGCGTGCTGGATGAAACCACCGCCAAGAACCTCAAGGCCGCCGGCCTGGAAAACTATCACCACAACCTGGAGACGGCCGAGAGCTACTTCGACCAGGTCTGCACCACACACACCTATCAGGAAAACATCGACACCATCGAGCACGCGCGCGCCGCCGGCCTGCGGGTGTGCGCCGGGGGCATCGTCGGCATGGGCGAATCGCTCGACCAGCGCATCGAGCTGGCCGAGACCCTGCGCCGCCTGAAGGTCGACTCGGTTCCGCTGAATTTCCTGAGCCCCGTGCTCGGCACCCCGATGGGCAACCGCGAGCCGATGCAGCCGCTCGAGATTCTGCACACCATCGCCGTATTCCGCTATATGCTGCCCAAGGCGGAGATCCGCATCGCCGGCGGCCGCCAGTTCCTGCGCGACCTGCAGGGGATGATCTTCTTCGCCGGCGCCTCCGGCGTGATGATCGGCGACTACCTCACCACGCGCGGGCGCAGCGTGGATGACGATCTGCGCATGCTCGAGGACCTCCGGCTGGGCATCCGCGGCGACACGCAAAAGCAGCGCAAGGCCAAGGTGGACGCGGCTTAACCGTGTCAACGGTGCTGACCTCGACCTGTAGGCCGGGATAAGGCGCAGGCGTTCCCAACACCTGCCGGCAACGCTACGCTTATGCCGGCCTACGTGACACGCAATCACCTATGCAGCCCTCACACCCCGACAAATGGCAACGCCTCGCAGCCCAGTTGGCCGAACGCCGCACGCAGGCGCTCTACCGCAGCCTCGTAGGCCGGGATAAGGCGCAGCCGTTCCCGGCGACACTGCCGGCAACGCTGTGCTTATGCCGGCCTACCTGACAGGCAATCATCCATGCAGCCCCCACACCCCGACAAATGGCAGCGCCTTGAAGCCCAATTGGCCGAACGCCGCGCCGCCGCGCTCTATCGCAGCCGCCGCATCACCGACTCACCCAGCGGCGTGGAAATGATCGTCGATGGCCGCTTGCGTCTATGTTTTTGCAGCAATGATTATCTCGGCCTGGCCGCGCACCCGGCGGTCATCGCGGCTTTCCAACAAGGGGCGGATGCATACGGCGTCGGCAGTGGCGCGGCGCACCTGATCACCGGCCACAGCCGCGCCCATCATCAGCTCGAAGAGGAACTGGCTGCCTTCACCGGGCGCGAACGCGCCCTGCTATTTTCCACCGGCTACATGGCCAATCTCGGCATCATCAGCGCGCTGACCGGGCGTGGCGATTTCGTGCGGGAAGACCGGCTCAATCACGCCTCGCTGCTCGACGGCGCCTTGTTGAGCGGCGCGCGGCTGCAACGCTATCGCCACCGCGATCACGAGGATCTGGCAACAAAACTTTCAGCATCGCAGAGCGAGACCAGGCTTATCGCTACCGATGGCGTCTTCAGCATGGACGGAACTATCGCACCCTTGCCGGAATTGACCCGACTCGCTCAGACGCACGATGCCTGGCTGTTGGTCGACGATGCCCACGGCTTTGGCGTGTTGGGCAAAAACGGCGGCGGTTGCACCGAGCACTTTGGCTTCGATCAGGAGCAGATCCCGATCCTGATGGGCACCCTGGGCAAGGCCGTCGGCACCTTCGGGGCCTTCGTCGCCGGGCGTGAGACTCTGATCGAGACCCTGATTCAGCAGGCGCGCAGTTACGTCTACACCACCGCATTACCACCGGCGCTGGCCGAGGCCACCCGCGCCAGCCTGAAGCTGGTGCAGCAGGAGGGTTGGCGGCGTGAGAAGTTGCAGGCACTGATTCAGCGCTTTCGCGCCGGCGCGACACAACTCGGCCATACCCTGATGGACTCCACCACCCCGATTCAGCCCTTGCTGGTTGGCTCGTCAGAAAAGGCCATGGCGATGAGTCAGTCTTTGCTCGAACACGACATCCTGATCACCGCCATCCGCCCGCCCACGGTGCCGGAGGGCAGCGCCCGGCTGCGCATCACCTTCTCGGCCGAACATACCGAGCAACAAATCGACCGTCTGCTGCTCGCGCTGGAGGCGATCCGATGAGCCTGTATCACCATACCCAGGGCGAGGGGCCCGCCGTAGTCCTGCTGCACGGCTGGGGCATGCATGGGGGCGTGTGGGACGACGTAGTGCAGGCTCTGTGCACGCGTTTTCGCGTCACCGTGCTCGACCTGCCCGGCCATGGGCGCAGCACGCTGCCGCCGGAAGGCTTCACGCTGGAGGCCGCCGCCGAAGCTATCGCCGCCGCGGTGCCGCAACCGGCGGTCTGGGTCGGCTGGTCGCTCGGTGGGATGCTCGCCACCCGCATCGCCTCCCGCCACCCGGCCAAGGTGCGGGCCTTGTCACTGGTGGCAAGCAGCCCACGTTTTGTTCAGGCTGAAGATTGGCCGCACGCCCTGCCGCCGGAGATCTTGGCCCAATTCGCCGGTGAACTCGCCAATGACTATCGCGCCACGGTCGATCGCTTCGTCGCACTGCAGGCCATGGGCAGCCGCTCGGCGAACATGGAGATCCGCACCCTGCGCACGCGGCTGTTCCGCCACGGCGAACCCGCGCCCGAGGCCCTGCGCGGCGGACTCTCGATCCTGCAAACAGCGGATCTGCGCGCGGAGTTGAAACACCTATCTTGTCCGGTGCAGGCGATCCTGGGGCGGCTCGACACCCTCACCCCGGCCCGGCTCGGCGCAGCGCTCAGTCAATTGAAACCCGGGATCGAAACCCATATCATGCCCGGCGCGGCGCATTGTCCGTTCCTCTCCCACACCCGCGAATTTCTCGAACTACTCGAAGGCTTTCTAGACCGCCATGCAGGATGACCGCTATCAGATCGACAAGACCAAGGTGCGCGCCGCGTTCGAACAGGCCGCCGCACATTATGATGAGGTCGCGGTACTGCAACGCGAGGTCGGCGCGCGCCTGCTCGAACGCCTGGAGCTGATCAAGCTCCAGCCCCAGACCATCCTCGACCTCGGCGCCGGCACCGGTCTGCTCACCAAGCAACTCGCCAAACGCTACGGCAAGGCGCAGGTCATCGCCCTCGATCTCGCCCCGGCCATGCTCAAGGAAGCGCAAAAACACATCGGCTGGTTCAGCAAGCAACGCTTCGTGTGCGGCGATGCCGAATCGCTGCCGCTGGCCGACGACAGCGTCGACATGATCTTCTCCAACCTCACCCTGCAATGGTGCCAGGATCTCGACCGCGCCTTCCGCGAGTGCTATCGCGTGCTCAAGCCCGGCGGGCTGCTGCTCTTCACCACCCTCGGCCCGGACACCCTGAAAGAGCTGCGTGCCAGCTGGCAATCGGTCGATGGTTACAGTCATGTCAACGCCTTCATCGACATGCACGACATCGGCGATGCCCTGATCCGCGCCCGCCTCGCCGATCCGGTAATGGACGTGGAAACCATTACCCTGACCTATCATGAAGTCATGGGCCTGATGCGCGATCTCAAGACCCTCGGTGCGCACAACCTCACCGACGGCCGCGCGCGCGGGCTCACCGGCAAGCAGCGCTTGGCGGCGATGATCGAGGCCTACGAGAGTTATCGCGAAAATGAAATGCTCCCCGCCACCTATGAAGTGGTTTACGGCCACGCATGGGGGCCGCAACAAAAACAACCCGGCCATCTCGACGAAACCGGCGTCTTCCATTTTCCGTTGCATCACTTGCGCAAATAAAAGAGTCGTTCACTCCTTTCTGCACAAATCGAAGAGCGTGAACAACTTACACTCAAGACCTCCAATCGCACATCAAAATTGCGCGCCAACCTTGCCTGCAAAACATAGGTGACCGGCATCTCAAAACGGGCAATCCACCTTAAGTCATCGAACGGCACCGACGTTAAACGTGAAGTACCAATCAGGCGAACAGCATCGATTGCAATATGACGAATATGAATCGAACAGCACGCTTTTTTCTCGCGCTTGTCATTGTGTCGAATCCGGCCAAGGCGGATCACATCTTCAAACACAAAATTGGCACTCATACCAGCCCGACAAAGCAAACCGATACTGCCATCCAGCAGCATAAGGAAAAAATTCATCAAGCCTACAACAAGTACAAAGAAAAAGCCGCTCAGGTTTGGGGCAGCGAAGCGGTACTGCCGGATGCAAAAACCGATGTTACGTACCGAGATGGAATGAAACAAAGAAGCATCGTGGACTATGAGAAAGGTTCGGTGCAAGTGGAATTGGCGCTCAAGCCTCGCCACGCGGAAGATCATGAAAGCGTCACTCATCAATTAGCCACCGCAGTGGAAAAAACCCTGCTGCAAGGACCTGACAATCGATCCATCATTGAGGTAGCCGAAAATCCGACACCGCCGGAATCAAATGAGTCTCCAGTGCTGGATGGCCTGGTCGCCAAGCCAGGCGGCAACCCGTTAACCACGGATGAAATTCGAACCTTCAAGATTGAAAACACCCGCACGGTGAATAAACGAGCGCTCCTCGGAAAAGATGGCGAAAAACGCGTCATCATCAGCACAAAATTCAACATGGTCCCCGACCACATCAAGGTTCGCGCCAAAAAATTCAGCAAATCGGTGGATCATTATGCCCACCGGCACAACATCCCCGCGCCATTGGTCTACGCCATCATGGAAACAGAGAGCTACTTCAATCCGCGGGCGAAGTCATCCATACCCGCTTTCGGCTTGATGCAATTGGTGCCCGCCACGGGAGCACGCGACGCGTATAAATTTTTATTCCAAAAGGATATCGTGGTTAAAGAATCGTATTTGTACAAACCAGAAAAGAATATCGAACTAGGCGTGGCCTATTTGCATCTGCTTTATTTCCGCTACTTCATCGACATCAACGATCCTGTCGCGCGGCAATGGGCCACCGTCGCGGCTTACAACACCGGCGCACAAAATGTCATCAAATCTTTTCTCGCGGAAAATGCCGAACGTGAAAAATCAGAGCATTGGATTTGGAAGAACCAGGCCATAAAAAAGATCAACTCCATGCGGCCCGAACAAGTGTTCAACCACTTACGCAACAATCTTCCGACGGAAGAAACCAGAAACTACGTCACCAAGGTGCGCGAGCGGATTGGGAAATACACCATCTAACGCCAAGCTCAGTGGCCGGAGGTCCGCTGAAGCTTTTTATTAGACAAAAAAGCCCCGGCAATTCCGAGGCTTTCATAATCTTGAGACTGAATATACTTAAGCAGCTTTCTTTCTTCTAGAAAGAACAAGCCCTAATAAGCCTAAACTTAA
>JBFMHP010000004.1:0-12794 GCA_040752855.1 Pseudomonadota bacterium | reverse complement strand
GGCTGGACGTTTAACAAAGAAGCTGTAGCCGACGTGTGGTTCGACGAGCAGCGCAGTTCGGTTGTGGATGACGTAAATCTTTCAACTGACCACGAAGCATTCAAGACCGCTACACCCGAAAAGCCATGCGATCACTGGTGCCATGCCATCGGCCATTTCATGGGATTGCCAAGTCAATCGACCTTTGGGATTTCGAAGTGCCTTGACGATCACCCCGTCCAACTGACGGCAACCTTTCAGCATTCTTCCCCCGACGATCTTTTTCGTCCACCCAGAACAACTCTCGCCTGATCCGGCGGGACGTGTCTTGTTATATCGCTTAGCTCGTGCTTAGCGGCTTCTGACGTCTCGCCGAATTCCAACTTCGTTCAGTCGGGAGAATTCGATGATTAGATTGTTATTGCCGCTGGGGTTGGCGGTGCTGTATTTCAACCCCGCCTTTGCACAACCAGCTATCGCGCCTACGAGGACATCCGAGGTCCTATTATCGGCAAAGGAGCAGAAAGTATGGACGCTCGAATCGGCAATCCGTCGCGTGCTGGAAGTGGCGCCGGAACGTCGGCAGTCCGACGCAGCAGTGGATATGCGCCAGGAGGAATTGATTCAGGCGGGAGCTTGGCCCAATCCAAGCATCGACCTGCGGGCGGATAACAGAATCGGGCAATTGAACGGGCAAGGAGGAACGGGGCTCGCACAGCTGGCGCTCTCCCAGCCGCTTCCTTTACGCCGGATTGCGCGTCAACGTGCCGCAGCCGAGTCAGGACTTTCGGCAGCGCAAGCTGACCGCCAAGCCCAGTCGCTGCTGCTGGAACATGAAGCAGCCCTCGTCTTTCATGCGGTGCAATTCGCCGCAGCGAAACGCCAGTTAGCCAAAGAGCGCCTGGAATTTACCAATAATTTCGCAGCAGGCCGGATAACGAGCTATGGAGATCGCCTGAAACGCTATCTGACCCCGCTCGAACTTGGGCGGCTCGCAATCATGCGCGAGGATGCCCGTCAGGGGACCATCCTGGCCGAGCGCGACTATGAGGATGCCCGCATCGGGTTCAAGAATCTGCTGGGTCTTGCGGACGGAGCCGCCGAGACCACGCTTCTGACTCTTCCTGCTCGTCCAGCTTCGTTCGAGGTTTTCGCTCGCGAACTTGATCGCCATCCCGCCATCGAGACCGCGCGCCATGAGACGGAGGCAGCAAGGGAGGGGATCGAAGTGGCCGAATCGCAGCGTTATCCCGATCCCGTGTTGAAACTGTTCCATGACCGGGATTTCAACAACGGCGCAACGATTAACGTGATAGGAATAGGCGTCGGCATGGAGATTCCGATCCTGAACCGGAATCGCGCTTCGGAAGGAAAGGCCAGGGCCGAGGCCGAAGCAAGCCGTGCACGTTACGAGGCGCTGATGCGGGACGCCAGGATGCGTCTGGAGCAGGCATACGCGCAACTGCTTCGCCTGCAGAACCAGACAGAGCAGGTGAACGCGAACCTGATTGAACCCGCACGCAAAGTCTTCGAACTTACGCGTCGCAGTTTTGCCGCGGGCGAGTCCAACGTCCTTGCGCTGGTGGATGCGAACAACGCCTACTTCGATGCTCGCGCCCGTTACCAGGAGTTGTTGCAGGCATGTGCGCTGGCCTCGGCCGATCTGCGGCTTGCCGCCGGATTGTCCCTCGTCGGCGGAAAGGGGGATCAGCCATGATCGCCGCGCTCGTCCGATTCGCACTGATCCAGCGCCTGATGATGTTGATCTTCGCCGTTGCGGTGGTTGCCGGCGGCCTGTGGGCATTCCACACGCTGCCCATCGACGCCTTCCCCGATATTTCGCCGCCGCAAGTACAGGTGCTCGTCAAGGCGCCGGGGCTTGCGCCGACCGAGGTCGAGTCGCGCATCGCCTTCCCGATCGAGATGGAAATGCAGGGCATCCCACGCCTGAAACTCCTGCGTTCGACCACCAAGTACGCAATATCCAACATCGTCATCGACTTCGAGGACGGCACCGACATCTATTGGGCGCGCCAGCAGGTCGCGGAGCGCCTGAACCAGGCCAAGGGCGCGCTGCCCCAAGAGGCCGAAGTGGTGCTCGCGCCGATAGCCACCCCCTTGAGCGACATCTACATGTACCGCGTCAGGGGCGAGGGCTATTCGAGCAGCGAGCTGCGCAGCATCCAGGACTGGGTGATCCGCCCGCAGTTACGCGCCGTGGACGGCGTGGCCGACGTGAACTCGATGGGCGGGCTAGTGCGCGCCTTCGAGGTGCGCCCCGATCCTGGCAAACTAGCCGCACAGGGTTTGGCCATCGATGATCTGGAACGCGCCATCGGGCGCAATAACCGCAATGCCGGCGGCGACCGTGTCAACCGCGAGGACAAGATGCTGCTGGTGCGCACCGTCGGGCAGCTCAGGGATGCCGACGACATCCGCAGCATCACCGTGGTGACGCGCGGCGGCGTGCCGGTGCGCATCGGTGATGTCGCAGAGGTCGCGGAGGGATCGCTGGTGCGCTACGGCGGTGTCACGGCGGACGGCGCAGGCGAGATCGTGACCGGTCTCACGCTGCTGCGTGTCGGCGCCAACAGCCGCACCGTGGTCGAATCCGTTAAACAGGAACTTGCGCGCCTTGCCCCCACGCTCCCGAAGGGCGTCACCATCGAGCCGTACTACGACCGCACCGATCTCATCAACGCCGCCGTACTCACGGTGGAGAAGGCGCTCGGCGAGGCGGTGGTGCTGGTGATCCTAGTGCTGATCGTGCTGCTCGGCAACCTGCGCGCGGCGCTCACCGTGGCGCTGATCCTGCCGTTGACGGTGCTGTCCACCTTCATCCTGATGAACCTGTTCGGCGTCAGCGCCAACCTGATGTCGCTCGGGGGGCTTGCCATCGCCATCGGCATCCTGGTGGATGCGGCCGTGGTGGTGGTGGAGAACATCCACACCCAGCTCGCGCATGCACCCAAGGGCGTGAGCCGCTTGCATCTGGTCTATCGCGCCGTGGTCGAGGTGTCCGCTCCGGTGCTGTCCGGCATCCTCATCATCGTCATCGTATTCCTGCCGCTGTTCTCCCTCACTGGGCTCGAAGGCCGCATGTTCGGGCCGCTGGCGCTGACCATCGTGTTCGCACTCCTGGGGTCGCTGCTGCTGTCGCTCAGCGTGATTCCGGTGCTGGCGAGTTTCCTCATGCGCTCCGGTGCGCACGGCGAAGACCGCTTGCTGGCGGCGATCAAGCGCGTGTATCTGCCGGTGATGCGATGGGCGCTCGAGTACCGCAAGTCCGCGGTGTTCGGGGCGATTGTGCTGCTCATCGCTGCCGCAGCGTTGTTTCCGTTGATCGGCAAGGAGTTCATGCCGGCGATGGACGAAGGAAAAACGGTGGTGAATCTGGAGAAATCCTCGGATATATCGCTCGAGGCATCTCTCGCACTGGACGCGCCGATCCAGAAAGCGATTCTGGAAATTCCCGAGGTCACCGGCATGATTTGCCGCAGCGGGGCCGATGAATTGCGGCTCGATCCGATGGGTTTCTACCAGACCGATTGCTTCCTGCAGACCAAGCCGCGCGAGGATTGGGGCTACGGGCTCGAAGCCTTCCAGGAGAAGCTGCGCGAGAAACTCGAACCCTTCGAGGAACTGGGCGTCGAGGCCGGTTTCAGCCAGCCGATCGACATGCGCGTCTCCGAAATGCTGTCCGGGGTGCGCGCCGATGTCGCCATCAAGCTCGTCGGCGACGATTTTGCCGTGCTCGAGGAGCTGTCCGGCAAGATCGAGGAAATCGTCCAGCGCACCCAAGGCGCGAGCGACATATTCCGCGCGCGCCTTTCCGGGCAGGGCTACCTCACGGTCGCCATCGATTCGGCAAAGCTCGCGCGTTACGGCCTCAACAACGAGGATGTGAACGCCGTGGTCGAATCAGCCGTCGGCGGCAAGGTGGTGACCGAGATCATCGAAGGCAGCCGCCGCTTCGGTGTACTGGTGCGCTACCCGGAAGCCGCGCGCGCCTCGCCTGCGGCGATCAAGGAACTCCTCATCAAGACTGCCGGTGGCGCGCTGGTGCCGCTCGGGGAAGTCGCCGACGTGCGCGAGGCCGATGGCCCGGTGCTGATTCAGCGCGAATCGGCGCGGCGGCTAGTCGCCGTGCGCACCAACGTCGAGGGACGCGATGTCGTTGGTTTCGTCGAGGAACTGAGGTCCGCCATCGAGCGCGAGGTGAAACTGCCCGAGGGCTACCACATCGACTACGGCGGGCAATTCGAGAACCAGCAGCGCGCGGCGCAACGCCTGGCGGTGGTGGTGCCAGTGTCGATCGCGCTGATCTTCTTCATGCTGTTCTCAACCTTCCGTTCGGTGCGTCAAGCCGGCCTGATCATCCTGAACATCCCGTTCGCCCTGATCGGCGGAGTGGTAAGTCTCTACTTCTCCGGGCTCTATCTTTCGGTGCCGGCCTCGGTGGGATTTATCACGCTGTTCGGCGTGGCGGTGCTCAACGGTGTGGTGATGGTGGCTTATATCAATCAGTTGCGTGAGACTGGGCGCACGGTGCTTCAAGCGGTGCAGGAAGGCGCGGAGCGCCGGCTGCGGCCGGTGCTGATGACGGCGCTCATCGCCAGCCTCGGCCTCGTGCCGATGCTGCTCGCCACCGGTCCCGGCTCCGAGTTGCAGCGGCCACTGGCCGTGGTGGTGATCGGCGGGTTGTTCACCTCGACGCTGCTTACGCTGGTGTTGTTGCCTACGCTCTATGCCTGGATCGAGACGCGTTTTGAGTCGGGTTTTCAGAATTCACAAAGGAGTTCCTTATGAAGAACCTTACATTGGTCGTGCATGCCGATATTCAGCGCGCGTTGGCGGATACGTTACATAGCCTTGAGCAGGTAACCGGATTTACCTTTACCCAGATCGAAGGACATGGTCAGAAGGATGAATATGACCCGACGCTTTCCGCGCGCGACCGCGTGATCGGCTATACGCCGCATGTTCGCGTGGACATTCTGCTCAAGGACGAGGATGTGGACGATGTCTTGCAGGCGTTGCGCGCAGCCGACTGCGGCCTGGCCGGGCGCGGCATCTATCAGGTGACTGAGGTCGAAAGACAGGGAGGGTTATGAAGCGGATGGACTTACTACGTGAGGGAATCGCCGGCTGTGTTGTTTTTCGAGCACTTGATACGGATCAAGTAGCTTCAACTTCTCGATGAAAGGAAATACCATGAAAAAATTTTACTTGAGCATACTGGCAATCTTGATGTTTACGGGTTGCGCCAGCCCGACTCACCCGTTGGACAAACAAGGCAGTGCACCGTTTGTCGGTGGCGAATTGGTGCATGATCGCGGGGAAGGCAATCTCCTTGTACTGGAAGCGCCGGATCGCCGTTATGAGGCTCGTGGCTTTACCGTTGAGCGCCATACCAATCTGGCGGAACTGCGCAAGCGCTACTATGGCGTGAATCCGAAGCACTGGAATCGGATTTTTTCCGGTCTCGATACCGATCATGTAACGTATTCCATTGAGACTGTTGCCAAGTCTGCTGACGGCCAGGAAATTTCTTGTCGTGTGATGTGGGGCGGTGCCGTAAAGCCTGCCGGTGTTTGCACGGATCAGGCGGGAGCAGCCTTTCAGGTGCGTTTTGAGTAGCTAACTTAAGGAGGCGTTATGTGGAATAAAAGAATTTCTGGGATGTTGGTGTTTGCTGTATGCATACCTTTACAAGGCTACGCGGAAGAGTCGAAAAGAATCGAGGACAACTCGTTTCTGATGGAGGAGGCTTACAACCAGGAAGCAGGCGTTGTTCAACATATTCAGGCCTACCAGTACACGCAAAAGACCAAGGACTGGGTCTATACCTTTACGCAGGAATGGCCGGTGCCGGACCAGACCCATCAGCTTTCCTATACCATTCCTGTGGTGCATATGGCCGATCCCCTAAACTCAAGCGGAGCTGGGGATATTGCGCTCAACTACCGCTATCAGGCCATTTCGAAGGACGGGATCGCATTGTCCCCCCGGCTTTCTGTCATCCTGCCCACCGGCGATTACAGGAAAGGCCACGGAACGGATGCTGTCGGTATCCAGACCAACATCCCGTTGAGTGTGGCGTTGTCCGACAAAGTCGTCACCCACTGGAATATTGGCGCGACGTACACTTCAGGCGGCAAGGAACCCGGCGGAGCAAAGGCCAATACGACCGGGTTTAATTATGGCGCGAGCCTCATATACCTTACCTCGGAGAATTTCAACCTGATGCTCGAGGCGGTTGGAACTGCGTCCGAAGTGGTTCAGCCGGATGGCAGCAAGCGGCAGGAAAATACTGCATTCATCAATCCGGGCGTACGCTTCGCTAGCAACTATAGTTCCGGCCTCCAGATCGTACCGGGGATTTCCATGCCGATTGGGATAGGCCCGTCCGCAGGCAAAAAAAGTATTTTGCTATATCTGTCATTCGAGCATCCATTCGAATGAACTATGCGACGTTGTAAGTCATAGGTCGATGGAAAGCGGAAAACAAATAGTCGGCATTCGTCATTGGCAACATGGACTGCCTGACCGAGGAGGCGCTGATTCGCAAGCGTTTCGTGAACCGAACCGGAAATGGGGCCACTTGCTGCTGGTTGCCGGTGTCTCTGGCGTACTGAAGTTTGGTTATGAGTTCAATATTTAATAAGGAGAATATCATGGATATTCGTTATGGCTTTGGCAAGCAGGTGGCACCGGGTTTTGAAAGTGCGTTGGAGCAAGTGATCCGGGCCTTGCAGGCTGAGGGTTTTGGCGTATTGACTGACATCGACGTAGCGGCGACCATGAAAAAGAAACTCAATCAGGATATGCCGCCCTACCGCATCCTCGGCGCCTGCAACCCGCCGCTCGCCCATCGCGCGCTGGTGGCCGAACCTTCCATCGGCCTGCTACTGCCGTGCAACGTGGTGGTGCGCCAGGACGAATCGGGCGCAGTCTACGTCGAGATCATGGATCCGAATGCCGTGCTCGATCTTGTGGACCAGCCTGCCATTACCGGCTTGGCGCGCGAGGTGCGGCAGAAGCTCGAACGGGTGTTGCTGGCAGTCTCGTAGGTCAAGTCATGAGTTTCACTGCATCACCAAGCGGGGTAAGTTGATATTTCTTGTTGTCGTGTTTGTGTCACAGCCAGCTTTGAACCGGGCCGTTCTGGCCCATGTCATGTAGCGTGTTTCCAACCGTAAAGGAGACGTGATCATGAAGAAGACGATCTTTATAGCCGCAATGTCCGCTGTCCTGCTTTCCGCCGTGCCGGCTCTGGCCGAGAAGGCTCCCCCCGCTGCTAAAGGAGGCCAAGCGACTCAGGAGGCGCCCGATGTCGCGAAGTTCGACAAGCAGATGGCACAGATTCAGGAAAACCTGAAGACCATGCAGGAGCAGATGGACAAGATACGCCAGACGCAAGACCCGCAGGAACGGCAGCGCCTGCTGCAGGAACACTGGACGACCATGCAGAACACCAGTGGAATGATGGGCGGCATGTGGGGGCCGGGCATGATGGGGTGCTGCGGCAGCGGCATGATGGGCGGGCAAATGATGGGGGGCCATATGATGGGAGGTCACATGATGGGAGGTCACATGATGGGCTGGCGCGGCATGGGCTGGCGCGGCATGGGTGGCTACTACTCCAATCTCACCCCGGAGCAGATGAAGCAGCGCCAGTACATGATGGATCAATACATGGGTACGCAGCAGATGATGATGGACCAGATGATGCGGCACCAGCAATGGATGTGGCAACTGAGGTAAGGCAGCGCCAGGTCTTGGGAGTTATGGAATGAAACAATCGGTATTCGTCATCGGCAACATGGACTGCCCGACCGAGGAGGCATTGATCCGCAAGCGGCTCGGATCGGTGCCCGGCATCGGTGAACTGTCGTTCAACCTGATGGCCCGCCGTCTTACGGTGATGCATACGCTGGACGACGATCAAGTCATACTCGATGCCTTGCGCGAGATAGGCATGAAGACAGGCACCGGGCAGCAATGCCAGTCTGGTGCCTGCTCCACTTGCGAAGCGGAAACCCCCGTGGTGTCGCGCCAGACATGGGCTCTGATGGCGATGTCCGGCACCGCGGCCATCGCTGCGGAAATCGTCGCTTGGAGCGGGGCGAGCGAGCAATCGGCTGCGGTGATCGCCCTGGCCTTGCTGTCCATTGTCACCGGCGGTCTCGGCACCCTGAAAAAGGGCTGGATCGCGCTCAAGAACTTCACCCTCAATATGAATTTCCTGATGAGCGTCGCCGTCATCGGCGCACTTGCCATCGGCGAATGGCCGGAAGCGGCGGTGGTGATCTTTCTGTTCGCGCTGGCCGAATTGATCGAAACGCTCTCGCTGGAGCGGGCCAATAACGCAATCAAGGGGCTGATGGCTATGACCCCCGAGACTGCCGCCGTGCAATTCGACAGCGGCGAATGGCGCGAGATGGCGGCAGCCGATGTGCGGGTCGGACAAACCGTGCGCGTCAAGCCGGGCGAGCGCATCCCACTGGACGGCGTGGTTACGGCGGGCGGCAGCTCGGTGAACCAAGCGCCAATTACCGGGGAAAGCATGCCCGTGGTGAAAGCGGCGGGAGACCCGGTGTTCGCCGGCACGCTGAACGAGCGCGGCATGCTGGAGTTCCGTGTCACCGCGAACAAGGGCAACACCACGCTGGATCGCATCATCCATACGGTGCAGGAAGCACAAGGCCAGCGCGCGCCGACGCAGCGTTTCGTCGACCAGTTCGCGCATTACTACACCCCCGCCGTGGTGGTGTTCGCAATTCTGGTGGCAGCCGCACCGCCGTTGTTGTTCGGCGCAGCATTCGAGCCTTGGTTCTACAAGGCGCTGGTCATGCTGGTGATCGCCTGCCCCTGCGCGCTGGTAATCTCCACGCCGGTTACCGTGGTCAGCGGGCTTGCCGCTGCGGCAAGGCAGGGCATATTAGTCAAGGGCGGCGTACATCTGGAGAATGGCCGCCTGATTAAGGCGGTGGCGCTGGACAAAACCGGCACACTCACGCACGGCAAGCCTGTCGTGACCGATGTGGTTCCGCTGGTTGATCGGCCCAAGGATCAGTTGCTGCAACTTGCCGCCAGCGTGGATGCGCATTCCGAGCATCCCATTGCGGCAGCCATCGTAGCGGCATGGCAGGGCGGCGAGGCAACGTTGCGCCCGCTGTTGCAGGCTGCTTCGTTCGAGTCCATCACCGGGCGCGGCGCCAGAGCGGTTGTCGAGGGGCAACTTTACTACGTGGGTAACCACCGGCTGTGTGAAGACCTGGGCGTTTGCGGGTTACATGTCGAGGAAGTGCTGGGCCGTCTGGAAAAGGAAGGCAAGACGGCGGTGATCCTCGCGACGGCATCCGAACCGCTGTGCATCATCGGCGTGGCCGACACGGTGCGCGGGCACAGCGCCGAGGCGATCCGCCAGCTTCACGCTCTCGGTGTGGCATCGGTGATGTTGACCGGCGACAACCAGACCACGGCCAGCGCCATCGCCATCCAGGTGGGCATAGACGATGCGCGCGGCAACCTGCTGCCGGAAGACAAGCTGGCGGTGATCGATGAGTTGCTGGGTCGTTATGGCCAAGTCGGTATGGTAGGCGACGGCATCAACGATGCGCCGGCGCTGGCAAAATCCACCATAGGTTTCGCCATGGGCGCCGCCGGAACCGATACCGCCATCGAGACTGCCGATATTGCACTGATGGATGACGATCTGCGCAAAGTGCCGCACTTCATCAAGCTAAGCCGCGATACATCCCGCGTGCTGAAGCAGAACATCGCGCTGGCCATCAGCATCAAGGCAGTGTTCTTCGCCTTGGCGCTCACAGGGAAAGCCACACTCTGGATGGCGGTTTTTGCCGATATGGGAGCCAGCCTGATTGTGATTTTCAATGGAATGCGGTTGCTGAAACTCAAGATATAACTCTGAAAACCATTTGAGCTCTGAATGAGAAGAGCTGCCATTATTAAAAAATGCCTCGCTAATTTGAACAAGCTGTTGGGCTGAAGTGCCCATAATAGCTTGCATTATGATTTGAAACGAACTGCGAGACTTAGGTTATATATTCTGATAATGTGGGGATTTTTCGTGGCAGAACATGCTTTGTCATATGGGGAATATTGGGGAACGAGAGATGGTTAAGCAATATATTTTTGCCTTGGTTATGGTTATTGGTTGCATTGGTTCTGTTGCGGCCAAAGAAGAGAAGAGCCCAGATTGGAACGGGGAGGCGCTTACAGGGGATTGGGGTGGCGTGCGATCCAACCTTTATGACGAAGGAATTGAGCTGGGCTTTACCCACAAGAGCGATGTTCTTTCCAATCTGTCCGGTGGGATCAAGCGGGGCACGGCATGGATGGGCAACACAGAAGCCAGGGTCAAGATGGACTTGGAAAAGCTGTTGGGATGGAAGTCCACTACTGCTTACGTCCAATATCACAGCCAACTCGGCAGCAAATTTAACCGGGATTATGTCGATAGTTTCGTTATCGTGGACAACATCGAGGCGAATAACACGGCCCAGTTTTTTCAGGCTTGGATACAAAAGGGCTTCTATGATGAAAGTCTGTCCGTGCTGTTCGGTCTGTATGCGATAGATTCCGAGTTCTACGTCAACGACACCTCCGCTGTGTTTACCCAGACTCCTTATGGCATGGCGAATGATCTGGGGCAGTCGGGCATGAACGCTCCGCCTATCTTCCCTGTGGGAGCATTGGCGCTCCGGTTGAAATACACCTCGCAAGACAAGGGCTTCTACGCTCAATACGCGCTGACGGATGGAGTGCCGGGCGACCCCAACAATCCGCGCGGCACCCATATCCAGTTGAACAAGGGCGATGGGACGCTTTCCATTGTGGAACTCGGACTCACGCCGCAACCCGATGGGGCGGATGACGGCGAATATTTCAACAAGACGGCTTTTGGCTATTGGCGCTACTCCACTCGTTTTAGCGACCTTGATCCTCTCAACCCCATACTTCATCCAAGTCAGGGAGCCTATTTCCTGGCGGAACGTACGCTGATGAACGAAAAGGATCATCCGGAACAGGGATTGGCAGGCTTCGTGCGTTACGGCGTCGCCAGCAAGGATATTCATCAGTCGGACTGGACTGGCAGTATAGGTCTGCGTTATCACGGCCTGATTGCCGGACGCGACGACGACATCGCAGCCATTGGCATCACCGTCAGTCATGCCAGCCCAACATTTCAACGACTGAATAACAGCCTGAGCAGCGAAACAAGCACCGAAGCAACCTACCGCATACAGGTCAATCCTTGGCTTGCGGTTCAGCCCACGGTGCAATATGTCCTCCACCCGAATATGAACCCCGCGCGGCAGAACGTGTGGATCGCAGGGGCTCGTGTGGAAATCAGCTTCTAAGGAGCATAGGACCATGCTCATGGGGTGCGGGCGATGAAACAATTGGTATTCGTCATCAGCAACATGGACTGCCAGACCGAGGGAGCGCTGATCCGCAAGCTCTCGGGGTAGTTGGGCTATCTGCCGCGTTTGTTCATCCAGCACATTTCCGATTCGCAGCGCGGACAGAACTCTCGAAAGTTGGTCACGGTTTGAAGGCTTCTGATGCGCCTACAGGGCCTGCTTGGGGTTTAGGAGGAACGATTTTATATTGCCAATGCGCTGGAACTAGTCCCTCATCCGAATCAAGAGCATCCCGAGATTATTCAGAGTGACTACGGGATGACGGACGGTGTTTTGCATCTCAAAGTGAGAGCTGCCACTGTCGGCTACGTGTTACGTCAGTGGATAGTAGATTGCTCGCCAAAACACAGTCTAATAGGAAAAGAATATAGGCTGTGGCTGAAGAACTATCTGGCGCTCTATGGCGTGTCTAATGCTGTCCTAGCTCCAGGATACAAAGATCCGCGTTAGCGAAATTCTAATGAAGCAGTCGTAAATGGCGCTCAAAAACCATTGGAACAGTATTTACGACTTTTCTAAAGAGCAAAAGGAAAATTGCTGCTTTGGAAGTCGCGTCAAATGGCATTCCTAATTTACGACTTTAATTGGCCGGAATACCCGATCCGCGACAGGTGGCGCGCCACAGACAGCCATGCGCCCAGCCAGCCGAGGTAGAGCGAGAACAGCAGCAGAGAAAGGCTGTCGCCGGGAGCAAGCGGTTGCAACGCGAACTGGCTGGCATAGAGTCTGGAAAGCTCGCCGAGCGGGGCGTTGAGCAGCAACAGGCTGGAGCTGACGATGGCCCAGGCGGTGAGGCCGCCCAGCAGCCCCTGCACTGCGCCGAAATACAGGAAGGGGCGGCGGATGAAGCCGTCGGTCGCGCCGATCAGGCGGGAGACCTCGATCTCGTCGCGCTGGGTGAGGATCTGCAGGCGGATGGTGTTGAACGTCACGGCCACCAGAGCGATGCTGAGCAGGCTGGCGAGAATCAGCGCCGCAAGGCGGCCGAAGCGGAGCAGCGCTTCGAGCTTGTGGGCCCAGGCGGAATCGAGTTGCGCCTGGTCGACCCGTGGCAGTCGCGCCAGTTCGTCACGCAGCGCGTCCAGCGCATCGGGTGCGGTCTGCCTGGGCGAGACGATGAAGGCGTCCGGCAGCGGATTCTTTTCCAGGCTCCCGATCACATCGGTCAGGCCGGTGCTGTGCTTGAGTTGTTCCAGCGCGCGGTCGCGCGGGACAAATTCGATGCCGGCGATCGCTTCGTTCGCCTTCAATTGACGGTGCAGTTCGGCGATATCGCTCTCCTGTGCGTTCATCGACAGGAACAGGCTGATCTGCGGCGTGCCGGAGAATTGTTCCATCAGTCCTTGGGCGTTCTTCAGCAGC
>JBFMHP010000003.1:0-57338 GCA_040752855.1 Pseudomonadota bacterium | reverse complement strand
TCAAAATGATGCCTTTCAAGCATGAATTCGAGCGATAACAGCAAAAAACTGGTCTTTAAATGATTTTCACAGGCCGTTTTTTGGAGATCAGCCTTCGCAGAAGTGAATTATTCAGAGGTTCCTTAGATGATGTATTAGGGCGCACATTTTGTAGCAAAAGTGCATTTGCCGGTGAGATAGACATTAGAACGATACCGAGCACGAATCCAAGCATTACTGGCCTGCAAAGAGCTTCCATAGCATATCTCCTTTCATTTGTGATCATAAAACAATCAAATTTCGATTACGCTTGTCTTTGAGAAACAAGCGCGAGGATGTGGTGAACGCAGTGAACCATATCGTTAGTGTTATTGTACACAGTTATTCACGATCGATGCGGTTCGTTCCTCGCAGCATCCTACGAGCTAAATCGATATGCAGCGGCGTGCTGACTTGTTAACCGGTGCATATGCTAATACATTGGGGGCGCAATGGGGTTGTCCAGTTGACCGCTGGGTTGTGGAACAACACATATTATGCATCCTATGGCGTAGGCAAGAATGTATTTTCTGAGTGCACGATATAGGCAAGCTCTCTACCTTTCAGTCGTTCGTATTCTTCTTGGTTAAGATCGAACTTGTAACCGGTTAAAGTAATAAGGGCTTTAAGGCTGTTAGTTATCGCCTGCCACGAGTTTTCAGCCTCTGAAACGATAGCAAAAAAAGTGCTCAAGGATTTCAGGTCGTACTTCACCTTGGCTCTTGCGAGAGCTTTCTTAAAATCGTTGGTGGAATCGAGTATCATATCCCGAAGCGCGACAGCATCAAGTTCGCCTTTATCCAAACGTTGTATAAGCTGGTCGATTGATAAAATGAATTTTCGACGTTCATCTCTATATTCCTGCAGAAAAGTAATCACTTTATGTGCGGGTGTTCCGGGTATCGGAGATGGAAGAAAGTCCGCAGCGTCTATTTTAAGGCAGGTATGCCTCCCTGATCCGAAAGACCTGGCTACAGATTTTTCCGATGAGTACCCAAGTGTAATTCGATGGCCAAACCGTTCAACGTATTCAGAATATCTTCTCAGCGCAGTCTCAGTTGGAATCTCCTCTCCTATGCCCATTTGTGTGGGACTCAATGTTCCTGAGTCATAATCGAAATGGTGCAACCAAGTGCCTGGTATTGGAGTATTAATTTTGGAAGGAAAAAGTATTCCATCATAAAAAAGAGACTGCGGAGTCCAATAGATAGAGGGATCTATTGATACATCATATATGGGTGCAGAACTTGGGTTGATATGAATGCTTGCTGGATTGACAGGAACTAGCAGCAGGCGCCGCAGATTTTCTATGTTCATCTCTCTTTTTCCGTAGTCAACAGTCAATTGGAAGGAGCTCGGGCGCAATAAGCAAAGCGCATTGCGCCGGATGTAACCTGCAAATCAATCTCCCGCCAGAAACGCCTGGTAGTCCTTGTACACACCTTCCACGCCTATCGCGAACAATTCCTCTCCGGCTTCGATACTCGCCAGCGCCGGATTGGAGCCGATGCGTCCGTCGGGGAACTGGCGACGATAATCCTGTGCGTCGAAGATTACGCCGTCGGGCGCCAGTTCGGGTGACATGGCGACATTCTTTACCGCTTCCGGATAAGCGTAGTAACTCAACGAGACCTCCGATGGTGTGGCGTGATGGCCCTCGGCGCGGCCGTAGCGTTCTTTGCTGAAGCGCCCTACGCCGGGAAGTGTCCACCAGTTGCGCAGTTTGCAGCGCACCGGTTGCGCGTTCTGCTGGAAACTCGTCTCGGCATAGATCTCGGAGAAGGCGGCGTTGGTGGAGGCTTCGTTGCCGCCGTGGCCGTTGAGAAAATAGATGTGGGTGAAGCCGTGCACGCGCAGCGCGGCGATCATGTCCTTGATCACGTGAATCAGTGTGAGCGGGCGCAGTGAGATCGTGCCGGGAAAGCCCAGGTGATGTTGCGCCATGCCGTAATTGAGCGGCGGGGCGACCAGCACATCGTGTTGCTTGGCCACGCCGCGCGCTAGGGTGTCGGCGCAGATTGCATCGGTGCCGATCAGGCCGTTTGGCCCATGCTGCTCAGTGGAGCCGATCGGCACGATGATACCGGTCGATCGTTGCAGATAAGCCTCGATTTCCGGCCAGGTAGCGAGTTGTAACAGCATGGGCGGACCTCGTAACGATTAGTCAGTGCGCGAAGTTACTTCGAGCAAGTGATAACCAAACTGCGTCTGCACCGGCCCCTGCACCTGATTGATCGGCGCGGAAAAGACTACCTTGTCGAACTCGGGGACCATCTGGCCGCGACCGAATTCACCCAGTTCGCCGCCGCGTTTTCCCGAGGGGCAGCGTGAATATTGCTTTGCGATCGCGGCGAAATCCGCGCCGGCCTCGATCTGTTTCTTCAGGTCTTCACACTGTTGCTTGCTTTCGACCAGGATGTGTCGCGCGCTTGCTCGTGCCATGGGCTGCTCCTCATGTGGAATGAAAATGAAGCAGTGAGGATATCATGTCTCGCCCTTCGTCCCAATGGCGGCATACCCGTTACGCCGGTGTAACATCAGTCCATAAAGAGTCAGTGCGACATACCAACAGATCAGCGCGGTCCACAATTGGTGCGACAGAAAATGCGCCCCCTGCGCGACGCGGGAAAATCCTAGCACCATGCCGGCGGAAAATGCCGTGAGCAGCGCCAGTTTTGCCCATCGCGGACGGCGCGCGCGAGAGGCGAAGTAAAATGCAAACAGGACGAATCCCGTTGACGCATGCCCGCCGGGGAAGCAATGCCCGTGGTGACCACCCGTCAGCGCGAAGTCGAACAGCCGCGTATAAGGCGCATCCCCGCCGTAGATCTCCAGATCATATGGGCACGCTTTGCTTGATAGCGCCTTCAGGCCGCTGATCGTCGCCGAGGCGGCGGTCATGGCGACACCGCTATAAAGCAATTCGGTGCGCCATGGACTTAAGCGTGGCACACGAGAAGAGATTGCCCAGGCGAGCAGGACCGCGATCGCTATCGCGATTACCAGATATTTGATCCAGTGGTGCAGCACAACCTCCAACCAGAAGTTGTCGCGCAGCGGAAAGCCGTGATTGGCGGCAGAGTAAAACCAGTCGCTGATCCAGCGATCGATCTCGGTGAACTCCAGGCCGATCAGAATGGGTGCGGCGATCAGCAACGGCAGCAGGGCGTGTCGAATCCAAAAACGATGTGTCATGGCTGCGTGTCGGCAGTGTTCGTCGTGGGGGTTTTTAGATGTCGCAGAATAACAATTATTTGGCGGGCGTCCGAGAGTTCTATTGTTAGCCACCTTATGAAATCCACATTCGCATCATCTTCTTACGATCCAGCCTTCGCCCGTCCACGACGAAGGTGCCATCGCCAACGGCGTGTATGGTTCGCTTCTCTTTTCTTGCGCTATCGAAGTAAGCAGCGAGGCCTTCGAGCACAACGATGTTGTGCTTTTTGACGATGTCGATGACTTTGCATTCGATATTTGCCAAGCATTCCTTTATAAGAGGTGGCTTGCCATGTTTTCCCTTCACCGGAGTTAATCCAAATTTTTCAAATTTGTCTGTATCGGCGCCTGAACAAGTTCCTACGCCAACGACCTTGTCAATGAGATCCACGGTTGGAATGGCAATTACACACTCTCGAGTTTTCCGAAGTGCCGCATAGGAATGGTTCCATGGCCCGGTGGTGATGGCAAACACCGGCGCAAAGTCCATCACCATGGTCCAAGAGATGGTCATCATGTTGTTCTTCACGCCATCGTTCGTCGTTATGAGGACGACCGGCCCTGGTTCCATCAGCGTGAATGCTTTACTAAGCTGCATCTTTTTCATCGCCGCGCTCTCCTTGGTTTGGTCTAACGATCATGCAAGAACCGCAAACACAAAAAATAGTCTTACATCTTTTTCCGGTTATATCGGCAAGGGTGCGTGCGTATGGAGCGCGCTGCGCGCCCTTGGGTGGGGAGTGAAATGCTGTTTTTAGTCCCCGATCCCGTCCCTAATTATAATGCCTGCGGATTGCTTGCGCCGGCGCAAGGCCGTTTCTCGTCGTTATTCGCTCAACTCCAATCCAACCGCCTCGGCGCGCCCATTCACGACGCTAAACGCGCGCAACTCCAGTACGCCTTTGGTGTTGAGTGAGACGATTAGGCGCAGCGCCTCCGGGTATTCATCGTGTTGCAGGTCTTCAGCGGACGGTTGCGCGGGGGCGTGGGGGTGGGAGTGGTAGATGGCGAAGAGTGCCTCGCCCTGTTCGCGTATGGTGCGCATGGCGTCGATTTGCGCATGTTCGTCCATGGTGAAGTGTTTGCGCGGGTTGGAGGCGGTGTTGGGTATGGGATAGCAGCGAGCGGGATGGCCGTGCTTGCTGCTGATCAGGCCGCAGACTTCCACTGCGTCGCGGCTTTGCGCGTGCGCGAGCAATTGATTGACGATGGTGCGTGGCAGTTGGATGGTGTTCATGCAGCGACTCCCGAGCACACCGGGCATTGCGGTTCTTTTTTGAAGCGCAGCGTGCGCCATTCCATGGTCATGGCGTCGAGCAGTAACAGTTTGCCGACCAGCGGCTGGCCGATGCGCGCGATCAGTTTCATCGCTTCGGTGGCTTGGATGCAGCCGATGATGCCGGGCAGCGGCGCGAGCACGCCGGTGGCGGAGCAGCGTTCGGCGGCCGTGGTGTCTTCTTCTTGATAGAGGCAGCGATAACACGGTGCGTCATCGCGGCGCGGATCGACGACGAAGACCTGTCCTTCCATGCGGATCACGGCGCCGGAGACGAGTGGCGTGCGGGTTTGCACGCAGATTTGGTTCACGGCAAAGCGCGTTTCGAAATTGTCGCTGGCGTCGATCACCACGTCGGCGGCTTCGATCTGCACATGCAGCGCGGATTCATCCATGCGCTCGTTGATCAGGGTGACGGTGGTTTCGGGGTTGAGCGCGCGCAAGGTGTCGCGCGCCGATTCCACCTTGGGGCGGCCGATGGATTCGGTGGTGTGGATGATCTGGCGTTGCAGGTTGGAGAGATCGACGGTGTCGAAATCCGCGAGGACGAGATGGCCGACGCCGCCGGCGGCGAGATACATCGCGACCGGCGAGCCGAGCCCGCCGAGGCCGATGATGAGCACGCGGGATTCGAGCAGCCGGCTTTGGCCTTCGTAGTCGAGTTGCGGCAGCATCATCTGCCGGTTGTAACGGAGCAATTGTTCGTCGTTCATCGATAGTGGCGCAGTGAGGGCGGTGTGGTGTCGCGGCAGCCGTGGAAGAGTTTCTGGTAGCGGTTGATGAAGACGTCCTTGGTGTCGAGCGTCGTGCCGCGCGTGATGCCGAGATTGGAGCGCAGGACTTCTTCAGTGTAATGATACAAGCTGCTCTTGAGTTTGCGCAGCAGTCCGGGTTCGAGATGGAAGCCAAGTTCGACCAGCACCGCTTCGATGATCTCCAGCGTGAGATTGCGCACGTCGTAGCGGACCACCAGACAGCGTTCGCTGATCTTTTCGACATGGAGGACGTGCTCCATCACGCGCAGCAGTTCGAGCGCCGCGTCGGTCTGCGCGGGATTCGGATGCAGGTCACTGAACGCGAGTTCGCGTTCCTTGATGAGTTCCGAGATTGGGTGACCGGAGTTTGGCATGTCGTTCCAACGGCGCGGAGGATTTATCCACTTGTGTACACCCTCTCCCTGAGGGAGAAGGGACTGAAACCCGTTTTTTCAGCAATACGTTATTCCTTGTGCCCTGCTGCAACCCGTCCATGGCCGGCATAGTCCCGGTGATCCTCTACCCGCTGATAACCGTGGGACTGCATCAATGCTACTACAGCCGCTCCCTGTTGGTAACCATGTTCGATCAGCAGCGCGCCACCGGATTTGAGGTGCGCGCGCGCGGTGGCGACGATGATGCGGATGTCGTCGAGGCCATCGGGGCCGGAGGCCAGCGCCGAGCGCGGTTCGAAGCGTACATCGCCGCGCGTGAGGTGCGGGTCGTCGGCCGCGATATAGGGCGGGTTGGAGACGATCATCTCCAGCGTTTCATCGTGCAGCGGGGCGAGCCAATCGCCGGTGAGGAATTCGATATTGCGGATGCCGAGGCGTTCGGCATTGGCGCGGGCGACGGCCAAGGCGCCGGAGGAGCGATCGATGGCGATGAGCCGACAGCGTGGGCGTTCCGAGGCGAGGGCCAAGGCGATCGCGCCCGTGCCGGTGCCGAGGTCGGCGATGCGCCAGGCGGCATCTAACGGGATGCGGGCGAGGGCTAGTTCCACCAGCAGTTCGGTCTCTGGGCGCGGGATTAGGGTGTCGGGGCTGACCAGGAGCGGCAGCGACCAGAATTCGCGCTCTTTCAGTAGATAGGCCACGGGGATGCCTTGGGCGCGTTGTTCCACCAGGGCGCGGAAGGCCGCTTCCTGATCGGGGCTGAGTGCTTTGTCCGGCCAGGCGATGAGGTGGGTGCGCTCCTTGCCCAGGGCATGGGCGAGCAGCATCTCGGCCTCGAGGCGCGGGGTGGCCTCGGGGAGTTGGGAGAGGAGTTGGGTGGCCCAGGTGAGGGCTTGGGTGAGCGTGGTATTCATCATTGGCATGCTATCGAGACAGGCTGATGGTAGGGGCTATCTTTAGAGGGCGACTTGATCGCAAGCTGAAGCTTTTACGCGCAAGAGGCTTTAACATCGATCGTCTTTGTAGGAGCGAGCCCAGCTCGCGAATGATCGGCAATCGCCTGCAAGGCAGGCTCCTACATCGACTGGGATCACGACTCCCCGCTCAGCGCCGCCAGCTCTTCGGCCTGGTATTCGTGGATCAGCGGATCGATCACTTGGGCCAGGCCGCCGTTCATGATGTCGTTGAGTTTGTACAAGGTCAGGTTGATGCGGTGGTCGGTGACCCGGCTCTGCGGATAATTATAGGTGCGGATACGCTCGGAGCGGTCGCCGGTGCCGACTTGCAGCTTGCGGCTCTGGGCCTGGGCGGATTGCTGTTTCTCGCGCTCGGCGGCGGTCAGCTTGGCTTGGAGCACGGCGAGCGCCTTGGCGCGGTTTTTGTGCTGCGAGCGTTCGTCCTGGCACTCCACCACGATGCCGCTGGGCAGGTGGGTGATGCGGATGGCCGAATCGGTCTTGTTGACGTGCTGGCCGCCGGCGCCGGAGGCGCGGAAGGTGTCGGTCTTGAGGTCGGCGGGGTTGATGGCGATGGCCTCGACCTCTTCGATCTCCGGCAGGATCGCCACCGTGCAGGTGGAGGTGTGGATGCGCCCCTGGGCCTCGGTCTCCGGCACGCGCTGCACGCGGTGGGCGCCGGATTCGAATTTGAGTTTGGAGTACGCGCCGTGGCCGACGATGCGCGCGACCACCTCGCGATAGCCGCCGTGCTCGCCGAAGCTTTCGTTGATCGTCTCCACGCGCCAGCCGATCTCCTCGGCGTAGCGGCAATACATGCGGAACAGATCGCCGGCGAAGATCGCCGCCTCGTCGCCGCCGGCGCCGGCGCGGATTTCGAGGAAGATATTGCGGCTGTCGTTGGGATCGGTGGGCAGCAGGAGGATCTGCAAGGCCTGTTCAAGTTCCTGCGCGCGCGAGAGGGCGTCTTTGAGCTCCTCATCAGCTAGGGCGCGCATCTCGGGATCGGCGTCCTTTTGCATGGCCTTGGCCGCTTCGATGTCTGCGAGCACCTTTTGGTAGGCATGGAATTGCTGCACCACCGGATCGAGCTGGGCGTATTCCTGCGACAGGGCGCGGAACCGGTTCTGGTCGCCGATCACCTCCGGTTGCGCCAGCAATGCGCTGACTTCTTGCAGCCGCTCGGCGAGTTGCTCGAGCTTGGCCAGGATCGAGGGTTTCATGCGGAGGCTGCCTAGGAAGCGTCGTCGGAGAGTTCGAACAGTTCACGCGCCAGCAGCAGGACCTCGGCGCGCCCGTCTTGTCCCGCCTGGCGCATCTGCGTGGTGGGGGCGTGGATCAGTTTGTTGGTCAGGCTGTGGGCGAGTTGTTGCAAGACCTGCTCGGGCTTGCTGCCGTTTTGCAGCTTGGCCAAGGCCTTGTCCAGTTCCTGCTGCTGGATCGCCATGGATTTTTCGCGGAACTGGCGGATGGTGTCGACCGAATCGAGCGAGCGCAGCCAGCCCATGAAGTGGCCGACCTGGGCGTCGATGATCTCCTCGGCCTGCTTGGCCGCTTCCTGGCGGCTCTTCAAGCCTTCCTGGATGATCTCCTGGAGATCGTCTACGGTATAGAGGTAGACGTCCTCGAGTTCGCTGACTTGGGATTCGATATCGCGCGGCACGGCGATGTCGACCATCAGCATCGGCTTGCGCTTGCGCTTTTTGATCGCGGTCTCCACCGCGCCCTTGCCCAGGATCGGCAGCGGGCTGGCGGTGGAGGAGATGACGATGTCGGCCTCGGCCAGATGCGCGGGGATCTCCTCCAGCGCGATGGCGTAGCCGCCGAATTCCTGCGCGAGGCTGTGGGCGCGCTCCACGGTGCGGTTGGCGATGATCATCCGGCCCAGGCCGGTTTCGTGCAGGTGGCGTGCGACCAGTTCGATGGTCTCGCCCGCGCCGATCAGCAGGGCGGTGTGCGACTCGAAATCGCTGAAGATCTGTTTGGCCAGGCTCACCGCCGCGAAGGCCACCGAGACCGGGCTGCTGCCGATGGCGGTGTCGGTGCGCACCTGCTTGGCGACGTTGAAGGTGTGTTGGAACAAGCGGCCCAGCGTGCGGCCGACGGTGCCGGAGCAGCTGGCGTTGTTGAAGGCGTCCTTGATCTGGCCGAGGATCTGCGGCTCGCCGAGGATCAGTGAATCCAGGCCGCTCGCCACGCGCAGGATGTGGCGCACGCCCTCGCCGTTTTCATGCACATAGATATATGGGCGGATGGCGTCGGCCTCCAGGCCGTGGAAGTTGCTCAGCCAGACGACCAATTGCTCGGTATCGAGGTTCTCCAGGCCGCAGTAGAGTTCGGTGCGATTGCAGGTCGAGACGATGGCCGCTTCGCTGACCGCCGGGCAGGTTAACAGGTCTTTGAGTGCCTCGTCGATGCGGTCGGGCGGGAAGGAGACCTTTTCGCGAATCTCAACCGGCGCGGTTTTGTGATTGATCCCAAAGGCGACTATCGGCATTACGACTGACTTTAAATGTGAAAAATATCGGGATTTTATCCACCAGCATGTCTAATACTCAAGCCAAACGCTCAAAAATCAGGAATTAGGATGATTCTTGGCGCGAGACTCGGGTATATTTATCGACTTACCTTCCTCTAAATTAGAAGATTCTGGTGACCCCCACTTTATGACGATGCCTCACACACGCACACGGCGGCGCGCCGCCATCGCCCTCTTGCTGACGAGCTTAAGTGGTTGCGCTGCATTAAGCAACTCGCAGGACGCCCCTCCGTCTCCTGCCCCGGCGGCGCCCGTTGTGGAGACCTCGCAGGCCGAACCCAGTCCCACCCCCACTCCTTCGCCGCCACCCCGCACGGAGATCGATCCCAATATGATGTATGACCTGCTGCTCGGCGAGGTGGCCGGCCAGCGCGGCGACATGGAATTGGCCTATAAGAAATACGCGGAAGCGGCCTTCAAGACGCGCGACCCCGCCGTCATCGAGCGGGCGCTGCGCATCGCCAGCTTCGCCCGGGCCGACTACAGCGAACTGCGGCGTCTGGCCAAGCTGTGGCTGGAGGTCAGCCCCAATGCCTCCGAGCCGCGGCAAGTGCTGGCCATGCTGCACGTCGAGGGCGGCGAGCCCGAGGAGGCGGCCGCGCAACTCGAAGAGGTCTTCAAGGTCGAGCCCGGCTTCGATTACATGCGTCTGGCGGGATTGCTGTCGCGGCAGAACAACCGCGAGTCCGCGCTCAAGACCATGGAGTATTTCCTCCAGTCTCGCCAGGGCGAACCTAAGGCCGTCTTCGCCCATGCGCACCTGGCCATGCGCTTCGAAGACAACCAGCAGGCGCTGACCCTGGTCGACAAGACCCTGGCCCTGGCCCCCGAGCTGCCCGATGCGGTGAATCTGCGCGCCCACCTGCTGCAACGGCTCAACCGCGAGACCGAGGCGGCGGAGTATCTGGCCGCGCAGCTCAAGGGACCGATGAAAAAGAATCCGGACGTGCGCCTGACCTACGCCCGCCTGCTGCTCTCCCTCCAGCGCTTCGAGGAGGCCTGGGATCAGCTCAAGACCCTGGCCGACATGAAGGGCGTGGAGGACAGCAACGTCCGCTACCTGCTCGGGGTGACCTCGATGCAGATCAATCGATTGGACGAGGCGCGCGCGCAGTTCTCCCGCATCGTCGATGGCACCTCGCGCTCGCAGGACGCCCGTTTCCATCTCGGGCGGCTGGACGAGTTCGAAAACAGACCCGACCAGGCCATCGAATGGTATGAAAGCGTCACCGAAGGGACGTTTTATGTCCCCGCCCAGCTCCAGCGCGCCGCCTTGCTCCATCGCAAGGGTGACAGCGACCGCGCCCTGGCCTTGCTCGACAGCGTGGAGAGCGAGGTGCCGGCCGAGAAGCTGAGCGTTGTGCTGCTCAAGGGCGAGATCCTGTTCGCGACGGCGCATTATCAGGAGTCGTTTGATACCTACGGCCAGGCGCTCGCGGAGTACCCCGGCGAACCGCGCCTGCTCTACGGCCGCTCGCTGGTGGCCGAAAAGCTCGATCGGCTCGATGTGGCCGAGCGCGACCTCAGGGAGATCCTGGCCAAGGAGCCGGACAACGCCGCGGCGCTCAACGCCCTGGGTTTCACCTTGGTCGACCGCACCGACCGCGTCGCCGAGGGCGCGGGTTATATCGAGCGGGCGTTGGCGCAACGCCCGGATGATCCGGCCATCATGGACAGCATGGGTTGGGCCCTGTACCACCAGGGCAAGTATGCCGAGGCGGTGGAGTATTTGCGCAAGGCCCTCAAGATCATGAACGATGCGGAAATCGCCGCCCACCTGGGCGCGGCGCTCTGGCGCATGGGCAATGAGGCCGAGGCGCGCGCGGTGTGGAAGAAGGCCCTGGAGCATCAGCCGGGGCATGAAAAAGTCCAGCAAATCATGAAACAGTTCGGGCTGGAATGATCCTAGAAACGGCAGTTGACCGCTTCATTGGAGATTTAAGGTGATGATCTTGTTTTACTTGGTCATAAAATTTGCGGTCACCAATTTGGTGACGCCGCTATGGGGCGGATGGCACGGTTTATTTGGCGCATTGCGGCGTTGTAACTCGTTGGAATGGAATGACCATTCCGCCTCATTACGCCTTGCCCTGCGCCAAATAAACCGCACACTCCACCCCATCCAACTGCCATTTCTAGGATGATTCGATCCGTTGTGTTGTGCCTGGCGCTGCTGGCCGGCGGCTGTGCCACGGTGCCGCCGGCCGTCGAGGCGCCCGCCGGCGAGGCGGGCTGGCAGCGGCATGAGGCCGCGCTGGCCGGGCTCAAGCGCTGGCAGCTCAGCGGCCGTCTCGCCATCCAGACCGAAAAGGATTCCTGGAGCGGTTCGATCCGCTGGAACCAGGATCACGAGTTCTATCAGATCGATTTCGCCGGCCCGTTCGGGCAAGGCGCGAGCAGCCTCACCGGCGATCTGCGCCGCGTGGTGCTCAAGACGCCGGACGGTGAAATCGTCGGGCTCGATGGCCCCGAAGCCCTGCTGCGCGAGCGGCTCGGCTGGCAATTTCCGCTGAGTGAATTGCAGTGGTGGATCATCGGTCTGCCCAGTCCCGAGCGCTCGATTGAACGGCGTCAGCTCGATGAGGCGGGACGTCTCGCGCAATTGCAGCAAAGCGACTGGTCGATCGATTATCGCCGCTATCAGCCGGTTGGAGCCTTGGCGCTTCCGGAGAAGATCGTCATCCGCCACGACCACCTGGGCCTGAAACTGATCATCGACGAGTGGTCGCTCGACCCCGCCCCGCAGTCATGACCGACCTGATCTGGCCTGCGCCGGCCAAACTCAATCTGTTCCTGCACATCACCGGGCGCCGTTCCGACGGCTACCACGAGCTGCAAACCGTGTTTCAGTTCCTGGATCACGGCGACTGTCTGCGCTTTGTCGTGCGCGCGGATGGCGTTATCCAGCGCTGCACCGAGCTTGAAGGCATCCCCGCGGAACGCGATCTCACGGTGCGCGCCGCCCGCTTGCTCCAGACCGCTGGCGGCACGACGCTGGGCGCGGACATCTATATCGACAAACGCCTGCCGACCGGCGGCGGCCTCGGCGGCGGCAGCTCCGATGCGGCGACCACGCTGCTGGCGCTCAACCATCTGTGGGGCCTGGAACTGGATCTGGACACGCTTGCCACGCTCGGCCTGCGCCTGGGGGCGGATGTGCCGATCTTCGTGCGCGGCCACGCGGCCTGGGCCGAAGGCGTGGGCGAGAAGATCGAACCGATCGATCCCGAGGAGCGCTGGTATTTGGTCATCGTCCCGCCGGTTCATGTCTCGACCGCCGAGATTTTCAATGATCTGCAATTGACACGCGACTGCAACTATATAAAAATACCGGCCTTTCTCGCGGGGCAGTGCACCAATGTCTGCGAGCCGATCGTCCGAAAACGGTATCCGGCTGTCGCCGCCGCGCTCGACTGGCTCTCACGATTCGCTCCTGCCCGGATGACAGGCACCGGCGCCTGCGTCTTCGCCGGTTTTGTCGACGAACACGCGGCGAGGGATGTGTTCAGCCAGCTTCCGGCAGGATGGCGCGGTTTTGTGGCCAAGGGGGTAAACATATCCCCGGCGCATGCGATGCTGCAAAGACTGCGTAGAGTTTGAAAATCGATTGGGGTGTCGCCAAGCGGTAAGGCACTGGATTTTGATTCCAGCATACCTAGGTTCGAATCCTAGCACCCCAGCCATATTTGATGCGCCGGCAATGAATTGTGGCGCAAATACATAGCAAGTAGCCTGGGTGGAACGAAGTGAACCCCGGGTTTCGCTGACGCTCCACCCAGGCTACAGATTGATACTTTCCCCTTGCCGGGGGAAGGATGGGATGGGGGTGACAGGGGCGAAGGAAGAACATCCACCCCCACCCTAACCCTCCCCCGTGAAGGGGGAGGGGATCATCCCTAATGAGCCGGGTGAGTGGCCCGGTCTAGATTTCGAAAGTACCACAACCGAGGAAACACCAGTGTTGGACGACCACATGATTGTCTTTAGCGGCAACGCCAATCCGGCCGTGGCTAAAGAGATCACCAGACACCTTGGCATTCCTCTGGGCGATGCCACCGTCGGCCGGTTCAGTGACGGCGAGGTGATGGTGGAGATCCACGAGAACGTCCGCGGCAAGGACGTCTTCATCTTCCAGCCCACCTGTGTGCCCACCAACGACCATCTAATGGAACTGCTGGCCATCGCCGATGCGGTGCGCCGCTCTTCGGCCTATCGCGTCACCGCCGTCATCCCCTATTTCGGCTATTCACGCCAGGATCGCCGCCCGCGCTCGGCGCGCGTGCCGATCACCGCCAAGCTGGTCGCGAATATGATCACCGCCGCCGGCGTCGACCGCGTGCTGACCATCGATCTGCACGCTGATCAGGTGCAGGGCTTTTTCGACATGCCGGTGGACAACATCTACTCCACGCCGATCTTCCTGCAGGACATCAAGCAGCAGAATTACGACGACATCGTGGTGGTCTCGCCTGACGTCGGCGGTGTGGTGCGTGCCCGCGCCCTGGCCAAGCAGCTCGATGACGCCGATCTGGCGATCATCGACAAGCGCCGCCCGAAGGCCAATGTCGCCAAGGTCATGAACATCATCGGTGAGGTCGAAGGCCGCACCTGTATCATCGTCGACGATATGGTCGATACCGCCGGCACCCTCTGCGAGGCCGCCAAGGCGCTCAAGGAACATGCCGCCGCCCGCGTGGTGGCCTACATCGTGCACCCGGTGCTCTCGGGCCCGGCGGTCGAGAACCTGAAGAAGTCGGCGCTGGATGAGCTGGTCGTCACCGACACTATTCCTTTGCGCCCGGAAGCGGTAGAATGCGGCCGCATCCGTCAGCTCAGCACCTCGGCGCTGCTGGCGGAGACGATGCGCCGCATCTGCATGGAAGAGTCGGTCAGCTCGCTGTTCCTGCAATAGTTAACGAATTTGGCGTCAGCCAAACGGCTCATGATCTTCGGATCATGGGCTTGTTTTTTCTGCGCCGCCCCGGCAATCTCGCCCGCGAGACTGCAGGGGCGCGCGGAACATCCCGTTGGTCGCAAACGGGGTGCGCATCCACGGCATGGGGCCGCGGATGCGATGTATCATCACAATTGGAGATTGATTCAATGGCTTCTAAAGTTGATTTTACCTTGGACGTCCAGGTACGTGCCGACAAGGGGAAAGGTGCGAGCCGCCGCCTGCGTCGTTCGGATCTGGTGCCCGGCATCATTTACGGCGGCAAGGCCGAACCGCAAACCGTTGCCACCGACCATGACAGCTTCATGAACAAGCTCAAGCATGAAGCCTTCTATTCACATATCCTGACCGTCAATATCGCCGGCAAGCCGCAGCAAGCTATTCTGCGCGCCCTGCACCGCGATCCGGTCAAGCCGCGTCTGCTGCACTTCGACCTGCAGCGCGTCTCCGCTGACGACATCATCCACATGATGGTGCCGGTACACTTTATCAACGAGGAAATCGCCCCGGGTGTCAAGGCCGGCGGTCAGGTCAACCACGCCATCACCAGTCTCGAAGTCGTGTGCGCGGCCAAGAATCTGCCCGAGTACCTCGAGGTGGATCTGGCGGGCCTGGAGCTGGGCCACTCCATTCACTTGACCGAGATCAAGCTGCCGAGCGGCGTGACCCTGGCCGAGTTGACCCACGGCGAAGGTCACGACCATGCGGTTGTGACGATCGCAGCTCCGCGCGGCGCGGCTGAGGAAGAAGCGGCGGCTCCGGCTGCTGAAGGCGAAGGCGCGACGCCGGCCAGCTAAGGTCGGGCGCCAACACCGCACCCAAACGGCCGACGTTGATGGCAGGTATTCAGCTGATCGTCGGACTGGGCAATCCCGGTCCGCAGTATGAAGCCACCCGCCACAACGTCGGCTTTTGGTTTGTAGATGCCCTCGCCCGAGCGGCGGGGACGAGCCTGAAGCTCGACACCAAGCACCACGGCCAGCTCGGCAAGACTCGGCTCAGCGGCACGGAGTGCTGGCTGCTCAAGCCCACGACCTTCATGAACCGCAGCGGACAGTCGGTCGGCAGTCTGGCGAATTTTTACAAGATCCCGGCCGAAGAGATCCTGGTGGTGCACGATGAATTGGACATCCCTGCCGGACATCTGCGTTTGAAGCGCGGCGGCGGCCATGGCGGCCACAACGGCCTGCGCGACATCATCACCGCGCTGGGCAGCAAAGAGTTCGTCCGGCTGCGCTTAGGGATCGGTCATCCCGGACACGCCAGCGAAGTGAGCAATTACGTGTTGAGCAAGCCTTCGCCGGATGATCGCAGCGCCATCGAGCGCGCGATCGACGAGGCACAACGCCAGCTGCTGCTCATCATGCAAGGCGAGCTGGAAAAGGCCATGAATCATTTACACAGCTACAAGCCCTGACACCCCGTTATTTCCCTCTCCCTCCGGGAGAGGGCTAGGGTGAGGGGATAAATTAACAGAGTAGGTAAAACACATGGGAATCAAATGCGGCATCGTCGGTCTGCCCAACGTCGGCAAGTCCACGCTGTTCAACGCCCTGACCAACGCGGCGATCGAGGCGGCCAACTATCCGTTCTGCACCATCGACCCGAACGTGGGCGTGGTGGGGGTGCCCGATCCGCGCCTGGATAAACTGGCCGCGATCGTCAACCCGCAGCGCGTGCTGCCCACCACCATCGAGTTCGTCGACATCGCCGGGCTGGTGGCCGGCGCCTCCAAGGGCGAGGGCCTGGGCAACAAGTTCCTGGCCAACATCCGCGAGACCGACGCCATCGCCCATGTGGTGCGCTGTTTCGACGATCCCAACATCGTGCACGTGGCCGGTAAGGTCGATCCGCTGCACGATATCGAAGTCATCAACACCGAACTGGCGCTGGCCGATCTGGAAACCGTCGACAAGGCCCTGCTGCGCTACTCCAAGGTCGCCAAGAGCGGCGACAAGGACGCCAAGGCCGTGATGGCGGTGCTCGAACTGGCCAAGGCGCAGCTCGACAAGGGCGATCCGGTGCGCGGGCTTAAATTGAGCGATGAGCAAAAACTGCTGCTGCGCGAACTGCATCTGCTCACCGCCAAGCCCACCATGTACATCGCCAACGTGCTGGAGAACGGCTTCGAAAATAATCCATTGCTCGATCAGGTGCGCGAACTCGCCGCGCGCGAGGGCGCCGAGGTGGTGCCGGTGTGCGCCGCCATCGAGGCGGAACTCGCTCAGCTCGAGCCCGAGGAAAAGATGGAATTCCTGCGCGACATCGGCATGGAAGAGCCCGGCCTGAACCGCGTCATCCGCGCCGGCTACACCCTGCTCGGCCTGCAAACCTATTTCACCGCCGGCGTGAAGGAAGTGCGTGCCTGGACGGTCAAGGTCGGCGCTACCGCCCCGCAGGCCGCCGGCGTGATCCACACCGATTTCGAAAAGGGCTTCATCCGCGCCGAGGTCATCGCCTACGACGACTTCATCAAATACAACGGCGAACAGGGCGCCAAGGAGGCCGGCCGGCTGCGGTTGGAGGGCAAGGACTACATCGTGCAAGACGGCGACGTCATGCACTTCCGCTTCAACGTATAAGGGCCGCGCGCGTGCTTGACATCACGCGCTAAACCCCGGAAAATCTCGCTTCCTTCGCAAGGCTACGTAGCTCAGCTGGTTAGAGCACAGCACTCATAATGCTGGGGTCGGTGGTTCGATTCCACCCGTAGCCACCAGATAGCAAAAGGCCAACCTCGGTTGGCCTTTTCTTTTTCAGCTCGCCATCGATTACCACGTCCACCTGCCATACCCCGGGATGCTGACCGTGGCATCATCGTAGTTGCCGTCGATCGCTTCATTATGGCAGGCGCTGCAATTACTGAAACGCGCGACCTTAGGATTGTCCGATATCAGCGCCGGCGGAATCGGATGGTGTTTGCGCCGGAAGTAGCGCGTTTCGGTGATGCGCAACGGCGTTTGCTCCTTGGACAAGGAGGCGGCGATTTTTTCTGATACGGGGAATGTGGCGTGATCCGCTGCATTGCGCACGAGATAGGCCACGATATGCGCGCGGCGGGCCTCGTCCATGGTGAGGGCTTCGCCGAAATGGTTGAGCAGCGCCTCCGGCGCCATCAGTGCGCGCCAGGAGCGCTCCGGCAGGAGCCCCGGTTGATAGGGAAAGTGGCAGGGCAGGCATTCTTCGATGTAGGTATCGTCATACTCCCAGGCGACGCCGGTCCAGGGTTCAAGCGATCTAAACCAGCCAATGATGGATGAGTCGGCGTGGGCGCTGGCGCTCAGGAGGACCAGACACAAAACCCATCCGGCCCCGTTAGACATGCGGGCTCCGCAATGACAACGCTGCAGTGCGCGCATGCACGCATAGGGGTTGTTGCGCGAGCTGTGATGGCATGACTCCTCCTTATTGAGTGCGCCGTTTTTTGTATCCGCTGAATATCGCCCATGTCAGATTCTCGCGGCTCAACACGCTTACCACCAGCACGCCGGTAATGTGCATGACGACCAAACCCGAAAAGATGTTGACCAGCGTGACATGAAGGCCGCGGAGCAGATAAACCCACCGGTCCTCCATCTGCACCGCTTGCAGCGGGCCGGAGAATTCGAGTGTGCCTTGCAGCAGCAGGCCGGCGGATAAAATGACCGTCAGCATCGCAAGCATCAGCGCGATCATCGCCCCGCCGGCGGGGTCGTGGCCGAGATGCCGCGGCGGATGGCCGGAGAGTATGGCCTGCACATGCCGCAATATAATGCGTGGTGGATACAGGAAATCGCTGAAGCGCGCGTGGCGGCTGCCAATCACGCCCCAGATTAGCCGTGCGGTTATCAAGCCGATCAGGAAGTATCCGACGCGAACATGGGTCTGTTGCATGCCCGCTTGGCTGGTGACATAGGCGCAAGCGACTCCCAGTATCAACGCAAGATGAAACACGCGCACGAAACGGTCCCAGACTGCAATCCTACCCGTGGTTGCAAGGTTTTGATGCGTCATCCTGCGGCCCTATGTTCGGGTGAAGGAACGACATCCATGTCGACTCTCCCGGTCGAGCGTTTATTCCACGCCGTCGATATGAATGGAGGCGTACTCCTGCTCGTTCAGCTTGTGATCCTTGTTTGCATCGACTTCCGAAAAGTGCTCCATCACTTCCATATGAGTCTTGATCTCGCTGATGGTCAGATAGCCGTCCTTGTCGGTGTCGAGCGTGACGAAGGTGGGCAGATTGTGTTCGCTGTGCTTCGGGCCGACGCGGGTTTCTGCGTAAACGGTGCCGGCGCTCAGCATGGCGCAGCTTACGGCGAGCATGGTCAACGTATTCGGTTTGGTAAATTTCATTGCTCTTCTCCTGTCTCAAGGTGTAAGTGTTCAACTGCCGTTGGTGACGCGAGGTTTCACGCGTGGGCAGTAGTATCGTGCCTGCGCCTTAGCACGCACTTAAGACTTGGTAAAAACGTGTCATCACAATCACATTATTTGTAGAAAAATTATCGGTGCGACCGTGTTGCGGGGAACATGCCTGGTTTTTGCGCTTGCGCGGGAACGAAGGAATTGGAACTATCTGGAGAATCTCTGATTTGCTAGAGTTTCCGTGCTCTGAAGATTCCAGGAATTATTCAGAGCTGCTCTATAAATATTCAATCGACTAGAGGTGCGCCAATGCCACATATCATCGTCGAATACACCGAACAATTGGCCGATGATGAACAGATCGCCGCACTGTTGCAGTCAGTGCATAGCGCCATTGCGGAGAGCGGTTTGTTCGAGTCCAGCCATATCAAGACCCGCGCCTATCCTTTCCGCCATTTCACCCAGGCGGGCGGGCACGAGCCGTATATACACGTCCAGGCGCGCATCAAATCCGGCCGGAACACGGAAAACAAAAAGCGCCTCTCGGCGGCCATTTTGGATGCGATAAGAAGATTAAACATCCCGCCGGCGGTGATCACGGTCGAGATCATCGATATGGATCGGGATTCGTATGCCAAGCATGCGCCGAAAGGATAACGCCGCGCGTGGCCCAGGCGACGCGCAGCACATTGCGGGGTCACGTCATTCCGGCGTTCGCCGAAAGATGCGCGTCGTTGCGGTGACGGCGCCCAATACGAGGGCGCCGGCCACGATGCCGGCCAGGGTGTTGAGCAGGAGCGGGGTGATGATGGCGAGTAGTGGGCCGAGCAGCGGGGCGCCGCGCACGTAATCAGCGGCGTGATGCAGCAGCTCTTCCGCGCCGGGCACGCCGTGGAGCAGGATGCTTCCGCCGACGATAAACATGGCGAGGGTGCCGACGACGGAGAGCGTCTTCATCAGATGCGGTGCGCTGCGCAGCAACAGCGCGCCGAGCCTGCGCTTGAAGCGGCCCCAGGCGTCGGCGGCGCTGGCTTTGAGCAGGTGCAGGCCGGCGTCGTCGATCTTCACGATCCCGGCGACCAGGGCGTAGACGCCGACGGTCATGAGCACGGCGATGCCGGAGAGCACGGCGATCTGCATGGACAGCGAGGCGTCTTTCACGGTGCCGAGGGCGATGACGATGATCTCAGCCGAGAGGATGAAGTCGGTGCGCACCGCGCCTTTGATCTTCTCGCGCTCGAAGGCGACCATGTCGACGGCCGGGTTGCTCAAGGCCTTCAAGGTTTCGGCATGCGCGGCTTCTTCTTGTGCGCGATCGGCGAGAAATCGGTGCGCGAGTTTCTCGAAGCCTTCGTAACACAGGAAGGCCCCGCCGATCATCAACAGTGGGATGATGGCCCAAGGGATGAAGGCGCTGATCAGCAGCGCGGCTGGAACCAGGATCAGCTTGTTCTTGAACGAACCCTTGGCCACGGCCCAGACCACAGGCAGTTCGCGTTCGGCGCGCACCCCGGCTACCTGCTGCGCGCTCAGTGCCAGATCGTCGCCGAGCACCCCAGCGGTTTTTTGCGCGGCCACGCGTGTCATTAAGGCCACGTCGTCGAGTATGGTGGCGATGTCGTCTAGCAGGGCGAGCAGGCTCATTCCAGCCATGGGCGGTTTCCTTTGGTTAGTGTGAACGCGCCGTGATCATAACATGCACCGGCGCTCAGATCCCTTGGAAGGTGACCACCCCGGCGCCGGCAAGTAGCAGGATCAGCGTGCCGAACACGATGCGGTAGTAGGCGAAGGGGCGGAAGCTGTAGCGGCTGACGAAATGCAGCAGCGTGCGCACCACGATTAAGGCGCTGATAAAGGCGAAGATAAATCCGGTGGCGAACAACAGTGCATGCTCGCCATGCAACAAGTGGCGGCTCTTGAAGAGGTCGTAGGTGGTGGCGGCGAACATGGTGGGGATGGCCAAGAAGAAGGAGAACTCGGTGGCCGCCTCGCGCGAGAGTCCCGAGAGCATGCCGCCCATGATGGTCGCGCCGGCGCGCGAGACGCCCGGAAACAGCGCGGCGCTCTGCGCCAGGCCGACCAGCAGCGCGTGGCGCGCGGTCATCTCATCGACGCTGTGCACTTTGGGTTTGTTGGCGCGCGACTCGACCCACAGGATGATGAAGCCGCCGACGATCAGCGCCGAGGCCACGGTGATGGCGTTGAACAGATAGCCCTTGATAAACGAATGCAGCGCGAAGCCGAGCACGGCCGCGGGAAGGAAGGCGATCAGCAGATGGGTGACGAAACGCCGCGCGGCCGGCTCGCCGTGCACCAGTCCGCGGCTGACGTTGGCCACGCGCGCGCGATAATGCCAGACGATGGCGAGGATGGCGCCGAGCTGGATGAAGATGTCGAAGGTCTTGGCGGTGTCGCCCCGGAAATCCATCAGCTCGCTGGCGATGATGAGATGCCCGGTGCTGGAGACGGGCAAAAACTCCGTCGCACCCTCCAGGACGCCCAGGATCACCGCCTTCAGATAAATCAAACCGTCCACTGTGCCGCCTTTCTTGTTTTCGTGCGGCACAGGATACCGGAAGGGCGGCCTTCGTGAAACCTCGGGGGTGCGGCATTATGTCTCACGACAGCGCGGCGATGCCTCGTTAGGATGTCGGCGGAAAGAAGACGTTCACGAGGAGAAGTACATGACGCACACCCTATTCCGGCAGCTGGCGCTGCCCGTGGCCCTGGGCGCGATCCTGGTAGGTTGCGCCGGCAACGACAACAACGATTCCACGGCGACGCCCACGACCACAATCTCCGGGGTGGCAGTGGCCGGCGCCGTCACTGGGACGGTGAGCGTGCGCGATGGTGCCGGCGCCGAGCTGGCGACGGCTGCGGTGACCAACGGCGCGTTTTCCGTTGCCGTGCCCGATGCGGCGCTGAGTGGTGAACTCGATTTCGTGGTGACCGGCGCGTATTCCGATGAGGTATCGGGCGACACCGTGACGCTTGGCGCGGCCCATCCGCTGGCCCTGCGCACCGCCGCCCATCACTTCCAGGCCGGACAGCTGGGCAACGCCCCGGTCACGCCGGATACCACGGTCATCCGCGCCCTGGCGGCCGGGCATGGCATGACGCTGGCCGCTGCACAGACGGCCTTTGAGAGCGCCTTCGGTTATCTGCCGGACTTGGACGCCGTCCCCTTCGATCCCAAGACGACCAGCCAGGACGCGGCGAATGCGCGCACCCAAGCGGACAAGGACGCGGCCTTCCGCGCCGGCCTGTTCAGCCAGCTCGCCCACGAGGTCGGCCTGAGTGGCGATGACATCGCCGGGCTCCCGGCGGCGCTGGCCGATGACTTGAGCGACGACGATCTCGATGGCGTGGACGGCACGGGCAATCCGGTCACGATCGGCGCCGTGAATCTTGAAGCGCTGCATCATGACAGCGCGTTGCCCTTCCGCCTGCTCAAGGCGCACGCCGCCTTCGTCGGCAATGCCGCTGCCAACCAGGCCGGGTTGAGCGCCCCGGCGATGCTGCCGCCGGTCAGCTACGATGCTGCCGGTGCTGCAAAAACCATCACCACGCCGAACGGCCGTCACATCACCGTGGCGCTCGATACCGTCGCCGACGCGCCGTTTATTACCGGGTTCTGGACGGCGCGCGTGCGCCATCGCCTGACCTTGATCGATGCCGACACCCAGCAACCCGTCGACATCACCACCGACCCGGACATCGTTGGCCTCGGCAATCATCCGATGATGTACATGCTCAACGGTCACGATCACACCACGCCGCACGGCCACGATCCCGACACCAGCGCCAAGGCTCAGGGCCAGTACGTGCTCGACAACTATTACGTGATGGCCTCGGCCATGGCCAACGGCACGCCGATGGGGGTGTGGGACTATGTCGCCTATGTGAAAGAGGATGCCGATGGCGACCGCGCCACGACCAATGATGTGGTAAGCGTCCCGGTGATCTTCCATCCGCAGGTCAAGATGACCATGGGCAGCGACGTGCTTTCCGTCTCGGCCAGCAATGCCAACGATCAATGGACCAACATGATGGGCATGAATCAGGCGCGCGGCTATCGTCTCTGGCTGCACGCGGTCGAGCCCAACAACGCGGGCGGCCATGATTTGACGGTGTTCGTCTCCACTCAGAACATCGCCAATCCCACCGGTTCCGATCCGCATGCGCACACCCTGTCGTTTCCGTCGGTCCGGGTCGGGCGCGTGCTGCAAGGGGTGAAGGATGCAAGCTCGGGTCTGCGCCCGGATGTGACGCTCGCCACGGTCACGGTCGAGGTTTCCCTCGATAATGGCGCCAGCTGGCAGCCGCTCGTCGCCGATGGCACCACCGGCCGCTACACCATCACCGCGCTGTCTGGCCTGAGCACCACCGCCGCCAACACCGTGCAACTCAAACTCACGGTCAACGGCAACGCGATGGCGACCGCCGCCGGCGCCTATCCCGCGCTGATCTTCACGGCGCCGTGACATGCGGCAGTGGCAAGGTTTGAACCCCGCGCCTCGTCCCTCCATTCGGGGCGCGGGGGTGTGGATAACGGGGGCCGTGCTGGCCCCCGTTATCTCTTTTTCCGTTCACGCCGCCTCCTGTTGCGGCGGCGGCGCGGCCTCAACTCTGGTGCTGCCCAAATTCTCGCGCGCGATGGTGGATGTCGCCCTCGATGCGGAGCACTATGATGGCTTCTGGCGCGGCGACGGCGCTTGGTCGCCCGATCCGTCGGGCTCCGACCTCAATCAATACCGCTTGAATCTCGGCGCTGCATATCGGCTCGGCGACAACTGGCAGGCTGCGGTGTCAGTTCCGTATGTGTGGAATCGCAACGAGTACGCCGGACTCGAACGCAACACCGATGGCTTGGGCGATGCGACGCTCAGCCTGTGGTATGAGGCCTTCGACAACGTGATGTGCGTCTGGCGCGTGGAGAACTGGGAGGATCTCAAGCCCGCGGTCTATTGGGGCGCGAGTCTCACGCTGCCCACCGGCACCTCGCCCTATGATGACGTGCGCGACAACTTCGATATCACCGGGCGCGGCTTCTACCGGCTCGACGGCCACCTGACGGTGGAGAAGACCGTCTATCCGTGGACCGCCACCATGAGCCTCAGCTACGGCCGGCATCTCGAACGCCCGATCAACCGCGAATACGGCGAGTATGTGGCGCCGTATGACAAACAACTCGGCGATCGCGCCAGCGGCACGCTCGGGCTGGGCTACACCGTGTTCACCCAGGAGGCGGAGACCTATACCCTCGCGCTGAGCTACAGCGATCTGTGGGAAGACGAGGCGCGCATCGACGGCCGAAGCGATCCCACCTCGGGGTTGCGCAAACGCGCGGCGGGCCTGGCGCTCGCCTGGTCCGACGCCGCCCGCGCCTGGGTGGTGCGCGCCGCCTGGAGCCACGCCATCGCGCGCGACGGCTGGGGCCGCAACTTTCCCACTACCGACATCTTCACCGTAGGAGTCAGCCATGTCTTTCCTTGAACGCGGCGCGCGTTGGATGTTGCCGATGTTACTGGCGCTCGGTCTGACCGCCTGCACGGTGGAAGATGACCTCTTGCCCTCGGACGAGGACCGCCGCCCGGATGTAGTCGCCGGCACGGTGGGCGTGCAGCCCGGCCAGATCGCCCCGGATTTCACCCTGCCCGATACCGGCGGCGCCGACTTCACGCTCTCGGAGCACCTCGCCGGCGGCGCGCAACCGGCCGACGCCATCGTGCTGTATTTCACCATGTGGTGCCCGGTGTGCCTGGGCCACACCGATCACCTGCTCAACGAACTCGTACCGCGCTTCGCCGGACGCGGCACGGTGGTCTACGGCCTGGTGGACTACGTCAGCGGCAGCGTCGAAAACGCCCGCGCCATGGAACAGAGCAACGGCTATGCCGGGAGCGCCTTCGCCGTCCTGATCGATGCCGACCTGCAGGTCTTCGACACCTACCGCGGCGCCATGGGCAAGATCGTCGTGATCGGCCCCGACGGCGTGATCCAGCTCAACGAAGACTACCGCACCGGCAACAACACCGCCGTCGCGTTGGACCGGCTGCTGCCCTGAGGGCCAACCTCCCGCCGTAGGATGCGGTGAGGAACGAACCGCATCAATCGCGACGCACCGCGCGACAGAAAGATGATTTAGCCAAGGATTCCTTGTGCGCAGCCCCGCGCAGCGTTTGCACGGCAGGCGGATTCTCGAACGATGCGGTTCGTTCCTCACCGCATCCTACCGCACTGCCCTGAGGCGCGGCCTTCGACTGTAGGATGCGGTGAGCACCGCGAACCGCATCAATCGCGATGCGCTGCGCGACAGAAAGGTGATTCAATCATTGATTCCGTGTGCGTGGCGCCCCGAGCCGCGTATGCACGGTACGAGGATTCTCGAACGATGCGGTTCGTTCCTCACCGCATCCTACCGAGCTGTAAACCGCCCCGTGTAGAATGATAGCGGTCTCATCATTTATTCAGGAGCACATCACAATGCAACCCGGCACGGCCAACGCCTTCGTGCTCAAGCACATCAAGATCATCGAAATGACCGGGGTGCTGATGCGCATCTTCAGCTTCAGCCTGGTGAGTTGGATGGGCCCGGAAAGCCCTTTCATGTTCGTCTGGATCTTCAACACCATCGACGCCATCATGCTCGCGTGGTGCTCCATCCTCAAAAAAGACAACGCCTACACCGTGCTCAACCTGTTCTGGGTGCTGGTCGGCGTCATCGGCATCGCGCGCGCCGGGGGTGTGCTTCATTGAGGTTTGCCGAGGCGCGGCATGGCAAATCATTGAAGGGGAGGCACGTTGTATGTGCCCACGCGGAATAGCTCAGGTCGTCTCAGGGATACTTACCCTTTCTAAAGCGCTAGCACCTGCCTGACCTCGGCGGCATCCTCGGCCAGGGAGACGATCTCGGCGAGCCGCTCGGCCTGATCGATGTCGGTCTGCCGGATGGTGTGCGCCAGCGGCGCGATCAGCAGCGGATCGACGCAGAAGATGCGATAGCCGAGCCCCAGCAATACCGGCAGCACACCGGGGAGGGCGCTGAGCAGGCCGTTGACTTGGATCTGCGCGACGCGCTCGCCGGCATCGCGCGCGACGTGGCGCAGCAAGCGGAAGATCGCCGGGGCATAGGGATTGAGCAGGCCGCCGAGCTCGGCGATGTCGCGATCCGCCGCAAACAGCCCTTGCATCAGATCGTTGCAGCCGAGCGCGACGAAATCGGCGCTGCCCAGGAATTCATCGATCATCAGCGCGGCCGCCGGGGTTTCGATCATCGCGCCGATGGCCAGCGGCGCGGGGAGCAGCGCTTCGATCGCGTTGCGGTGATGGCGGTATTCCTCCGGGTGGGTGAGAAACGGCAGCAGCAGCCGCATCTCGCGCCGCTGCGCCACGCGGCCGGCGGCCTGCGCCAGCGCCTGCACCGTACTGCGCAGGGGTTCGCGGTCGTAGAGCCGCACACCGCGCGGGCCTAAGGGATTTTCCAGCCCGGGCATGCCTTGGCACCAGCGCGGCAATTTATCGGCGGCGATATCGGGCAGTCGTATCGTGGTCGGTAGGCTCGCAGCCGCCTGCACGCACGCGGCCAGCTCGCGCTCCAAGAGATCGGCCGAGGGCGGCGTGCGGCTGTCGAAACCGAGATATTCGCTGCGCAGCAGCCCGATGGCGCTGGCCCCGAGCGCGACGGCGCGCTGCGCTGCGGCGGGGCTGCCGACGCTGGCCCGCAGCTCGATCGCCTGACCATCGCGGGTGGTGAGTGTGCCGGCGCGATCAAGCGGGGGAAAGACGGCTTCGGGCGGCATCTCCTCTAGCAAGTCTGCGCTGTACAGCCAACCGCTGCCCCCGTCGAGAACCAGCTCCATTCCCCGATGCAGCGCTTGCGCCTGCTCGGCATCGATCATCACGGTCGGGATGGCCTGCCCCAGGATGCGGGCCATGATGTGCGAGAAGGGCGCGCCGTTGATGACGATCAGTCCGGCGCAGGGGGCGTTGAAGTCCGTCAGCTCCGATTGAGTGGCCACCAGTAGGACATCGGGGCCGGCCTTGGATTTACTGTGTTCGATCCGTCCACGCGCGCGGCCGGCGGCAAACGGGGTGGCGTGCAGCTTCAACACGTGGCGGACTCCATGAAGGGAATGGCTGTTTGAAGTATAGCAAGCGAAACTCGGCCAAAGCGCGGATACTGGCCTCGTGGCGGCTGTGCTATGATCGGGTGCTCGATTGGCGCGAGCAACGAGTCAGGCGCGTGTGAGCCGGAGGGGGAAGTGTGGCGCAAGACGAACGCCTGCAAGAGGCGCTCAACAAACAGTGCGAGGGTCGCTACCGCGAGGCCGAGGAGCTGTACTTGCGCGTGCTGCGCGACCGCCCCGGCGACTTCGACGCCAACCGCCTGATCGCCACCAACTATGCCGAGCAGGGCAAGGTCGACGAGGCGCTGCATTATTTCGTCCGGGCGCTGGCCATCGACCCCAACCGGCCCGCGATCCAGTGTCTCACGGCTGATTTCTACATGCAGAAAGGCATGAAGGAGCAGGCCTATCCGCACTATCACAAGGCTATGCAGCTCGACCCGGGCATGACGCGTCCGTATTACGGACTCGGCTACATCCTCTGGCAATCACAGCGCTTCGACGAGGCCGAGCATTATTTCCGTCGCGCCTTGCAGCTCGATCCCGACTATGCGGATGTCTGCTTCGCCTTGGGCAGCGTGCTCAAGGAACGCGCCAGGAACAGCGAGGCGCTCGACTACCTCAAGCGGGCGCGCACGCTGGATGCCCGGTACGACACCGAGTACACCCGTTTCATGATCGCCGCCGTCGAGGGCCAGACGCCCGCGCGCCCGCCCGATGAATATGTCACGACGCTGTTCGATGGTTACGCCGAAAAATTCGAACAACACCTCGCCGGCAATCTCGGCTACACCATCCCCGCGCAGCTGCGCGCACTGTTGCCCGCCGACGCGCGTTTCGCCAACGTGCTCGATCTTGGCTGCGGCACCGGGCTGTGCGCGCTGGAGTTCCGCCAAGCGTCCGGCCATCTGACCGGCATCGACATCGCGCCCAAGATGATCGAGGAGGCGCGCAAGAAACAACTCTATGACGAACTGCACGCCAGCGACATCAATGCCTTCCTGGCGCGCACGCCCCGCCGTTATGATCTATTCATTGCCGCCGATGTGTTCATCTACGTCGGCGCGTTGGAGCAAGTCTTCGCCAATATCCGCGACAAGGCCCAGCCCGGCGCGTGGTTCGTCTTTTCGGTCGAACACGCCGACGGCGACGGTTTCCACCTGACCGGTTCCGTGCGCTATGCCCACTCCCGCCGTTATATCGAAGGGCTGGCGCGCCAGCACGGTTTTGCGATCCAAGAGAGCAAGCCGGTGGAGATCCGCAAGGAGCGCGGGGCGTGGATCACGGGCGAGATCTACCGGTTGCGCCTGGAGGCGGCGGGCTAAGTGGTGCTGTCTGTCGCGGGCCCTAGCGAGGTTATCCGCATACATCTCCTTCCAATGCTGCGCACTGGCGCAAGGGTAAGCCGCGTGCGTCAAACACCACCGATACCGCCGGCCGGCGGATACTTCAATCTGGACTAATATTGTTATGTCGGTTGTGAGGGCGCTGCCAGCAACACGCTGGTGGGCGATCGATCGGTTTGAGTTTTTTTCAATATTTAAAACACCTCTAGACCGAGTCTAATTTCTGTCTTAGAATGCGCGGCGCACTGCTGGACAAAGTCTAAAACCACAAGAATGACCTTTTGCTTCCCCCCCAATCCAGAGGAGAAAACAACCATGAAGAAAACTATGATGGCATCGCTGATATGCGTCGCGGCGATGGGTTCGACCGCCTTTGCCGCGGACGATCTGCGCGAGAAGGCCAAGCAGCACTTTCAGCCGATCCCGTCGGTCGTCCCGAGCGTCAAGGACAATGCCGTGACCCACGAAAAGGTGGTCCTGGGCCAGATGCTGTTCTTCGATCCGCGTCTCTCTTCCAGCGGACTGATCAGCTGCAATACCTGTCACAACCTGGGCATGGGCGGTGACGACAACCTCGAGACCTCGATCGGCCACGGCTGGCAGAAGGGTCCGCGCAACGCCCCCACGGTGCTGAACGCCGTATTCAACGTCGCCCAATTCTGGGACGGCCGCGCCGAAGACCTCAAGGCCCAGGCCAAGGGGCCGGTGCAGGCGGGCGTGGAGATGGCAAGCACGCCGGAGCTGGTCGAGCAGACCCTCGGCAGCATGCCGGAGTACGTCGACCGTTTCACCAAGGCCTTCCCCGGTGAAAAGAATCCGGTGAACTTCGACAACATGGCCAAGGCGATCGAGGCCTTCGAGGCCACGCTGATCACGCCGGCCTCACGCTTCGACCAGTACCTCGAGGGCAATGACAACGCCCTGACCAAAGACGAGAAGGCCGGTCTGGCGCTGTTCGTCGACAAGGGTTGCGCAAGCTGTCACAACGGCGTGAATGTCGGCGGCAACGGCTATTATCCCTTCGGCGTGGTCGAGAAGCCCGGCGCCGAAGTGTTGCCCGCGGGTGATAAGGGCCGGTATGCCGTTACCAAGACCGCCTCTGACGAATACGTCTTCCGCGCCCCGCCGCTGCGTAATATCGAGCTGACCGCGCCGTACTTCCACTCCGGCACCGTGTGGAGCCTGGAGCAGGCGGTGGGCATCATGGGCGCGACCCAGCTGGGCATCGAGCTGAAGGACAAGGAGATCAAATCAATCACCGCCTTCCTGCGCACGCTGACCGGCCAGCAGCCGCGCGTCGATTACCCGATCCTGCCGGTGAGCACGGACAAGACGCCCAAGCCGGTGCCGATGACCCAGGGCAAGGCCGGTCATTGAGCAGCCATTAGATCAAGGACTGTCCACACGGCAGTCCATTCTCTGGGGTGCGCCGCACGCGGACGCACCCTTTTTTTTGTTATATGGCATCAATCGGTGAGTTGAAATGTGCGTGAAGCAAATGAAAGATATAAGTTATAGTTGATCTACATTATCGGAATTGGTGTCCCGCCCGTGACATCGGCTCCATCACCTGAAAACCATCATCCCAAGGAGAGTGAAGTGAAAAAGATTATTGCAGCATTGTTGTCGTTGTCGTCTGCGAGTGTATTTGCGGATATCGTGGTGCCCGTGAATCAGGTCAACGAGAATGGGGTCGGTGCCAGCGTTGGCCAGGTCACCATCAGTGAATCGAAGTACGGCCTAGTCTTCACCCCGGCATTGCAGGGCCTGACGCCCGGCATACACGGGTTTCATGTGCACCAGAATCCGAGTTGCGCGCCCAAGGAAAAGGACGGAAAAATGGTGGCGGCGCTCGCGGCGGGCGGTCACTTCGATCCGAAGTCGACCAACCAGCACGGCACTCCCTGGGGCGAAGGCCACTTGGGCGACCTGCCGCCGCTGTATGTCGAGGCCGATGGCTCGGCCAAGCAGCCGGTGCTGGCCCCGCGCCTGAAACTCAAGGACCTCAAGGGTGGCCGCTCCCTGATGATCCACGCCGGTGGCGATAATCATTCGGATCATCCCGCTGCCTTGGGTGGCGGTGGCGCGCGCGTGGCCTGTGGCGTGATCGAGTAACTCCGCCCCCTCTGATCGTCTCGAACTACAAGGCCGGCCCGTGATCGCACGGGGCCGGCCTTTTCATTGATGAAATATCGATTGCCCCGCCGGGGGGCGAGCTTCTATATTCAGTGAACCTTCCATGCTGAGTCCGAGTTTCCTTCGATAGACATGCCGCTGCGCAAGATACTGCTCTCCGCCCTGCTGATCGCCGGCATCGTGTTCGCCGGCACCGGATTGATCGATCGCGCCGGCGAGGAATACACCGACGCCACGCTCACCCGCGCACTGGTCGCCTTCGGCGTGGCGCGCGCCTTGAACGGTGTGATCTCGGTGGCGCAGGGCACTGAGGTGGCGGTCGAGCCCGGCGGGATCGGCGTGAACTTCGCGCCCGGCGAGATCCTCGATCCCATCAACGACCTGGTGGAACGGTTTTCCTGGGTGATGCTGGCGAGCAGCGCCTCGGTCGGCATCCAGAAGATCCTGTTGCAGATCAGCGCCTGGCCGGTGTTCACGGCGGGGTTTGTGATTTTGCTGCTGGCCGCGCTTGCACTGCTGTGGATGCCGCGGCCGGGCGGCGCAGGACTGCGCGCATGGCTGTTGCGCATGGCGCTGGTGTTGCTGGTGGCGCGCTTCTGCGTGCCGGTGCTGGCGATTGCCAGCGAATGGGTCTATGGCGAATTCCTGGCGGAGGAATACGAGCAGGCCTCGATCAAACTGGAGCAGACCACCGTCAGCATCGACCGTGTCAATCAAGCGGCGGAGCAGGAGAGCGCCGCGCCGCAAGACAGATCCCTCTGGGAGACGGCCAAGGACTATTGGCAGTCGGCCAGCGCCGCCCTGGACATCACCGGCCGGATCGAGGCCTACAAGCAGGCCGCGGCGGATATCAGCAAGCACGTGATCAACCTGATCGTGATCTTCCTGTTTCAAACCATACTGCTGCCGCTGGGCGGACTCTATCTCGCTTACCGCTTGGCGCTTAGGCTGTGGCGCGTGCAATATCGTGAGCACGATCGCGATCATGAGGCGCGGTGAATGAGATCGGCGTCATTCTGGCGCGGGCTGAAATCCGGTAGCATGGGTTTGATATTTACCTCGGCGCTCGAAATGCCGATGTAAACCTACAGCAACCTAAACACACAGGATCGATTCGCATGCACAAACATTATGTACTGGCAGCCGCCTTGCTGATGATGCCGTCGATGTGGGCGCGGGCCGACGTGCTGACCATGCCGCCCGCGGAGACCGCAGCCCCCGCCGAGCCCACGCCCGCGGCCGGGATGACGATGGATCAGGTGCGGCAAAAGTTCGGCGAGCCGCGCAAAGCCCTGCCGGCGGTGGGCAAGCCGCCGATCACCCGCTGGGAGTATGAGGGGTACATCGTGTATTTCGAGCATCACTATGTATTGCGCGCGGTGCCCGTGCGCGCAGCGCCGCAAGCGCCGGTCGACGCGGATGTGCCGGCGGCGGAATAGCCGCAGCGATCGAGGCGTGGCATGCCAAAACCCAGTATCCAGACCATCACCGTCAAATACCTGATCAACTTCCTGCTGGTTCTGGCGATATGTCTGCTGCTGATCACCGGTCTTAATTTCCGCGAACTTTCCAAAGACGCCATCGAGAACCAGGCCCTGGCGCATGCCGAGCTCGTCAAGTCGGGCCTGACCGCGCACATGAAGGGCGGGATCATGGACAAGCGCGATTATTATCTGGAAGAGATCCGCCAACTGCACCAGATCAATCGCCTGACCATCATTCGCGGCCAAGGCGTGATCGAGCAATTCGGCGCTGGAAAAGAGCTGGAGAAAACCGTCGACGCGGTCGCGCTCCAGGCCTTCGCCAGCGGCCAGCCGGTGTTCGTGCTGCATGAATTCCAGCGCCGGCCCACGATCCGCGCCATCATTCCCTATGTGGCGGAGAGTGAAGGCAGCCTCAACTGCCTGATGTGTCATCAGGTCCCCGCCGGCACGGTGCTCGGCGCGGTGGACATCGAACTCGATGTCACGGCATACCGCAATCGCGCGCTGTTCGTGCTCGGCGGCATCATCTCGATCTCGCTGGTGTTTCTGGTGCTGATCCTGCTCAATACCTCGCGCACCATTCAGCAGCACGTCACCCATCCGCTCGAGGCGCTGATCGAGAAGGCGCGGCGGGCCTACCATGATCAAGAGCCGCTCAACCGGGATGCCTTCGCCACCCGTGAGTTCGCGCATGTGGCCGATGAATTCAATCTGTTCAATCGGGAGGTCATCGCGCATCAGGAGTTGCTACAGCAGAAAAATCGCGAATTGATCGCGCTCAATCACGAGATCGAAAGCACGGTGCGCGAGACCGTCTACACCATGGGCGTGATCGAGGAGCAGCGCTCCAAGGAAACCAATCGGCACACCAAGCGCGTCAGCGAGTATTGCCGGCTGCTGGCGACCAAGCTCGGCTTGTCGGAACACGATATCGATCTGGTGGCCACCGCGGCGCCCTTGCACGACATCGGCAAGCTCGGCATCCCCGACGAGATCCTGCTCAAGCCCGGCCCGCTGACCGAAGACGAGCGCCGGATCATGGCGCACCACACGAAGATCGGTCATGCCATGCTGCGTCATTCCCAGCGCGACATCCTGGTCGCCGGCGGCATCATCGCGCTCCAGCATCACGAGAAGTGGGACGGCAGCGGTTATCCGCAGGGCCTCAAGGGCGCGGATATCCACATCTATGGGCGCATCGTGGCGCTGGCGGATGTGTTCGATGCCCTGATCTCCGAGCGCATCTACAAGAAGTCGTGGAATGTCCAGGAGATCATCGATTGGATCGGCGCGCAGCGCGGCAAGCATTTCGATCCGCAACTGGTCGATATCTTCATGCGCGAGACCCAGGAATTTCTGGCGATCTTCGAGCGTTACCCCACGGCAGGCCCCGGCGAGATTGCCGCGGGCGATCCTCCGCCGGGCGGCGGATGAAGCCGCCCGTCCTTGGCCTTGCGCGCGCGTTCACGGTAGTATGAGCCCTTCGTCGCGCCATGCAGGCGCGCATGGTGCAAATCTTCGAGATGGGGCGGGGTGCGGTGGTCATAGGTATCCGCGAAGTCATCGGCTGTCTGGGCATTGCGTTGTCAGTGCTGCTCGGCGGCTGCGGAAAAAAGCCGGGCGATGCGGCCGAGGTGGTCTCCTGGGCGTTTGTCGACGGCGGCACCGAATACGGCCTCAATTATGATTCCAACTACGATGTCTTCGCGCCGCAGCTTGGCGCGGTGCAGGACCGGCTGTACCTGATCTGGCGCGAGTTCAACGGCGTAAGCATGCAGGTGCGCGCCGCGGTCTATCACGACGATGACGCCAAGCCGGTGTGGACCTTCATCGACGGTGCGGGTGACGCCGGCCTGAATTACGATCCGCGCAATCACGCCTTTGATCCGCAGCTGGCGGCCTTTCAGTCCAAACTCTACGCCACGTGGTACGAGGCGCTGCCCGGCGCGGACGGGCGGCTGCTGGGGGCCACCCAGATTCGCGTGGCGGAGTTCAATGGCGATGAAAAAAATCCGCGCTGGCGTTTTATCGATGGCGGCGCCGCCCAGGGACTCAACCGCGATAGCGTCGCCAGCGCGGCCTATCCGCAGCTGATGGCGTTCAACAAGAAGCTGTATTTGATCTGGGAAGAATACAACGGCATCGCCACGCAGATCCGCGTGGCGGTCTACGCCGGCGACGATCAGTCCCCGCCGTGGCGCTTCGTCGACGGCGGCGGGGTGCCCGGGCTCAATCTCAATCCGATGGCCAACGCCGGCGAGGCGCACATGACGGTGTACGACGGCCGGCTCTACGCCGCCTGGCGCGAGACCGCGCACGAGGCCGATCAGATCCGCGTGGCGGTCTACAACGGCAACGATGACAAGCCGGCCTGGAGGCTGGTCGACGGCGGGCAGCACGTCGGGCTCAACATCGATCCGCGCCAGCCTGCATTCACTCCGCAGCTGGGGGTGTTCGATGGCAAATTGTTTATCTGCTGGCAGGAGAACGGACCTGAAGCGCTGCAGGTGCGTGTGGCGGTTTACACCGGCGACGACAGCCAGCCGGTGTGGATGCCGGTGGACGGCGGCGGCAGTGCCGGCCTCAATCATGATCCCGCCCGCATCGCCTATGCGCCGCACATGGCCGCCTATGGCAAGCGCCTGTATGTGAGCTGGTTCGAGTCCAACGGCGCGTACACCCAGGTCCGCATCAGAGCCTTCACCGATGAGGATGGCGCGCCGCTGTGGCGGTTCGTCGATGGCGGCGAAAACGAGGGCATCAATCAGAATCAGCAGGCCAATGCCTTTGACCCGCATCTGGCCGTCCACCGGAACAAACTGTACGCCACCTGGCGCGAACTCAACAGCAAGGGACGCCAGCAGTTGCATGTGGCCGTGGCCAAGACACAGTAGTCATTCACAACGAGTCTCAACATGTCCGACATCCGAACCATCAGCGCCTTTCTGGAGCAGACCGGCAATCCCTACCGTATCTTCGATCTCGGTCGGCGCATCGTAAAGATCGACGCGCGCGATTTCGCCCGCTTCGAGGACGGCGCGCTGCCCTATCCCTATCCGCTCCAGCACCACGCCTGGATCGGCATCCTGAGCTGGAGTGCGCAGCGCCCCGACGAACACTTCATCTGGTTCCTCAAGCTCCCGCTCGATGAACAGGCGGGATTGATCTACGCTGCGCGCGATGATTTCGTCTATCGTCTGCTCCAAACACTGAGCGCCTCGCGCTCTGCCAAGGCGACGCAGCCGGAGCTGATGGATGCGCTGCGTGACAGCCCTTATGGTTTTACGCCCAATCCCGAGCGCATGGCGGTATTCCACGCCAAGGCCGCGCGCTTGATGGGCCGGCCGGCGAGCAAATATTTCGAGCACGCCCGCCGCTACTTCAGCGGCGAGATCGGTTTTGATTAGTGGGCCTTCGTGGGCATGCAGGGGATCGCCGATGTCATCGAGCGGCTGGATGAAGACGATCACGCGCGCACGTTGCGCCAAGCCCTGCCGCAACTGCCGGATGCGCCGTTCGAGGCCGTGGCCAAGTGCCTGGAGAACGTCTCGATCGACACAGCGCTGTGCGAGACGCTGGTCGAACACCTGCGCGCACTACTTGCCCGCGATGAAAGCGCGCCGCTGCGCATCGCCGCGGCCATCCGCGCGCTCTCCTTCGCCGGCGCCGCCGGACTGCGTCGCGCAGTACTGCACGAGGTGCTGCAAAGCCCCTGTGCGACGCAGCTCGATGTGCTGGTAACCATCAGCGGACGCTGCTGGGAAGACCTCGCCGATCCCGCCTTGTGCCACGCCTTTCTCGAAGCGCTCGCGCGCAATCCGCACGGCAGCGCGATCTTCATCCAGATCGTGTCTGATCTGCTCTACATCCCGGGGATGCGCCAGCCGGTGATGACGCAACTACGGAATCCGCAGCGTTCCGGGACATTGAGCGCGGCGATCGGCGAGCTGTTCAAGGCCGTTACTTCGTAGGTTGGGTGGAGCGTAGGGTGCAATAAGCGAAGCGCATTGCACCGGGTTCAAAGCATCGCATTCGGCGCAATGCCCGTTGGTTATTGCGCCCTACGAGCTACATCCCGGGGATGCGCCAGCCGGTCATGACGCAACTACGCAATCCGCAGCGTTCCGCGGCATTGAGTGCGGCGATCGGCGAGCTGTTCAAGGCCGTTACTTCGTAGGTTGGGTGGAGCGTAGGGTGCAATAAGCAAAGCGCATTGCACCGGATTCAAAGCATCGCATTCGGCGCAATGCCCGTTGGTTATTGCGCCCTACGAGCTACATCCCGGGGATGCGCCAGCCGGTGATGACGCAACTGCGCAATCCGCAGCGTTCTGGGGCATTGAGTGCGGCGATCGGCGAGCTGTTCAAGGCCGTTACTTCGTAGGTTGGGTGGAGCGTAGGGTGCAATAAGCGAAGCGCATTGCACCGGGTTCAAAGCATCGCATTCGGCGCAATGCCCGTTGGTTATTGCGCCCTACGAGCTAGGGTGAGTTGCTGCTTGCCATGAGGGCCGACAAACACGTGCGCCACTGGTCGAAGAGTTGAAGATGCGGCGCGGCGACCACGGAACGCGGTGCGAGGCTGGCTTGAAAGACTACCTCTCCTTGCAAGGTTGCCGAGCGGCCACCGGCTTCTTCCAGGATCAGGCTGCCGGCGGCGAAGTCCCAGAGCTTTTGCGCGCCGTGCAGGTAGACATGCACGCGCCCGGCCGCCACCCAACACCAATCGAGCGCGCCAGAGCCGAAGCTGCGCTGCGAGCTATAGGGCGGGGTGGTCACCAGCGCCTGCGATAAACGCGCGGGCAGCCGCTTGAAGTCGATCAGGGCGATGCCTTGTTTGAGCGGCAGCGCGTCTGGCGCATTGCGCAATGGCGCGCCGTTGAGTTGCGCGCCTGCGCCGCGTTGGGCGCTGAAGCATTCATCACGCACGGGATCGTAGATGAGCCCCAGCTGGATCGCGCCATGTTGATACAGCGCGAGGGAGACGGCGAAGTACGGGATGCCGGCGGCGAAGTTGCTGGTGCCGTCGAGCGGATCGAGGAGCCATAGGCCGGGGTCATCGCGCGCGAGCAGCGCCTGTTGCTCTTCCGGTGCCATCTCTTCGCCGAGCAGGGCGATCTCCGGCCACTCGCGTTGCAGCGCCTGCTGGATGCGTTGCTGGATGGCGAGGTCGGCCTCGGTGACGATGCTGCCGTCGCCTTTGAAACTGCGGCTGACCTGATTGAAGCGCGGCAGCAGTTCCTCGCGCGCGGCTCGGGTGATGATCTCGCGCAACAGTGTCATGTCAATCATGCGTGGTTTCTTCCCGTCGTTGTCGTAGTAATGTGTTGAGCCGTTGTTGCAGCTCCTCGGCCACGGCCCAGTCGCGGGTGAGCACAAACCCCGAACACAGATGCTCGCCGCGGTGCTCCCAACACAGTTTCACGACCGGCCGGCCCCCGGCCCAGCGCCCGGCGTGCCACTTGCCGAGTTTGACCATGCGCACCTGTGTGAAGGGGATGCTGAAGGGCGTGAGGAAATAGCGCTTGAAATGCAGGCCTTGCCGGTCGATGTGATAACGGCCGTTGCCGCGCGCGAATAGGTGATCGCGACGATAGCGGCGCCACCAGGTTTCGTCGATCTCGGTGCCGAGGTAATGTCCCTTGGCGGTGTAGCTGACCTCACTCACGGCGGCGCACCCTGGTTGTCGGGGTTCGACGGGGGCGCCGGTTTGGCGGGGCGCAGCAGCCCGGCCAGTTTCTTGAAGATCAGCTTGATCCCGCGCCAGATCCTGGGCAGCAGCCAGAGCATCGCGCCGATCATGAGGGCCAGCAGGATGATGAACACCAGCGGGTGGGTGAGTGCGGTCCACAGTCCCAGTACCACCACGACATCCTCGCCGAAGGAGGCCAGCCAGTTGGTGACCGGCTCGGGCGAGGTGTTGATCAGCATGCGCCCGCCCGCCTTGGTGGCGTGGCTGAGGGCGGCCAGTCCGCCGCCGAGGGTGCCGGCGGCCAGCTGCAAGCCGGGGTCCATCTCACCGGCCGCGCCAGCAGCGAGCAGCGCGCCAGCCGGGATGCGGATGAAGGTGTGCAGCGCGTCCCAGAGGCTATCCACGCCCGGTATCTTGTCGGCGATGAACTCGATGAAATACATCAAGGCCGCCCCGGCGATTACCATTGGGCTGGCCAGCAGTTGCAGGTCGGGCGGCAGGGTGACATAGCCAGTGCTGTGCATCAGTCCCAGCACCAGCGCGGCGGCGTAGAGATTGATGCCGCTGGCCCAGGCCGCGCCCAGGGTCAGGGCGAGGATGCCGCTGATTTCCGCAAGTTGTTCCATGATCTCTCCGCGTGTCGACGGGGCGCCTGCCCATGCCCGCCGGTGTCAGGGCATTCGGCGGGAACCTCTCGGCAGTATACCTTGGATGCGCGGCGGGGCGGAGTCTGACACACGGGCCGGGGGGTGAAGATATTCCGGACTGATCCGATACCCATTCAGAGGCAGGGGGCGGGGGTGGCTGGTCAGTCGATCCGGGCGATGCCGAGGCATTTCTGATTTTCGTCGAAGAGTATTTCGAAGGTGCCGTGGATGCCGTCGTGGCCGAGGAATTTGTGGATCAGATTGACCGGAAACTGGATGCGCCGCCCGTCGCAGGCCGTGACGCTCACCGCCTTGATCGCGCCGCGGTAATACGCGGCATAGGCATCGGCGGGGATGGCAAGCCGAAAGCGAATCTTTTGGGGCGGGGGCGATGGCATCAAGGGAACGCTCGGGCTAAACACGCATAAGCAAGACATGAACATCCTCATCATCAGCCAACAGCCGGAACTTATCAACCGGATCGCCGAGACCGCGCATCACCTCGCGGCGTACCACGTGGTGATCGCGGCGGGGGCGCCGCTGCCGGAGGATTTCATCCCACAAGTCGTCCTGATCGATTGTGTTGACGACCTTGCAACCGGATTGGCGGCGCTCAAGCCGCTGCGCTTGTCCGGGCGTCTGCGCGCGGCGGTCGCGGTGGGGGTAGTCGCTGCCGGCGATGCGCGCACGCTGGAGGATTTGTTGGCGGCGGATTTCGACGAGTTTCTGCCCGCGCCGCTGCCGCGCCGGGAGGAACTGGCCGTGCGGCTGCGTTTGCATGAGCGGCAATCGCAGGCGCGCAACGCGCAAGCCCTGGTCGAGCAGAAGCTGGCCAAGGCCTCGGCCCATCTGATCGCCAGCCGCCACGACATCCACTCCATTCTTAATCACCTGCGTCTCGGTACGGCGATGATCGATGCCGACGGCACGCTCACCTTTCTCAGTCAGTCGGCGCAGCAGATCTTCGAGGTCAACGAAGGAAGCTACCTCGGCCGCCCCTGGGCGGAGGTGATCTCGTTCAAGCCGCAGGACACTCAGCGGCTCGAAGCCATCATGCAAAGCCCGCCCGCGCAGCGGGAGAAGGCGCAGCTCCACCTGCGCACGCCGCGCGGTCGCTACTTCTGGCTGGATGTGGAGGTGCTCGACAGCCCCAACGAGCCCGCGCGCAAGATCTTTTTCTTCTACGACATGTCGGAGGTGCACGACCTGCGGCGCATGGTCGATGAGAAGACCCACTTCTGCGACCTGGTGGGCAAGAGCAAGCCGATGCTCCAGGTCTATCAGACCATCAACGAGGTGGCCACGATCGACATGACCACACTGATCGAAGGCGAGACCGGCACCGGCAAGGAACTGGTGGCTCGGGCCATCCACTCGCTCAGCCACCGCAAGGACAAGCCCTTCATCGCCGTCAACTGCGGCGGCCTGACCGATTCGCTGCTCACCAGCCAGCTGTTCGGCCACCGGCGCGGGGCTTTCACCGGCGCGATCGAGGATCACATCGGCGTGTTCGAGGCCGCCGGCGGCGGCACGCTTTTTCTCGATGAGATCGGCGAGATCCCGCTGCACGTGCAGACCACCCTGCTGCGCGTGTTGCAGGAGCGCGAGGTCACGCGCGTGGGCGAGAATACTCCGCGCAAGATCGATGTGCGCCTGATCTGCGCCACCAACCGCAACCTGCTCGGGGAGGTCGAGGCCGGCAAGTTCCGCGCCGACCTGCTCTATCGCATCCGCGTGGCGCGCATCCACATGCCGCCGCTGCGTGAGCGCAAGGAAGATCTGCCGATCCTGGTCAGCGCGCTGCTCACCAAAAAACGCGCCTCCACCGGCAAGGAGATCGATTCGATCAGCAACCAGGCCTTGCGTTGTTTGCTCGACTATCACTGGCCGGGCAATGTGCGCGAGCTGGAAAACGCCATCGAATTCGCCGTCATCCGCGCCCGTACTCACACCCTCCATCATCAGGATCTGCCGCCCGAGCTGCTGGGCGCGGCGGCGCCCGAACCGCAACATGCCCCCGCCAAACCCGTCTCGCGTCTCAAGGAACGCATCCTCGATGCGCTCAGCCAGACCGAGGGCAATCGCAAGGAGGCCGCCAAGCTGCTCGGTATGAGCCGCGCCACTTTCTACCGCAAATTGGCCAAGCTCGACATCCAGGACACTCCTGATTTCGACTGATAATGCGCGCTGCCCGGTGTTCAATGACCGGATTTCCGATTATGATTGGCCACGGTTTCGCCGCCGGATTGGCTGGTGATCAGGGGGGATGATGGAGCGCGTGCGTCGATGGGCCGGCGTTTCGCTGGCGCTGGTTTTTTGCGGTGGGTGTCAGCATGATCCGACGCTGGATCTGCGTCTGGGCAAGCTGCGCACGCTGGAGCAGACGCTCATCGCCGCGAGCGGCGACTGCGACAACGAAGCGCTGCGCAATGTGGCGCTCAATTGGGTGATCATCGGCATCAAGGATCTGCAGATGCACAACGCGCGCATCGATCCCGGCAGCAGCGAGCATCGCCGGGCCACGCTCTTGATCCGCGAACTCTCTCCGCTCACCTCCCGCCGTAAGACCGACGCCCCCACCCTCTGCGCGCGCATCCACAACGCCGCGCGCCACACTCAAGACTATCTTCAGCTCCAGCTCAGCGCCGCCAACTGACATCCAGCCTACGGGCGTGTCTCAGCACCTGAGACATCTGAAACAGCTGAGACAGCATATGTCTCGAATGTGTCTCATTTTGTTGCCGCAAGGATAATTTAATGATTGTTATGTAACTGAAATTAAACATTTATTTTCGATTTTCACAAATTGGCACGCCTTTCGCTCTATCAGGCACAGAGACGCACAAAACCCTGAACCGCTAAATATAAGGACGAGCCAATGAACACAATGACAGTTTTCAAGATCATCGCCATCAGCGCCGTGCTGGCCATCAGCTCAGGATGCAGCACCATGAACACCTCCATGAAGGAGTTTGGCTACGGCAAGCTCTACGCCATGCAGGATGCCTTGCGCCAGGCGACTGAAAACTGCTCCGATCAAGAAACGCGTCAACGCGCGATGAACTGGGTGGTCATCGGCATCCAAGACCTGACTGCCAGCACGGAATTCATGGCCGCTGAGAGTGAAGAGAAGCTCTACACCCGCACCCTGATCGGCGAGCTCTCGAAGGTGACTTCGCGCCGCAACAAGACCGAGGAAGTCTTGTGCGCCAACCTGGCCAGCGCCTACACGGCTGCTCGCAGCTACATGGTGGCAATGAACTATGCCTCCGATGTGATGATGGCCAGCAAGTAAGCGACCCTCTTCCCTCCTCCTCATAGAGGTTGCCCCGGCATCACCTGCCGGGGCTTTTTTTTCTCATCGTGTCGAGCAGCGTCTGATACATCAGTTGGCGGCGCAGGGTGCCGCAGGACCACTTCATGGCTTGCAGCGCAGAATAAAAGCCGGTGCCGTGCGCCCGATCGAACGCAGCCGCGCGCAGCCCCGCTTCGGCGGCGGGGGCGGAGCGCTGTCGGAAGCGGTGCGCGAACAGCACCAGGTTGGCGTGGTGGACATCGAAGCAATGATAGGGCTGGCGCGCGAACACCTGCGCGAGATCATCAAGCAGCTGGCGCAGGGCGGTGCGTTTACGCGCCCAGTGATTCAGCGCCAGTATGCCCGCCGGGTGCAGGAGTTCGCGCATCTGCTGCAGCCGCTCCACCGTGTGCAAGGCGGCGACGGGGCCTTCGGCGTCGAAGGCGTCCAGCAGAATCAGGTCGTATTCCGGCTGCAAGCGCGGCAGCCACTCGCAGGCGTCGCCGATGATCAGTTTCAGGCGCCGGCCTTCGGGAAGCTGGAAATACTTGTGCGCCAGCGCGACGGTCGCCGGCCGTTTTTCGATCACATCGATGCGCGCGGCGTGAAAATGCCGGTAGAGGAAGCGCGCCATCGAGCCGCCGCCGAGTCCGATCAACAACACGCGATGGAGTTCCGGCGCCAGAAACGCGCCCAGCAGCATGCGTTGGGTGTAATCGAGCTCTAGCCCATCGGGCTTGGCCAGGTTGATGGCGCTCTGGATGGCGGGCGTGCCGAAGTGCAACGTGCGCAGGTCGCCATGCTGCACGACCTCGATCACGCCGTCCGCGTCGCTCGTCTCATCTAGCAGGGTGCCGCCGTGGCGGATCGGCATGGTGTCGCTCAGCGGGCGGGATTACACATCCCAGCCGATCAGGTTGATGAGGGCGGGCAAGATGACCATGGAGAACATGAGGGCGGCCAGCACATCGCGATCGATCCCCATGCCTTGCGCGCTGGCGGCGGTGAGATTGGCGCCGATTGAGAGCAGCGCGATCGCCACCATTACTGCGGTGTGCCGGCCCACGCACATCCACGTGAATACAGCGCAGATGCCCAGCGCGATGAGGTAATTGGGCTCCAACCCCAGGCGGGCGATCACACCGTCTGGCATGTTGGCGCCGAGGCTCACTAAGAGCACGATAAAGAATACGGCGTATTTCATACGTCGGGAGGGTACATGCTTTGGATCGAAATCCTGTTAATTCGCGGATTACGAGAAGGTACCCTCCCGGATAAAAAACATCAAGGACGAACGCCGACTTTCAGCAGAATCTTATCCATCAAACACCACTTGGTGATGCCGCTCTGAAACAGATTGGCACCGACGAACACGGTGAACCACAGCCAATTCACATTGACAAAGATCGGGCTGGCTTCAACACCCAAGGCCAGGGACAGCAGGATGAAAAAACCGGCGACGGTGCGAACGACGCGATTGATCACAGGCAGGCTCCTTAATGAATATTAGTATTTTCTAATATACATATAGCCGGCGCCTGATGCAATAGCTTGCAAGCGCATCTTGGTATGCTAGGGTTGGATGTAGAGCGACCAGAAAACTTCGCCTCAACAGATAGCGATGAGGGTGAAGCCGCCCGCAGCCGTCCATCGGACTCATTCGCCATGCGGGTATGTTATGGCGCCAGCCCGTGGCAGCGGCCTTGCGTGCCTCAGTGGTCGCTCGACAACTTTGGTTCAACCAACCGGAGATTCCGCTATGCAACTACCCCTGCAAATAACCGCGCGTGACATCAGTCTGACTCCCGCCATCGAGCGCGCCATCCGCGGCAAGGCGCAAAAACTCGAAAGGTTCTACGAGCACATCCTGGGCTGCGCCGTGGTGGTGACCACCCCGCACCGGCATCAGCACAAGGGCGGCGAGTTCAACATCCTGGTCCGCCTGAGCGTGCCGGGCGGCGAGCTGGTGGTGAAGCGCGAGCCGCATCAGGATCTCTATGTCGCCATCCGCGACACCTTTGATGCCGCGCGCCGGCAGTTGCAGAGCTTCGCGCGTCGCCAGCGCGGCGAGGTCAAGCAGCATTCGCTAGCGCCGCTTCCCGCCCTGCCGGAGCCGACCGCTTAGCGCTCCAGTCCGATTGCGATGCCTCGCTGCGTATCTGGCGAGGCATCGCCAGCATCTAAAGCTTCCATACCCAGGCACGATACAATTTTAAGAACGACTGAAATACGAAAAGCGTCTGCCGCTTAGGAGTACCCCGATGGAAGGTGAATACCTTACCGTGACAGTTCGGCTGGCATTGGCAGTGCTGGCCGGTGGCATCATTGGACTGGAAAGATCGTATCACGGCCGTCCGGCCGGTTTTCGCACCCACACCTTGGTATGCACCGCCTCCGCGCTATTGATGCTGCTGCTGGTGTTTCAGCAGCAGATTCTCGGCGATGTTCCGGTGGAGACCATCACGGTCGACCCCACGCGCATGGCGCAAGGTATCATGACCGGCATCGGCTTTCTCGGCGCCGGGGTGATCATGAAGGAGGGATTGACCATCCGCGGCCTGACCACGGCCGGCTCGATCTGGATCACGGCGGCCATCGGCATCATGATCGGCACCGGATTGTATTTTGCCGCCGCGATGGGCACGCTGATCGCCCTGGGCACGCTCGCCCTGTTTCGCTGGGTGGAGTCCATCATGCCGGCGCTCTCGTTCGCCCGGCTCTCGATCCGCTTCCTGCGCAAGGCGTATATGAAAGAAGAAGACTTGAAGGCGCTGCTCAGAGAGCATGGCATCCATGCATCCTCCTTCAACTACACACTCAATCATGAGGGCAAGATGTTTCAATACGAGCTCACCATCAAGACCAAGGATCTCAAGAATTTCACTCGCCTGGCGGAGTCACTCGACGCCATGGACAACGTTTTCGAGTTTGCGCTGACGCCGATCGGCGTCTGACGCGCATCCCTTTCAGTAGCTTCTTCTGATGGACGGGCGGCGCGCGGCGCCAGCCCGGTTCATCTCCGTATCAGCAATAGAAAACCCGTTGAAACCAGCAATCGGCGCGGATGCGCCGCTCTGCGGAGAAATGAAATCCGTGCGCGTAAATTTGCGCAAACACCGATCGCGCGCGTTGCGATGCGCAACCGTAATTGCAAAAGAGTGAAAATTTGCATCGATAAAGTTCAATGATGGATTGACAACGCAATGAAGATGCTATTTAGTTAGCGTATTAAAAAAAGCAATCACACGATCGCCTAGGGAGGCAGGACAAAAATGAGAATCGTACTGTTGGGCGCTCCCGGTTCCGGAAAGGGAACGCAAGCCAAGAAGCTCGTCGAGCGCTACCAAGTCCCTCAGATCTCAACCGGCGACCTGCTGCGCGCCGCCGTGACCGCAGGCACCGCTCTGGGAAGACAGGCCAAGAGCTATATGGATGCCGGTCAGCTCGTTCCCGATGAAGTCGTGCTGGGCATGATCGAAGAGCGCCTGGGCGCGGCCGACACCCAAAACGGGTTTATCCTCGATGGCTTCCCGCGCAACATCCCGCAGGCCGAAGCCCTCGACCGCCTGCTCGGCAAGCTTGGCAAGCCGCTGGATGCCGCCATCCAGATCAATGTCGACTTCGACATCCTGATCCAGCGCATCACCGGGCGGCGCACCTGCCAATCGTGCGGCATGGTCTACAACATCTATTCATCCCCCCCCAAGATCGATGGTCAGTGCGATGAGTGCGGCGGTACGCTCCATCATCGCTCCGACGACAACGAGGAGACCATCGGAAATCGTTTGCGTATCTATGAGAATCAGACCCGCCCTCTCATTGGATACTATGAATCTCAAAATATCCTCCGCTCGATCGAAGGGCTGGGGGAGATCGATGAGATCTTTGATCGGCTCTGCGCAATCATTGATGGTCTGTCCGCACCGGTTGCCGCTCGAAGTAAACCAAAAGTTGTAGCGAAACCTGCCGTTAATATCACGACGGAAGCGAAAATCGCTCCAGCGCAAAAGGCACACGTTAAGAAACAAACGGAGAAAAAGGAAAAGACTATGACTGCAGAAACTGAGATGAAGACTGAAGCAACCGCGGAACCCGCGAAGAAGAAGGCTGCGCCGAAGAAGAAGGCCGCTGCCAAGAAGAAAGCAGCTCCAAAGAAGAAGGCCGCTGCCAAGAAGAAGGTTGCAGCCAAGAAGAAGGCCGCTCCTAAGAAGAAAGCCGCTGCCAAGAAGAAGGCCGCTCCGAAGAAGAAGGCGGTAGCCAAGAAGAAGGCGGTAGCCAAGAAGAAGGCGGTAGCTAAGAAGAAGGGCGCTGCCAAGAAGAAGGCCGCTCCGAAGAAGAAGGCGGTAGCCAAGAAGAAGGGCGCAGCCAAGAAGAAGGCCGCGCCGAAGAAAAAGGCCGCAGCCAAGAAGAAGGCCGGTAAGAAGAAAGCCGCCAAGAAGAAATAAGCACTTCTAGCGCAGAGTCGGCAGGGACTATTATCCCGTTTCTCCCCCGGTGGAAACACCTTCAAATACGGGGAGGAATGTGGATAATAGTCCCTGGTTGTTTTTGTCGGGCAAGAAATCATCGAGGGGGGTGGGTGTGGCAATGAAACAAACTGGTATGGGCGCTTTTCCCGCAGTGCGCCGGCGCCGCATGCGGCGTGACGATTTTTCGCGGCGTTTGATGCGCGAGTCCGTCCTGACAGTCAATGATCTCATCTATCCCCTGTTCATCCTCGAAGGCAAGGGCCAGCGCCAGGCCGTTGCCTCCATGCCGGGTGTAGAGCGCATCAGCATTGATCTGCTGCTTAAGGAGGCCGACGAGCTGTGCAAGCTGGGGGTGCCGGCCATCGCCTTGTTCCCGGTCACTCCGATGGAAAAAAAGAGCCTCGATGCCGCCGAGGCCTTTAATCCGGATGGGCTTGCGCAGCGCGCGGTGCGCGCGCTCAAAAAAGAATTCCCTCAGCTTGGTGTCATCACCGATGTGGCGCTCGATCCCTTCACTACGCACGGGCAGGATGGTCTGATCGATGACACCGGCTATGTGCTCAATGACGAAACCGTCGAGGTGCTGGTCAAGCAGGCGATCTCGCATGCCGAGGCCGGGGCGGATATCGTCGCGCCCTCCGACATGATGGATGGGCGCATCGGTGCGATCCGCGCCGGGCTGGAGGCCGAAGGGCATATCTATACGCGCATCCTGGCCTACTCGGCCAAGTATGCCTCCAGTTACTACGGTCCCTTCCGCGATGCGGTCGGTTCGGCCGCTAATCTCGGGGCGGGCAACAAATATACCTATCAGATGGACCCGGCCAACACCGACGAGGCGTTGTGGGAGGTGGCGATGGATATCGAGGAGGGCGCGGATATGGTGATGGTCAAGCCGGGCATGCCCTATCTGGACATCGTGCGCCGCGTGAAGGATCAATTCGGCGTGCCGACCTATGCCTATCAAGTCAGCGGTGAATACGCGATGTTGATGGCCGCGGCGCAAAACGGCTGGTTGTCGGAGCGGGCGGTGATCATGGAGGGTTTGCTGTGTTTCAAGCGCGCCGGCGCCGACGGCATCCTCACCTATTTCGCCAAACGCGTGGCGCAGTGGCTCAAGGAAGACAAATAATCTGATCTGCGACTGCTGCTTGGCGGTCGCAGTATGCCATCCCCATTTTCATCCGCAAGGAGATCCTTCCCATGGCCGATCTGTTCGATTTTGACAAGGCGCCGGATGAATATGGCGTGATGGGCAATCCCATCGCGCACAGCAAGTCCCCCCAGATCCATGCAGCCTTCGCCAAGCAGACCGGCCAGCGGATGGTCTATCGCGCCATCCTGGTCGATCCCGGCGGTTTGGCGCAGGCGATCGGGAATTTCCAGGCCAACGGCGGCAAGGGCTTGAATATCACCGTACCGTTTAAACAAGATGCCTATCGTTTGGCCGATGAATTGAGTCCGCGCGCGCGTCTGGCCGGGGCGGTCAACACGCTGCTCATCCGGCCGGACGGGAGTGTGTATGGCGATACTACCGATGGCGTCGGTCTGTTGCGTGATCTGCGCGAGAATCATCACATCGAAATAGCGAACAAGGAAGTGCTGTTGGTCGGGGCCGGTGGCGCCGCGCGCGGGGTCATCGAACCGCTGCTCTCGACCAAGCCGCGCAGCCTGGTGATCGCCAACCGCACCGTCGATACGGCGCTGGAGCTGGCGCAGCTGTTCGCGGCGTACGGGCCGGTGCGGGGCTGCGGTTTTCCCGAGCTGGCAGGGCAGGGCTTCGATGTGATCATCAATGCCACCTCGGCGAGTTTGCAGGGCGAACTGCCGCCCTTGCCGGAGGGGATTCTGAAAGCTGGCGCGGCCTGTTACGACATGATGTATGGCAAAGAACCGACACCGTTTTTGCGCTGGGCGCAGGCGCGAGGCGTGGACAAATTGATGGATGGATTGGGCATGTTGGTCGAGCAGGCGGCCGAGTCCTTCACACTCTGGCGCGGTGTGCGGCCGCAGACCCAGGCGGTGATTGGGCAGCTGCGCCGGGAGATGTCTTGAAGCTTGACTTACGCTGCGGAAGTGCGCGTGACCAGACGCGCGCGGCGTTCACTCAAGCGGCGTTCTTCGCTGGCCCACTGACGGCGGCGCCAACTGAGCGCGCGGCGCTCATTCATGCTGGCGCGCTCACGGTATTTATGTATCGAGAGCAGGTTGCCGTAGAGCCGGGCGCCCCGCAGCCTCATCATGCACTGCACCCCGAGCTGGTCAGGCTCGATGACGGCGTGACCGAAGCGGCGGGGGCTTTTCATGCCGCTGTTTTCGACGATCTGAAGGGCGATCTTCTCGGCTTGGGGCGGTTTGCGGGTGAAGAACCGGCCCCGCCGCGTGCCGCTAAGCGCCCGGTTGATGAGCATGCGCAGGTCGTATGTCGTCGCCTGGGGCGGTAGATTTCCGATAAAGATATCCACAGGTACATCTCCCTTAATGTCATCCAATGAGTTAATTCGCCTCGATCTGCTTGAGATACTCGTCTTTTAATCTTCCATAGTGCCGCGCGGACTGGCTGAACCAGTTGATTTCTTGTTCCGTCAATTCCCGGGAGCGTTTCACCGGGCTGCCGACCCAGAGATAACCGCCTTCGAGTTCCTTGCCGGGTGGGACCAGGCTGCCGGCGGCGAGCAGGACGTTTTTGCGCAGGATCGCCCCGTCGAGCACGATCGCGCCCATGCCGACCAGGCAGTCATCCTCCACCGTGCAAGCGTGCAGCACCACGCCGTGCCCAACAGTCACGCGGTCGCCGACGATCAACGGAAAGCCATTGGGATGATCCGTGTTGGGGGCGGTGACATGCAGCACGGAATTGTCCTGAATATTGGTATGCGCGCCGATGCGGATATGGTTCACATCGCCGCGGATGGTGGTGTTCGGCCACACCGAACTGCCTTCGCCGATGATCACATCGCCGATCACGCACGCCGCCTCATCGACATAGGCGGACGCGGCGATGGTGGGTTGAATGCCTTTGAATGCGCGTATCATGTTGTTCCCTCTGTCCGGCTCGGTCGCGGAGCGGCCCGGCGTCGTCAAGCTATTTGAGTTTGCACCGATAACCAGTAACATTGCGATAACTTTGATCTGAATTCAAGGAGTCCGGGATGGGAATCGTGTTGTTCATCGTGCTTGGCGTGCTGCTCGTGCTGGTGATTTACGGCATTCTGATCTACAACAATCTGGTATCGCTCAAGCACAATGTCTCCAAGGCCTGGTCGAACATCGATGTGCTGCTCAAACAGCGTCACGACGAGCTGCCCAAGCTGGTCGAGACCTGCAAGCAGTACATGCAATTCGAGCAGGACACCCTGGAAAAGGTCATCCAGGCGCGCGCCGCCGTGGCCAGTGCGCGTGAGCAGGGCAACATCCCGGCGCTCGGCATGGCCGAGACCCAGCTGCGCCTGGGGTTGGGCAATCTGTTTGCCGTGGCCGAGGCCTATCCCGAGTTGAAGGCCAATGAGACCTTCCAGCATCTGCAAAAACGCATCACCGGCCTGGAGAACAGCATCGCCGACCGGCGTGAGTTCTATAACGAAAGCGTGAACATCAACAACGTCCGCATCGAGCAGTTCCCGGATATCATCGTCGCCCGCCGTTTCAATTTCGGCCCCTTCGACCTGCTGGAGTTCAGCGAGGAAGAAAAGAAGGATGTCGATATGAAGGCGCTCTTCAAGTAAACATGCCGGAGATCGTCAGCGACCACGCGCTGATCTTCATGGTGATCAGCGCCGTGCTGATGGTGGCCAGTTTCATCTTCGCCTTCATCAGCTGGCACAAGGTGCGCGTGATCGAAGACACCCCCACCTCGCGCATCCGCTCGGCGCATCAGGGCTTTGTCGAGTTGGTCGGCAACGCCGAGAAGCTGGGCTTTGAGCCGCTGCACGCCCCGATCACCATGACCCCGTGCGTGTGGTACCGCTACAAGGTGGAAGAGCGCAACAGCGGCGAAGGCAGCAGCCAGGTGGCCGCGAATTGGTCCACCGTCCAGAGCGGGCAGAGCGAGGCGATGTTTTTGCTCGATGACGAGACGGGCAAATGTATCATCGACCCGGAAGGCGCGCAGATCATTCCCACCATGCGCGATGTCTGGTACAGCGACAGTAGCAATTCGATGCACGATGTCCCCATGTTCACCCGCAAGTCCAAGAGCTTTATCTTCGGCGGGCGCTACCGCTTTACAGAAGAGCGCATCGAACACGGCGACCACCTCTACGTGATCGGCAATTTCCACTCTCAGAGCGCCGAGGCCGATATGCCGACCAAGGAGGAGGCGCTGCGCGAGTTGCTCAATCAATGGAAGAAAGACCGCGACATGCTGCTCGCGCGCTTCGATGCCAACCGCGACGGCAAGATCGATGAACAGGAGTGGGCCGAGGTGCGCGCGGCCGCCCAGGCGCAGATCGCCAAGGAATATAACGAGGCGATGCTGCTGCCGCAGTATCACATCATGAGCAAGCCCGAGAACAAGCGCCAGCCCTATATCATCTCGCACCTTTCCGAACACGAGCTCACCCGCAAGCACCGCTGGACCGCCACCGGCAGCCTGGTTGGCTTTTTCGCCAGCGGCTCGTTTCTGGTGTGGGTGGTGATGCATTATATTTAACGTAGGGTGGGCTTTGCCCACCATGATCCAACACCGCAATCGGTGGGCGCAGCCCACCCTACGGGAACCTATTATGACCAACCCCCTCCTGAACATGCCCGGCCTGCCGCCGTTTTCCAAGATCAAACCCGAACACATCGAGCCGGCGCTCGACAGTCTGCTGGCCGAGGCGCGCCGCCGCTTGGAAGAACTGCTCGCGGCCAACGAGCGCTACACCTGGGACAATCTGATCGGCCCGCTGGAGGAGGTGGGAGAGAAGATCGCGCGCACTTGGTCGCCGGTCAGCCATATGCATTCGGTGGTCAACAGCGAGGCGCTGCATGAGGCCTACACCGCCTGCCTGCCGAAACTGAGCGACTATTCCACCGAGATCGGCCAGCACCCGCGCCTGTTTGCCGCGTACAAGCAGATCAGCGCGGAGATGAGCGCGCTGGATACCGCCCAGCGCAAGATCATCACCAACGCCCTACGCGATTTTCGTCTTTCCGGCATCGATCTGCCCGAGCAGCAGCAGGCGCGCTTCAAGGCGATCATGCAGCGCTTGTCGCAACTCAATTCGGAGTTTTCGCAAAACGTGCTGCAGGCCACCGATGCCTGGAGCAAGCACATCACCGACGAGTCGAAGCTGAACGGCCTGCCGGAATCCGCGCGCGGCCTGGCCAAACAGGCGGCCGAGCAGGCGGGGCTGGACGGCTGGCTGTTCAAGCTGGAGTTTCCCTATTACCTGCCGGTGATGACCTACGCCGACGACCGCGCGCTGCGCGAGGAGATGTACACCGCGTATGCCACGCGCGCCTCGGATGCCGGTCCGCATGCCGGGCAGTGGGACAACGGCCCGCTGATGGAGGAGATCCTGGCGCTGCGTCATGAACTGGCGCAACTGCTCGGCTTTGCCAACTACGCCGAGTATTCCCTGGCCACCAAGATGGCCGCCTCCCCCGATCAGGTGCTGGCGTTTTTGCAGGACTTGGCCCGGCGTTCGCTGCCCATGGCCAAGCAGGAACTCGATGAGTTGCGCAACTTTGCGCGCGCGCAATTCGGCGCGCAGAGCCTGGAGGCGTGGGATTACACCTATTATGGTGAGAAGCTGCGCCAGCATCGCTATGCGATCTCGCAAGAGGATCTGAAACCGTATTTCCCGGCCGACCGTGTCATCAAGGGCATGTTCGAGACCGTGCGCCGTCTGTATGGCCTGAGCATCACGCCAAAATCCGGCATCGATACCTGGCATCCCGATGTCCTGTTCTACGAGATCACCGACCGCGACGGCGAGCTGCGCGGACAGTTCTATCTCGACCTCTACGCGCGCGCGCAAAAACGCGGCGGGGCCTGGATGGATGAATGCCGCACGCGCAAGCGCAGCGCGCACGGCGTGCAAAACCCGGTCGCTTATCTGGTGTGCAACTTCACCCCGCCGGTCGGCGGCAAGCCCGCGCTGCTCACCCACGACGAGGTACTGACCCTGTTCCATGAATTCGGCCACGGCCTGCATCACATGATGACGCGCATCGATTATCCCGGCGTGGCCGGCATCGCCGGGGTGCCCTGGGATGCGGTGGAGCTGCCGAGCCAGTTTTTTGAAAACTGGTGCTGGCAGCGCGAGGCCTTGGATCTCATCGCCGGGCATTATCAGACCGGCGCCAAGATCCCCGATGAACTCTTTGACAAGATGATCGCCGCCAAGAACTTTCAATCCGGCATGCAGATGGTGCGTCAGCTCGAATTCGCGCTGTTCGATTTTCGCATGCACCTCGAATACGATCCCGCGCGCGGCGCGCGCATCTACGAGCTACTCGACGAGGTGCGCCGGCAGGTGGCCGTCATCCAGCCGCCGAGCTTCAACCGCTTCCCGCACAGCTTCAGCCATATCTTCGCCGGCGGCTACGCGGCGGGTTATTACAGCTATAAGTGGGCCGAGGTGCTCTCCTCGGATGCGTTCTCGTTGTTCGAAGAGACCGGCATCTTCGATCCCGAGACCGGGCAGCGTTTCCTGTGCACCATCCTCGAACAGGGCGGCTCGCGCGAGCCGATGGAGCTGTTCATCGAATTTCGCGGGCGCGAGCCGACCATCGATGCCTTGCTGCGCCACAGCGGGATCACGGCACAATAGGAAGCTAAACTTCGGGCCGCACAGTTTGCGGCACCAACGATGTTGCAAGGGATGAACTAGCCTGTTTGCAAATTTTTACAAGATGTTTCCCGGCTAAAATCAGCCGTGGTGATAAGCTTGTCGGGTCCACACCAACACTTAAAACAGGTCGTGCCATGATCAATAAAAGCCTTTTTCTGCGTATCGGGGTCACCGCTGTTGTCGCGCTAGCATTCACAGGCTGCGCCAGCACCTATTACGGCGCCATGGAGAAGGTGGGTATTCACAAACGCGATATCCTGGTGGACCGTGTCCAAGAGGCGCGCGAGGCTCAGCACGAAGGCAAGCAAGAATTCAAATCGGCATTGGAAACTTTCAGCGAGGTGCTCGGCTTCAAGGGTGGGGCGCTGGAAGAGAAATACGAAATCTTGAACGACAAGTATGATAACAGCAAGGACAGCGCGGAAAAGATAAGCAAACGCATCGACAGCGTCGAAAGTGTTGCCAAGGCCTTGTTTGAAGAGTGGAAGGCCGAAATCCAGCAATACAGCAACGACAAAATGCGGCGCGATAGTGAAAGCAAGCTCAAACAAACCAAGTCGCAATACGAGAAGATGATCGCCGCCATGCGCCAGGCTGAATCCAAGATGCAACCGGTGTTGACCGCCTTGAATGATCAAGTGCTCTATCTCAAGCACAACCTGAACGCCAAGGCCATTGCCTCACTCCAGTCCGAATTCACCCATATCGAAGGCGATATCGGCAAGCTCATTAAGGAGATGGAGAAATCCATCGCCGAGGCGGACAGATTTATTCAATCGCTGGGCGATGCTGAATGAATTGGCAGCAACCAGTATGGCCGACGAAACGGCAGTGGTTTGAAAGCCGCCTGGTTACCCCCTCAATTTGCTGATTTGTGATGGAGATCACTGGCCTGTGCCGCCGGGATAAATCTCGGGATCGGTGTAATAACATATTGTCCTGAAAGTGATTTCTTCGCTCGGGAGGAGGGTGGATATGAGGTTGGGGTTACCGCCGCTTCCTTAATCTCTCCCTAAGGGAGATTCAGGATAATTCCTCCCCGCAATGAGCAAAGATCCCTCCATGCATCCTGCGGCGTGATTGATTAACATTCCCGACCCATATGTGTAGAATCGGTCCCCGGGTAGGCGGGGCAAGGACAATGTTGTCGGGGTTTGTCCGGGCGCGCCTATTGGAGGAGAAGTTTGAAAACATCACCAACAAAATGAGGTAGACATAATGAAATCAATCCGGATGAGTCACACTGGACTGGTAGTGGCATTGGGTTTGTTCTCCGCCGCCGCGACGGCGGGCGATGACAAACATAAGGAAGGACACGATGAGCACGGCGCTTCTGGCGAGATCTGCGTAGGCTTTGGCCCGCAAACCCCGCGCGATATCGACAGCAAGCAAGGCGAGAACAAGCGCGTCTTCACCATGGCGCCGAGCCACACGGCGATGAATCTGTGCAACATTCACTTCCACAAGAACGCCGAGCACAAGGCCAAGGATTTCTCGATCTTCGCCGGTGAAGGCGACGGCCACGGTTATGAAAGCGGCTACCAGTGCAACATGAGCAAGCAGCTGAGCAAGGCCGAGCTGGCCCCGACCAAGAGCCCGATCTGCAAGGGCGAGCACGGCGATCTCAAGCCCGGCGACACCATCGAGGTGCATTGGGTGCACAGCTCGTGTGACGTCAAGCCCGGCCAAGGGCTGGGTTCCTGCCTGTCCGAGTCCTGCGCTAATCCGGAACTGCGCGTAGAGACCCAGGTATTCACCCTGGTCAACGATCCGAAGGCGCTCGACTTCAACACCCTGGATTACGACGGCAACATCGTCAATGGCTACCACCAGGCCAAGGCGATCCCGAACAACACCGGCAAGCCGGTTGAGTTCCTGGGTTCGACCACCGGCCCGAAATACTCCGAGCAAAGCTGCTCACCGCTGCAAGTGACTTGGAGCGTGCGCCCGCAGTGCGCCAAGGTCGACATCAACAGCGTCGGCAAGTGGTGTGAAAAGAACGAGTTTGCTGAAGACCACGCCCACGGCGTGCGCAAGCTGGTGGTTAATCCCAAGCTGCTGTCTGAAATCAAATAAGCGATGACGCTTGCGCGGTAGCGATACACGCGCCAAAAAAAATCAGCCGGCCCGCTTCCACGGAAGGGGCCGGCTGATTTATTTGCACGGGTTGACCGCCATAAGATCTCCGGTAAACTGAAAACCTCGCCGCCTACCGATCGACCACACCCACTATCGTCCGGGAGCATTGACCCATGGAAGAAGCGCAACGCAAGCAACTCATCCAGAACACCTTCAACACTGTCGCCCCGGATTACGGCCTCAGGGCCAGCCGTTTCTTTCATCTGAGCGGCGAGGTCATGGCCGAACTGCTGCCGCTGACAGGCAATGAATCGGTGCTCGATGTCGCATCGGGCACCGGCGCCACCGCCCTCCCCCTGGCAAGACGGCTCCCCAACGGGCAGGTCACCGCCGTCGACTTCGCGACCGGCATGCTCCAGCAAGCGGGCAGCGCAGCGACACAACAGGGGCTGAACAATATCCGCTTTCAAACCCACGACATGACGCAACTGCCGTTCGCGCCGCACACCTTCGATCACGCCACCTGCGCCTTCGGCCTGTTTTTTGTCGACGACATGAGCGGCGCGCTGCGGCACATCGCCGACACCGTAAAACCCGGCGGCAAGATACTGATCAGCGGCTTTCGCGGCGACTCCTTCCAGCCCATGGCCCAGCTCTGCATGGATCGACTGCGCAGCTACGGCCTGGACGTCCCGCAACAGATCGGCTGGCAACGTATGTCAGAACCGGAACAGCTCCAGGAAATCTTCACCCAGGCCGGCTTGCACGACCTGCACATCGAACGCCGTTCCCTCGGCTACTACATCGACCTCGAAGGCTGGTGGGAAGTCGTATGGAATGCCGGGTTTCGCGGCCTCGTCGCCCAGTTGGGCGATAAAATCGATGCATTCAAACAAGCACATTTCAAAGAGCTGGAACCTTTGTGTGATGACGAAGGGCTGTGGTTGGAGATCGAGGTGAATTATACGAGTGGGGTGAGGGTCTAGCAGCTGTGAATTTAAGTGGTATGGCTTGATAGCGAGAGTCTCGGGTAGTAACCGTGCGCTTTAATAGTCCAAAAACGGCCCGCTTACGTCATTTGAAATTCATGATGAATTGTCTGCAATCTTAAATGCTCATTCGCAAAAAAAAGTGGTGAGGTATTTCATGAGCAAACAAACTGTTCAAGTACACTGGCACCTTGGTCTCCGGGCTCTCCCTTAGGATCAGACACCTCGGATGAAGTCCGGAATCTAAGTCGAGCGAGCTAGCCTGCTGCGATGGCTGCTGCCTCTATCTCTGTTTATTAGAGTTTTATGTGACACTTATATGCATCATGAACAAGCCGGTGTCGAATTCCTGCAAACAGTGGTAGTATTCCAGCAATCAACTATACGCAATGGGGCAAGGGAGGTGCTGCGTATTCATCCGATAAATCCAGATTTATTCCATTCCGGGATCTGCTCGACAGCATTCCAACGCCTTAATACTTGTTTGAGCTCCACACATAAATTTCTCACGGAATGGTGTGGCTCAAATCTAAGCGCCAATAATTAACGTCATTTTTCTCGCTAGTCGTGATTTTTATTATAGAAGGAGCATGAAGTGCTTAAAAATATTTTTGTAGTCATATCAATAATGATCGTATCTGGCTGTTCGACCATGCAGCCCATTAAGTATTCGCTCGATGATGTTTCTGTGAGCAGCTCTCAACTTTCTAAAGTGAAAGTTAAAGTTGCTCCCATCGCGGACTCGCGAAAAAGCAAGGATCAAAACAAAGTTCTGTTTACCTCAGGGAATAGAATGTCTACGTATAAGGGAAGAGATGTTTGCTTAAATAGCGAAGAACACTATGAAACCGACAAAGTTAGTTCGCAAATTACAGAAATGTTGATAGCTCACTTAATTAAAAAATATCCTGATGTTGAAATTGTAAAAGGAAATGCGTCTCCAGATTTTGAAATTACAGCTGAAATCGGTGATTTTATTGCGATTCAGGATCGCTCAATGACCGCTGCCGTTGGCGCCCAATTTGGACTGATTGGTGCCCTGCTTACCGCGAATACTACATCCAGCGGAGGAATCTCAATCTCGATAGATAACGTGGTGATTAAAAGTCAGTCGGGCGAGGTTGTATCAAGTATTGGTGCAATATCTAAGCAGTGGAAGGGTGAATTCAATGTTGACGCCTATTGCTCGTCGCCATATTGGAATATTAATGAAAAATTAAAGATAGTGCTCGAAGACTTGGTGAATAGAGTTGGAGAAGAAATTAACAAGCGGATAAAAAGTACCTAAACACGAGCCAGAAAAATTATGTGACGCGACTGGTGCGGTTCGTTCCTCACCACACCCTACATTCCGACGAGCCATGGAAGCAAAGCGAAGCGAGCGAGGCGAGAAGCCCAAAGTGGCCGGGTGTGATTTCGATGCGGCTTGCCACATCGAAATCACCCGCATCCGGCGCAGAGTCACTTGTGGGAGTGGTGATGCCTGGCTATAGTCAGGCATCGGCACGGACGCAGGACGGCTGAGGTCACTGGGTTGTCCCCGGCGCAGGGCGAAACGGTTGACTCGGATGTCGCGTTTCGCTTACCGAGCACCGCGACACGCTTTTCACGCTAATACCCCACACATGCACGTCATGCACGTGGACATCCATCTAATCAGCGCTCGTCCAACAGGCGGATGGTGGATGTCTGCGATTACTGGTAACTGATCTAAGGAACCTCTGATTAATTCCTAAAGTCTGCGATAATAGAGCGCAACAAACAAGAGATGGAATATCTGGATGAAACAACAAACGCTCGCCGAAGGCAGTTTCGAAAAGTTCCGCAAGCGCACTC
>JBFMHP010000002.1:44937-81129 GCA_040752855.1 Pseudomonadota bacterium | reverse complement strand
TTGGGGTGGCGTTGCGGGGGGATGTGGAGGGGATGACGGGGGGTAAATGAATTGGCGGGGTTCCGCGTGGGCACATAAAACGTGCCCACCCTACAACTAATGTTCCTTAAGGTTTGCTTAGCGTTTTTCAGGTTCGTTTCAGATTGCCTTGTTAGCCTGATCATGACTTCTCAACAATCCTGGAAAGGAGAAGAACCATGAAAAGAATGATCATTGCCGCACTCTCCACCCTCTGTCTGGTCTCGGTCGCGCAGGCCGGAGACCGACATCACCACGGTCACGGCCATCATCACGGCCATCACAAGCACGAACGCTATGGCTGGGTCATCGATGTCGAACCCATCTATGAGCGCCACCACTACCGCCGCCCCTATCGTGAATGCCGCAGCGAGACGGTGACCTACGGCGGCGGGCGCGACCGCTCCCATGCCGAAGGACTGATCGTCGGCGGCCTGGTCGGCGGTATGCTCGGCAACGAACTGGGGCACGGCCAGGACAACGCCGTGATCGCCGGCACCATCCTCGGCGCGGCCATCGGCCATGATATCGACAAGAACAACGGCGGCGGGCGGCAATCCCGCGTCGTTGAACATTGCGAAGACCGCTACGAGCATCGCCGCCATGAGCGCATCAGCGGTTATGACGTGACCTACCGCTATCGGGGCGACATCTATCACACCCGCATGGACCACCATCCGGGCGACCGCATCCGCATCGATCGCGGGCGCCATGGCGACAGCGATTAACGAAGTTGAGTCGCGGTCCTGAACCTTCAGGCCCAGGACCGCCGCCTGCCCGCTCGCCGCCCCTGTCCCGAATCGGGATAATCAGTATAATGACCCGATTCACCCCCCGGCGAGACCATGGATCAAACAACAGTAAGTACTAACCCACCGGCGTATATCTTCAAGGCCTACGACATCCGCGGCATCGTCGGCCAGGGCCTGGATGACGGCGTCGCCCGGCAGATCGGCCTGGCCCTGGGCAGCAAGGCCCGGTCGCTGGGGCAACGCCACTTCTTCGTCGGGCGCGACGGGCGGCTCTCCAGCCCCGCGCTGCAGCAGGCCTTGATCAAGGGCCTGCTCGCCACCGGCTGCGATGTCACCGATCTCGGCTGCCTCGCCACGCCGGTGGTCTATTTCGCCGCCGCGCACCTGGGCACGGGCAATTGCGTGATGGTCACCGGCAGCCACAATCCGCCGGACTACAACGGCTTCAAGATGATCGTCGGCGGCGAGACCCTGAGCCCCGCGCAGATCCAGCGGCTGCGCCAGCGCATCGAGCAACAGGACTATCAGACCGGCGCCGGCAGCCTCGATCAACAGCCGATCATTCCCGCCTACATCGATTACATCACCCAACAAATCCGGCTCGCGCGTTCCTTCAAGGTCGTGGTCGATTGCGGCAACGGTGCGGCCGGCGTCGTGGCCCCGCCACTGCTGCGCGCCCTGGGCTGTGAGGTGATCGAACTTTACTGTGAGGTCGACGGCCGCTTCCCCCATCACCACCCCGACCCCAGCCAACCGGCCAATCTCCAGGCCCTGATCGGCGCGGTGCGGGACCACCAGGCCGATCTCGGTCTTGCCTTCGACGGCGACGGCGACCGTCTCGGCGTAATCGCCCCCGATGGGCGCATCATTTGGCCCGATCTGCAAATGATCCTGTATGCCGAAGAGATCTTGCAGCGCCACCCACGCGCCCGCATCATCTTCGACGTGAAGTCCAGCGCACACCTCGCGCGGCGCATCGAAGCGGCCGGCGGCCAGCCCGTCATGTGGAATTCCGGCTACACCCTCATCAAGGCCCGACTCAAAGAACTCAACGGGCACCTGGCCGGGGAGATGAGCGGACATGTGATCTTCAACGATCGCTGGTTCGGTTTCGACGATGCCCTGTATACCGCCGCGCGGCTGCTTGAACTCCTCGACCAGCGCGGGTGCGCCCCGCAGCAGACCTTCGACACCCTGCCGCACGCCTGCAACACCCCGGAGCTGTTCCTGAAGATGCAGGAAGGTGAGCCCTTCGCACTGATGGAGCGGCTGTATGCCATCGCCCACTTCGAGGACTGCGCCATCATCAAACTCGACGGCCTGCGCGTGGAATTCCCGCACGGCTGGGGACTGGTGCGCGCCTCCAACACCACGCCGTGCTTGAGCTTTCGTTTCGAAGGCGACGACGAGGCCGCGCTGTACGAGATCCAGGCGCGTTTTCGCCGACTGCTGTGGGCCGTCGAACCGACTCTGAATCTACCGTTTTAACGCGAGGAAAAAACACGCCATGTCACTCACGCAAGAATCCGCCATGAATATCGCCAAGGTCCTCACCGAGGCCCTGCCCTACATTCAACGCTTCGTCGGCAAGACCATCGTCATCAAATACGGCGGCAACGCCATGACCGACGAGCGCCTCAAGGCCGGTTTCGCCCGCGACGTGGTGCTGATGAAGGCCGTGGGCATGAACCCGGTGGTGGTCCACGGCGGCGGCCCGCAGATCGGCGAGCTGCTCAAGCGCATCGGCAAGGAGAGCGAATTCGTTCAAGGCATGCGCGTGACCGACAAGGAGACCATGGATGTGGTCGAGATGGTCCTCGGCGGCCTGGTCAACAAGGAGATCGTCAATCTCATCAACCACCACGGCGGCAAGGCGGTGGGCCTCTCCGGCAAGGACGGCGACATGATCCGCGCCCGCAAGCTCACCTTCACCAAGCAGGACCCGGGCATGAGCGCACCGGAGATCATCGACATCGGCCATGTCGGCGAAGTCGCCTCGATCTGCACCGATGTAGTCGACATGCTGATCCGCGGCGATTTCATCCCGGTGATCGCGCCGGTGGGCGTGGGCGAGCAGGGCGAGTCGTACAACATCAACGCCGACCTGGTCGCCGGCAAACTGGCCGAGACCCTCCAGGCCGAAAAGCTCATCCTCCTCACCAACACCACCGGCCTGCTCGACAAGCAAGGTAATCTGCTCACCGGCCTCAACGCCGAGCGCGTCAATGAACTGATCGCCGACGGCACCATCTACGGCGGCATGCTGCCCAAGATCCGTTGCGCACTGGAGGCGGTGCAGGCCGGCGTGAACACCGCGCACATCATCGACGGGCGCGTCGAGCACGCCGTGCTGCTGGAGATCTTCACGCATGAAGGGGTGGGGACGCTGATCAAGCGGCGGTGATTGTGAAGGAAGAAAAATTGAACACCAAAGGCGATCGCAAACTGCAAATCCTCGAGGCCTTGGCCCGCGAGCTGGAGACCAATCCCGGCGACCGCATCACCACCGCCGGGCTGGCGCGCGCCGTGGGCGTCTCCGAGGCGGCGCTCTATCGCCACTTCCCGAGCAAGGCGCGCATGTTCGAAGGCCTGATCGATTTCGCCGAAGAGACCGTCTTCGGACTGATCGGCCGCATCCAAGACGATATCAAGGACCCCATCGACCGCTGCGAGAAGATCCTCACGGTGCTGCTGGGCTTCTCGGCGCGCAATCCCGGCATCACCCGCATCCTGATGGGCGATGCCATCATCGGCGAGAACGAACGCCTGCACAAACGCATCAATCAGTTTTTCGAGCGCCTCGAAACCCAGCTCAAACAGATCCTGCGCGAAGGCGAATTGCACGGCACCCTGCCCGGCGGCACCGGCCTGCCCTCCACCGCCAATCTGCTCATCGCCATCACCGAGGGGCGCATGCACCAATTCGTGCGCAGCGGCTTCAAACGCGCGCCCACCGAACAGTGGGAGTATCAGTGGCCATTGTTGGCCCAAGGTCTGTTCGCCCGTTAAGACCACACGATGGATCTTGCCCAACACCTGCTGCTGCTCATCGTTTCACTGCTGGCCAACGCCTTTTCGGCCTTCGCCGGCGGCGGCGCGGGGCTGATCCAGTTCCCGGCGTTGATCTTCCTCGGACTGCCGTTTGGCATCGCCCTGGCCACGCACAAGGTCGCCAGCGTCGCGCTGGGCATCGGTGCGACCATCCGCAATCTGCGCGAGGAACCCCTCGAACGCATGTTTGCCCTGTGGATACTCGCCACCGGCCTACCCGGTGTGGTGCTCGGCGCGAGTCTCATCCTGCACGTCCCCGACCGCATCGCCGAGATCGCTCTTGGCCTCCTCACTATCGGCCTGGGGCTGTATTCGGTATTCAAACCGAGCCTCGGCCAAACCCACGCACCGGCCCACCGCGACCGCACCGGCCATCTCATCGGCGGCGCGGTGATCTTTCTGATCGGCATCCTGAACGGCTCGCTCACCTCGGGCACCGGCCTGTTCGTGACGATCTGGCTGGTGCGCTGGTACGGCCTGGACTATCGCCGCGCCGTGGCCTACACGCTGATCTTGGTCGGCCTGTTCTGGAACGGCAGCGGCGCCATCACGCTTGGCATACTCGGTGAAATCGCCTGGGACTGGCTGCCCGCGCTATTGATCGGATCACTCCTCGGCGGCTACCTCGGCGCGCATCTGGCCATCACCAAGGGCAACAAGTTCATCAAGCGCGGCTTCGAAACCGTCACGATCCTGGTCGGAGTGAAGCTGTTGGTGGGATAGTGACTCAGGGTAGGCGATGCCTACCCCGTGATTTACTAAGACGATCGGTAGTATCTGGCCTTACGCCCCGTACTGCTGCTGATAGACCTTGATGCGCACGAGATGCTCGGCCTGCTCCGGTTTTTGGCCCAGGTAGGCGATCAGGTCGGCGAGCGATACGATGTTGATCACCTTCAGACCCAATTGCTGCTCAACCTCCTGGATGGCCGAGGTCGCGCCCTTGCCGCGTTCCTGGCGATCCAGCGCAATGGCCACGCCGGCGGGCTTGGCACCGGCGCCTTCGATGATGGCCAGCGACTCGCGCACCGAGGTGCCGGCGGAGATCACGTCATCGACGATCAGCACGCGGCCTTTGAGCGGTGCGCCGACGATCACGCCGCCCTCGCCGTGGTCCTTGGCCTCCTTGCGATTGAAGGCGTACGGGACATCCTTGCCGTGTTGCTCGGCCAGGGCGATGCTGACCGCCGCCACCAGCGGGATACCCTTGTAGGCGGGGCCGAACAGCATGTCGTATTGGATGCCGGAATGCTCGATGGCCTGGGCGTAAAAGCGACCCAGCCGGGCCAGGCTCGCCCCGCTGTTGAACAGGCCGCTGTTGAAAAAATAGGGGCTCAATCGGCCCGATTTCAGTGTAAACTCACCGAAACGCAGCACATCGATGCTGATGGCAAAATCGAGAAATTCGCGTTGATAATCCTGCATCTTTTTATCCCGGGGGAGTGGTTTTCGGATGGGGTATTCTACGGCCATTGCACGGGCAAGTTCCATGCCCATAGCGCTTTTGGCCGGCACGGATACTGAATCTCCGCGCGCTGCCGATATATATCCTTGGTAACAACAATCCTAAGACCTTGATGTGACGCCCACCGAACGCTATGAACACGCGGTGCAGGCCCGTTCGCTGCAACCCGATCCGCAGCAACGCCAGGCCGTCGCTGCGCTGCAGGATCTTTATGACCGCCTGCTGAACCCGGCCAGCACGCCCAGCTGGTGGCAGCGCCTGAGCAGGCGCGCGCCGGCGCCGGTGCCTGGCTTGTATCTGTGGGGCGGCGTCGGCCGCGGCAAGACCTTTCTGGTGGACCTGTTCTTCGACGCCCTGCCCTTCGCCGAGAAAAGCCGGGTGCATTTCCATCGCTTCATGCAGCAGATCCATCACGAGCTGAAACAACTGCCCAAGTCGCCCGACCCCCTGATCATCGTCGGCAAGCGCTTGGCGCAACGCTACCGGGTGCTGTGTCTTGATGAGTTTCACGTCCACGACATCGCCGATGCCATGCTGCTCGGCGGCCTGCTCAAATCGTTGTTCGACCACGGCGTCACCCTGGTCACCACCTCCAACATCCCGATCCGCAATCTCTACTTGAACGGCCTGCAGCGCGAGCGGTTCCTCCCGGCCATCGAGCTGCTCGCCACCCACACCGGCGAAGTCGAACTCGGCGGCGAGACCGACTACCGGATCAACCTGCTCGAAAAGATCGGCACCTACCACACGCCGCTGACCGAAAGTGTTGATTCGTTGCTGCGCCGCCAGTTCCACGAACTGGCAACGGAGGGTGGCAGGTTCAACACCGTCATCCCGATCAACCAGCGCGAAGTCATCGCCCGCGCCGTCGCCGATGAGGTGGTGTGGTTTGATTTCGCGCAACTGTGCGAAACCCACCGCTGCGCCGCGGATTATCTCGAAATCGCCCAGCGCTACCGCACCGTGCTGCTCAGCAACCTGCGGCGCATCCACGACGATAACGACGGCGTGGCCAAGCGCCTCATCGACATGATCGATGCCTTCTACGACCACAACGTGAATCTGATCATCAGCGCCGAATGCCAACCGGGCGAGCTCTACCGTGGCACGCGCCTGGCCTTTGCCTTCGAGCGCACCGTCAGCCGCCTGCTGGAGATGCGCAGCCATCGTTACCTCGCCCTGCCGCATCGCCCGCAGGCCGCGCCGACGGGGCAAGTCGGCACAGCCTCGTCGAGCCATTCATCCAGCTTCCCATCGTAGGCCGTCATAAGCTCAGCGTTGCCGGCATGCTTGGCGTCCTGCCGGGAACGGCTGCGCCTTATCCCGACCTACTTCCCCATCAGAGGACACTAGACAATGCGGTGTAATTCATCGACGGCTGAGTATAATGACGGCCACGCCACCACGATCGACAGGAACTCCCGCATGCGCATCATCTCCTTCAACGCCAACGGCATCCGCTCAGCGGAAAAGAAAGGCTTTTTCACCTGGCTGCAGCGCCAGCGCGCCGATGTGGTCTGCCTGCAGGAGACCAAGGCGCAGGAAGGGCAGCTCCACCCCGAGGACCACTACCCGGCGGGATATCACTGCTATTACTTTGATGCGGAGAAGAAGGGTTACAGCGGCGTGGCGATTTATGCGCGCAAGACCCCCGACCAGGTGGTCAAAGGACTCGGCAAGGGCTTCGCCGACATGGACGCCGAGGGCCGCTGCATCCGCGCCGATTTTGGGCCACTCAGCGTGATCTCGCTCTATCTGCCCTCCGGTTCGAGCGGCGAGGAACGCCAGCAGATCAAATTCAGCTTCATGGCGCGTTTCACCAAGACGCTGCGCCGCCTGCGCGAGGATGGGCGTGAATACATCATCTGCGGCGACTGGAACATCGTGCACAAGGAGATCGACATCAAGAATTGGAAGGGCAACCAGAAGAATTCCGGCTGTCTGCCGGAGGAGCGCGCCTGGCTCGACGAGGTGTTCGGCCCGCTCGGCTACGTCGATGCCTTCCGCGTGGTCGATCCGCGCCCCGAGCAATACACCTGGTGGTCCAACCGCGGCCAGGCGCGCGCCAAGAACGTGGGGTGGCGCATCGATTACCAGGTCATCACGCCCGGTCTCAAGCAGAAGGTGAAGGCGGCGGAGATCTATCGTGACGAGCGCTTCTCCGATCACGCGCCCTTGATCATGGATTACGACTATCCGTTTTGACGTGCGGCGCGTGGGATCGGTGTAGGCGCCTGCCCGCAGGCGATTCCCGGACAACCCCGTAGGAGCCTGCCCCGCAGGCGATGTCCATCCATTCGCGAGCAGGGCTCGCTCCTACCTACATACGGCCGGCCTGGAGGATGCGGTAGGCAAAGCGCGCGAAGTCGTGCGTGCTTTCGACCTTCTTGCCGAGCTCGACCAAAAACAGCCGATCCGCGCAGCGCAGATGCACGGTGGTGCCGGTATCATAGAGACCGGGCGGCAGCAGCAGGCTCGCCTCGGGGAGATCGAACCCGTCGGCCGGGATCAACAAAGCCTTCAGTATCTGTCCCCCGGCGCCAACCCCCTTGAGCGCCTTGACTTCGAGCGGGGTGGCGCGGCCCGCGAGCAGTCGCACGCCGCACAGCGTAGCGCCATCGGGCTGTTTCTGCAGCCAGCGCAGATCCCCGATCGCCCAGAGCCCCTTGCTCTTGCCGGCCGCGCGCAGCGATACGAGATCCCCCACGCGCAACTGCGCGCTCTGCGCCTGATCCAGCATCAAGCCATAACCGCCTTCACTGACATCCTCCCGCTTGACCTCCAACAACGGCGGCCCTTTCTCTTCGGCGGGCGTATAGCGCAGCGCGCCTTCATCCCAGACATCCTGCGACGATTTATCAATGACACCGAATTTCGGCTTGCCGGAGCTGACCGGCACATGCCCGCGGGCGGTGAGATCTTCCGCCTCGGTCATCAACCGCAGCGCACCGCCGGTCACCGTCTTGACGGTCGGCGAACCGGACGCGGCCGGCATATCCCGGCCCTGCAATTCATGACAGGCATCCAGCCCGATGGCCAGCGAGAGCGCCTCGGGATGACGGCGGCGACTGCCGTGCCGCGCCTCCTGGCTGCGCCAGCCGTCGAGCAGCCGCTGCAGCATGTCGCGCTGCAACCGCAGCGTGATGCCTTCGACACCCGCCGCGTGGCTCTTGTGCTCGATCTCGGATTTGAGCTGCGCCAGGCGCGTCTTGATTTTCTCGACGTTGACCACGCGCGGTTGCATCAGGTCCGCGAGCGGACGCTCCGCGCGCAGATAGCGCGGCGGCTCCTCGCCCGCCAGATCGATGATTACTTCTCCGCGTGAGACCCCGCCGGCCGGCGGGTTTTCCAGGGCGCAGTCATGGCGCCATTGCGCCAGGATCTGATAGGCCTTCTCCACCTCACCCGGACTCAGGCGATAGGGATTGATCACCGCCAGCAGCACCAGATGCTTGTATGCGGACTCCACCGTGTCATCGCCGCGCGGGGCCCGCGGTACGATACGTGCCTGGAGATTGCCCTTGAGCGCGATCCGGTAGAGCAGATTCAACTCGCCCCACAGATTGTCGCCCACCGGCTCGTACATGGCGTAGTGGTCGAGCAGCAGCACGCCCAAGGTATGCAGGGAAAAGAAGATCGCTTCGGCCTGTTGCGCGGCATCGGACGCGCCGGCCCGGGCGTATTCCGCGATGAGGATCTTGTAGCCGTAGCCGAGCTCCTCCAGCAGGCGGCGCACGAGGAGCACGCGCTCGACGTCCTTCTTGGTCGACATCGGCGGATAGCTGGAGAGATATTTCTCGCGCAACACCGCAATGGCCGGCGCGGCCAGGTCGTTCAGGCGCTGGAGCAGTTCGCGGCGAAACTCCGCACCCAGCACGCTGCGGTTGGCCTCGAGCAATACCGGCAGGATCATGCTGGCCGCCTCATCGCTGCTCAGGCCCGGCAGGCTGTCCAGCCACTCCGTGGCATCGGTGATGGAGGCGCCCAGAGAAAAACTGTGCGCAGGGTCCTGCTTGGGAGTCTGTAGTGTCTGGATCATGGCCTCGAAATCGCGGGATGGCGAAAAGCCATTCGCTTAGAGGGTATCGACGCAGCACGCTATGACTTGAGAACGCCCCCAGGGGGCGAGAAGCCTACTTCTTGCGGAAACGGTAGAGCGCAAGCTCACCGAAGAGGTTGGGCATGAGATTCATCCAGACGTTACTGTGGTGGCTGGTGTCGAGCACGATGCGTTCGATGATGCGGATGCCCTTGTCCTCGCACAGTTCCTCGAAGTCGCGCAGGGTGCAGAGGTGGATGTTCGGGGTGTTGAACCACTGATTCGGCAGCGCCTTGGAGACCGGCATGCGGCCGTCCCACAGCAGCTGCAGGCGCGAGCGCCAGTGGCCGAAGTTGGGGAAGGTGACGATACCCTCGCGGCCGATGCGCAGCATCTCATCGAGCACCCGGTCGGGGAAGTGCACCGCCTGGAGCGTCTGGGTCATCACCACGTAGTCGAACGAATCCTCGTCGAAATCGGACAGCCCGGCGTCGAGGTCGGTCTGGATGACGTTGATGCCCGCCTCGATGCACTTCTGGATGTTGGCGGAATCGATCTCCAGGCCATAGCCGGTCACGTTGCGGCTGTCTTGCAGGTGCTTGAGCAGGGTGCCGTCGCCGCAGCCGAGGTCGAGCACGCGGCTACCGGGCTTGATCCAGCTGCTGATCAGTTCCAGTTCCGAACGCAGGCTCATGCGCCCTCCAGCTCTTTGGCCAAGTGCTTCATGTAGGCGCCGAAGACCTGCATGTAATACGGGATCGGCATCAGGAAGGCGTCGTGGCCTTGGTGGGATTCCACCTCGACGTAGCTGACGTCCTTGTCCCCGTCGTGCAATGCCTTGACGATCTCGCGCGAGCGCGCCGGCGAGAACCGCCAGTCGGTGGTGAATGAAATCACCAGGAACTCCGCCTTGACCTTGGCCAGCGCCGCCGAGAGATCATCGTTGTAGTCGCGCGCCGGGTCGAAGTAGTCCAGCGCCTTGGTCATCAAGAGATAGGTGTTGGCGTCAAAGCGCTCGACGAAGCTCTGGCCTTGATAGCGCAGGTAGCTTTCGACCTGGAAGTCGACATCGAAGCCGAACTTCAGCACGCCTTCGCGCAGCTCGCGGCCGAACTTGGCGCGCAGCGCGTCATCGGACAGATAGGTGATGTGCCCGAGCATGCGCGCGAGCATCAGGCCGCGGCTCGGCACCACATTGTGTTCGTAATAATGGCCGGCGTGGAAATCCGGGTCGGACAGGATCGCCTGGCGCGCCACCTCGTTGAAGGCGATGTTCTGCGCCGAAAGCTTGGGCGCAGCGGCAATCGCGATACAACGGCGCAGCTTGTCGGGATAACTGATCGACCATTGCAGCGCCTGCATGCCGCCGAGACTGCCGCCGATGACCGCCGCCCATTGCTCGATGCCGAGCGCATCGCCCAGGCGCTTCTGGCTCTCCACCCAGTCTTTGACCGTGACGATGGGAAAATCCGGGCCGTAATTCTTGCCGGTTTCGGGATTCAGCGAGGTCGGGCCGGTCGAGCCCTTGCAGCCGCCGAGGTTGTTGGGGCAGACCACGAAGAAATGATTGGTGTCGATCGGCTTGCCCGGACCGATGGCCGACTCCCACCAGCCCGGCTTGCGATCCTCCAGGCTGTGATAACCGGCGACGTGATGGTCACCGCTCAAGGCATGACAAATCAGCACCGCATTGCTGCGCGCGGCGTTGAGCGTGCCGTAGGTCTCGAAGATGAGGTTGTATTGCGACAAAACGCGGCCGCACTCCAGCGCGAGCGGAGTGGAGAAATGCAGGGTTTGGGGAGTGACCAGGCCGACGGAATCGGCTGGAAGCTGCTCAGGCATGGACTCTCTAGAACCTACCGACAACCAGTTAATCGAGTAGGCAGTCTAAACGCCGTGGCCTTGGGGTGCAAGTGTCTCGAATGAGGGGCGGCGGTCAGCCGACCGCCGCTTTTTTCTGCTCGCTCTCTTCGACGACCGGTGCGTGTAAAACCTGCTCGATCGCCGCCAGTGTCTTGAGGTGTTTTTCGAGCTTCACGCACTCGTCTTGCAGCTCGGCGAGGCGGGCTTCCAGCGTCTCCTTGGAACCGCGCACGCGATTGAGATTGTCGATGCGCTTGTCCAGCGCGCGCTTGCGCTCCTTGATCTCCATCGCCAGCGGAGCGAGCGCGTTCTTCGACCACTTCTCCGCCTCCTCGTGCGCCTTGAACAGCACATCGCGCGCGTGGCTGACCACTGAGATGAAGAAGCGCTTGATGACGAAGCTCTGCTCGGTCATCGCCATGGTGGAGCTGTCGCGGTATTCATTGGCGCGATTGAGCAGTTTCTCCATGCGCCCCTGGTAGGCGTGGTTGCTGAAGAGCAGCGGCTTCATCGGCGGCAGGCCGAATTCCTCGTGGAAGCGCTTGTAGACGGTCAGCAGCACCTCGTTGGCCTGGTCGCCGAGATCGTTGATCTGGTTCATGATGTAGGCCACCTGGTCGAAGAAGATCTTCATCGACTCCTTCATGCCACCGGTGGTCCAGCTGCCCTGCATCTGCTTACGCGAATCCTCGATCATGGTGTCGATCATCTTGATGTTGATGACATCGAGGATCTCCTTGATCTTGCCGTTGATCAGGTTGCGACTGGTCTGGAAATTGTCCACCCAGAGCTTGTAGGCGATGGTCTCCTCGCGCGTGGTCTTGATCAGGTGGGTGATCATCGCCTCGTTCTTGGCGTCCATCCCGGTGAGTTCATCGCGCTGGTCGCGGGCGCTCTTGTAGCGCTTGGTGAGCACGTCCTTGGTCGAGGTCACCATCGCCCCGACCTCGTTGACGGCGTTGTCGCGGATGATGTTCTGCTTGTCCGGCAGGATGTCGTTGGACAAGGTCTGCTCCAGACGTTGGATGCCGCTTTTCTTGAGCAGGGCGTCATCCTGTTTGACCTTGGCGAGCAGCGCCTTGTGTGCGGAGACGGGGAAGACCCGGTCATGGCCGACATTGAGCACCTTGGCCGTGCTGTTGCACTGGCTGCGGATATTGGCCTCCACCGCGTCGGCGTCGAGCAATTCGTCCCAGAGGGTGTCGATCTTGTTGAGCACCACCATCAGGCCCTTTTCCTGCCCGCCCTGAGTGAAGGAATGCACATGCTGCTTCCACATCTCCATGTCGCTCTTGGTCACGCCGGTGTCGGCGGCCAGCACGAACATCACGGCGTGGGCGTTGGGCAGCATGTCCACGGTCAGCTCCGGCTCGTTGCCCAGGGCGTTGAGGCCGGGGGTGTCCATGATCACCAGTCCTTCCTCCAGTAACGGGTGCGGGAAGCTGATCAGGGCATGGCGCCACATCGGGATCTCGATCTGGCCGGACTCCAGCTCCTCTTTCTTGACCATGGTTTCGTCGAACAGGCCGAGGTTCTTCGCGTCCTGGATGCTGACGCGCTTGACCTTGACCACTTCCTTGAAGGTCGCGGCCATCTTCTCCGCCGAGGACGTGTCGATCGGCAGCGTGGTCCAGTAATCGAGATTTTTCTTGTGCTCGGCCAGGCTGATGTCCTCGAGGCGGGTCTCGATCGGCAACAGGCGGATATAGGCCTCCTTGCTCTTGGAGTCGTAGAACAGCTCGGTGGGGCACATCGTGGTGCGCCCGGCCTCCGAGGGCAGCAGGCGGCGCTTGTAATTGGCAAAGAAGATCGAATTGATCAGCTCGGTCTTGCCGCGCGAGAACTCGGCCACAAAGGCGATGACGATGCGGTCCTGCTTGAGCTTGTTGATCACATCATCGATGCGCAGGTCCTGCTCCGGACTGTCGAGCTCCATGTCCTTGAGCAGCGCCTCGTAGGCCTTCAGATGATCAATCACCGCTGCCTTCCAATGGGCGAAGGCATGTAATCTTTGCATCAGACTATTGGTTTCCATAGCTATCCACTTATCGCGCCGACTTTGTAGTTATTGAAAACGATATGGTTTTTATCGCTGGTAACCAGTTCTATCGGCTCGGATGAGGACGGGATTAGGAAAAATTTGTGATTTTGGTTGGTTTTTTTTGAAAACCGCCGGCGGCGGCATCAGCTTCGGGTGATGCCCTCAGGCAAAACGGCCGGGGACTGGATGCGGAAACGCTTGATGCGGGCGGTATCACCCCCCTCCAGGGTGACCTGCGCGGGACTGACCTGAAAGAGCCGCGCCAGGAACTTGATCAGATGGGCGTTGGCCGCCCCGTCGACCGGCGGGGCAGTGATGCGGATGCGCCAGCAATCGCCATGCGCGCCCATCACCTCGTCGCGGCTGGCGCGGGGCTGGGCCTTCACCCGCAGCACCAGCGCATCGCCGTCCCACCGATAGAAAGCGGCCTGCCCCATCAGCGGCCGAGCAGCAAACGCACCCCGAAATCCAGCAGCGGCTGCACCAGGAGCATGGTGGCCAGCTTCAGCACCACCATGACCACCAGCGGCGAGAGGTCCAACCCGCCGATCGGCGGGATGATGCGTCGCGCCGGGCGCAGCAGGGGTTCGTTGAGCGAGTGCAGCAGGCTGACCGCGGGATTGTAGGCACCGGGATTGACCCAGCTCAGGATCACCTGGATCAGGATGGAGAAGAAGAACACATCGAGGGCCAGCGACAACAGCTCGGCCAGCGCAACCACCAGCAGCCCGCTGAACACCCACGCCCCGCCGACGATGCCCTGAACCAACGAGAGCTCGATCAGTTTGATCACCAGCATCAGCACCACGGCCGCGAAATCCAGGCCGAAGAATCCCGGAATGATACGGCGCAACGGCTTGAGCAGCGGATTGGTGATCTTGACCACGAACTGCGAGATCGGATTATAGAAATCCGCGTGCGCCCACTGCAGCAGGAAGCGCAGCATGATGGCCAGCAGATACAGGCCGAAGATCGTCTTGACGAGAAAGACCCCGGCGTTGCTCAGATACATCCCACCCATCAGGACGCCCCCAGCATCTCGGCCAGTTCACGTGAACGCGCGCAGGCCGCCTGGAGCGCCTTGGCGAACAGATCCTCCAGACCGCCGGCCTGCAAGGTCTGGATCGCCCGCTCGGTGGTGCCGCCCGGCGAGGTGACGTTGGCGCGCAGCCGCGCGGTGTCGAGCTCGTTTTCCAGCGCCATCTTGGCCGCGCCGTAGGCGGTTTGCAGGGTGAGCACGCGCGCGGTCTCGGGCGGCAGACCTAAATCGCGGCCGGCCCGCTCCATCGCCTCCATCACCAGGAAGAAGTACGCCGGACCGCTGCCGGAAAGCGCGGTGACCGCATCCATCTGCGCCTCGTCTTCCAGCCAGATCGTCAGGCCGACGGCGCGCATGATGGACTCGGCCAGGTCGCGCTGTTCATCGCTGACCTGCGCGTTGGCGCACAGCGCCGTGGCGCCGGCTCGCACCAGCGCGGGTGTATTGGGCATGGTGCGAACGATGGCCGGTTGCCCGCCGAGCCAGCGGCCGAGATCGTCCATGCGGATGCCGGCGGCGATCGACACCACCAAGGGCCGACCCGTCTTGACGACCGGGGCCAGCGCGGGTACCACCGCCTTCATCACCTGCGGCTTGACCGCAAGCACCAGCACATCGGCCGCTGCCGCGATGGCGGCGTTGTCATACCCGATGTGCACGCCGTAGCGCTGGCGCAGCGCCTCGAGCTTGGCGGCATCGGGGTCGGCGACGTAGATATTCTCGGCGGCGATGTCCTCGGCCAGCAAGCCCCCGATCAAGCTGGTGGCCATATTGCCGCCGCCGATAAAGGCGATATTGCAATGCTTCATGTGACTACCTTCCAAATCTAAAATCCGACAATTGATTAGATATGTGTGACTCCTTCCCCCTTGACGGGGGAAGGTTGGGATGGGGGTGAGTGAGCTGATCGCTGGTCTTGTTTTCCACCCCCACCCTAACCCTCCCCCGTGAAGGGGGAGGAAATCACAGCTGCGCCTTCATTGTTTGGCTCGGGCACCGAAGATGGCGCTGCCCACGCGCACGATGGTACTGCCCTCGGCGATCGCCGCCTCCAGATCATCCGACATCCCCATCGAGAGGGTGTCGAGCGCTAGGCCGCGCGCACACAGATCCTCCTGCACCCGACGCAGGCGCCGGAAGACGTCGCGCTGGGCCTCGAACTTGATCTCCGGGGCCGGGATGGCCATCAGGCCCCGCAGCCTCAGGCGCGGCAACACCGCCACCTCGGCCGCGAGTTCGGGCGCATCCTCCGGCGCCACGCCGGATTTGGTTGCCTCGCCACTGATATTGACCTGGATACAGACCTGCAAGGGCGGCAATGCGTCGGGCCGCTGCTCGGAGAGGCGCCGGGCGATCTTGAGCCGGTCAATACTATGGACCCAGGTAAAGTTTTCTGCAATCTCGCGGGTCTTGTTCGACTGGATCGGACCGATGAAATGCCAGCACAGATCGAGATCCGCGAGCGCCCGTATTTTTTCCAAGGCCTCCTTGAGATAATTTTCACCAAAGTCGCGTTGCCCCAACTCGGCCACCTGTCGAACCACCTCGGCGGGGAAGGTCTTGCTCACCGCCAGCAGCATCACGCCCGCCGGGTCACGCCCGCAACGGCGCGCCGCCTCGGCTGTGCGCGCCTTCACAGCCCGGTAGGAATCAATCAGGTATAAGTGATTGTTCATATGCCTTAAAAGACTATTGTTTCCTCTGGAACGAATGCGCTAAGTTAGGGCGGAGTAGTTAAATAATTCGAATCAAGCGCCGTTACATAGCACTATAAATCAACGTCTTCCCCGCCACACCAGAATAACGAGGAAACTCCATGGACATCACTGAACTGTTGGCCTTCAGCGTCAAAAACGGCGCCTCCGACTTGCACCTTTCCGCCGGCGAACCGCCGATGATACGCGTCGACGGCGATATCCGCCGCATCAACGTGCCGGCCCTGGACCACAAAACAGTGCAGGCCCTGGTCTACGACATCATGAACGACAAGCAACGCAAGGACTACGAAGAGTTCTTCGAGACCGACTTCTCCTTCGAGATCCCCGGCCTGGCGCGTTTCCGCGTCAACGCCTTCAACCAGAATCGCGGCGCCGGCGCGGTGTTCCGTACCATTCCCTCGAAGATTCTCAGCCTGGAAGAGCTGGGCGCGCCGAGCATCTTCAAGGAGATCACCAAGCAGCCGCGCGGCCTGGTGCTGGTCACCGGCCCGACCGGTTCGGGCAAATCCACCACGCTGGCCGGCATCCTCAACGAGAAGAATGAAACCACCTACGAACACATCCTGACCATCGAAGACCCGATCGAGTTCGTGCATACCAGCAAGAAGTGCCTGATCAACCAGCGCGAGGTGCATCGCGATACCTTAGGCTTCGCCGAGGCGCTGCGCTCGGCGCTGCGTGAAGACCCGGACGTCATCCTGGTCGGTGAGATGCGCGACCCGGAGACCATCGGCCTGGCGCTGACCGCCGCGGAAACCGGTCACCTGGTCTTCGGCACCCTGCACACCAGCTCGGCGGCCAAAACCATCGACCGTATCATCGACGTGTTCCCCGGCAGCGAGAAGGAAATGGTGCGCGCCATGCTTTCGGAATCGCTCCAGGCGGTCATCACCCAGACCCTGATGAAGAAGATCGGCGGCGGGCGTATCGCCGCGCACGAGATCCTGATCGGCACCTCGGCGATCCGCAACCTGATCCGCGAGGCCAAGGTGCCGCAGATGTACTCCATCATGCAGACCAGCCAGGCCCAGGGCATGCAGACCCTGGATCAGTGTCTGCAGGAATTGGTTTCCAAGGGTCTGGTGGCCAAGCAGGACGCGAAGCTCAAGGCGGTCAACAAGACGATGTTCTCCTGATCCGCATGAAGCAGGAAAAGCCGGACGCCGCGCAGGTCAGCAATTTCGATTATCTGCTCAAGGTCATGGTGCGCAAGCAGGCCTCCGACCTGTTTGTCACCGCCGGCCTGCCGCCCAGCCTCAAGATCAACGGCCAGATCAAGCCGATCATCCCCGCCCCGCTCAGCGAGGACGAGGCGCGCGCCATCATCCACAGCGTGATGAACGACGAGCAACGCGCCGAGTTCGACCGCACCCACGAGTGCAATTTCGCCATCAGCCGCGAGGGGATCGGGCGGTTTCGCGTCAGCGCCTTCCAACAAAAACAGAAGACCGGCATGGTGCTGCGCAAGATCGAAACCGTCATCCCCACCGTCGAGCAGCTCAACCTGCCGCCCATCCTCAATGAGTTGGTGATGGCCAAGCGCGGCATGATCCTGCTGGTCGGCGGCACCGGCACCGGCAAATCCACCACGCTTGCGGCGATGCTGGGGCATCGCAACCGCAACAGCCAGGGACATATCGTCAGCATCGAGGACCCGATCGAATTCGTGCACGAGCACGCCGGGTGCGTGATCACTCAGCGCGAGGTGGGCGTGGACACCGAATCATTCGAGATCGCCCTGCGCAACACCCTGCGCCAGGCACCGGATGTCATTCTGATCGGCGAGATCCGCACCCGCGAGACCATGGAACACGCCATTACCTTCGCCGAAACCGGCCACCTGGTGCTGGCCACGCTGCACGCCAACAACACCAACCAGGCACTGGAGCGCATCGTCAACTTCTTTCCGATCGAACGGCGCGAACAGGTGCTGCTGGATCTGTCCTTGAATCTCAAGGCCATCATCGCCCAGCAACTGATCCCCACGCCGGATCACGAAGGGCGCCGCGCCTGCCTGGAGATCCTGATCAAGTCGCCCTATATCTCGGACCTGATCCAAAAAGGCGAGGTCTACAAGATCAAGGAAGCCATCGCGCAGTCGACCAACTTCGGCATGCAGACCTTCGACCAGGCGCTCTACGACCTCTACACCAATGGTGAGATCACCTACGAAGACGCCCTGCGTCACGCCGACTCGGCCAACCAGTTGCGCCTGATGGTCAAACTCGGGCGCAACGCCGACATGAGCGAACTCGAGACCGTCACCGAATCCTACACCCTGATCGACCCGGATCGCGGCAACTGAACAGACCGCGGTGAGCACTGAAAACCATCATCTCTGGTTCGGCCTCGGCGGCGTTCCGCCGCACGACGACCCCAAGGCCATTGCGATGCAGGCCCGCCTGCACTGGCCCATGATCGGCATGGCCCTGCTGGCGCTGCCCGCCTTTTTCCTCGATGTGTATGCCGAGCGGCCCGCCCTGCACCTGATCGGCCAGATCCTCAATCTCTGCATCTTCGCGGCCTTCTTCGGCGAACTGGCGGTGATGCTGGCGCTCACCCGCCACCCCGGCCGTTACCTGCTGCGCAACTGGCTGAGCGTGATCATCGTCGCCGGCAGCGCGATCGCGGCGTTCAGTCCTGAAGAGGCCCTCGTTCCGTTGCTCAGGACACTGCGCGCGGCCTTCGTCGGCATTGTGCTGTTGCGCACGCTGCGGCTGCTGCGCCATTCGGTCTCACCCGAGGCCTTGCCCTACATCCTGGGCCTGGGCACCTTGCTGATGGGACTGGCGGGCGCGGGCTTCTACTGGCTGGAACCCACCGTGAGTTCCTATGCCGAAGGCCTCTGGCTGGCCTTCACCAGCGGCGCCACCGTCGGCTACGGCGACTTCGTGCCCACCACCTGGCCCGCACGGATCTTCGCCGTCTTGATGGTGTTTCTGGGATACGCGCTGATGTCGGTGGCCACCGCGAGCATCGCGGCGTTTTTCATCGGCGAGGATGAGCGTAAGCTGCGCCGCGAAATGCACCACGACATCAAACAACTGCGCGATGAGATCGCCAAGCTGCGTGAAGAGCTGCACGCATCCGGCGGCACAGCGCACCCAACCCCTGCCAAATCCGACACCGAAGAGAAAACGTGAACTAGTCAACAGCCCTCAATAGGGTGAGACTGTCACCAGTTCCATAGTCGCCGATGCGCTTCATCTGCGCCGCGCGCTTGTCTCAACCCGCTCCTTCATTTGCGCGAACTCCTGCAACACGGAGATCAGGCGCGGAATATCGATGGGCTTGATCAGATACTGCAGAAAACCGGCCTGCAGGCCATTCTCCACATTGTTTGGCATGGCATCGGCGCTTAAGGCGATGACGGGGATCTCGCGGGTGTCCGGTCTTTCTTGCAGCGCCGTCAAGATCTGATAGCCATCCATGTCGGGCAGGTGGATGTCGAGGACGATCAGATCCGGATGCTGTTGGGCGGCGAGGATCAGGCCTTCACTGCCGGTGGCCGCGCAGCGCAGCTTAAAGCCGTCGATCATGGCAAATATCTGTTCCATCAAGCGGGCGTTGGCGGGATTGTCCTCGACGTAAAGGACGGAGAAACTCCTTGCCTGCGCGGGAACCGGGATGGATGCCTGCTGTTCACGCGTGGCGGGATCTTCATTTTGGCGCGCGGTGACGAGCGGCAGCTCGATCCAGAAGGTGCTGCCTTCGCCCGGCGCGCTGTCCAAGCCGATGCGGCCGTTCATCTGCTGAATAAGGCCTTTACAAATCGCCAGGCCGATGCCGGCGCCGTCAATGCCGGAGTACCGAGCATCGAGGCGCTCAAAGGGCATGAAGAGTTTTTGCTGGTTTTCCTTGCTGATACCGGCGCCGGTATCCCTGATGCTGATGCGCAGTTGATGATCATGGATGCTGGACGAGAGCCACACCTCGCCGCCGCGGCGGTTGTATTTCACCGCGTTGCTGAGCAAGTTGATCAGAATTTGCTTCAGGCGCAAGGGATCCGCATTGACGGTCAGCGGTCTGTGATGATCGAGCGCGCTGGCGAGCCTGATCTTGTTGCTTTCGCAAAGCGGTGCAATGAGTTTTAACGCCTGCTTGATGATCTCGCCGGCATCGACCGGCTCGATATTGACCACGGCTTTGCCGTGTTCGATGCGCGAGAGGTCGAGCAGCTCGTTGATCAGCGCGAGCAGGTGGTGGCCGGCCTTCATGATTTCATCGAGGTAGTCATGCTGGTTGGCATCGAGCCTTTCCAGGCCGAGCAGCTGGCCAAAGCCGAGGATGGCATTCATCGGCGTGCGCAGTTCATGGCTCATGCGGGCGAGAAAGTCCGATTTGGCCTGGTTGGCCTTCTCTGCCGCCTCTTTGGCCTTCACGAGATCGAGTTCGGCTTGCTCGCGCACCAGGATCTCATGGCGCAATTCTTCATTGGCTTTTGCCAATTCCCGGGTGCGCTCTTTGACACGCGTCTCCAGTTCATCGCGCGCCCGGCGCAGCGCCTTTTCCGCCTCAAAGCGATCCGTGATGTCCTGCACCGTGCCGACGGAGCGTATCGGTGCGCCGGCCTCGTCATAAAAGGTTTCGCAACGTTCGTTCACATATTTGATTCGATCGCCGGGGAATTGGAGACGGTGGACAATGTCATAAGGGATTTTTGTCTTAACCGATTCGGTATAGGCCTGATTGACCATCGCGCGGTCATCCGGGTGGATGGCATCGAGAAAGGCCTCATAGGAAGCGCCGAATTTTTGCTGGTCGATTTCAAAGATGCGAAACACCTCGTCAGACCAGAACAGCACGTTAGTTCTGAGATCAAGCTCCCAGCTGCCGATGTGCGCCAGACGTTGGGCCTCGGACAGGCGCGACATGAATTTCTGCTTTTCTTCCTCTGATTTGCGAAGCTCCTGCAGGTGCTGGCTGCGCTCGATTTCCACCGCGATGCGCTGGGAAAATATCCGCAACAGCTCCTTCTCCTCCTCACTGAATTCATGCGGCTTGTCATCGAGCAGACAGGTAACGGCGATCACCTGGCCGCGGCTGTTCAGCGAGGGAAACCCGCAGTAGGAAAAGGCGTCGTGTTGTTTGAGAAACCCCGCCTCGGGGAATAACTCCGCCACTTTGTGGTAGATGCGCAAGTCCTTGCTTTCTTCGACCGTGGCGCAGGGGGTGATGTGGATGGGGCATTGGCCGGCATGGGTGTGCACCGCGCCATCGACATAGACGCTGACAAAATAGAGTTCATCGCCTTTTATTTCCGACAGGCATACCACGCGCACATCGAACATCTCGCCGATCATGCGTACCACCTGGTTAAACACCTCGTTGGGATCGCCGGATAACGCCAAGCTCATTTCATTGAGCTTTTTCAGCCGGATGATGTGCTCTTCCCGGTGTTTTTTCTCGGCGTGCCGGTCGGTGACGTTACGCGTGCTGACGATCAGCGAGATCACCTCCTGCCGGTCGTTCTTGACCGGGTTGACCAGCGCCTCAAAAAAATGGAGCTTGCCCTGCTCATCCTCATAGGAGGTTTCATAACTCGAGGGGCGGCCGGTTTGCCACACGGACTCATAGCAGGCCTTCATGACCGGCCAGTTTTCCCTGGGCACCAAGTCAAAGGTGCTTCGGCCGATGGCCTCTGCAACCGTGAGCCCCGGCACCCTCCAGTTGATGTATTGAATGGTGCCGTTGCGGTCGATTTGCATGATGTGATCGGGGCTGCCCTCGGCCAGGGTCTGCCAACGTTGCTGCGCGCGGATCTGCTCGGTGACCTCAAGCAGCGATAGCGCCAGGAGTTCCACCTCCCCCTGGTCATTCAGGATGGGCTCGAGGGTCCAGTCCCAGTAGGTGATGCCGCGCTCAGGTTGGTCAGGATATTCAAACGGGCGGGCATAGATCCGGAAGGGTTCTTTAGTATCCCGCACCTTTTCAAAGATCTGCCGCGCCTCCTCGGAGGGATACATCTCAAAGTGGTTGCGGCCGGGGAAGTCATCGACGGCCTTGCCGCAAAACCTGGCATAGGTCTCATTGACGCGGATAAAGTTGAAATTGCGGTCGAACAGGACAAAGCTGGTCAACGAATCCTTGAAAAACAGCTCCAGGAGGCGCGATGAATCAACAGGCATGCCAATAACCTATTTGTGGATAGAGTAACCCAAGTATATAGTATTTTTCCTACACGGACCACCTGGAAAATGTTAACCCGGATATTTCATCACGGATCGTAGCGAGGGCGCGTAAGGCATTGAAGATTCGGGACGCACGGAGCTTTTGACGGTGAAGGCATAGTCGACACTATGTCGAACCGGCAAATGCGAGTACGTCACGAAGATTCAATGGATTACGCGACCGTAGTAGATTCGTAGTGAAATATCCGGGTTAAATGCCATTCATCTTCGTCTATGCCCGGCATAGAACATCCGAATTTCAGCCGCACCTCAATCCCATGCTAGCCTGATGGCCGGATAGAAACTGCGCCGCCATCATGCATCGTCAACAGCTACTGCAATTGCTCAGCACCTACCGGACGCCCTTCATCGAGGAAGCGGCCATGGCCGAGCGCACCCGCCAATTTGTTCTGCAACACGACAATTGCTTCGACCGCAGCCTGGCGCCGGGGCACGTCACCGGCTCGGCCTGGGTGCTCAACCCGGCGCGCACGCATGTGCTCATGCTCCATCACCGCAAACTCGATCGCTGGCTGCAACCCGGCGGCCATGCCGACGGCGACCCGGATATCCTGCGCGTGGTGTTGAAGGAAACCGCCGAGGAAACCGGCGTCGACGTGGAGAACATCAGACTGATCAGCGAGGCGATCTTCGACGTGGACGTGCATACGGTGCATGCCAGCGTGCACGATCCCCGGCACGAACATTTCGACATCCGCTTTCTCGTGGAAATCGATGATCGTCTGCCATTGCCCGGCAATGATGAATCGCATCAGGTCGCCTGGATACCGCTGGAGGAGGTGGCGCGCTACGCCAACGCCCGTTCCTTTTATCGCATGACCATGAAAACCCGCCGGCTTGCCAAACGCCGCGCCGGCTGATACCAATGCCGACGCACGGCAAAAATTCATGAAAATGCGAGTGTAGCCACACGGATGCCTTTTCTGTAGACTCGGGCAAGTCACCTCAAACCTCACGCACACCGCTAAGGGTGGTTGTTGAGGCGCACCGAGCCTGCAATTGACATGGACAAGGAGAACACATGGGAAGCATCCTCATCAACATCCCCGATCTTTCTGACAACGATCTCATCTATGACGAAGCCGAAACTCGGCAGATACTCAAATTCTTCTGGCCGAACGAAGCGGCCGCCATTGATGCGATGACTATTAACAACGACGCGCGCCGCCTCGCGCAAACGGCCTTGATCGCGGCGATCGATGGGACCTATGCAATGGGGTACATCAAAGAGCTTATTAAAACTATTACCCGCCCCAGCAAAGGGATAGGCGATCTCGCAAAGCGATTGGCCCGCAATTTCGTTCGCCATTGGTGGCAACATGCGCAGCCGCGGGATTTGGAGGACGTACGAATCTATGACTCTATTCGCGATCGAGTAGCCCAAGCCCTCAAGCACAAATTAAATGCCGTAAAGAATGGCGTTGCGCTCAACCGCGGCCCACAGCCGTTTCACGTAAGCTCACAGTCGACCAATAAAATCGTGTGGTCTTGAACATGAAATTGAAACGCATCGCCGCCTGGGGCCTAGGCATTATTGTAGCTGTGCCTATGGTCCTTTATGGAATTTTCATCTTTGACACCCGGCGGGAGGACCCTCTATCCCTGATATCCTGTATCAGAGTCGATCCACCCTTAGCCGCCTGGACCTGCAAACAAGTGTTGCTGCACGATAGCTTCAGACCGGAGCATGTCGACGCACTCAATCGCACAGCCGGCGCAAGATTTGCGATTTCGCTGGAAGACTTGGAGGCCGCTGAAAAGATGCTGTTGCTATTCATAGCCCACGGCGTGGATATTAACGCCGTCGATGAGGACGTCAGGAACTGGACCGCCCTGCACGGCTTGGCATTGGAAGGCGATGCGGCACGAGTAAAGATACTGTTACGGCACGGCGCGCGTGCCGATATGCGTGATACCGAAGGTTTGACACCGCTGGATCTAGCCCGCATCGCGCAGGAGAAATATCCCAACGAACCTCAGCATGCAGAAGTAGTGCGCATATTGGAAGAGGCCAAGAAGAAACCGGCTGAACTTCCATAACGTATTGATCAGAAACAAATGAAACTCAAACGCCTAGCCGCCTGGGGCCTGGACATTGTCGTAATCGGTGTAATCATCCTCTCTCATCAAACACCCGAAAGATTGCGCACCGCGTTGACCGCCGCGTGCGCCGCCGCATCGATATCCGCCTCCCGTCCCGCCAGCGTAAGCCGGCCGAACGCGCCGACCGCGCGGCAGTCCACCAGGGTGATGTTGGCGGCCTTCTCGGCCTCGTTGGCGGCATAGACGATATAACCGGCCGGTTCGGTTTCGAGGATGAACATGCTCTGGCCCGGCAGGATCATCGAGCCCTTGCGATCCTGACGGTTGATCAACACGGCATGATCGGGGGAGAGGGAGCGCACGATCTCGCTCCAGGCGATGCGGCATTTATGCCGGCTGTCCTCGGTGGTGCCGAGGCGATGCAGAATCGCCCGTCCCGCTTCGATGACATCGCTCTGATCCCGGTGATGAAACACCATGGAGCCGAAGGCGCGCTCGACGACCTGCTGGCCGAGATGCACGCGCGTGGCCTTGAGGGAAATATCCGTCAGGCGATGGATCGCCATGCCCGGCTCGACCTCCAGCCACAGACAGGCATCCCCCGGCACCGGCAGAAAGCCTTGCGAGACGGTGCCGAGATACACGGCGAGCTGCGGCTGCAGCGAATCGATGAACACATAGGTTCGCAATTTGATCATGACAACACTTCCGCCACGCGCTCGACTTCATCCCGGCCCATAAACTACTTTCTGACCTTAGCCTTCCCACGCATCGCCACGTGGCGCGCGGAAAACTGTTCGTACAGACGCTTCATCCTGTCATTGATGACTGGCTCCGCGGCCTTGGCGAAATCAAGAAAGGCCTTGGCAATCGGCGAAAGCGCCTTTTCCTTGGAATGCACTAGATACCATTTGCGCTCGATCGGGAAGCCCTCGACGTCGAGCACATCGAGCGGCCCCTCGGTCCCTTCCAGCACCAAGGTGTGCAACGACAGCACCGCAATGCCCAGACCGCCGACCACCGCGTGCTTGATCGCCTCATTGCTGCCGAGTTCCATGCGCACCTTGGGCGTCAGGCTGTGCGCGGCGAACAGCCTGAGCGTGGCATCGCGAATACCCGAACCTGGCTCGCGGAAGATAAACGGCTCCTCGGCAAGGCGCTTGATCGAGATGTTCGATTCTTTGCACAAGGGATGATCGCGCGCAGCCAGCACCACCATGGGATTGGTGGCAAAGGGATAGGCCGTGACGTTGAGCTCGTGCTCCGGCGGCTGTCCCAGGATGTAGAGATCATCCTCGTTGTTTTCGATGCGCTCGAAGATGCGCTCGCGATTGGTGACCTTGAGCGAGACATCCACGCCCGGATACTGGCGGCAGAATTCGCCGAGGATCTCCGGCGCGAAATATTTCGCGGTGGTGATCACTCCCAGGCGCAGACGGCCGCGGCGCAGTCCCTTGAGGCCGGAGATGCGGGTGTCGAGATCCGACAGCGCATCGAAGATCTGGCGCACCGCGCGGTAGAGCTCCTCGCCCGCCTCGGTCGGCTTGATCTGGCGGCCGGATTGATCGAGCAAAGGCATTTCCAGCACATCGGTCAGCTTCTTGAGCTGGGTCGACACCGTCGGCTGGGTCAGAAACAATTCTTCCGCCGCGCGGGTGAAACTGCCCAGGCGCACCACGGCCTCGAAGATCTGCATCTGCCGGAAGGTGATGTGGCGGATCAGATAATCGGGCAGGCCGCCTTTGAACCGAATGTTGCTCTGCTCTGTCATGATGTACTCCTGCGCAGCGCTCAGCCTCAGCGTAACGGTGTGGTGAACTTTTCCGGCGTTATCACCTGCACATCGGCGACGAATACCGTCAGGTGATAGCCCTTGAGCATGCGCCGCTCAAGGCTTTCCAGCAGCGCGTTCACCCGCTCGGCCGGCATGATCACCTTAACATGGATGTTCGCATCGAAACCGGAGCTATCGGCCTCCAGGCCGGATGAGCCCTCGCCTCTGGCGCGCAGGATGGTAAACCCGCTCACTCCGTACTTCTTGAACGAGGCGATCAATTTCTCCTCCAGCGCATCGCTGGTGATGATATTGATCAGCTTCATTGGATGCAACGTTACCATAGCTCACCTTTGAGATTTGCGTATTTCGAGTAATTTAACCGCCTCAGCCCACCAACTGCTGTGCCAGAGCATGGTAAAGCGGGATCCCCACGATGACATTGAAGGGAAAGGTGATGCCCAGCGATAGCGTCAAATAGAACGAGGGATTGGCCTCGGGCACCGCCAGGCGCATGGCAGGAGGCACGGCGATGTAGGACGCGCTGGCCGCCAGCACCGCCACCAGGGTGGTGCCGCCGACGCTGAAACCGAGCACCTCGGCCCCGATCACGGCGCCGAGCAGGCCGCCGATCAGCGGCATCACGATGCCGAAGGCACCTAGCACCAGGCCCACCTGGCGAAAATCGCCGATGCGCCGCGCGGCCACCGAGCCCATCTCGAACAGGAACAGGCACAGCACGCCCATGAAGATTTCATCGATGAAGGGGAAAAGCTTCTGCATCCCCGCGGGCGTGGAGATCGCGCCGATGATCATGGAGCCGATCAGCACCACCACGCTGCCGTTGGTGAAGGCATCGCGCAGCAGCGCTGCAAAATTGTTGCCCCCGTGCCCACCGTGGTCATCGTCGTCACTGATCACCGCCGTGCCGCCGGGGGATACCGTGCCCTCGAGCGCCGGCTGCGCCAGCGTCTGCCGCGCCTTGGCGGCCAGCAGGAGCCCCACGATGATGGCGGGCGATTCCATCACCGCCAGCATGATCAGTGGATAGGTTTCATAGGTCACGCCGAGATTGTCGAGGTACGCCACGGCCGTGAGGAAGGTGCCCGCGCTGACCGATCCGTAATGGGCGGAAATCGCCGCGGCATCCAGCGGGTTGACCTTGCGCGTCAGAATGAGAGCGTAATAGCCGATGATGGGCGTGCCGAAGCCGAGTATCAGCGCCCACATGATGGAATTGAGCGCTGTCATCATATCGGACTTGGCCAGTTCATAACCGCCGTGCAGACCGATGGCCATCAGCAGATAGATCGAAAGGATCTTGGCCAGATCCGGCGGGAAGCGCAGATCCGATTTGATGAGTTTCGCGATAAAGCCGAGGGCGAAAAACAGCACCGCAGGCAACAACAAACTACTCAGACTCATTTCTTCGATCCTCCGTACGCTCGGTGAGCACGGCCATGGGTGCTTACACTATGCCCATCCGCCGCAATCGATGCCAATTGATGTTATGAACTCTTCCTATCGATGAGGCTCAATGTGCATCGGCATCGATGACGCGTCAGTCAGGCCAAACGCGACGCGACAGGTATGGAGTGGAGGTCGGTACTGTTTCACCCGTCTTGGCGCGAGCTGCGGGCTTCTTTTCCGCTTCGACCGCGGGTTCGGGTTTTGCGCTCGCGGCGTTTTTTGCCGCCGCGCTTGTGGTCTTATTCGTTTCCGGTTTGCTTGGCGTAGTCATAATTTTTTCACCTCGGATCACGTGATCAATGAGAGGTCTGCGCCGCCGGGGCCAATGCGTCGAGCAGGCGGGCGTAGCGCATCAGCGCGTCGCTCAACTCGGCGTTTTCGCCCTGCGGTTGCAGCGTGATGCAGACGTGGGTACGCCCGAAGCTCATGTCCGGATAGTAACCCTCGCTCTTGGCAACCTCGGCAGCGCGGTCGAGAAATTCGCGCGTCTGATCGTAGTTGCCGAATTCGAAGCGACGCTCAAGGCGCGCCGGATTTTTGCGGATGACCCAGTTTTCGCTCATCGCTATGCTCCTCGATTAAGTTTCCCCGGTCGTCGGACCGTTCACACTTTCCTGCCGCCAGGTGTCGATCGTCGCGGCATGCGCCTGCTCTTCACGCCACAGCGCTTCAAAAAAGATTCTGCTTTCGGCGTCCTCCGCGCGGGCACAGTATCGCACCGCCTGCGCGTAAAAACTCACAATGTCATTTTCCAGCTCAGTAGCGTGCTGCAGCAGCTGCGGCAACGGGCCGTCCAGGCGCGCGGGTCGCAGGCGGCTGGCGCTCGGCGCGACACCGAGCGCAAGCATCCGTGCGATGATCCGCTCGGCATGCTCCATCTCCTCGTGCGCCTCGTGGCGGAACTGCTTCGCCGCCTCGTTCATGCCGCGCATCTCCAGCAGCCGGGCCAGTGCCAGGTACTGCTGCACCGCCGACAACTCGAGGCTCAGGGCGCGCCCGAGATATCCGAATACGACCGTATCGCGCGTCATGCTCTGCGCCGCTTACATCGAATGCGTAGAGTCAGGCTGGGCGGGAGGCGGAAAGCGACTACCTTCCCGCCGCGCCCGACTCTGCGGCATTAGGCCTTGCCACCGGCGAGAACCGGCTCAACTTCCTTGTGCGGACGGGCGATGATGTGTGCCGCCACCAGACCGTCACCGACGCGCTCGCAAGCATCAGCGCCAGCGCGCACTGCGGCGTTGACCGCACCAGTCTCACCGCGCACCATCACGGTGACATAACCGCCGCCGACGAACTCGCGCGCGATCAGGCGCACTTCCGCCGCCTTGGTCATGGCATCCGCCGCTTCGATGGCGGGTACCAAACCGCGGGTCTCGATCATTCCCAACGCAATACCGTATGTTTCATTTGCCATGGTTAATACTCCTCTATGGATGAAGTTAAAAAGTTACAGGGCCCGAACCACGCCGGTCATGGTAATCACCGGCTCCACTTCTTTGTGCGGGCGGGCGATGATGTGCGCTGCCACCAGGCCGTCGCCGACACGCTCGCAGGCATCGGCCCCGGCGCGCACCGCCGCGTTGACCGCACCGGTCTCACCGCGCACCATGACGGTGACATAGCCACCACCGACGAACTCGCGCGCGATCAGGCGCACTTCCGCCGCCTTGGTCATGGCATCCGCCGCTTCGATGGCGGGAACCAGACCGCGTGTCTCGATCATGCCCAATGCGATACCGTAGTTGTTTTCGCTCATTGCTCTATCTCCGTCTTGATAAGTCATTACGCGTTAATACAAAGTCCCAATCTCAAAATCATGCCTGCCCGTTTTGCTCGTCCCAGAAGTCGATCACTCCGCCGATGATCAGGTCGGTCACCACTGCGGGATCACCGCAGCCGTGGCGCGCCGCCGAACCACTCACCACGAACACCCAGTTGCCGGGCCGGCTGCTGCAGGTGTCCAAGGCCACCAGATACTTTCCTTTCGCATCGCGCAACAATCGCAGGCTGTACTGGTGCAGACCGGGATGACGCCGGGTGCACACCAAGGGCCCCACGACTTGCACGATGTCCATCAGCCCTGCCCTTCATCCCAGTAGTCGATGATGCCGACGATGGTCAGGTCGCTCGGATAGTCCCTGCTGCCCGCCGCATCACGCGCGGCCGAGCTGCCGACACAGATCACCCAGTCACCGGGCGAACATCCGACCGAGTCCACCGCCACCGCGCGGGTCTTGCCGTCGAGCACCACTTGCAGATGCTTGTGCTCCATCCCCGGGATGCGGTTGGTGGCCACGAGCGGCTTTTCAACCTTGTAAATCTTCATCAGTGTTCCTCCCGCTGTTGCACGATCACGGAACTGCCCACGGTCTCGCACAACCCGTCGCCGTGACAGTCGCGCACCATCAGCAAGGTGTGCAGCAGGCCGCGTTCGGCCAGCTCGCGGAACCGGCTGCGCAACGCTTGATCGAGTTGCCGGCAGCGCGCCTCGGCGCGCGTCCGCGCGCCCGGCACCGGGCCGTGGTAGTCGCTGCGGATGACCACCGGTATGGGCAGGCCGCGTGATACATTCAGCCCGCTGAAGATCTTGATGCCGACATCCATGTCCTTGGCGCCCTCTTCCACCGTGGTCAGATAGGCGAAGTAGGTGAGATTGCGCAGTTGCACTTCCTCAAACCCGATGCCCATGCCGATGAACCGTTCCTGGTGGCCGATGTCGCGATAGCAGCCGTCGTGGTATTGGCGCACATAGTCGATCTGCGACAGATTGGCGCACAGCAGCCGCGCGGCGAGCCGGCGTATTCCGACGCTCGGCAGCGTGCCGCCGTTTTGCGCGCAGTGCCCTTCGATATAGGCCGCGATCACCGCCTCGGCATTGGCGCCGTCCGCTTTGCGGGTCACGTCATACAAGGCGACGGCATCGATGTACTGATCGACGCGGAGCTTGCCCGCCGCATCCGGCAGATGCACACGGATCACGTCGTTGTCCGTGTCGATACCGATCAGCAAAAGATCGATCGAGGCGCCGCAGCAGAAGCTGTTTTCCACGCCGCGGCGGAAATCCTCGAGCCGCTCGACGGCCGCCTGCGCGGCGCGCTGCGTGTCGCTGCCGTGTGCCGCGCAGCCCTCGGTTGCAGGCTGCGAGGAGCTGTGGTGATACACCGCCAGCTTCAGATAGCGTGTCGGCGCATCGGCCTGATTCGGCCGGCCCTCGCGGTGGCGCAGCATCTCGGTCTCGACCCACTTCTGCAGGCTGTCGTCCACATCGAACATGGCCCCGGCGTAGGATTTGCGCCGCACCGCCTTGTAGGGCAGGCGCAGCACGTAGCGGATCACGTGCGCCAGGCGGCCGTCGGCGCAGGGCGATACATCCAGGGTGTGGAAGCCGCACTGCTCCAGGAAACTCTGGAATTGCGCATCATCCGCATCGGCCAGCGGCTTTTCGCCGAAAAACTCTTCCGACATGCGGCGGAAGGTTTCGAACACGCACCAGGCATACAGGCGGCCGATGTCGAGCGGCTTGATCCAGGTGTCGGCGAGCAGCGCCGCCGGTAATTCGAATCCAAGTTCATCCGCGGCGATGGCTTGCGCGCGTCCGACAAAATCATTTTCATGTTGCAGCGCCGAGATGCGGCGCAAACTGGTTTCGATGTGATCGAAGGCATTCTTCACGCGCCGCTCGTAGATGTACAAGCGCGCGTTTTCTTCGGTGCGCGTGAACGGATGCACCGCACCATGCGAGCCAGAGGCGCGCGCCGCCGGACCGGGCATCCCGGGCCGCACGGTCCGTTGCATCGGCTGCGGCCGCTGCATCGGGCGTCTATTTTTTGCTCTGGTGTTGAACATGGTCGTGATCCGTTCTCGCTGAATCTCGTTGACTCTCGTCTTTAAAACTGGCCGGCGCGCGTTGGCAACGCCGGCCAAACCTCACACTCACAGTGAAACTCTTAGCCTCGGGCTCCACCCGATACCGTCACCGGGGCTCCTTTCTCGGTGGTGCCGGCGCTGCCGGTCACCTTGGTATCGCTGCGCACAACCTCTTCCTTGCGCTTGGGCGCTGCGGCCGGCATGGCGCTGATCGGGCCACGCCGAGTCGGATTGCGCCGCACGGCCGAGGTGCCTTCCGTGCCGGTAACGCGGTCGCCGCGGTTCCAGTCATCACCGGTGATCTTCAATCCGGTATCGATGCCTTCGCCGGTGATGCGTGAACTCTTGGCACTCTCTTGCGCTGCGGGCGCGCTTGATGCTGCTGCGCGGGCCTTGCCTTCACCGAAGCGAAACTGCTCGGTGCCGGTGATCTTGCCCTCGCCCATCGCGAACGTACCGCTGATCCGCCCTTGCTCATAGCGCGTGCCTGTGACATTGCTCGCACGTCCCTGTTGCTGACTGGCGTGGCTCGGCGGAACGATGCTGAACTCGCCCCACGTCTCGCCACCGAGCGGCTGCGGGAAATCGGACTCGCCGATCTGCGCGGGCGCTGTCGCGCACACCTCCGCCTGCTGCGACGCCCCGGTATACGCCGTGCCGCTGATGGCGCGACAGGCGCCCTTCCCGGCACCGGTCAGCCCGGCAAAACCCGGCTGCAGGCCGGTGATCTCGCGGCCGACATTGCCGCCGACGAGGCGTTGACTGCGTGCCGCCGCCTGTTGCGCCGCGCCCGCCTCGCAGTACTCGCTGTATTGCTCGACGCCGGCATATGGCGTGCCAGTAACCGCCTTGCAGGTGCCGGCTTCGTTGCCAGTGACCTGGCGCGCGCGCGCCGGCTTGCTGCCCGAGACGATCTGGCCGCGCGTGGTCTGCGAGAAGCTGACCTTGGCGCTGCCGGGTTCCGGCTTGGTCGCGCAGAAGTCGTCGAACTGTTCGCGCCCGACATACTCGCTGCCGGTGACGGTGCGGCAGCTGCCGCGCTCGTCGCCCGTGACCTTGCTGCTGCGTCCGACCTTGCCGCCGCTGGTCACCTTGCCGCCGCGCAGTGTCTCGGTGGTCTCCACCTTGCGCGGTGCGCGCGGGGTGTCCGTTTGGCAGAATTCGGTGAACACGTCGCTCGAGAAATATTCCGTGCCGGTAATCGTGCGACACAGACCGGTCTCATCACCCGTGGTCTTCGCGCTGTGCGCGACCTTGGTCCCGCTCACCGCGTTGCTGGGACGCTCCGGGCGGCGACGGCCCGCCGGCTGTGAACGCGTCGCGCCGATCGCACCGTTGGTGCTGCGCTGAGTGCGCACGGTGCGCGCCAAGTCACGGCCGGAGATCTCCGGATTTTGCTGGCGCACCAGTTGTGCCGCGCTGGCGCCTTTGCGGTAGGCGTCGGCGCCGGTCTTGCCGTGCGCTGACAACGCCTGGCGCCGCATGCGCGAGTTGAGACGACCGGCATTCGTGGCCACGACGGTTTTAACTTCGTTGCGCCGCGACGCTGAGGCCGCCTTCGAGGCAACCGGTGCCGATGCGCGCACTTGAGTCGTTGCTGCATCGCCGCAGTCACCTCGGCCATTGCAGCCACAGCCGCAGTCCTTTTTCTCCGGCGCCGTTGCTTGCGCGCAGCGCAGGGTTTGCGCCGTGCGCTGACGATCATTCGAAGCCGCTCCGGTCTTGCCGCGCTGCGACAAGGCCTGGCGACGCGCGCGCGAGGCATCGCGACCGCTGTTCGCGCTGACGGCGCCGGACGTGGCCGCGCCGCTGTTCGCCGGCTTGGCGCTCGGGGCGGGCGCGGTGTACGTCACGCTCGACTTAGCCGGCAGCGCCGCCTTGCCTTGGACCTGGGCGTTGCGCCGAGCGCGGGCCGCCGAGCGCCCTGACAGATCTTGATTAGCCATAGCTGTTATCACCTCAATGACTGACGAATCCTGGTCGGCCGTGGCGCTCGCACGCCACGGCCAGCTGCCTTACCACGCCTTGCCGCGGTAGACGACGAAGCACACGCCCTGACTCTGGGTGTAGTTGTCGTAGCCGAGCAGACGCACGTGGTGGTTCGGATAAGCGCGGTGACACGCCTCCAGTTCCGCCACGACGTTGCCCAGGTCCTTCTCGCCGAAGAAGGGCAGCTTCCACATGGTCCAGTAGTGGTTGGTGGCTTGCGCGGGATCTTCGTGCTCGATCGCCGGCGTCAATCCCTGGCTCAGCATGAAGCTGATCTGGTCATAGATCTCTTCCTGCGTCAGTTGCGGCAGGAAGGAAAAGGTTTCCAGGGTCTGCGCGGTGCGGTAGTCACCCATTTGCGAAGTAGCTTTCATTTCTATCTCCTAATCTCGATGTCTGGTTGTGAACTCAAGCCACGTCGAGCTTGTCAACGGTTTCGAATTCGAACTTGATCTCTTTCCAAGTCTCCATCGCGATCGCCAACTCGGGGCTGTTCTTGGCCGCGCCGGTCAGGATCTCCTTACTTTCGCGCTCAAGCTCACGGCCTTCGTTGCGGGCCTTGACGCACGCTTCGAGTGCCACACGGTTGGCGGCCGCGCCAGCGGCGTTGCCCCACGGGTGACCCTGAGTACCACCACCGAATTGCAGCACGGAATCATCGCCGAAGATGTTCAGCAGCGCCGGCATGTGCCAGACGTGGATACCGCCGGAGGCCACCGCGAAGACACCAGGCATTGAGCCCCAATCTTGATCGAAGAAGATGCCGCGACGGCGATCTTCAGGAATGAAGGACTCACGCAGCAGATCGACGTAACCCAAGGTGGAGGCGCGATCGCCTTCCAGCTTACCTACGACGGTACCGGTGTGGAGGTGATCACCACCGGACAGACGCAAACACTTGGCCAGTACGCGGAAGTGGATACCGTGCTTCGGATGACGGTCGATTACGGCGTGCATCGCGCGGTGGATGTGCAACATCATGCCGTTCTTGCGGCACCACTTGGCCAGACCGGTGTTGGCGGTGAAGCCGCCGGTGAGGAAGTCGTGCATGATGATCGGCTGACCAAGATCCTTGGCGAACTGCGCACGCTCGTACATTTCTTCCGGGGTGTTGGCTGTAACGTTGAGATAGTGACCCTTGGTCTCACCGGTTTCGGCCTGCGCCTTTTCCACCGCCATGGCGACGAACTCGAAACGGTTCTGCCAGCGCATGAACGGCTGCGAGTTGACGTTTTCGTCGTCCTTGGTCAGATCCAGACCGCCGCGCAGACACTCATATACGGCGCGACCGTAGTTCTTGGCGGACAGACCCAGCTTCGGTTTGATGGTGCAACCCAGCAGCGGACGGCCGTACTTGTTCAGACGGTCGCGCTCGACCTGGATACCGTTGGGCGGACCCATGCAAGTCTTGACGAAGGCGATCGGGAAGCGGATATCTTCCAGACGCAGGTGCTTAACGGCCTTGAAGCCGAACACGTTACCGACCAATGAGGTCAGCACGTTTACAATGGAACCCTCTTCGAACAGATCGAGCGGGTAGGCGATGAATGCATAGAAGCACTCTTTATCACCCGGCACATCTTCGATACGATAGGCGCGACCCTTGTAGTATTCCATGTCGGTCAGCAATTCCGACCACACGGTACTCCAGGTACCGGTGGAAGACTCGGCCGCAACAGCAGCGGCAGCCTCTTCACGCGGAACCCCTTCCTGCGGGGTTACTTTGAAACACGCCAGCAAATCGGTATCGAGCGGAACATAGTCCGGGGTCCAATACAGATCGCGGTACTCTTTTACACCAGCATCATATTTCTTTGCCATAGTCAGTTCACTCCTGCTGCGGTTGTGTGAAATCCTCACGAACAAGACTAAAGGCGGCGCAAAGCCAAAACCAATCGATAGTTTGAATGTTCTTCATCGATGATTCTCGATGCGGCGCGCGCTCAATAGCGCGAAACCTGCAGCGATGCCAATCGTTGTTATCGATCGGCGCCATTGACGATGATCGATGCACTCGCGTGATGCAGACGCACGCCAGCATTGATAGCATTCGCAGATCGAGACCATGATCATTGATTGTTTCAATGAACTATTTTCTGCAAAGTCTTTATGCTTTCGTGCATATACTAGATGCGCGGATGCATCATTCGCCCGAAGGGTGACGCCGCTTATGTGTGCGCCCGTTTGAAATCACGACTCATTTAGCAGGCTGCTGAAAAACTCCCTCTCCCTGTAGGAGAAGGGATTAAAACCAGCACGCTATTGGATCATTGCCATGTCAGCACGCGTAATCGCAATCTCCAATCAGAAAGGCGGCACGGGCAAGACCACGCTCAGCATGAACCTTGCCGCCGGGCTGGCGAAACACGGGCGCACCTTGCTCGTCGACGCCGACCCGCAAGGATCGGCCGGACAATGGGCAGGATTGGCCCCCGATGAACGCCCCTTTCCATTATCGGTAATCACCGTGGCCGGCAATCTGGCGCGCGAGGTAACCCGCTTCCGCCACGATTATCAATACGTCGTGATCGATTGCCCGCCGACGCTGGAAACCGACACCACCCGGCAGGCGATGTCCGCCGCCGACACCGTTTTGATCCCGGTGCAGCCGTCCCCGATTGATTTGTGGGCCAGCGTCCGCCTGGCCGAGGCCATCGAGCAAATCAAGCAAGGCAAGCCCCAGCTGCAAGCCTTTATCGTGGTAACCCAGGTCGAACCGCGCAACGCGTTATCGCGCGCCATGCAACAGGCGTTGGCGGAGTTTGACATTCCGTCACTCAGCAGCGTGCTGCGCCGCCGCGCCGTCTATCGTACTTCCGCGATCGAAGGCGCCAGCGTGTACTGCCTCGGCAAACGCGGCGAGCCCGCC
>JBFMHP010000002.1:0-44837 GCA_040752855.1 Pseudomonadota bacterium | reverse complement strand
GCAACAGGCGTTGGCGGAGTTTGACATTCCGTCACTCAGCAGCGTGCTGCGCCGCCGCGCCGTCTATCGTACTTCCGCGATCGAAGGCGCCAGCGTGTACTGCCTCGGCAAACGCGGCGAGCCCGCCGCCGAGGAAATCAATTCAATCATCGAGGAGTTATTGCAAATATGAAATCCACTTTGGGAGACAAGCTCGCCGCCTCGGTGCGCGAAACCAAACAACAGCAAGCAGCACCTGCCAAGCCCGCCGTTCCGCCCGCCAAACCCGCTGAATCAGAGCCCCCAATCAAACCGCTGCCCGCACGACGCGTGTGGCCGGATTGACGACATCTCATATCTCGGCCTAGGAGTCTGCGCGGCAGAAAAACGCCTCGCTCTCCCACTTTTGCGCAGCGTTTCTTTCTGTCGCGCAGACTCCTAGCCCATCAGCCGTAGTTGTTACTGCCACAAATGCTGGGTCATTTTCACCGCGCCCAGCATTGGCAAACACCTTTGCCTCTCGTATATCACCGCGCGCTGCTGGTATTCATGATAGGCAATGGTGTTCATTGAATATATCGATGAACACCATTTCGAAATTTCTATAAGCTTCCTACCATGCCGTCTTCTTTGACCGCGCATGGCGTCTTTGGCGCTTCATAAAAATAACAATGCTTCTGCTCCAGTGAACTAACAGCCTGCTGGAAACTCCCTCTCCCTCAGGGAGAGGGCCGGGGTGAGGGGATAAATGTACTGTAACCGCCTGATTATATCCCCTCATCCCTACCTTCTCCCTGTGGGAGAAGGGACTAAAAATCCAGTTTTCAGCAAGCTGCTAACAAGTTGTGTTTAGGGTTCAAGACCTCCTGCGTCACGAATCCTCGACGCGCATTAACCAACGCGCACGCGCACTATGTATTGGAGCAAGCCGATGACCGAAATTCCGCAAAATGGCATAGCAGGGCTGAAGCACTGGCGATACGACTTGCTCGCAGGATTGCAGGTGGCGCTGGTCTCCTTGCCGCTGTCACTTGGGATCGCCATCGCCTCAGGCGCGCCCGCCGTCACCGGCTTGATCTCGGCGATCATCGCCGGGCTGATTTTTCCCTTTCTCGGCGGCGCTTATGTCACGATCAGCGGCCCGGCCGCCGGCTTGGCGCCGGCCTTGCTCTCGGGCATGCTGCTGTTGGGCGGCGGCGATCTGGCGGCGGGCTATCCGCTGCTGCTGGTGGCGATCTGTCTCACCGGATTGCTGCAAATCCTGCTCGCCTTTTTCAAGATGGGGCGTTATGCCATCTTCCTGCCGGTGACCGTGGTCGAGGCCATGCTCGCCGCGATCGGTTTGATTATCATCATCAAACAAATCCCGTCGTTGATGGGCGCCATCTTGCCGGCATCGAAGACCATGCTGCTCTCGTTCAGCAAATTGCCGCAGGCGTTTTTGCAAATTCAATGGAATGTTTTCGTCATCGGCGCGCTGAGTTTGTTCCTCATGTTTTATCTCAACAAATCGCGCCATCAGTGGATGCGGAAGATTCCGCCTCCGCTATTGGTCACCCTGATCGGCATCGGTTTGGGATTATGGTTCAATCTCGACCCGAAATATTTGATCAAGATGCCGGAGAGCATCTTGGAAGGCGGCATCACCCTGCCCGCATTCGGCGAGGTGTTCAACCGCCCCGAGTTGTGGTGGGGCGTCCTGATCGTCGTGATCACGCTCACGCTGATCGACGGAGTCGAGTCGCTGGCCACCATCAAGGCGGTCGACAAGATCGATCCGTTTCAGCGCCGATCCGATCCGAACGTGACCTTGCGCGCGATGGGCGTGTCGAACTCCTTATCGAGCATCTTCGGCGGCCTGACCATCATCCCGGGCGGTATCAAGAGCCGCGCCAACATCGATGCGGGCGGGCGCACCTTATGGGCGAATTTCTACAATGCGATGTTCCTCATCATCTTTCTTTTTCTCGCCAAGGACATCATCGCAATGGTGCCGCTCGCCGCCATCGCCGCTATCCTGATCTACGTCGGATGGAAACTGTGCGAGTACAAGGTCTTCACTAAAACCTATGCGATCGGCCGCGACCAGATTGTCATCTTTGTATTCACGGTCCTGGCCATTCTCGGCACCGATTTGCTCTCCGGCATTCTGCTTGGCATCGCCGCCGAGGTCGTTATGCTGCTCTATCTGCTGACCCCATCGTTCCGCGCCGTTTTGACCGGACGTTTGAGCTTTGTCCAAGCAAGCGCGCTGCTCTGGCGCAATCTCAAAAATCTATTCACCTCGCCGGTGATCAAGGTCAAGATGTGCGAGCGCGACGGCGCTCCGCATTGCGAGATCACGCTCTCCTCCGTGGTGTGCTTCAATCTTTTGCCGCTCGATAAACTGCTGGCGACTCTGCCGCCGCAGGCGGGCATCACCTTGATCGTCAATGAGTCGGGGCGCATCATCGATCACACCGCGATGGAATATCTGCATCAATTCCAAGAGGAATGCGTGCGCGATGGGCGCGCCTTCGAGATGCAGGGGCTGGAGAATTTCTTGCAGTTTACGCACCATTCTTTGTCGGCGCGCATTCAAGACGGAATCCTCCTCAAGGAAAAGCACAAACGTTCCGAGCGCGAAGAGATGATGGAACAAATCGCCAAACAACACGGGCTCGATTTTCAACCCGTCACCACCGGCACCTTGAACAAGTGGGGCTTTGTATACCTGCGCCGCGGTTCCGACAAACAGGAATCCAATGTCATGACGGGCGATTATCACGGCTGTGAACTAAAGCTTTACGATTACAGCCACACCGCCGCGCCCGATTACTATTCCAAGCATTGGCATACCCTCGTCAAGCTGCGCTGCCCTACCACCGCCTTGCCCGATTTCGTGATCGCCCCCGGGCATTACATGGAGCGTTATCTGGTCGACTTCACCGAGATCGAGTTGCCGCGCAAAGATGACTTCAGCAAGATCTATCGCGTTTACGGCGCCGGCGGAATCGATCCGACACCGTATCTCTCGCCGCAACTCATGGCGTTTTTGGTCGAACACCAGGCCTTCTATCTGGAGGTCCACAACGGCATGATGCTCGCCTTCCGACAGGATCGGGACGTGGCCAATGCCCACGAGATCGCGGTGCTGTTTGAACTGGCTGATATCTTCAATGAATCATGCCGGCAATTCACCCCAGCCGCCGCGCCGGAGGCGCTTGCGCAGCGCACCCCGTAGAGTGACCGCGCGGAACTAACCGCGCACGCGCGTCAAAAATAGCGGGCCAGACGCAGTTGTAGATGACTGTCCCGGCGATAACCGTGCAGAACGAAATCATCGGGCGGTGCGTCGACAAAGTGCCTCCCCTTCACTTCCAAGATCCAATCGGTGGCGAATCGACGGTTGGCCTTGAGACTGATGAAGGTGGCGTCCTGATCCACGTCTTGCAGCACCCCGGCCAGCACGCTGCTGTCGTCGGCATCGTTCATGCTGAGCCGCAGACCGAGGAACACGTCATCGTCATACGGTACCGGCGGGGCCACGAGAGGATTGGCGTCGCGGCCGTCATGGTTACATTCGGCGAGCACCCCAAGATCGGCCCCGCGGCTCAGCACGTCGAACCACGTGTATTCGAATCCGGCGGTGGCCGCGAAAAAACGCTTGCCTTGGCCGGCACGGCTGATCGCCTCGAGCTTGAGCAGCCACGGACCTGAGGTGTGTTGAAGCTCCAGGCCGGTCTGCCGAATGAGATCGTAGCGCGGCACGAGCCTGGGGTTGAACGGATCACCGAGATCGAGGTCGAACGCCGACTCGCGGCCGGTTCCGCGAAAATAGGACACGCCGATATCCCAACTCGCCAGGCTATGGCTCCAGCGCAGCGCGACATCGGTATGCCACTCTTCGCGTGCCGAGGCGTACCGCGCGCGATCGGTGTCGATCGGCAGCGCAAAACGCAGGCGGCCGCGGCGGTCTTGGTAGGTCTGCTCGCGAAAATACGGCAGCACGTAGAACCCGAAGGTACCGTACTCGCCGATCAGATTGAGATTGACCATGGGCTGGCCGAGTTTTTGTTCTCGATCGATGTCTTCGAGCAAATCGCTCTGGTTGATGATGTCGACCAAATGGCGCGATTCGGTAACACCCCAAAACACCTTGGCGACACCCACGGTCACATCCCAGTCACCGGCGGCGTGCAGCCAGTTCAATTCCCGGATATCCAGGTGTTGGCGCTGCGGGTCGGCGGGTTCTGCGCGCAAAAACGGAATGAAGGTGAAGCGGTCTTTTTCACCGTTCCAGTCCGCCCGCAACTCCGGCTGCATCACCAGCGATGGATAATAGGCTTGGCTGCGCTGTTCGGGGAACGCCGGTTCCTCCCAAAAGACACGGTTGTCGAAGGCCAACATCCCCGACCATTCGTAGGCCCCGGCCTCATCTGCCGCAACGACGATCAGGGCCGCCGCCAGGCCGCACGCGCGCCAGTTCATCAGCGGCCGCGCTGCAACGCCGCCGGTGCGAAGTCGTTGTCCTTCAGTCCGGTTTTGAAGCGGTACTCGCCAAAAGTCAGGCGGGTGCCCTTGCCGTTTTTATGATTGACCATCATAAGCGTGTCGGGACGCCAATACTGATTCAAATATTGCCGATAGCCCTCGGCGGTCAAGGTCTTGAGCAACTGGTTCGCGGTGTCGTAAAACGCGATTTTCTGCGAGCGATACTCTTGGTCGTCGATCCAGTTGATCAACTTCGCGTAGCCGGAATTCTTATAACCGGGATACACCTCGACCACCAAACATCGCAGCGCACCGCACGGCTCGTGGCGCAGGAATTTGTATTGGTATTTTCGCACCTCCTGCGGCGCGAGATCTTCATAGGAAAATTCGCTGCCCATGAAACTGCCGGTTTTGTTGCTGGAGGAGATCCGCTTGATGCGTTTGAGGGCAGGCAGATAAAGCCACTGATCGTCCTCAGCCTGAATATGGGTGGCGGTCAGCAGCGCGGTGCCGGCCACGTCGCGCGGTTGATTGAAGACCAGCAAGGCCTTGTCGCCGTCATCGGCGGCGGTGACTTCGAGGGCCTTCAAGTCGAGTTTGCGCTCATCGGTCTTGCCGCGCGCATCGATCAAGGTCATGGTCATCGCGACCACCATGTCGGCATAGCCCTGGTTGCGCCGGTCTACTTCGTTGGCGATCGCCAGGCCCTTTTCCTCGGGGGTTTCCGCGCCGGCGACGCGTGCCAGCAACACAGTCAACAGCAGTAATGATGCACATTTTTTCATTTTGATTATGTTCCTTGAAGATGGCGATGTAGGAGCGAGCCCGGCTCGCGAATGGCGGTGATCGCCTGCGGGGCAGGCTCCTACAACGGGTGTTTTCGTCCACCGGATTAATGATATCGGTTCAGTGTTCATTGCCGGACTCAGTCGCTGCGGCCGCTCTCCGCCGCCACCTCGCGCTTGCCTTGCGCGCGGCGGAAGCCTGGCACATACCCCAGCGAGAGATGCTCCCGGCCCGGCTTGAGAAGGACCAGCAGGGATGGGAGGAGAAAGAGCTCGCACGCCAACGCGATGAGCACCGTCAAGCTGGTGAGCCAGCCGAAGTTGGACGTCGGATAGAAATCGGAGGCGACCATGACCAAGAAGCCCGCGCTCAGCAGCAACGAGGTCATTAGTATGGCCACGCCGGTATGATCCACGGTGGCTTGGACGGCGTCGGTCAAGGTCTTGCCGTGCAACAACTCGCGCCGGAACTGCCAAAGGAAATGAATCGTGTCGTCCACCGCGATACCCATGGTGATGCCGCCGATGAGGATCGTCGCCATATCGATCTTGATGTCGAACCACGCCATCAGGCCCAGGATCAAGCCGACCGGCAGCAGGTTGACGATCAAGCCGATGAGCACCAGCGGCACCGAGCGGATGACGGCCAACATGATGAAAAACAGCGGTACGACTACCGAAAGCAGGATGGCGCTTTGCGCATCGATCAAGCGCGCGGCCATGTTCGCCCACAGTACCGGCAGACCGGTGACCGATACGGTCACATCCTTGGGTAAGTGATCGTTGGCGAGCGCGGCGAGTTGGGCGGCGAATGCGGAGACCTCGCGGCTGGACATATAGTCGGTGAACACCGTGAGCTGAAAATCCCGATGATCCGTGCTGAGCATATCGGCCAGGTCGTCGTTGCCGGAGATCTCGGCGGTTAGGATCAGCTGGGCGATCGCCTCCCGGCCGTAGCCCGGAAAATCCGCGCGCCATTGTGTCTTGTCCTCGGCGAGCGCACGGTCGACTTCGGCGATCAGCTTCACCGGGCTCGCCAGGTTTCTCACCTTGGGCAACGCCGCGATCCGCTCCTCGAGCCGCACCAGGGCACGAAACACGCGTTCGTCTTCCAGCCCCTGCGGCGCATGCAATACGAGGGTGACGCTGTTGGTGGCATAGCCGCTGTGCTCGACCTTGTCGTAGTACTGCTTGACCAGGCTGTCTTCATGAAACATGCCGACGTAATTGGTGTCCGCATCGAGCGAGGGGAGCTGCGCCAGGATCGGCACGGCCACCGCCGCGCACACGCACAGGATCAGATACGGACGCTTGAAACTGGTTTTCTGGAAAAACGCCGACCATGCGGTCCGGCCGATCTGCGCAGGCGCGCCACGCGGCTGCGCGGGTGTGGCGCCTCCGGCGAAGTCGCCCCAAAAAAGCGTCAGCAGTATCGGCACCAGCACGATGGTGATCACATAGGCGAACATGATCCCCGCCGCCGCGTAATAGCCCAGCAGGCTCACGGGCAAGACGCCGGTCTGCGTGAGCGACAAAAAGCCCACGGCGGTGGTGGCGGTGGTGCCCAACGCCGGCACCCACAGCTCCTTCACCGCGCTTGTCGCCAGGGTCCATGTCTGGCGGTCGGGATGTGCGCGACGTTTGGCGTGGAAGTTCACGATGACGTGCATGACGTTGGCCACGGAGACGGTCACCAGCACCGTCGGCATCATGATGGTGACCATGTTCAAATCGAACTTGGTCATCATGATGCCCACGCTCCAGGCGGTGGTGCCGGTCAGCGCCAGCAGCACGGTGGCCACATCGCGCAGGTTGCGAAACAGCACCCATGCGATAACCGTGACCAACAGACTGACCAACGGATAGAACACCAGCATGTCATGGCGCGAGCTGCGGTTCAGCTCGGCGTTTAGAAACGGCGAACCGGCGATGGCGTAATCGGCCACCGCGCCGCCGGACTGGCCGCGCAAGATGGCGTCCACGTCATCCACCAATTCGACGCGATAGGCTTCCTTGTCATCCGCGCGATTGTTCACCTGCACCATGATCAAGGTGCTGGCATCGCTGCCGGGTTGGACCAGTCCGCCCCGATAGATAAGGTTGGTCTCCAGCGTGCTGCGCAGTTGCGCGATATCCGCGGGGGTCCATGGCCCCGGCCCGAGGATGGCTTGATACGCGAGCTCGTCGTTGTCCAGCCGGTTGCCGCGGGCGTTGGTGATGGAGATGACTTTCTTCACATCGGGCAGGGCTTTTATCCCGTCGGTAATGGTGCTCACCGCGCGCAGGAACGGCTCGGAATAGATTCCTTCCTGCGGTGTGACATACACACTCATCCAATCCCAATTGCCGAATTGGGCATGCCCCTGATCATAGGAGGCGATCGCCGGGTCCTGATCATAAAACCAGATCTCGAAGCGATTATCGATGCGCAGACTGCTGATCGGAATCAGGGCGATGCCGATGGCGGCAAGAAAGAATAACAACGCCGTAACGCGCAGCAATGTCCATTTTTTCGACTGCATGAGTGTTTTCATATCCTCTCGTAGGATTGACTATCCTGATGGCCCTGTAGGAGCCTGCCGTGCAGGCGACGGCCCTCTTTCGCGAGCAGGGCTCGCTCCTACACCGGGCCGCATTTATCCACACAATTAAGGAACCACGCGGCACGTGTAGGAGCCTGCCTTGCAGGCGATCGATCGTCCTCATTCGCGAGCAGGGCTCGCTCCTACACCGGCTTCATTTATCCGCAAAGTTACAGGAGCTTCGCTAAGCACTCAATCCGATACGCGCCAGGCGGGCGCTGTGCTCGTTTTGCACTTCCTTCAACAGCAACCGCACCTGATCTTCCTCGCTGAGCGAGGCCATAGTATGCCCCGGGAAGATTTCGATGTCCCCCATCAGATGCATGTGGTTGTTGGCAGCCTCCTGGTAGAGGCCAACGTAGTGGTTGATGACCCCTTCGAATACCTCGGTCATGAGCCGATGGAAATCCGCCGTCAGTCGGCGCAACTCGTTGCGTTGCTGTTCGCCGCCGCGGGCGTGGTGGCGCATGATGGCTTCACCGAAGGTGACGTGATGGACTTCGTCGGCGAAGGCCCCTTCGATGATCTGGCTCAAGCCGGGATCGAACCGCGACCAGTATTTGCGCTGATAGCGGTAGAGCGGATAGGCCATACCCTCCAAAATGATGTTATGCGAGAGCATCGCGGTGATGAAGTTGCGCTTGTCGACCTGCTCGCAGATCAAGTCGTAAAACTTTCTCATCGCCGGCGTGGTCACGCGCTCCATCATCGCCTCGCGTTGTTCGGGCGTGACGCCGAAATCCGCCAGGTGACGGCAGAACACCTCGTAGTGACGCGCCTCGTCCAGGGTCTGGGTGGCGAGGAACATCTGCGACTGTTCGTCGGGCGCGGCACCGATCAGTGCGGCGATGTTGTGATAGGACAGCCGTTCGGCGGTCAGGAACATCGCGATATCGATCTTGTGGATTTGTCCGAGCAGCGGGTCTTCCCACAGGCCGTCGATCGGTTTGGCGACGGTTTTTTTCAGTCCGTATTCGGTATTGTTCAAATGCCGCCACGGCGTTTGTTCGAGCCAGTTTTGGATGGTGAAACGGCCGTTGTCCCAGCCGCAGGGCGGATAGGCGGGATTGGACCGATTCAGTTCGTGATTATGCGACTCGTGATTTTGCATACTTTCCACCTGCATGACAGTTCTCCTTAGTAAGATGATGGTTTGGATTCAGATTGTGCTTTGGCGCAGGCAACGCGCCTTTTTCGCATGGGCCAGCGAGCCCCACGTCAGACCGCCGGCAATCGCCACCAATCCCGCGCACTGCGCCGCGAGCGACGGTGTCGACAAGGCGGTCGCCGCCGCCACGCCGGTCAGAACCAGCGCGATCATGACTTGCACAACCGCAGGGATGCGGTTCTGCCCGGGCGTGCCGCCGGCGTGCAGCTCCCGGCTCTTTAGTCGCCAAGCGGCGGCGAGCAGGCTGACATAGCTCACGCATACGATGACGGCGCTCAAGGCGGCCGCGGCGCCATAGGCTTGGTAACGGTCGATCAAGATCGCGGAGACCATGGCCGCGCCGCCCAAGGTCAACACCGCGCCGACCGGCGCGCCGGAGCGCGGCGAGATAGTGGCGCACCACCGCGGCAGATGGCCTTCGCGCGACAATGCGTACATCAGACGGGTCGCGCCCAGCAGGCCCGCGTTGAATGACGTCAGAATGGCCAGCACGGACATGAATGCCAGCAGCCCGCGCCCGGCGTCGCCCAGCAACTGTCCGCCCAGCGCGATCTGCGGCGTTTGGGTGCCCGCGATCTGTGCCGGCTCCAGATGCGCGCCCAGCGCCAATGCGAATAATCCGTAAGTCACGCCCAACAGCATGATCGCGACCAACATGGCGGAGGGAATCATGCGCCGATACGCCGCGGGGTCGCGCCCCACTTGCACGACCCACTCGAAACCCACGTACATAAAAAAGGCCAGACACACCAGCTGCGGCAGCAGCCCCCAATCCGCACGCTCGGCCTGCGGTGCGGCGGGCAGCGATGGCGGCGCGAATTGCAGCGCAAACAGCGCGATCGCCAGCAGACCGATCAGCAGCGACAGGGTCAGCACGGTTTGCACCCGCCCCGGCAGCTCCATGCCCACCACATTGATCATGATGACCGCGCCGAGCAACACGATGATGGTCAGCCAGCGCGGCATCTCGGGCATGAATTGTGCGACCACGCCCGCGAAGACGTAGCTTTCGACGCCGGCGATCAGCAGTACCAAGCCGAGATACATGTAAACGACGAACAGTGATGCGGAATCGCCGAAGGCGGCCTTCACATAGGTGCGCAGTCCGCCGGAAGACGGAAATCGCCCCGCCAATTCGGCGATCGTTCCGGCCACGCCGAGGCAGAGCACGCCCGCGAGCGCAAGCGCCACCACGATTTGCGCGGTCGTGGCGGATTGGAACAACAGTGAAAAAACGGTGAAGCAGCTCACCGCCAGCGCCATGCCGGCGCTGACGGAAAGATACGTCAGGAATTCACCCGTGCGGCGCATCAGAATCCCCACAGCACCAGGCTGATGGCATCGAGCTTGACCTGGTCGCGCTCGGTGCCGAAGACCGCCAGCTCACCATCGAGGTGGGCGCGCGCCGGATTGGTTTTGCCGCTGAACACCGCGTTCAACAACTGTCCGGTGCCGCGCACGAGTATTTCATGACGGTCGGCGTGGCGCCGATCCCACACCGCGTCGATCTTCTGGTTGCGCACCGGCAGGCTGAACACCCGCGGCGAGTCGGTCGGCTCCACGATGATCGTCGGCTCCCAGCCTTTCAGCAGGGAGCGCAGCGCGGCATGGGCATTGACCTTGTCTTGAAAGGTCTTGAGGGTTTGTTCGATTTCAGCGGTGTGCATCTTCGGTCTCCTGAGCGGGTAGCGCCAACGGGCGGTTTGTACTTAGTGATTTAGGCAGCATACGGAACAATGGATACGGCTCGCGGCAATAGCGCTTGTGGCGCATCAAGACATGCACGGCCGGCAGGCGGTAAAACGGCACGTTCGGATACACATGATGCTCCACGTGATAGGTGATGTTGGCCCAGAGCAAGCCGAGCAGCTTGCTGGTCACCGTTACCGTATTGGCGCGCAGGTCCAGGCGTTGCGGCTCCGCGCCGATCATTTCCGCCATCGGAAAATGCTCATAACCGCGCGAGATCGGATTGATGACCAACGCCAGCAGCGCCATCGGCAGCAGGCAGGCCATGACAAACCATCCGAGCGCGTCGAAGTGCATCGCCGCCGCCAACAGAATGAGCCAGCTCACCGTGTTGAATGCCAACTCGCGCCATACTTGCTGGCGCAGCCGCTCGGGTAAGCGGGAGCCCAGCGATTCGTAAATGAACCGCGGCAAGAACAGCATTTCGCGCAGGAACAGCCAGCGGACACCCGCCGCATAAAACCACTCATCGGGATCTTTGTCCGGCTGCCCCAAGAACGCGTGGTGACGCTTGTGCAAATGGGTGAAGGTGGTAAACGGCATGAAGATGAACCACGCCAGCACCCGCCCCACCCACAGGTTGGCCGCAGGACTGCGATAGGCGGAACCGTGCCCGCAGTCGTGCTGCAGAATCGTGATCGCATGCAGTTGGCTCCCCAGCAGCAGGCTGCACACGAGCACCCAATAAGTATCGCGCAAGAACCATGCGCCGATCGCGCCCAGCCCCCACAGGCCCAAGTGCAACATCACCCAGAGACTGAAGATCGCGCCATCGGGGCGTTTGAGTTGTTCCAAGGCGGGGCGATCTGCCGCGTCGAGATGCAACTCCGCACGGCCGCTGATCTCGCTCCATGCCTTGCCGTCGAGTTCGTGTTTCATGACTTCACCATGCGCGCTTCGATATGCCGCAGCCATACCTTGGAATGGGTCAGATCGCCGCTGGAACGCGCGGCAAAATGGTTTCGGCTCTGCAACAGCCTTGGATCGTCTTCCGCCACGCCCAGATAACGATCGGCGCGCCCGGCCGTTGCCTCATCGATGCACGCCGTTCCCGCGAGATGATCCAGGAAAAACGCCGGTGCGCTCACCGCAAACAGCACCCGCTCGTTGCGAAAATGATGCAGCGCATGGCGGCGTTTGATGAATTGGCCGAGCCTGGTCTTGGGGACATACGGCAGGTGGCAAAACAGATGACTCCACTCGTAAAACAAATAACCCGTCATCAGCCCGGCGACCATCGCCTGCAAGGCGATGGCATCGGGCGCGATCAGCCAGAACACGCCGAGATTGGCCGCCAGCATCGGCAGGACCAGCCACAGCGGGATGTACATCAAGTCGCTGCGCATCGGCAGATCGTGATGGCCGTAGTGCAGCCGGTACATCTGGCGGTAGAGCCAGGCATGGCGCGGCGGCGGAAAATGCAACACATACACATGGGTGAGATACTCCTGCGGCAGAAACAGCAGCCAGCCCAGCAGGAACCAGCCCACGGATGCGGCGAGCGCGCCCTGCCATGCCAGCTGCGCGGCGAGCACGATCACCGCGACGAGGAACAGGTAGATCTCGGGACTGCGCAGATAGTCGCGCCAAAAGGCCTCCCACAGGGAAAACTTGTACGGCTTGCCGTGCGCGTTCATGCCGCGGCCCCCGCGCAGTGTCCGCCCATCTCCGGGGTGTGGACCCTGAAGCCGTGGCCGATGGCGTGCGCATACACCGCCTGCGCCTCCTCCAGCGACAAATCGCTGCCGATGCTGTAATTGCGCCGGATGCCCGACATGGCCAGTGTGATGGTTTCGGACAGGCAGGACAGATTGATCCCCGGCGCGCAGCCGATGATGTTGCGCCGGCCGAACGTCACCTTCTCCGGCAAGCGCATCAGCCCGCCTTCATAGACGAACACGTCGGGCCGTTTCTGCGTCACCTCCGCGCTCACATCCGCCGGACGCGAGGCATCACACACGATCGCCCCGGGCGCCAGCATGGTCGCGTCGATGAACGCCGCCCCTTGGCTCGTGGCCGACAACACAAACCGCATGCGCGGCAAGCGGTCCGCCAGATCGTTGCTGAGCTTGACCGGCGGTTCCGCGCCCACTTGGCCAGCGATGATATTCACGCAGTCGTACAGCGCGCTGTCGTCATCCGGTTCGAGCGCCAACACCTCTTCCGGGCAGTCCACGATTTGCCGGAGTTTGCCGGCCACGCCGTCGAGTTCTCCACCGCGTTTGACACTAACCAACGCGTCGCGGTAAATCCGTCCCGCCACCCCGGCCAATTTGCGCAGGGAGTTTGGATTGTTGGGATTGCCGAACAGCGTCATGTCAGCGCAGAACAGCGCCAGTCGACGCGTGGCAAGCTGGCCGACCGAACCGGCGGCGCCGATGACGCCCAGCGGACCGGCGCGCAGCTCCTGGCCGCTTTGGCGCGCCAATTGCCGCAGGCTTTCCGAGGCTGACATGGCCGTCAAGCTGTTGCCGGTGGTGATATTGAGACCGCAATCGGCGATGTCGGTCCCGCCCCGGCTGATGATCGAGGTGAACGCGCCGAGCCCGAGGATATCCACGCCCAGATCGCGCGCCACCTCCACGCATCGCGCCAGCAGCACCGCCTTGTCGCGCTGTTTGAGCTTCATCAGCTGCACCGGCGTCAACGGTATGGCGATCAGCCAGCCCTCGGCGTAGCCGCCGGTTTGCGAGCGGAGCACGGGCAGGTGATGGGCCACGCCGGGTTCGTAATGCCGTTCCGACCACGAGGAGATCCATTTCACCCAGTTGTCCCATTCCGCCTCGCTCAGGTGTTCAAAGCCGCGCGGCGCGGATTTATGCAAATCCTCCGGCGAAGGCGGATGGATCAAAAAGGCATATTTACCAAGACATGGCGCGTTGAGGTTCTGCATGTTTTTCGCTCCCTTTTTCGATGATCTGTGGAAAATGGACAACCTTGCCCCGCTCCCCGGTCAGATAACGCAGCAACTTGGCAAAATCTTCTTGGGCGATGGCCTCGCCGACATCGTCCAACGCGTCGAGCAGCCGGTCGATCTCGGCATGCGTGATGGTCAACGAGGGTTCGATGCGGATGACGCCGTTGTTGTTGAAGGTCGGCACGGTAATGATCTTGTGCTGGTTCAAGAGATACCCGCAGATCAACGGCACCGACATGCCCGTCCAGCTGGCATGGCAGAGAAAATAGCTGTCCGCATGCTGCCACGGATGAATGTGCAGTCCCTGCATCAGCCCCTTGCCGGTCGCGTGACTGAAGGCCCGCGGGTGACACCGGATCAGCACCTCCAAGCCGCGCCGCAGGTAATCCCCTTTCTCGGCGACATCCCGCACCAAGGCTTGATCGTCGGCCAGCAGGTGCTCGATCACCGCCAGGCCGATGGCGCAGGAGAGGTGATTGTTGGCAAAGGTGGAGCTGTGAAACAGCCCGAACTCCTCGGACCAGGCGTGCTCGGCGCAGATGCACGCCCCCAGCGACACCATCCCGCCACCGAGCGCCTTGGCCAGCAGCACCATGTCGGCCGTCACCCCTTCGTGTTCCAGCGCGAACAGCGTGCCGGTGCGTCCCAGCCCGCTTTGGATTTCATCGACGATCAGCAGGGTGCGATGTCGTTTGCAGATCTCCGCCGCCGCGCGCAGATATCCGGCCGGCGCATCGATCATCCCGGCCTCGCCTTGCACCGGCTCCACCAGAAACGCCGCCACATCACCTTGGGCCAGGCGCGCCTCCAAGGCCTCGACATCACCATACGGGACGAAATCGAAGTGGCGCGTATCGGCCAAAAACGGCTCGCGATATTTGGGATTCCACGTCGCCGACACCGCCCCGAGGGTCTTGCCGTGAAACCCGCCGCTGGCGCTCACGATATACGGCCGCAAGGTCTTGGCGCGCGCCAGCTTGATCGCCGCCTCGACGGTCTCCGCCCCGCTGTTGGTGAAGGTGACATAGCCGTTGCGCACCGGGGCGATGGCGCTCAACTTCGCCGACAGGGCCTCGGCCGCCGGCGACAACAGCGGCTGCACCAGGCTGGGCTCGTGATTGAGCCGCACGCGGTTCAACGCCTCCCAGACGATCGCGGGATTGTGGCCGAAGGGCACCGCGCCGTATTGCGCGAGAAAATCCAGATACGCCTCGCCCTGCGCATCGTACAAATAGTGCCCCTGCGCGCGCGTGATGGGCTTGTCGAAATGGATGTGTTGCAGCAAAAACTGACGATCCGGATTCAACCTCGACCGCTGCGGATTTCCGATGACCATGTTCGATCTCCTTGTTTGATTGGCGTCTGCCGGCAGGCGGGATTGCTACGCCTCGATATGGCAACGCAGCGCATGAAAAAAGCGCCGCGACCGACTCGTTCCGTCACGTTCGCCGTGACGTCCGACTTGCGGCACATTTAACCGCGCGCTTGGGTGAGATTCACGTGAATATTGCCGAGATGAATGTGTGAAAATTACACACGATGAGAAGGTGCGCGGAACCGCGCGCGTGATGGTGCGGCACGACCGTAGGAGCCTGCCCCGCAGGCGAACTCCGTTCGGTTCATTCGCGAGCGGGGCTCGCTCCTACGGACCCCCAACCGACAAAAGGATTTCATGTAGGAGCGAGCCCTGCTCGCGAACAAACGGCAATCGCCTGCAGGGCAGGCTCCTACATTGGTTATCACCGCTCCCGATACAGGGGTAACGCGATCAGCCGCACGACTGCCACACGATACGCTCGGCCTGCGCCCAAACGCAAATTTCGGCCAAGAGGATCGGCGGGGCACAGACGAAGATTTCCACCTCGCCCCGCTGCGCGGGCGAAAGCGCGTGCAGCCAGTGGCGCGCGAGTGCGATCAAGTCGCCTTCGTGGCAACCGGGGGCGCCGTGCGCATTGATCAGCCGCGCGGGCACACCCCAGTCGTCGAGCAGCGGCGGTGCGGCGATCACCCCATGCGGCACACCGGGGACGATGATGCGTGACGGACGCGGGGTGAAGGGAAAGGCATCATCGGTGCTCAAGAGCGCCAAGGGTTTGAACACGGGAAGGCCACGCAACGCGCTGGCCAGAAAGATCATCGGCGCCATGCCGAGACCGTGACCGAGCAACAGCGGGCGCGGACGTTCGGGATGCACAACGAACTCCGAGCCGAGCGGCCCGCGAATCGCCAAGGACCGGCCGACGGTCAACGGTGCGTCGGAATTCGTCACCGGCCGCAGCAGTTCAATCCAGCCCGCCGGCGCATCGGCGCGCATGACGAACAGGCGCTCGCTGGCGGCAACCTCCACCTCGATGTAGTGGCCGGGCCGGGCGGCCTTGGCAATCTCTGGGGCATGCAGGCGCCACAGCTCGGTGCGGCCCGGCAGCGGCGCGCGCGCAAGCAGCGCGGCCTCGGCCTGAATCACGCCGCGCCCGACAACTCGAACACCGGCCGGCCGTCGACCAGGGTATACACCACCCGCCCCTGGAATTCCCAACCGAGAAACGGCGTGTTGCGGCCCTGGCTGCGCATATTGGCCTCTTCCAACCGCCAATAGCGGTCGGGATCGAAGATGCAGACATCGGCCGGCGCACCGAGCGAGAGGTGTCCCACCTCCAGTCCGAGGATGCGCGCCGGTTCGCGCGTGAGGCTGTCGATGATGCGCATCAGGGAAACGCGCTTGGTACGCAAGCGCAACGCCAGCGGCAGTAGGGTCTCCAGGCCGGAGATGCCCGGCTCGGTCTCGGCGAAGGGCGCCAGCTTGGCGTCACGGTCGTGCGGCTGGTGATCGGAGCAGATGGCGTTCAACGCCCCGCTGCCCACCCCTTCGATCAGTCCGTCGCGGTCGCGCTCGGTGCGCAGCGGCGGACGCACATGGCAGAGGCTGTTGAATTCGGCGATATCGACCTGGGTCAGATGCAGTTGGTGCGCCGCCACATCGGCGCTGACCGGCAGTCCGTCGTAGCGCGCACGACCGATCAGCTGCAAGGCCTTGGCGGTGGAGAGCTGCGAAAAATGCGCGCGTACGCCGGTGTGCCCGATCAATTGCAGCAGGCGCGCGACCTCCAAGGTTTCCGAGCAAGCCGGGATGCCGGCCAGCCCGAGCCGGGTGCTGACCGCGCCTTCATGCACCATGCCGCCGGCACTGAGACTCGGGTCCTGGGCGTGCAAAAAGACGGTCATATCCAGGGTCGCGGCGTACTCCATCGCGCGGCGCAGCACTACGGTGTTGCCGACCGGTTGATGGGCATTGCTGAAACCGACGCAGCCGGCGGCCTTGAGCTTGGCCATGGAGGAGATCAGTTCGCCGCCGAGGCCCTTGGTCAGCGCGCCGAGGATCACCACGCGGGCCTGGCCGTCCTGCTCGGCGCGCAGCTTGATCAGCTCGACCACGGCGGTGGAATCGATCACCGGATCGGTGTCCGGCGGACAGCACAGCGTGGTGATGCCGCCGGCGACCGCCGCAGCCGTTTCACTGGCGATGGTGCCCTTGTGTTTTTGTCCCGGCTCGCGCAGGTGGGCCTGCAAGTCGATCAGCCCTGGGCAGACGATGAGCCCGCTGGCGTCGATCACGCGATCGGGCGTGAAGCCCTGTGGCGCCTGTCCGAGTCCGACGATCTTGCCTTCGGCGATGTAGAGATCGCACACGGCGTCGTGTTGGTTGGCCGGATCAATGAGCCGCCCGTTTTGAATCAAGACGCGCATCAGCTCGCTCCTCCCGCCACCACTTCTTCCGGACGGCCGAGCACCATCGACATCACCGCCATGCGCACCGCGATCCCGTTGGTGACCTGCGGCAGGATCACCGAGTGCTTGCCGTCGGCCACCTCGGAGGCGATCTCCACGCCGCGATTGATCGGCCCCGGATGCATCACGATCACCTCGGGCTTGGCGCGGCGCAGGCGTTTTTCGCTCAGACCATAGAGGTCGAAATATTCTTGCTCGCCCGGGATGAAGCCGCCCTTCATGCGCTCGCGTTGCAGGCGCAGCATGATGATGACATCGGCCCCGTCGATGGCCGCGTCCATGTCCTCGTAGACGTGCACGCCCATCGCCTCCACTTCGGCAGGGATCAAGGTCTTCGGCCCGGCCACGCGCAGCTCGGAGATGCCGAGTGTGGTCAGGGCGTGGATCTCGGAACGGGCCACGCGCGAGTGCAGGATGTCGCCGACGATGGTCACGGTCAGCGGGGCGAACTCGCCCTTGTACTGGCGGATGGTGAACATATCCAACATCGCCTGGGTCGGGTGGGCATGGCAGCCATCGCCGGCGTTGATCACGCTGATGTTCGGCGCCACGTGTTGGGCGATAAAGTGCGCCGCGCCGCTCGAGGCATGGCGCACCACGAACATGTCCACCCCCATCGATTCGAGATTGCGCAGCATGTCGAGCAGGCTCTCGCCCTTGGAGGTCGCCGAGGTCTTGATGTCGAGATTGAGCACATCGGCCGAGAGACGCTTGGCGGCGAGTTCGAAGGTGGTGCGCGTGCGCGTGCTGGGTTCGAAGAACAGATTGGCCACGGTCTTGCCGCGCAGCAGCGGCACCTTCTTGGTCTTCTGCGCGCCGACGGTCATGAACGAGGCGGCGGTGTCGAGGATGTCGACCAGCATCTGGCGCTTCAATCCCTCCACCGTGATGAAGTGGCGCAGCTTGCCTTGCGGATCGAGCTGAATATTGCGGCTCATAGTGATTGCACGACCTCCAGTTGCATGTTCTGCGGCCCGGTGAGTTTGATCTGCTCGTGCGGATCGATGTCAAAGCGCACGCCCACCACATCGGCCTGGATCGGCAGCTCGCGGCCGCTGCGTTCGGCCAGCACCGCCAGGGTGATCGAGTCGGGCCGGCCGTAATCGAAGATCTCGTTCATCGCCGCACGGATGGTGCGCCCGGTATAGAGCACATCGTCGACCAGGATCAGATGCGCTCCGTCGATCTCAAACGGCAGGTTGGACGGTTTGACATCCGGGTGCAGTCCCGCGCGGCTGAAATCATCGCGATAGAAGGAAATGTTGAGACCGCCCAGCGGCGTGGTCAGGCCCAGGCGCCGGTGCAGTTCCTCGGCGATCCAGACCCCGCCGGTGTGGATGCCGATCATCACCGGCTCGGCGATGCCGCGCGCCTGCATGCGCTGGCGCAGCGCGCGGGTCATGTCTTGGAGTATTTGTTCTACGTTATAGCGTTTGTTCATGGTTCGTCCGCTGTTGATCCAGCCAATCTTGCAATATCACCTGCGCAGCCATCCGGTCGATGAGCCCCTTGTCGCGGCGCGCGGCGCCCGGCGCGAGCTGGCGCTCGGCCTCGCGCGAACTGAGCCGCTCGTCGACGAAGAACACCGGCTTGCCGTAGCGGCCGTGCAGTTGGTTGCCAAAGCGCGTCACCCGCTTGGCGAGCTCGTGTTGACTGCCGTCCATGTTGCGCGGCATCCCGACCACGAAGGCATCCGGCCGCCATTCTTCGATCAGTTTGGTGATCCCCTCCCAGTCCGGCCTGCCATCGCGCGAGGTCAGCGTGGCGAGCGCCGAGGCGGTGCCGGTGATGCGCTGCCCGGTGGCGACCCCGATGCGCCGCTCCCCGAAATCAAAACCCAGCAGGGTCTTGATCTCAGGCATGCCCGATGTCGCTGGAGAGCGTCTTCAAGTCCACGCCGAGCAAAGCGGCGGCTGTCTCCCAACGCAGCTCCACCGGGGTGTCGAGCAGCCGGTCGAAATCCGCCGGGACACTGAGCCAGGCGTTGTTGGCCAGCTCGTCCTCGAGCTGTCCCGCGCCCCACCCGGCATAGCCGAGGGCGATCAGAAAATGCTTAGGGCCGCTGCCTTCGGCAATGGCCGCGACGATGTCACGCGAGGTGGTCAGGGCCATGTCCTCGGCAATCGGAATGGAGGACTCCCACTGCCCGGCGGGACGGTGCAGCACGAAGCCGCGCTCGGGCTCGACCGGGCCGCCCAGGTAGATCGCGACGTCGTTGAAGCCCTGTTCCGGCACCGGGATGGTCATCGATTCCAGCACCTCCCTGAGGGTGAGCTCGAGCGGGCGGTTGATGACGATACCCATCGCCCCTTCGCTGTTGTGCTCACAGATGTAGGTGACGGACTGGAAGAAGTTCGGGTCCGTCAGGCCGGGCATGGCGATCAGGAAGTGGTTGGTGAGGGAAACAGTCTTGATCATATCGTTGAAATGATACTTTGAATGGCACGGATTATCCATTGCCGCGCCGAGGCGCGGATCAGCGCATGGAAAGGGTGCCGCCCCTCTGGAACTGCCAAGTGCGGATGATGTGCAGCACGTCGTTAGTTCCGCTTAACGGTTGTGTCCGGAATATCGTTCACAACCCGACCCGAACCTTTCAAGATCGCGCCATTGGATAATAAAAAAACATACAACTCATTGTTTGTACACCACTAATCAGGATGCGCCCGCGTTATTTTCCGTATCGGGAGATAATGATCCGCCCCAATCCAATTGGGATTGCGTCAGCGTCGATTTGAAATAGACCGTTTTACGTTTTCCGCCCGGATCGTCTCTTAGCAGCACGCCCTGCTCAACCCAGCGTTTCAGCATTTTCGAAGCCTTCAGGGTGTCCACCCCTGCGATTCTGCACAGATCGCTGTTGGCGAGAGGACCATTGCGGTCGATCCAGTCGCTGACCTGCTCCCAAACTGGCGGGCGTTCCTCATTCAGCAGGATCACGAGCACCGCAGCTTGGGCGGCTTCCACATGGCTATCCTTGTATTTTGAAATATAGACTTTCATAATACAAGGATGATCGAACGCCTACTCTATCCCCGACTGGTTGAGTCATTGCGCCGTTTTCCGGTGGCGGCGCTTCTGGGTCCCCGCCAAGTTGGCAAGACCACGCTGGCGAGGCGGCTTGCCGCGTCGCATTCGTTCCCGGTGGTGTATCTCGACCTGGAACGGCCGTCGGATGTCGCCAAGCTGGGCGAGGCGGAGCTTTATCTGCAGACACATGCCGACAAGCTGGTCATTCTCGACGAAATCCAATGCAAGCCGGAGCTATTTCCGGTGTTGCGGGCACTGGTGGACAGCGACCGGCGGGCGGGACGTTTTTTGCTGCTGGGCTCGGCCTCGCCGCAACTCAGCCGCCAAGCGGCGGAGAGTCTGGCGGGGCGCATCGTTTATCTGGAGCTGACGCCGTTTTTGCTCGATGAGCTGGGAGGCGACCGCACGGTCGCGCAGCGCCTGTGGTTCCGCGGCGGCTTTCCGGGTAGTTTCCTTGCCGAGAGCGAGGATGCGGCATCTGAGTGGCGCCAGGCGTTCATCCGGACTTATCTGGAGAGGGACATCCCTCAACTCGGCATTCGCATCCCCGCTGCGGCGTTGCGGCGCTTCTGGGAAATGCTGGCCCATTCTCACGGGCAACTGTGGAACGCCTCCAAGATCGCGACCAGCCTCGGCGTCTCCGCCCCCACGGTTCGGCACTATCTCGATATCCTGCAGGAAACGTACATTGCGCGTGTGATCGAGCCGTATCACGCCAATCTGAAAAAGCGTCTGGTCAAGTCGCCCAAGGTGTACGTGCGTGACAGCGGCCTGTTGTATTCTCTGTTGCGGCTATCCCAGCCCGACGACTTGTTCGGCCACCCGGCGTTGGGCGCGTCGTGGGAAGGATGGGTGATCGAACAGGTGCTGGCGCTGGCTCCCGGCACGTGGCGTCACTCGTTTTATCGCACTGCGGCGGGCGCGGAAATCGACCTGCTCCTGGAACCGCCCGGCAACCAGCCGCCGATTGCGCTTGAGATCAAGTTCACGGCGGAGCCCAAACCCAGCAAGGGGTTCTGGTCGGCGCTCTCCGACGTGGGCAGTACGCAGGGCTATGTGGTGTGCCCCTGCGAGGAAAGCTATCCGTTGGGCCACGGTGTCGCCACACTGCCGGTTGGGCAGATCGACTCCCTTTTCGAGGGGACATGAGCGCAGGTTCCGAATGGGCCGCACCTGGACCTCGCTGGAATCGGCGCACTGCGGCGAGCGCCTGATGCTCCCTACATGACCTGCCCGCGCGATCGGCGGTCACATCCGATAGTGGGCGGAAATGCTCCCGATGATCGCGGCCGCGCTCTCCCGGCCATAGCCGCCTCCGCCCAAGAACACGGCGGGTATTGATAAAGAATGCAGCTTGTCGAGCACCAGCTTATCTCTGGCAACACAATCAGCTATCGACAAATTCAACCCACCCAGGGGATCGCTTTCCAGGACATCGGTTCCCGCGACGACGAAGGCAACTTTATATCCGCCCCTGATCTTGTCCAAACCGGATTTGAGTTTTGACAAATATTCATCAGCTGACGTATGCATGCGCAGCTGGATGTTAATGTTCACGCGCTCTTTGGTGTAGTCGCTCCTCGGATAGATATCGTTGTTATAAATATCGAGGATGGTCACCTTGTCGTTTTCCATGAATACATATGCATTTCCATTGCCATGGTGGGCATCTACATCGATGATTAAAATCTCATCTTTAGCCGACAGGGCATTTTCCGCCAGCAATTCCTCCACCGCGATACCAACATCATTGTAAATACAGAATCCTTGCGCATTCTTTTTGCTTGCGTGGTGATAACCGCCAGCCAGATTCCACGCATTGACCCCTGTCAACGATGTTCTGGCAGCAGCGAGCGTACCGGCCACCGCCCAACGCATCGGCACGAGGATTCGATGATCGATTATCGAGAACGGCAACAATGGAATATAGGGCACCTCGAGCGCTTGCAGGATATATCGCTTGCTATCCAGTAATCGGCGCAATAGTTCTCCGACAAATCCATTAATCACATCGGCATCAATCGGCTGTTCGACATGCACGATTGTTATGCCTTCGAGACCTGCAATCCGCTTATGCACTTTCGCAAACTTTTTTCCGTCGAACGGATGCAGCCAGCCGAGGATGCCGAGGTTGAAGTTGTACTGCGGGTGGTAATAGATGATCATGCGGAGTTCAGCTCCTGCGCGAAGCGCAATACTTGGTCCGGAGTCCATATGCCGACCCCAAGCATTTTTCCCTATCGGCGATAGCAGATCAGCGCGTAGAAAGGGTGCCGCCCTTCTGGAACTGCCAGGTGCGGATGATGTGCAGGATATCGGTGTCCTTGCGCAGTTCCTCGGGGAATTCGGCGAACGGCGCGGCCAGGCGCACGATGCGCATCGCCGCGTCATCGAGCACCTGCTTGCCGGAGGAGCGTTTGATCTGGATGCTCTGAATCGAGCCGTCGGGCCGCAGGGCGACATCCATCAGCAGGCTGCCGTAGAGATTCTGCGTGCGCGCGGCCTCGGGGTAGTTGATGTTGCCGATGCGTTCGACCTTCTCCTGCCAGGCGGCCATGTAGCTGGCGGCGGTGTATTCCTGGGTGGCGGCGGTGATGAATTTCTGGCGCGGCATGCGCGAGTACATCTGCACGGCCATGCTCACTTCGGCGTTGAGGCTCTCGATCTGCTTGCTGCGCAATATCATCCGCTCGGCGGTCACCGGCGCCTGGGTGTCGTCCGGCAGCGGCGGGTCTTCCATCTTGGCGATGTCGGCCTGCTCGTCCTGCTGGTCCATCAGCAGATCCTCTTTCTGCGGCTTGGTGACGGTCTTGAACATCTCGACCTGCTGGGCATCCGACAGATCCGGGTTGTCGCTCGGCATCTCGGAGGCCGGCGGGCTTTGCGGGCGCAGCTTCTCCTCGACATTGCCGCCGCCCTCCTGGCTGATCTGCGCCAGGTAGTCGGCCTTGTCCGTCGTCTGCTTCGGCTCCGGATTCTGGATGAAGATCACCTCCATATTGCTCAGCGGCTGCGAGTCATTTTTCAAGGCCTCGAAACCGATGCCGAGGATGATCAACAGGTGCACCGCCACCGCCATGAAGACGGTGAACGCGAGACGGTCGCTGGTTCCTACCGGGGATTGTTCAGGTAATTTGATCAGTACGTTCTCGGCCATGAATACTTCTAACCATTGCTGCGGCAATCAGACCGCTCATGATACCGAAGGCCAGCGCCAGCGTCATCAACAGCGGCAGGAGCTTGAGCAGGGCCGGGTGCGGGATCAGCAGCGCATAGGCCACGAAGAACTGCCCCGCCATGTGCGCCATCGAGGCGAGCACGCTGTAACCGAGCGCCCCCGGCGCCCAGCGTGGAAACCACCCGCCCAGGCGCCAGGCGAGATAAAGCGCCGCCACGCTGGCGAGCGCCCCGCTCAGACTCAGCAGGAAGGTGGGCGTGAGAAAGGTGCCGATCAGCAGGCTGCCGACCAGCACGCGCAGCAGGGCCACCCACGCGGCGCTGCGCCAGCCGTAGCAGACCAGCACCGCGACCACGATCACATTGGCCAGGCCCGGCTTGAGTCCCGGCAGCAGCATCGGCACCGCGCTCTCCAGGATATGGATGGTGATGGCGAGCGCGGCCCAGGCGGCGATGCGGAAGTCGTCGGTCCGGGCGATCAGGGTTTCGTGGCGCAGGAGGGGCGCGGACATCAGAAATTCACGCTGTCGAAGCGCTGCTCGCCGCCGAGGATGGCGATGCTGATCTTGTTGGGCAGGCAGGTGAGCACATCGCCGCCGAAGTGGATCCAGCCGTTGTGCACGCACTGCTGGCCGGGACAGGGCGAGGCGAGGAAGCGGATCTGGCCTTCCTTAACTTCGAGCGTGCTCACGCCGAGTTCGCCGCTCACCTCGAGGGTGCGGTCCTCGTGCAGGCTGACCAGTTCGCGCTGCTGACCGCCGACCAGGATGCGCGCGTAGTCCCCGCCGCGGCCGTCATGCCAGAGCACGGCATACAGCGGCGGCAGGATCGACACCGCAAGCAGCAGAGCCAAGACATCGCCACGCCTCATCTCACCATGCCTCGCTCAAAATAATCTCCGGGGGCGGACTGACCTCGAAATGGATGCGCTTGGCCATCGCCGGGGTCATGTGGATCTTGCCGGTGTCGTCAATCACCATCGCCTGGGTGATGCCCATGGCCTTGGCCACCGCCTCCCAGCCTGCGACACCCGCCACCACCAGGGCGGAAGAGGCCGCATCGGCGGCGGCCGAGCTGTCATGGATGATGCTCGCCGCGACCACGCCCTGTGCCGGATAGCCGGTGCGCGGGTCGAGGATGTGGTGGTAGCGCCGGCCCTGATAGTCGAAAAACCGCTCGTAGTCCCCGGAAGTATAGACGCTTTCATCATGCGCCACCTCGAGCGAGGCGATGATGCCCTGCCCGCGCGGATGGCGGATGCCGATGCGCCAGGGGCGCGCGCCGCGCTGGCCGATGACGCGCAGGTCGCCGCCGGCATTGACGATGGCGTCGGTGACGCCGAGCTCCTTGAGCCGCGCGATGGCCATGTCCACGCCGAAGCCCTTGGCAAACCCTCCCAGATCAAGATACACCGCTGGATTGCGGCTGCGCACGCGGTCATCCTCGATCTCCAGATCCGCCATGCTGGCGTGTTTGGCCAGGATGGCGTCGATCTCCGCCTGCAGCGGCGGCTCGGTGCGGTTGTAGAACTGGTCGTTGAAGCCCCAGAGGCGGATCAACTGGCCGATGCCGGGATCGAACAGCCACCCGGTCTTCTCGGAGAGCGCCCGGGCGCGGCGCAGCAGGGGCTTGACCGGCTCGGGGATCTTCACCCACTCGCCCGAGGGCAGGGCCTGGTTCAGATCGTAGAGCGGCCCCGGCTCCCAGGCGTGCCAGTCGCGGTGCATGCGGTCCAGATCGGCAAAAACGGCCGCCATCGCCTGCTGCGCCTTGGCCTCGTCGTGACCCCAGATGGTGATATCGACGATGGTACCGAAGGTGTAGGCCTGCTGGCGGTAGACGTGGCCGCGCTCGCCGCAGCCGGCGAGCATGGCCAGCAATATGACCAGGAGCAGCGCGCGCATCAAGTAATGCGGAATGCGGGGAACGTCGCAAACCGCATCCATCGCGAACGATGCGGTTCCTTCGTCACCGCATCCTACCTGAGTCCAAACATTAGGCTTCTGATTCACTGGTTTCGCGCCTCGAGGCGCGCGGCGATGACATCGAGCAGTTGGCCGGCGATGTTCAGGCCGTAGAGGCCGTCGAGTTCGCGGATACAGGTCGGGCTGGTGACGTTGATCTCGGTCAGATAATCGCCGATCACATCGAGCCCGACAAACAGCAACCCCTTCGCACGCAGCGCCGGGCCGACCTGGGCGCAGATCCAGCGGTCGCGCTCGCTCAGCGCCACGCCGACCCCGCGCCCGCCGGCGGCGAGATTGGCGCGCACCTCCCCTTCCGCCGGCAGGCGTGCCAGGGCGTAGGGCACCGGCTCTCCGTCAATCATCAGGATGCGCTTGTCGCCGGCGGAAATCTCGGGGATGAAGCGCTGGGCCATCACAAACCGGCGCTGGTAATCGGTGAGCAGCTCCAGGGTCGCGCCGATGTTGGCGTCCCCGGTACGCAGCCGGAACACCGAGGCCCCGCCCATGCCGTCGAGCGGCTTGAGGATGATGTCGCCGTGCTCGGCGAGAAAGGCGCGGATCTCGCCATGACTACGTGTGACCAGGGTCGGCGGGGTGCACTGGGCGAACCACGCGGTGTAGAGCTTTTCGTTGGCATCGCGCAGCCCCTGCGGCCTGTTGACCACCAGCACACCGCGCGCCTCGGCGCGTTCGAGCAGATAGGTGGTGTAGATGTACTCCATGTCAAACGGCGGGTCCTTGCGCATCAGGATCACATCGAGCGTGCTCAGCGCCTCGTGAGATTCGCCGTCGAATTCAAACCAGTGCTGCTTGTCATCCATCACGTGCAGCCGGCGCTGGCGCGCCCAGGCCTCGCCGTCGCGCAGGACGAGATCGTTCTGTTCCATGTAGAAGATCTCCCAGCCGCGCGCCTGGGCGGCGAGCAGCATGGCGAAGGTGCTGTCCTTATAGGGCTTGATGCCGGCGATCGGGTCCATCACCACGCCGAGTCTGATCGTCATCGGCCCGTCTCCTCAGCCGGCATACTTGGCGATCTCGCGCGCGGCCGCCAGCATCGCCAACCGCGCGATCACGCCGTAGGCGTAGAAGCGATTGATCTCGGCATCGGGCTCGCGGCGGCTGTCGGGCGTGATGCAGGATTCGGCGAAGGCCAGCGGCTCGAAGTGCATGCCGGGGGCGTTGAGGTTCTCGCGCACGCCCTTGGCCTTGTGCACGCGGTAGAAGCCGCCGACCACGAAGCGGTCGATCATGTACACCACCGGCTCGGCCACAGCATGGCCCGGCCCCCAGGTCTCGTAGGTGTACACCCCTTCCTGCAGGATGACCCGGGTCACCTCGTGCCCGCCCTTGGAGGCGGACATGCGGGTGCGCTGCTTGCGATTGAGTTCGACGAGTTGCTCCGGGCTTTCCACCGACATCACCCCCATGCCATAGGTGCCGGCATCGGCCTTGACCACGATGAACGGCTTTTCCTTGATGCCGTATTCGTCATATTTCAGCTGGATCGCGGTGAACAGGGCGGTCGCATTCTTGACCAGGCAGTCCTCGCCCTCGCGCTTCATAAAATTGATCTCGCCGCAGTTGCGGAACAAGGGCTCGATGAACCAGGGGTCGATATCGACCACGCTGGAGAACTCGCTGGCCACGTCGCGATAATGCGCGAAGTGCCCGGACTTGAGCCGGTTCGACCAGCCGAGCGCCAGCGGCGGGATGATGGGCTGATCGATCCCCACCAGCGGCGGCGGGTGGCCCTCCGAGAGATCGTTGTTCAGCAGCACCATGCAGGGGGTGAAATCCCCCACGCCCACCTTGTTCCCTTGGCGCACCAGGGGTTCCAGCGTGAGCGCGCGCCCCGAGGACAGCTCGAAGGTGCGCGGCTCGAACAGCTCCGGCAGCAGCGAGCCGATGCGCACCTCGAACCCAGCCTTGGTGATGATCTCCACCAGGGTGGCGAGGCTCTCGAAGTAGAACAGGTTGCGCGTGTGGCTTTCCGGGATCAGCAATACCTTGACGGAGGTCGGACAGACCTCCTCGATCGCCGATTGCACGGCGTGCACGCACAGCGGCATGAAGGCGGGATTGAGATTGTTGAAGCCGGCGGGAAACAGATTGGTGTCCACCGGCGCCACCTTGAAGCCGGCATTGCGCAGATCGACCGAGGTATAAAACGGCGGGGGCGTCTTCTGCCACTGTTGGCGCAGCCACCCCTCGATGCGCGCCTGATTCTCCAGCAACAGCCGCTCAAGGTGCTGCAGCGGGCCGGTCAGGGCAGTGGTCAAATGAGGTACCGTATCCTGGACTTCGTGATTCATCGAGTGTCACCCAAGCTTGCGGCGCATCTACTTTCCGGCGCCAAAATATTATAATCCGCACACATTTACTTAATCTGGGTGAAATTCTGTCGATAACTGTCTCACCAAGGCTTGTAAATTCACCACACAAGTGTGGAATAGCGGAAAATATTGTGTTAAATATCAGCTTTTCCCTGCAAGCATTTAAGAAATAACAAAAACATTTGGGGATACCCCAAGTGCTAGACATTATACAGATATAAAGTGCACTCAGACCGTTCCGCTCAACAAAATATATATCGGGGATACATGCGTGGCTGACTCTGATTCTGAATTCCGCAACATCAAGGTAATGGTCATCGACGACAGTAAGACCATACGCCGAACGGCCGAAACCTTGCTGGCAAAGGCCGGCTGCGATGTGATCACCGCAGAAGACGGCTTCTCCGCCCTGGCCATGGTCGCCGATCACCGCCCGGACATCATCTTCGTCGACGTGATGATGCCCCGCCTCGACGGCTACCAGACCTGCGCCCTGATCAAGCACAATCAAGTTTTCAAGAATACGCCCGTTGTCATGTTAACCAGTAAGGACGGCCTGTTCGACCGGGCGCGCGGGCGCATCGTCGGGTCCGACCTTTACCTCACCAAACCGTTCACCAAGGACGAACTTCTCGGCGCGATCCGTGAATACGTCCACAAAGACGCCGTGGCCGCAAAATAAAACATAACGAACCCGACGACGCATGACCAACCATCAAACACCCTTCGAACTCCTTCAAACGCTGGCCGAGCGCGCGCGCCTCAATGCGCGCCCCTTGCCGATGCTCAGCGAATCCAAGCCGATGTGGGACGGGATCGGCTGTATATTCGCCGGCATACGCGTGATGGTACCGCTGCGTGAAGTCAGCGAAATCGTGCCGTGCGCGGCCCTGGCCGCGATTCCGGGCGCCAAACACTGGGCGGTCGGCGTGGCCAATATTCGCGGCACCCTGATCACGGTCATCAATCTGGCCGGTTTGCTCGGCAAACCCAACAGCCGGATCACCTCGCAGAGCCGGATACTGGTAATCAACCTCCCCGAGCTCAGCGCCGGCATCCTGGTCGACAGCGTGCTGGGGATGCGCCACTTCGATTATGATAGCCAGGTCACGGAGTTGCGCATCCGGGAACCCGAGATCATCCCGTACATCCGCGGCGGGTTTAACGACGACGAGCACATCTGGCCCGTGTTCAGCCTGGCCGCCTTGGCGAAAACCACCGACTTTATGAATATTGCGGCATGAGATGCCCAGTGACTAATAACCAAAATCGATACTTGGCCTGGAGCCGGCAATGACGATAAATACAGCGACATTCGCAACCAAAGTAACCTCCAACACCAAACTGACCTACATCATCCTGTCACTGATCGCATTGGTCATCCTGATGGGCGTGATCTTCACCTACAACGGCAGAGTGGCGGAGCACGACAAGCAGTACATCAACATCGCCGGCGAATTGCGCCTGCTGTCGCAACGTATCGTAAAACACGCGGCCGAAACCGCCCGCGCCGACATCGAAGCCTTCCCCAAGCTCAAGCTCGCCCGGGAGCGGTCCGACGAGCTGATCAACAAACTGCAAAACGGCGACCATGACACCGGCATGCCGGCCTCGCCCGTGGAAGCCTCGCTCGAATTCAACCAGATCAAGACCGAGTGGGAACAACTCAACGCCAATGCCACCGTCGCCCTGAGCGCCGAGGCCACCACGCGCATGATCAAGGAATTCATCCGCGCCCTCTCCGACATCCTGCCGCAGGTGGTCAACGCCTCGGATGACATCGCCGACCAGCTGCTGAAGGCCGGCGCCAGCCCCAGACAGATCCAGCTCGCCGCCCATCAGGCCCTGCTGGCCCAGCGCATCAACCACAATCTGCTCAAGATGCTCCAAGGCGGCCAGGAAACCAATGAAATCACCGCCAGCATCAGCGCCGACGTCAAGGCGCTCAATAAGATCATCGACGGACTGCTCCACGGCGAAGGCGACTACGGCAGCGCCAAGGTGACGCTGGGTCCGGCAATCGCCAAGCTCAACCAGGTCAACGTGCTCAACCGCTCGATCGCTGAGATCTCAGGACGCATCCTGGAACGGGCCCCCGAACTGTTCAAGGCGCAAGTGGCTTCCAACAACATCTTCAAGATGAGTGACCAGATACTGGAGACCTCCAATCATCTGGTGCAGGCCTACGTTGACCTGAGCCAGAGCGGCACGCGCCAGGCCTTCAATTTCGCCGGCTACGTCGTGGCGCTGGCCGCGATCGTCGCGCTGGTGCTGCTGGCCGTCACCCTGGTGCATGAATCACGCAAGCGCATCGAGGAAAGCACCGCGGTCAACGAAACCAATCAGAACGCCATTCTGCGCCTGCTCGATGAGATCAGCGTGCTGGCCGAGGGCGACCTCACCACCTCCGCCACGGTCAACGACGACATCACCGGGGCGATCGCCGATCGCATCAACTTCATCATTGACGCCTTACGCAAGCTGGTCAACACCATCAACGACACCGTGGTGCAGGTCTCCTCCGCCGCCACGGAAACGCGCGCCACGGCCGCCCATCTGGCCGACGCCACCGACCATCAGGCGCATCAGATCTCCGCCTCAGTCACCGCGATCAACGAAATGGCCACCTCCATCCAGCACGTATCGAGCAACGCCGCCAAGGCGACGGAGGTCACCAGCAACGCGGTGCAGATCGCTCAAAACGGCGTGAAGGCGGTGCACAACACCATCCACGGGATGGAGACCATCCGCGAACAGATCCAGGAGACCTCCAAGCGCATCAAGCGGCTGGGCGAAAGCTCGCTGGAAATCGGTGAAATCGTGGAACTGATCAACGACCTGACCGACCAGACCAACATCCTGGCCTTGAATGCCGCCATCCAGGCGGCGATGGCCGGGGAGGCCGGCCGCGGCTTCGCGGTGGTCGCCGACGAAGTGCAACGCCTGGCCGAACGCGCCAACGACGCCACCTCGCAGATCGAGGCGCTGGTCAAGACCATCCAGAACGACACCAGCGAGGCCATCACCTCAATGGAAAAGAGTACCCACGAGGTGGTCAACGGTACCAAGCTGGCGCAGGCCGCCGGCGAGGCGCTGGTCGAGATCGAAAGCGTATCGCACGAGCTCGATGAAATGATGCGCAACATCTCCGCCGCCGCCAAGCAGCAGACCAGCGTGGCGAACAACATTTCCGAGACCATGAACGTGATTCAGGATCTGACCACCCAGACCTCGACGGGCACCAACCAGACCGCGGCCTCCATCAACAACCTGGCGGATCTGGCCAACGAGCTGCGTGAATCGGTCTCCGGCTTCAAGCTGCCATCGAATTGAGCCGGGGACACGACAGCCATGATTGCGCGGTAAAGGCGATCCAGTGAACGCAAGCCAACAGCGAATACCAGGAGCGGACGAAGGTTCGAGCCGGATGAGCAGCATCGAAGACATGAGCGACAGTCAATTCCAGCAATGGTCACGCTTGCTGGAGGAGCGCACCGGCATGAACGTGCAAACCAGCCGGCGGTCCTTTCTGGTCACCAGCGTGCGTCTGCGCATGCGCGAACTGGGCTTCTCCGATTACCAGGCCTATTACAATTACCTCAAGAGCGGGCAGCAGGGCTCGGTCGAATGGGCAACGCTGGTCGACCGCCTGACGGTGCATGAGACACGCTTCTTCCGCCACACGGATTCGGCGCGCTTGATCCAGGAGTATTTCCTGCCCGAATTCTTCACGGAAAATCCGGATGCGGACAACCTCCATATCTGGAGCGTCGGCTGCGCCACCGGCGAGGAGGCTTATACGCTCGCCATCGTCCTCGACGACTATCTGCGCGCCCATGACCTGCAAAAGTATTACGGTGTGATCGGCAGCGACATCAGCCTGCCGTCCCTTGGCGTGGCGCGCGAGGGGATCTACCACCGGCGCAAGCTCAGCAATGTCGCGCCATCCCACCTGGAACGGTACTTCACCGCGATCGACGCCAACCAGTACCAGGTCAACGCGGATATCCGCAAACGCGTCTGCTTCAATCACCTGAACATACTCGAGGCGGAGAAGGCCTCGCTTGGCAAAATGAACATCATCATGTGTCAAAACGTCCTGATTTATTTCGATCAACCGATGCGCCACAAAATCCTCAACACCCTGGCCGATCACCTACAACTGGGCGGCATCCTGATCCTCGGCCATGGCGAATCGCTGGGCTGGGCGCACTCCGAATTGCGCCGCATACACAAATTCGACACGCTGGCTTATTGCCGCCACCGCAGATCAAAGGACGTCCAACATGACCATTCATGAGCATGAGTTCAATGGCCTGAATTGGGTCAAGGGCGAGATCGAGGAATCGCTGAATCAGGCGCGCACCGCCCTGGAAAACTATGTCGGCGATCCCAACGACATCACGCAGCTGCGTTTCTGCGCCACCTACCTGCATCAGGTGCGCGGCACGCTGCAGATGATCGAACTCTACGGCGCGGTACTGCTGGCCGAGGAAATGGAATTGCTCGCGCAGGCCCTGCTCAACGACCGCGTCAAGCAGCGCAAAGACGCCTATGAAGTGCTGATGCGCGCCATCCTGCAGATGCCCAATTATCTCGACCGCCTGCAGGCCGGCCGCAAGGACATCCCGGTCGTCCTGCTGCCGCTGCTCAATGACCTGCGCACCACGCGCGGCCAGAATCTGCTCTCGGACAACGTCTTCTTCAAGCCGGACCTCACCGTGGCGGCGCCGCCCGCGGCGGCAGACCTCGAAGTGCCGGCCGGCGCGGAGGACCGCACCTTCTTTATCCGCAAGCAACGCCAGCTCTATCAGCTGGCCCTGCTGCGCTGGTTCCGCAATCCCGCCGACCGCGAAGCCCTGGGCAAGATGACCGAGGTGGTGGCGAACATGGAGCCGTTTCTCAAGCCCGGCAGCCAGAACCAAGTCTGGTGGGTCGCCCGCGGGGTCATGGATGCCGTCAGTGACGGGGGCCTGGAAGTCAGCGTATCGCTCAAATCCCTGCTCGGCGGGGTGGACCGCGAAATCCGGCGCCTGATGCAGGTCGACCAGGCGGAATTCTCCGCCAAGCCCGCGCAGGACCTGATCAAGAACCTGTTGTTCTATATCGGCCATTCGACCTCGGAAGCCCCCTTGGTGCAGAGCATCAAGCAGGCCTTCAAGCTCAAGGAGATCATTCCAGACAAATTCGAAGTCGACGAGGCCCAGAGCAGCCTGCTGGCCGACACCACGCTGTATGAAACGGTCTCGGCGGCCCTGAAGGAAGAATTGCTCAAGATCAAGGATGCGCTCGATCTCTACGTGCGCGATCCCAACCGCTCGCTCACCAACCTCGGCGACATGGAGCAGAATCTGCGCCAGGTAGGCGACACCCTTGGCATGTTGGGCGAGGGCATCCTGCGCAACAAGATCCTCACGCAATCCGGCGAGATCGCCAAGATGGTCGCCGGCGAAAAGGAAGTCAGCGATACCGATTTGATGAACGTGGCCAGCGCCCTGCTCTACGTGGAATCCTCCCTCTCCGGCCTGGCCAAGCAGATGGCCAAGCCCGCTAAGGGAACGGCCGCAACACGACGCGTCGAGGGCACGCTGCCGCAGGCCGAATACGACAACCTGGTGCAGACGGTCCTTGGCGAAGCGCTGCATGACATCGCCCAGATCAAGGATGCCATCATCGGCTTCAACGACCGGCCGGATGAATTCCAGCGGCTGGAAAATGTGCCGGCCCTGCTCAATCAAGTGCGCGGCGGCCTGACCATTCTGCACATCGATCAACCGTTGAGCCTGATCGGCAACATCCACTCCTTCGTGACGACCGATCTGCTCAAGCAGCGCCAGGATATCGACAAGAGCCAGATCGAGCGCCTGGCCGATATCATCACCAGTCTGGAGTACTATCTCGAGACGCTGAGCGAGAAAGGCGCCGAGCGTCCGGAGATACTCGCCTTCGGCGAGCACAGCCTGGCCTCGCTGAGCCGCCGCGAGGCGGCCGCCCCGGCCCCCGCGCCCGCCGTCGAAGCCCGTCCCTACGAAAAGGGCGAGGAAATCGACGAGGAGGTCATCGGCGTCTTCATCGACGAGGCCTGGGAAGAGATCGAAAAGATCAAGCGCAATCTGGCCACCTGGAAAGCCAACCTCGATGACAAGAACTCGCTGGCCACGTTGCGCCGCGCCTATCATACGCTCAAGGGCAGCGGCCGGCTGGTAGCCGCCACCGAGGTCGCAGACTTCGCTTGGGCCATCGAAAACATGCTCAATCGCGTCATCGACGGCAGCGTTACGCCCAACGCGAACGTGTTCAATCTGCTCGACCAGGCCGCAGCCGCCCTGCCCAAGCTGGTCAACGCATTCAACAATCAGGAACCCTCCGGCGTGGATGCAGCAGGCATCAGCGCGATCGCAAACCGTCTCGCCGCCAACACACCGGTCGAACCCGTGGCCCCCGCCGAAGCCGGGGCACCCGTTACGCGGAGCGAGCTTCCGGTAAAAAAAAATAACGTCGAACCCGCGGTAAGCGCGCCGGCCGCACCCCAAGTCGCCGCGGTTGCCGAGGTTACACCCACACCGGCACCCGCCGCCCCCGCACACGCGGCACCGCCTGCCGAGCTCGATGAGGAGATGGCCGAGATCCGCGAGGTCTTCCTGGAAGAAGCCGCGGAGGTGATGGACACCCTGCATACCAATTATCCGATCTGGGCCGCCAATCCCAACGACAAGGACACCCGCGTGATCATCCGCCGCGCCTTTCATACCATGAAGGGCAGCGGCCGCATGGCACAGGCGGCGGACATCGGCGAATTCGCCTGGGCCATCGAGAAGATGCTCAACAAGGCCATCGAGGGTTCCATCGAAACCAGCCCCACCTTGATCGAGGTGGTGCAGCGCGCCATCGATACCTTGCCCGGCATGCTGGAGGCCTTCCGAAACCGCACCACCGCCCCGGCCCACGCGCAGACCGTTGCCAATTATGCAGAGGCCCTGGCGCGCGGCGAGATGCCCGACATCGAAGCGCCCGTGACGCCGGAGCCCACCGCTGAACCCTCATTGCCGGAAATGGCGGAGGCCGTCGCGATCGCTGAGATTCCGGAAGCAGAACTTCCGGAAGAAGCGGCCCCGGAAGAGATCGTGCTCGAAACCCCGGCCGAACCGATGGAGTTCGAAATCGCAGCCCCCGGCCTGGCGGCCGCGGCAGACGAAGTGGATTTGGCAGCCTATGCCGAACCCCCGGTGGAGGAGTTGGCGGGCGATGAAGGCCAAGCCCCCGCCACCACAACCCCAGCGACCGCGCTACCCGCCGTCTCCGACCTCACCTGGATCTTCCTGGAGGAAGCCGCCGAACTGCTGGCGAAGATCAGCGGCTGTTTGCAGGAGCACAGGCACGCGCCCGCCGCCGGTCCTTGGCTCGCCGAACTCAAGCGCGACCTCTATACCCTGCAAAACAGCGCCCGCACCGCGGAGCTGCCATCGATCGCGGATCTTGGCCAGGCGATGCAGAGCGCTGTCGCCGGGATGGCCGACGGCCGCATCACGCCGACCGTGCCCATGCTGGGCGTGCTCTACGAGGCATGCGAACGGCTCCAGAACATGGTGCGCCAGATCAACGAACGGCAGATACCGGAGCCGGCCGCCGACCTCATCGCCGCCATCGCCGCACAAACCGAACGCCGCGAAGTGTCCGCCACCGCCGAGCCGGCCTTCCAGTTCACCGAGGTGGTGCAGATCTTCCTGGAAGAGGCCGACGAGCTGCTGCACAGCATCGACGGCACCTTGCACGCCCACCGTCACGCCCCGGAACCGGGTCCGTGGATCGACCAGCTCCAGCGCGATCTGCACACCCTCAAGGGCAGCGCGCGCATGGCGGAGCTGAGCGCCATCGGTAATCTGAGCCATCACATGGAGTCCCTGCTCGAGGCGATGAACCAAGGGCGCATCGGCGTCACCCAGGAATTGATGGGCTTCCTGCAGAGCTGCTATGACAATCTACATCACATGGTCGAGCGCGTGCAGAATCACCTGGCGCCCTCGCCCGCCATGGCCCTGATCGCGCAACTCGAAGACCGTCTCGCCGGCAAATACGTCGCGCCGGAAGAAGAAGCGCCGGCCACCACCATCAAGGTGGAGCTCGAAACCGTGATGACGCCGGCGACCGTGGAAACCGCCGCGACCGCACCGATCAGCGAGTCCTTCGCCGCCTTCCTGGAAGAGGCCGAGGAACTGCTCAACAATATCGACAGCACGATCCAGGAACATCTCGATCATCCAATCGCCGGCGTGTGGATCGAGCAACTCCAGCGCGACGTGCACACCCTCAAAGGCTGCGCGCGCCGAGCCGATCTGACCCCGGTGAGCACCCTCAGCCACAGCCTCGAATCGCTGCTGGAGGCAATGCGCTATCGCCGCCTGCCCGTCACGCCCCAGGTGCTGGGATTCCTCCAGGCCTGCTACGACCGCCTGCATCATTTCACCGAGTGCGTGCAGCGCCAGAAACCGCTGAGCGAGGCCGAGGACCTGACCGGCCAGATCGACGAGTGGCTCGCCCATCCTGAGCTGTTGCGGCCCCTCAAGGCCGTCGAGACCGAAGCGGGCGAAGCCGGGGAGAGCACCCTGGTGCAGACCGCCGGCCTGTTGCCCGAGGTGGCAACCCAGATCACCAGCGCTGCCCAAGTGGTAACCAGCGACACCGTGCGCCTGCACGCCGATGTCCTCGACAAGCTGGTCAACATCTCGGCCGAACTCGGGATCTTCAAGTCACGTATCGCGCAGCAGCTCTCCGCCACGCGGTACAACGTCGGCGAACTCGATCACACCATCCACCGCATCCAGACTCATCTGCGCACCCTGGAGATCGAGGCCGAAACCAACATGCACCACCAGAGCACGTTGTACAGCTTCGAGACCAAGCAGCATGATTTCGACACCCTGGAATTCGACCGCTTCTCGCAAGTCCATCAAGTCACGCGCAGCTTGATGGAAGGCCTGAGCGACCTGGTCAACATCCACAAGCTGATCCAGAACCAGCTGCGCGATGTCGAAGTGCTGATCGATCAGCAGGAACGCCAGCAGATCGAACTCCACGACGGCCTGATGCGCACGCGCATGGTGCCGTTTTCCTCCATCGTGCCGCGCCTGCGCCGCCTGGTGCGTCAGACCTGCGACGCCCTGCACAAGGAGGTCGAGCTGAAGGTCGAAGGCGAGCGCGTGGAGCTTGACCGCAGCGTGCTCAACCGCGTGCTGCCGGCGCTGGAGCATCTGTTGCGCAACAGCGTCGACCACGGCATCGAGAAGCCAGAAGACCGCAAGGGCAAGCCGGCAAGCGGCGAGATCACCATCAAGCTCCAGCAGCAAGGCACCCAGGTCTCCATCGAGCTGCGCGACGACGGCCGCGGCATCAATCTCGATCTGGTCAAGGAAAAGGCCATCGCCAAGGGCATGATGTCGCCCACGGCCAAGCTCACCGATCAAGAGATCATGCAGTTCATCTTCGAGGCCGGTTTCAGCACGGCCTCCGCGCTGACGCAGATCTCCGGCCGCGGCGTGGGTCTGGACGTGGTCAGCAACGAGGTGCGCGAACTCAACGGCACCGTGCTGGTGGATTCGCAGAAGGGCTTGGGCACGCGCTTCACCATTCAGCTGCCGCTGACCCTGGCCACGCAGCATGCCTTGATGGTGAGCGTCTCCAGCCACACCTTCGCGCTGCCGCTGCAAGGCTTCCTCGGCATCGCGCGCCTGGACCCCACCGAGTTCGAACGGCTGCTCGCGCACAAGGCTCCAACCTTCGAATACGCGGGAGAAAAATACACGCTGCACTCCCTGCAGCAAATGCTCGGCTTCGGCAAATACAGCGTCGGCGAGCATGCCGCGCGCAAGATCCCGGTGCTACTGTTCCGCATCCAGGAGCACTATGTCGCGCTGCAGGTCGACGAGCTGCAAGGTCACTACGAAATCGTGCTCAAGCCGCTCGGCCCGCAGGTGCGCGCCGTGCCGAGCGTGGCCGGCGGCACCATCCTGGGCGACGGGCGCGTCGTGCTGGTGCTCGACATGCCGACCCTGGTGCGCAGCAACCTCGCCCGCCGCATGATCGAGGAAGAACTCGCCGCGCCCGAGGAGAAGGTCGCCGAGGCCAAGCGCATCACCGCCATGGTGGTGGACGACTCGATCACCGTGCGCAAAGCCACCGCACGTCTGCTGCGCAAGAACGATATCGAATCGGTCTCCGCCAAGGACGGGGTGGATGCCCTCACCCTCATCCAGCAATCCAAACCGGACATCATCCTGCTGGACATCGAAATGCCGCGCATGGACGGCTTCGAACTGGCCAGCATCCTGCGCCACGACGAGCGTTTCAAGGACATCCCGATCATCATGATCACCTCACGGACCGGCGAAAAACATCGCAACCGCGCCGAGGAACTCGGGGTCAACAAGTACCTCGGCAAGCCGTATAACGCGCAGGAACTGGTGGAGAGCATCCATGCCCTCGTCAACCCCAAGTAGACCGCGCGACAACATGCAGGTCTGGGTGCTCGGCGCCTCGATGGGCGGACCGCAGGCCATCAAGCGGTTTCTGGCCAAGATGCCGGGCGGCCTGCCGGTCTGTTTCATCCTGGCGCAGCACATTTACAGCAAAGACTTGCCGATCCTCGCCAGCCAACTCGACCGCTGCTCGGCATATCGCGTGGTGCCGCTAAAAGATGGCACCGTACTCGAACCCGGCACACTGGTGCTGGCGCCGGTAGACAAGCAAATCAAGTTCAGCCCGCATGGCATCATCACGCTGCATCCGAGCATCGGCAGTTCGTATTACCATCCCTCCATTGACGGAGTGATCACCTGCGTTGCCGAACATTATCGCGACCGCTGCGGCGCCATCATCTTCAGCGGCATGGGCAACGACGGGATCAAGGGCTGTGAATATCTGCACGCCCGCAACGGCCTCGTCTGGGCGCAATCCAAGCAGAGCTGCGTCATCAGCAGCATGCCGGAGTCCGCCCGCGAAACCGGCACCGTGAGCTTCAGCGGCAATCCCGAACAACTGGCCGCCCAATTGTCGTCGCATCTGGAGCATTGGCTGCGTGCCCGCGCGCTTCAGTCTGTCAACAGCGGCGCGGCCTCATCAACCCAAACAGGTACATCAGGCGCATGATCAAGAACCTCTATGTTCAGACCCAATTGATACCGCTGAGCGAGGAAACCATCATCCTCCCCAACACGGCGGTCGCCGAAGTCATTTCTTACCTGGAACCCGCGCCGCTTTCCGGCATGCCGGAATGGTTCCTGGGCACCATCGACTGGCGCGGGCGCACCGTCCCCATCATCTCGTGGGAACTCCTCAACGGGCAACCGCGCACAACACCCACCCGCGAAAGCCGCATCGTCATCTTCAACACCCTGGACAAAAAATCCGCCCTGCCTTTCTACGGCATCGTCGCCCAAGGCATCCCGCATCTGCAGCGCATGTCCGAAGGCGAGCTGTCCTTCTGCGACGAAAATGAACCCCACGACGCCCTCTGCCGCCGCGTGCTGTTCCGGGAGCAGATCATCAGCATCCCCGATTTGCTGAAACTGCAGTCCATGATCGAGCCGCATTATCACTGACCTGGCGCTGCTATTGATCCCAAGCCTCTTGTTGTCACTGATTCGCGTCATTCTGCACGCTGGCACACCGCCGCCGTTTAACCCGGGCGCCTTTGCTTGACGTATGATGCAAGTCGATGCACCTGGCGTCATTTAACTTCCCAATCCCAACAGCACCATTATTCCCAGCACCACAAAAATCAGCGCGGCGATCCCATGCACGAGCCGCACCGGAAATCTATGGGCAACCTTATCGCCGAGCAGCACAGCAGGGACATTGGCGATCATCATACCAAGCGTCGTACCCACCACAACGGCGATGATTTCCTGATACTGGGCAGCGAGGGCGATGGTGGCAATCTGGGTTTTGTCGCCCATCTCGGCAAGAAAGAAGGCAATGAGGGTGGTGGTGAAGACGCCGAAGCGGGCGAGCTTGGCATCGCCTTCATCAAACTTGTCCGGAATCATGATCCAGACAGCCATGGCGATGAAGGAAATGCCCAGAATCCACCGCAGCGCCTCGGCGCTTACCAGTGAGGTGATCCAACTTCCGAGCGCCCCGGCACCAGCATGGTTGGCGATGGTGGCAACCAAGATGGCAAGGATGATGGGGATCGGCTTGCGAAATTTGGCTGCCAAGATAAACGCGAGCAGCTGAGTCTTATCGCCGATTTCAGCAAGCGAGACGATGCCGGTGGAGATGAGAAGTGCTTCCATTTGCAAACTCCTGGCCGGTGCTACACCGATGACCACACCCCCTCCCGGCCAACGCAAGGGTGGTGTGGTCAAAGGTCTTGCCAGGAATATCTGCTGACGCCATGGCCGTGAGGGCCAAGTATGTTGACGGCAGCCCCTTCATGCACTGAAGGGCGGCTACTCCCCAATGACGACGCGCAGGTTAGCAGTCTCCAACCGGGAAGTCCAATGCATTATAGCCAGCGTGCTGGTCCGAAAAAGGTAACCGATTTATTTTTTTTGCGCAGATCACGCGACGCTTTTGGCTCCCATTCGAACGCCTTATTAGCCGCTAGGTGGCTAGCGAATTTGTTTTGCATGGGCTATCACATCACCGATGGAATGAGCTTCCGGGGCGTAAAGTTTCATACCCCAACCAGAGATCGCGACGATTAAAGCAGTGGCCAAGAAGGGAATTGCCGTTCGGCGCACGGCGGTTTCAAGCCAGTGCCTGGTTTCAAGTTTTCGCAGCCGACGATACAGGGTAGCAGCGAGCACGCCGTCAAGCAGCAGCTCTGCAAAGAATCCGGGGGCAGCGTAGATGACGAAGAAGGACGAAAAGAGTAGGGCCCCCAGCAACACTAAAACGACCAGCGGAATGGCAAACTCCTCGGCGTTAGCGGCAGCCCCGAGAGCATCACCAACGGCGCCTCTGCTATCCAAGGTAGTGGAAGTGGCTGTGTTATCGAAAGCGTTAGTTGTGGACATTGGTCCATCATATGAACCGCTTGCTCCTCCACCGCCGAAATTGCCGCCTTTTCCACCATAGCCCGGGGCTATGTCGCCACTTCGGCCCGACGATGGCGGGAGACCCGATAAGTCAGGAACGTCTGTATAGTCTTCCGCGGAAGTTCTTAACCATAGCCATAGCAGGAAAAGAAACACCAGATAGGCAACGCCAAACGCGCATAGATAGCGAACCCACATTTCCGTGAGCCCTGCTTGCAGCAGCCAGTAGGAGGCGAGAAACCCGGCAGCACCGGTAATCGCGACGATGAGAAGCATCTGGAGTCGCGGAAAACCGTCGCGCTCAAGTCTCCAGCGTAAGCGGTTGATTGCTTGGAACCGATGGTGAAGGCGCACGGTCTTTACCGGCAATGAGGCCGCAGAATAACCCCCTGACAACGTTTTGCATAAACCGCGAGCGTTAGCGAGCCGGGTGGAACCGAAGGCAGGACGAACATTATGCAGTTGTTAATATACACGGTATATATCTCCGTTTTACTCTGAAACGCTGCCAAGATATTTACAGATCGTACGGCAAAAGAATCGTGTCGCCTAGAATACTTAACGGGATGTCTGCCGCATAAAAAAGCTGCGAACCATAAACATTCGCGATGAGTACACGAAGGCGCCTTGCTCCGGTGTACTCGCATTTGGGCTGCACACAGTAACTGTTGTTACGACTTGGGCCTTTTCCCCCTTCCGCCGGGCGCCGGTGCAGTGACTGCCCGGCGATGCCTCACCGCGGCGCCAGGAGTGGTGGGAGGTTGTTTTCGCGGTGCGGACTGTTTTATCACCTCGGCCAGCAACCGGAAGTCCGCCAGGCGCACGGTGGAAGGCCGCGCCACCAGGGCGATCGTGCGCTTGGGGCCGGGCCGGGACAGGGGGCGCGCAATCAGATTCGGACTTGCGATCAGCCCGGCATGGACCGCCATCTCCGGAACCAAGCCGACGCCGAGGCCGGACTCGATCATTTGCACCAGGGTCAACAAGCTGGTGGCCTCCAAACCCTCGGCGCGGCGCGGCGAGACGCCGCAGGCATGCAGCGCGTGCTCGCGCAAGCAGTGTCCCTCTTCCAGGAGCAAGAGCCGGTCGGCGAGCGCGGGCGTGATGTAGATGGTGCTTGCTTTCACTTCCGCGTCCCCTTTGCGCGCCACGAGCCAGAGGAGGTCATCAAAAAGCGCCTCCGTCAACAGATTCCCGGTGTCATAGGGCAAGGCGATCAGGGCGAAATCGAGTTGTCCGTCTTTCAGTTGCGCCAGCAGATTCGCGGTGAGGTCTTCCCGCAGGGCCAACCGCAACGCCGGGTAGCGCTCGGCCGCGCGATGAACGCATCGCGGCAACAGGAAAGGGGCGATGGTCGGGATGACCCCGAGGCGCAGCAGACCCTTCATCGGCGCGGCCTCGCCGGCGGCGACTTCGACCAAATCCTGGGCCGCCGCCAATATCTCGCGCACCCGTTTGACCACTTCTTGCCCGATCGGTGTTATCAGCACGGATTGCCTGTCCCGCTCGACGAGGGGCACGCCGAGCACCTCTTCCAATTCCTTCAGGGCGGCGCTCAGCGTCGATTGCGTAATGAAACAGGACTCCGCGGCGCGGGTGAAGTTGCGCGTCTCGGACAACGCCACCAGGTAGCGCAATTGTTTGAGCGACGGCAAGGCTTTCATGGCTGGGCAATCCTGTTTATCGATTTTTCCGATTATAAATCTAAATTTTATTCATTGGATAAATCACGAGCCGCAGTGTCGAATGGTACTTGTTATAGCGCCGGCATCGCCCATTGCCATGATGCGGTCTGCGACCGATACTGAAAGAGCGGTTCGGTCGGTATTGCGTCAGATGCACAATGCCTGCGCCGCGGCAATGATGGTCCGTCGCATAACACGATCCACGTGTCATCGACTCAACCCCCGACCACCGAGCAAGGAGTACCCAAATGAGCAAGAAACTCACCACCGGTTCCGGTTGCCCCGTCGCCCACAACCAGAATGTCATGACGGCCGGTCCGCGCGGCCCCATGCTGCTGCAGGATGTGTGGTTTCTCGAAAAACTCGCGCACTTCGACCGCGAGGTAATACCGGAACGACGCATGCACGCCAAGGGCAGCGGCGCATACGGCACCTTCACCGTCACTCACGACATCACGCGCTACACCCGCGCCAAGATCTTCGCCCAGGTGGGCAAGAAAACCGATTTATTCGTGCGCTTCTCGACGGTGGCCGGCGAACGCGGCGCGGCCGATGCCGAACGCGACATCCGCGGTTTCGCGGTCAAGTTCTACACCGAGGAGGGCAACTGGGATCTCGTCGGCAACAACACGCCGGTGTTCTTTCTGCGCGACCCGCTCAAGTTCCCCGATCTGGCGCACGCGGTCAAACGCGATCCGCGCACCAATATGCGCAGCGCCAAGAACAACTGGGACTTGCAGCAGGTGTTGTTTGAAAACACCGCCCGGTCCATCGGCGCTGCGCCGCGCGAGATTCAGTTGCGCCATATTCGCCACTGCATGATGGCCGATCCTGCGTATGGCAAGGGCGTCGCCCAGGCGCTGGGCATCCCGCTTAGCGAGGTGGGATGAAACATGGACTCCGGCGCCGCGACATTCAAAACGACGTGGTGGAACCTGCTGCGCGACCACGCCCGCCAGCACGCCCTGGTGGCACTGGGCTTGGGGATCGCCTTGCTGGCGGTGCTGACCTTGCTGTTTCAGAGCATCGTGCAGCTGGCCGCCGGCGAGGCCAGTCCGGGCCTGCGCCTGGCATTGAGCGGCGGGGCGGCGGCGTTCGCGGCAACGGCAGTGGGCGCATTGCCGGCGCTGGTCGTGCGCAGACTGCCGCAGCGCGTGGAGGACAGCATGCTGGGCCTGGCAGCGGGGATGATGCTCGCCGCCAGCGCCTTCTCGCTGCTGCTGCCGGGCATCGAAGCCGCCGAGGAGATACTCGGCGGCAAATCGTTCGCCGCCGGCGTGGTGGTGATCGGCATGACGCTGGGCGTGCTGCTCATGCTCGGACTCGACGAGTTCATCCCGCATGAACACGAAAAAACCGGCCCCTGCGGTCCGGGCCACGAACGCTGCAGCCGGATCTGGCTGTTTGTCCTGGCCATCGCCTTGCACAACCTTCCCGAAGGCATGGCCATTGGCGTGAGCTTCTCGCAGGCGGACATGGCTGTCGGGTTTCCGCTGACGACCGCGATCGCCCTGCAGGACATACCGGAAGGATTGGCGGTGGCCATGGTGCTGCGCGGCGCCGGTCACACCCCGGGTTTCTCCGTGCTCACCGCCGTCCTCAGCGGCGCGCTGGAACCGGTGGGCGCCTTGATAGGAGTCGGTCTTTCCAGCGGGCTGGCACTCGCCTACCCGATCGGCTTGGGGCTGGCGGCCGGGGCGATGATCTTTGTCGTCTCGCACGAGGTCATCCCGGAAACCCACCGCAACGGACACCAGACCTCGGCGACGCTCGGCCTGATGGCCGGTTTCGCGGTTATGATGATATTGGATACGGCACTTGGTTAAACACTTGAGGAGACCTGACGATGAATGCCAAAAAAACCACCACCCCCGCCATCGATATCGGCATTACCGCCGCTGATCGCGCGAAGATCGCGCAAGGCCTCTCGGCCTTGCTTGCCGACAGCTTCACGCTGTATTTGATGACACACAATTTCCACTGGAACGTCACCGGTCCGCAGTTCAACAGCCTGCACCAGATGTTCATGGACCAATACACCGAACACTTATGAGGCCTCCGCTGTCAAGGCACAAACGAACTTTATTAACGAATAATTTTCGTTAGCTCTTTTACAATCGATGTCGATCAGATCGTGTGGTTCTGGCTTGATTTCCAGAATGGGGTGCA
>JBFMHP010000001.1:0-243615 GCA_040752855.1 Pseudomonadota bacterium | reverse complement strand
GCTACCCCCTTTCGAACCAGAAATAAGGTTAACGATATTTCCGGAAAGCGCTGCGACAACGAAGCCTCCAACTAATCCTGCAACCACTTTCCAAAACATGTTACCCATCCTCACGTGATACCTAACGTTTTGGGTAAGCCGACCATTGGAGCGGTGAGAGGCTTGTGCGATCTACGCACAAACGAGCGCCGCGGAAATGGGTCGGCTTGACCCTATGGTTAGGCAATTTATTTCTTACCGAATAGATACCCAACCAAAGTGCCAAATAAAACACCCACAGTTGAATCAAACTTTCCAAAATATGTGAGAAACGTTGATGACAACACAACCGTGAGAATAATTCCAACTTGAAGCCATTTTTCAAACTTGGCATGACTTGCATTATTTTCAAGTGTCGCCTTTTTTATGTCCTCTATTATCTTTAATGTTCTAGAGGCTAATTCATGACCCTTATCAGATTCTAAATAGGCTAGAAAAGGGCCGACATCTATTTCTTCTTCGTCATGCTCGATGCCGTCGTTTTGTTCTTTGGCCAATTCTATTTCTTTTTCATTAACATCAGACATTGCGCTGTGCTCGTATTTTTTGCCTAACAGTGTATTAGACATAAATATTAAATATGGTGCTAGACAGAATCTGCCTATTGCACCCGTATTACTTTTCAATGTACTGTATAATTATACAGTTGTCGAGCTTAAAATCATCACCGCAACAAGGAGGAAGCTATCAGATGGAGCATGACAAGTCAAAGGCACAGAGGTTTTGGGATCGGTATATCGAATATCTAATGAAACAAGGAGTTAAGGAGAAAAGCCTTCGTTGGTACGTCAAGTGGGTTGAGCAATATATCGCAGCGTTTCCTGATAAAAGGCTGGTTCGACATACCCAGGAAGAGGTGTCTGAATATCTGACTAATTTAGGCCGAAACACCCGACTCAAGGACTGGCAGTTTTCGCAGGCCGCCTATGCTATACAGAATTTGTTCAAGTTTTTAAATGTCCCATGGCTTGATGAGGTCGACTGGAATTATTGGAAGAATTTTTCCAAGTCGCTCTCGCCGCAACACCATACCCTTGCGCGAGAATCTGTCACCACCCCACCGCAACCTCCCGAACTTAAACCATCGTCTGCATATGACCGTGTAAAGCAAGCTCACTGCGATGTGTTGACCTCCTTGAGAGCAGAAATCAGGCGGCGCAGTTATTCCATTCGTACTGAAGAGGCCTATGTGCAATGGATTTGTCGCTTCATACTTTTTATCGATAATCGTGATCCGCGCCTTGCTGGAGCGCCTGAGGTTGTTTCCTTTCTTCAGAATCTTGCCGTGCGTGGCAATGTAGCCGCGAGCACGCAAAACCAGGCGCTGAATGCCTTGGTTTTTCTGTATCATCAGATTTTGCAGCAGCCATTGGAGGCGCTTGGCGAGTTTGAGCGTGCTAAGCGTCCTAAGCGATTGCCGGTGGTACTAACTCGCTCAGAAGTCATGCGTCTGCTCGACAAGATGGAAGGCACGAGCCGCTTGATGGCAGCGCTGTTATATGGAACAGGGATGCGCTTGATGGATTGTCTACGCTTGCGCATCCAGGACGTCGACTTTGAATACAATCAGATTCTCATCCGTGACGGAAAGGGCAGAAAGGATCGTGTCGTGCCCCTGCCCAAGCGCTTGGCGCAGACACTGAAGGATCACATGGAGCGCGCTAGACTGTTGCATGCACAGGATTTACAACAGGGATTTGGTGAAGTGTTTTTGCCAAACGCGCTAGCACGCAAGTATCCGAATGCGGCTAAGGAATGGATCTGGCAATATGTGTTTCCCAGTAGCAGGCTGTCTGTCGATCCGCGCAGCGGTAAGACTCGCCGCCATCATGTCCATGAAAATGGTTTGCAGAAAGCGATCAAAACCGCAGCGGGTGCTGCAAATCTCACCAAAAAAGTAAACTGTCATTCCTTGAGGCACAGTTTTGCGACCCATCTATTGGAGACGGGTTACGACATCCGCACCGTGCAGGAGTTGCTGGGCCATGCGGATGTTTCGACGACGATGATCTACACGCATGTCCTCAACCGCGGTGGGCATGGGGTGGTTAGTCCACTGGATAGATTGTGACAGCCTCTGGATGCTTTACGAAACCTATAAAAGTTTTTTGACGGCATTGCTCAGTCGCGCGAATTCTTCGAGGCTTAAGGTCTCGGCGCGCGCGCCGGGGTCGATGCCGAGAGCTTCGATCTGCTCCGCTGATAGGATGCCTTTGAGATTGTTGCGCAAGGTCTTGCGGCGATGGGCGAAGGCGCTGGTGACGAGTTTCGCCAGCTCCGCTACGCTGGCGACCTGCACGGGCGGTGTGCGGTGCGGGATGAGGCGCACGACGGCAGAGTCGACCTTTGGCGCGGGGGTGAATGCTTCGGGCGGAACATCCAGGATTTTTTCCACCGCGCAGTGATACTGCACCATGACGCTTAAGCGTCCGTAGTCTTTGCCGCCGGGCGGGGCGGCGAGACGGTCGACCACTTCCTTTTGCAGCATGAAGTGCATGTCTTCGATCACGTCGATCTGATCGATGAAATGAAACAGCAAAGGCGTGGAGATGTTGTACGGCAGGTTGCCGATGATGCGCAGTTTGTGTTGCGCATCGGCTAGTGTGCGCAGATCGAAATCCAGCGCGTCGGCGTTGTGGATGCGCAGCTCACCTTTGCCGGTGCAGGCCCGTTGCAGGTGTGGAATGACGTCGCGATCGAGTTCGATGACATCGAGCACGCCTGCTTCTGCAAGCAACTCTTGGGTGAGCGCGCCGAGGCCGGGGCCGATTTCAACCAGGCGCTGGCCCTGCTGCGGATGGATGCTGTGGATGATGTGGCGGATGATGCCTTCATCTTGTAGGAAATTTTGGCCGAAGCGTTTGCGCGCTTTATGGTCCATGTGTGGCTCCTGTCATTTTGATTCGATCGCGTGCCCGTTGCCGGGAACGGCTGCGCCTTATCCCGGCAACTACATGTCTGGGCGAAGCGTTCGCGCGCTTTGTGGTTCTTGTGTGACTTCTGTCATTTGCATGGCGATGCGCAGTGCGTAGTGCAGACTGCCGGTATCAGCGCGGCCGGTGCCGGCGAGTTCCAGCGCGGTGCCATGATCGACCGAGGTGCGCACGAACGGCAGGCCGAGGGTGATGTTCACGGCGTTGCCGAAGCCGCGGTATTTGAGCACGGGCAGGCCTTGGTCGTGATACATCGCGAGCACGGCGTCGGCATTATCGAGATATTTGGGGATGAACAAGGTGTCCGCCGGCAGCGGGCCGGTGAGCGCCATGCCTTCGGCGCGCAGTTTGGCGAGCACGGGTTCGATGATCTCAACCTCCTCGCGCCCAAGGTGTCCGCCTTCGCCGGCGTGCGGGTTGAGGCCGCAGACGAGGATGCGTGGATGTTCGATGCCAAAGCGTGTGCGCAGATCATGATGCAATACGCGCGTGATGTGTTCGACGCGTTCTGCGGTGATGGCATCGGCGATGGCGCGCAGCGGCAAGTGCGTGGTGACCAGGGCCACGCGCAGGCCTTCGGTGGCGAGCATCATCACCGGTTCTTGTGAGTGCGAGATCTCGGCGAGATATTCAGTGTGGCCGCTGAAGGCGATGCCGGCGTCGTTGATCACGCCCTTGTGCACGGGGCCGGTGACGAGGGCGTCTGCCTTGCCTTCCATGCACAGCTCGACGGCGAGATCCAAGGCGTGCAAGACATAGTCGGCATTGGCCGCGTTCAACACGCCGGGCTCAACGGGCGCGGCGAGTTGCAGCGGGAGATATTTCAGCACGCCGGCCTGCTGCGCGCACGGTGTGGCGGCGAGATCCGCGAGTTGCAATTGCAGCGTGACGCCGAGCTGCTCGGCGCGTGTGCGCAACAACGTGGGATCGGCGAGCACGATGAGTTCGGCCGGGTGTGCGTGTTGCGCGAGCAGTACGCAGAGATCCGGGCCGATGCCGGCGGGTTCACCGGGGGTGATTAGCAGGCGTGCGATGGGTTTAGGCGATGGTGTGTGCATGATTGATTTGGCGCGAGTGTGTTCGATTACTTCCTCTCGCTCTCAAACGCCCTCTCCCTAGCCCGCTCCCGCAAGCGGGAGAGGGGATTTTGCGGGTGCCTCTCCCGCGTGCGAGAGAGGGGAGTTGGCCGGTTCCTGGGTTGGGGTGCGGATTTCGACGAAGGCTTCGTCGCGCAGGCGGCGCAGCCAGAGTTGATATTCTTCTTCGATGCGCCGCTCGCGCAGCAGGGCGCGAGCCTTGTCGCGGCGCATCTCTTCGGTGTTGTCGTGGTCGCGGCGGTCGAGCACTTGGACGATGTGCCAGCCGAAGCGCGACTCGAACGGTTTGCTGAAGGCGCCCTTGGCGACTTCGTTCATCTTTTCTTCGAACTCCGGCACCATCATGTTCGGGCTCACCCAGCCGAGATCACCGCCGTTGATGGCGGAGGCCTTGTCGTCGGAGTTGGCGGTGGCCAGGGCGGCGAAGTCCTCGCCGTTGGCGAGACGTTGATACAGCCGCTCGATGCGCAGCCTCGCCTCGTTGCCCTCGGTGGCCGAGCGCGGGCGCACGAGGATGTGGCGCGCCAAGGTTTGCTGGATGACGCTGCGCTCTTCCTTCACGTTGCGCTTCTCGATCAGCTTGATGATGTGAAATCCGCTCGGGCTGCGGATCGGCTGGCTGATCTCGCCGATCTTCATGCGCTGCGCCTCATCGGCAAACAGGGTCGGCAACTGGCCGAGTTTGCGCCAGCCGAGGTCACCGCCTTCCAGCGCCTTGGCGCCGCTGGATTTTTCCATCGCCACGGCGGCGAAGTCCGCTCCCTGCTGGAGGCGCTCGATGATCGCGCGCGCCTCCTGTTCATAGGCGCTGACGTGCGCGGGGCTGGAGCCTTCCGGCACGGCGATGAGGATGTGCGCGAGGCGGTATTCGGCCTCGGCGCTGCCTTGGGTGGCTTGGGTGGTGAGGAAGTGATCGACTTCCTGCTCGGTGATGTTGATGCGGTTTTCCACTTCGCGCTGGCGCAGGCGCGCGACGGTCATATCGCGGCGCAAGTCTTCGCGGAAATCGCCGTAGTCATAGCCTTCGCGGTCGAGCGCGCGGCGGAATTCCTGCATGCTGAAGTTGTTCTGCTTGGCGATGCCTTCAACGGCGCGGTCGAGCGAGGTGTCGTCGATCTTTAAGCCGGATTTTTCCGCCAATTGCAGTTGCAGGCGCGCGAGAATCATGCGTTCGAGCACTTGCGTGCGCAGCACATCCTCCGGCGGCAGGCGTTCGGTCTGCGCGCGCACCTGTTTCAGCACGTTGGCGAATTGCTTGCGGAATTCGGTTTCGGTGATCACGTCGTCGTTGACCACGGCGACGATGCGGTCGGTCCAAACGACCTGTTCGGCCCAGGCGGTGGCGCTGAGGAGAAGATAGAGCGCCGCGATGAGGGTGTGCGTGAGTTTCATGTTCATCTGTGTGTTCATGTCCTGCTATTTAACGTGTTGCTGCGCAAGGGCCCGCCCCTCGAAGCGCTTTGGGCACGCTTGGTGGGTTACCGCGCTTGCGCGCCTACCCACCCTACATTTATTTCTCGAATCCCGCGATGCTGGTGCCGATGCTGGTGAAGCCCTTCAGTTCGAATTGGACGGCAAAAGCGGTGTTGCTGCTGCCGTCGTTTTCGTCGATGTACCGGCGCGCGGCCATGCGCAGGCTCCAGCAGCAGTCTTCATACCCCAGGGCGAGGGTGGCCTTGAGCGTCTGGTTCAGGAGGAAGGAATAATCCCACTGCACGACGCCGATCCAGCTTTGCCCCAAGGGCCAGCGCACCAGGATGCCGGATTGCTTGACCAACTCGCGCCGGTAGTTGAGGTTCCAGTCGAAGTAGCGCTCCTGCTCGCCCCGGTAAATGATACGCAATTTTCCGTGCTCGGGCGCAAAGTCTTCGCTTGCAAGCTGCGCCAGGCCGTCGAGGTGCCAGTATTTGTGCAGCCGCACATCAAAGCCGGCGAGCAGGTCGGAGCGCGTGGCGGTCTCCGGGCTCTCGCCGGGCAGGACAACGCGCTGGTCTTTGAAATAATACGTCTGGCTGGCGCGCAGGCGCAGGCGCTGTTGTCCCTCGTCGTCAAACAGGCGACTGGTTAGCACGGCGGTCAGCTGGTCGGCGTCAGACTGGCGGTCGGCGCCGATGAAGCGGTTGGTGCGAAAGAGCTGGTCGAAGTCGAGCTCGGCTTCGAGGGTGTCGAAGACGATGTCGTGGCCGGCCTCGTCGCGCACCAGGCCTTCCTGATTGCGGAAAGGCACGTGGAGATAGAAGAGGCGCGGTTCGAGCGTCTGGCGGTAGGTGCTGTTCCGGTAGGCCACGGTGCGCTCGGCGTTTATCCCGGTGTCGAGGCTGAAGATCGGCACGGTGCGCGCGGGGTGGCTCGCGCCGGCGGGTGGTTCGGCGAGGCGGTAGCGGGTGTCGCGCAGGGCGAGGCGCGGCTTGAAGTAGCCGGCCTCGCCGGTGAGATTGACGGCCAGCGCCGGCTGCAGATCGAGCCGCGCGGCGGCCGGGCGCCGGTCCTGGTCGAAGTAGACGAGCTCGGCGTCCCATTCGGCGGTCAACCAACCGTTGAGCGGTTGGTATCCTTGCAGCCGCAGCTGCGGCAGGCTTTGATACGGCTCCTCGCCGGGGCCAAGCCGCTCGTCGAGGTTTTGGAAGCCGACCAGGCGGGCGTCGAAGCGCCGCGTCTCGCTCAGGTAGTTGACCCCCAGGTCGCGCTCGAGCACGGCGGCGCTGACCTCTTCGCGCTGGGTGGAAAGGTCGCGCAGATAGTCGACGTCAGAGACCCAGGCGAAATCCGCATAGTGACGCACCCGCCCGTGCACGCCTTGGTGATGGAAGGCAAAATAATCGCGCTCGGTGTTGGTGACCTTGTCTTCCTCGAGGTACTCGGCCTCGATCCGTCCGGTCCCGAACGTGGAGAGGTAGCGGAACTCGCCCATCAGCATGTCGCCGCGGCGGCTCATCCAGCGCGGGGTGAGCGTGGCGTCGAGCGGCGGGGCGATGTTGATGTAGAACGGCAGCTGGATGTCCTCGCCGGTGCTGTTGGAGGTGCCGAACACCGGCACGAGGAAGCCGGTCTTGCGCGCGCCGAGCGGAAACTGCACATAGGGCAGATACAGAAACGGCACGTCCATGAATTCCAGCCGCATGTGCGTGGCCTCACCGAGGTTCTTGGCGGGCTGGAGCCGGATGCTGCTGGCGCGCACCAGCCAGTCTTCCTCGCCCGGCGGGCAGGTGGAATAGCTGGCCTCGCTCAGGCGGATGCGCGTAGGCGTGATTTCAAGTTCCGCCGCCCCGCCGTGGCCGTTGGTGTCGCCGAGCTGATATGCGCCGCCGATGATCTTGATGCGCTTGGCATCGGTATTGAATTCGGCGCTCGTCCCGGTGACGGCCAGCCCGTCTTCCTGCAACAGGATGTCGCCCTGCGCCTTGAGAAAGCCGGCGTCCTTGTCAAACTCCAACTGCTCGGCGCGCAGATAGCGCGCTTGGTGCTGGAATTCGATGGCGCCTTCGGCGCGGATGCGCGTGCGCCCGAGCGACTCCACGCGATCGGCCAGGATCTGGACGGCATCATCGTCCCGCGGGGTGAACGGCGCGACGGGGATGGCGCCGGGGGCCTCGCACACCGGCGCGGCCTGCGCGCTCTGGGCAAGGTGGAGGAGGCTGAGAAGAGCGGCCAGGGCTGAGAGTGCGCGGGGCATGTGCAGGGTTACTTCCCGATGCAGAAATTGGTGAATATTCTGCCGAGCAAGTCCTCGTTGGTAAACTCCCCGGTGATCTCCGCAAGCGCCTCCTGGGCGAGGCGCAGATCCTCGGCCAGCAGCTCGCCGGCGCGGTGGCGCGCCAGCTGCTCGTGCCCGTGCGCCAGGTGCTGGCGCGCGCGCTCCAGCGCATCGACATGCCGCCGCCGCGCCATGAAGCCGCCCTCCCCGCCGCTCTGATACCCCACGCACTCCTTGAGATGCGCGCGCAGCAGGTCGATGCCCTGCCCTTCGCGCGCCGAAAGCCGAAGCTCCGGTCCCCACGGCCCGGCCTCGATACCGGGGGCGCGGCCGCTCTCATCGATCTTGTTGCGCACCAGGGTCAGCGGCGGGCGCGGTGCGGGCAGGCGGGCGAGGATGGCCTCGTCCTCCGGGGTCACTCCGCAGGCATCGTCGACCAGCAGCAGCAGGCGATCGGCCCGCGCGATCTCCTCCCAGGCGCGGCGGATGCCGATCTGCTCGACCACATCCGCGCTCTCGCGCAACCCGGCGGTGTCGACGACGTGCACCGGCAGGCCGTCGATCAAGATCTGTTCGCGCAGCACATCGCGCGTGGTGCCGGGGATATCGGTGACGATGGCCGACTCGCGGCCGGTCAGGGCATTCAACAGGGTGGACTTGCCGGCATTCGGCTGGCCGGCGATGACCAGGGTCATGCCCTCGCGCAGCCGCTGGCCCTGCTGGGCCGAAGTGAGCACTTGCTCAAGCGCTGATTCAATCGATTCAAGGCGTTCGAGGACGTGGCCTTCGGATAGAAAGTCGATCTCCTCCTCCGGGAAATCGATGGCCGACTCCACATACATGCGCAGCTCGACCAGCGTGTCGACCAGGGCGTGCACCCGGCGGGAGAACTCCCCTTGCAGCGAGCGCAGCGCCGAACGGGCGGCCTGTTGCGAGGCGCTGTCGATCAGATCGGCGATGGCCTCGGCCTGGGCCAGATCGAGCTTGCCGTTCAAGAAGGCCCGTTCGCTGAACTCCCCCGGCCGGGCCAGGCGTGCGCCGAGGGCCAGGGTCTCGGTGAGCAGCATGTCCATCACCACCGGTCCGCCGTGACCCTGCAATTCGAGCACGTCTTCGCCGGTAAAGGAGTGGGGGGCAACAAAGCGCAGGGCGATGCCGTGGTCGATCACCGCGCCGTGGCGATCGAGGAACGGCAGGTATTCCGCGTGACGCGGGGGGAGGGGCTTGCCGAGCATGCGCGCGGCGATCTCCGGCACGCGCGGCCCGCTGATGCGGACGATGCCCACACCGCCCCGGCCGGGGGGCGTGGCCACCGCCGCGATGGTGTCGGTCGCCGTTATGCGGCCGCCTTTTCGAGTTTGCGGGTGATGTACCACTGTTGCAGGATCGACAGCAGGTTATTGGCGAACCAGTACAGCACCAGCCCCGAGGGGAAGAAGGCGAAGAAGATGGTGAAGACAAACGGCAGCGACATCATGACCTTGGCCTGCACCGGATCGGTCGGCATCGGGCTGAGCTTCTGCATGATGTACATGCTGATGCCCATCAGCACCGGCAGCACGAAAAACGGGTCCTTCGCGGTGAGGTCGTTGATCCAGAGGATGAAGGGCGCCTGGCGCATCTCCACGCTCTCGACCAGCACCCAGTAGAGGGCGATGAACACCGGGATCTGGATCAGGATCGGCACGCAGCCGGCCAAGGGGTTCACCTTCTCGGTGCGGTAGAGTTCCATCATCGCCTGGCCCATCTTCTGGCGGTCGTCGCCATAGCGCTCCTTGAGCGCCTCCATCTTCGGCTGCAGCTTGCGCAGCTGCGCCATGGAGCGGTACTGGGTTTCGGTGAGCTTGTAGAACACGATCTTGATCAACACCGTCAGCACGATGATCGACCAGCCCCAGTTGCCGAGGAAATCGTTGATCTTGGTCAGCAGCCAGAACAGCGGATCGGCCAGGATGGAGAAGATGCCGTAGTCCACCGTGAGTTTGAGCGTGGGCTCGACGGTCTCCATGCGCGCCTGATCCTTGGGACCGACGAACATCCGCGTGTGCAGCGTGGCCGCGGCCTGGGGCGCGATCTGCTGCTCCGGCGTGCTCATGCCGAGCACGTAGGTGCCGGTCGGCAGCGCCTTGGTATAGAAGCGATTGCTCTCGGTTCCCTCGGCCAGCCACGCGGCGGTGAAATAGTGTTGCAGCATCGCCACCCAGCCGCCCTGGGCGAAGTCCTGCTCGGAGCGCCAGCTCGCCATGTCGTCGAATTCGATCTTGTCGTATTTATTGAGCGAGTTGGACACCACGCCGCCGGTGAAGGTGTACACCAGGCTGTTCTCGCCGGGATCGACGTAGCCGCCGCGCTGGAGCTGGCGGTACATCGCCAGGGAGACGGCCTCGGCCGTGCCGTTGGTCACGTGATAATCGACATCGATCGCGTAGCTGTCGCGGTGGAAGGTCAGCGTCTTGGTCACGCGCAGGCCAGCCTCGCTCTCCCAGTGCAGCGCCACCTTCAGTTCGTTTTGGCCCTCGGCCAAGCGGTATTCGGTCGACTCCGCGCGGTAGCGCGCATGATGGTCGGGCAGCCCCGCGCTGCGCGAGATCAGCCCGCTCTGCGCGACGAACAACCGCGCCGGCTGATCGCTCATCAACAGCACCTTCTCCTGCGGATTCTTCAGGCTCACCGGATAGGCCAGCAGCCGGGCGTGGCGCACGTCGCCGCCCACGCTGTCGAGTTCGACCTCGAGCACATCGGTGATCACGCGGATGCGCTGTCCGCCCTCGGCCGCAGCAGCGGCTTGCGCCTGCGGGGCGGCGCCCGGCCCGGACAGCGCCGGGGGCATGTCGGGGACCTCGCCCGGCGGGACGGACGGCGCGGGGACGGCACCCGTGGCGGCCGGCGCGGGCACCGGCGCATGGCGCGTCTCCCAGGCCTGCCACAACAACACGCCCACAAGGGCCAAGGCGATGAATAAAATGAGTCGTTGGTTTTCCATGATCAGTCTTTCTTGTTCGGTTCCGGCACCGGATCATACCCTCCGGGGCAGAAGGGATGACACCGGCAGATTCGTTTCATCCCCAGCCACGCGCCTTTGAAGGCGCCGTGGCGGGCGATGGCCTCGTGCGTGTAACAGGAGCACGTCGGATAAAAGCGACAATTATTACCCAACCAGGGGCTGATAAGGAATTGGTACATCTTGATCAGCCACATCAGGATCGATTGCATCGGCTTATCACCCTCGACCAATGGTGTTCCAGGGAGGCAAACAGGGCCGGATTCTCGCGCTCGCCCGCGCCGCCGCGGCTGAGCACCACGATGTCCAGGCCGGCCAAGATCTGCTGGTGCTGGCGGAAACTCTCGCGCACGATGCGCTTGATGCGGTTGCGCGCCACGGCGGTCTTGATGTTCTTGCGCGTGATCGCCATGCCGAGCCGGGCTTGGGTCAGCCCATTGCGGCGGGCCAGTACCGTGAAATTCGGATCGACGGAGCGGGCGCCCGGTTCATCGAACACACGCTTGTATTCCGCGGCATGCAGCAGTCGCACGGACTTCGGGAACGCCACGGTCATTGAGTTCATGTCGGTAAAAGAAAAGGCAGTGAAGGTGTCGACGTTCACTGCCATTTCCAATTGAGAAGGGTATGCCCCAATCGTGAGACGGACTATACAGTCAGGCGCGCACGGCCCTTGGCACGGCGGGACTTGAGAACCCGACGGCCCCCTTTAGTCGCCATGCGCGCGCGGAAACCGTGGGTGCGCTTGCGCTTCAGATTGCTAGGCTGGAATGTTCTCTTCATTGCAGCTACCTACTTGATTACTTGCCGTTAGAAAGGCGCATAAAGATACTTGCACACCCCCCGCAGTGTCAAGGAAAAAACCGTGTAAAAACTTTGGCGTCGGGTGTGGATAACTTCGGGACGAGGGTATAGACTGCAACCTCTATCGTTAGCTCCCCCAAACACGCTTAGGTTAACACGCGCCGTGTCAGACCCCTTGTGGAAAAAATGCCTGGACCGCCTCGAGGCGGAACTGCCTGCGCAACAGTTCAACACCTGGATACGCCCGCTCCAGGCCGTCGCAACGGAGCGCGGCCTGCAGCTGCTCGCCCCCAATCAATTCGTGCTCGATTGGGTAAGTGAGCGCTACCTCGCGCGTATTTCGGAGATCATCGAACAACAGCACGGCAGCACCACAGCGGTCACCCTCAAGGTCGGCAGCATCGCCATCGCCGAGCCTCCCGCGCCGCTTGCCGCACCCGAGCGAGCGCACGCGGTCGCGCGCCGCGTGAACGACGATCAGGTCGCCCACCGCACCAATCTCAATCCGGATTTCACCTTCGAGACCTTCATCAAGGGCAAGTCGAATCAGCTGGCGCATGCCGCCTCGCTGCAAGTGGCCGACAATCCCGGCAAGTCCTATAACCCGCTGTTTATCTACGGCGGCGTGGGTCTGGGCAAGACCCACCTGATGCACGCGGTCGGCAACCATATCCTGCAGAAGAACCCGAACGCGCGGGTGGTCTATCTGCACTCCGAGCGTTTCGTGCAGGACATGGTCAAGGGGCTGCAACACAATACCCTCGATGACTTCAAGCGCTTCTACCGCTCGGTCGATTGCCTGTTGATCGACGACATCCAATTCTTCGCCGGCAAGGAGCGCTCCCAGGAGGAGTTCTTCCATACCTTCAACTCGCTGCTCGAAGGCCAGCGCCAAGTGGTGCTGACCTGCGATCGCTATCCGAAGGAGGTCAATGGCCTGGAGGAGCGCCTGAAGTCGCGCTTCGGCTGGGGACTGACGGTGGCCTGCGAGCCGCCCGAGCTCGAGACCCGGGTTGCCATCCTGATGAGCAAGGCCAAGCATATGCGGGTAAACGTGCCGCAGGAGGTCGCGTTTTTCATCGCCAAGCGCATCCGGTCCAATGTGCGCGAACTCGAAGGCGCGCTGCGGCGCGTGGTGGCCAATTCGCAGTTCACCGGCATGCCGATCACCCTGGAATTCGCCAAGGAGGCGCTGCGCGATCTCATCGCCTTGCAGGAGAAGATGATAACGGTTGAAAACATTCAAAAAACCGTCGCAGAATACTACAAGATCCGCGTTTCCGAGCTGGTCTCGAAAAAGCGCACCCGCTCCATCGCCCGGCCGCGCCAGGTGGCCATGTTCCTCGCCAAGGAACTGACCAATCACAGCCTGCCTGAGATCGGCGATGCCTTCGGCGGCAAAGACCACACCACGGTGCTCCACGCCTGCAAGAAGGTGAATGAGTTGAAGATGGCGGATGTGCGGATCGACGAGGATGTGACCAACCTGTTGAAGATACTGACAACATGATGTGGGCAAGCTGTGGATAACCCGGTGCGTTGGGGATGTCCACATTTTATCCACAGGCAGTTCAGACGATATACAGTGGGTTTGTGCAGTTCCGTTGTTATGTTAACTTATTGAATAATAAATAAAAATTTAAGTTGTTCACATATCAACAGCGCTAATAAACACAGTAACAGAAGAATAAAATTCTTTTATTTATATATAGGGCAGGCTGAATAATGAAGTTTTCAATCCAACGTGAAGACATCCTGAAACCCTTGCAGGCCATCTGCGGTGTCGTGGAGAGACGGCAGACCATGCCGGTACTCTCCAATGTGTTGATGACCGTTTCCCAATCGCGGCTGGTATTGTGCGGTACAGACCTGGAGGTGGAGCTCAAGATCGAGGTCCCGATCGATTCTTCCGAGTCTGGGGAAATCACCCTGCCTGCCCGCAAGCTGTTTGATATCTGCCGCGCCTTGCCCGAGGATGCCGAAATCCATTTCCAGATCGAAGGGGACCGCGCCACCTTGCGCTCCGGCAAGAGCCGCTTCACCTTGTCGACCCTGCCGGCCACGGAATTTCCCAGCATGGAGGCGATTCAGGCCGTCAACCAGTTTGTGATTCCCCAGAGCAAACTCAAGTACCTCATCGATAAGACGCAGTTTTGCATGGCCCAACAGGATGTGCGTTATTACCTAAACGGTTTGATGCTGGAGATCGACAAGAATCGCGTGTGCGCCGTGGCCACCGATGGGCATCGTCTGGCCTGGTGCCAGACCGAGGCCCTTATCGACGTACCGCAGCTCCAACAGATCATCATCCCGCGCAAAGGCATCAATGAGTTGTCGCGTTTGTTGGAGAACAATGACACCGATATCAGCCTGCGCCTGAGCACCAATCACATACGCGTGTCGCTGCCGAACATCACGTTTACCTCCAAACTCATCGATGGGCGCTTCCCGGATTATCAGCGCGTGATGCCGCAGTCTGGCGACAAGATTGTCTATGCGAACCGCGAAGTCATCCGTCAGGCCCTGGTGCGGGCCTCGATCCTGTCCAATGAGAAATACCGTGGCATCCGCATGACGCTTCAGTCCGGCATGATCCAGGTGCAGGCCAACAACCCGGAGCTGGAGGAGGCGGAAGAAGAGTTTCCGGTCGAGTACACCGGCCCCGGGCTGGAGATCGGATTCAATGTGACCTATTTTCTTGATGCGTTGTCCGTGATCGATCAAGCGGACGTCAGTCTTCAGTTTGCGGATTCCAACAGCAGCTGCCTGATTACGCCGAAAGGCGATAAGACGTGCAAGTACGTCGTCATGCCCATGCGTTTGTAGCTCAGGGGGAACTTATTCCCCCTGTTCGACCCCTGCCCTCATCCTAGTCCATGTCACTTACCCGGCTTCGTATCACCTCCGTTCGTAATCTCCACCCGCTCGATCTTCAACCCGCCCGCCAGCTGAACATCCTGTATGGCGCCAATGGCAGCGGCAAGACTTCGCTTCTTGAGGCAATCCATCTGCTAGGATCTGGCAAGTCCTTCCGCACCAGCAATATCCGGCGTGTCATTCAGCAGGGTGCCGCACAACTGGTGGTTTATGGGGTACTTGCGCTGGATCAGGGAATCATCCCCATCGGGATTGAGCGCGGTACCGAGCATACCCGGCTGCGGATCGGTGGACGCACGCCTGAATCCATCGCCGAGCTTGCCGTCAACCTGCCGGTGCAGTATTTGGGTCCCGATCTTGCCCGCATCATCGACAGCGGCCCCAAATGGCGGCGACGGCTGATGGATTGGGGCGTGTTCCACGTGGAACATGACTTCTACAAGCACTGGAGCCGTTATACCCGCCTCATCCGGCAACGCAATGCCTTGTTGAAACAATCCGCGACGCCCGAGATGATCCGGGCCTGGGACCTCCAAGTGATACCGGTAGCCACGGCCATCGATGCCTGCCGGCAGAACTTTCTGGCGCACTTTCTGCCACAGCTGGCGTCGGTACGGGACGAGCTGATGCCGGGGCTGCCGATCGAGTACCAGTATTACCCTGGGTGGAACCCACAATGGAGTCTTGCGGAGGTGCTGGAACGGGGGCTGGAAAGCGACATACGGCGCGGATTTACCCAGCACGGACCGCATCGCGCCGACCTGGCCTTCAGTCATAAGGGGGTCGATGTTCAGGATGCCCTCTCGCGGGGGCAGTTGAAACTGTTGATCATTGCTATCAAGGTGGCCGAGGTGTTGCTGCTGAAGCAACTTCGCGAGCGCTACTGTGTTATCCTCATGGACGACTTGCCGTCCGAGCTCGATCAACGAAACCGGCATCGAGTGCTGCAAAGACTGCTGAGCTCCCACGCCCAAGTCTTTGTTACCTGTACGGATCGGGAGCTGATCCAACTCGATGAGCTGCAAGGGGTGGTGACTAAAAAGGTGTTCCACGTGGAACAAGGTGCTGTGAAAGAAGTGGTATAATACCGGCTCTTGGCTGGAGAGAGTGACTATGACCAATACCTATGATTCCTCGAATATTCAGGTGCTTAAGGGTCTGGACGCGGTGCGCAAGCGCCCGGGCATGTATATCGGCGATACCGATGATGGCACCGGCCTGCACCACATGGTGTTCGAGGTGGTGGATAACGCGATCGACGAGGCCTTGGCCGGCCATTGTTCGAATATCGATGTGGTCATCCACAGCGACAACTCCGTCTCCGTCCGCGACGACGGCCGAGGCATCCCGACCGATATCCATAAGGAAGAAGGCCGCTCTGCCGCCGAGGTGATCATGACGGTGCTCCATGCCGGCGGTAAATTCGACAGCAGTTCCTATAAGGTCTCCGGAGGCTTGCACGGGGTCGGGGTGTCGGTGGTCAACGCCCTCTCCGAGTGGCTGCGCCTCAAGATCTGGCGCGAAGGCCAGATTCATGAGCAGGAATACCGCATCGGCGAGCCGCAAGCGCCGCTCGCGGTCACCGGCAAAAGCGACCGGACCGGCACCGAGGTGCGGTTCAAGCCCAGCAGTGCGATCTTCACCAACACCGAATTTCACTACGACATCCTGGCCAAGCGCCTGCGTGAGCTGTCATTCCTGAACGCGGGGGTGCGCATCAAACTCTCCGATGAGCGCAGCGACAAGCAGGACGTCTTTGAATACGAAGGCGGGATCAAGGCCTTCGTCGAGCATCTCAACCGCAATAAAGTGCCGCTGCATCCGAGTGTCTTGCACTTTATGTCCGAGAAGGACGGCGTGATCGTCGAGGTGGCGATGCAATGGAATGATTCGTATCAGGAAAACATCTTCTGCTTTACCAACAACATCCCACAAAAGGATGGCGGCACGCACCTCGCCGGCTTTCGCGCCGCCCTCACCCGCACCTTGAACCAATACATCGAAAACGAGGGGATGGCCAAGAAGCAAAAGATCATCACCACGGGCGATGACATGCGCGAAGGCCTGACCGCAGTGCTTTCCGTGAAGGTCCCGGACCCGAAGTTTTCCTCCCAGACCAAGGACAAACTGGTGTCCTCCGAGGTGCGTGGGGCGGTGGAGAATGTGGTCAACGAGAAGCTCGAGGAGTTCCTGCTGGAATGCCCGAGCGAGGGCAAGGCGATCACCGCCAAGATCATCGATGCGGCGCGCGCCCGCGAGGCCGCGCGCAAGGCCCGCGAAATGACCCGCCGCAAGGGCGCGCTGGATGTGGCCGGCCTGCCCGGCAAGCTGGCGGATTGCCAGGAAAAGGACCCGTCCCTGTCCGAACTCTATCTCGTCGAGGGCGATTCAGCGGGCGGCTCCGCCAAACAAGGGCGCGACCGCCGCACCCAGGCCATCCTGCCGCTCAAGGGCAAGATCCTCAATGTGGAAAAGGCCCGCTTCGACAAGATGCTCTCCTCGGCCGAGGTCGGCACCCTGATCACGGCGCTGGGCTGCGGTATCGGGCGCGAGGAATTCAATGCGGACAAACTGCGCTATCACCGCATCATCATCATGACCGATGCCGATGTCGACGGCGCCCATATCCGCACCCTGCTGCTGACCTTCTTTTATCGCCAGATGCCCGAACTCATCGAGCGCGGTCACGTCTATATCGCCCAGCCGCCGCTATATAAGGTGAAGAAGGGCAAACAGGAACGCTATGTGAAGGATGATGGGCAGCTCAATGAATACCTGCTGCAGATGGCGCTCGATGGCGCGGAGCTTCATGTCAATGACAGCGCGCCGGCGATCTCGGGTGCCGCGCTCGAGGGTCTCGCCATCAGCTACAACACCGTCATGGCAACCTTGAAGCGCCTCTCACGACGCTATCATATTGAAATACTTGAAAAAACTATCTACATGCCGCGTTTTGAGGGCAAGGATCTGGCCGTGCCGGAACGCGCCCAGGCCTGGTTGGGCGAGCTGATCGCGCGCCTCAATCAGGACAAGGGGGCCAACGGCGAGTACCGCTACACCCTGGAGACCCAGGAGGATGGCACGCCGGCGGTCTACTTCACCCAGGTCCACCATGGGGTGAGCAACGTGCGCGTCATGACCGAGGAGTTCTTCAGCTCGGGTGAGTACGAATCGATGTGCGCCCTGGGCGCGCAGCTCGAGGGCCTGTTGGAGGCGAGCGCCTATGTGTCACGCGGTGAACGCCAGCAGCCGATCGCCAGTTTCAAGCAGGCGATGGAGTGGCTGATGGACGAGGCCAAGCGCGGCCAGACCATCCAGCGTTACAAGGGTCTGGGTGAGATGAATCCGGAGCAGCTGTGGGAGACCACGATGAATCCGGAGATCCGGCGCATGCTCCAGGTCAAGATCGAGGACGCCATCGGGGCCGATGAGATCTTCACCACCCTGATGGGCGACCAGGTGGAGCCGCGGCGCGAGTTCATCGAGAACAACGCCCTGTATGTCTCCAACCTGGATGTCTGACGGTGCTGCTTGCGCGCTTGGCTTCAGCTCCGGGCGCGCCAGTCCATAAATCAAAGGTTAGCGAGTTGGTAAGTGCTCACATTCAGATGTGGCGCGATGTGTTTGTCCCTGTCTTTACGGTCTCAGCCCGCCGCACGATCCGCGTCGGCGGGAGTGCTACCATTGTTAAGGTGCCAATGAGCCGTTGAATTCCGGGATCAAGCTCGATCATTCACCCACGAGGAGAAATACCGTGAAAAAGTATCTGCTGTGCGTCCTCTTGCTAGCCATGTTCACCGCAAGTGTCTCGGCGCAAGAGTCTCAGGGCGAGGAGTACGGTGGTCAGCAAAGCGAAGAGCAGCATCCCGAGGGCCAAGCGGGTGATCCCGGTTATGTGGAAGGCGATGTGCCAAGTCAGGGGGAATCTTCCGGGGAGCAGGCCTCTTCCGGTGGCGAAGAGGAAGGACAAGACGGCGGTGAAAACGCCCAAGGCTCGGGGTCTTACTATTGAACCGGGACAGTTGAGTTGCAGCGACGAGCACGGCACCCGGGTGGTGCCGTTTCCGTTACCGCTATGCGGAGTATGGCGGCGCGCAAAATTTCTGATGCGACCACTGGAATATGCGCCGCACTCATCGTAGTATTTGATCACTCTCTTCTTGAAGACTCTCCACACCGATACTGTGCTGAACTGAAGGCCTTGGAGCCACAATGATCCGTCCTGCAATACTGGCAGACATCCCCAATCTGGTCGAAATCGAAAATACCTGTTTCAGCACCGATCGCATCTCCCGCCGCAGCTTTCGCCATCTGTTGACCAAGGGTCATGCGACCACCCTGGTCTATGAGGAAAACCGCAAGCTGCTCGGCTATGTGATGGTCTTGTTCAACAACGGCACCTCGCTCTCCCGGCTCTATTCGCTGGCGACCATGCCTGAGGCGCGCGGCAAGGGTGTCGGCGCCGCCTTGGTCAAGGCGGCGGAAGAAGCCGCCATCGTGCAAGACTGCGCCTACATGCGTCTGGAGATCCGCACCGACAATGAGGCGTCGAACAACCTGTTTCAAAAACTGGGCTATCGCAGGTTCGGCACCTATGATGATTATTACGAAGATCATACGGACGCCTACCGTTATGAAAAAATGCTCATCGAGCAAAAGCCCCCCACCCTGCTCTCGGTGCCTTACTATCAGCAGACGCTGGATTTCACCTGCGGCCCCGCCGCGATGCTGATGGCAATGAAGACGCTCGATGCGGACGTCGAGTTCAGCCGTTCACACGAGCTGCGCCTCTGGCGCGAGTCGACCACCATCTTCATGACCGCCGGCCACGGCGGCTGCGGTCCGTTTGGCATGGCGCTCGCGGCCAAGCACCGCGGGTTTGATGTCGAGATCTATGTCAGCGAGAGCGAAAGCCTGTTCGTCGACTCGGTGCGCAGCGAGGAAAAAAAGGAAGTGATCCGCCTGGTCAACGAGGATTTTCTTCAGGAGATCGAGCAGAAAAAGATCCCGCTGCACTACGGGCGTCTGAGCATCGGCGATATCAAGGAAAAACTCGACGTCGGCGGCGTGCCGATCATCCTGATCAGTTCTTATCGCATCTATAACGAAAAATTTCCGCACTGGGTTGTGGTCAACGGCATGGATGACAGCTTCATCTATGTGCACGATCCCTATATCGATGTTGAAGTGGGCAAGACGCTGACCGATTGCCTCAACATGCCCATCGCCTTCAAAGAGTTCGAACGTATGAGTCGTTATGGCAGAAGCGGCCAACGCGCGGCATTGATCATTCACAAACCGACTCGCAAAAAGCGACATTGATCCACCGGAGCACCCATGACCAGTCAACTGATCGTTGTTGAAAACCCGAAAAAATGGCGCATTGAGGGCGTCAATTGCCCGGTGGTCGACGCCGATGATTACCTCACCGGCGAGGACTATTTCAAACTCAAGAACGTGCAGGTGATCAATCTCTGCCAAAGCTACAGCTACCTCAGCGTGGGATATTACTGTTCGCTGCTGGCCGAGGCGCGACGTCACAAGGTGGTGCCCTCCGTCGCCACCACGATGGACTTGAGCAGCAAGACCATGTTCAAACTGGCCACGCCGGTGCTCGATGAAGCGGTGCAGAAGGAACTGAAAAAATCGCGCGAGGCGCAGAATTTCAATGAGGTCAGCATCAATCTCTACTTCGGCCGCTGCGCCATCCCCGAACTCAACGACCTGACGCGCCAGATCTTTGAAACCTTCCCCTGCCCGCTGCTGCGCGTGGAGTTCACGCGCCAGGAGAAGAAGTGGCTGATCACCGGCATCAAGCCGATTTCCCTCGAGCGCCTGGACGACGATGAAATGCCGCTGTTCCAGGAGTCGTTGATTGCCTATCTGAGCAAGCGCTGGCGCGGCGGCAAACGCCCGCGCACGCAGTCGCGTTATGACATCGCCATCCTGGTCAATCCGGAAGACCCGCAGCCGCCCTCGAACACAAAGGCGCTCAAGGCCTTCATCAAGGCCGGGCGTAATCTCGACATGGATGTCGAGCTGATCGAGAAAAAGGACTTCGGACGATTGGCCGAATACGATGCCTTGTTCATCCGCGACACCACGCGCATCAATCACTACACCTATCGCTTTGCCAAGAAGGCCGAGAGCGAAGGCATGGTGGTGATCGACGATCCAAACTCGATCCTGCGCTGCACCAACAAGGTCTATCTCGCCGAGCTGCTCAACGCCAACCGCGTGCCGACACCGAAGACCGTGATCGTGGGCAAGGCGGATATTCCGGCGGCCGAGGCGCAGGTGGGATATCCCATGGTGGTCAAGCTGCCCGACAGCTCGTTTTCTCAGGGCGTGTTCCGCGCGGAAAACGGCGAACAGTTTCGCGAGATCGCCAACAAGCTGTTTAAGGAATCGGAGTTGATCTTGGTGCAGGAGTTCATCTACACCGAATTCGACTGGCGCATCGGCATCCTCAACCGCAAGCCGTTTTACGCCTGCCAATACTTCATGACCGAGCAGCACTGGCAGATCGTCAAGTACGAGGCCGATGGGAGCTACGATGAAGGCCTGTTCCGCACTTGGCAGATCGATCAGGTCCCGGCCGAGGTGGTGAAGACCGCGCTCAAGGCGGCCAACCTCATCGGCGATGGCCTATATGGCGTGGATGTAAAGCAGGGCAAGGATGGCGTGTATATCATCGAAGTCAATGACAATCCGAATATGGACTTTGGCGTGGAAGACGCCGTGTTGAAGGAAGGCCTCTACCAGACCGTCATGGAAGAGTTTCTGCGCCGGCTCGAATTGCGCCACGAGAAACAACAATCCAAAGGCTGAGCGGTCTGACCGCACTGCAAACGATCGTAAATTCTGTGATGGAATCGTTGTCATCCAGCGCAGAGAGTCTATATTTTGTCGCGATGCGCGCGCATGGCGCGCTATAGGCCTGTGTGTTGCACATGCGCGATGAAATTCTGTGAAACGAGGTGAAGCGATGAGAGTTTATCAAACGGCATTCTGGGTACTGGCGATCGGCCTGGCGCTGGCGGCCTGTTCGGACAAGGGCGCGGATAAAGAGGCGGCGAAAGCGGCTGCAGAGCCGGCCGAAACCGTGGCGAACACCGTGGCGGAAGTGAAAGAGTCGGTCAGCACGGCGGTCGAGGAAAAGGTCGAGCAGGCCCAGCAGGCGGCCGGTGAAATCGCGGAAAAGACCGGTGAGCTGACGCAGGCGGCGAAGGAAAACCTTACGGAGGCCACACAGACGGCCTCCGAGAAGACCGCCGAGGTCGTCAGCGCGACCAAGGAGATCGCCGCGGAGAAAACCGAGGCGGCCAAGCAGGCGGTCAGCGCGACCAAGGAAGTGGTTGCGGAGAAGACCGAGGCCGCCAAGCAGGCCGTGACTGAAACCGCCGCGGCGCTGGCCGCGAAGGCGTCCACCAGCGGTGTGCTGAGCCAGGACGATGCCCTGGCCCTGGCCAAGAAGAGCGGCTGTCTGTCGTGCCACGCCATCGACAAGAAACTCCTCGGCCCCGCCTGGAACGAGGTGGCCGCGAAGTACACCGATGACGCCGCCAGCCGCGGCAAGCTGATCGAGGCGGTGGCCAAGGGCGGCAAGGGTGTGTGGGGCAATGTGGCCATGCCCGCGCAGGCACCGCGCGTGTCGGAGGCGGAGATCGCGCAGCTGGTGGATTTCATCCTGTCGTTGAAGTGATCGGGGCTTTGCATCACCCCCGTGTGCCCTCCCCCCTTCGGGGGAGGGTAAAGGAAGGACTTAAGACTGCGGTTCAACCGAATACGACACCCACAAGCGGTGCTCCTGCCCGGCGGGGAGGCTCACCACATTGTCCAGCGCATTGGCGCTTTCCACGCACACCATCTTGAGATAGCCGTTCTGGCCGAGGTCGCCCATCTTCTCGGCCTTCTCCACCCACGGATTCCACACTACGGTCGATTGACTGCCGCGCTTGGCGATGCGGATGCGCCGGCGTAGGGTGGGATCGACGATCAGACAGTCGGCCGCGGTGTTGAGGTAGACCCGGTCGGTCTCGCCGCTAAAGCTCACCGCCCCGGCTTGTTTTTTGCGCGCACCGTTGTCGACCTTGTCGAAATACGTGCAATCGGCCAGCCCCAGGATCTGCACCTCGCGGATATCGCTCACCGCGAAATAGGTGTGCAGCGCCTCGCCGACGGTCACCGGCGCGGAACCCTGATTGCGCGTGATCAGCTCGATCTCGAGATCGGTGCCGACGGTGATGTGGCATTCGATCGGGGTGGCATGCGGCCAGAAGGCGCGTGTGGCATCGCTCTCTTTCAAACGCAACGCGATCGAGGTCGCGCCATTGCCGAGGGCCCGGGCATCGATGATCTCCCACGGCACGGTGCGGGCATAGCCGTGCGCGGGAAAGCTCGACTGCTCGGGGTGCGCGCCAAACCAGGGCCAGCACACCGGCGCGCCGCCGCGGATCGACTTGCCGGGGGCGAATTTCGCGGCCTCGGACAGCCAGATCACCGGCTTGTGGCCCTTGGGGGCCCAAGTCAGGACATGCGCGCCCTGCAGCGCGATGCGCGCGGCGGCGAGCTTGTTGGTGATCTCGGCGACGATGAGGCCGCCCGGGATTTCATTGAAAACCAGCTGATCTGCAATGCCAAAGCGCGAGTTCAGGCCGGAAACGTCAGACATAGGGGGTTCTCCAGTGGATGGTCAAAACGCGAATCTAGGAGTCTGCGCGGCAGAAAGAAACGCTGCTGCAAAAAGTGGGAGAGCGGCCAGTTTTCTCGATCCTTTTCGTCAGATAGTGCCCACTATCTTCCTCAAACGATCGAAAAATCTGCCTCGCTCTCCCACTTTTTCGCGACGCGTTTTTCTGCCGCGCAGACTCCTAGCGACTGGCCATTGTACGCACAGAGACATGGCGCCGCGCAAGCGGGGATTGAGACGGTCAGGCCCTCTGTTCACACAGCGAAATTGGTATTAATACCTAAGTAATTTACTGAAGTATTCCCCTGTGCCTATACTGTGTTTTATGAGACCTGGCAAATATGGGCTTAACGCAGACATGGAGTCCGGCGCAGTCAAGGGATACTGTGAGGGGATACTCGAGGGTATCTTCGATCAACTGCTGGTCATCGATCCGCGCAAGATGCGCTTTATCGATTGCAACCGCGGCGCGCTGCAAGCCTTGGGGTACACGCGCGCCGAGTTGCTGCAGCTCGCCCCGCAGGACATCAATCCCCAGTTCTCCAAGGCGGAGCTCTCGCCCCGCAGGACATCAATCCCCAGTTCTCCAAGGCGGAGCTGCGGCGCACCTTCAAAGACATGATCGAGCAGCGGCCGCCCTATCTCGATGTCGAAACCACCCACCGCACCAAACAAGGCGTCGACATTCCGGTCGAAGTGCGCTTGAGCGTGTGGGAAGATGAGGCGCGCGGCCCGGTGATCATCGCCATCGCGCGTGATGTCTCGGCGAAAATAGCCTCGCGATCGCATCTCAATTTTCTCGCCTATCACGATCCCCTCACCGCCCTGCCCAACCGCATCTTGTTCACCGAGCGGCTGCGCCACGCGATGCAACTGGCCAAGCGCACCGGCAAGAAGGTCGGGGTCATGTTCATCGATGTGGATGAATTCAAGCAGATCAACGACCAGCACGGTCATGCGGTCGGCGACCAGCTGCTGCGGGCGGTCGCCGAGCGCCTGAGCGGTCTGGTGCGCGCGAGCGATACCGTGGCGCGGCTGGGCGGCGATGAATTCACCGTGGTGATGGAAGAGGTGGGAAGTCTGCGCGAAATCGAGGCGGTCGTCGAAAAGGTGCGCCAAAGCTTCGAGCAGGCGTTTCGCATCGATGCGCTCACGCTGTACGTCACGCTGAGCATCGGCGTCAGCGTCTATCCGGATAACGGCGAGGACCTCGATGCGGTGATCAACAACGCCGACAGCGCGATGTACCGTGCCAAGCGCCTCGGCCGCAATACCTATCAGCTCCACGATATGGCCGGCAGCGCTTCGACCAAGGAGCGCGCGCGGCTGTTGGCCGATCTGCGTCTGGCGGTGGAGCGCGACGAGTTCGAGCTGCATTTCCAGCCGCAATTCGAGCTGGCGAACGGGGCGCTCGCCGGGGCCGAGGCTCTGGCGCGCTGGCGTCACCCCGAGCTGGGGATGTTGCCGCCGGAGCGCTTCATTCCGCTGGCGGAGGAGGCGCGGCTGATCGTGCCGCTCGGGCAGATCCTGCTCGAGCAGCTCGCGCGGCAGGCGCGCGATTGGCGGACGCGCGGACGCGCCGTGCCGGTACTCGCGGTCAATGTCTCGGAAGACCAGCTCAACCTGGGCGGGCGTGGGCAATCGCTGGCAGCGGACATTGAGCGCCTCCAGCTGCACCGCGAGGCCGTGGAAGTGGAGATCACCGAACGGGCGCTGAAGCAGGACAGCGGCCCGCTCCTGCGCGCGCTCCATGAGTTGCGCGAACTCGGGTGCGCCATCGCGGTCGACGAATACGGCAGCGGCAGCTCATCGCTCGGCCACCTCGCCAGCCTGCCGATTCAAAAACTGAAGATCTCCCGCAGTTTCCTCCAAACGATGAACGGCAATCACGCCGTCATCCAAGCCATCATCGCGCTTGGGCGCTCGCTCGACTGCGAGGTCTTGGGCGAAGGCATCGAAGAGGAGGCGCAGCGCGCCTTCCTGCGCGCGCACGGCTGCCGCTACGGGCAGGGTTTCCTGCTCGGCCGCCCGCTGCCCGCCGCGGAATTCGAGGCCTTGATCAGCCGCTAAGCGCTACAGCGCCCCGCGGGCGGTCTTCGGCATGAGCATTTGCGGTTCGACATGCGCCACGCCCGGCAGCGACATCAGTTTGCCGATCTCACCTAAACCACGCGCGGCGTTGCCGTCCGCCGCGATCACCCACGCGGTGTGCGGCGCGTACGGCGGTACGCGCTCGATGCGATAGCCCGCCGCCAGCAGATCCGCTCCGCGATCGGCGGCGGAGATCCCTTCGGCGAAACGCACATAAACCAATCCGGTCGCCACCGCCGGCAGCGCGCCGCCTTCCAACCGATAGACCGGGACACAGTCGACCTCCGCTGCCGGTGCGCCGCGGCATACCGCGTACTGCCCTTCCTCGATGATCGCACTGACGCGTGATTTCACCGACTCCGGCACGGGCCCGCGCACGGCAAAGAGATCGGCCGCGCGATGAAAAAACGGCGCCTCGGAATTGGACGACTGCCGGAGTTTTTCTGGATACGAATCGAAGGGTTCAGCCATCGCTGCAAGTCTCCGCGCCGGTGCTATGCTTTTAAAGTTTAGTGTAGTACGCGCAGTTCCACGAAGAGGTAGACAGTAAAAACAAGCGGAGAGTTGTCATGGTCACATATCAATATCGCGGTAAAGATGGAAAACAATTCAAGCTCGACGATGCCAAAGACACCCTGGTAGTGCGCACCCAGCGCCGAGTGCGGATCGAGCGCCTGCCGCTTAGCAAGCGCGCCCGCTCGGTGATGAGCGAACTCAGTTCGGTGTTGCGCTTGCCCGCCGCCGGCGTGGAGGTGCTCAAGTGCAGCGGCAAGATCTCGCGCGATGAGGCGCGCGCGGTGCTCAAGAAAGAGGAGGCCATGCGCTTTGCCGGCCGCAATCTCATGGACCCCGCCTCAAAGACGCCGGTGCTGTACACTGAAAACTTTTTTGTGAAATTCGCCGATGACGTCAAGCTCAAGGATTGCAAGAAACTCTTCAGTGATATGGGGCTGAAGATCAAGCGCGCGTTGGGTTACGCGCAAAACGCCTTTTTCGTGAGCGCGAAGGAAGGCAGCGGACAGGCGGTGTTCGACATGGCGCAGGACATGTTGCACAACAAAGAGATCGTGCAGCTCTGCCACCCCGAACTGGTGCGACGCATGGCCTATCGCGGCGCGTTTCCGCAACAATGGCATCTCAAATCGACCACCATCAATGGCCGGCGCGTCACCGCGCACGCGGCGGTGGAAAGCGCCTGGGAGCTCAGCCAGGGCGAAGGCGCGATCATTGCCATCATCGACGACGGGCTGGACATGACCCACGAGGAATTTTCGAGCAGCGGCAAGATCGTCGCCCCGCGCGATGCCACCGCCGCCAATGGCAATCCTACCCCGCACAACGGCGATGATCATGGCACCGCCTGCGCCGGCGTGGCCTGCGCCGACGGCAATTTCGGCGCCGCGGGCGTGGCGCCGAAGGCGCGCATCATGCCGATACGCCTGGCCTCGGGCCTGGGGGCGCAGGCCGAGGCCGATGCCTTCGTCTGGGCCGCGCAGCATGGGGCGGATGTCATCTCCTGCAGCTGGGGACCGGAGGACGGTGACTGGAGCAATCCCAACGACCCGGTGCACAAGCAGAAGGTGCCGCTGCCCGATTCCACCCGCCTGGCCATCGACTGGGCGATCCGCAACGGCCGCAACGGCAAGGGCTGCCTGATCACCTGGGCGGCGGGCAACGGCGGGGAGAGTGTCGAGAACGACGGCTACGCGAGTTATGACAATGTCATCGCCGTGGCCGCGTGCAACGATCAGAGCACCCGGTCGGTGTATTCCGACACCGGCGCCTCGCTGTGGTGCTCGTTCCCGAGCAGCGATCTCACCGATACCGCCCTCACCCCCGGCATCTGGACCACCGACCGCAGCGGCCGCGAAGGCTATAACCCCGGCGACAACGACATGGGCGACACCGGCGGCAATTACACCAACTCCTTCGGCGGCACCTCCAGCGCCTGCCCCGGCGCGGCCGGCGTGGCGGCGTTGGTGATCGCGCGCAATCCGCACTTGCGTTGGGACGAGGTGAAGGACATCCTGCGCCGCAGCTGCGACAAGATCGACAACAGCAACGGCAATTACGATGCGCAAGGCCACAGCGCCCTCTACGGCTACGGCCGGCTCAATGCGCGCCGCGCGGTGGAGCTGGCGATGCCGAGCCGGCCGCAATACATCGCCATCCACACCGCCGTGCAGGATGTGGCGATCAAGGACCTGAAGAAATCCACGCTCACGGTGAAGGTCGGCGACGACTCACCGATCCAGAGCATCAAGGTGATCGTCGATATCGAACACAGCTACATCGGCGACCTGGTCGTCAAGCTCGTCCCGCCCACTGCCACGGGGATTGCCAAGGTGATGCTGCACGACCGCTTCGGCGGCGGCACCGACAACATCAAGCGCAGCTTCGACATGCTCAACGCCCCGGACCTCGGCAAGCTCGTCGGCAAGAATCCGCAAGGAGCATGGACGCTGGAGGTCGAGGACAAGGCCAAGTCCGATCAGGGCATGATCCGCAAGTTCACGGTGGAGATCGGGTATTGATGAGGGAAGGATGAAAGGGAGTGGTGGGATGAAAACGCAAGGCCCGGGACTCCCGGGCCTTGCGCTGTAACGGCGTGGCGATGAAGCGATGGGTGGGCTCAGAAGGATCGCACGCTAATCAGCGGGCGCTCTTGTGCAAGCACTGGCCCCGGTTCAGCGGTTCCAGGTGTTTTCGTTGGCGCCGAATCCGCCGCTGTTATCGCGGTCCCAGCGCTTGGCGCCAGCACTGGTGAGTTCCAGCATGCCATCACTGGCCTGGGCGCTGCCGGCGATCGGCGTGGCGCGCAGGGTGAAGGTCGATGCCGTCAGGACGGAGAATGACAGGTTGTAGAACTTGGTGGCGCCGTCGAGCGGCGTCTGGCTGGGATACACCCCGCCCGCCCCCAAGGTCGCCGTCGCATAGGTGTTGTTCGTGGTGAAGTAGCGTTCCATCGCGTTGGCGGCGCTGACCAGGGCACCTTGCGCATCGGCGCGACGCGACTTGCGCATCTGATCCTGATAGGAGGGGTAGGCGATCGTGGCGATGATGGCCACGATCGCCACGGTGATCATGAACTCGATCAGGGTAAATCCTTTTACCCTGGTCTTGCCATGCATGCGGTTGGCGGCGGTATGTTTCATTGCACTCTCCAGATGGTTTTCGATGGGGAGAATCGCATCAGCGGCGGCCCGCATTCTTCAGTGTCGGCAATACACTTCATCTCGGTATCCACACGGTCCGGGTCGTCCGGGCTGGTGTCCTGCACCAGAATGGTGGGCGTCGAGTGGATGCCGCCGCGCACGAAGGCCTTTCTGCGGTCGGCACGGACCAAGGTGGGATCGCCGGGCGCCTTGGTGGCATCGCCGGTCAGATTGGTGCCCGGGGTGCCGTCCGTGGTGCTGATGTAGTAGAGGTAAGACACCCCTTGGCTGGGCGCGCAACCGGTCACGCCGCTGCTGGTGGGCGTATAGGTGGTGAACATCACCATGCCGCCGACGGTGACGGATTTCGCCAGCACCTTTTCACCGATGAAACTGCCGGACTCGTTCAGCCAGATGTAAAGCCCGTGCTTGGTGGCGAGCAGCGCGGTTTCCGCGACGATCTCAGACGCTGTCCCCTGCCCGATGAGGTTGCTGGTGGCGTCGTAGAGATCGGACAGGGTGTATTTCGTGTAGACGGCCTCCCCTGAGCTGTTGCGCTGCGGACCGGAGACGTACCGGTCGTGGATCACGAACAAGGCATCGTGGATGGTGGTGTTCAAGGGATGCTCGCGGTAGCCCGAGCCGATGGCGAGATTGAAGTATTTGCCATTGGTTGCCATCGAGACATCCGGGGCGTAATAGAAGCGCCGGTTGCCGCTCGCGGTGCTGTCACCCAGGCTGGCGATGACGCCGCCGGTGGCCAGGTCGCTGGCGCCGCTGTTGACCTTCTTGAGGTCGAAGCGCCAGATCTGGCCGCCCATGTCGCCGACGTACAGCCGGTCCGAATAGCCATCGCCGTTGGCGTCGAGGATGGTGACATCGGAGGGGATGCTGTATTTCATGTCGGCGAAGGTCTGGGTTGCCCCCGAGCCGGAGGGGCCGGCCTGCCAGAGGCGGGCGCCGGTCTCGGCGTCGACGATGAAGATGGCGCGCCCCACGGTGTCATCCGCGACGGTGCTGTTGCTGTCCTGCGCCGTGTCATAGCCGCCGCCGAAGATGAGCACGGTCTTGTCGGCGCCGTTGTATTTGATCTTGGTCTTCAGCGCGGCCGACCAGCTTTGCGCCAGCTCGGTGAAATCACCCGTCCCGCCCTTGATCAGCCACTTGAGCGTGGGCGCGCTGCGGTTGGTGACATCGAAGGCGTAGTAGTTTCGGCCGCCGCGGCGCATACCCTGATAGAGATACGCGAAGTCGCCGCTCTCGCCGATCGAGCCGTTGCCGTTGGCGTCGCTGATCCAGGTGGTCAGCGGACCATCCAGCCCATAGATCACGGAGACGCTTGCCGTATTGTCGTACAAGGTCGCCAGATTGGGCAGCAGCTCCTGCGGGGTGAACGAGAACATCTCGGTACCGTCATCGGTGTCGATGGCGTGCAGCTTGCCCTCGCCGGTGCTGGCATACAGGGTGATATCCGGCGCTGCGCTGGTGCCGCCGTAGGTGATCAGCAGCGGCTTGGCATGCAGCGCCGCGCCCATGAAGCGGCGGGCGTCACTCGTGTCACCATCGTTATCCTCGTCGAGCAGGTCGATGCCGCGGGCCCACTTCAGGATATCGGTGCGGCGGTCATCGCTCATGGCGGCGTCGCCCAGCATGGCCTTGGTGAGCGCCGTGTTGGATTCATTCAGCGTGTGAGCGGCCGCCGCCAGGTTCACGTTGCTCGGGGCGCCCGAGCCGGTGTAGGTATACGCGTTGCGCGGCAGGCTCAACTTGCTGGCCGCGCCGCCCTTTTTGGCGGAATCGCCATCCGGGGCGTCGGCGGCCGGCGTCCAGAAGCTGGTGGCCGTGGATTTGAAGAATCCGGTGGCCGGGTTTACCGCATCGACGCCGTTGGCATCGACGATCAGATCGGACGTGCCGAGCTTGAACCGCTTGATGTTGCCGTACCACTTGGGATCGTTGGACGGCAGGAACAGCGCGAAATAGAGTTCATCCCGATGCGTGGACCGGTTGAACGCGTTGACCGAAACCGCGGGCGCGGTGAAGCTGGAATTCACGGCCAGGATGTCGATGATGATGTTGTTGAACACATCCGCCAGATCGGTGGTGCTGGTGGCGGTGTAGAACTTGCCGCCGCCCTTGTTGGCGGTGTTGAGCAGCAGTGTTTCGGCGGCCGTCGCGGTGGCCGGCGGGGTGTGCACGACGTCTGCGCCGAAGCCGATGGTGTAGGTGCTTACCTTCTGGTCGCCGCCCAGATCGGCGCGGCAGTCCTTGTTGTTCATGTACTGCGCCAGTTCGTCCATGCAGTCGCCGGAACAGGTGGATGATCCGGTAACGGTGGAGAATTCCGGCAGCGCCTTGATGGCGGCGTCGGCGTCGGTGTCATAGGTCGGTTCGCCGTCGGTCAGGAAGACCACGAAGTTCTTTTGGCATTGATACTCGATCGGGCTCTTGTACTTGGAGGTGTTGCTGGGGTCGAGCACGCCGCTGACGTTGGTGCCGGGCGTGGAGGAATTGCCGAACAGCACGTTGCCGCCGCGATAGTACAGATAGGCCTCGTACAAGGTCTCGGCCAAGGGCGTGTAACCCGCGGGGCTGAAGGCATTGACCGCGGCGATGTAGTCGGCCCGGTTGGCATCGGTCAGACGCTGCATCGGCATGACGAAGTAGCCGCCTTTGTTGTAGCTGGCGCTGCGTGCGTCATAGCGCATGATCGCGAGGTTCACATTGCTCCCGAGGCTGTTGATCAGGTTGGTGAAGACCAGCTTCACGGAATCGAGCCGGGAGATGTAGGCGCTCGCCGCGCTGCTGGCGCGCCAGTTGAGGTAATTGCCGCTGTACAAGGTATACGTGCCGCCGGTGCCGGCCCAGGAAATACCTGCGGAACTGTCGCTGGTCCAGCGCGTGCTGGTGCGCTCCTGGGGATATTTTGCAGTCGAGGCGTCCGTTTCGCCGTGAACGCCCCAGTCCGCCTGGCATTCGATCGGCAAGGAATGTTCCGAGGTGCTCAGGCTGACCCAGCGGGACCGGGAGCCGGACCTGCCGTTGTGCTGAGCGAACCGGTCGTTGTAGTAGCCCGATGCTCCGGCCAATGCGGTAAACGAGGCCTTGCACTTATTGGCGCCGGATTCGAGGTATTGCGAGGTGCCGCAGCTGGGGGGCCTGGAGGTGGTGCTCCAATAGACCCGGCCGGCGTCGCAGCTGCCCGAGTACGTAGTGGCGGGATCATAGCTTGCCGCCGCGGTCGGGCTCGGCACGTCCTCTGTGCCCATACTGCCCGAGGTGTCGATGACGAAGGTGATGTTGGGCCTGACCTCGGAGGCGGTCAGACTGCTGGTCAGGTAGATTTCGATATCCTCTGCCATGACCGGGACGGCGACGAGCAGCGCGGCGGCTGTTGCCAAGGAAAGGGTCTTGCAATGTTGAAGTACGGGTTTCATGATGCGCCTCGCTTTTTCCTGACGGCTGGAAAATCTCAGTTGGCCGGCGTTGCCGGTTACCAGTTGATCTTGATGACGTGTTTGGTGTCACGGTCGTAGACCACGGCACCCGCCTGGCCCGAATGATTCCTGGCCTGTTTCCGGTCGATCGCCGCCCCGTTGGCGCTGAACACCGTGCCGGCGTCAGCGGTCAGGTGCAGCGGGCAGCCCTTGCATCCCTGCACCATGACCCTCCCTTCCCCGGCGCTGTCGCCGAACGTTACGCTGATTTGATCGGCTTCCACGCCGAGGCGAGGCCCGCCGCCTTCGGCCGCGACGGGCATGGCGACAAGCAGGCCCGCGGCGAGCAGGGTGCAGCGGATGGTGTGCGGTAAATGGGTTCTCATCGGTCGATCCTCCTTATGGCTAGATCACTTGTACTTGAGTCCGCCGCGGCTGAGGCCTTGCTCGTGCGTCGTGCGGGTCGCGGTTTCGTTGATGGTCGCAAGTGTTGCGACGGAAAAATTGTTGCAAGCAAACTGGCTGTCTTCGCCCAGCGTGACACCGGTGCAGAGCACGCCGCCTTGGCCGGCGAACGTCACGGTGGACGTGGTCGCGACCGCCGCGCTCGCCGCGATGGTCTCGGTGACCGTTGTGGTCGACCCCTCGCCCGCCATGACCGTCGTCAGCAGCGGGTCGGTTGTTGCGACATAGGCGGGCGCGGTGCTGTTTTCGTCGCCCCTGACGATGACGTTTGAAATCGCGCTTTCCGCACCCTGGAACGCCAGCGCGGAATGCTGGAAGTTGCGCGTCATGCGCACGTCCATGGTGGCATTCGAGACGACCGACAATCCGAGCACGGTCAGCACCAGCAACATCATCAGACTGACGATCAGGACGGCGCCTTGTTGTTTTCCAAGCCTGAGGTGACTCATCGGTGACTGCCTCGCTACACGCGGTTACGTAACAGGATGGTTCGGCTGAAAACCTGTCTCAGCCGGTTGTCGGTGAACGGCCCCAGCGCCGGCGCGTTCAGCACGGTGTAATCGCCCGGGGCATTCTGGCCCACCGTATCGACCGTGCTGACCAGCAGCGCGATCTTGACGCTGACCACGTTGTTGACGTTGCCGGTATTGAGCGATGCGGCGCTGACAAAGCTGTTGGCGATGTCGTCGGCGTCGGTGTCGAGGCCGTAGAGGATCTGCATGTTTTCCACGCCATCGGCGATCACGCCGGCCGTGCCACCGCTGCCCAGGCACATCAGGGTGGTGCCGTTGATGTAATACAGGTCGGTGGTCAGCCCGCCTGTCGCCATGCCCATGCAGTCGGTGGCCGCGCTGTGGACGACGGCGATGTTGTCACTGGCCCGGCCGCTGGCCATGGTGAAACTCAGCGTGGCGTTTTCGACGGCGTTATCCTGCGTGGCGGCGAGATCGAGCTTGGCGGCCGTATCGGAAAGGCTTCGGATGTCGTATCCCGCCGTGACGATGCCGGTGGCCAGGGCCTCCAGCGCGAAGCGGGCGTTTTCCTGGAGCAGGCCCTTGCCGTTTTGCACGTTGTGCGAGGCTTTGTTGCTGAGGAACAGCTGCGCCACGCCGGCCAGCAGGATCAGGCTGATGGTGATGGCCACCATCAGCTCGACGATGTTGAATCCGTGCTGACGGGTGTGTGCTTTTAATGGCATATGTGCGTTGCGGTTCATGGCTGTATCGTCGTCGTGAGGGTTTGTGTCGTGGTGTCCGGGCCACCGGTGCCTTGCTCGACGGCGCGTTCGGTCCATTGCAGGGTGATGGTCAGTGGCGAGCGAACGCTGCACGGGGCGGCATCGGCGGCGTCCGCGTCGTTGCAGAGGATAGTGGCCGAAGCGCCGGCTAAGGTGTTGAACCCCCCGCGCGCGACGCCGTCGCGCCACACGCCGCAATACCATTCGGTCTGATCGAAGGTGGCCATCTGGGCCGGGGAGCAGGCCGCGCCCGCCACGGCGGCGCCGTTGAAGTTGTCGCTGCAATAGGTGGCCGGCGCCGCACAGGCCGCGCCGTTCAGTACCACGGCGGGGTTGTACATACCGGCCGCGTAGATGGCATCGCTGTTGGCGCGCAGCCGTTCGGCGAGATCATCGAGATACACCGTGGCCTGGGTCCGGTTTTCCGAGGCCCCCGTGCTGCGCATCCCCACGACCTGCAACGCGGCGAGACCGAGCAGGCCGATGGCCAGGATGACCAGCGTCACCAAGATCTCGACCAGGGTGAGGCCGGCCATTTTGGATGTGTGAGGGTAATGCGGGGAGTTCATGGGGTCACCTATGCGCATACGTTGTTGGCGGTGGTCACGCGGCCGGTGTTGGTGAGGGTGATTCTGCGGCCGGTCTCGCCGGTGCGGTCGTCGCAGAGGGTCAGGGAGTCCCCCGCCGCGGGCGTCAGCCGGCCGCTCGCCTGATACTGGAACGTGGTATGGCTCCCCGCGCTGGTAAAGCTGACGTTACCCGCCAGCGCCTCAAAGGTATTGAGCACCGTGCCGTCGCTGGTGACGGTGATCGTCCAGCCGTTCTTCCAATCACCGCCGTTTGCGGTCACATCGATGGCGGCGTTGCGCTTGATGGCCTCGCTGCGCGCGAAGTTCATCGCCACCACGAACTGGTTCACGTTGGTGATCATGCGATTGTTGGCCAGCATTTCGGTGAAGCTCGGCACCGCGAGCGTGAGCAGGAGGGCGGCGATTGAAAGCGTCACCATCAGTTCCACAAGCGTGAAGCCCCGCGCGTCAAAACGCATACTTCTTACCTTTGTTTTCTCCATCATGTTCCTCTCTTCGACTTATCCCGCAATTTGTATGACACATTCGCGACAAGCGGTCGGGTACGCCGGATGAACGGGTTCCGCCAATCTATTTATTGAATTGCTTCACATTTTGTGTGCTGAGGCGGATGCTCGGTGAAATTACATCGGCCGGTATGAGGAATTATTTGGTCCAGCTTCGTGATGCGCTTCGCGATTCTGTAATGTGAGGGCGATGAAACAATCCGGCGCAGGTATGTATAGGGAGCCGGGACCGTTATTGGTGGTCGCTGCACAGTGCGCCCGCGAGGGGGTCTACGGCAGGAGTGAGAGCTGCATCACATTTCTACAATTTGTGTAGTTTCCTTTTTGCGATCGCGGGGTTGCAACCCCTAATTCCCCAATAAATTTCATAAAGAAATGCCCCGCCTGCACCGATTTCCTTAAGACCGCTACCGACACGTTGCGTGAGGCACATCCCCGGTGTGATCCCCGCAGCGATGCCACAGGCAATGCATTTAGGAGACGAGTGAGCATGGGCAAGAGTATTTTCAGTGTTCGGCGCGCGCGCCGGGCGCAGCAGGGGTTCACCTTGATCGAGCTGATGGTGGCCGTGGCCATCGTCGGCATCCTGGCCGCGGTCGCCGTGCCTTCTTATACCCAGCACATGCAAAAGAGCCGCCGGGCCGAGGCGCAGTCGTATCTGATGGATCTCTCCCAGCGCCAGCAGCAATATCTGCTCGATATGCGCAGCTACGCCGCGACCGAGGCCGCGCTCAATATGACCACGCCGGCGAGTGTCGCCAAGAACTACACGATCGCCATCGCCGTTGGCGCGGGCACACCGCCCACCTTCACGATCACCGCCACGCCCAAGGCCGGTTCAGCTCAGGCGGGCGACGTCACTTTGAGCATCAACAACGCCAACGCCAAATTGCCCGCCGGTTATTGGTAGGAGTGCCACTATGAACAAGATCGATCACGCACGTTCAAATCGCGCCGCGCAGCGCCAATCCGGGTTTACGTTGACCGAGGTAGTGGTCACCGTGGCAGTGGCCGGTATCCTGGCCTCGCTGGCGGTGCCCTCCTTTAGCTCGTCGATCGCCACCCAGCGCGCGAAGGCCGCCTCGTCCGACCTCTACGTCACGCTCTCCAAGGCGCGCAGCGAGGCGGTCAAGCGCAACGCCAATGTCACCGTCGCCCCCAAGAGCGGCGGCTGGCAGAACGGCTGGCAGATCAAGGATGCGGCGGACAATGTGCTCGACGATCGCGGCGCGGTGAGCGGCCTGACGGTCACCGGCCCCGCGAGCATCGTGTTCCGCAGCTCCGGGCGCATCTCGGGCACGTCCGAAATGCAACTGACGATCGTGGACTCCGGCTACGGCTCGGCGGCCCGCTGCGTGTCGGTGGATCCGAGCGGACGCCCCTACACCAAGGAGGGCACGACATGCTGACGCGGGGTACGCCGCACGCCCCGCGCGCGGGCGGCTTCACACTGATCGAAGTGCTGATTGCCATCGCCATCCTGGCGTTTGGCCTGCTTGGGCTCGCCGGCCTGCAAAGCAAGATGCAATTGGCGGAAATGGAGGCCTATCAGCGCACGCAGGCGATTCTGCTGGTGACCGATATGGTCGAGCGCTTGAGCGCCAATCGTCCGGATGCGGCCTCCTATGCAACCGCGACCGCGCTTGGCACGGGCGATGCGCAGCCGGCCTCTTGCACGGCGATTGCATTCGGCGTCGACCGCGACAAGTGCGAATGGAGCAATGCGTTGAAGGGCGCGGCGGAACAGTCCGACGATACGAACGTCGGCGCCATGCTGAATGCGCGCGGCTGTGTCACCGAGATCCAGGCGCTTAATGCCACGCCGGGGGCGTGTGCGGCCGGCATCTATCAGGTCACGGTGACCTGGCAGGGCCTGAATGAGACGGCGGCGCCTGCGTTCACCTGCCCGGGTGATGTGGCAGAGAATACGCTGCGCTCGGTGACTTCCTATGTTGCAGTGGGGACGCCCGGATGTGCCTGATGCCGCGTAATACTGTAACGACGCCGCGCCAAGCGATGCACGGCTTTTCGCTTATCGAGCTGATGATCGCCATTACCGTCAGCCTGCTGGTGCTGGCCGGGCTGACCACGATCTATGTCAGCAACAGCCAGACGCGCAACGAAATCGAGCGCGCCAACCGTATGACCGAAAACGGCCGCTACGCCATGGAGCAGCTGCTGCATGATCTGCGCAACGCCGGTTATTACGCAGAGTTCGATCCTACTGTTTTGGCCTCGCCTGCCGCTGAGCCAGATCCTTGCGCCACCGCGCTCGCCAATCTGCGCAGCGCCCTGCCCGTGCCGGTGCAGGGCTATGACAACGGATCGGGCGGACTTGCCTGCATCAGCGATGTACGCGCCGATACCGATGTGCTGGTGGTGCGCCGTGCCTCTACCTGCGCCGTGGGCGATGCCAACTGCGATGCGGTGGTCGCCGGTGCGCCGTATATACAAGCGTCGCTGTGCGGGGCTGCGACAGAATTGACCGCACCTGATGTCAACGAGTATTACCGGCTGGATACGACGATTGCGAATCTCGATCGCCACGAACGCGATTGCACGACGATTGCCGACTATCAACGCTATTACACACGCATCTACTTCGTCGCCAACAATGACAAGGCAGGCGACGGGATCCCAACGCTCAAGGTGGCCGAACTCGGCGCGGGCGGGTTTACCATCATCCCGCTCGTTGAGGGCATCGAAAACCTGCAACTCGAATACGGCCTGGACACCGATGCCACGCCGGACGGCGCGCCCAATGTTTTCACCACGGATCCCGGCAGTTACAACGCGTGCGATCCGACCACCGTGCCGACCTGCGTGGGCAACTGGCAAAGCGCGGTATCCGTGAAGGTGAATCTGCTCGCGCGCAATCTCGACAACTCTCCCGGGCACACCGACAACAAGACCTACACACTGGGATTGAATGACGACGGCACGGCGAACACGGCCGGGCCGTTCAGCGACGCCATCAAGCGCCATGCCTATCAATCCGTGGTGCGGCTGAACAACCTGGCGGGACGGAGGATGTAACCATGAAAGCGATCCACATACACCAACGCGGCGCCGCGTTGCTGGTCAGCCTGGTGATGCTGCTGCTGATCACCATGATCACGGTCAGCAGCTTCAACACGGGCAAGGGCAGCCTGGAAGTCGTCGGCAACATGCAGCAGCGCAGCGAAGGCATCGAAATCGCCCAGGGCGTGCTCGAAACCGTGGTCAGCACGACGGCATTTTTCGAGACACCAAACAATGCCGTCGTCAGTCCCTGTGGTGGAACTCCCAATACCGTCTGCGTCGATTTCAACGGTGATGGCACATCCGACAAAACCGTGACGCTAGTACCAGCACCTGCCTGCATCAAGGCTCAACCATTACTTAACACTGAGCTTAATATGGATGATCCAGAAGACTCCAATTGTACTGAAGGCACCGACGGGGAAGTGACAGAGGGAGGCTCGCAGATTAACTCGCGATGTGCTGATAGCGTTTGGGAGCTCAATGCCATAGCCACCTCGACGAGCGCGACTACCGCGCTTGCCTCTGTCACGTATGGAGCCGCGGTGCGGGTGTCAACGGATGATGTTGCGGCGTCCTGTCCATAATTTATTACCAAGGAGTATCGCTATGAAAGCCTTAGCTGCCTTTCGTCATGTATCCGGTGTACTTGGCTGTATTTTGATGCTGATGCCGTTCGGTGCCGGCGCGGAAGACATCGATGTCTTCATCGGCAAATCGGCGGGCAGCACGGACGCGCCCAACGTGATCTTTTTGATCGACAACTCGCCGAATTGGAGTCGGGCCTCCCAACAATGGCCCGATGACAGCGGCAACCAGGGCGAGTCGGAGTTGCTGGCGATCAGTGAGGTGCTGGATTTGCTGGCGGTCTCAGATGAGGTCAATATCGGTTTGGCGTTATTGACTGAATATGCGGGCAGCACAGCAAGCGGTGCCACGCCCGGCAATGGCGGCGGCTATCTCCGCTTCGGCGCGCGTGATATGTCGGTGGCAGCGAACAAGACGGCACTGAAGAACATCCTGGCCAAGATACGCAGCAACGTCAATGATCCCAAGGAAAAACTAGGCGGCATGCCCAAGAAGGAGGAGGCTGCGGCGTTCTATGAGCTGTACAAATACTTCTCCAACCTCGCGCCTTACACCGGCCCCTTGGCCAGCAATCCCTGGGCGGATGTCAATCTCAATGGGGGGGATGCCACCCACTACACCGCTTACGGGCAGGGGATGACCTCCGGCTTTGCCATAAACAGTGATGGCAAATATCAGAGTACGGTAACGAAAGAAAACAGCTGCGCGCGCAACTTCATCATCTACATTGCCAACAATGCCAACAACTCCGGCTTCGCCGGGCGGTCTTCGTATCAGGCCAGCGTCGCCAATGTCGGGTCCACCCAACTGCCCTTGACCGGTGGCGAATCGAACTGGGTCGATGAGTGGGCCAAGTACCTCTACAGCAATGGCGTGCGGGTCGAGGGCGAAGAGGACAAAACCCGCTCGGTGGTGACCTATGTGCTTGACGCCTACAACAAGCAACAGAACGTCGCCTATTCCAAGGTCTTGCAGAACACCGCAAGGGTTGGCGGCGGTCGCTACTTCCAAGTGGGAAACAAGGCGGCTATCAAGGCGGCGCTGCTGACAATCATGGCGGAAATCAAGGCCGTCAATACCACCTTTGCCTCGGCCAGCCTGCCGGTGAATACGACCAACCGTAGTCAAAACAGAAACCAAGTATTCATTTCGATGTTTCGACCCGACCAGGAGGCAGAGCCTGTGTGGATGGGTAATCTAAAGCAATACAAAGTTATCTTTAATCCAGATGACGAGACAAAGCTCGAGTTGGGCGATGTCGCCGGCGAAATTGCGACCAGTACTACAACGGGCTTTTTCAATGATTGCGCATTAAGTTTCTGGACCACCGATTCAGGTAATTACTGGGAAAGCGTGCCAATAAATCCGGTTCCCAAGGGGACGTGCCCCACAACAAGTTACAATGCATTTTCTGATGCGCCTGACGGGTCTTTTGTGGAAAAGGGCGGGGTGGCGGAGGTGATTCGAAAAGGTAACAATCCGCCATCCACAAATACCACGCCGACTTGGGCGGTTAACCGCACTATCTATACGCTCGCGGGGTCGTCACTGACTGCCTTTAATACCACGACCTCGAGTCTCTCTGCCTCGGTGGTCGATTTCATCCAAGGCAAGGATGTCAACGACGAAGACGGTGATGGCAATGTGTCCGAGACCCGGCCGACGCTGCATGGCGACTCGATACATTCGCGTCCCTTGCCGATTGACTACGGGGATGCCGGTGTGACCGTCTATTATGGTTCCAATGACGGCACCTTGCGGGCGGTGGATTCGACTACCGGGAGAGAGCGTTGGGCCTTTATTGCACCGGAGTTTTTCTCCAGGCTTGGGCGGCTGCAGGCCAACAGTCCTCTCGTAAAATATCCGGGCATGTCATCGAGCATCACGCCAGCGCCTACACCCAAGGACTATTTCTTCGATGGCTCGGTGGGCGGGTATCAAAATCTGGACAACAGCAAGGTGTGGATCTACCCCACCATGCGCCGTGGCGGCCGGATGATCTATGCATTCGACGTTACCAACCCTGCTTCGCCCAGTTTCAAGTGGAAGGCGGGCTGCCCGAATCTCACCAATGATACTGGCTGCTCGAGTGGCATGAGTGGCATTGGGCAAACCTGGTCCAGGCCCAATGTTGCCCGTATTAAAGGCTATTCAAACGAGACACCGGTTGTTGTTGTTGGTGGCGGCTATGATGCCTGCGAGGATGCCAATACTGCTACGCCTTCATGTGCTAGTCCCAAGGGCGCAGGCGTATATCTTTTTGATGCGAGTAACGGCACTCCGATCAAGACATTCACGACCTTGCGCAGTGTAGCGGCTGACGTGGCATTGCTTGACGTGAACAATGACAATATGGCGGACTACGCCTTTCTTTCCGATACTGGCGGCAATATCTATCGCATCAGCTTTACCCGAGGGCCATCGACGGCCTACAGCGAACTCGCGCCTGCGGACTGGGAAATAACGCGTATTGCCTATACAAACGGTGCCGGACGTAAGTTTCTATATCCACCGGCGATGGCGCAGATATCCGGCGGGAATGTCTATCTGGCAATCGGCTCGGGTGACCGCGAGCATCCGCTGATCAGTGACTATCCGTATAACAATGTGGAGAACCGCTTCTATGTGCTCCTGCACAATTTGGCATCAACTACCGCGGTCAATCTCGACAGTGGCGATGCGATGTATGACTATACCTCGTCGACGGGTTGCGACGCAGCGGGCGTGAAACCTGGCAGCGGCAAGATGGGCTGGTACATGAAGCTCAATCAATATGGCCAAGGAGAGCAAACGGTTACCTCCGCTCTTATCACGGCTGGCATGGTAGCCTTCAGTACCAATAGACCAATTCCCGCCGCGGAAGGCAGCTGCGAAAATTCTCTGGGTGAAGCTCGTGGTTATTGGGTAAACCTGTTGAATGCAAGTGGCTCGATTGGGGCGGCGCCAGGTTCATGCGGTGGTGTTCGGTCGTCAAAGTTCATCGGGGGTGGTATAGTTCCCTCTCCCGTGAAGGCCACTGTTGAAGTCGATGGTAAGTCAAAAACTTTCACTATTGGGACAGTTGATCCTGACACACAGACAGATGAGTCGCCAGTAAGCCCAAATGAACCCAAACCGGGCATCAGCTCCGAGCGCTCGCTGATGTACTGGAAGTCCTCGGGCGACAATTAAGCGCTGAACCGCAAAAAGGCCGCGGCTGTCGATGCCGCGGCCTTTTTTTTCGTCATTCCTGCGCAGGCTGCAAGCAGAGATTACTCAGACTCGGCGTTTTCCTCCGCCGGGCCTTCTTCCGTGAGAAAACGTTCCAGCTTCACCTGATCAAATCCGCGCAACTGGGTACCGTCATCGAGCAGCAGCGAGGGCGTGGCGGTGATGCCGATCCGCGCGGCCAGCGCTTCGTGTTGGGCAAGCCGCGCCTGGCCCGTTGCGCAGTCCTGCAAGTCCATCAAGCCGATCGTGCGTTCGTAGACCGCTTCGAAGGCCTCGACGGGTTTTTCCGCGCACAGGATATGCACCGCCTTGGCGGCGGCCGTGGGATGCAGGGTGCGCAGCGGGGTGAAGAAGATGTAACGCGTGACGTGTGCCGCGTGTTTGCTGATGTACGTGTGATATTGCTGGCATGACGGGCATTCCGGGTCGGTGAACTCAACGATGGTCTTGGGACCGGTGCCGATGACGAGCGCCAGGTCCAGCGGGATCGCCACGCCATGTTCTTCTTGCAGTGCGGCGAGGCGTTCTTGCGTGAGGGAGCGGCCCTCCCTGGTGACAACCTCGCCGACGAACAGCACATCCTTGCCAGGGTGGTAATAGATGATCTCACCGTTGGTGAACACTTCATAAAACCCATCGACCGGTCCCGGACCGAAGGCCGTCACCGGCAGGGTGCCGAAACTTTCCTTGAATCGCGCCTGCGCGGCCTCCAAGGCATCGGGCTTTTCCACGGTGGTGGGGGTCGTGGCGCAGCCCGCACTCAGCAGCGTGCCCGCCAATACGCACGCCGCTAACATCTCGATTTTTTGCATGTGAGCGCCCTCCTTCGGGTGCCGGCCACGGGAATCCGTCGGCCAATTAGATTACGGTGTGGAGCGGTTCTGATCACCAGCGGGTTCACCCCCCCGCCCCCACCCCATCACTTCTCGAAGATTCCCAGCGCGCCCCACATCTCATCCACCCGCTGCTTGACCGCCGCATCCATGGTGATCGGTGTGCCCCACTCGCGCGTGGTCTCGCCGGGCCATTTGTTGGTGGCGTCGAAGCCGATCTTGGAGCCCAGCCCGGAGACCGGCGAGGCGAAGTCGAGGTAGTCGATCGGGGTGTGTTCGATCATGGTGGTGTCGCGCGCCGGGTCCATGCGCGTGGTCATGGCCCAGATCACGTCTTCCCAGGAGCGCACGTTGACGTCCGCGTCGGTGATGATGACGAACTTGGTGTACATGAACTGGCGCAGGAAGGACCACACGCCGAGCATGATGCGTTTGGCGTGGCCCGGATATTGTTTGCGGATGCTCACGACCGCCATGCGGTACGAGCAGCCTTCGGGCGGCAGATAGAAATCGACGATCTCCGGGAACTGCTTCTGCAAAATGGGCACGAACACCTCGTTGAGCGCCACGCCGAGGATCGCCGGTTCATCGGGCGGGCGGCCGGTGTAGGTGCTGTGATAGATCGGGTCGCGGCGGTGGGTGATGCGGTCGATGGTGAAGACCGGGAAGCGGTCCACCTCGTTGTAATAGCCGGTGTGATCGCCGAACGGGCCTTCCTCGGCCATCTCGCCGGGATGGATGTGGCCTTCGAGTACGAATTCGGCGCTGGCCGGGACCTGCAGCTCGCTGCCGAGGCACTTGACCACCTCGGTCTTGTCGCCGCGCAGCAGCCCGGCGAAGGCGTATTCGGAGAGCGTGTCCGGCACCGGGGTGACCGCCCCCAGGATGGTGGCCGGGTCGGCGCCCAGTGCCACGGCCACCGGGAAGGGCTTGCCGGGGTGAGCCTCCTGCCAGTCGCGGAAGTCCAGCGCGCCGCCGCGGTGCGACAACCAGCGCATGATCACCTTGTTCGGCCCCAGCACCTGCTGGCGGTAAATCCCCAGGTTCTGGCGCTCCTTGCGTGTGCCCTTGGTGACGACCAAGGCCCAGGTGATCAAGGGGCCGGCATCACCCGGCCAGCAGGTCTGGATCGGCAGGCGGCGCAGATCCACCTTGTCGCCTTCCAGGACGACCTCCTGGCAAGGGGCGCGGCCAACCACCTTGGGCGCCATGTTGAGCACTTGTTTGAAGATCGGGAGTTTGTCCCAGGCATCGCGCATGCCCTTCGGCGGCTCGGGTTCCTTGAGGAAGGCCAGCAGCTTGCCGACCTCGCGCAGCGCGTCGACCGAGTCCTCGCCCATCCCCAAGGCTACGCGTCGTGGGGTGCCGAACAGATTGGCCAGCACCGGCACATCAAAGCCCTTGGGATGTTCGAACAGGATGGCCGGGCCGCCCGCGCGCAGGGTGCGGTCGCAGATCTCGGTCATCTCCAGATACGGATCGACCTCGATGCTGACGCGTTTGAGTTCGCCTTGTTTTTCCAGCAGATGGATAAAGTCGCGCAGATCTTTGTATTTCATTGACGATCCATTAGAAGGGCCGGTGCATTAACCCAGAGGATAAATATAACCGCTGTAGGAGCGAGCCCTGCTCGCGAATCAAGCTGTTCGCCTGCAGGGCAGGCTCCTACACGGGATTTGTTTCCGTGCCGGGTCGTAGGATCATAACAGCGCCCTTGGCCGGTGTCAGCGCGCGGTGCGCGATAACGCCTCATCGATGGCGGCGAAGAGTTTGGCCGCGTCGATCGGCTTGGGGATGTATTCGATAAAACCGGCGCTCTTGGCCTGGGCGATGTCCTGCGGCATGGCATTGGCGCTGATGCCGATCACCGGTACCGCACGGGTGCGTTCGTCGGTTTGCAGGCGTGCGAGCACTTGATAGCCGTTGAGTTCGGGCAGATTGATATCCAGCAGGATGAGATCGAGGCGATGGCGGCGCGCCGTCTCCAGGCCTTGGATCGGATGGTTGGCGGTGTAGAGGTGGATGTTCTTGCGCTTGGCGAGCAGTTGGGAGACCAGGCGCAGGTTGGCGGGATTGTCCTCGATGTAGAGCAGTGCAAAGCGTCTGGATTCATCGAGCGCGACAGGCGAGCGCAGGGCGAGTTCTTTCTTGTCCTCAACGCACTCGATGCCGTTGAATTGGGGCAATGCGATCCAGAAGCGGCTGCCTACGTCGGGTGCGCTTTCAAAACCGATCGCGCCGCCGACCAACTCCACCAGGCGCTTGGTGATCACCAGGCCGATGCCGGTGCCTTCGATGCCGCTGGATTCCGCCCCCAGCCGATTGAAGGAGGTGAACAGCTCGGCCTGGCGCGCCTGGGCGATGCCAGGGCCGGTATCGATGATATCGATCTGCACCATGCCGTCTGTCCGCGCGGCGCACCGCACCTCGACCTTGCCGTTTGGCCGATTGTATTTGACCGCATTGGACAGCAGGTTGAGCGTGATCTGCTTGAGCCGGATGCGATCGGTGAACAGCCAAATCGGTTGATGGTCCATGCTGTGCACATCGATCGGCCGGCCCTCCAGGCTGACACCGATCGCGACATTGCGCTGGGTGATCAGCGGGATGAGCAGCGTGAGGCAGTCGTGGAGGGTATCAAGGAAATTCACCGGCTCGAGCGACAGTTCGATGCTGCCGGCCTCGATGCGCGAGAGATCGAGCACCTCGTTGATCAGGCTGAGCAGGTGGCGCCCGGCCTTGTAGATCTCGTCGACGTTTTCCCGCTGTGACTCCGTCAAACCCTCATGCTCGATCTCCAGGATCTGGGCAAAGCCGAGGATGGCGTTGAGCGGGGTGCGCAGCTCGTGGCTCATGCGCGAGAGGAATTCGGATTTGGCGCGGTTGGCGCGTTCGGCCTGCTCGCGCGCCCGGCTCATGTCGCGGCGCGCCGCGCTTTCGGCCTCGAACATGCGCATGGCGTTGACGATCACCCCATAGGTGGCGTTGAAGGGTTCGAGAAACGCGATCAGCTCCTGGTCATAGCCCCCTTGGCGGTTGGCCAGGCAATACATCCCGACCATCTGATCGTTGTAGTGGATCGGCATGCCGAGATAGGTCTTCATCGGCAGGTGACCAGGCGGCAGCGTGGCCCCGAGCGGGTGGTGCGCCACATCGTCCAGGCACAACCGTTCGCCGGTGCGGATGGTGTAGCCGAACAGCGTGTCGAGGTTGTGGAACTCCATGGCCGGCTGATCGGCGAAGGTATCGCCCTGGGCAGTGGCGAAGGCCTGGCTCTTGAGGTAGCGCCGGCCCTGCTCATCGAGCAGGATTTCGCCGATGAAACCGAACTCGCTGCCGGTCAGTTCGAGCAGCCCGTGCAGCAGATCGCCGGCGACCTTGTTGATCTTGGCGGAGGTGACGAACTCGGCCAGGGCGCTGCCAAGGATCGCAAGCATGGTGCGCTGGCGTTTCAGGGTCTGTTCGATTTCGACCCGCTGGGTGATGTCGGTGCGCGCGGCGATGAACTGATAGGGCAGGCCGTCGGCGTCCATCAGCGGGGTGATGGTCGATTCCACCCAATAGCGCGAACCATTCTTGCGCCGGTTGCAGATGACCCCGTGCCAGACCTTGCCGGCGGTGATGGTCTCCCACATCTCCTGGAAAAACGCCTTGGGGTGGGTGCCGGAGCTGACGATGTTGTGGTTCTTGCCGATCAGCTCCTCGCGCGTGTAGCCGCTGATTTCACAGAACTTGTCGTTGACGTCGATGATGGTCCCGGCGGTATCGGTCATGCTGACGATGGCGTGCTGATCGAGCACCACGCGGCGGTACTTGTTCTCCAGCAGGTTGCGGGTGAGCTCCCGGCGCACCTGGGCGATCTCGCGCGCGCGCCGCAAGCGGGCCTGGACCAGGGCGAGGAGATGTTCCGGGGCGAGGGTCTTGCCGATGTAGGCGTCGCCGCCGAGATCCATCGCGGCCAGCTCGACTTCGATCTGGCGATCATCGGAGAAGAATAGGATGGGCAGATCGAGGTGGGCATCGTCCTGGCGGATGATGGCCGCCAGCTCGGTGCCGCTGAGCCCGGGCATGTGCACGTCCATCAGCAGCAGGTCGGGCCGGAATTCCTCGAGGTTGGCCAAGGTCTGCCACGGATCGGTGACGGCGCGGCACTCGATCCCGGCTACCTGCAGGATGGTGCCGACGTAGCCGCCCACCGCGGCCTGATCGTCGACGATCATGACGCGGTAAGGCGTATCCGGGATGTTGCGCGTGAGGCTGTCGACGGTGCTGATGAGCTTGTCGGTATCGAGGGGCTTGACGAAATAGCGCCGGGCCCCGGCCTTGAGCGCCATCAGGCGCGCCTCGATGTCAGCGCGCACCGAGATGAAGATCACCGCCGGCATCACCGTGAACTGCTGCTTCAGGCGAATGAGGGTCTGCGCACCGGCCAGCGCGCCTTCCTCGAACATCATGTCGATGATGACGACCGCCGGCCTCAGGCCTTCGCAGTCGGCGCAGAAACTGCTCAGATCGAAGTAATGGTGCACCTCGTAGCCGGCGTTGCGCAGGGCGGCGGCGAGGTTGAGGGTGATGAACTCATCGTCATCGATCAGGCAGACGAGATTGTTGCTGGCGTGGTGCCGGCTCACCTGGGCGACCGAGCGGGTGATTTCTCCGGGTTCCCACAAGGCGGCCGAGGTTTCCAGCTCGGCGATCAAGCAGTCGACCTGCCGCTGTGTCTCCTTCTGCAGCGGCCCGGCGAGTTCGCGCAGCTGTTCACAGGCCATCTCGAGACGCCGGGCGATATTCCCGAGGCGATAGGCCCCGAAGGAACCCGCGGAGCCGGCCAGGCTGTGGCATTTGTGGATCAAGGCCGAAGCGGTGGGCGCTGGCTCGGCGGCGTGCGCCAGCTCGGCCCATAACCGTTTGATGTCATCGATCCTGGCCCCCAGGCTCTGCTTGAAGCGGATCTGCAATTGTGTGAGTTGATGGAGGATCGCCGTCTGATTTTCTTCCATGTCCGCGCCCGCTCAAGGTCGATGGCATTCTATCGATAACGGTAGTATGGTGAGTTACTGTAGAAGAAGTGCCCGGCGGGTACTAATAGAAAAACTCTATACCTACACGAACCAGAGCAAGGGATCGCAACCCAACGAAAACAACCATGCCGAATCTGCCCAATACCTTAACGGCCAAGATCTTGGTGGTGGATGATCTGCCCTCAAATGTCCTGCTGCTGGAGAAGATCCTGCGCTCGGCGGGTTATCAGAACGTGAGCGGCGCGACGGATTCCCGCACGGTCGCCGACCTGTATCGCACCCACAAGTACGACCTTATCCTGCTCGACATCGATATGCCCTATTACGATGGCTTCCAGGTAATGGCGCAGCTCAACGAGATCGAGCAGGACAGCTACCTCCCCATCCTGGTGCTTACCGCCCAATCCGATCAAGACACCCGCATCCGCGCCCTGCAAAACGGCGCCAAGGATTTCCTCGGCAAGCCCTTCGACCGCACCGAGGTGCTCACCCGCATCAAGAACATCCTCGAGGTGCGCCTGATGCACAACCAGCTGCGCAATCAGAACGCGTTGCTGGAAGAGAAGGTCATGGAGCGCACCTGGGAGCTCAATGAAACACGGCTGGAGATCATCCGCCGCCTGGGGCGCGCCGCGGAATTCCGCGACAACGAGACCGGCAACCACATCATCCGCCTGAGCAAATACGCCCAGCTGCTGGCCATGGGCGCGGGCATGAGCGACACAGAGGCCGAGCTGGTCCTCACCGCCTCGCCGATGCACGATGTCGGCAAGATCGGCATCCCCGACAGCATCCTGCTCAGACCCGGCCCGCTCGATGCGCGCGAATGGCAGGTCATGCAGACCCATGTCACCCTCGGCACCGAGCTGCTCGACGGCCATCATTCCGAACTGCTGCAAACCGCACGCACCATCGCCCTCACCCATCACGAGAAATGGGACGGCGGCGGTTACCCTTATCGCCTCAAGGGCGAGGAGATCCCGCTGTGCGGGCGCATCGTGGCCATCTGCGATGTGTTCGACGCCCTGCTCTCGGAGCGCCCCTACAAACGCCCCTGGACTGTGGAGGCGGCGGTGGCCGAGATCACCCGTTGCCGCGGCACCCATTTCGAGCCGCGTCTGGTGGATGTGTTCCTGGAGGTGCTGCCCGACCTGCTGGTGATCAAGGCCCAGTTCGAGGACTCGGAACAGGACCGCATCAATCTGCGCGGCAAGATCGAGTCTCTGTTCAAGGGTACGCCCGAGGGCTAAACGGGCGATGATAAGCAAAGCTTAATTCCGATTTTCCGATAATAACGACGGAAACTTCTCGGGAGTGCATGGCCTATGGGCAATCAAGAAACCGTCAAGGTATGGGATCTCGCGGTCCGCGTGTTTCACTGGTCGCTGGTGCTGTTCTTCACTATCGCCTACCTGACCGGGGAAGACGGTGAAGAGCTGCATGCCTATGCCGGCTATGTGGTCACGGCGCTGGTGCTGTTTCGTGTGGTCTGGGGCTTTGTTGGTTCGAAGCACGCGCGCTTCAGTGATTTCATCTGCGGTCCCGGCGCAATCCTGGCCTATCTGAAGAGCCTGACCACCGGCAAGCCGCAACATTATTACGGCCACAATCCGGCCGGCGGCCTGATGGTCGTGTTCCTGCTGATCTTCCTGTTCCTGAGTTGCTGGACCGGGCTGGTGGCGTACGGCAAGGAAGGTCGTGGACCGCTGGCCCAGGTGGAGATCGGCCTGATAGCTAGCGCGTATGCTGATAATGACGAGCATGAAGCGGAAGAAAACGAAGCCGAGGAATTCTGGGAGGAGATTCACGAATTCTTCTCCAACTTCACCTTGTTCCTGGTTGCAGTGCATATCGCGGGCGTGATTGTTTCCAGCCGCCTGCACGGCGAGAACCTGCCCCGCGCCATGGTCACCGGCCGCAAGACCGTCAAGCCGGAATCACCACACTAGCCGGCGATGGGTTCCATTTCATTCCACCCATCCGAGCGGGTCGTCGGATGGGTGCAGCGCAACCCATCAAACAGCATCACGCCGATCGCCGCCCAATCAGATAGACCCCGTAGAGCACCAGTCCCGCCCCGCCGAGCTGCAGCAGTGTGAAGGTTTCATCCAGAAAGACGTAGGCCAGCAACAAGGTCAGGATCGGACCGTTGGCGGTCACGATGGCCGCCGGCCCCGCCCCCACCCGCTTGATCCCGGCGTTGACCAGGATGGACGCGGCTACGGTAGCGATCAGAGCGATCAGCAAAGCGATCACATAGATCTCCACCGGTTGGCGCAGCTCGGCAAGTTCATGTCGCGCGGCAAAATGCCCGACGGTGGCCATGCTGGCGGCCATCATCGCCAAGGCGGTGAAACGCGCCGATCCGATACGCTGCATGACCTGGGCGCTGCCGACGAAATACACGGCGAAGGCCACGGCGCTGCCGAACACCAGCGCGGTGCCAAGGACGAGATCACGCTGCTCCCCGCCCAGGTAATCGAAGAAGAACAACGTGATGCCGGCATAGCTGATCAGCAGCGCCACGACCTCGACCTTGGCGATGCGCCGCTTGTTCAGGGCGGCGGAGAGCAGCACCACTAACGTGGGGTAGAGAAACAGCACCATGCGTTCCAGACCGGCGCTGATGTATTGCAGCCCCTCGAAATCGAGAAAACTGGCGATGTAATAACCGCACAGGCCCAAGGCGGCGATGGCGAGATAATCGCGCTTGCCGAGCGCGGGTTCGGTCTGCTCGCGTGATTTCCACAGCGCGATGGCAATGAAGAAAGGCAGCGCCATCAGCATGCGCAAGGTCATCAGGGTGATCGAAGACAGATCCGGCTGGTATTGATAGGCCAGCTTAATCAGCACCGCCTTGGTGGAAAAGCCCAGCGCGCCGAGCAGCACGAACAGCATGCCGGTCAGCCGGGGGTTGGCAGAGGAGATCGAGGGTGCGGTCACGAGAAGTGTTTTTTGAGTTCCTTGGGGGAGATTAAATATGCGTGACAGGCCGGTCAAGCGATGACTCCACGATGACGCACGGGATAGAATGTGGTTCTGTTATTTCATGCCAGAAACAATCATGACATCACGATCCACACAATTGCGCGGTCTGTTGTCCGAGCTGGAATTTGAATTGCGCGCCCTGCATTTTTGGTCTATTGAGCCGCCCGCCGCGAGCGCGCTGCAAAGCCAGACGCCGTTCTGCTGCGACACCCTGTTGTTACAGGAGTGGCTGCAATGGGTGTTCATCCCCCGGCTTGCCAAGCTACTGGATGAAGGCCGCTCGCTGCCGCGCAATTGCAATGTCCACGCCTATGCCACCGAGGCGCTCAAAGGGGTCGAGTTGGATATCGGCAATCTCCTGCGCATCATCGAAACCATCGACCGACTGCTCAGCGAGCAGCGGCGGTTGCATTGAGGCGATATGGCCGCGATCGGGGTATTTGATTCAGGCGTCGGCGGGATTTCGGTATTGCGCGAGATCCGCGCGCTGTTGCCGCACGAGGATCTGTATTATCTGGCCGACAGCCGCCATGCGCCGTACGGGCCCAAGCCCGAGTCGTACATCGTCGAGCGCAGCGTGGCCTGTTGCGAGTTTCTGCTTGCGCACGAGGTGAAGGCCATTGTTGTCGCCTGCAATACCGCCACCGCGGCGGCGGTGAAGACGCTGCGCGCCCGTTGCACGCTGCCGATCATCGCCATGGAGCCGGGGATCAAGCCGGCGGTGGCGGCGAGCCGAAACGGCATCATCGGCGTGCTGGCGACCAGCGGAACGCTGAGCAGCGCGCGCTTCAGCGCCCTGTTGCAACAGTATTCCGGCGCCGCGCACATCATCACCCAGCCCTGCCCCGGCCTGGTCGAACAGATCGAGCAGGGCGAACTGCATTCCCCGCGCTTGCAGTCGCTCTTGCAGCGCTACCTCGCGCCGCTGCTGGAGGCGGGCGTCGACACCATCATATTGGGGTGCACCCACTACCCGCTGGTGCGCGCGCAGATCCAAGCGCTGGCCGGGCCAGCGGTACAACTGATCGATACCGGACCGGCGGTCGCCCGGCAGGTGCAGCGTGTGTTGCGCGAGCATCATCTGCTCGCGCCGGGAGAGGCAAATGGTGTCGAGCGGTTCTGGACCTCGGGCGAGCCGGCGCAGGCGCACGAGGTGTTGCGCCAGCTATGGGGAGAGGTGGAGGTGGCGCCAATGGTCGCCTCGCCGGGAAATGCGGGCTAGAATACGCCGACTTCCATCACACCCGCTGCGATCCCGATATGTTGTATACGCTCTTGCGACCGCTCTTCTTCCGCCTCGAGGCGGAAAACGCCCATCACATCACCCTTGGCGCGTTGACCGCCCTGAACAAACTTGGCCTCACCGGCCTGTTCACGCCGCGCATCCCGTGCGCCCCGCGCACGGTGATGGGCATCGAATTCCCCAATCCGGTGGGATTGGCCGCCGGGCTCGATAAAAACGGCGCCTATATCGATGCGCTCGCCGCGCTGGGCTTCGGTTTCATCGAGATCGGCACCGTCACCCCGCGCCCGCAACCGGGCAATCCCAAGCCGCGGCTGTTTCGCCTGCCGAAGGCGCAGGCCATCATCAATCGCATGGGATTCAACAACGCGGGCGTCGATGCGCTGATCGAAAACGTCAAACGCGCGCGTTTCAAGGGCGTGCTGGGCATCAACATCGGCAAGAACTTCGATACACCGATCGAACACGCGGTCGACGACTATCTCATCTGCTTGCGCAAGGTCTATCCTTACGCCAGCTACATCACGGCGAACATCTCTTCCCCCAACACCAAGGACCTGCGCCAACTGCAAGGCACCAGCGAACTCGACAAACTGCTCGCCGCGCTCAAACAGGAACAGGCGCGGCTCGCCGAGGCTCACGGGCGCTATGTGCCGCTGGTCTTGAAGATCGCGCCCGATCTCGACGCCGAGCAGGTCGCGGCCATTGCCGCCCTCTTGCTCAAGTACCGCATCGACGGGGTGATTGCCACCAACACCACAGTCGCGCGCGAAGGCGTACAGGGCCTGCCCCATGCCGAGGAGGCCGGGGGCTTGAGCGGTGCGCCGGTGCGCGAGAAATCCACCCAAGTGGTGCGCCAGCTGGCCGCAGCGCTGCAAGGCCGGCTGCCCATCATCGGGGCAGGCGGTATTCTGAGTGGTGCCGATGCTGCAGAGAAGCTTGAGGCTGGAGCTTCGCTGGTGCAGCTTTACAGTGGATTAATTTATCGTGGCCCGGCACTGGTTAAAGAGGTGTTGCGGGGATTGTGCGGGAAGGCGTGATTTGAGCCGCGCGTTGATGGGTTTCGCTGCGCTGCACCCATCAACAGTTGTTACCCGCCCGTTTCAATCGGCCGCGCGGGATCGGTGATCCAATGGCTCCACGAACCGGCATAAAGCCGAGCGTCGCCGAGACCGGCGTGCAACATGGCGAGGATGTCGTGCGCGGCGGTCACGCCGGAGCCGCAATAGGCAATGGTGTTGGCGGCGGTGGTGGCGCCCAGCAGCGCGCGATAGCGTGCGCGCAATGATTCCTGATCCAGAAATCTTCCAGCACTGTCGAGATTACCCATGAAGGGCGCGGAGAGCGCGCCGGGGATGTGGCCGGCCTTGGGATCGAGGGTTTCATTTTCACCGCGATAACGGTCGGCGGCGCGGGCATCTAGCAGCTTGATGGCCGGATCATCGAGGGCGCGCAGCACGTCGTCCGCGTCCACGGCGAGATACGGACGCGGCTGCGGTGTAAAACTACGCGCGACCGGCGCACATTGCGCATCGCAGACCGGCAGCCTCGCCGCCACCCAGTGCCGCCAGCCGCCATCGAGCACCGCCACATGTTCGTGTCCCAGCCAGCGCAACAGCCACCACAGCCGCGCGGCGAACGGCCCGCCGCTGTCGTCATAGGCCACCACCTGCACGCGCCCATCGATTCCCCAGTGCGAGAGCGTCGCAACCAAATCGGATTGGGCCGGGAGCGGATGGCGCCCGGTCTTGCCGGGGATCATCGGCGCGGAGAGATCCTCATCCAGATGGGCATAGACGGCGCCGGGGATGTGCGCGGCGCGATAGGCGGTGCGGCCGCGCGTGGTATCGGCGAGATCGAAGCGGCAGTCGATGATGCGCCAGTCCGGATGTTCAAAATGGCGCGCGAGATCGGCGATGGATATCAGTGTGGTGTAGGGCATGGTCTTATTCGCATCGATTGGATTAATTTTACGGGCGTTGCCAAATCAGCTTACCATCTTTATAGACGGCGCGGATGCGGTGCAGTGGAATAGTGTGCGTCACACCCTCATCGTCGACAAAACCGACCGTGAAATGATCGCCCGGAAAAAACTGCAACGCTGCAAACGGCACGGTCAGCTTGCCGTCCTTAACGCGATCGTAATAGGCGATGAGGAACTCGCCCTGGCCGAATTCTTCATCCCAGCGGATGCGGTTGAGCAGGTCTTGTATCGGTTGCATGAGGGGTTCCACTTTTCTTGCATGAATCGTCTCGGCGCAGATGCAATACAGATTCCCAATTATGTTGGTATTAAATCATTCCAGTTATTAAGCGGGACGCGTCGCGTATTATCAAGGGTGGAAATCGCGCATGCGTGTATGCGAGTATTTATCAACCTCCTGGCAACAAAGCCGATATATAGCCATGTGCCTGTTCAAAATGCGAGATATCAAACACATGAAGCGACTGATAACTGCGTGCGTGTCGGCATCATTGCTGGTGGCCCACAATGCTGCTTCGGCGGCCGACTTCGGCACCACCGTGCCCATGCATGAAGGGAGTAAATCTTCTTATTATATCGATGGCCATCTGGAGGGTTACGGGGCTGTCGAACTCATGGTCGATACCGGCTCAAGTTACCTCACCATCAACCAGGAAACACTGGATGTCCTCACACGCAAAGGCAATGCGGAATACAGCCGGGATTTGAAGGGTTCCTTGGCCAATGGCAATACCATCGTCGTGCCGGTATATAAGATCAGCGGATTGAATATCGGCGCCACGTGCAGACTCACGGAGGTGGAAGCCGCGGTGTTTCCCAATGCCTCGCGGCTGATACTGGGGCTGAATGCCTTGCGTCAAACGGCGCCGTTTATCTTCTCTGTGGATCCGCCGTCGCTGACACTGAGCAATTGCAACAAGACTTGACGCCCAAGGCCCCTCTGATTTGCTAGGGGTTCCGTGCCCTGAGAATTCCAGGATGGAATTATTCAGCGCTTCCCTGAATGGATCGATTCGACAACCTGCGCCCAGATGCGGTGCTGGGCGCGGTTGTCTCGGCGCTTACGGATTTGTCATCCCGCCGGCAGGGGCGGCCGGTTTCTGTCCTTCTTTGGCGGCGTACTCTTCTTCAAAACGCGAGAACTCGGCTTCTTCCAACATATTGTCCTTGTTGGCGTCATATTTACTCCATTTCTCGGTCAGCTTCTTGTTTGATGCCGCCTCGGTTTTGCTGATCATGCCGTCGTGATCAGCATCCATATTCTGGAACGACATCTGTTTCATGCCCTCCCCCGCGACGGCGGGCAACGTGACAAACGGGATCATAGCTGCGAGCAATATACACTTGTATTTCATGACATCCACTCCTCTCAATGTTTGAAGGATGTTGGTACGGTAGTCTCGGCATTTCAACACCGAAGGGTGTGCTGTCCAAAGACGCTGTCTGATGATAAATCGCTCTACATCAGGGGTACATATATAGACCACGGAGTGATGATGTGTTTGTGAAGTGATTTGCAAATCCTGCGATCTAATAAATTTCCGTATTGTTCGCTTCGATGAGTGAGATGCTGGAAATATACGCGAGAAATTTTCGCGGCGCTTGTTGCGATTATGCATGAGGATGGGCGGGACGCGAGCGCTCCCGCCCAGATGACGATTATTTCGCCGTGCAGATGCCGGGAGCGTCTGCGATATACGGCGGGAACACACAGGTCAGATCCGGTGCGCAGCGCTCGCGATATTCCGGCAGTACGAAGCCTTCGCAGCGCTCGCCTTCTTGGGCGAACTCCACACATTGTCCTTCACCCGTCGAGCCGATCCGGCACCATTGGCCGCTGCTGCACTCGCTATCGCTCGCGCAACGATTGTTGGCGCAGCTGGCGCTCATGATTTCATTGTCACACCCGAACTGCACCGTGGCCACGATGATCGATGGCGCCTTCGGGCACGGTCCCCGCTTTGGGCAACGAATTTGTTTGGCGAAGTTGACCTCGGTGATGTAACCGCCGGCAAAACAGGCCGAGACGACGTGAACGCTGGGGACGATCTCCCAGCCGGGTTCGCGCGCCTTGTCCAAACAAGTGTGCACCGCGACGCGTGCCTTAGCAATGTAGGCTTGGTCGGTCAGGGCCGCCGGCGGCGCTGACGGGGGTACGGGAGGGAGTGTCGGCGCCGGCGTCGGCGGTGTGGCCGGGCACTCTCCTTGAGCGCCGACGCTCACGCCGGCGGCCGCGGCCGCGCAATCGTTGCTATAGGTCTTGCCATCGCAGCCGCAGACCGGCGCATAGAGCTGGATGCAGAACTCGGGCTTCGCCGCGCAGGTGCCGCGCGCCGCACACTGCCCCTCCGCCTTGGCGCAATATTGCGCCGCGTCGGCGCCGCAATCCTTGTTGGTTTGACAACCCGGCAGTGGCGCGGGATCGATCGCCTGGGCCAGGAGCGCATGGCTGAACAGCAAACACAATGAAAAAAGAATGATGCGAAACATGATGTTTCCCCCCTTACCATTAAACGAGAGCGTATTGATGAACGCATGGTTGTTGCGACGGCGCGTACTTCCGCCGCCCCTCTCAGTGTAGTACAACGGTCGGGTGATTCCAGATCTTGCGTGCCGAGCCCCGAGAATTCCAGGACCGAATAATTCAGCGTTCCTAGAAAAAGGCGCCGTCGCTGTCCTGCGCTTCGTCGTATTCGATCAGCAGCTCCGCCTCGCCCGTGCGCATCTGGCAGGCCAGGCGGTGGCAGTACTCCAGCGCCCCGGCGGCGTGGCGCGCGATTTCGGGCTCGGTGATCTCGCCCATTTCGAGCAACAGCGTCTTTTCCTTTTTGGTCAACGGTGAGCCGATCTTGCCCTCGGGGCTCATGCGTGTGACCTTGATCAGGCAGGCGCCGCAAGCGCCGTCTTCGCAGCCAAACTCGATCGGGATGCCGTTTTCCTTGGCGATCTTGATCAGTGGGACGCCTTCCCGGCCGGCGATCTCGACGATGTGTTCTTCATGTTGCGGACTTCTGAAAACGACTTTCGGCATTGCAAAACCTGCTTGGAGGGTTGATGAAGTGGGCGCATCCTACAATAAAATCGGATTTCTTCAAGCTCCTCAGCGCGTCACGGTCAGATCATAAAGCACCAGCTGGTCGATGCGCCGGTCGATCTCCCCGACCACGGCCTGATAGGCCGGGCTTTCGATCCCGCTGTAAAGCCGCTCGAAGCTGGCCTGGTCGAGGTTCTCCTGCAGTCCGCTGGTGTCGGGGAAGAACACCGCTTCCTGTGCGCGCGCCGCGAACAGCTCCTGCACCCGGCGCGATCCCTGCTGCGAATCGAGCGCCAGGTCGGCGAAGCGGTTGCCGGCGCGGTCGGCGGCGAGGTCGATGAAACTGAATCCGCTGCCGCCGCGGTTGGAATCGAGCAATTCCTTGAATTCGCCCATGGCGAAGCTCGCGCCGCTGTCGGCGAGGACCTTCAGCGCGGCGGAAAACACGAAATGCAGGCGCAGATCCTCGCGCCCGGCGAGCTGAACGTTGCGCGGGGTCTTGCACGCTGCCAGCTCGCTGCGGTTGAAGTTGCCGACGAAGGCGGCGAAATTATGGCTGCCGAGATAGATCGCCAGCGCCATGATCGCCGCCTTGTTGCGGTCGATCCGATCCTCATCCCCAAGGCTGCGCTCCCCCGTCAGGGTAAAGGCGATGCCCAGATAATCCGCGAGCGAGACCGCGGGCAGTTGCGCGGTCGCCGTGCCGTAGCGGCACAATTCGGTGAAATAGTATTTCACCTCCGCCGGATTGCCGAGCAATTGCCACTCATCGCGCACGGTCTTCACCCGCGTCCTGAATTTCGCCAGGCGCTGCATCAGATCCGGGATGGGTTGGTAGTGTACCGTGGCCTGCTGATTGCCGATCTCGATCCGCTGAATGGACCCGAGAATGGCGCTGCCCTGCTCGTCGCCCAAGAGCAGGTTGGCCAGCCATTCGCCAAGCCAGCGGGCGAAGCCGCCGGGCAGCGAGAGATGGCCGATGGAAAACGATTCCAGCTCCAGGCCCGCGGCGGACGTCGGGATGACGGCTTGCACATTGACATAGTCCCCGAAAGGATTCTCAGGCACGTGCAGTGAAAGCGTCAGATCGGCCCGGTCCACGTCGATGCGTGCCTGCCCCGCCAGCCGTGGAAAGCCCCGTTCCGCCATGGCGAGCATGCCGTTGAGATCAGACTCCGTTGCGGTCACCTGGCGCTGCTTGCCGCGCGAGAGCACGCCGCGCTGCAGGCTGAGCAACAGCTCCTTGGTGCGCAGCACCGAGGCGGCATCGATCGGGTGCTTTTGCGCGACCAGGGGGGCGGGGGAGCTGAGCATGAACCCGAGGGCGATGCCGGCGACGAGAATCAGCCCCGCCACGGCCCCCAGGAATTTCAGCACGGAGCGTACGCGCATCATTCAGCGCCCGCATGCTGCGCGCCAGCGGGGGTTTCAATCCAGACCGTCGGGCTGGTGGAATGCCGGTGCATGAACTCCTCCGGGAAGACAAACGAGATGCGCGGACGAGCGCGTAAACCGTGACATCATAACACTAGGAGACATCCACCTATAGATGGTTGACACGTTACACAATACCGGTGCGAAGATGATCTAAACTGACATTATGGGCGGCTTGGAAAATTCATCCTTGGTCATGACCGGAGTGTGAGCGCCGCCCGTGTATACGACTACCAATAAAGAATGATAGCGGGAGTAGACAAATGTCGTTGCTCATCGTCGGCATGGCCTTGTTCTTTGCCGTTCACCTGATCCCCACGGCCCCCGCGCTCAGGCGTGGCCTGATCGCGGCCTTTGGCGCCAAGGCCTACCAGGGATTTTTTGTCGTGGGTTCGCTGGCCGGCTTCGTGCTGCTGATCTGGGGCATGGCACGCGCGCCGGTCGTCGAGGTGTGGCAGACGCCCGCGTGGGGCCGCTACGCCGCCGCGCCGCTGATGCTCCTGGCCATTTACTGTCTTGTGGCCAAGGATGCCCCCTCGAATCTCAAGCGCTACACCCGCCACCCGATGCTCTGGGGCGTGACGCTGTGGGCCCTCGCCCATCTGCTCAACAATGGCGACCAGGCCGCGCTGTTGCTGTTCGGCGGATTCTTGCTCTACGCGCTCTACGACATGTGGTCGGCCAACCGGCGCGGGGCGGAGAAGTCCACGCTGCGCTATCCCCTGGCCGGCGAGGCGAAGACGGCTGCCATCAGCCTCGGGGTGTACGCGGTGTTGTTATGGCTGCATCCTTATCTGTTTGGAGTGGCGGTGATATAAGTGATGCGCAGCAGATCGCCCTGCCACTCGACCAGGCCACCAATGTTCAGGACACGACCCCTATGGGCCTGTTGCTCCAGAAACGCGGATTGATCGCGCTGTCTCTGATCGTAATGCTGCTGCTTGCCACCAGCGCCGTGTGGCTGGCCAAGCGCATCGAGCGCGACGAGCGCAAGCAGATCACTGCGTTTCTCAGCACCCAGATCGACGTCACCTACCAGGCCTTCAAGAGCTGGGCCAACGAATTTCAGGCGGTGGCCGCGGCCTGGGCCACGTCGCCCGAGGTGGTCCAGGCTACGCGCAGTTTGCTGGCCGGCCCCCAAACCCCCTCGGGCCTGCGAAAGTCCCCCTTGCAGGATCGCTTGCGCGAGCTGTTGCAGCCGGTCTACGCCCAGCGCAACTATCAGGGATACAGCATCATCGGGCGCGATTACCGCGTCATCGCCTCCCTGCGCAATGAGCTGATCGGCGAAACCAGCATCTTGACGCAAAGGCCGCTGTTTCTGGCCGATGTCTTCTCCGGCAGTGCGGCCGTGACTTTGCCGATGGAGTCGGAGATCGAGCTGGTGGATGAAGACGGCGAGCTGCGCCGCGGGATATCCACCATGTTCGTCGGCGCGCCGATCTACGACAAGGGTGGCGGCATCATCGCCGCGCTGGTCTTTCGCCTCGATCCGACCCAGGATTTCACCGAACTGTTCGAGCGCTCCCGCATCGGCGCCAGCGGCGAGACCTACGCCTTCGACAACCAGGCGCTCATGATCAGCCGCACACGGTTTACTCCGCAGTTGCGCGAGATGGGGCTGCTCGCGCCGGGGGCCAATTCGATCTTGAATATCCGGCTGCTCGATCCCGGGATCAATTTGACCGAGGCGGGCCACCCGCCACCCCCCGGGGGCGAGCGGCCGCTGACCCGGATGGCACAGAGGGCCTTCGAGGGCGGCGCCGGCGCGAGCTGGAAGAGCTATCGCGATTATCGCGGTGTGCCGGTGGTGGGGGCGTGGCTGTGGGACGAGGCGCTGGGGTTGGGGATCGCCAGCGAAATGGAGGAGGCCGAGATCAAGGCCTATGTGGCGCCGCACAATTTCGCCATCATGTTCACCACCATCGCCGCCGAGCTGATGATTGTTTTCCTGCTGTGGGTGTTCATCAAGAGCCGGGCGCAGATCGCGGAGTCCAAAGAGAAATTCTCCAAGGTGTTCCATGCCACACCCGATCCCATCATCATTACCTCCTCGCGCAACGGCAAGATCCTGGATGTGAACGAGGGCTTCACGCGCGCCACCGGCTATGACCGTGCCGAGGTTCTTGGCAAGACGACAGCGGAGCTTGACCTGTGGTTGGACACTGCACAGCGCTCCGCCCTGATCGACCAGATCCTCAAGAATAGGCGCGTGACGAACGTGGAATGCGCGTTCCGGGTCAAAAACGGTGCTGTGCTCACGGGACTGGCATCGGCCGAAATCATCGACATCAATCATGAGATGTGCTTCCTCGCCATCGTCAAGGACATCACCGAGCGCAAGCGCATGGAAGATGCTCTGGCGAAAAGCGAGCAGGACTACCGCCTGGTGACGGAAAACGCCCCGGCGTTGATCGCCTACTACGGCCGCGACCTGCGCTACCGCTTCGTCAATCGCCGCTACGCCGAATGGTTTGGGGTCTCGGCGCAACAAATCATCGGCATGCATGTTCGAGACGTGATTGGCGCGGAGGCCTTCGAAAACACCCGCCTCCAGCGCGAATGGGCCCTCGCCGGACAGCCGGTGCTGTTCGATGCCTGGTCGACAGTCAAGGGCGGGCACAGACGCTGGGTGTCGATCCATTATGTGCCGCACATCGGCGAACAGGGGAGAGTCGACGGCATCTACGCCCTGATCACCGATGTCCATGAACGCAAGATGGCCGAGAATATGACGCGCGAACTGCTGGCGCAGAACCGTGACCTCACCCAGCGGCTGTTCGGAATCCAGGAGCGCGAGCGGCGTGCGATCGCCCGCGAGTTGCACGATGAGTTCGGCCAATTGCTCACCGCGATCAATCTCCATGCCCATACGATTGCCGAACACAACCACGGCATCGCGCCGGAGATCCGTGACAGCGCGCAGGTGATCGTCAATTGCGTGAGCAAGATGCAAAAAGGCGTGCGCACGCTGATCCATCGGTTGCGCCCGAGCGTCATGGATGATCTCGGTTTGGGCGAGAGCGTGCACGAGCTGGTCACACAGTGGCGCGAACAGCATCCGCATATCGACTGCGAACTCGTGATGGGCGACGATCTGGATGATCTCGGGGAGGAGCTCAACATCACCCTCTACCGGATGATCCAGGAAGGCCTGACCAACGTAGCGAAACATTCCGGGGCCACCGAGGTCACCGTTTGCCTGAATCGCGCCGACGATGGCAGCCGCGTCGAATTGCGTATCGAAGACAACGGTGTCGGACTCATGTCGGGACACTCCACCGGCAAGGGCTTCGGCTTGCCCGGAATGCGCGAGCGCGTGCTTGCGGCGGGCGGCGAGTTTTCCTATTGCAACGCCCAGAAGGGCGGATTCTGCGTCGAGGCGATGCTGCCGTGCCGTGTGCACAACGAGGCGATTTCAATATGAAGAAGAGAGACGAGATCACCGTCATGCTGGTGGACGATCATCCGGTGGTGCGCGACGGCTACCGGCGCTTGCTGGAAGGCGCGCCCGATGTGCGCGTGGTCGCAGAGCTGGATTCGGGCGAGGCGGCCTGCCAAAAGTACACCAGCGTGCAGCCCGACGTGGTGGTGCTCGACCTCAACATGCCCGGCATGGGCGGCCTGGAGGCCCTCCGCCGCATCCGCGCCAAGGATCCGGAGGCGCGCATCCTGGTCTTTTCCATGCACGACAGCCAGACCATGGTCAAACGCGCCGTGGAGGCCGGGGCGGCGGGGTTCCTCACCAAGAGCAGCGCCGCCTCGCAGATGCTGGAGGCCGTGCGCCAGGTGGCGCAGGGACTGTCATTCCTCAATCACCATTTGGTGCCCAACCTGTTCAATCCGCGTTCGGCCTCCGGCGATCCGGTGCAGCAACTCTCCAAGCGCGAGTTCCAGATCTTCCGCGACCTGGCGGCGGGAAAATCGGTGCAGGAGATCGCCGACATCCTCTCGATCAGCCCGAAGACGGTCGGTGTGCATCAGACCAACATCATGAAGAAACTCAAGCTGCGCAATGCCGCCGAGTTGACCCGCCTGGCGATACGCAGCGGCGTGATCGAGGCCTGATTTATGCACGCAATTTGTGATATTGCTAGGAACTTCTCTTATTCCTGAATAAGTCCGGCGCCTATATATCTCGCCAGACGCCCTGTCTATAGTTAAAAACTAATGAACGCTCAAGAAGTTGAGCCATCCCCCGTGTGTCCCGCGAAAACATGTGAATGAGGAGCTTGTCATGACGATGTATGCCCCCTTAACCGAAAATCGCGATGATCTTCCGTACAGCGATGTGCATTTGATGATTTACCACAACGACACCCAAGTGCTGAGCTGCCGGCCGCTTTACATCGGCCTGATCGGTATGAAGATCGCCTCCGGGCCGTTGACCTATCCCAAGCACACCCCGCTCGAGGTCAGGCTCAGCGTGCCGACGCCGGAAGGCCAAAAGGAGATCCAGGTCGCCGCCGCTGTGACGGCGAGTTCCGAGGAAGGGCTCGGGCTGACCTATGACCATCGTTTTGGCAGTCAGGTGCGCCGATTGCTCGAGCTGCTCACGGAGCTGTATCGCAGGCGCGAACCGCGCGAAACCCTCCCCGCCGCCGGGCGGATCCGAGTCTTCGGCCGCGCGCCAGGGCGGTCAGGGGCCGGTGCGCGCATATAGTTCAACAGTGACAGAGATAAGGAGGTGGCGGTATGCAGGAACAAAACATCCGGCGCGCTCAGTTTGAAATCAAAAAGAAGATCGCGGCGCAAGACGCCATGCAGGGCGGCATGCTCAGCGGGGCGCCCCGAGGCAGCCAGTCGCGCATCGCGAAACCCGACATCCCCAAGCACGTGCTGCACAAATGGCAGCGCTTCCTGGATCTTCTGACCGGATTGGCGGGTGTCACTGAGGCCATGATTGTGCGATCACGGCCGGACGAAGACGAGATCGTGGCGGCGAACACCGGCAACTCCTTCAAGCCGGGCCGGAAAATCACGGCGCGCGCCGCGCCTTGGTACGAGGCCTTCATCAAGCAGCGCATGCAGCGTTTCCACAGCTACGTCTACAGCCCCGATGCCGCGCACGGCGCGTGGTATATCGGCTATCCGCTGAACTGGGGCGACGGCGAACCCTTCGGCATGCTTTGCCTGGTCGGCGGCCGCCGGAGCGGGGGGGCCGAGAACTCGCGCGCGCTGCTGGCCGAGTGCGCCGGGATGATCGATGACCAGCTGCGTCTGCTGGTCTATATGCAGCAGTCGGAGCTGATCCGCGAGCGGCTGCGCCAATCCCTGGCCGAGACCGAGGCGATCGCCATGATGGACAGCATGGGCTCCAAGCCCGAGCTTGGCGAGATCGATCAAATGATGCGGCGGCTCGATTTTCTCGCCCACCACGATAACCTGACCGGCCTGCCCAACCGCCTGCTATTCACCGCGCGGTTGCGCCACGCCATCCAGCGCGCGCGGCGCGAGCGGAGCAAGGCGGCGGTGTACATCATCGATCTCGACAGCTTCAAGCAGATCAACGACAGCTATGGCCACGTCGCGGGAGACGAGCTGTTGCGCCAGGTCGCCGCACGCCTGACCGGCGCCCTGCGCGAGGAAGACACCGTCGCGCGCCTGGGCGGCGATGAATTCGCCGTGATCATGGAAGCCGTCGACGGCACCCCCGAGGCCGAGCAGCTTTCCGGCAAGGTGCGGGATTGTTTCAGCAAGCCCTTCGCCCTGGAGGGCCGCGCGGTGAAACTCTCGGCGAGCATCGGCATCAGCCTGTTTCCCGATGACGGCGAGGATTTCGATGCCCTGGTCCGCCACGCCGATCACTTGATGTACCGCTCCAGGGGCGGATTATTGCCCACATAGGAAAATCTCCTGGGCGTAACTCCCGTTCGCGCGGCCGGTCTGGTCAATACGCGATATCTTCGAGGGAAGCTCTGAATCACTCCATCCTGGAATTTTCAGAGCATATCCCTGCGCCGCACGGAACCTCCAATGAATCAGAGGTTCCCTTGGCCTTGCGCCTCAATGCTGCCACTTGATCAGATGCAACTCGGTGGGGATGCGGGCCGACGGGTGATACGGCACGATGCGCGGGGTATGGGCATCGGGCTGCCGGTCTTTGGCGAGGATGGCTTGGTAGACGAAGCCGTTGAGGGTGCCGGGGATGGGCTTGATGCGTTCCATGGGCTCGATGTGCGGTCGGCCGTAGGTCTCGGGGTTGGCGTAGAGCTGCACCTGGACATAGTCGGGTGAAATCGAGCCAAGATAGACCTGGGTCCGGTAGAGCAGATGGTCGCCCTCCGCTTGCAGCTCGATACCGCCGAAGCGGATCGCCTCCCAGTGGTGCCTCAATTCCATCTCCCAGCGGCGCAGCGTTTTGGCCAGTTCCCCGCTGTTGGTGGTGCGTTCCTCATAGGCGCGGGCGGCGGGCAGGTACAGTTGTTCGGAATAATCGCGGATCATGCGGTTGGTGCTGAACCACGGGGCGAGCGTCGCCATGCTGTTGCGCATGCGCGCCACCCAATGGCAGGGCAGGCCCAGCTCCATGCAGGCGTAGAACTCCGGGATGACTTGATGCTCCAGCAAGTCGTAGAGCCGCTCGGCATCGCGCGCGTCAGACTCAGGTCCGTGGTATTCGTTGTCATCGCCCAGGGCCCAGCCGACCTCCGGGGTGTAGGCCTCGGCCCACCAGCCATCGAGCACCGATAGATTCAAGCCGCCGTTGGCCAGCACCTTCATGCCGCTGGTGCCGCAGGCCTCCCACGGGCGGCGCGGGGTGTTGATCCACACATCCACCCCCTGCACCATCTCCTGGGCGAGCGCGATGTCGTAGTCTTCCAGAAATACCACGCGTCGCCGCACTTCGGGGCGCTTGGCGAATTCCACCCATTCCCGCACGAAACGCTTGCCCACTTCATCGCGCGGATGAGCCTTGCCGGCGATGATCAACTGGGCCGGACGCTCGGGATGGGAGAGCAGGCGGATCAGGCGCTCGGGATCGTGCAGCAGCAGGTTGGGACGCTTGTATTCGGCAAAGCGCCGGGCGAAACCCAGGGTGAGGGTGTTGGGGTCGAGGATCTCGCGGGCCTCGGCGATGGTTTCCTCGTCGGCGCCACGCTGGCCGACCTGGCGGGCGAGGCGCTCGCGCGCATAGTCGATGAGATCGGCGCGCTCGCGCGCCTTGAAGGTCCAGAGTTCCTCGTCGCTGATCTGGGCGATGGCCTCGACCAGGGGCTCGGTGTCGCCGAGCCAGCGTCCTTTGCTTGCGGCGCGGGTCCAGAGTTCGTCGGACCAGGCCGAGTCCCACGAGGGCACATGGATGCCGTTGGTGATGTAACTGACGGGGATCTCCTCCAGCGGCCAGCGCGGGAACAGTTCCTTGAAGATGCGGCGGCTGACCGTGCCGTGCAGCCGGCTCACGCCGTTGGTGTAGGCGCAGGTGCGCAGCGCGAGATAGGCCATGTTGAAGGGTTCGTCGCTGTGGTTGTGCTCCGAACGGCCGAGCACGGCGATCTCGTGCGGGCTGACCTTCAATGCCGCGGCGTAGTCGCGGCCGTATTTCAGCACCAATGCCTCGGGATAGGCATCGAAGCCCGCGGGAACCGGGGTATGCGTGGTGAAGATGTTGCCGGCGCGCGTGGCCCACAACGCCTCCCAGAAGTCGACGCCATGCTTCAACATATAACTGCGCGCACGCTCCAGGGTGACGAAGGCGGCGTGGCCTTCGTTGAGGTGGCAGATGTCGATTTCCAGTCCGAGCGCCTCGATCACGCGCCAGCCGCAGATGCCGAGCGCGATCTCCTGGATCAACCGGTTTTCCTGGCTGCCGCCGTAGAGCTGGCTGGTGATACCGCGGTCGATCGGGGTGTTGAGCGGATCGTTGCTGTCGAGCAGATAGAGCGTCACGCGCCCGACCTGGGCCTGCCAGACGCGAAACCGCACGCGGCGGCCGGGAAAATCGGCATAGACGTGCAGCCAGCCGCCGTCGGGGCCGCGTGCGGGCGTCACCGGGAGGTTGGTGGGGTCGTTGTAGGGATAGGCCTCGAGCTGCCAGCCGTTGTCGTTGACGCTCTGGCGGAAATACCCTTCCTGAAACAGCAGGCCGATGCCGATGACCGGCACGCAGAGGTCGCTGGCGGCCTTGAGGTAGTCGCCGGCGAGGATGCCGAGCCCACCGGCGTAGAGCGGCAGCGCCGTGCCCAGGCCGAATTCCATGCTGAAATAGGCGATGCCCTTGAGGCAGCAGTGTGGGTGGGTCGTGCCGTACCAGCCGATCTGGCAGGCATATTCATCACGTGCGGCGCGGATGCGCTCGAGGTGTTCCTGGAACTGGGCATTGTTGGCCAGTTCCTCCAGCCGCTCCTGCGAGACGTTCTGCAGAATGACGTAAGGATTTTCGGTGCGCTCCCAGATCTCCGGGTCCATCATCTTCCACAGCTCGTCGGCGCCGTGGCTCCAGGTCCAGCGCAGGTCGGTGGTCAGGTCGAGCAGCGGCTCCAGGCCGTTGGGCAGTTCGCGGCTGAGATAGGGGATCGACTTCATATAGAGTGTTCTCCGCTCAATAAGGCCACTGCCAGTTGAGGATCTCGGGCATGTCCTGCCCGTGCCGGGCGATGTAGTTGCGATGCTCGATCAGCCGGTCGCGCACATACTGCTTAGTATAGGCCGCGGCATAGCCGAGCTTGGGCACGCGGTCGATCACATCGGCCACGAGGTGGAAGCGATCGATATCGTTGCGTACCGCCATGTCGAACGGCGTGGTGGTGGTGCCTTCTTCCTTGTAGCCGCGCACGTGCAGGTTCTTGTGATTGGTGCGCCGGTAGGTCAGGCGATGGATCAGCCACGGGTAGCCGTGATAGGCGAAGATGATCGGCTTGTCGGTGGTGAACAAAGTGTCGAAGTCCTTGTTCGACAACCCGTGCGGGTGTTCTTCCTTGGGTTGCAGGGTCATCAGGTCGACGACGTTGATCACGCGGATCTTGAGATCCGGCACCTGTTGGCGTAGCAGATCGACGGCCGCGAGCGTCTCCAGCGTGGGCACATCCCCGGCGCAGGCCAGCACCACATCGGGCTCGCCGCCGCGATCGTTGCTGGCCCATTCCCAGATGCCGATGCCGGCCGAGCAGTGCTTGATCGCGGCATCACAATCCAGCCATTGCAGCTGCGGCTGCTTGCCGGCGACGATCACGTTGATGAAATCGCGCGAGCGCAGGCACTGGTCGGCCACATACAGCAGGGTGTTGGCGTCGGGCGGCAGATACACGCGGATGACATCGGCCTTCTTGTTCACCACATGGTCGATGAAGCCTGGGTCTTGATGCGAGAAACCGTTGTGGTCCTGGCGCCAGACGTGCGAGGTGAGCAGGTAATTGAGCGAGGCGATCGGGCGGCGCCACGGGATCTCCTTGCTCACCTTGAGCCACTTGGCGTGCTGGTTGAACATGGAATCGACGATGTGGATGAAGGCCTCGTAGCAGGAAAAAAACCCGTGGCGGCCGGTGAGCAGATAACCCTCCAGCCAACCCTGGCAGGTGTGTTCGGAGAGGATCTCCATCACCCGGCCGTCAGGGGCCAGATGGTCGTCCTCGGGCAGGATCTCGGCCATCCAGGCGCGCTCGGTGACCTCGAACAAGGCCCCCAACCGGTTGGAGGCGGTTTCATCGGGACCGACCACGCGGAAGTTGCGCCGCGCTTCATTGAGCTTCATCACATCGCGCAGCATCGCGCCCAGCACGCGGGTGGCCTCGGCCTCCACGCGGCCGGGTTTCTCGACAGTGAGCGCATACTCACGGAAGTCCGGCATGCGCAGGTCGCGCAGCAGCACCCCGCCGTTGGCGTGCGGATTGCTGCCCATGCGCCGCTCGCCGCGCGGGGCCAGCTCGGCCAGCTCGGGGCGCAAGCGGCCGGTCTCGTCGAACAGCTCTTCGGGGCGATAACTCTTGAGCCACTCCTCGAGCAGTGCCAGGTGGCCGGGCATCTCCGCCAGCTCGGCGAAGGGCACCTGGTGCGAGCGCCAGTAGTCCTCGGCCTTCTTGCCGTCGACCGTCTTCGGGCCGGTCCAGCCCTTGGGGCTGCGCAGGACGATCATCGGCCAGCGCGGGCGGGTGCGATTGCCCTCCACGCGCGCGGCGTGCTGGATGGCGCGGATCTCGGCGATCACCGTCTCCAGCGTGGCGGCCATCTGCTGATGCATGGCCGCCGGCTCGTGGCCTTCGACGAAATACGGGTGATAGCCGTAGCCGGTCAACAGGCTCGCCAGCTCGTCGTGGCTGATGCGCGCGAGCAGCGTCGGATTGGCGATCTTGTAGCCGTTCAGGTGCAGGATCGGCAGCACCGCCCCGTCGCCGACCGGATCGAGGAACTTGTTGGAATGCCAGGCGGTGGCGAGCGGCCCGGTCTCGGCCTCGCCGTCGCCCACCACGCAGGCGACGATCAGCTCCGGGTTGTCGAAGGCCGCGCCGAAGGCGTGCGAAAGCGCATAGCCCAGCTCGCCGCCTTCGTGGATCGAGCCCGGCGTTTCGGGTGTGACATGGGAGCCCACCCCGCCAGGGAAGGAAAACTGCTTGAACAGTTTTTTCATCCCCGAGGCGTCCTGGGTGATGTTGGGGTAAAACTCCGTGTAACTGCCTTCCAGATAGGTATTGGCCACCAGGCCGGGCCCGCCGTGACCCGGGCCGGCGACGTACAGCATGTTCAAGTCATAGGCCTTGATCACCCGGTTGAGGTGGGCATAGATGAAATTCAGCCCCGGCGTGGTACCCCAGTGGCCGAGCAGGCGCGGCTTGATGTGTTCGAGCTTGAGCGGCTCCTTGAGCAGTGGGTTGTCGAGCAGATAGATCTGGCCGACCGAGAGATAATTGGCCGCGCACCAGTAGGCATCGAGGCGCTGCAGTTCCGTAGGTGCGAGAAGGCCGGGTGCGGCGCTGCTGGCAAGGGATTCATTCATCTTGTTGTCCTCTTCTGTACTTCGATGACCACTGTATGTAGGAGCGAGCCCTGCTCGCGAACTGACCGTCTTCGCCTGCAGGGCAGGCTCCTACACACACCGGTCGGGTGGTGTAGGAGCCATCTTCAGATGGCGATTCACTCTCAGCCACCCAGGCAATCCACGGTCTGGCGCGCGATCTCCCGCTCCTCATCAGCGGGCAGCACGAGTATCTGAATGCGGCTGTCCGACGCATGGATAGCGGCAGGAGGCTGCGCGCGCTGGAGATTTTTTTCATCGTCGATTTCGATGCCCAGGTGCTCGAGTCCGGCGCAACATCGGCGGCGGATCTCGAAGGCGTGCTCACCGATGCCGCCGGAAAACACCACGGCGTCCAGCGGCCCGAGCACTGCCAGGTAGGCGCCGATGTATTTGCGCACCCGGTAGCAGAACAGGGTGACCGCCAGATGCGCGCGCGCATCGCCCTGAGCCTCGCGCGCCAGGATCGCGCGCATGTCACGGCTGCCGCACAGGCCGAGCAGGCCGCTATGGTGATTGAGCAGATCATCGATCTGATCGGACGTGAGGTTCATGGACCGAGCGAGATAGCCCGGTATCGCCGGATCGAGGTCGCCGCAGCGGCTGCCCATGACCAGGCCCTCCAGCGGGGTCATGCCCATCGAGGTATCGATACAGCGCCCGCGTTCGATCGCCGCGACGCTGGCGCCGTTGCCCAGATGCAGGGTGATCAGATTAAGTTCGCTCACCGGGCGGCGCAAAAACTCCGCGGCCTGCCGTACCAATGCCTGATGCGCAGTACCGTGAAAGCCGTAACGGCGCACCTGATGCTTGTCGTAGCAGTCCTCGGGCAGGGCGTAACGAAAGGCATGCTCCGGCAGGGTGTGATGAAAGGCGGTATCGAACACCGCCACCTGCGGCACGGTGGGAAACAGCTCGCGCATGATCTCGATGCCGAGCAGATTGGCCGGGTTGTGCAGCGGGGCCAGCGGGGTCACGGCGCGGATGCCCGCGATCACCGCCGCGTCGATGCGCGCCGCCTGCACGAAGCGCTCGCCGCCGTGCACCACGCGATGGCCAATGGCATCGGGCATGAGATCACCCAGTGTCGCGCGCATCCGCGCAAAGCCGGCGCGATGATCAGCGATCTCGCCTTCACCGATGCGCTCGATGTGGCCTACTACGTGTATCTGTCCGCTGTGCGCATCGATCAGCTGATATTTGATCGAGGAACTGCCGGCGTTGATGACCAGGATGGTTTGCGTCTGTTGCAATGGCGTATGACCGGATGATTGCGTGCTTACAGCTTAGACCAAATCGGGCCGGCCGCGCACGGCCGGCACGATTCCCGTTTCTGGCGCCGCGTGCGGTGTGCGACAATGTCGCCGCGCTGACGCGCGCGTGCCGGTTTCATCCATTCCACACCGCCAAGAAAAGAGAGTCGCGATGGTATTTGCCCAATTATTGCTGATGTTGCTAATCATCCTGGTGGCCGCCGAGGTCTTCACCAACGCCCTGGAGCACCTGGGCGAGCGGCTGAAGATCTCCGAAGGGGTGACCGGCTCGCTGTTTGCCGCCGTGGGCACGGCGCTGCCCGAGACCATGGTGCCGCTGCTGGCCATCTTCGCCGGGACCGACAATGCCCATCTCAACGAAGAGATCGGTGTCGGCGCCATCCTCGGTGCACCGCTGATGCTCTCGACGCTGTCGCTGTGCCTGATGGGGCTGGCGGTGCTCAAGATGCGCGGGCTGAAGGGCGCGCTCACCCCCGAGCCCACCGGGCTGCGCCGCGATCTGAATTTCTTTTTGTTCGCCTTCAGCCTCTCGGCCGTCGCCTTGTTCGTACCGCACGACATCCCGGGCGTGCGCGCCGGTCTCGCCATCACCATGGTGCTGATCTATTTTGTCTACGTAATGCTCACGCTCAACGCCTCCGCCGATCTGGTCAAGGACGGCCACGGCACCGAGGCCGAGGGCAAGATGCTGCTGGCGCGCATCGGCCTGCCGGAAAACATGGTGACCATCCTGGCGCAACTTGCGTTGGGCCTGATCCTGCTGGTCGCCGGGGCCAAGGGCTTCATCAACGGCGTGGAGGAGGCCGCCGCGATCCTGGGGATCTCCGCCCTCTTGATGTCGCTGCTGATCATCCCCATCGCCACCGAGCTGCCGGAGAAGGTCAACAGCATCCTGTGGATTCGCCAGCGCAAGGACACCCTGGCCTTCGGCAACATCACCGGCGCCATGGTGTTCCAGGGCACGCTGCTGCCGGCCATCGGCATCATGCTTACGCCGTGGGTGCCGCAGAAAGAGGTGCTTGCCGGCGTGGTCATCACCTTGGCAGCCGCCATCTGGCTGCGCGTGATGGCCGCCCGCGGCACGCTGCGCCTGTGGCACCTGCTGCTCAACGGGTTGCTCTACGCCACCTATCTGACGATCGTGCTGGGCTAGTGTAGTGCTTCGAAGTTAGTGGAACTTATGTTGATGGCGCATCAGGGATCGCAGTGCATTGCCCTCTCTCCCTCTGGGACGACTCCATGGATGGACGGAGTCGGGAACCCGAGTCGAGAGGGCTGGGGTGAGGGGATCATGGATACAGGTCGAATTTTTTGATCCCCTCATCCTGACCTTCTCCCTGAGGGAGCAGGGACGCTCTCGTTCAGGTTCTTTAAGTTCCAGGCAGAATGGCGCACTACACTAGCGCCACTCGCATCACCCGCAAGCATGAGCCATGCTTAGGGAAGGTCTTGATGAAAAGAGGGACGGATGCACGTTATCGATCTCGCACCGCAACATCAGCACGACTATTTCTGCTGTCTGGAGGAATGGTCGCCGGAGATGCAGGACGCCGGTGACCATAAGGCGTGTTGGTACCACAAGTACAAAGAGCGCGGCCTGCGCGTGAAACTCGCGCTCGACGATGCGGGCGCCGTCGGCGGGATGATTCAATATCTGCCGATCGAAGCCTCTTTCATCGCGGGCAAGGATCTCTACTTCATTCTGTGCATCTGGGTCCACGGCCATCAGCAAGGCCGCGGCGATTTCCAGGGACGCGGCATGGGCGAGGCGCTGCTCGCCGCCGCCGAAGAGGATGCTAAGGCGCGCGGCGCCAAAGGCATGGCGGCCTGGGGGCTGGCCTTGCCGTTCTGGATGAAGGCCTCGTGGTTCAAACAGCACGGTTACCGGAAGGCCGATCGTGATTTCATCAGCGTGCTGGTGTGGAAACCGTTCACCGACGACGCCGTCGCCCCGCGCTGGATCAGGCAGCGCAAACCGATTCCGCTCGTGCCCGGCAAGGTCACCGTCACGGCGTTCAAGAACGGCTGGTGCCCGGCGCAGAACATCACCTTTGAACGCGCCAAACGCGCCGCCGCCGAGTTCGGCGAGAAGGTCGTGTTTCAGGAGATCGACACCACCGAACCGCACACGTTCGACGAGTGGGGCATCGCCGATGGCATCTTCATCGACGGCAAGCTCGCCAACTGGGGACCGCCGCTGCCGCTGGAAAAACTCCGGCACCTGATCGCGAGGCGCGCGCGCCGATTGTAGCGGCTGCCGTTTCTGGCCAATCCGTGCTCGCTTCGCGCGCAAGATTCATCCATGCTTATTAACCGGCGGAGAAATATATCTAGTGCGATTCCCTCTCCCTCAGGGAGAGGGTTAGGGTGAGGGGAGGTAATATATTGTTTTACCCCCTCATCCTGTCCTTCTCGACTCGGGTTCCGGACTTCGTCCTCGACTGCGTGCTCCCGGCGCGGACTACCTCGCCCCTCCTTGGGCTCGTACCTTCTCCATCCATGGAGTCGTCCCTGTGGGAGAAGGAACGTTATCGAAATCTTTTTTGGATACATTTGATCGCCGATGAGATGGTCTCCTCTCCCTTCCGGAAACGGCGTCATCTGCGCCAAGATGGAAGTGACAACCTACCATCGACACGAAAGAGAGGGAGACCATGAACAAGATTACAACGATCGGTTTGGATTTTGGCAAAACACGTATTTCACGCGGTGTGTTCAATCAGCAAGGCAAGGTCATCATGAAGCGGACGCTTAAGCGCCATCAGGTATTGAGTATTTTTTGCCCCACTGGATAAATGTGTGGTGGGAATGGAGGCCTGTGCCAGCGCCCACTACTGGGCGCGGCAATTGCAGAGGATGCGGAGAATGGGTTGAGTGATCTGTTTCGCCGCCTGCTGAGCCAGCGTTACCAACAACTCAAGGAACTCGACGAACACATTGATGGCTACACCCGTGAAGTGCAGCTGCATAGTTGTCAGAGCGAGGCCTGTCAGCGCCTGCAGACCGCGCCTGGTTTTGGCCCTATCATTGCCAGCGCTTTTCATGGGGCCATGGGCAACGCCGAGGCGTTTCGGCGAGGACGGGATGTCTCTGCCTCATTGGGCATCGTCCCACGACAACACAGCAGCGGCGGTAAAGAGCAACTGCTTGGGATCAGCAAGCGGGGGGATACTTACTTGTGCAGCCTGTTGATCCATGGGGCCCGTTCGGTGGTCAGATGGGCGCAGCGCAAGGATGACAAGTTGAGCCGGTGGATCAACACGATCCGGGCGGAACGCGGCTTCAACAAAGCGGTGGTGGCCATGGCCAACAAAATGGCGTGGATCGGCTAGGCGATCCTGGCCAACAAGAGCGTCTATCAAGCGGCATGACGCTTGATTAAACCCATGGCATTACGAGTAGAGAGGTAGCCTGCCAACGATTGCGAAGACTTTGTGGCAAACGATGACACAACAGGTCAGACCGGCGTATCGAAAACCTGGTTAACCCGGAGGCTGCGAGGCCGCCACGCCGATAAGGACGATACGCGCGCATTTCATCAAGGCCAGGGGGTTATCCTCCACTACCAGGCCGAACATACGGAAGCAATCCTGTCCCTATCATCAATGACACAAAGGCTTGCAAAATGGGAGGAGGCCATATATGGGGTTGATTACCTCATTCAAGCGACTGGAGACATTCTCATGACAACGCTCAAACGCATTCTCGCCCCCACGGACTTTTCCGGGCTGGGCAACGACGCCGTGCGTCGTGCCGCACTGCTCGCGGCGCGCTTGGTGGCGGCAAACGCCCGGCTCGCCGTGCTGCACGCCTATCGCGCGCCCTTCGACGCCAAGACGCGCTATAAGGGCTTTCCGGAGGCGGACATTCTGCGCTACGCGGAGATGGAGTCGCGTGCCACCCAACGCGACATGGACGCGCTGCTCGCCGATCCGGAACTGGCCGGACTCGACATGGCGCGCCGCATCGTCCACGGCGACCCGAATCCGGCGCTGCCCGACGCCATTCGCGAACTGGACGCCGACCTGATTGCCGTCGGCAAGCACGGCGGCTCGCGCCTCGGCGAGGCGGTGATGGGCAGTGTCTCGCGCTTCCTTGCCTATTACGCGCCCTGCGACGTGCTGGTGGCGCCCTGAGGCAGCGGGAATGCCGACCATTCTCACAACCGATCTGGCCGCCCTGGCGGGTGCGGTGCTGCTGGCCGCCATCGGCGGCGAGGCCTTCCTCAAGGGCGTGCTGGGTGTCGCTGGCTGGCTGCGCGTGCCCAAGCTGCTGGTGGCGACCACATTGGCCGCCTTCGCCACCTCGAGTCCGGAACTAACGGTCTCCAGCGTGGCGGCGCTGGCCGGCAAGCCGGAGATTGGCCTGGGCGACGCGTTGGGCAGCAACGTGGTCAACATCGCCCTGATCCTGGGGCTGGCCTTGCTGCTCGGGCCCATCCGCGTGGGGCGCGGTGATCTGGGACGCGACTTCGCTCTGGCCCTGATCGTGCCGCTGTTCACCCTGGCGATGGCCTTCGACGGCGCGTTTTCTCGCCTGGAGGGCGGCATGCTGCTGGCGCTGTTCGTTGGCTGGATGGGGCTGGTGATCCGCGCGGGCCGGGCGGTCAGGGCGGGGGCGCCCCCCGAGGACACGGCGCGCCACGGCCTGGCCATCCTCTACGGGGTGGGCGGGCTCACCGCCCTGATCCTGGCGGGCAGTCTGTTCGTGACCGGCGCCAGCGGCATCGCCGTCGCTTTCGGCGTGCATCCCTATGTTATCGGCGCTGTCGTGGTGGCGGTCGGCACCTCGCTACCCGAACTGGTGACCGTTCTCGTTTCGCGCCTGCGCGGCTATGACGATATCGGCGTCGGCACCCTGCTCGGCAGCAACCTGTTCAACGGCTTAGCCATCGTCGGCGTGGCGGCGAGCATCCATCCGATCCAGGCGCCACCGGCCGAGATCGCCATCGCCCTGGGCTTCGGCATCGCCGCCGTGCTGCTGATGATCCCCAACCGCGCCGGCTGCATCCCACGCGGCCGCGGCGTTCTACTGCTCGCCGCCTATGGCGGTTTCGTGCTGGCGACCCTGGCCGCCGGGCACGGCACCCCTACCTGAGGAAACGACTCCATGCCCGACGCTCCGCAAACCCAAGCCTGGCACGCCGAAACGCCCGTCGCCGTAGCCACTGCCCTGCGTATCGATCCGGCGCAAGGCCTGACCAGCGCCGAGGCGCAGGCGCGACTCGCGCAATACGGCCCCAACCGGCTGGCAGAGAAACCACCACGTCCCGCCTGGCACAAGTTTCTTGACCAGTTCAAGAACTTCCTGGTGATCGTGCTGATCGGCGCGGCCATCCTGGCCGCCATGATCGGGGATCTGAAGGACGCCGTGGTGATCGTCATCGTCGTCATCCTCAATGCCACGCTCGGTTTCTTCCAGGAGCACCGCGCCGAGGCCGCGCTGGCGGCGCTGAAGAACATGCTGGCGCCGACGGCGCGTGTGCGCCGCGACGGCCGGCCGGACCTGATACACGCCGAGGAACTGGTGCCCGGCGACATCCTGCTGCTGGAGGCCGGCGACCGCATTCCCGCGGACGCCCGCGTGCTCGACGCCCACGGCGCCGAGGTGGCCGAGGCGGCGCTGACCGGCGAGTCGCATGCCGTGGCGAAGACGTCGGAGGCCGTCGCCGAAAAGTCGGCGCTGGCGGAACGGCACGGCATGGTGTTCATGAACACCGTGGTCACGCGCGGGCGCATCGAGGCGGTGGTCACGGCCACCGGCATGGCCACCGAGATGGGCAAGATCGCCGACCTGCTGACCGAGACCGCCGAAACGGCCACGCCGCTTCAGGTCCAGCTCGACGCGCTCGGCAAGCGTCTGGCGGCCATCGCCAGCGTGGTGGTCGGCCTGATTTTTGTCATGAGCCTCATGCGCGGCGACGATCTGGTGCAAACCGCGATGACCGCCATCGCGCTGGCGGTGGCGGCCATTCCCGAGGGCCTGCCGGCGGTGGTCACCGTCACACTGGCCTTAGGGATGCATCGCATGGCCAAGCGTCACGCCATCGTCAAGAAGCTGGCGGCTGTCGAGACCCTCGGTTGCACGACGGTGATCTGCTCGGACAAGACCGGCACGCTGACCCTGAACCAGATGACGGCGCGCCGGGCCTTCTTCATGGGTCGCCGCTTTGCCGTCAACGGCGAGGGGTATAGCGGCAAAGGCGCCATCGTCGCGGAAGATGGCGGCGCGCCCCCCGACTGGCCCGCGCTGCTCGCCCCCGCTGCGCTCTGTGCCGACGCGCGCATCCGCGATGGCGAACTGATCGGCGATCCCACCGAGGGCGCGTTGCTGGCGCTGGCGGCCAAAAGCGGGCTCTCCCCGGAAATCACGGTCGAACACAGCCCGCGCATCGCCGAGATCCCCTTCGACTCGGCGCACAAGTTCATGGCCACCTTCCACCACGACGGCGCCGTCGTGCGCATGTGGGTAAAGGGCGCACCCGACGTGCTGCTGGCGCGTAGCGCGCGCTGGCTCGGCGCGGACGGCGAAACGGAACTGGACGAGGCCGGCCGCGCGGCCTTCGCCGCCGAGAACGCCGCGCTGGCCGAGCAGGCCATGCGTGTGCTGGCCCTGGCCGGGCGCGCCATCCCCGTTGAAGCCTTCGACCCGGCCGGCGAGCTGATGGCCTGGGTCGACGGTCTGACGCTGATCGGGCTGGTCGGCATCATCGACCCGCCCCGGCCGGAGGCGCGCGAGTCGATCCGCGTCTGCCAGCAGGCCGGCGTGGCGGTCAAGATGATCACCGGCGACCATCTCGCCACCGCGTCGGCCATCGCCCGCGACCTGGGCCTCACCGGCGAGGCGCATGAGGGACGCGAGCTGGACGGCCTGGACAGCGCACGGATGCAAGACCTAGTCGAGCGCACCGCGGTGTTCGCCCGCGTCGCCCCCGAGCACAAGATGCGCATCGTCGAGGCGCTCAAGGCGCGCGGCCATGTGGTGGCAATGACCGGCGACGGCGTGAACGACGCGCCGGCGCTGAAGACCGCCGATATCGGCGTAGCCATGGGCATCACCGGTACCGAGGTCACCAAGGAGGCGGCCACCCTGGTGCTCACCGACGACAACTTCGCCAGCATCGTCGGTGCGGTGAAGGAAGGCCGAACCATTTACGACAACATCGTCAAGTTCGTCCGTTTCCAGCTATCGACCAACATCGGCGCCATCCTCACCGTGCTTGGCGCGCCGCTCCTCGGCATGCCGACGCCCTTCACCGCCATCCAGATCCTGTGGGTGAACATCATCATGGACGGCCCGCCGGCGATGACCCTGGGCGTGGAGCCGGCGCGGCCGGGCATCATGCATTCGCCGCCGCGCGCGCCGGACGCGCACATCCTGACCTTGGGCCGCCTCTGGCGCCTGGGCCTCTACGGCCTGACCATGGCCGCCGGCACGCTCGCCGCCTATGCCTGGGGCGAACGCGAAGGAGCCGGGGGCGGGGCCGGCCCCGCCTATGCGGTGACGCTGGCCTTCACCACGTTCGTGCTGTTCCAGTTCTTCAATATCTTCAACGCCCGTGCCGAGCACGGCAGCGCCTTCACCCGGCAGTTCTTCAGCAATGGCAAGCTATGGCTGGCCCTGGCCGCCGTCGTGTCCTTGCAAGTCGTGGTCGTGCATTGGGGACCGGCGCAGGCGGTGTTCGACACTGTCGACCTGAGCCTGGGCGACTGGGCGTTGTCGGCGGCGATTGCCTCCTCGGTGCTGTTGCTGGAGGAATCACGTAAGCTGTTGCTGAAGATTATTTCCAGGAAAGGAGATCACAATCCTAGAAACGGCAGTTGACCGCTTCATTGGAGATTTAAGGTGATGATCGTGTTTTACTTGGTCATAAAATTTGCGGTCACCAATTTGGTGAAGCCGCTATGGTGCGGAGGGCCCGCCCCGCGAAGCGCCTTGGGCATTGCACGGTTTATTTGGCGCATTGCTGCGTTGTAACTCGTTGGAATGGAATGACCATTCCGCCTTGTTACGCCTGGCCCTGCGCCAAATAAACCGCACACTCCACCCCATCCAACTGCCGTTTCTAGGATAATGCGTAAAGTGCTCTTGCCGGTGGACGGTTCCGATTCCGCCTTCCAGGCTGCCCTGTATTTGATCGATTTCGCGCGGCGCCACGGCCCCGTCGAGATCCATGTAGTCAACGTCCAACCCAAGCCGGTGGAATGGCAAACCCATGGCATGGAAAAGCAGGCCATCAACGATCATCTGGCGTTCGACGCCCATCTTGTCATGAAGGCGGTCCTGCATGTCTTAACCGAGGGAGAGATCCCCTACCAGACCCACGTCAAGCTCGGCGATCCGGCCTATCTCGAGGCGGGCAATGTGGTGCCGGCCGATCTGCGCCTGATCGACAGCGCAGAACTGGAGATCAATAAAGCGGCGCTGACCGGCGAGTCGGTCGGGGTGCAGAAGCTAACAACAGCACTGCCCGCCGAGACGGCCGCGTTAGGCGATCGTCTGAACATCGCCTTCAAGGGCACCTAGGTCAATCGCGGCCGCGCCCAGCCGCGTGCCGACCGGCGAGGATCTCGCCCGGCTCTCGGATGCGGAACTCGCCGCCATCATCTGCGAGGTGCAGGTCTACGCCCGCGTCTCCCCGGCGCAGAAGATCCGCATCGTCCAGGCCCTGCAACAGGCCGGCGAATTCTGCGCCATGACCGGCGACGGCGTGAACGACGCCCCGGCCCTGCGCCAGGCCGACATCGGCGTGGCCATGGGCCGGAAGGGCACCGACGTGGCGCGCGAGGCCGCCGACATGGTGCTGCTCGATGACAACTTCGCCACTATCGTCACCGCCGTGCGCGAGGGCCGGCGCATCTTAGACAACATCCGCAAGTTCATCAAATACACCATGACCGACAACTCCGGCGAGATCTGGACCTTGCTCCTCGCCCCCTTCCTCGGCATGCCGATCCCGCTGCTACCCATTCATATCCTGTGGGTGGGACTGCTGATCGGCGGGGTCTCACTGCTGGCGCAGGCCTGGGCGATACATGTCAGCTCGGCGCATTGGCAGACCATGGTCTTCACCACCCTCACCCTCACCCTCGCCCAGCTCGGCCACGCGCTGGCGATCCGCTCGGAGCGCGAGTCCCTGTGGTCCTTAGGCCTGCTGAGCAACCGCCCGCTGCTCGGCGCGGTCGTGCTCACCTTTGTGCTGCAACTGGCGGTGATTTATCTGCCCAGGTTCAACGCGATCTTCCATACCCAGCCGCTGCCAGCGCTGGAGTTGCTGGTCTGCATCGGGCTGGCCGCAGTGGTGCCGGTGGCGGTGGAGATCGAGAAATGGCTGGTGCGGCGCGGATGGCTGTATGCGGAGAAATAGCTGCCGGCAACGCTGCGCTTATGCCGGTCTCCAGTTTGTGTAGGCCGGGATAAGGCGCCAGCCGTTCCCGGCACGGCCTCTGGACAAGCGGATCGCCGCGATGAACCGTCAGCGGCGACGGTCAGCTGATCGATGTCGCCGTGCTTCGATGACCATGCAATAATGGCGTCAATGATTTTAGTCGGGTCATGCAACGAGCATGTGTGGGATTGCAGGGGTAGTAGAACTTACGGAGGCCAAACACCGGCCGGCGGATGAACAGCTCGCCGCGATGGTCGCTGCGCTATCCCATCGCGGACCCGATGAATTCGGTCTTTACCGTGACGAACGCGCCGTGCTGCTCCACGCCCGCCTGTCCATCCTGGACCTCTCGGCCGGCCAGCAGCCCATGGCGCATGCCAACGGCCGTCTTTGGATCAGCTTCAACGGTGAAATCTATAACTACATCGAGTTGCGCGAGCAGCTGCGCGCGCTGGGGCACGCGTTTCGCACCCATAGCGACACCGAAGTGGCGCTGTGCGCCTACGCGCAATGGGGGGCGGAGTGCTTCGCGCGGTTTAACGGCCAATGGGCGATCGCCATCTGGGATGCGCAGCAGCGCGAATTGGTGCTGTCGCGCGACCACTTCGGCATCGCACCACTGTATGTGTGCGAGCAACCCGACCGGGTGATCTTCGCCAGCGAGGTGAAGGCGATCTTCGCGCTGGACGAAACGCTGCCGCGCGCATTTGACCCGCTCGGCCTGGAGCAGACCTTCACGTTCTGGTCCATCATCCCGCCGCAGGGCATCTTTAAGGGCATCAGCGAACTGCGACCCGGCCACTACCGCATCTATCGCAATGGCGCCGCCACCGAACACGCCTACTGGCAGCCGCGCTTTCCGACATGCCGCGCGGAAGAATTCGCCGGTTCGCTCGACGCGGCGGTGGCGGCGCTGCACGACACCTTGCAGCAGGCCACGCGGCTGCGCATGCAGCGCGCCGACGTGCCGGTAGGCAGTTACTTGTCCGGCGGTTTGGACAGCTCGCTCGTGGCCGCGCTGGGCAAGGATGCGCGGCCGGACACCTTCCACACCTTTTCCATGCGCTTCGAAGACGCCGAATACGACGAGACCGATTATCAGCGCGAAATGGCCGCGCGGCTCGGTAGCCGGCACGCGGAATTGCTGATCACCCGCGCCGATATCGCCGCGGCCTTGCCCGAGGTGATCGAGCACACCGAGCGGCCCATCCTGCGTACCGCGCCGGTGCCGCTGTTTCTGCTCTCGCGCCGGGTGCGCGCGGCCGGGATCAAGGTGGTGTTGACCGGCGAAGGGGCCGATGAGGTGTTCGCCGGTTACGACATCTTCCGCGAGGCGAAGGTCCGGCGGTTTTGGGCGCGCTTCCCGCAATCCGAGTTCCGGCCGATGCTGCTCAACCGGCTCTACCCTTACCTGAGCCGCTCGCCGGTCGGCCAGCAGGCGATGGCGCGCCGGTTTTTCGGCAAGAACCTCGATCAATGGGATCGGCCCGGGTTTTCCCATGCGCTGCGCTGGTCGACGACGGCATCGATTAAGCGGTTTTACTCCGAGCAGCAGCGCCAGGCCGTGGCCGGGAGCGATGTGATCAAGGCATTGCTCGACGAATTGCCAGCGGCATTCAAGCAGTGGTCGTATCTTTCCCAGGATCAGTATCTGGAGATGGTGTCGCTGCTCTCCGGCTATCTGCTGTCCTCGCAAGGCGACCGGATGTTGATGGCCCATTCGGTCGAGGGACGCTTTCCGTATCTGGACATCAACGTGGTGGAGTTCGCCAATGCCTTGCCGGCACGCTACAAGCTCAAGGTGCTGGATGAAAAGCATGTGCTCAAGCAGTGCGCCGCCGCTGTCATCCCGCCGCGCATCCTGGCGCGGAAAAAACAGCCGTACCGCGCGCCGGATGCCCTGGCGTTTATCGGAGCGGAGCGTCCACCCGGCTGGCTGGAAGAGCTGATGGAGTCGGATAGTGTCCAGCAGGCGGGGGTGTTCAACGAACAGGCGGTCGGCCAGTTATGGAGAAAATGCCGGAACTTCTCCGGCCAGCAGTTTTCGAATGCAGACAACATGGCATTGATCGGGATAATGTCCACGCAGTTGCTATACGAAAGATTCATCCGGCGCCGGCCGGCGGCCAATCCGCGCGTGAATTTTACGACGCATCATGATTTGACGGTTAAATAATGTATGGGTGGTTAAGCAAGGCAGTGTAATGATGGAAGCAAAGCATATCGAGCAGCAGTTGCGTGGCTATATCCTCGAAAATTTATTGTTCACGAAAGATCAGTCAGTGTTGAAAAACGAGACTTCCTTGCTCGAAAGCGGGGTGGTCGATTCGACCGGGATACTCGAGGTGATCATGTTTCTGGAGAATCATTTCGGCATCAAGGTCGAGGATGAGGAAATGATCCCGGAGAACCTCGATTCGATTAACAGCATCGTCAGCTATGTCCAGCGCAAGCGCGCGGCGTGATCGGGCGTGGGGCCGGGGACGGTGAGCAAGGGGGTGCGTTGTGACATCGGTGAATAAATTGTCGTATGCCGTGTTGGATATCGATGCGGCGGCGGAGGCGGAAAAGATCTGCGCCGGCCTGCGCGAGGCGTTGCGAACCCGGTTGCACCGGCGCGGATTTGTCGTGGCGCTGTCGGGTGGTGTCGACAGCTCGGTCACCGCGGCGCTCTGTGTGCAGGCGGTGGGTAAGGAGCGCGTGCACGGGTTGCTGCTGCCCGAGCGCGATTCTTCCGGGAGCAGCCTGGAGTTGGGCAGGACGCTGGCCGAGCAATTGGGGATCGCCTACCACGTGCAGGATATCGCGCCGACGCTCGATGCGATCGGCTGTTATCAATGGCGTGATGAGGCGATCCGGCGCGTGTTCCCGGAGTATCAGGCGAACTGGAAGAGCAAGATCGCGCTCGCGGGAGGCAACGAAGGGCGCCTCAACTATTTCAATCTGGTCGTGCAGTCGCCGCAGGGGGAAATCAAACAAGCCCGGCTGGGATTGAACGAATACCTGCAGATCGTCGCCGCCACCAGTTACAAGCAGCGGATTCGTAAAACCGTCGAATATTTTCATGCCGACCGGCTCAACTACGCGGTGGCCGGCACGCCCAATCGCCTGGAATATGACCAAGGATTTTTCGTGAAAAACGGCGACGGGTCCGCGGACATCAAACCGATCGCCCATCTGTACAAAACCCAGGTCTACGCGCTGGCGCGCCACTTCGGGTTGCCTGAGCGGATCTGTGCGGCGATGCCGACCACCGATACCTACAGCATGGCGCAGGGGCAGGATGAATTCTATTTCGTGCTCCCCTACCGGGAGATGGACCTCTCCTTGTGGGCCTACAATCACAATATCCCCGCGGCGCAGCTGGCGGAATCGCTCGGGTTGAGCGTGGAGCGCGCGCAGTTCATCTATCAGGATATCGAGAAAAAGCGCCGCACAACGGCCTATCTGCATACCTCGGCGCTATTGGTCGAGGATGTGGCCTTGGGCGCTTCCGCGTGATGCCCGCGTGCGCTCCTTGAATCAGGGCGATAAGGCCGGCGATGAGCTATAAAGTCGTCCAAGCCGATCTTATGGCGGACAAGGCCCGGATGCTCGCCTTCTGGTCCGAGCATCATCCCAAGCCGCTCGAACGCAAATTCCAGTGGATGTACGAAAACAATCCCTGCGGCCGGACGCGCGCCTGGTTGCTGTTGCACGGCGACACCGATCAGTTGGTCGGCATGGGGGCGATGTTCCCGCGCCAGTTCGTTGCCGACGGACAATGCTATGAAGCGGGTGTGCTGGGCGATCTCCTGGTGCACAAGGCGCATCGCTCGCTGGGTCCGGCCCTGCAGCTGCAGAAAACCATTTTGCAGCTGCTGAGTGATGGTGAGGTGGCTTTGCTGTACGGGCTGCCCAATCGTGCGTCGGAATTCGTGTTTCAGCGCATCGGTTATCAGCGCTTGGGAACGATGCGGCGCCTGGTCAAGGTCATATGTTCAAAGACCCTCCTCGGCAGAATCAAGCTGCCATCCTTTGTGCAGGGGTTGATAGCGCCGGTGCTTGATGTCGCGCTGTTCCTGACGGCGCGGGAGACCTGGCGTTCAACCAAGCGGTACGCCATCCATGAAGACTACTCGGTGTTCGATGAACGCTTCGACGCCTTGTGGCGCAGCAAAGAAGCGGGCGTACATTGCGCGCTGAGACGCTCCGCCGCGTACATGACGTGGAAGTTTCGCGACGATCCCGATGACGTGAACCATGTGTTCGCGCTCTGTGCCGAGGATGATACACGCCTGCTGGGGTGCATCATCTATGCAGTTAACGGACGTACCGTCGAGATCCGGGAATTCATCGCCGCCGATGAGGCCGCCGACGACCTGATGACGCTTTTTTTGAAAAAGGTGCGCGCCGCCAAACCGGTCAGCGTGGTCGTCAACACACTCGATGATTCAGTTGTGCTCCGATCACTGAAGCGATTCCGATTTTGGGCAGGCGCGGCGGGTCGAAGCGTCTACTACGGCACGGGATCTCAATTGAAGGATCGCGCCGCGGAGATTGCGCAAACGGATCGCTGGCTGTTGATGAAGTGCGACGAGGACACGTGAGCGGTGGACGGTATCCGCGCGGCTCTGCTGCGTATGCCGGTGATCGCCTGCGCGGCAGCCTCCTACGGCGCCTGGGTGTTTGAAAAATAATCTTCGACTTCGCTGTGGAGCAGCTTGCGATCGATCTTGCCATTGGGATTTCTGGGCAGGTGCTCGCGCTCGAATATCGCCAGCGGCACCATGAAATTGGGCAGTTTCTGTTTGCAGAAGTGCAGCAGGCTCTGGGAGTCGAGCGAGCCGTGCTGGGGCGCCTTGGTGACCACTGCCACGATTCCTTGGCCAAGGGTCGGATGCGGCAGTCCCAAGCAAACGGCCTGGCCGACCAGGCCGCTTTCATAGAGCACTTCCTCGATCTCCGTCGGGCTGACGCGGTAGCCGCTGGTCTTGATCATTTCATCCCGCCGTCCCACGAAATAGAGATAACCCTCTTCGTCCTTGACGACGGTGTCGCCTGACCACACCGCGATCTCGGGCAACGAGAGACCGGGCGATTGCGCGGGTGCCGGGCGGAATCGTTCCGCCGTTTTTTCGGGTTGATTCCAATAGCCCTTGGCGACCAGCGCGCCGCGGTGCACCAACTCGCCGGGTTCGTTGGGGGCGCACGGGGTGCCGTCTTCGCGCACCACCATGATTTCGGCGTTGGGAATGGCCTTGCCGATCGATCCGCGCTTGTGATCGATCATGTCGGGCGGCAGATAGGTGGAACGAAAGGCCTCGGTCAGACCGTACATCAGGTAAATGCTGGTGTTGGGCAGCCGGCGCTGGAGGGTTTTCACCGTGGTGTGCGGCATGGCGCCACCCGAGTTGGTGATGTAGCGCAGCGATTGCACGGCCGCCTCCGGCCACTCCATCTCGGCCAGCTGTATCCATAACGCAGGCACCGCCGCCAAACCGGTGATGGCTTCCTGCGCCACGAGATTGAGGACCTCGCGCGGCAGCAGATAATCCATGAGCACCACACTGGCGCCGCTGGTGAATGCCGTGGTCAACTGGCTGAGCCCGTAATCAAAGCTGAAGGGCAGCACCGCCAGGAGGCGGTCGTCCGCGGTATTGTTCAGATATCGGGTGACGCTGTGCGCCCCGGCGATCATGTTTTGGTGCGAAAGCACGACCCCCTTAGGCTTCCCGGTGCTGCCGGAGGTATAAAGGATAGCGGCGATGTCATGATCGATATTCATCGATGGGCTTGCCGGCCCGGCGGCGTGCTCCAGCACCGTGTGCCAGGTTATGGTCTTCAGATGCACCGGCACGTCAGCCGACGTATCTTCCAGCGTGATGACGGTGTGCAGGTCGTGGCAGGATTTTAGCGTGTCATGCAATTGAGCGAGACGCGGCGCCGCGGTGATCAAGATCCGCGCATTGCAATCTCTCAGGATGTGGCCGACTTGGTCCGGTTTAAGCACTGGGTTGATCGGCACGATGACGCCGTCAGCCAGCGAGGTACCAAAGACGGCCGCCACCGTTTCGAGATATTTAGGCAGATACACGGCGACGCGCTCGCCTCTGCCGAGGTTGAGTTCACGCAATCCTCTGGCCAGGCGGTCGATGGTTTGCGCCAAGGCTTGATAGGTCAGCGTCTTGTGCTTGTGCTTGATGGCGGTTTGTTCCGGCGCGCGCTGTGCGGCGGTAAAGACGAGGTCGTGCAGTAGAGTACCCATGGGCGGCACCGTCGTATGAGTTGGCATTTTGACGGACTCATTATAAGCGGGCTTGGCGGCGGCGCCTACCGGCGCGCGGTCAGCGCCCATGACAGGGGTGCATTTGGACGCTAAAATGCACCCTCATCTCACGCTCCCGCTGGATCTTTCAATGTTGCGACTCACTGAAATCAAACTCCCGCTCGATCACTCACCGGAGGCGCTGCGCGCGGCGATCCTCGACCGGTTGCAGATCGCGCCGGAAGTGTTACGCGGATTCGCGGTCGCACGCCGTGGTTATGATGCGCGCAAAAAGAACGAGATCGTCTTCGTCTATACACTCGATGTCGAGGTTGCGGATGAAGCCTCAGTGCTGAAGCGCTTCAAGGCGGATCGCCACATCGCCCCGGCGCCGGATACCGAATACAAGTTCGTCACCCGCGCCCCGGACGAGTTGCAGGTGCGCCCGGTGATCATTGGCACCGGGCCGTGCGGCTTCATGGCCGGCTTAATCCTCGCGCAGATGGGTTTCAGGCCGCTGATCCTGGAGCGCGGCAAAGAGGTGCGAGCGCGCACCAAGGACACCTGGGGGCTGTGGCGTCATCACAAGCTCAATCCGGAATCGAACGTGCAGTTCGGCGAGGGCGGCGCCGGTACCTTCTCCGACGGCAAACTGCACACCCAGATCAAGGATCCGCGCCATCTCGGCATGAAGGTGCTGCACGAGTTCGTCAAGGCTGGCGCGCCGGAGGAGATCCTGTTCGTCAGCAAGCCGCATGTCGGCACCTTCCGCCTCGTGGGAATGGTGGAGAAGATCCGCGAGGAGATCATCGCCATGGGTGGCGAATTCCGCTTCGAGAGCCGCGTGACCGATCTCGATATCGTCGATGGCCAGGTGCGCGGATTGGCGCTGGCGAGCGGCGAGCGCATCGCGTGTGATCACGTCATCCTCGCCATCGGCCATAGCGCGCGCGATACCTTTCAAATGCTTCATGAACGCGGCGTCTACATCGAGGCCAAGCCGTTCTCGATCGGTTTTCGCATCGAACACCCGCAGTCGCTCATCGACCAGTGCCGCTTTGGGCGATTTGCCGGTCATCCCGATCTCGGCGCGGCGGATTACAAACTGGTCCATCACTGCAAAAATGGCCGCGCGGTCTACAGCTTCTGCATGTGTCCCGGCGGCACGGTGGTGGCGGCAACCTCTGAGGAAGGACGCGTAGTCACCAACGGCATGAGCCAGTATTCGCGCAACGAGCGCAATGCCAACAGCGGCATCGTGGTGGGTATCACCCCGGAGGATTTCCCGAGCGATCATCCGCTCGCGGGCATCGAACTGCAACGCGAACTCGAATCGCGCGCCTTCGTCTTGGGCGGCAGCAACTACGACGCGCCGGGGCAGCTCGTGGGCGACTTCCTCGCCGGTCGACCGTCGACCGCCTTGGGCAGTGTGCAACCTTCCTACACGCCCGGCGTGCATCTCACCAACCTCAACACCGCCCTGCCCGCTTACGCCATCGAAGCGATCCGCGAGGCCCTGCCCGCCTTCGACCGCCAGATCAAGGGGTTCGCCATGCCCGATGCCGTACTCACCGGCGTGGAGACGCGCACCTCATCGCCGGTGCGCATCAAGCGCAATCGCGACGATTATCAGAGCATCAACACCACAGGTCTCTATCCCGCCGGTGAAGGCGCGGGTTACGCCGGCGGCATCCTCTCCGCCGCGATCGATGGCATCGAAGTGGCCGAGGCGGTAGCACTGAGCATGGTGGCGAAATACGGCGGGAAAAGATGAAGAATCGACTGATGACTGAAACACGATGATTTAGCGCAATGTCGGACTGGCTGAACAGCATCATCATTTGGTTTGTTGGCATCTCGGGCGCGTTCACCGTGCCGCCTCCCGATGAACACTGGGAGGTGACCAAGAAATGGCAATTGGTTGAAGATGTCTATGTCTTTGAAGCCGTCAACCAGGATCTCGCGACAAGGTGCGCGGATAATCCAACGCTGTATATCAATTTCCCGCAAGCGACAGAGGCCACGCAGCGCGTGCTGGCGGAGGGCGTCATCATTGCCCAACACGGCTCCCCGGAATCACAAGCGATCAAGTCATATTATGGGGCGCCCGTTGTCCAGTGCGCGCAAGTGCAGGGACGATCGTTGACCTGGCAAGTGTTTTCTCACGCCCGATACTTTGCGCGAATAAATTCCTACCCGACTGTCTCCCAGTCACCACTGGCGGACAACTTCTTCAACGAGACACTGAACATCGTCGCCGCCGGCGTCTTGCTGGTGTTATGCGCCTTGTACTTCATTATCTTTTACAAGAAAACGGCAAACAGGCTGTGTTTTCTGTTGTGCGCCAGCTGCGCGCTCCTGTCGGTGTATTTCATTTCGACGACACCCGAGTACTTTTCACTCAAAGTTTCCCATCTTGCTTTACATAAGCTGGGCGATTCTAGTCTCTGGCTCGGGGTGATGTGCCTGGGCTGGTGTTTCCATGAGTTGGGCGTGGCCGCCAAAAGAACCGTTCAGGCTTATTCAGTGTTTCTGCTTCTGGCATGCGCCATCATCCTCTTGAGCGATAGTCTCGATGTTGCGCAATTTGGCACCAGTGTTCCATTCGTAGCGACGCTCATATTTTTCGCCTACTGCATCTTGCGAATCTTCAATGGCATCTTTCGCGACGGCCTAAGTACCTATTCGCTGTTCATCATGCTTAGTTTGAGCGTATTTTTTGGCACAACGATCAACGATATCCTGGTGATCCAAAATGCAATTACAGGCCATATGATATTCTCCCTGGGCGCGGTGGCCTGCCTCTTTTTCTTTGCGCTGTCGCTGAATGTTCATATTATCAACACCTATCATGAGCGGGATGCGTTGATCAAAACGCTCAAGCTCGAGGAAGAGTCCAACCGCCAAAAAGATCTCTTTTTGGCCAACGTGTCCCACGAAATCCGAACCCCGCTTAACAGCATCTCGGCGCTAAGCGGCATGTTGCTGCGGCAGAACGATTTAGGCGCAAACTATGGTCACATAAAAAGAATCAATGCCGCCGCCACTCATCTCTCCGGAATCATCGGCAATATTCTCGACCTTTCCAGAATCAACGCTGGCAAGGTGAGTATCGGCAATCATCCGATGGATGTGCGCAATCTGGTGGCCAACGTCAAAGATATTTTGTTGCCGAACCTGGATGAACGATCGGTACGGCTTGAGCTCGCTGTGGATGAAAAGATCGCCAAGCGAATCATGTGTGATGAATTGCGATTGACTCAGGTCATGCTGAACCTGGGGTATAACGCAGTGAAATTCACCAGAAACGGGCACATCAAGATAACAGTCAGCCGGCATTTTGAAAACGACGCGGCAATGCTGTTGTTCAAGGTCGAAGACACCGGCATCGGCATCCCGGAAGCCAGCCTGTCCAAACTATTTGTTCCATTTACTCAAGTCGATAACACCATTACGAAGCAATACCGGGGCGCCGGCCTGGGGCTGTCGATCTCCGCCGAATTGGTGCGCCTGATGGGCGGCAAGATCGGTGTGCATAGCAAAGTGGGCGAAGGCTCCTGTTTCTGGTTTACCATCCCTTACCAAGAAGCGCCTGAAGAACCGGATCGCCACGATGCCCATGTGAGCGAGAGGAGCGACGTGAGCGGTGGTGCGCTGTTGGCCGACACCCGATTCAAGGTGCTGATCGCAGAGGATGATGCCATCACCCAGTACATCTTGAAAGAGTTGTTCAAGCAGCTCGGTACCGAATACAAGATTGAATGCATGTGCACGCTTGTCGAAGACGGACAGCAAGCGCTGGATGAACTGCTGACGAATCAGTATGACCTTGCATTGTTGGATTATCAGATGCCAAAGCTGGATGGCATCACGGTGGCGAAGAAGCTGCATTCTCATGCGCATGCGCCAAGAAAAATCATCGTGCAATCCGCCTATGTCACACCTGAAATGATCGACGAATCCAAGAGCTTCGGCTTCATCTTGAAGGCAAAGCCGATCGATATCGCCTATCTGCTGACCCAGCTCAACGGACTGCGCACAACGCCGGCTTCACCAATCTGATCATGTCTTTTGCCGCGGGTCTGGCGGCAGGTGCCAGGCAACGATCAACGTGGCGATCAGCACGACGATCCCCAGCACGAAGATCGCGAGCACCGGCTCGGTGCCGCGCGCCGAGGCGTAGGTATAGGCGCCGACGGTCACCAGCATGGCGAGGTTCTCGAAGAAGTTCTGCAGCGCCACCGCCCCGCCGCTGCCGATGGTCTGATGACCGATCTCCTGCAGCGCGGCGTTGATCGGCACCACGAACAGGCCGCCGGCGATGCCGATGCAAAACAGCACGGCGCGCGCGGGCCACAGCTCACTTACCAGCGACAACACCAGGATCAATGTGCCCATGGCATACGCAGCCATGCGCGCGCGACGCAGATATTCGATCGGAATCAGTTTTGGTACCAAGGCCGCGCCGACGATGATGCCCACCGCGAGAAACAAGGTGAGCTCAGCGACATCGCTGGCGTTACTGCTGTGCAGCACCAGCGGCGCCCAGGCCACCAGTAGCACGCGCAGCACCGCCGATGCACCCCAGAAGAGACTCGCGCCGAGCATGGAAAAGCGCGCGCGGGCCGTGGTGAAAAATCCGCGCATCATGTGGATGAAGTTCGGCAGCGCGGCCGCGGTTTGCGCGCCGCGCGCCGGCAGGCGCGGGATCAGATAGGTGATGGCCAGCGAGACAAGATAGCAGCCGAATACCGTCCACAGCGCGCCCGCGATCGACCAATCGGCGAGTTTCGCCCCGACCACGGTGCCGAGGATGATGGCGAGGATGGTCGAGCCTTCGATCAGGCCATTGGCCTTGACCAGTTGGCCGTGGCCGACCATCTCTGGCAGCAGGCCATATTTCGCAGGCCCGTAGATCGCCGCGCCGATGCCGATGATGGCGTAGGCGATGATCGGCTCGAACGCGAAGATGATCGCGAGCACGCCGAGCCCCTTGAACAGATTACCGATCACCAGCACGCGCGGCTTGGGCTGGCGGTCGGCGAACGGCCCGACCCACGGCGCAAGCAACACGAAGGCCACCAGAAACGCGCTTTGCAGCGCGGGTACATACCAACCCTCGGCCTGGCCGTTTTTCATCACCATGGCGATCACGGTGAACAGCACGGCGTTGTCGGCGAACGCGGAAAAGAATTGCGCGCACAGCAGCGCGTAGACGCCGCGGTTCATCGGAATCCCCTCGCGAACGCCGGCATCGTTCGTGGTAGGAGCGAGCCCTGCTCGCGAACCGACGGCAATCGCCTGCGTGGCAGGCTCCTACGATGTGCGCTGGTGAATAGGATCATGCCGTCACCTCGGCGCTGACCAGCTCCGCGACGCCCTTGTAATCGATCTTGCCGGTGCCGAGCAGCGGCATCTTCTTGGTGATCAGGATCTTCTTCGGCACATTGATCTCGCCGATGCGCTGCTGCTTGGCTTGCGCGAGCAGCTCGGCGCGCGCGGCGCTGGGATGAGTGGTGACCAGCACCAGCTGCTCGCCCTTCTGCGTATCGGGAATGGTGACCACCGCATGCTGCTGATTGGGCCAGGTGGTGCTGGCCAGCTCCTCGGCGGCGGCGAGCGAGACCATCTCCCCGCCGATCTTGGCAAAGCGCTTGGCGCGTCCGCAGATGCGGATGAACCCGTCCTGGTCGATGGTGACGATATCCCCGGTGTCATACCAACCAGGGCCGTGTTCGGTCTTGGGCGGCACCAGTATGCCGGGTTGGTCATGCAGATAATAGCCGAGCATGACGTTGGGACCTTTCACCTGCAAGCGCCCGCCTTCGGCCACGCCGGGCACCGGCGCCAACCGATACTCGATGCCGGGCATCAGGCGGCCGACGCTGCCGGGCTGGATCTCCATCGAGGTGTTGGTCGAGAGCACCGGGCTGGTCTCGGTGGCCCCATAGCCCTCGAATATGCGCACGCCGAATTTCTCCGCCCACACGCGGCGCGTGTCGTCTTGCAATTTTTCCGCGCCGGCGAACACGTAGCGGATACTGTAGAAGTCATACGGATGCGCGAAGCGCGCGTAACCGGCGAGGAAGGTGTTGGTACCGAACAAGATGGTCGAGTTGATGTCGTAGGCGACCTCCGGGACGATGCGGTAGTGCAGCGGCGAAGGATAGAAGAAGGTCTTCATCCCCGAGAGCAGGGGCAGCAGTGTGCCGGCGGTCAGCCCAAAGGAATGAAACAGCGGCAACGCATTCAAGATGATGTCCTGACTGCTGAAATCCACGCGCGCGGCGAGCTGTTCGCGATTGGCGAGCAGATTGGCGTGCGCGAGCACCACGCCCTTGGGCGTGCCTTCTGAGCCGGAGGTAAATAACACCACCGCCGGATCATTGCTATTTACGTGTGCGCAGTGATGATGATAGGTCCAGGATGCAAACCTCGCGTACAGCAGGCCGCGCAACCGGTCGATCAATGTCAGGGATGCGGCACAATCCTCCAGATAGTGCACGGTGACGCGCTGTTCCAACGCCGAGATGGCTTCATCGAGTTTTCCCATTTTGATGAAGCGCCGCGAGGTGAGCACGTGCTTGACCTGTGCCGTCTCGCACGCCTTGACCACGCCGTTGGCGCCGACTGTGAAGTTCAGCATCGCCGGCACGCGCCCGAAGGCATGCAGCCCCATGAACACGGCAACGGTATTCATCATGCTGGGCAATAACACGCCGACGTTTTCCTTCGGCGCCGTGAAGCGCGTGAACTCGCGCCCCAGGATGAAACTGCGCGTGAGTAGACCGCGATAACTGAGCGGCTTGCGCTCGATGTCTTCCACCACAATTTTCTGTGCGCCGTGCACCTCTTGGGCATCGAGCAGTGACTGGAACAGCGTGCGTTGATAATGGCTGGTGGCGAACATCATCTCGGTCATGATGTCGGCGAGCATGCGGCCGGCATGCTTGCGCCGCTCGCGGCCCTTCACTTCCTCGGGGGAGCGGATATGGCGCGGGGCCAGCACGGTCAGTTTGATGCGCGGAAACCAGCGCAACCGCACGCGGCCCTTCAAGCGCGAGAACGGCGTGTACTGCGCCCCATCGATGCGGATCGGCACCACGGTGGCGTTGGTCTTGTCGGCAACCAAGCCGCTGCCGTCGTAGATCTTCATCAGTGCGCCGGTGACGGTAATGCGCCCTTCAGGGAAGATCACCACCTTCTGGCCTTTTTCCAAATAGCGGATCAGCGACTTGAGCGACATCGGATTGGTCGGGTCCATCGGGAAGGTTCGCGTCATCCGCATGAACGGCTTGAAATACCAGCGGTTGGCGATGCCGGTGTTGACGGCGAAGGTGAGATTTTCCGGCAGAAACGCAGCCAGCAACACCGCATCGAGAAACGAGGTGTGGTTAGCGACGATGATGGCGCGATCGCCGATTTGATCGAAGTGCTCCAGCCCCTTGATCTCGACGTTGTAGAAAATCCGGAGCAACCCGCGTAGCAGTGATTTAATCACTTCCATTTTTATTACCTTTTTATTTGTTGGTTCCTCCGGGCGTATTTTTCCTATTTTCGGTGACCGCGTCCAGCAAATGATGGCCGATGCCATGACAAGGATTACGGACGGCGCGGGCGGGGCTTGAGCAACGTCAGTGGCAAACCGAGAGTGAGTGGAAGCGTAGAATCTTGCCATCCCGCAGTTCCCCCTTAACACTCCGTTAAGGGGCCTGTGCTATTGTGGCAGCACCCGACAACGAGCGCGGGTACATGGGAGGCGAGTATGAAAAAAGTTCTTGGTTTTGTTGCGGCAATGGCGGTTGCTACCAGCGCATTTGCGGTTCAAGAGACCTTTACGACTGCCGGTCCGCTGGATTGCACCGCAGTGCTGTACTGCGTGCAGAATACCAGCGACAACCTGGTTACACTCAAATTTGTTCCCACCTATCCCACATCGGGTCCCTCGTCCACCGGGTACAACGTGAACGAACCCGCGATTGAGATCTCCAACGCAAATGGCGGGCTGCTCGATCTCAACATCATGCAAATCACCCTGACCGGCTCGAACTTCTACAACGGCATCACCTTCATCGGCGCCATCCAGCTGGAAACCCAGGATTCGCTTGGCAATTGGACCTACGTCACGCAATGGTCCACCACCGTCAGTTCTTCGAAGGGACTTTACGTCATGTTCAATGGCCGCACCCTGTCCTCACCGCTCATCAAGGGCGTGAAGGCGGTACGGCTGAGCGGCGTCAACGGCGCCACGATGTTCCGTATCGGGATGATGAATCTGACGGCGTACTGAGGGCTGCAGTCAGGCGCAGGACACCGCGCCTATGGGAGAAGGAAGTGCGGCGGGATCCGCCGCCACGCAACAGACAAGGCGTGCGCCGTGGCGCACGCCTTTTTTTTCACGCTTCATGGGTGGTATTCCGCAGACATGGTTCATGCGAGCGCAATGCGGCGCATGCGCGCCCGTTGCCTGCGTGCATTCAGGCGCTTGTCGATGGCCGTCAACGGGTCCCAGCCCGTCGTGCCGGTAAAGAGCAGGTAGGCGGCCAGCAATACCGGGAATACAAACCAGGCGCTGGAGACAAAGCCGCCAAAGGCAACAGCGCCATAGGCGGTGACGACGGTGACGGCCTTGGCCAGCAGGATGTGGCTGACGCGGGTGACGGCACCGAGATTGGTGAACTGGTTTTCTATCAAAGCATTCATTTCTATCTCCTCACTATGATTCTCGTTTCACACGCGGCGGGTGCTGCGCGCGAGAAGAATTTATAGATCAAGGCGCTTAAATCGCACTTAATTCTCGACGAATTTTCTGTGACATTGTGAAGCAGTCGCCAAATATGAGCGGTTGATGGCCGGATTTGTGATGTGGTGCGCACGGATGAGTGAATAGGGCGCGTGCCTAAAGTGCCTGCGCTAATGGGTATATGACGAGGATCTAACCTGATACCTTAAGTAGCGGCCATTCGGTTCTATACTCTATAAAGATGCAACAGAAGGTTGATTTTTTATCCGCGCATCAGGTGATCGGAGCGCGGATTATTGCATTTCGAGGCAAGGCCGCAGTGATGTCGAGGGCCTTTATTTGGATGACCACATTGAGGAGAGCAACCATGAAAACATCAGCGATATTTGCGGGAGCATGTCTACTGGGCTTGCAGGTCGGCGCGCCAGCGTGGGCCGAGGAAACAGTCGAAAAAAACGAGTGGCACGGAATGATGAGCGAGCAGCACGGGATGCACCAAGAGACCTTGAAGATGCTCAAGGACCTGATGGCCATCGTGCGCACTATAAATCACAAGGTCTCAGACGCCGATCAAGCGCGCCTTAAGACGATGGAAGAGCGCTTGGACAAGATCATCGCGCGGGAGGACGAGATGATGAAATCGCACTCCATGATGCATGAAAAAGGCAAGGGCATGATGATGGAGCAGCGCGAAAAAATGATGAAGTAGCGTAGCGGAACGGGTACGTGATCCCGTAACTCAATCGCCGCCGATGCGCGGAGTGCCTTGCTACGGCGCTCCGCGCGTCACAGCTTGTCCCGAAACATGAAAAACACCGCGCCGAGCAGGCACAGTCCCGCCCATAGATAATCGAGCTTGAGCGGCTCGCGCAGATAGAAGATCGCGAACGGCACGAATATCGACAGGGTAACCACCTCTTGCAGGATCTTCAGCTGGCCGATGCTCATCACCGTGTAGCCGATGCGGTTGGCCGGCACCTGAAACAGGTACTCCAGCAAGGCGATGCCCCAGCTCACCAGCGCCGCGACGATCCAGGGTTTGTTGTTGAGCTCCTTGAGATGAGCGTACCAGGCGAAGGTCATGAAGACGTTGCTGCACATCAGCAGGAAGATGGTGGTGAGCGCGGGGTTCACGGATGAATTCTCCAAATCATGACGGCGCTATCTTGCCCGAACTTCGATCAGCTGGATAGATGCTAAGGATGCCGCTTGTCGTTGATCGCCATGGTCATCGATGAGCGTGCTGCGCCTGTTTCAATCTGGCAAGTCACCCTAATCGGTCGATTGTCGACCGACCATTCGCCTTCGACACGGAGCGTATTGACCTCGGTCCACCACGAGGCGCTCCAGTTGTAGGGCGTCTTTTTCTGCTTGCGGAGTTGCTTTTCCGAGCGCTCCTTGCACCAGGTGACGGCTTCCGATGAGGTGTGGATCGCGGCGTTCTTCTCGTGGGCGTGTGCGACGAGTGGCAATAGTGTAAGCAGGAGGATGAGGGCGTGCATTGCGTAGTCCTTTATCCGAAGTTCCGTTAGGCGTGAAGCCTATCACTAAAGTAATACTGAGGCATCGTCAGAAAATTTTACAGCAATCGAAATGAGGCAACCATTTTCAACATCCAGATTTTTATGCACTAATATTCTTCGCGGTTCTCACAAGATCATTTGGCAATCAATTATGTGTAACGTAAAGCTTACATAGAGTCGTCATAAGTGCCTAATGACGCGTATAACAAGGCGATATTTAGAGAAATTTAAGCACGGTATATTTTTTGCTTGTGCATGATGGTTGTTATAGTGCGTTTTTAAAATTAAACAGGAGGGTAACATGATGCGGGCATTGATGCTTTCTATTGCAAGTGTGGTATTGGGCATTTCTCAAGCCACGGCAGGACTTGTTAGCTGGACTGATTGGCAGAGAACAGTCCCCAGTACCACTGTATACGGCGACATGGGTGGTGTTGGGGTTACCTATAACGGCAACTATACATTCGTTCAACTCGGAACCGGCACCAATTACTGGACCGAAAATGGTACCCCAGCTCCGTATACCGGGAGTGCCGTGATAGACAATGCGCCGACGCCGAGCGAGATGATCGCCTTGTATTCGGCGACAACCAACAAGATAACCTTTTCGACAGCGGTGTTGAATCCGGTAATGGCGATTGTCAGTATGGGGCAGCCCGGCCTGCCGGTTAGTTATGACTTCGATACACCCTTTGAGGTGCTCAGCAATGGTGTTGGTTATTGGAGCGGCGCAAATGGCTGGATGCCGGGAACTTATTTCCATGATACTGCCAATGACAAACTGACCGGCTACGAAGTCCATGCTGCGATCCAGTTCAAGGGTCTGGTCAGCGAGCTAAACTGGTCCTCGACCGCTGAGTATTGGCATGGCGTCACGTTCGGTTCCTTGAGCGCGGTGCCAGCGCCTCCCGCCTTGGCGCTGCTGGGTCTGGGCCTGTTGGCGATGGGGGTTTCCCGCCGCCCAAGGTGTTAAGCGAATAGTTTAGGCGATGAACCGAAAGCCCCGCCGCAAAGGCGGGGTCTTTTTTTGAGCGCGGTTCAACCAGACACAAAAAAGGGAAGCGGCTGCTTCCCTTTTTCTTATTGCGATGATTGCTCGAGGCAGTCTTACTTGTGGTAAGAAACCACGCGCTCCACCTCGTTCTTGGAACCCAGGATGACCGGCACGCGCTGATGCAGGCCGTTTGGCTGGATGTCCATGATGCGCTCGCGGCCGGTGGAGGAGGCGCCGCCGGCCTGTTCGACGATGAAGCTCATCGGGTTGGCTTCGTACATCAGGCGCAGCTTGCCGCCCTTGTCCTTCATCTTGCTGTCGAGGGGATACATGAAAATACCGCCGCGGGTCAGGATGCGATAGACCTCGGCGACCATGGAGGCGACCCAGCGCATGTTGAAGTCCTTGTCGCGGGTGCCGATCTTGCCGGCCAGGCATTCGTCGACATACTTCTTCACCGGGGCTTCCCAGAAACGCATGTTGGAGGCGTTGATGGCGAATTCCTTGGTGTCGGCCGGGATCTTGATGTTGGGCTGGGTCAGCACGAACTCCCCGATGTTGCGGTCCAGGGTGAATCCGTGGGTGCCGTTGCCCAGGGTCATGACCAGCACGGTGGATTGACCGTAGACCACGAAGCCGGCGCAGACCTGTTGGGTGCCTTTCTGCAGGAAGTCGGCATCGGTCGGGTTTTTCGCGCCGGCCGGGGCGCGCAGCACAGAGAAAATGGTGCCGACGGAGATGTTCACGTCGATGTTGGAGGAGCCGTCGAGCGGATCGAACAGCAGCAGATACTTGCCGCGCGGGGCGTCGGCGGGCAGCTGGTAGGCGGTTTCCTCTTCTTCCGAGGCCATGCCGGCGACGTAGCCAGAACGGTTGTTGGCCGCGATCATCACCTCATTGGAGATGACGTCCATCTTTTTCTGGTCTTCACCCTGGACATTTTCGGAACCGGCCATGCCGAGCACACCCATCAGGGCGCCCTGGCTCAGGTCATAGGAGATTTGCTTGCAGGCGGTCAGCGTGTCGTTGAGCAGACCGGCGAGGTCGGCATCGACGCGCCCGGCGCGTTGTTCATTGGCGATGTACTGTCTAAAACTGGTACCGGTAGACATGGCGTGGTTCCCTAATTGAAAGGTTGAATGAAGTCGTTGCGATGGCGCGTATTCTAGCAGAACCTGGCGCGGATGCTAAACCCGCCGGTCCGGGAGGTAGGCATAATTTAGATTGGTGCATCATTCCGGCGCATGCCGGAATCCAGTAAGCCTCTTAGAAGTGACCGATGGATTCCGGCATGCGCCGTAATGACGGAAAACAATTTATCAGGCCGTCCCTAGTGCGATATCCCGCCGCAGAGGATAAGATAAGCGGGGGTTTGGTTTATTAAAGAAAGCGGTAGCGAAATGAGCGAGAAGATTGTAATTGCAACCCGGAAGAGTCCGCTAGCGATGTGGCAGGCGGAGTTCGTCAAGGCAGAGCTGGAGCGGTTCCATACGGGGATTCAGGTCGAATTCAACAAGATGGTCACCCAGGGGGACAAGATCCTCGACACCCCGCTGGCCAAGGTGGGCGGCAAGGGGCTGTTCGTGAAGGAATTGGAGGTCGGCATGCTCGATGGCGAGGCCGACATCGCCGTGCATTCGATGAAGGATGTGCCGGTGGAATTCCCGGACGGCCTGCACCTGGCGGTGGTCTGCGAGCGCGAAGACCCGCGCGATGCCTTCGTCTCCAACACCTATCGCTCACTCAAGGAACTGCCGCAGGGCGCGCGTGTGGGCACCTCCAGCCTGCGCCGCGCCGTGCAGCTGCGCGCCCATCGCCCGGATCTCCAGATCCTGGATCTGCGCGGCAACGTGAATACCCGCCTGCGCAAACTCGATGAAGGCGAGTTCGACGCCATCATACTGGCCGCCGCCGGCTTGATCCGACTGAAATTCCAGGACCGCATCACCGGCTTCATCGAGACCGACATCTCCCTGCCCGCGGTGGGCCAGGGCGCGGTCGGCATCGAGTGCCGCACCAACGATGAACGCGTCCACCGCCTGATCGCGCCGCTGCTGCACCAGGAGACCATGACCCGGGTGCTCGCCGAGCGCGCCATGAACCATCGCCTGGAAGGCGGCTGCCAAGTGCCGATCGGCGGTCATGCGGTCATCACAGGCAACGAGATCCACATCCGCGGGCTGGTCGGCAGCCTCGACGGCAAGCAGATCATCCGCAGCGAGATCCGCGGTCCCAAGGACCAGGCCGAGGCCCTCGGCGCCAAGCTCGCCGATGACCTGCTCGCGCGCGGCGCGGACAAGATCTTGCGGGATGTCTACTCGCGTGCCTGATCTGAAGGGTCTGACGGTGCTCGTCACGCGCCCCGCCCACCAGGCACAGGCGCTGTGCGAGGCCATAACCGCGGCCGGCGGCAAGGCCGTGGCCTTTCCAGTGTTGGAGATCACCGATCCGCCCGACCTTGCCGCGCTCGACCGCCTGCTCGATGAACTCGATCGCTTCGATATCGCCATCTTCATCAGCGCCAATGCCGTGGAAAAGGCCATGCCGCGCATCCTGGCGCGGGGCGAGTTTCCCAGCCATATCCAGATTGCGGCCGTCGGCGAGAAGACCGCGCAGGCATTGGGCGCCTATAATCTGCCGGTGACGCTGCGCCCGCGCGAGAATTACGACAGCGAGGGCCTGCTGGCCCTGCCCGCGCTGCAGGCGGTACGCGGCAAGCGCATCGTGATCTTTCGCGGGGTCGGCGGGCGCGAACTGCTCGCCGAGGTCTTGCAGGCGCGCAGTGCCGAGGTCGCCTATGCTGAGTGTTATCAGCGGTCGCGTCCCGCGCTCGATGGCAGCGGCCTGCCGCGGCAAGGCATCGACATCGCCGTGGTCACCAGTTGCGAGGGGCTGGAGAACCTCTTCGCCATGGTTGGCGCGGCTGCCCGCCCGTGGCTGTGCGCCACGCCGATGGTGGTGATGAGCGAGCGCATGCGCGAATCCGCGCGCCGCCTCGGGGTGACGGCCCCGGTGTTGGCGGTGGAAGAGGCGAGCGATGCCGGCCTTTTGGCCCAGCTCAAACACTATGCCGGGACTAGAACATGAGTGAAGAATTGACTCCCCCTGGCGGGACGGCGCCTGTCGTGCCAAACGTCGCACGCGATCGGCGCGCCGGCGCGCTGGCGGTGGCCGCCTTGATCTTGAGCGCGGCGCTCGGCGGCGGGTTGTATTACGTTTCGCAACGCGCCCAGCAGGCGCTTGCGGCGGTGCAGTCCCAGGCCGACCAGCGGCAGCAATCCCTGGAGAACGCCTTGGCGCAGACCCGTGAGGCGCAGACGAAGGAGGCCGCGGAACTCGCCGCGCTGCGCGGGCAATACGAGGATCTGCTCACCCAGGTGCAGGAGTTGCAGAGCCGCACCGCCGACGAGCGCCGCCACTGGGCGCTGGGTGAGGCCGAATATCTGCTGCGCATCGCCAATCACCGACTGCAGTTGATGCATGACGTCGGCACCAGCCTCGCGGCGCTCAAGGCCGCCGACCAGTTGCTGCAGAAGCGCACCGACCCCGCCCTGCATCGCGTGCGCGCGACCATCGCCCGGGAGATCGTGGCGCTGGAGACACTGCCCCATCCGGATATCGAAGGGCTGGCCGCGCGGCTGACCGCCTTGTCGGGCAAAATCGAGGACCTGCCGATCAAGCATCGTCCGCATGATTTCGTCCCGCCAGGCGCGGAGACAACGGAGGCGGCCGGGGCGGATCAGGCCTTCGCCAGGTTTTGGCAGAAGCTGAAATCGCTGGTGGTGATTCGCCGCGACGACCAGCCCATCGAGCCCCTGCTCGCGCCCCAGGAGGAACGTTATCTTCGATTGAACGCCCATCTCAAGATCGAAGCGGCGCGGCTTGCCCTGCTCGCGGGCGATGCGCAGAGCTGGACGGCCAGCGTGCAGACGCTGACCGACTGGATCTCCGGCCAATATGACGCCGATGCCCCGACGGTGAAGGCGGTGCTCGGCATCCTCTCTGAGTTGCATGGCGCCAATATCGCCGTGAACTGGCCGGACATCTCCTCGTCCTCGCAACTGTTGCACGAATATCGGCTGAAACTTTCCTTGATCGGCACCGAGGCGCAAGCGCCCGCCAAACCCAAGCCGAGGGAGTCGGCGCCGTGAGGTGGTTGATCCTGTTTCTCGCGCTGCTGGTGATGGCGGCCCTGGTGGCCGGGATCGCGGCGGAGTCGCCGGGCTATGTGCTGCTTTCTTTTCAGGGCTGGTCCTTGGAGACCAGTTTCACGGTCTTCGTCATCGCCTTGCTGGCCGGCGTGCTGGCGCTGTATCTTGCCGTCGGCATGTTGGCGGCGATCCTGCGCCTGCCGCTGCGCATCGCGCGCTGGCGCCTCAAGTGGCAGCGCGACCGGGCGGAGTCCTCGCTCAACCGCGGCATGGTGGCCCTGCACGAGGGACGCTGGGCGCTCGCCGAGAAGGAGTTTCTCAAGAACATCAAACCCAGCCACACGCCGATGCTGAACTATCTGGGCGCGGCGCGCGCGGCCCATATCCAAGGGGCGATCGAGCGCCGCGATGCGCTGTTGCAGCAGGCCTACACAGCCGATCAGCGCGCCCCGCTCGTGGTGGGGTTGACGCAATCCGAGATGCTGCTCGAGCAGGGCCAGTTCGATCGGGCGGCATCCATTTTGGCAAAACTGCGGCAAGAGACGCCCGACCACCCCCGCGTCTTGCGCCTGCTGGTCCAGGCCTACGAAGGGCTCGGTTCCTGGGAGGCGCTCGAGGACCTGCTGCAGGAGGTGGAGCGCCGGCGCGTGATGACCGAGCCGGAACTGGAGCGCCTGACGCGCGATGTCTACACCAATCTGCTGAAGGTCTATGACCACAAATACGACCAGGCCACGCTGCAACGCTTGTGGGATCGGATGCCCAAGGGTGTGCGCCAGGACGAGGCCCTGATCAAGACCTACGCCGAACTGTTGCACGCCAAGGGGCGGGAGAACGCCGCCGAGGCGCTGTTGCGCGAGGCCCTGCAACAGGAGTGGCGGTCGGGTCTGGCGCATCTCTACGGCCTGATCACCCCGACCGATCCCCTGGCGCAGCTGGCCCATGCCGAGCGCTGGGTGCGGCAGCATCCGGGCGATCCGCAGTTGCTCCTGAGCCTGGGCCGGATCTGCAAGCGCCTGGAGCTGTGGGGCAAGGCGCGGGATTATCTCAAGGACGGATTGCCGAGCGGCATGTGCGAGATTTATCGGGAGATGGCCGAATTGATGGAAAAGCAGAAGAATCACGAAGCGGCCAAGGATTATTACCGCCGGGCGCTGCTGGCCTCGTGCGGGCCGTCCGACACGGGCACCCCGCTGCCCGCCTTGCGCCAGTGAACACGGCGCGCTTGAAAATCATGCCGTTTACGCGCACCCTAACCTGACTGAATTCAGCCGCATGTCGAATCCCCCCGATCAACCCGCCAAGCCCAAGCGCAATCCGCTGAAAGGCGCCTCGAAGACCGCGCGCATCCCGATTAAGGTGGTGCCGGCGGAACATCCCCTGCCCAAGCCGCGCTGGATCAAGGCCAAGTCGCCCACCGGGCCGGAGGTGGCGCGCATCAAGGCCATCCTGCGTGAGCAGAAACTGCATTCGGTCTGCGAGGAGGCCGCCTGCCCGAACCTCGGCGAGTGCTTCCATCACGGCACCGCCACCTTCATGATCATGGGCGGGATCTGTACGCGGCGCTGCCCATTCTGCGATGTCGCCCACGGCCGCCCCGATCCGCTCGACCCCAACGAACCCGAACACCTGGCCGCGGCGGTTCAGGCCATGGGCCTGAAATACGTGGTGGTCACCTCGGTCGACCGCGATGATCTGCGCGACGGCGGGGCCGAGCATTTCGCCAAGTGCGTGCAGGCCCTGCGCCTGGCCACGCCGCAGACGCGCATCGAGATCCTGGTGCCGGATTTTCGTGGCCGGGCGGACATCGCGCTGGAATTCCTCTGCCGGGAGCCACCCGATGTCTTCAACCACAATCTCGAAACGGTGCCGCGGCTGTACAAACAGGCGCGCCCCGGTGCGGATTATCAAGGCTCGCTGGACTTGCTGCAGCGCTTCAAGTCCTGCGCGCCGCAGGTGCCGACCAAGTCCGGCCTGATGCTGGGGCTGGGCGAGACCGACGCGGAGATCATCGCGGTGCTCGAGGATCTGCGCGCGCACGGCTGCGATATGCTCACGCTGGGGCAGTACCTCCAGCCCAGTCCGCATCATCTGCCGGTGGCCCGCTATGTCGCGCCGGAGCAGTTCGAGCAGCTGGCGCAGACCGCCCGCGCGCTGGGCTTCACCAGCGTGGCCAGCGGGCCGATGGTGCGTTCGTCGTATCACGCCGATCTCCAGGCCGCCGGGGGCAGTGTCAAATAGCCGTGGCGGGAACATGCGGGGAGGCTGTCTTGTCCAACCGATACTGAAAGTTCAGCGCGCGCGGTTAGAAAGATGGCTGGGATAGTGATACTCTTGTGCCTGCTGACCATCCCGCGCGCATAACGAAGATCAAAAAGGCTGGAGTTTAGATATGGGCAAGCTGACCAGGCGGTTGTTTCTGTTGATAGCCTCGATCGCGGTATTGACGCTGACCGGCTGCGTTGACACCCGCTTCATCGCCAATAGCCCGATTGTCGAAACCAATCTCGACCAGCCCTATTCCACCGTATATTTCCTGCGCGAGGACCTCGGCCTCAACCGCGGCCTGCCCGATGATACCGTGTTGGTCGACATCAACGGCAACGATCTGGTGTATCTGGCGCAGGGCGAATACGTCATGCTGCGGATCAAGCCGATCGAGGCGACGGTGCGCGTGCGCTCCTGGGACGTCATCGGCGATAACCCCGCGCCGCAGGAGATCGCCGGGGAGGAGACTTTCAACTTCGCCGCCGGGCAGACCAACTTCATCCGCCTGAAGCTGGTCGACGGCGAATTCCGCGGCACCTATTATGTGCCGGAACGTATCGAATCGGCCAAGGCGCGCATGCTGGCGGAGAAGCTCAAGCCGGTCGGCGAGGCCAAGCAACACCCGATCAGCAAACTGTAACAACGGCGGAAATATTCGCGGCGGGCGCCGGATTTCGCCGCTCACGACGGAATGGATTGAACACCATGCGCATGCCTCTCGTCCTCCCCCTGCTGGCCGCCTCCGGGCTGGTGCTGCACCTGTCCGGGTGCGGGTCCCTGCCGGCGTTGCAGGATACCTCGCCGCAGAAGGTCGGGTTCGGCCAAGAGGCGCATCTGAACCTGCGTTTCGATCAGGCCTCCGAGGTCGTCTCCGTTGCCTTGCGCGCGAGCGGCCCGCCGGAGATCATCCCGGGCGAGGCGGACCGCAAACGCTATGCACAGTTGCTGGGCGGCGGGCGCGCCGAATGCCTGAAGGACGTGGGATTCCCGTTCAAGGTGCAGGCGTCGGTCGTCTGGGAGGGTTATTGTTACCTTGCGGCCGGCGGCGAGGGGCTGCGGGTATACCAGACCGGCCAGCTGAGTGCGCCCACCGAGGTCGCCCGCTTCCATGTGGCCGGAGACATCGCCGATCTGGCGGTGGCCAACGGCAAACTCTATCTGGCCGGCGAGCTGGGCCTGAGCGTGGTGGATATCAGCATCCCGGCCAAGCCGCGCTGGCTGGGCAGCAATAACAAGTTCGGGCCGGGCACGCGCCTGGCGGTCAGCGAGCGCTATGCCCTGGTCGAATCTTACGGCCACTGGGCGGTGCTCGATGTCAGTCGTGCCGAACGACCGGTGTGGCTCGGCGGCATCCCGCCGAAGGCGACGGTCACCGCAGCCGCCGTGGAGGGTGACATGGCCATCCTGGGCACGGCGGACGGCATCACGGTGTATGACCTCGCCGGGGCGACGATGCCGGCGCTCAATCACTCCGGTCTCAATCTCGGCGGCAGCCGCCGGGTCGAATACCGCGATGAAACCCTGTATGTCGCCGACTGGTTCTCCGGCCTGCACCGCTACGAAGTCCATGACCCGCGCCGGGTAAAACACCGCGACAACCTGCACACCCCGGGCTCAGCCAAAGGGGTGCTGCTCGATGACCAGGGCATCATTTATCTGGGGGATGACGATCACGGTCTGCAGGTCATCGATCCCCGCACCCTGCGTATCCGGGCCAACCTGGCTACGCCGGGATTGAGCTACGGCATGGAGCTGGTCGGTCGCAGGCTCTATCTGGCCGACCATCGCGGCGGTTTTCATATCATCGACGTCCATGATCCGCAGAGGCCGGTCATCCTCGGCAGTTACGACACCCCCGGCAAGGCCTGGGCGGTCAAAGTTTTTGAACAGCATGCCTATGTCGCCGACGACAGCAGCGGTGTGTTGATCTTCGATGTCTCCGATCCGGCAAACCCGCTGCCGGTGGGGGCGTTCAATCCCGGCGGACAGGCCGAGGACATTCTGATCAGCGGGCGCCTCGCCTATGCCGCCTTCTACGATGACGGGGTATACATCCTCGACATCCGCGACCCGCGTCTGCCGGTGGTGATCGGTCATGTGGCCACGCCCGGCAACGCGCGCGGCCTCTACCTCGACGACGACCTGCTCTATCTGGCCGACTGGGAGGCCGGACTGCAAGTCATCGATGTCAGCGATCCGCGCGCGCCGCGCTGGCTCTCCGGGATAGACACCCCGGGCGCGGCCTGGGGCGTGACCGTCCAGGGCGACTATGCCTATGTGATGGATTGGTGGGGCGGCGTGCTGGTGGTGGATGTGCGCGACAAGCGCCACCTCAAGATTGTCTCGCGCTATCAGGCCGGCGCGTTCCTGTCGGATGTGGCGGTCCAGGGCCCCTACGGCTATGCCTTGGGCGCCAACGGGGCATTCCATGTCTATGACGCCAACAATCCGGAAGGCCCGATCTGGATGACCAGCGTGGAGATTTCGGGCAGGCCCGCCCAGATGGCCATCGTCGGTACCGATGCCTATGTCGCCGCGGGGCAAGGCAGCCTGGTGCTGATCGATATCCGCGATCCCTTCCAGGCGCGGCTGGCCGCCGCGTATTTCCAGGTCGGTGAGGTCAAGGCCGTGGCCGCCGTCCCGGGCAAGGCCTTTACCGTGAGTCCGGCCGGCCAGCTCGGGATTTGGAGCATCGACGAGAAAAAGAACTGCACTTCGCTGGGCGTGATCGCCGGGCGTTATCGCGCCGTGGCCGCCGAGGCAGAGCGCCTGGCCGCGCTTACCGAGGAGGGGCAGCTCGCGGTATTCGAGGCCGGCGGCGAACCGTTCCCTGAGCTGGTCCGCCGGCGCGGCGATCAGCCGTACGACCGTGTGGCCATGGCGGGCGGGCGCATCGTCGCCGCCGCCGAATCCGGTGTGCTCGATGTCTACGCCGGCAACAAGCTGGTCAAACAGGCCTCGCTCAGGCTGCCGGATGGGATTCGGGACATTGCGCTCAAGGACGACGCGCTTTATGTCAGCCATCAAGGCATGGGCGTGATCGTCTATGACATCGCTCAGCTGGAGGTCCCCGCCCTGCGGCACGTCTATCGCGGCGCCCTGCCCGCCGGCCCGATCGCGGCCGGGGAACAGGTCATCCTCGGCGGCGGCCAGCCCTTCCTGGCCAGCGCCGCCGTCTCCCCTGCCGTCTCCCTGAAAAAGTCGCCCGCCGCCCTGGAGCTGACGCTGCCCGCCGGGCTCGCGCTCGGGTTCTACGACTTGATCGTGCAGACCAAGGACGGCCGCCTGATGGAGTATCCGCGCCTGCTCGAGGTGGCCATGCCCGCCGGCAAACGCAGCACGTATAGCATGGAAGATCTGCAAAAGGCATTAAAGGAGCAGCGCCCGCTGCCGACACAAGCACCATAATCATTGGGGGGTTGCGTCAAGCGCGAGGCTATGCGCATCCCCCAGGAGAGAGTGCAGGTGCCGGCCGTTTCGATGAGCGATAGCGACCTCTACACAACGAATCAGCAATTGCGCAAACAGCTGCGGGCCTTTTTCAGCCAGGCGCGCGCCAATGAACTCAAGATGCGCCGCTTCCAGGAGCAGGAACTGCGTCTGATCAGCCTCAATTCCCTGCCGGAATTGCTCCACACCCTGCTGCACGACTACCGCGCCGCCTTCGAACTTGACGTGGTCACCCTCAGCCTGATCGACCCGGCCTTCGAACTCCAGCACATCCTCACCGACGAGGGCATGGACCTCGACGCCCATACCGGCCTGATGTTCTGCGAAACGGCCGATGAACTCGATGCCTTCTACGGCTTTTCCGGCGCGCCGGTCCTGGATAAATATCACCCCGAACGTCACGGCGCGTTGTTCGCCCGCTGCGAGGCCAAGCCCGCCAGCATCGCCCTGGTGCCGCTGCTGCGCTACGGCGAGATGATCGGCAGCCTCAACCTCGGCAGCTTCCGCGAGGAGCGCTTCGTGACCGGCTCTGGCACTGATTTCCTGCAACGCCTGGCGGCGGTGGCCGCCATCTGCCTGGAGAATGCCGCCAATCACGAGCGGCTCAAGCGCGTCGGGTTGACGGATTTTCTCACTGCGGTGAATAACCGCCGTTTCTTCGAACAGCGGTTGGGCGAAGAACTCACCCGCGCCAAGCGCCGCAACGAACCGCTCTCCTGTCTGCTCCTCGACATCGATCACTTCAAACGCATCAACGACACCTACGGGCATCGCGCCGGGGATCAGGTATTGAAGGCCTTTGCCGATCTGGTGCGCCGTCAATTACGCTGCAGCGACATCCTGGCCCGCTACGGCGGGGAAGAGTTCGTCGTGTTGCTGGTCGACAGCCCGGCCGATGTGGCGGTGGAGATCGCCGAGCGCATCCGCAATGAACTCGCCGGGCACGCCATCACCGTCGACAATGGTCAGGTGATCCGCGCCACGGTCTCGGTCGGTGTGGCGTTGATCCAATGTGCCCACGATCCGCGTCCCTCGCAGGAAATCGGCGCCATGCTGGTGGAGCAAGCCGACCAGGCCCTCTATCAGGCCAAGAATGAAGGAAGAAACCGTGTGGTGTGCGCGGGGTATTGCAGCGTCAATCCGGCAGGCGCGCCAGATAACTCATGATGAATTCCAGGATCTCCAGCCGGTTGTAGGCCTGTTGCAGGTTTTTTCCCCAGACCGTGACGCCGTGGTTGCGGATCATCAGCGCCGGCACCGCCGGTTTAGACTTTTCAAACCGCGCGCGGATCTCTTCGGCGATGCGCGGCACCTCGAGCCAGTTGTCAAACAGCGGCAGGCTCACCTGCGGGTTTTCCACCCAGATATCGAATCCTTTGATCATCTCGAGCGGTGGCAGCGGCAGCTCCAACCCTTCCGGCGCATGGCGCGTGGTGGCGAGGTAGGCGTCGACCGTGTGTACGTGCAGGCAGGCGTGCGCCTCGGGGAAAAGCGTGTAGATCGCCTGATGGATGCTGGTCTCCGCCGAGGGGCGGTTGGCCTCCACGGGTGTTGCGAGCACCGCGCCGCTGGCGACATCGATCAGCAGGAAGTCTTCCGCACTGAGGCGGCCCTTCGGTTTGCCGCTGGCGGTGATCCAGAAGGCGTGCGGCCGTTGCGGATCGCGCCGGCTGAGGTTGCCGGCGGTACCGGCCATCCAGCCGCGGCAGTGAAAATCGCGCGCGATCTCGGCCAGCGCTTCGCAAGGAGGCAGGTCGTCGAAGGTGCTCATGGGTTATTCGCCTTGTGAAGCGGCGGCAGGCCGGGCCTTGCTGCGCGGTCGCCGACGGCGGCGCTTGCCGGCGGCGTCGCCTCCGGTCTTCTCGCCTGCTGCATGCGGCTTACGATGCGGGCGCTGCGATCTGACGCGCGGGGCGGTTTTGATCTCGGGCAGCAGATCATCGGTGATGGCGACATACGGGATCTTGTGGCCGATGTATTCCTCGATCTCCGGCTGATGGAACGAGTACTCCTCGCAGCCGATGCTCAGCGCCACGCCCGAGGCCCCGGCGCGCGCGGTGCGCCCGATGCGGTGGACGTAATCCTCGGCATCCTGCGGCAGGTCGAAATTGATCACGTGGCTCACCGCCTCGATGTGCAGGCCGCGCGCGGCCACGTCGGTGGCCACCAGGAGGGGCAGTTCGCCATCCTGAAATTGCTTGAGCAGTTGCTGGCGCTTGTTCTGCGGCACGTCGCCGGAGAGCGCGCCAGCGTGATAGTCGTTGGTCTGAAGGGTATTTACCACCCGCTCGGCGACGGCCTTGGTGTTGACGAAGATGATGGCGCGCGAGGGCTGGTGCTTGCGCAGCAGGCCGATCAAAAGCGGGAGCTTCTCCTCGTTGGAGGGGAAGTAGATCGCTTCCTCGATCTTCTTGGCGGTGACCTGCTCGGTATCAATGGCCACGAGTTGCGGGTTGTTCATGTGCTCGTAGGCCAGCTCGGTGACCTTCCACGGCAGGGTGGCGGAAAACAGCATGCTCAGGCGCTTGTCCGGTTTGGGAGTGCGCCGCAGCAGGAAGCGGATATCCTTGATGAAGCCGAGATCGAACATGCGGTCGGCCTCATCGAGCACGACGACCTGGGTCTCACGTAAATCGAAGACATGCTGCTTGAAATAATCGATGGTGCGTCCTGGCGTGCCGACCAGGATATCTACGCCTTCCTCGAGCTGCTTGCGCTGGGTGCCGTAACCCGTTCCGCCATAGATCACCGCCGCGGTCAATTCGGTGTACTTGGCCAGCGCGGTGAAATCCTTGTGGATCTGGAGTGCCAGCTCGCGGGTCGGCGCCAGGATCAAGGCGCGCGGCTGATTGGGGCGGCGGCGCTCGGGGGCGGGATTATGGATCAGCCAATTCATCGCCGAGAGCAGAAAGGTCGCGGTCTTGCCGGTGCCGGTCTGGGCCTGCCCCAGCAGATCCTTGCCGTCGAGTGCCAGCGGCAGGGCGGCGGCCTGGATCGGCGTACAGTAGGTGAATCCGAGATCGTTGAGGGCCTGTATCAGGGGGGCGGCCAGGGGCAGGCTGTCGAGACGGGTTTGGGTTAAATGGTGTTCGCTCATATGCGGGCTAGGATATCAGAAAATTCTGAAGTTGGGCTTGAAATCGTCGGATGAATCCGCTCAAATGTCTGTTTCGAGCTGCTAGAATCAATAACAATGCATTGTGTTCACTCATTTGGAGGCCAAGATACGTGAGCGCCAATATAGTTTACGTAACGGATGATACATTCGAGAACGAGGTTTTGAAGGCCGAAGGACCGGTGCTGGTGGATTATTGGGCGGAGTGGTGCGGCCCCTGCAAGATGATTTCGCCCATCCTGGACGAAATTTCCAAGGAGTATGCCGGCAAGATCACCATCGCCAAGCTCAACATTGATGAGAATCCCAATACCCCGCCGAAGTACGGTATCCGCGGCATTCCCACACTGATGATCTTCAAGGGCGGCAATGTGGAGGCGACCAAGGTCGGTGCCCTGTCCAAGTCACAGCTGACCGCGTTTATCGACAGCAACATTTAATTAATGCTCCAGATTTGTTATGTCCGGCCGATATCCCCTCCAAAGGACGGGGGGCTGGACGTAACAAGTCGATCATGGTAGTTTAGCGGTACTCCAAACGCCCTGTTTGGTACCTCCCAAGTTTCCTTTAGTTTTAGTCTTTCCATTTTTCTTTCTCACACCACACATCTTTAGCAAGCAAAACAGGTCATGAATCTCACAGAGCTGAAAAACACCCCCGTTGCGGAATTAGTTGAAATCGCCCAATCCCTGGGCATCGAAGGTACGGCGCGCACGCGCAAGCAGGATCTGGTCTTCTCCATCCTCAAGGCCCATTCCAAGAGCGGCGAGGACATTTCCGGTGACGGGGTGCTGGAGATTCTGCAGGATGGCTTCGGCTTCCTGCGTTCGGCCACCGGCTCCTATCTCGCGGGTCCGGACGATATCTACGTCTCTCCCAGCCAGATCCGGCGCTTCAACCTGCGCACGGGCGACACGGTCACCGGCAAGATTCGCCCGCCGAAGGAAGGTGAGCGCTATTTCGCCCTGCTCAAGGTCGATGAGATCAACTTCGAGCATCCCGATGTGGCCAAGCGCAAGGTGGTGTTCGAGAACCTGACGCCGCTGCATGCCGAAGAGCGCATGGTGATGGAACTGGGCAACGGCAGCACCGAGGATCTAACCGCGCGCGTCATCGACCTCACCGCCCCGATCGGCAAGGGCCAGCGCGGCCTGATCGTCTCCTCGCCCAAGTCGGGCAAAACCATGATGCTGCAGAATATCGCCCACTCCATCGCTCACAACCACCCCGAATGCTATCTGATCGTCCTGCTGATCGACGAACGCCCCGAGGAAGTCACCGAAATGGAGCGTTCCGTGCGCGGCGAGGTCATCTCCAGCACCTTCGATGAGCCGGCCACCCGCCATGTGCAGGTCGCTGAGATGGTCATCGAAAAGGCCAAGCGCCTGGTGGAGCACAAGCGCGATGTGGTGATCCTGCTTGACTCGATCACGCGCCTGGCCCGCGCCTATAACACCGTGATTCCGTCCTCCGGCAAGGTGTTGACCGGCGGTGTGGACGCTAACGCCCTGCAACGTCCGAAGCGCTTCTTCGGCGCGGCGCGCAATATCGAGGAAGGCGGTTCGCTGACCATTATCGCCACCGCCCTGATCGATACCGGCTCGCGCATGGACGATGTGATCTATGAAGAGTTCAAGGGCACCGGCAACATGGAAATCCATCTGGCGCGCAGCATCGCGGAAAAACGCATCTATCCGGCGATCAACATCAATCGCTCGGGCACGCGCCGCGAGGAGAAGCTCACCGACCAGGACGAGTTGCAGAAGATGTGGATCCTGCGCAAGCTGCTGCATCCGATGGAGGAGATCCAGGCGATGGAGTTCTTGATCGAGCGCCTGCGCACCACCAAGACCAATGCGGAATTCTTCGATTCGATGAGACGCTGATCCGTACGGATCACAATCCAATCATGACTGAGCGCCGCGTTAGCCCGTGAAGAACGGGTTAACGCGGCGCTGTGTTATGGCACTTCTCGCACAGAAACAGCGAAAACGCCACGCGATCGTGGCAGACCCCGCAATATTCTCCGCGCAATATCTTGGTCATCGTCACCGGCGTCTTGCCGGCCTGGGTTTCGAACGGTTGCGGATGGCAGTTCTCGCAACCGAGCCATTCGGTGTGTTGTTTGTGCGGGAATTTGACGTAAGGCATGGTGGAGGTGTTCTTCATCACCACATCGAGATCGAGCGGCTTGTCCTTGCGGTCATAGCCGTGCAGCACACTGCGGGGATTGATCAATCCCTTCTGCAGCGTCGCCACCCAATCGACGGCGTTGCGGCGGTCCTTCGGAAATTCTGCGACGGCCTCGACCGGGTTTTGCAAGACGACCATCGAGTCGTTCGCACGGTCGTAAATCCCGCTTTCCTGAAGCAGGCCGGGCGCATCCGGTGTGACGATGCGCAGCTCCTTGGCGGGCTTGGGCGCCTCGGGTTGGGCTGTTGTGATGTTCGGGGCGGGTTGCGCGACGGGGCTTGCGGCCGGGGTTGGCGCGGGCGTGGTCTTTGGGGCGGGCCGCACCAGATCGAGTACCGTGCCTTCCTCTGCGGAGCTGGCCTCGCGTGCCGCCCCCCCGCTGCCGATGAGCAGGGCGATACTTGCGGCCATGAGGAATGCGCATCGCTGTTTCATGTCTGCGGAACCGAGCTCTCCGGAGATCGTGGGATCTTGGTAATGTAGCCGAAGTTCACGCGCTTGAACATCTCTCGAAGTGGTATACTCCCAGCTGATTTTCTCAATCAGTAGACGACTATGGCTCGGATCTTGGGTGTCGGCATCGCGACCCTGGACATCATCAACGTGGTGGACGGATTTCCCGCCGAAGACAGCGAGGTTCGCGCACTGAATCAGACGATGGCGCGCGGGGGGAATGTCACCAACACCTTGGTGGTGTTGAGCCAGTTCGACCACGTCTGCCGCTGGGGCGGGGTGCTCGCCGAGGATGCCGCGAGCCACGTGATCCGCCAGGATCTGGATCGTTTCCATGTCGCATACACGGACTGCCATATCGCCCGCACCGGTAAAACGCCGACCTCCTACATCACGCTCAATCGCCTGAACGGCAGTCGCACGATCGTCCACTATCGCGATCTGCCCGAATTCCGCTTCGAAGATTTCGCCCGCCTGGAGCTGGCAGGGCTGGATTGGCTGCATTTCGAGGGCCGCGCCGTCGCGGATACCGCCCGGATGCTCGCCCACGCCCGGCGCGTCGCACCGCAGCTGCCGCGCTCGGTGGAGATCGAAAAGCCGCGCGATGGCATCGAGGCCCTGTTCGCCGATGCGGATGTCCTGCTGTTTTCCAGGGTCTACGCCCGCGCGCGGGGTTTTACGCAGGCCTTCCCCTTCCTGAGCGCCATGCGCGCGCACGCCCCGTCAGCGGAATTGGTTTGTACCTGGGGTGAGGACGGGGCCTACGGGCTTACCCCCGAAGGCCGGCAGCACCATGTCCCGGCCTACCCTCAGGCGTGCATCGTCGACAGCATCGGCGCAGGCGACAGCTTCAACGCCGGCTATATCCACGCCCGTCTGCATTCGAGCGACCTGCCCCAGTCGCTGGCGATGGGGTGCCGCGTCGCCGGGCTCAAATGCAGCCAGATGGGCTTTGCCGGACTGGCGCAGCGCTATTCAGTATGAAGCCGGCCCCTCGCTATGACTGCATCGTCGTCGGCGCCGGCCTGATCGGCTTGTTGACCGCGCGCGAGCTGGCCGAGCAGGGCCGGCGCGTCCTGGTGCTGGAGCGCCAGGAGGCCGGCCGCGAGTCCTCCTGGGCGGGTGGGGGCATCATCTCGCCGCTTCATCCTTGGCGCTATCTAGATGCGGTCAATGCCTTGGTCGCCTGGAGCCAGGCGTACTACCCGGAGCTCGTCGCCGAACTGCGGCAGGAGACCGGCATCGACGCCGAGTGGGTGCGCTCCGGCCTGTTGATGCTGAACGTGGCGGACGCCGAGGCGGCCGTCGGCTGGGCGGCGCGCACCGGCACGCCGCTGCAGCGGCTCGATGCCCGCGAGGTGTTGAATTGCGAGCCGGCTTTGGGGCTCCCCGGCGCCACGGGGCTGTGGATGCCGCAGGTTGCCCAGGTGCGCAACCCGCGTCTGTTGCAGGCGGCGTACGCATCGGTTTTGGCCCGCGGCGTCACCCTTCACACCCACAGCGAGGTGACTGCCATCGAACCGGCGGCCGCCGGCATCGCCATCCGCACCGCTGCGGCGCAGTATCACGCCGAACAGGTGGTGGTGGCCGCCGGGGCGTGGGGCGCGGGCCTGCTGAAAAGGCTGGGTATCGCGCTCGCGGTCGAGCCGGTGCGGGGTCAGATGCTGCTGTTCCAGGCGCGCCCGGGCATGCTTCGGCGCATCGTGTTGCAAGAGGGACGCTATCTGATCCCGCGCCAGGATGGGCTGGTGCTGGCCGGCAGCACGGTCGAATACGCAGGATTTGACAAGACGACTACCGCCGCCGCTCGGGAGGAATTATGGGCCGCCGCCGTGGCCCTGATGCCTGCATTGGCCGACTGCCCGGTCGTCCGGCATTGGGCCGGTCTGCGGCCGGGCTCGCCCAACGGCGTCCCCTTTGTCACGGAAGCTTCTGAAATCAAAGGGCTTTATCTCAATATCGGGCATTTCCGCAACGGTGTGGCGATGGGGCCGGCCTCCGCGCGGTTGGTGCGTCAGCTCATGCTCGGCCAGCCCACCGTGGTGCCGCCCGAGGCCTATGCCCTGCGCGCATGAGCCGGGATGTTGAGGGTATCGCTTTCGAGGAATTGCGCTCGCCACAGAAACTCAATAGTATATCTCGAGCAAGTCTAAACTGAACCGAAACTGAACAGCAGCCTCGAGGGTGTCGCTATGGAAACGAAAACACACAACGAAATTTGTGAACTGTTGAGCCGCCATGACATCGGCCCGACGCAACAGCGCATCAAGATCGCCCAGGTGTTGTGTTCGCAGCCGCGCCATATGTCCGCCGAGCAGTTGCTGGAAGAAGTCAATCACGAGCGCGCCTGCGTTTCCAAGGCCACGATCTACAACACGCTGAATCTCTTCGTCGACAAGGGGCTGGTGCGCGAAATCATCGTCGATCCCAGCAAGATCTTCTACGACTCCACCGTCCACGCCCATCATCACTTCTTTAACGAGCAAACCGGGCAATTGACGGATGTCCCCGAGGGGGCGCTGAGCTTCAAGGACTTCCCGCCCCTGCCGGAAGGTACGCAAATGAGCGGTGTCGAGGTCATTATTCGCGTACGTTCCGCCTGAGGCGGGCGCGAAGATTTGAGTCAGTGCGGGGGGAAGATGGTGGGTGCTGAGAGGATCGAACTCCCGACATTCGCCTTGTAAGGGCGACGCTCTACCAGCTGAGCTAAGCACCCGTCGAGATTGTCAAACGGCATGAGCCGCGCATGTTAGTCAGTTCCTCATCTTGAGTCAATACCCGGCTTGTCCGCCGTCCTTGATTTGCCATTCCCGCGTCCCCATGTCGGGGTGATGCAGTGATTGTCGAGGGTTTGGGAAGTGCATGAATCCGTGAATGATGACGATGCCCGGACGGCCATCGTGCTCCAGTCGCCGGTCCGCCATGAGTGCAGCGAGGCGGCGATGGTGCTGGAGTCGGTGGGGATTCCCAACGCCGTGATCTACTACGAGCGGCAATTCGCGTTGGTGGTCGAGGTGCAGGATGAGCCTAAGGCGGCCGAGCAGCTGCGTCTTTACCGGCTGGAGAATCAGCGCCGGCCCAAGCCCCGCCTCCATTCCCGCATCCTTTCCAACGGCGCAATGGGCGCCATGCTCTATGCCGCCATCCTCCTGCTGTTGTTCGACTTGCAGAATTTCGAGCCGACTGCCGAAGCGGTGCTGGCTGCCGGTACCGGCAAGGCTGCGGCGGTGCAGGCGGGGGAGTGGTGGCGCGCGGTCACGGCGCTCACCCTGCATGTCGACCTTGGCCATCTGGCCGGCAATCTCGGATTCGGCATCCTGATGGGCGTGGTGCTCAGCCAGCTGCTCGGCTCGGGCCTGGCCTGGTTTGCCATCCTGGCATCGGGCATCCTCGGTAATCTGATCAATGGCGTGATCCAGCCCGAAACCCATCACTGGATCGGTGCCTCGACTGCGATCTTCGGGGCGGTGGGGATCTTGTCGACGTATATCTGGTGGCGGCGCGATTCCTGGCTCTACACCGGGATGCGGCGCTGGTTGCCGCTGCTGGTCGGGGTGACCCTGCTGGCGTTTCTGGGCGGACCGCAAGAGCGGACCGATTGGATGGCCCATATCACGGGATTTGTCTGCGGCGCGGCGCTGGGCTTGCTCATCGCCCTGCTGGGCCGGCGTCTCCGGTTGGATGAGCGCGGCCAGCTCATATTCGGCGGGCTGGCCATCGCGAGTGTGGCGGGCGCCTGGGCAGTGGCATTCCTGACTTAACCCGGATATTTCATCACGAATCTACTGCGGACGCGTAATCCATTGAATCTTCGCGACGTACTCGCTTTTGCCGGCTCGACATAGTGTCGACTATGCCTTCACCGTCAAAAGCTCCGTGCGTCCCGAATCTTCGATGCCTTACGCGCCCTCGCTACGATCCGTGATGAAATATCCGGGTTAATCGGCCTTGCCCTTGGCCGGATGCGGCTTGTTGAGCCTGCGCCATTTCCAGGGCGGGATGGGCTTGGCGTCGGCCCAAAGGCCGCGGTGCTGCCGCCGGGCCTGGCGTTCCAGGGCGAGCAGCCGGGGGGGCTCCTCGGCGGCGCGATGCCGGTAGACCCAGGCGTTGCCCTCCTCGACCAGGGTCGCATTCACGTCGATCTTGCCCAAATAGAGCTGGGCGACCACGCGGTGATATTGATCTCGGTCGAGTTCGATCAGGCGCACCCGTTGATTGATCAGCAGGCGGCCGAGCCGTTTTTTGGCTTCCATGCCGTGGGGCTGATTGTATTCCGGGGCATCGATGCCGCCGAGACGCACTTCCAGCCGCTCGCCGCGGCTGGTCTCCACCCAGAGCGAATCGCCATCGATGACGTTATAGACATGCGCGTTGATCTCCCCGGCCGACGATACGCTGGGGAGCAGCAACAGTAGCAGCAGCAAGACCTGAGGCACGGGCAGGGCCGGCCGCCGGCCGGGGCTCACATGACCTCGGCGTAGCGGGTGTCGTCCTCCCGGGCCAGATCCAGCGCCTTCTCGGTGCGCCTAATCAGGCGCTTGACGTCGTCGTTGCGGCTCCATTCGGTGATGCCGAAGGCCGCTTGCGGTTGAAGGTCGGTCCCGGGCAGCTTCAACTGCGTCAGCAGGGGATAGATCTTGTCCACCAGCTGCGCGGCCGCCGCCTTGCTGGTCTCCGGCAGCGCCAGGAGGAATTGCCCTTCGCCGACCCGGGCGATCATATCCGCCCAGCGCATCTGTTCCTTGAGCAGGCGGCCGGTGGCGACCACCGCGTTCGGGCCATGGTCGCTGAAGGCCTTCAGATTCTTGATCTCGAGCATCACCATGGAGAGCGGCATGTCGTAACGGCGGCTGAGCGAGACCAGCGGCAGCAGCCCCTGCATCAGGGCATGCTGGGTGAGCAGGCCGGTCAGCTCGTCGGTCGGCGACTGACGGCGCACGGTCTCCGCCAACTGATCGCGTTCCTGCTGGAAGTCTTTCGCCTCGGTGACATCCTCGAAGATGTGGCTTCTGCCCGCGCCGCCGGCCAGATCCACGGCCACATGCCGCAGCCAGATCTGGCTGCCGCTGTTGGGATCGAGCACCGTAAAGGTGCCTTTGGATTCCAAAAACGGCTGCAGTTCCTCGACGGCGTCCAGACTCAGCTTACCCCCGGAGGAACGCGTCTTTAGCAGGCGCAGCATGGCGTCATTGGCCCAGGTGATCTCGCCCTTGGCGTTGGTGGTGACTATACCCATGGGCAGGGACTTGAGCAGTTGTTGCGCCGTGCCGCTGTCGAGCGTGAAATCCATCGGACTCCTCCAAGTGGAATGATGTTTATAGGGAATGTAAGTCAATTGCGTTAAAGCGGCAAGAAGCGCCAAAGCTTTAACGATTTTCTCACCGGGCGCGGTGATCCACTGCACGCGCGGGCGCGGCTAAGCAAATGCGCATTTGTGCCGATACATTAGGGGTAAAATCCGTTGTGAAGACGCAGGCGCGCCTTGATGTGTTGGCTGCGAAGAGGCGCCCTCCCGGCATGTATTTGTCGCGACTCGGGGGATTGGCGCAGCGGCTGCCGTGCTTCATAGACCTCCATTTTGTAATTGTATTATTTCGGGCATCTGGACGAGCACCGGCTGTGGATCTCAAAGCGATCAAGAAAAAATTCCTCACGCTCAATCAAATGCGCCTGAGCCGCACGCGCGAGACCTTGCGGCCGCAGCAACAGGACGTGCTCGACATCCTGCCGCTGCTGTTTCATGTCAATCATCCCTCGCTGCCGGGATTCGTGTCGATGGAAACACCGGCGGGCATCTCCAACTATCTCAAGGAAGGCCAGGCCTTGATGGCCGCGCGCCGCCTGGTGAAGGGGTTTGAATACAAGCGCCTGCTGTCGCATTACTACGACATCCACGCGCTGTTTCTGATCGGTTCGAGCGGCACCATCGCCCATTCCACCAAGAGCGATTTCGACATTTGGCTGTGTCATGCGCCTAACCTCGACACCGCGAAGCTCAAGGAACTGCGTGAGAAATGCGCGCTGATCGAAAAATGGGCCGATGGTTACAATCTGGAGGTGCACTTTTTCCTGATGGACGCCGACCGCTTTCGCCGCGGCGAGGTGCTGGATCTGAGCAGCGAGAGCAGCGGCACCGCGCAGCACGACCTGTTGCTCGACGAGTTTTACCGCACCGCCTTGTGGCTCGCCGGCCGCATCCCGGTGTGGTGGCTGGTGCCGCCGGAAGAAGAGAAGAATTATACCGAGTACGCGAAGAATCTCGTCGCGCGGCGCTATCTGCAGGACAGCGAAATCATCGACTTTGGCGGCCTGGGCCACATGCCGGCGGAGGAATTCTTCGGGGCGGCCGTCTGGCAGATCTACAAGGCGGTCGATTCACCGTACAAGTCCGTGCTCAAGATCCTGCTGATGGAGGCCTATGCCAAGGATTACCCGGACATCGAGTTCCTGAGCCTGACCTTCAAGCGCAAGATCTACGAGCCGGGCGAGATTTCGCTCAATGAACTCGATCCGTACCTGATGCTGATCGACCGGCTCACCGATTATGTGCTGAAAAACGGCGAGCAGGACCGCATCGAGCTGGTGCGCCGTTGTTTCTATTTCAAGATCAATCTGCCGCTCTCCAAGATGCGCTACATCGCCGGCGCCAACTGGCAGCAGGATGTGATGCATGCCCTGGCCAAGAAGTGGGACTGGCGGCTCAACCACTTGGCGATGCTCGACGGGCGCCATCACTGGAAGATCGAGCGCATCACCCAGGAGCGCAAGGCCTTGGTCGATGAGCTGACGCATAGTTATTTCGCGCTGTCGCAATTCGCGCGCGAGAACGCCGGCCTGGCGATGATCAGCCAGCGCGATCTGACGGTGCTCGGGCGCAAGCTCTATGCCGCCTTCGAACGCAAGGCCGGCAAGGTGGAGATCATCAACCGCGGCTTCAGCGCCGATCTGCACGAACCACTGGTGGCCTTGGTGCAGCGGCGCTCGCAGGGCGGGCGCGAGACCTGGTCGATGCACCGCGGCGGCAGCCTGGGCGCGCCGGGGGAAGAAGGCGCGCCGCTCAAGCGCGGCAGCCATGTCATGGAGCTGTTGATCTGGGGTTATTTCAACCGGCTGATCGACCGGCGCACGGCCTACGCCATTCAAACCCACGACAGCGTGTTTTCCGACCGCGAACTGCACGCGCTCATCCATCGCCTGCAACAACTGTTTCCCGGCGGGCGGCTGCCCGAGGTGGAGATCGAGGACTTCGCCAACAAGCCGCGGCTGCTGTCGGTGCTGTTGTTCGTCAATGTCGGCGTAAAGGCGGCGAGCACGCGGGCGCGCGACGGCCATCTGATCACCGACAAGGTCGATGCCTTGAGCTTCGGCGCCGCCGGCGAGAACCTGATCCACAGCATCGATGCCCTGTTTGTCACCAGTTGGCAGGAGCTGATGTTCTTTCACTACGAAGGCGTCAACGGACTGCTCGATTGCCTGTGCCAGTACCTACAGTGGTCCCCGCTCGGTGAAGGCGAGACGCCCGCCACCGCGCAGGTCTTCTGTTACTCTTCGGGTCACGGCGACAAGATCATGCGCCGGGTGTCGGAACTCTTCGAGTCCGTGTGCAAGGCCTATGCGACGCCCAACAGCAGGCATCTGCGTTATGTCATGGCCGTCGAGCGCGGTTACGCCATGCTCTATCTCGAAGACGGAATCCTCAAGCATGTGCAGCTTCACACCAGCGAGGAACTGTTCGAGCACCTGGGTCGGCCGCAGGGCCAATACAGCCCGCTCATGTTCGACCCCAGCGCCCGTTATCGGGGGCCGCTCGCGGCGATCTTCGCCCATGATAAGCCCGGTGTAGTGCAGTTTTATTTTCACGTCGCGGCCAAGGAGCTCGAGGTCTACGTGCTCGATGAAAAAGGCTCGCTGTTCCATCAGCTCATGCCGTTGGCCGATCCCGCGGTGGTGCTGGCGCACTACCATGTCTTTCTGCGCGCGATCCTCAAGCGCCAGATGTTTCCGGCGGCGGCCGAGGCCGTCATGGAGCGCATCGAGTGCTATCAGTTGCGCGACACGGGCGGGGAGGAGCCGGTGCTCGAGCGGCGCAAGCTCGCGTATCAGCCGCCGCAACGCTGTTTTAACGTGCAGGTCATCGGCGATCCCAACGATTCGAGCACCGGCTTCACGGTGTTCTGCGATGACGTGGAATTCTCCACGGCCGAATACGGCGAATCGCTGTTCGCCGAAGTGGCCAAACACATCATGCAGCAGCGCGGCAGCGGCCTGGACTACCCCATCTACATCACCGACATCGACGTGCCGGCCAATCTGCTCGGCGTGGAACCCAGGCAGAATGTCCAGACCATCCACTATCTCGCCTACAAGAAACTCATCGAGGATCGCCTGAACAAGGCGGCGCAGCGGGCGGCGGCCCTCAACGCTTCATCGTAACCGGGCGGCGCGCTCCGGTTATTCTCGCGCCGCTTTCTGGTATCATGCTGACTTTATTCGACCGGAGGACAGCCCAGTGCGCTGCGTATCGCTGTGTCTGCTGATCGCGTGGCTTTGCATCCTGCCAGGCTGCGGCCTGAAGGGTGGGCTGTATCATCCGGATCAGCAAGCCGAGCAACAGAAGTAAAGAGCCGTTATGGATCATTTTGAATATCGTCAGGGCCACTTGTATGGCGAAGAGGTCGAGCTCGGGCGCATCGCGCGCGAGGTCGGCACCCCGTGTTATGTCTATTCCCGAGCCACCCTCGAGCGTCACTGGCGCGCCTTCGACCAGGCCCTGGCCGGCCGCCCGCACCTGATCTGCTACGCGGTCAAGGCCAATTCCAACCTGGCGATCCTCAACCTCATGGCGCGGCTCGGCTCGGGCTTCGACATCGTCTCCGGCGGCGAGCTCGAACGCGTGCTGCGGGTCGGCGGTGATCCGCGCAAGGTGGTCTTCTCCGGCGTGGGCAAGACGCGCGCCGAGATGCGCCGCGCGCTGGAAGTCGGCATCCATTGCTTCAATGTCGAATCGGTCCCGGAGCTGGAGTGTCTCAATCAAGTCGCCGGCGAACTGGGCGTGAAGGCTCCGATCTCGCTGCGCGTCAATCCGGATGTCGATGCCGGCACGCACCCCTACATCTCCACCGGTCTGAAGGAAAACAAATTCGGCATCGCGATCGAAGAGGCGCTGGGGATTTACCAGCAGGCCGCCGCGATGGCGCACATTTCGATCCAAGGGGTGGACTGCCACATTGGCTCGCAACTGACCACGCTCAGCCCCTTCATCGACGCCCTGGAGCGCGTGCTGGTGCTGATCGGCCGGTTGCGCGAGCATGGCATTGCCCTGCGCCATCTCGATCTCGGCGGCGGCCTCGGCATCCGCTACAAGAACGAAACCCCGCCCGAACCGGCCGACTACGCGCGCGCCGTGCTGGCCAAGCTCGATGAGCATGGGCTGGACGTGGAGCTGATCCTCGAGCCCGGCCGCGCCATCGTCGGCAATGCCGGCGTGCTACTCACCGAGGTGCTTTATCTCAAGCACACCGCCAACAAAAACTTTGCCGTGATCGACGCGGCGATGAACGACCTGCTGCGCCCTGCGCTCTACAACGCCTGGATGGAGATCATCCCGCTCGCCCCGCGCGCAGGAGAGAAACGCCACTATGATTTGGTTGGCCCCGTGTGCGAGACCGGCGATTTCCTGGGCAAGGACCGCGAACTCAATCTCGCCCCCGGCGATGTGCTGGCGGTGCGCTCGGCGGGCGCCTACGGCTTTTCCATGAGCTCCAATTACAACACGCGGCCGCGCGCCGCGGAGGTGATGGTCGACGGCGACCGCTACCACATCGTGCGCGAGCGCGAGACGCTCGACATCTTGCTGGCCGGCGAGGCGTTGTTGCCCTTGTAGGAGCGAGCCCTGCTCGCGAATGAACACTCTCCACCGCGAGAGTGAATTCCAAAGCAAAACGAGACGAATATGCCGACCACCATCATCCACGCCGCGCAACTACGCGCCGAATCACGCGAATTGCTCGAGCGCACCTTGGGCGCCCTGGAACACCGCGGCCGTTATCACCGCGTGCGCCATGACGCGCCGCTCGATCCGGTGCGCCGCCGTCAATTGAGCGAGGCCATCGGCCACGACATCAACACCCTGCCCGAAGGCTTCGACCCGCGCGCGGTGCGGCTGCTGGTCTCGGACATGGACTCGACCCTGATCAACATCGAATGCATCGATGAGATCGCCGACTTCCTCAACATCAAGTCGCAAGTCTCCGCGATCACCGAATCGGCGATGCGCGGTGAAATCGATTTCGAGACCTCGCTCACCCGCCGCGTCGCGCTGCTCAAGGGCACACGCGCCAGCGCGCTCGAACTCGTCTACCACGAACGCCTGAGCCTCAATCCCGGTGCGGAAGAGTTGATCCATGGCCTGAAGCGCGCGGGCGTCAAATTCGCGCTGGTCTCCGGCGGCTTCACCTTTTTCACCGAGCGGCTCAAGGAGCGGCTCAAGCTCGATTACGCCCAGGCCAATGTGCTTGGCATTGACGAGGGCGCGCTGACCGGCGTCGTGGTCGGCAAGATCGTCGGGGCCCAGGCCAAGGCGGATTTCCTGCTGCGCCTGTGCGGTGAACTGAACATCACGCCGAAGCAGGTCATAGCCGTCGGCGACGGCGCCAATGATCTCGTGATGATGGCGCAGGCGGGCCTGAGCGTGGCCTACCACGCCAAGCCCAAGGTGCAGGCCCAGGCCGCCACCGCGATCAATTACGGCGGGCTCAATCTGATCCTGGATTTGCTGGAGCTGTCCTAGCAAATAGCCCGTCGTGCGTAGGCCGGCACAAGCCCCCGTTGCCGGCAACCGCTGCCGGGAACGGCTACGCCTTATCCCGGCCTACGCGTTGGATTGGTGTTCGCCAGGATAAAGCAGCCCTTAGCCTGGGTTGAGCGCTGCGCGCGAAATCCGGGTTCACAGCTGTACGGCAAGAAGCGCGCAGGAGGTTGCGTGAATTACGCAAAGAAGAATTCGGAAACCCTCGAAGCCAGGCTGATGGGGGTGCTGGCGTCACTGCTGTTCTCCATCCCCACCTGCGTGCTACTGTGGCTCATGATCAACGTGGAATTGATATCCTTTGACACCGTGATCGGCTTGCAGGGTGTTCTGATACTTATCGGCGCGTTTGCGATGTTGGCTTTTGTATTGCCCAACCTCTTCCCCAGTCTATTGGGCCGCCTTTGGCGCGCGATGCTGTACTTCATACGGGTCTGGTGATGTCCGGAGGGCGCGATGACTGAGATGAATGCGGCGTCGAGCGTCGAGATCGAAGCGCTCTTCGACGAGATCGCCGCCGCCTTGGATCAACGCGGCTATATCGTGCTGACCGACATCCTGCCCGCCGAACTCCTGCATGATCTTCATCAGCGCGCCCTGTCGCTTGCCGAACACGGTTATCAGCGCGCCGGCATCGGCCGCCAGAGCGACCTGCATCTCGACAATGCCTACCGCACCGACGAAATTCATTGGCTGGAGCGCCACGATGCCGCCGAGCGCGCCTATCTCGACTGGATGGAGCAGCTGCGGCTCGGACTCAATCGCCGGCTGTTCCTCGGGCTGTTCGACTACGAATGCCACTTCGCGCATTACGCGCCCGGCGCCTTTTACAAGCGTCATCTCGATGCCTTTCGCGGCAACACCAATCGCGTGCTCACCACGGTGTGTTATCTCAACCCGCGCTGGGATGCGCGCGATGGCGGGCAACTGCTGATGTACCGCGATGAAGCGAGCGACGCGCCCTTCCTCTCATTGCAGCCGCAGGCGGGCACGCTCGCGGTGTTTTTGAGCGATCAATTCCCGCACGAGGTCGCACCAGCCCGCTGCGACCGCTATAGTATCGCCGGGTGGTTTCGCGTCAACAACAGCCTCGGCGCGCTGACCGATCCGCCGCGTTGATAATGCATGAGTCTTGAGGACATTCAAACCGAACTAAAACGCCACAGCGATCCCGCGCACGCGGCGGCACTGCAGCGATTTTTCAAAACCGCACCGGGACAATACGGCGCGGGTGATGTGTTTCGCGGCATTCGGGTGCCGGCCATCCGCGCCATCGCGCGCAAGTATCGGCACACCGGGTTGGCGGACATCGAAGCATTGCAGCATTCGCGCTTTCACGAAGACCGGCTGCTGGCCTTGTTGCTCCTCGTAGCGCGCTACCAAACCAGTGAGACGGCTGCGCAGCAGCAGATCTATCGCATGTACTGCAACAATCTACGCTGGATCAACAACTGGGATCTGGTCGATGCCTCAGCCCCGTATATCGTGGGCCATCATCTCTATGCGCGTGGCAAGAAGCCATTACGCAAATGGCTGCGTTCGAAGAATCTGTGGGAGCGGCGCATCGCCGTCATGGCGGGTTTTTATTTCATCCGGCAGAACCGCTTCGATGTCACTTTTGCGGCGGCGTCCGTATTGCTCGATGATCCCGAGGATTTGATCCACAAGGCCGTGGGCTGGATGTTGCGCGAGATCGGCAAGCGCGACCGCGCCGCGCTGGAAGCCTTTCTGCGATCCCATTACGACCGCATGCCGCGCACCATGTTGCGCTACGCCATCGAAAAATTTCCCGAGGCTCTGCGCCGGCGCTATCTGCGCGGGGAAATCGCGTGACGGCGAGCTTTGGGCTCGCCGTGCAGGTTTAATCGAAATCGAACAGGTCGGACAGGAACCCTTCGCGCTTCTTCTTTTTGTAATACCCGCCATGCTGCGGCTCGTGCCGGTCGTAGCCGTGCTGCGGGGCATGGCTCGGAGGCGGTTCGCGCCGGGGGGCGGCCGGGGCCGCTTGGCTTGCCGACTTCTCGATGATCTTGTCGAGCTCGCCGCGATCCAGCCACACGCCACGGCATTGGGGACAGTAATCGATCTCAATGCCTTGCCGCTCGGACATGACCAAGTTCACTTGTTTACATGCTGGACACAACATATTGCGGATACCTCGCGGGATGTGGACGAACCTCTATTATAAGCCATCGCCATTCGGCGCATGTATTTTTGATTTGAATCACCATCCCGTTCGCCATTCAGTGGCGCCGATATCTCCCGCGCCGCTGAGTTCATCGATCGGTTCGTGATCGCCTTCGTTTGCCATGAGTCGGGCTCCCGTGTCGATTTGGTATGCCGATTAGATGGACTGGTGTGATTCCCTCCCCTTAACGGGGGACGGCCAGTGTGGGGGCGAAAAAAGGTGATGGCTATCAACTCTCTCACCCCCATCCCAACCTCCCCCCCATCAAGGGGGAAGAAGTCGAAGATAAGATATATCCATAAGCATAGCAGAGCCATGCGTCCAACCGCTGTCAACGACCGCTGGCGCTTGGGCGGATGTTGCCCCGGCTCTTGAGGCATAATGGAGGCATTAAAGTGTAACGTTCATCGAGGCAGTAGTTCTGTGATCATACATATCGACATGGATGCCTTTTTCGCATCGGTGGAGATCCGCGACCGCCCCGAGTTGGCCGACAAACCGGTGGTGGTCGGCGGCAGCGCCGCCGAGCGCGGCGTGGTGGCGGCGGCCAGTTATGTCGCGCGCCGCTTCGGGATTCACAGCGCCATGCCGATGGCACGCGCGCAGCGGCTCTGTCCCGCCTTGGTCGTCATCCCGCCGCGCGGCGGACATTACGCGGCGGTCTCGCGCCAGATCCACGGCATCTTCGCGCGCTACACACCGGTGATCGAATCGCTCTCATTGGATGAGGCCTTTCTGGATGTGAGCGGCAGCGAGCGGCTGTTTGGTTCTCCGCCGGAGATCGCGCGGCGCATCAAGCGGGAGATTAAGCAGGAGCTGGGGCTTACCGCCTCGGTGGGCATCGCGCCGAACAAGTTTCTCGCCAAGATCGCCAGCGATGTCGAAAAGCCCGATGGCTTTGTCGTGATCGAACCGCAGCAGGTGCAGGGCTTTCTCGATCCCCTGCCGGTTGGTCGCCTGTGGGGCGTGGGCAAGGTCGCGGGCGAAGTCTTTGCGCGCCTGGGCATCAATACGATCGGACAACTGCGCCAATTTGGACTGGAGCGACTGCGCCGTCACTTCGCATCATCCGCCGACCATCTCTGGGCCTTGGCGCACGGCATCGATGATCGCCCGGTGGTTTCTGAATACGAGGCCAAGTCAGTCTCCAATGAGACCACCTTTGCGGTTGATATCCGCGATCCAGACGTCCTGCTCGCCTGGTTGCAGCAGCTCACCGAGCAGGTTGCGCAACGCCTGCGCGACATGGAGCTCGAAGGCCGTACCGTGCAGATCAAGGTGCGCTACGCCGATTTTCACACCATCACCCGCGCGCAGAGTTTGCAACAGCCGACCAATCTCACTAGCGAAATCTGGCGCACGGTGAAGCAGTTGTTTCAAGAGCGTCTGCCGCGACAGCATCAGCCGATCCGCCTGGTCGGCGTGGGCGTGAGCAATTTTGGCGAAGCACAACTGCAAGGAGATCTCTTTGAACAGGTCGATCGCGCGCGCCAACGCAAACTCGATGCTGCCGTCGATGACATCAATCGCCGTTTCGGCGCTATCCTGCAACGCGGCAAAGGCTTGCAAAAGGATCGCCAGGACGAGAAATGAGGATCATCGGTGTCGACTTCACCAGCCGGCCCGGCAAGAGCAAGCCGATCGCCTGCGCGTGCTGTGAATTGCGCGCGCGCAGCCTGCATCTATCAGCGCTGACAACAGTCAATGATTTTGTTGCGTTCGAAACGCTGCTCGACAGCCCCGGCCCGTGGCTGATGGCGGTGGATGCGCCACTCAGTTTGCCACGGGAGTTTGTGCGCGCCATGCGCTGGGGTGAGCGTTGGCAGGACTACGTGGCGCGCGCGACACATATGGAGCGCAGTGAGTTTCGTGACTGCGTGCAGCGATTCAAACAACACCGCCCCAGCGGTCAAAAGGATCTCAAGCGTCTCATCGATCAGCGCGCCGGCGCGGTCAGTCCGTTGAATGTCACGCGGCCGCCGGTGGGACTGATGTTTTATGAATTGACCAAGCGGCTGTTGCCGCGGCCGATCAGCGTGATTCCCGTGCGCACAAAATCGCAACACACGCGGAGTGTACTTGAGGCCTATCCCGCGCTGGTCGCGCGCCAGTGGTTAGGGCGCGAGGCTTACAAGGATGGACGCGCAGAACAGTTGCGTCCGCGACGCAAACTCAGAGCGCAACTACTCCACACAATGATGAGTCCAGCAGCTGCCAAATATTACGGCTTGGAAATTTCAATTGAGGAGAAATTCATTGCTGCCATGATCACGGATACACAAGGCGATCTGCTCGATGCGATGTTGTGCGCTATCCAAGGCGCGTGGGCGTGGCAACACCTCAGTGGAGCATTTCCGCGCGTGTGCGAAGGCTGGATCGCCGATCCGAGCATGGTGTGAGCCTTCAATTAGCCGAGGTCGACCATTCGCAAGAAAGCTGACAGCTTGCGTGGTGTTACCGCTGAGACTCTTCGGATTGCGCGCGGTTTTGCGTCTCCAGGTAAGAAAGCACGGCGGCCAAATCGGCCCCGCCCATATTCTGATTCGGCATCGGAATGTCTTTGTATTTCTCGCGCAGGGTGGTGGCGATGGGGTCGCCCTCGGCCCGCATCTTGTCGGGCTCACGCAAGTAGCGGGCGAGCCAGGCGCGCTCGCGCCTCGTAGTCACACCCAATAGGTCGGGACCTATCTTCTCGCCCGCTCCGATCGTGTGGCAGGCGGCGCATCGGCTTTGGAACAGGTATTCTCCTTGGTCAAGCTGGAGCGGGCGCGCCTCTGCGTAGCTCCTGTCCGGCGCGAGGTCGCGCCAGCCCAGAAAATTGCTGATCGTGGCGGCGAGGAATTGTGGGTTGTCCAGTGCGGAGTTGCGCATCCATTGCCCGGTCGGCTCGTTACCCACCATCAGGCTTGGCGTGTGTCCGTCCTTGTTGGCCGCGTCACTGCCCCGGGACAAGCCCAGTTTCTTGACGACAAGTTTGATATCCTCCTTTTTCCCCGTGAGGAACAGCCAGCCGGGACCGATGTTGAACTTCTCCGCGAACGCTTTCAGTGCCTGTGGCGTATCGTGCTCGGGGTCGATGCTAATGGAGTAGAAAAAGATATCTTTTCCCATCCGCTCGCCTAAAAGACGCTGGACTTGGGCCATGCGCGCGGTCTCGAGCGGGCACTCGTCCTGGCAGCGGGTATAGATGGTATAAATCGCCACTGACTTCCCCTTGAGCAGATCGTCGTAGAAACGGACCTTTGTGCCGTGTTGGGTCGTCAGTTCCACGTTGGGGAAATAGTCCGCTCCCCAGCGATTTTCGGCCCATGCGGGGCTGATGACATGCACGCCGCTAAGCAGTGCTGCCGCTGCCATCGCGGCACGCGCCCGGCTGAGCAGTGTTCGCAATATGGTTCGCATGGTGTGGATTCCTCGTGCCGGTTCAAGAACGCCGGGTGGCAAGTCTTAGAGCGGCGAGGGGGTAATGCTGCCCTTCGTTAGACCGCGGATATTTCCTGCGGTGTCAAACTGCACGGTAAAGGTTGCCATGCCGATTCGAGTCTCAGATATCCCGAGTGTCCCGTCGGCACTTATCGGGACGATAGGGAAGGTGATGTCGATCGTATCAGTGACAGTCCGCGCTCTGATCTTTTCGACGTGATAATTGGTGACATAGCTTCTGCCGGTCGATAGTCCCCTCCCATTGACGTTGAGGAAATCGAACGAAACGATGAAACTGGGCGGGCCACCGAAATCGGGATCCAGCGCAACCGTGCAGTTAATTCGCACGTTTCCGGCGATAAGGATATCTTCCGGCAACCCCGTTACCGACCCCGATATTGGGAGTAGCAGACCCGTTTTCGGGATCGATAACGGAGTCGTTACCGCGGCCACAGCGGATTGCCCAAAGGCGGGCCCACCAGGCAGACCTGTCAAAATCGCAAGGGCCAAAAAAGCCACACGCGTAACTGGTAGTCGATAGATGTTCATCACTCGCTCCTTAACATGTCGTCGTGTTGCCGTCACGCTCAGGCATTGGGCAGAATCTCATCCGGGCTTCGGAACGTCACGCCCTGCGGCGTCGGGATCGGCGTCGGTAACGGCTTCAAGAACGGCGCGCCGCTATCATCAATATCCCAGCGCAACAGCATGGCATTGTCCTCGTGTACGGTATTGTGACAGTGCTCCATGAACATCCCGCCCCAGTCGCGGAATTGTATCGTGATCTTTACCGTCCCCCCCGGTCGCAGACGATAGACGTCTTTGCGCCCGCGCTCCGTTCGCGGAACCCTTGACGAGCTGCCATTGCGCTCGAGAATCCGGCCTTCTTCGAAATGGATATGGACCGGGTGATCCGCACCGCCGCCGCCGTTTTTCAAGGTCCAGATTTCGCGCGTGCCGGCTCTGGGCGCCGCCGAGACGCGGCCGAAGTCCGCGGCAAGCGTGGCCCCGCCGTCGATCTTGACCCCCCACGGGCCGAAGAACGACGTGTCCGGGTCGCTGCTTGTCTGATTGGCGCCCCTGCCGAACTCGAAGACTCGCTCCCGCGCCACCGGGATCGCCGATAGGTCAGGATTCGGGATCATGACCGCAGGCACTTGGCTGACATCCGGCAGGGACGGATCGCGGACGATCCGGAATTCGAGAATTCTTCCGACGCAGGGATCCGACGAGTCGCCCGAGAGGGCTTCTCGCAGCGTCAGGTCCTTGGCGATGCGCTTGCCGTTTGAGTGCTCTGCGAGGTTTACCAGCGATACTCGGCTGCCGGTGCTGTAGCGGGAAAAGTCGATCACGATGTCGTAGCGTTCCGCGATGCCCTGCTCGTCCAATTCGGTGAGTGTCACGGGCGCGGGGAGCAGGTTGCCATCGTTGGCGATCTGAATCATCGGCGAGCCGTCGCTCAGCGCCAGTTTGAAGAAGCGGGAGACCGAGCCATTCAGAATCCGGAAGCGGTATTTGCGCCGCTCCACCTCGAAGTAGGGCTTGTAGGCGAGGTTGACCGTCATCACATCGCCTAGAAACCCGTCGAAATCGAAGATGTCCATCAGGAGCTGACCGTTCTGATCCCACGCCTTGTCGGCCAGCATGAGGTTGACGTCATAGTCGAGATTGCCGAAATCCGCGCTCCGGCCGCTGGGCAACCGCAAGTTAACACCGTCGTTGATCGCTTCATTGCCGCGATCCAGCGCGCTGTAGATGTTGAGCATCGCGGCATTGCCCTTGTACACGTTTTGCGAGGTGAAGCTGAACATATGGTCATGAAACCAGTGTGTGCTCATGGTCTCATGCCAATCGCCCGGAATCTTGGTGATGCCCCCGCTGCCGTCGGTGGTCCCCGCCCGCGGATCGGTGGCCGCGGTGTTGATAGTGGTCAGTCCGGCGAGGACCACGGGCCAGTGGTAGTCGTAGAACTGACCGGGGTAGAAGAATGCTCCGGCAAAGCCGTCGTTCTCCGCGCCGTGATGTCCGTTGTGCTCATGGGTGCTAATGGTATGCCGCCCAAAGCCGCCGTTCTGGGTGACGTCGACCGGCAACCTGTTGTGGTGGCGGAACAGGATCGGCTCGCCATAGCGCGCGATGGCCAGCTTGGGCGGTATAGTGCCGTTGAAGGTCCACACCGCGCTGGATCTTTGGACCGGGAAGCCTGGATGGAAGCGCAAGGGAAGCGGGATGCTCGGATCGATACCGGAATTCAGGCTCGAAGGCACCCCGGGGTTGTAGGTAGTGTTCGCCTTGGCGCCCTCCTGTGTTGCCTCGATGGCAATTTGGGGCGGGAACTCCGCGAACTTTTGGTGTGCCCAGATCGGTCCCGGGGGGCGTCCCTCAATCGGACCGGTGTCACCGGGCCTGACTCCCGGCAGCGCGGGATTCAACAGTTGCGGGGTCGTGTTGGCCTGCACGGTCGGCGCGGGACTCAAGGACGAGACTGGGTTGCGTGGCAATACGTCGAAGCGCGGCATCGGCTGGGTGAATGGCTGGACACCGAACAACGGACTGGCCGGCATGCCCGTCGGGATAGCGGCATACGTGCTGCTGACAAACGGGCTCAAGCCATGCTTGGCGATCAGTAGCCCGCCGGAGGTGAACAACCCCCACTTCAACAGTTCCCGCCGTGTGATCTGTCCCTGCGACAGCGCCTTGATAATCTCAAGGCGGTTCCACCGGGCGCTCTCCGCCTCGCGTACCCGAGCGCGCGATGCTTTAGGTGATAAGAACATGGACGCATCCTCCTCTAGCCCGGATACTTCACCACGAATCTACTGCGGCCGCGTAATCCATTGAGTCTTCGTGACGTACTCGCTTTTGCCGGCTCGACATAGTGTCGACTATGCCTTCACCGGCAAAAGATTCGTGCGCCCCGAATCTTCAATGCCTTACGCGCCCTCGCGACGATCCGTGATGAAATATCCGGGCTAGTAATCAGTGAAGTGAGAGGTTTGGTTCGTTAGGCGTCCTTATGCGCCCATCAGGGTTGCGAGAAGTCGGGCGAACACAACCCCGTCACGGGATTCGCCGACAGGTGATCGACTCCGCCGAGGAATGTGGTCATAACCGCACCGCCATTGGCGCCAACAGCGGGGATGGTCAGCAAGTCGTCGCTGGCTTGGCCATTGCCGCGATTGGTGACCGCGCTGTTATCGCCGGAATGGCCGTTTGGTATACCGATCTCCGGCGCATCAAACGGCGCGGCTCGAATCTTGACGCGAGGATCGGTCAAGGCGATCAGAAACTTCACCAGATCCTCCTGTTCCTGCGCAGTGAGTCCTATCACTTGGATGTCGGGATCGAAATCGTGGCGGTTGAACTGGCAGAAGTTGCCGCCTCGGTCATAGAACTGGACGACCTCGCGCAGCGTGGCAACGCCGCCGTTATGGAAAAACGGGGCCGTCAGCTCAACGTTGCGCAACCCAGGGGTCTTGAAGGCGCCATCGACGGTCACACGCTTCAGCAACAGCGGTTCCCCAACGCCACAGCGCCCGTCACCATTAACATCGGTGCATACTTGAATGGGTTCCTCCGGGGGAGGAATCGGCGCGCCGATGATCGGAAACGGGATATTTTGGATACCGAGCGCCTTGAACGCGAACTGCCGGGAGAAGGCCAACGGCGCGCCGAAGGGATCTTTGGCGCCCCGGCCCACATCGTCGACGGTCGGCGTCACGCCAATATTGTAGAAGCCGTTGTCATACAGGGCGGGAGTGCGATCCCCCATGAGCATGGGCTCGATTACGTTCTGTCCGCCCTGCGCATTGCGCACCGAGGCGTTGGTAAACTCCGGGCCCCCATGACAATTGATGCACTTGCCCTTACCGGCAAACACGTCGAGGCCGCGCACCTCGGCAGGCCCAAAGCCGTCAACGGGGGTCCCGTCGCCGGCCATCCATTGGTCGAATGGCGTCTGGTCGGCCACCAAAGTAGCTTCATAAAGCATCACCGCGACGCCCCAGAAGAAGGAAAAATTCGCCTCCATTAAATTGAACGTATCGAGCGGAGCGACGACCGTCTCGGGATCGATGATGCGCACCGGGCCCAGTTCCGGGCCGAAAAGTATGGGGTCGCTGGGCCGCAGGGCATTGCGGAGCCGATTGCGGGCCTCGATCCGTTTGGTGCTCGACCAGTATTGCGGTTTGAAGGCCTTTTTGATGAGGTCCTCATAGGTCACGGCCAGCCCCTGACCGGAGGGGTCCCGCAACGTTCCGAGCACGCTGTCTTGCGGATGCACCGCCTGCGTGGCCAGCGCCCGCCGCGGAATCAGCTTTCTGCCAATATCGACGAAGCTGCGAAAATTCTCGGCGCCGTTTCCGAATGACATCTCAAAGTGACTGAGCGGCGGCCCCACCGCCTGCGAAGCCAGACTGGCGTTTCTCATATTGAGCTTCAGCTCGATGATAGTGAGGCCGGAATTTACGAATATCCGTGCGCGCCGGTCTTGCCTGCCGAACGGGTTCTGGCCGTTAAAGAAATTGTTGGCACGCCCGTCCCAGAAATTGGTGAAGTTGAACACCGCGTTAATAGTCGTCGGCGTGTTGCGGGGCTCCACCCGCCGAGTGGTAACGCCGCCGACATTGAAGACGCTGTCGGCGATCGGGGTGCCACGGTCTTCCAAGGCGCCGGCATCGACGCCGTTGAACAGGGTAAAGAAAACGCCTTGCGACGACGCGATGTCGTTGCTGTTACCGCTGGCTGGCGTGACCGTGCCGGCACTGATCAGCACGTTCGCACCATTGCCGATGTCTCTCACAAATGGAAAGTCATCACGCTGGAGCGTGGAGTTGGGGCCGTCTACCTCAAACCGCGCATCCGCGTCGGCCGCCGCATTGAAAAATCCTTCCACGTTGCCATTGCGCTGGTTCTTGACCCTGAGCAGGTCCGGGTTCAACTGGTTTTTGGTCCGCGGGTCCGCCCCGGCGGCGAAATGACAGGTGGCGCACGCCTGGATGCCGTCACTGCCAACCGCCATTTCATGAAAGAGCGCCTTACCAAGCTGGCGCGCCGCCGCGATATCATTAATGAAGATGCCGATATTGGGGGGCAGCGGCACCCCCTCTTTTTGCACGATGGTCCGCAAAGATTCCAACCCAAGTGCTCGGGCGTCGTTCGGTGTTTGGACCGCGGCATTTGCCGCCACCGCGTGTAACATCCATATGATTCCGTAGGTGCATACAGTGCCGGTTATTGCTGCTGATTTGAGTTGAAATCTTTGCATGCTGGCCGTCTCCCCAATTTTTGTTGCGGATTGGCGGACAGGATCGTCGGCCGCCGCAAAAATGTGCACACGGAACGGATGTGTGGACCGTGAAGTATGGACCACGGCGGAGATACCGCTATTGGCCAGTAGGCCAATTTTTTTTAGCAAGATTTGTATAGATTTTGGTATCGATGTTGTACATGCGCTTGCATGTAAACAATGAAAGTGCGCAACCCTCAAGGGTAGCGGACGATCTCACCTAATCCGACTTTACCCGCCTTAGTTCGCTGCGAACCCATCGATATGGCAGACTCCTAGGAGATGACCTTAGTACGGGTCAATAACTTGAAAGAGTATGCGCCCAGCATTGTGCCATGCTGGGCGCAATGACGTACGGTACAGAGACTAAAGGTCATATGCCCTCCGCACGAAAGCTGGCTCAAGTGTCGAATGGACGGAGGAACACGAATACCAGTCGGTCGCGCAGCTCAACGGCCGTCTCAGCCGTCATGCGCCCAATCTCGCCGCGGATAGCGCGACAAGATCCGTTTTTGCGAACCGATTCACGTCAAATTTAATTTTCGCCAGTAGCATCGACGGCATACTCGGCCGTCTCTGTGTTCAAGAATAATCACTGCTCGGCGCCGTGGAATTTTGGTCGCGCGATGTCATCAATTTTCCAGGGCCCGGGTCTTCAACAAAGCGGCGATAGTTGGCCGCCGGGGAGGGGCGCGCTGGTGCGCCGTTGTTAGCGGAAGAGCCTTACAATCAGGAACCACGGACGATGGGTTTTCAACAGAGAATAGATATCATCCGCGCGTGGCTGACCGTTGCGCTGACGTGTGTGCTCGCGCCGTTTATCTTCGATAAGCCTGCGTCTGCGAGCGATTGGATTTACACCGTGCGTCCCGGTGACACCCTGTGGGACGTAAGCGGCGAGTATTTGCAGGATTTCGATCTGGTCGAGGCACTGCAGTCACTCAACGGCGTCGAGGATCCCAAGCGCCTGCAGCCCGGCACGCGGCTGCGTGTCCCGGTGCACTGGCTCAGGGTGCAGCCCGCGCCGGTGCGCGTGTTGCATGTGGAGGGCGAGGCGCAACTCGACAATGAGGCGCGCCTTGCGTCGCTGACTCAAGGCATGGAGCTGCGGGCAGGCGACGCGGTGCAGACCGGGCCGAACGCCACGGTTACCCTGTTGTTCGCCGACGGTTCGCACATGGTGTTGCGCGCCAACAGCCGCCTGGAGTTCGATACCTTACGCGCCTACGGCAAGACAGGCATGGTGGATACCCGCGCGCGCCTGCTGCGCGGGCGTGCGGAGAGCGACGTCAAACCGATCAGGGAACCGGCGGGCCGGTTCGAAATCTGGACGCCGGCCGCGGTGTCGGCGGTGCGCGGAACGCAATTCCGTATCGCGGTCGACCAGCAGACCAAGGTGACGCGTGCCGAGGTCGTCGAGGGCAAAGTCGGGCTGACGGCCGACGGCGCGCAGGCACTATTGCGCGCCGGGGTGGGAAACATGACCGCGGTCGGTGCGGCGCCGCAGCCGCCGCGCCCGCTGCTGCCCGCGCCGGATGTGTCGGCGTTGCCCGATCGCATCAAAGAGACGCCGTTCAAGTTCACGATTCCTCGTCTGGCGCAGGCGAGCGCCTATCGCATGCAAATCAGTCCCGCCGCGCAGCCCGCGATCGTCGTCTATGATCAGGTGCTGGCGGCGCCTGAGTTGACGAGCCCGGAACTACCGAGCGGCAAGTATCGCCTGAAGGTGCGCGGCATCGCCGCCGATGGGTTGGAAGGGCATGATGCGGAGCACGACTTCAAGGTCAAGAAATCCTTGGCAAATTGGCCGACGGTGTTGCTGATTGTGATCGGTTTGGTGGTGGCGCTGTGAAGCTTGCGCGATTGACGTTGTCCGAACGAGCGCTGTTTGCTGCGGTGTTGGCGGGCATTGCGCTGTTACTGATTTTTTCCGATGTGCTGTGGCGCTGGGATCGCTGGCTCTACGATTGGAATGTCTCGCTGTGGTCGCCGCCCTCGGGCGACGAGGTGGTCATTGTGGCGATCGATGAGGAGAGCCTGGAGTCCTTGGGGCGTTGGCCTTGGTCCCGACGCGTACACGCGGAGTTGATCGAACGTCTCACCGAGGCCGGTGCCAAGGTGATCGCGCTGGATATCCTGTTTGCCGAGCCAGACGTGCAGGACCCGGAGGGCGATGCGCTGTTGGCGCGCGCGGTGCGCGATAGCGGTCGCGTGGTGTTGCCGGTGGTCCAGGAGCGCTTGTCGGCCAACGGGCAACTGGTGGAAACCTTGCCGTTTCCTCCGCTGGCGGAAAGCGCGGCCGGCTTGGGTCACGTCGATGTGGAGCCCGACGCCGACGGCGTCGTGCGTGGCGTTTACCTCAAGGCCGGGCTGGGCACGCCGCATTGGCCCGCATTTGCCGCGGCGATTCTGCAAACCGCCGGGCCGGTGCGGTCACTGCCTGCGGGCGAGCGCCATCCCAACTTGAGCGATGCCTCACCTTACGCCTGGGTCCGCGATCATCGGATCTGGATACCTTTCGCTGGCCCGCCCGGGCATTTTCCACGCGTTTCCTATCTCGACGTGCTGCAGCGCGATGTGCCGCTAGGGCGTCTGCACGGGCGTTATGTGTTGGTGGGCACGACGGTAAGCGGGCTATCCGATGTCTTGCACACGCCGGGTGGCGCGCATCCACAAACCATGGCGGGCGTTGAGTTCAACGCCAATCTGCTTGATCGTCTGCAACGCGGCGCGCTGGTGACGCCTTTGACAAAAACGTGGACCGCCGTGGTGACGCTTATGTTGGTGCTATTGCCGGTGCTGATTTTTCCGCGGACTGTGCCCCGCTGGTCGCCGATGGTGGCATGCGCGCTCATGTTGCTGACTGCGGGCGTAAGCGCGTTGCTGTTTCGCTTCGGTCTGCTGTGGTTCGCGCCGGCCGCGGCGCTGATGACGCTGGCGCTGAGTTATCCGCTGTGGAGTTGGCGCCAGATGGAGCACGCGCAGGGCTATCTGCGCCGCGAGTTGCAGCGCCTGCGTGCCAACCCGGGCGTGCTGGCTAGTACATCATCACCAAGAGATGAAGGGCCGGCATTTCTGGCGCGTATCCTACCGTTGAGCGGGTGCACGGTACTGAACGCTGCCGGCACGCCAATCGTTCGCTGGGGCCGCGACCCCGTCAAGCCAGCGCATGTCCCGAATGCCGAGAACTGGTTGGTGGAACGTGGCACCGCCTGGACCGCGCTGCGTTTGGGCGGTGCGGTGTGGCAACTGGGTTTGAGCTGGGATGGCGCGGTTCCTCCCGACGCAGCACAGCAGCGCCTGCTCACTGAATTCTTACGCCGCTGCGCCAATGCGCCCGTGCCGGCCGCGGCGCCGGTGACCACGGTGGCGCTGGTCCAAGATCGCATCAAACAAGTGGAGGACGAGGCGGCGCGCTTGCGCGCCATGCAAGGTTTTATCAGCGAAAGCCTGGCTCACATGGCAGGCGGGGTGGTGATCGCCGATGCGCTGGGGCAGATACAGTTTGCCAATGCGCGCGCCCGGCTGTATCTGGGCCTCGCTGCCGATTGTACGATGCAAGGCGAGCCCCTCAGCCGGGTATTCGACGGTTTAGCGGCGCCACCGGGTGAGCGTTGGGAGCAGGCGGTCCAGGCGGCGTTGTTGCGCCAAGAGACGCATCAGTTTTCACTGTGCGCCAACGACCGTGACTTGTGGGTGCAAGTCGCCCCCTACAGCGGTGCCGACACCGAGGCGGGGCTGGTGATCAGTCTCGCCGACGTGACCTTGGTGCGTGAAGCCGCTCATCGCGCGGCGGAACAGAGCGTCCAAGAAGAAAAAGAGCGCGCATTGATAACATTGCGCTCCGTGGATGAGGCGGTCATCGCAACGAACCCGGCGGGCGTTATCGAGTATCTCAACCCCGCGGCGCAGACGCTCACCGGTTATTCACAGGAGGAGGCGCAAGACCGCCCGCTCGAAGAGGTGGTTACGGTCATCGACGAGGCCACCGGCGCGCCTTTGCAGTTTCCCATTCAAGAGTGCATGGCTACGGGACGCCCGGCGTGTTTTAGCGTGGACAGCTTGCTAGTGCGCCGCGACGGCGACAAATGCGCCATCCGCGCCTCCGTTGCGCCGATTCGCACGCAGGACGACAAGCTGCTAGGGGTAGTGCTGGTGGTCAGCGACATCTCCAACGTGCGGCGCCTGGCGCGCGCCATGGAATATCAGGCGAGTCACGACGCGCTGACCGGGTTGCCCAACCGCGTCTTGCTGCAGGACCGCCTCAAGCAGGCCATCACCGAGGCCAACCGCACCGGCGCGCTGGTGGCGGTGCTGTTCATCGATCTTGATCGTTTCAAGCACGTCAATGACGCGTTGGGGCACAGCACCGGTGACGCCCTGCTCAAGGCGGTCGGCGAGCGTCTCACCGCGATCGAGCGTCAGAGCGACACCATCGTGCGTTTGGGCGGTGACGAGTTTGTTATCGTGCTCGAGGATCTGCGCAAGGAAGAGCGCGCCATCGCCGTGGCGCAAAGAGTACTGCGGGCGCTGGCGGAGCCGTTTGTCATCGACAAACACGAGTTCTGGCTCGGCGGCAGCATCGGCATCAGTCTTTATCCCCGCGACGGCAGCAACGGCGAGACGCTATTGAAGAACGCCGACCGCGCTATGTATCGCGCCAAAGAGGAGGGCGGCAACAATTTCAAATTCTATGCGCAGGAAATGAACGTGCGCACGTTGCAGCGCTTGGCGCTGGAGCGCAATCTGCGCCACGCGCTGGAACGCGATGAGTTCGAGTTACATTATCAGCCCCAGGTGCGTTTGCGCGACAGCCGCGTGATCGGGCTGGAGGCGTTGTTGCGCTGGCGTCATCCCAAACTGGGCGTGGTGCCGCCGCAGCAGTTCATCACGCTTGCCGAAGAAACCGGCTTGATTGCTCAGATCGGCGAGTGGACGCTGCAGGCGGCCTGTCAGGATATCAAGCAGTGGGGGCTGGACGCGGCGAGCGATGTGCGTATCGCCATCAATCTTTCGCCGCGTCAGTTCATCACCGGGGATATCGTCGGCGGAGTATCGGATGCGTTGCGCCGGTCGGGAGTCGCCGGTGACATGCTTTGCCTCGAACTTACCGAAGGCATGATCATGCGCGATGTCGAAGGCGCGATCTCGACCATGACCAAGTTAAAGGCGCTCGGTATCGAACTGGCTATCGACGACTTCGGCACCGGCTATTCGTCGCTGAGCTATCTCAAGCGTTTTCCCATTGATCAACTCAAAATTGACCAGTCCTTCGTGCGCGGCATTCCGGCCGATCGTGACGATGCCGCCATTGCCAGCGCCGTGATCGCCATGGCGCACGGCATCGGCCGTCGTGTCATCGCCGAAGGCGTGGAGACACCGGAACAGCTGCAATTCCTGCAATCGCAGCGCTGTGACGAAGTGCAGGGCTTCTATGTTAGCCAGCCCCTGCCCGCGCCCCAGATCGCTGCGGTGTTACGCAAGGGGTTGGAGGCGTGTGTTGCCGAGACGGCGTCGTAACGGTGTGTGGCATTTTGCCTGTGCGCCGGACGAAATCAGCTACGTCTCGAGCAGTCCAAGATCAATGGCCTTTCTCACCGCAACGGTGCGATTAGCAGCTTCGAGCTTTACCAGAAGCGTGCTTACGTAGTGCTTCACGGTGCTCCTGCTGACACACAAGACCTCGGCGATCCGCTGATTGCTGTCACCCTCGGCCACACGTTTCAGCACGTTCAGTTCCCGATCTGACAAGGCATACGGACTGGTTGCCCGGTGATGCCTCAGTCCCCCCGCCGCGGACGCTGTGATTAGCGCCTGGACCCTTGGCTCAAAGTATGTACCGCCGTCTACGACCAGACGAATCGCCTTAAATAATTCCATAGGCTTCGCCTCCGGAGTCAGATAGCCTTGCGCGCCCAGACGCACGGCCCCCATGACCCGCCAATTCTCCAGTTGTTCATGCAGCACAATCGCAGGTATCGTCGGAAATCTCTCCCTGAACAGTCCCAGCGATTCTGCACTCCTATTGTCACCCGTTTCGAGGTCACAAACTAACACGTTTGGACTGCATATTAAGGCCTTACGGCAGCACTCAGCACAGTTGATGGCAGTCTCCACCGGGTCAAAATCTTCCTGCAAACCAATCAAGGCCGCTAACGCATTGCAGACCAGCGGCCGCTTGTTGACGACCAGCACGCAAATTTTTCGCTCGCAACCATCCTCGGTGCTGGGACTCTGCCACATCCCACTGCGCCGGCCCGTAGTTGGATTGGCAGGGACAACCATACATTTCTCTGTGAACATGCGTGTCCTCCTTTGCACAACAGTCTTTGCGCCGTGGCGCAAGAAAGCATGTAATTGATCGAGCATTCTAAGGAGTCCTGCTTGGTTATAAAGCACCCGTCGTGGGTTGCTTGTTAAGCAAATAAGATGCGGCCTTATTGTCGGGTTGGAACATCGATGCGCGATGTCGGCTCGTGACCGTAAGACAAAATAGATATTGAATAGGGATTCGAGAATCTAGACCCCACGGAGGGGGCAGCGTACAGCGCCATTTTTCAGAGTAAGTTCAGCAGTTCAGGCTGTCGGTACTCGACACACTGCGGCGTGCCACCGTGCATACCATTTCTCGTATAAAAGAAACTTCCGAAGTTGCGATCAACTCCATCATGGCAAACAAATATTAGCAAAGCAGAAAAAATCTGCTTTAGATGCTAGACGACGGGCACCCGCTTGTTGACAGGGGAGGTCTCGAACAGCCCCATCCGATGTGGCTCACCCAGCGCTCGAGTAATCCGTATTGGGGAGTAGAAATAATGAACCCCTGATTTATTAGAGGTTCTGTGCGGAACGCGGATTGCTCTGAAAATTCCAGGATGAAACGATTCGGAGATTAACTAAGCACAATTGTTGCAATCGGAAATGGCGGGGGTCATCAATTTCCCAACCTTTAGGTTGCATCCTTGTGAAGCCGATAGAGCAATTCCGGAGCGTGACATAAACCAGATCCTAGCGGAGCATGGGAACAGACTGAGGTCCCAGCTAAATCACTGTGCTACGAAAAGCTGATTCGTGCCTTGACCTGCTAAGCACATCCTTGCATTCACTATGATTGCTAAATCGGTGACATCAAACACATCGCCTATCCATGGCAGTCCGGGATATTCCGGCCGTCAAAAATTTGCGTAGATGAAGGTTGTATTGGCTGGCATCGAGCGGCGAGTTGAATATCCATAAGGTCTACTTCATACGCCCGATGGATCACATCTGGAAACGAGTGATCGTTCGGCTTATACTTTGAGCACAACACATTGAACGCTGGCCCGTTTTCGGTGACATTTTGAAGAATATTGCATCAATCGCTGATCCGTTGAGTGATAGCACTGATATAGCGGAGCGCCAACCGTGCTTTTGCAAGGCATGCGCTGCTTTCGGTATGCCTGTGACAATGGTATATGGCAGAGATATTAGGTATTGATCCGAAGCAAGGGATACAAACGTCAATTTTATGGAGGGGTTATGGGAAGCGTGCTAAAGCTTGGCAGCAAGGGCGATGAGGTAAAACAACTGCAGAAGTTGTTGAACGAGAAGTTGAAGATCACTCCTAAGCTCAGTGAAGATGGTGACTTTGGAAAACGCACCGATGCTGCGGTTAAGCAATTTCAGATCGCGAAAAATCTCGGTGTCGATGGTGTAGTTGGTCCGAAGACCTGGGAGGCGCTCACTAGCGTCGCCACTGCGCCGAAACCCTCTCCTCAAGTTGTGGCGACCGATTCAGCGCCTTGGATGGAGTATGCTAAAAGGGAGATTGATCAAACAGAAATCCCTGGGAAGAAGCACAATCCCAAAATCCTTGCCTATCATGCCACAACCACTTTAAAGGCGAGCGACGACGAGACGCCGTGGTGTTCCTCTTTTGTCAATTGGGTGCTGCTCCAAGCCAACGTAGCAGGGACCAGCGCGGCGAGGGCGATCAGCTGGATGCAGTGGGGCAAGTCCTGCGGTCCGATCGGTGGTGCGATTACCGTCATATACAATGCCAAGGCAGCAAATTCAGCCTTGTCATCTTCTGGAAATCACGTAGGCTTTTTAGTCCAAGAGACAGCGACTCACTATGTATTATTGGGAGGGAACCAGTCGGACAAAGTAAAGGTTTCATTCTTTCCCAAGAGTTCCTGGATGTTGCGGGGCTATCGCTGGCCAAAAGAATAAATATTGTAACCGCAGGTGGTGCCAATCGTGGGAATGATTCAAAGATATCTTGCTGTAATAGTAGTACTGGGTCTTACAGGTGCGTGCTCGGCTCGGGAAGCCGACTTGTCGCCACAACTTTGTTGGACCAATTTTCGCCAAGCCGTTCTGTCGGGCGATCAGCAAAAACTGCGCGATATGACACAATTCCCGCTGGCAGTGCATGGCGCGGTAGATGGCGTCCCAGTTCAAAAGATCAGTCGTGATCAGTTTGATGCAACATTGACCAAGATTCTCGATCAACCGATGGCCAGCTACGAAGGAGATGCGCTCATTACATATACGATGCGTGACTTGGTGGACAAAACGAAGGAAATAGCTGCTGGAGTTGACAAGGACAACAATGAGTTCAGAGTCGGTGAACTGGTATTCGAATACCGTGGGAATTCCTGCAAGTTGGTTCGGGCATATCTTTCTGAATAGATGGTTTGGCGCAAGACCGACTCACGTAAATGAGCGCGACGTCAGGTGCGATAAATCAATATCGTCCTCTAACATTGTGAGTAGAGCGTCTGGATTGCTACTCCATCCAAAGAAAAAGCCTCAAGCAGACGTCACAAAGCGGAAGATCGGAGTAGGCGACGAACAGAACCCCTCTGCGCACTGATGAGCCACTGCGCTGGTCAGTATTACCGCGAGATTTCAAGAGAACAGAATTCAATGCCGCGCTGATCGACGATGATCTAGTCGATCTACTCGATGCGATGTTGTGCGCCGTCCAAGGCGCGTGGGGTGGCAGCATTACGGCGGCGCATTCACGCCTGTCGAACCGCGCGTGCACGAAGGCTGGATCGCCGATCCCGGCATGGTGTGAGACTTCATCCGGCATGAGTCCTCCAGGCATAGGAGCGGGCCAGCACCAGGGCCGCGGCGATCGCCAGCACCAGGGCCGGATAAATAGCCGAAAGTTGATACAAGGACTCCAGTGGCAACTGGGCGCGCAGTGCGCCGATGGCAAACGATCCCGCGCCCACCCCGATCATCAGCGCAGCGATCATCATGGACGACACCGCTGCTACGTGATGCGGGAAGCGATGCGCGGCGAGCGTGATGGTGAGCGGAAAGAAGGCCGAGCATCCCAGTCCTGCGAGGGCAAACAGCATGATGCCAAGCGCGGGGCTGTCGGCATACGGCAGCAGGAGAAAGGCCGCGATCATGAGCAGCGGCAAGATCAGCCAGATGCGCTCCGGTGCCACGCGCACGACCAGGGCGGAGACCGTCAGCCGGCCGACCACCAGCGCGGCCCAGAAGGCCGAGAGCGCCAAGGTGGCGACGGCCTGCGGGAGGCCCTTGGTCTCGTTGAGGTAGATGACCACCCAATTGGAGAAGGTGCCCTCGGCGAAGGCGTAGAGCACGGCGACCAGGGCGAAGCCCCAAAATCCCGGCGCGGCGAGCGGTAAAGGCCCCGGCCTCGATGCGGCGCCCGTCTCGGCCTCGATGGGCAGGCGCGCCAGCAAGGTTAACACGGCCAATACGCCACACAGCGCGGCGCTCAGCAGCGGATAGGCGGTGAATACGCCGGCGTCCATGAAGGCGCCGGCCGCGAGCGGGCCGGTGGCCAGCCCCATGCCGAGCAGCGTGTGCAGGGCCACCACGGCCGCGTGCGGCTGGCGCGGGAACAGCAGCGGTGGATAGGTGTTGATCGGCGCGCCGGCCAGTCCGAACCCGAACCCCAATGCCCCGGTGGCGGCGAGGATGAGCGTAAACCCGAGCCCCGCCATCACCGTGAGACTCGCGGCGAGCGCCAGCTGGGAGAGGCCGTTGGCGAGCAGGGCGAGCACCAGCAGGGCCTTGAGGCCGATGCCCCGGGCGAGGCTCGCCCCGAGCAAGGCCCCGAGGATGGCCAGGCCCACCTGCGGCAGGAAGATCGCGCCGTATTGCGCGTCACTGAGGCCGAGGGTTTGTTTGAGCAGCGCCCCGCTCGCCGGAAAGCTCACCAGGGTCAGGCCCTGCAGAAAACCGCTGAGGTAGACGAGGGCCACGGCAATGCGGCGGGCCGTGTGATCGAGGGTAGAGGTGTCAGCCATGGTATTGCCTCCTCTCGGATAGCGTCTCGGCGGTGGGGGTGTTCGAGGTGGCGGATTCGCCGGTGATCAGGCGCGCGCCGCTGCGGAAGGTGAGGTAGGACCAAATCCAGTCGAACAGGATGGAGACGCGGTTGCGCAGCCCGGCGAGAAAGGCGATGTGCACCACCCCCCACAACCACCAGGCCGGCGCCCCGCTCAGGCGCACCCAGCCGAAGTCGGCGACCGCAGCCTTGCGCCCGATGGTAGCGAGACTGCCGAGGTGGCGGTAGGTGAACGGCGGCGGCGCATCGCAGCCCTCGATGCGGGCCCGGATGACGCGCGCCACATAGACCCCACCCTGCTTGGCCGCCGGTGCCAGACCGGGCACGGCTTGGCCCTGCCAGGCCTCGGCGTAGGCGGTGTCGCCGATGGCGAAGACATCGGGCCGGCCCGGCACCGAGAGGTTGGGCGTCACCTTGAGTCGGCCGGCCTTGTCGGCCTCGGCCCCCAGCCAGCGCGCGGCCGGGGAGGCGACCACCCCCGCCGCCCACAACACGGTGCGCGCGGGGATGGCTTGGCCGTTCACGCGTACCCCTTGCCCATCTATGGACTCGACGCGGCTGTCGGTGAGCACCTCGACCCCGAGCCGTTGCAGGGCCACCGTGGCCTTGTGCGAAAGCGCCTCGGGCAGGGCGGGCAGCAGGCGTGGGCCGGCCTGGACCAGGATGATCCGCGCCGCCGTGGGATCGATGCGGCGGAAGTCACGCTCCATGCCGAAGCGCGCCAGCTCGGCGATGGCCCCGGCCAGTTCCACGCCGGTCGGGCCGCCGCCGACGATGAGAAAGGTGAGCAGGGCCCGTCGTTCCTCCTCGTCCTCGGCGGCCTCGGCGCGCTCGAAGGCAAGCAGCAGACGCCGGCGTACCTCGGTGGCGTCCTCCACCTGCTTCAGTCCGGGGGCGTGGGCGGCCCACTCGTCGCGGCCGAAGTAGCTGTGCGAGGCGCCGGTAGCGAGCACCAGGTAGTCGTAGGGGATGCGCTGCTCGCCGAGGATCACCTCGCGCCGCGCGGTGTCCACCCCGCTCACCTCGCCGAGCAGCACCCGGGTGTTGAAGTGTTCGCGGAACAGGCCGCGGATCGGCAGGGCGATGTCGATGGGCGAAAGCGCGGTGGTGGCGACCTGATAGAGCAAGGGCTGGAACAGGTGGTAGTTGTGGCGGTCGATGAGGGTCACGGAGGCGCGCACCCGGCGCAGGGCGGCGGCGCAGGCGAGGCCGCCAAAGCCTGCGCCTACGATCACTACCCGCGGCAGCCCGGCGAGATCAAAGGCGGGCCGGCCGGCGAGTTCCGGGAAGCTGCCTTGCAGCAGACGCACCAGCGCGGCATCGAGCGAGAGCGCACCAGGACCGACGATCGCCAGCAGCGCGAGCAGCAAGGTCAGCCAACCCGGCGCGGGCAACGTGACCCCGCCCATCATTGCACTTCCAGCGACCAAGACCATCAACACCACCGCTGCCGCGCGACTGGCCAGCCCCAGGGTGAGCAGCACCGCCAACGGCACAGCCGCGCCGACGGGCAGCGTGGCGAAGCTTGCGAACGGCAGCCAGTTCCCTGCTCCAGAGGACGCGAGCAGCGGGAGCGCCAGCCCCGCCGCGAGCCACAGGCGCAGCAACAGGAGATAAGGGTCGCTGAGCCAGCGCGTCATTGCCTCGGTGACTTTGAGCACGGCGCCCGCCAGCGGCAGCGCGGATCGGCGCAGACCGCGACTGAGTAAGGCATCGAGCGACAGGGCTCCCGCCCCGCGCACTACATACCAACCGAGCAACGCGGCCCAGAGGAGGTGGGTATCCAGCGCCCGGTAGTTGAACTGGATCACCAAGGCGAGGATCAACATGGGCAGCGCCGCAACCCGTGTGGCCAGCCCGAAGAGCAGCAGGATCGGGCACAGGAGTTCGATGCCCACCCCGGTATACGCCGCCGTCACCGGGTCGAGCCAGGTGACCGGATACTCCTCGCGGGCGAGCTGCAGCGCCACCTCCCAGTTGCCCAGCTTAAGCAGGCCGGAGATGAAGAAGGTCTGGGCGAGGGCAAAGCGGATCACCAGGTCGAGGATCGGACCGGCGCTGCGCTCTACCGTGCGCAGCAGGTCCAGCACGAGGCGCAGGGCCGGGACCAGCCGGCGCTCCAGGGCCGGGCGCGCCAACACCGCTTGCAGCGCTGAATCACCCCGCCCGTTCATGCCGGCACCGGGACGGCGCGCCGCGCCTCCCGCCTCTCCTCGCGGTGCTCGCGCCAGAATTCCGGGATGTCCTGACGATAGCGGCGGAACACCAGATTGGCGACCAGGCCGGTCCAGCCGGTCTGATGCGCGGCGCCCAGCCCCTGGCCGGTCTCGCCGTGGAAGTACTCGTTGAAGAGCAGCAGATCCTGCCAGTAGGGATTGCGCTGGAACGGGCTGTCCGGCGGGAAGGCCGGGATCAGGCCCTGCTCGTTGCGCCGGAAGATGTCCACCAGACGCTCGGAGAGCAGCGCCGCGATCTCCTTGAGTGTGAGCGCGCGCCCGCCGAGGAACGGCACCGGCACGGTGAAGGCATCGCCGAGGTAGCGGTGGTATTTCTCCAGTGCCTGGATCAGGGTGTAGTTGCATGGCATCCAGATCGGGCCGCGCCAGTTGGAGTTGCCGCCGAACAGCCCGCTGTTGGATTCGCCCGGCAGGTACTCAATCATGGCGCGGCCGAGGCCCGGCAGCACGCCGAGTTCCTGGTGCGTGCTGTGGCGGCGGCTCACGCTGCGCACCCCAAAACGCGACAGGAACTCGTCCTCATTGAGCAGGTGCTCCAGGATGGCTGGGAGCTTGGTGTGGTCGGCGAGCGCCAGCAGGTGTTCGCCGCGCTCGTTCTCGAACTCCGGACAAGCGCAGACATAGTTGCCCTGAAAGACCCCTTCCGCGTGCGTGCGCAGCATCGCGCGAAAGCGCGGGGCGGCGCGCAGCAGGCGTTGATCGACGATCTCGCAGGCAAACAGCGGGATCAGCCCGACCCAGGAGTAGACGTCGATGTGATGCCGTTGTCCGTCGGGGGTGATCAGCACGTCCTTGAAGAAGCCGGCCTCGGCATCCCACAGCGAGATGCCGCTGTCGGTGTGCCCGCCGATGCTGTTGGCGATGGACAGGAACTGTTGGTAGGTCTGGATCGCGATGTCCTCGAAATCCGGATCGGTGGCGGCGAGCTCCAGCGCCATTATGGTCATGTTGAGGGCGAACATCGCCATCCAGCCGGTGGCGTCCGCCTGTTTGAGGGCAAATCCCGGCGGCAGGGGCTGAGAGCGGTCGATCACCGAGATGTTGTCCAGCCCCAGGAAGCCGCCTTCGAAGACGTTGTGCCCGTCGATGTCCTTGCGGTTGATCCACCAGGCGTAGTTGAGCAGCAGTTTGTTGAAGACCCGGTGCAGAAAATCCATATCGCCCACCCCGCGCTGCACGCGCTCGGCGCGAAACGCCTTGAGAGTGGCCATGGCGTGCACCGGCGGATTGACGTCGCCGAACGCCCACTCATAGGCCGGTATCTGTCCGTTGGGATGCAGGTAATACTCCTTGAGCAGCAGCTCGAGCTGGTCCTTGGCGAAGTCCACATCCACCAGAGAGAGCGCCGCGCAGTGGTAGGCGAGGTCCCAGGCGGCGAACCACGGGTACTCCCAGGCGTCGGGCATGGAGATGATGTCGGCGGCCTTGAGATGGCGCCATTGCCGGTTGCGCCCGCGGCGGTGGCCGTCGGGCGGGGGGAACTGGTCGCCATTCAGCCAGCGCTCCACGTCGTAGTGGAAAAACTGCTTGCTCCAGATCATGCCGGCAAGCGCCTGGCGCATGATGCGGTGGTCTTCGGTGCCGGCCTCGGGCAACAAGTCACGATAGAAACCATCGGCCTCGGAGGCGCGTGCGCTGAACACCGCCTCGCTGCGGACAAAGGGCTGCTTGAGCGGCGCGGCGCTGAGTACCAGCTCGATGCGGGCCGACTCCCCGCTGGCGACGTTGAGACGGTGCCAGGCGGCGAACTTGGTGCCTTCTGCGGCAGGATTGATGGCCCCGGTCTCACCGGCGACGACCAGGCGGTGAAAGGCATCCTTCACATAGGGCGTGTGATTGGGCTGGCCCCACAGCCGCTCGGTGTTGGATTCGTTTTCGGTGTAGAGCGGCTGCGCCTGGTTGCGCCCGTAGAGGTAGTAGTTGCCCAGCGTCGGGTGCCGGGCCTCCAGTGCCCAGGCGGCGCCGTCCGGCGCGGGCGTGGCCTGGAGCAGCGGACGCGGCTCGCGCTCCTCCTCCCAGGACCAGGTGTTGCGAAACCACAGTGTCGGCAGCAGGTGGAGCGTCGCCGCCTCGGGGGCGCGGTTGACGGTCTGGATACGGACGTGGATCTCGTCGGGTCCAGCCTTGGCGTAGGCGACCTCGACATCCCAGTAGCGGTCGTGTTGAAACACGCCGGTGTCGAGCAAGTTGAACGGGGGCTCGTGCCGGCCGCGCCGGGCATTTTCGCGGACCAGCCAGGCATAGGGATACTCGGCCTGTGGGTAGAGGTAGCGGTAGCGCAGGTAGCTGTGGGAGGGGGTGGCGTCGACATAGAAGTAATACTCCTTCACGTCTTCGCCGTGGTTGCCTTGGTTGCCAGTGAGACCGAAGGCGCGTTCTTTCAGGATCGGGTCGCGCCCGTTCCACAGCGCCAGCGCCAGGCAGAGCCGCTGCTGCTCGTCGCAGATGCCGCCCAGGCCGTCCTCGTTCCAGCGGTAGGCGCGCGAACGCGCCTGGTCGTGATCGAAGTCTTCCCAGGCGGTGCCGTGGGGACTGTAGTCCTCACGCACCGTGCCCCAGGCGCGCTCCGAAAGATACGGGCCCCAGAGGCGCCAGTTTTCGCGCCCGGCGCGCTGTTGCTCCAGGCGCTGGCGTTCTGCATTGAGTTTGATGTCCATTGTTGAGTCCTCCTCAACCGAAGTGAGTGATGAGTGTGTGGGGCTGAACCCACCCTAAGTTTCTGCGACCACTGCATCCCGCCGCACCCGCGCAAGCTGCGGCCGGTCCGCCGCGGCGCGCCGGGCGCGCTCCAGGCGCCACCAGGCCTCCAACACCGCTGCCACCGACCAGGCCTGGGCCGGGGCACCGCGCGGGGTATGCGGCGGGGCGCCGTCGAAGATCTCGCTCACGGTGCCCAGGCCGGCGTCGAGCAGATGATTGCGGATCGGTTCAAGCCGCCGTTGCGCCGCATGTGCATCGCCCGAGACCCGATACTCCGCCAAGGCGAAATGCCCCAGCAGCCAGCCCCAGACCGGGCCTTGGTGATAGCCCCCATCGCGCTCTCCCACCCCTCCCTGGTAATGGGGGCGGAAGTCCGGGTGATCCGGGGCGAGAGACCGCAGGCCGTAGGAGGTGAGCAGCTGTTCGGCGCATTGCGTGACCACCGCCCGCTGCATCGCAGGTTCGAGCGCGCTGTGCGGCAGACTCACCGCGAAGATCTGGTTCGGGCGCACGCTGGCGTCATTGCCAGCAGGGCCGTCGAGCACGTCGAACAGACCGTGGCGCCCGGGGGTGATGAAGCGCTGCATGCCTTGGCGGACCTGCTCGGCGAGCGCCTGATAGTCCTCGGTGGCCTCGCCGAGCTGGCGGGCGAAACCCGCCATGATCTGCAAGGCGTTGAACCACAGCGCGCTGATCTCCACCGGCTTGCCGATGCGCGGCGTGACCACCCAGTCGCCGACCTTGGCGTCCATCCAGGTGAGCTGCACCCCGGGCTCGCCGGCGCGCAGCAGCCCGTCGGCGGTGTCCATGCCGATGCCGTAGCGGGTGCCCGCGACATGCCAGCGGATGATGTCGGCGAGTACCGGAAACACCCGGCGCAGGCTGGCCAGATCCCCGCTCGCCTCGACATAGGCGCGCCATGCCTCGACATACCACAAGGCCGCGTCGACGGTGTTGTAGTCGGCGTGCTCACCCGCGCCGGGGAAGACGTTCGGCAGCATGCCCCGGTCGACGAAGCGGGCGAAGGTCTCCAGGATGCGCCGCGCGCTGTCGTGGCGGCCGGTGGCCAAGGTCAGGCCCGGCAGGGCGATCATGGTGTCGCGCCCCCAGTCGCCGAACCAGGGGTAACCGGCGATCACCGATTCCCCCTCGGGGAGGTCGGGCAGCGGACGCGCGAATAAAAAGCTGTCGGCGGCAAGCGCCAGCTGTTGGATCCAGTCCGGGGCCGCGTGGAACTCGGGGACGGTGACCTGCATGCGGCGCAGCTGTCCCCGGTCATGCGCGGCGAAGCGGCGCATCGCCTCGTCGAGATACAGGGAAGGCTGGGGCTGGAGACTCGCCACCACCCCCACCCACTCGCCCGGCGTGAGGTCGAGTTGGGCCGTGCCGACGCAGAGATGAGTGTCGCGCTCGGGTAGGCCGCGCTCGCGTTCCACGGGTAAATCGAAGTTCTCGTACCAGCTGTGATCGCTCGCGAGGACCCCGCCCCGAGCGTGGAGATGCAGGGTGAACCAGTTGGGGTGGATCACGCGCAGCGTGTTGGTATCGTTTTCGATGACCGGATTGAAGCCCCAGGGCTGGCTGCTGCCGTGGTGATCGCGGGCGTTGACCAGGAGCTTCACACTGAGCCGCAGCGCGCGCTCCGGCGCGTTTGGCGCGGCTTCCACGCGCCAGGCGACGTAACTGGTGTGCGATCCCGGTTCCAGCCAGATGCGCTGCTCCAGCGTGAGTCCGTCCACGGCATAGCGCCACACCGGCATGCGGCCCTCGAGCCGGAAGGATTCGATGTGCACATGCCCGGCGGGATCGACCACCTCCCCGCCCCAGCGGTTGGTGTAGAGAGGCAAGCGCCGCGCGCCATTGTGCAGCGTGGCATCGGCCTTGGCCAGCACCAGGAAGCGTCCGAGCGGGGGCGCGAGCGGCGCGATCAGCAGACCGTGGTAGCGGCGCGTGAGGGTGCCCGCCACGGTGCCGGCGGCATACGCCCCCAGCCCGTTGGCGAGCCACCACTCGCGCCGTTCAGCCTGGGCGAGGTCGCCGCAGATCTCGCGGCCAAAACGGATGAAGTCGGGCAGTGAGGCGTTCATGCGTGTCCTCCCGGTTCGAGGCCTGCGGCGGTGCGCAGCGCCCAGGCATAGATGGTGAGTGAGGGATTGACGCGACTGGAGCGCGCCAGCACGCTGCCGTCCACCACGTACAGATTCTCCAGGCCGTGCACCCGGCCGTTACGATCCACCACGGAGCGGGCGGGATCGGCGCCGGTCACCAGGGTGCCGCAGGCATGCGCCGTAGCCTCGAGCGGCATGGCGCGGGCGAAGCTCACGAAGCCGCTGCGCAACAGGGCGCGACGGAAGCGGCCCACGAAGGCGCGATGTTCCGCCGCGGCTTTGGGGATGCGGCGGCGCTGATAGTCGAGGCGCGGGTGCAGGGTGCCGTTGCCTTCGCTCACCACACGGTTATCCGCGGCGCTGGCGTCCTCGGTGGTGAGGAAAAAGCCGTAGGCATGATGGCCCAGGCCGGCGCACAGGCGGTGCGGCACCCAGGGGGAGAGCTCGCCCGACAGGATGTCCCCCTCCAGCGCGCCGCCCAGCGGTTGCACGCTGCTGTGCGGGAAGTCCGCATGACGCAGCAACGCCGTCTTGCACAGCAGATCGGTCTTGCGGTGGCGTGAGAAAGCGAGCAAGGCGGTGTTGAGGTGGCACTTGTAGTACCGCCCGATCAGGCCCGCGCCGGGCAGGGCCGCGGTGAGGCCCGCGCGCTCCACGTAGTGCTGCAACAGACGCGGTGAATGCAGCGCGCCGGCGGCGAGCAGCACCACCTCGGCCTGGTAGCGGCTGCCGTCGGCGCAGGCCACGCCCTGGATGCGCCGCCCGTCCGGGTGCGCCAGCAATTCGCTGACCGCCTTGCCGGTGACCAGGGTGAAGTTAGGCGCGGTGATGCGCCCGAGAAAGGCCTGCTCGGCATCGAACTTGAGTCCCTTGACCGAGGCGAAGCCGTCGAAGTGACTGGCCTCGCCTGCATCCGCCGCGATATCCAGCATCAGGCCGAGCGGCATCGGCTGGGATTGCCAGCCGGGACCATTGGTGAGCCGCGCGACAATGCGCCCGAACTGGGGTTCGATCGGGAAGTGGCGCGTGCCCAACAACTGCTCGGCCTCGGTGTAATAGGGTTCGAGATCCTGATATTCGATGGGCCAGGGCAGGCAGCCGTAATCTGCCTCGGCGCCGAATTCGTGCGGCGCGAAGCGCAGCAGGGCTGCGCCATACCATTTGGTCTTGCCGCCGACGTTGTAGTATTCCTGCGGGAAGACCGTCTTGCCGCCGCCGTCCTCCCAGGCCTCGTGATTCTTGAACGTGCCCTGGCGCAGCACGGTGTCGGGATCGAGCGTGCTGCCATCGCGCGGCAGTCGTTCGCCCTTCTCCAGCAGCAGCACGCGCTTGCCGCTCAGGGCCAGCCGGTAGGCCGCCGCCGAGCCCCCGGCGCCGGAACCGACGATGAGATAGTCATATGGGCGGTCCATATCGCGTCCTCCTCAATAAAGCGCCGCCGGGGCGATGACCGCGGCGGTGGAACCGCGCGTCTTGGCGTGGGTGACCGTGAACAGAAACTCATGGATGCCGCGCGCGGCGAGTTCTTCGGTGGCGAGATTCTCCAGGCCGAACAGGCCCAGCTTGACGTACATGGTCTGGGGCACCAGAAACGGCCGCTCGGGGTCCTCGCCGGGTACCGGCCCGTAGCTCCAGGTATCGGCCCCGGTGAGGGCGATGTGCCGGTCGTAGAGCCACTGGACCACCGCCAGGCCCGGCCCCGGCTCGCCATCGAGAAACGCTGCGTTGTCCTTGCCCCACAGACCGCCCCAGCCGGTGTGGATCAGCACCGCATCCCCGGCGCGAATGTCGATGCCCTGGCGCTTGAGGGCACCCTCCATGTCCGCCACGGTGATGACATAGCCCTTGGGCAGTCGCGCCACGCCCTTGTAGGCGGCGATGTCGATCAGCACGCCGCGCGTGACGATCGGCGGCACGCCCTCCATGCCGAAACGGTTCAGGCCCCAGGGCTCGACCACGTCGCGGGCGGTCCAGCCGTTATAGAAACGGTCGCCGATCTGGATATGCCCGATGGAATCGAGCTGGGTGCCGACCTGGAAGGTCCCGGCTTGGATCTCGGTGATCCAGTTGATCTCGTTCCTGCCCCAGCCCTTGCCATGACGGTCGGGGCGGCGCAGGTTGGTGAAGTGGGGCGAGACCTCGATGCTCTGGTGCCAATAACGGCCGGGAAACTTGGGCGTGTCCGCGTCCAGGACGCGGCCGAGGTCCACCACCCGGCCCTGTTTGACCAGGGCTGCGGCGGCGCGCACCACCGCGGGCGTGATCTCGTTCAGCGTGCCGAGCTGGTCGTCGGCCCCATAGCGGCTCGGCCACCACGGTTGCTCGCCCTCGGGCAGTCCGGTGCGATCCCCCCGTGAGTCGCTGGCGCTGCCGGTTGGCGCCTCGGCCGCCGCCGCGCCTGCGAGGAGCAGTGCCAGTCCGGTGGCAAGACCAAGGACGTGGTGCAGTCGCGCGCGCATCTCAGCCTCCATAGCGGAACGAGGGGTAGAGCGTCATCCCGCCGTCGACATACAGGGTCGCACCGCTCACGTAGTCGGATTCGTCCGAGGCGAGCCACACCGCGGCGCGCCCGATGTCGGCGGTCTCGCCCACCCGCCCGTAGGGGATAAGCTCCAGCAGCTCGGCCTCCTTCTCGGGCGTGGCCCAGGCGGTGTGGTTGATGGGGGTCTTGATCGCCCCGGGCGAGATGCTGTTGACGCGGATCTTGTGCGCGGCGAGCTCCTGCGCCAGGGTCTTCATCAGCATCATCACCCCGCCCTTGGAGGCCGCGTAGTTGGCATGACCCGCCCAGGGGATGACGTCATGCACCGAGGAGATGCAGATGATCTTGCCCGCGGCCGGCGAACGCTTCGCATCGACGCCCTGACGGATGAACTCGCGTGCCGCGCGCCGCGCGCACAGGAACTGCCCGGTGAGATTCACGCGCATCACTACCTCCCAGTCGGAGAGGCTCATGTCGACCAACGGCGCATCCTTTTGCAGCCCCGCGTTGTTGATCAGGATGTCCAACCCGCCGAAGGCCTCCACCACCTGGTCGAACATGGCCTCGACCTGATCCTCTTGACTCACATCGGTCTTCACGGCGATGGCCTCGCCGCCTTGGGCGCGGATGTGTTCCACCACCCGTTCGGCGTCCTCCGCGCTGCGCACGAAGTTCACCGCCACCCGCGCGCCGGCCGCCGCCAGCGCCACTGCGATGCCGGCACCGATGCCGGAGTTGGCGCCGGTGATCAGGGCGCGTTGTCCCTCCAATACCGAATTCATTTGCCGCGACATACTCATGGTTGATCTCCTCAAAAGTGTTTGCTGACAGACTCAGACACCGCCAAAGAATCGCTTGGCGATGAAGTAATCCAGCGACAGCCGGCCGGGGCCGTGTAACAAGGGCATGAGCAGCAGGATGCCCCACACCTTGTGTTGCTCGACGCCCGCCTCCATCAGACCGGGGTAGGAGACGACCGCGATGATGTTGAAGATGAACAACACCGCCGCGCTGAAGCGTCCCGCCAGCCCCACGGCGAGCAACACCGGGAAAAATAGCTCGGTAAAGGTGCCCATATAGGCCGCGATTTCCGGCGGCAGGAAGGGCACCTGGTATTCGTAGGTAAACAGGGCGACGGTGCTGTCCCAGCTCTGGATCTTGGTGAGACCCGCCTGAAAGAACACCTGCGCCAGATACAGGCGCACGATGAGATCGCCCACCGGGCTCAAGAAGTCCAGACCGCGGATGAATGCCTTGGCCGAGCGCAGCAGCGAGAATTGGACGGGTTTGCTTGGAACGTGTGCGATGGTGGCCATGAGGCACCTCCTAGTTAGCAGTTGAGTCGAGGCGAAATCCCACCAGGGTCGCCCGTTGAATGTGTCCGCTCAGGCAATGCACGAGCGAGAGATCCGGCTGCGCAGCGATCGCCCACTCGCACGCGAACGCCAAGGTGCCTCCGTGCGCGAGGGCATCGAGCAGGGCGAAGGCGCCCTCGCTCAGCGTCTCGAACTCGATGTCCAGCCCGCGCCGAATCACCAGCAGTCGCACGCCTCCTTCATCGAGGCGCACCACCTCGGCGGGGTCAGCCTCGGATTGATTCACCTGCCAGATGCGCAATACGGGATAGTTCGAGCGCAGCAGCCGCGCGGCGGGATGCAGCATGAAACGCAGCGCCCCGTGCACTTCAGTCGGCAGCGCGGCGAGCGCGTTCGGGTCGAGCGGCGGCGCGTCGGCCGCATGAAAGACCTCGTGGTAGGCCCATTCCAGGCGCGCCACATCAGGCAGATAGGGCAACCCCGAGACCTGCGGCAGCGCGGCGAGAAAATCGGCGAATTGGTCGCCGAAGGCCTGCACGTCGCCACACCGCGCGGGATGGTGCACGATGTACTCCCGGGCGGTTTGTTCGAAAAACGCTGCGCCGACCAGGCGCTGCACCACCGGATAGACCGCGGCCAGGGCCTCGGTGAACTTGGTGAAGACATCATGACGATAGATCTGCAGGCGCCGCGCGGCGGACAAGCCGTTGTCACGGATGTGGCGACAGACATCGATGCGGTTTGCATCGAACACCGCGGCAGTGAAACCCTGCTGCAACTCATGCAACGTCGGCATAGCCCACCTCCATCACCTGCTCGGCGTGCGCCGCCTCGGCGAGCAATACCTCCAGCGCGGGTAGATCGCTGTCCCATTCGATCAAGGTCGGGATGCGGCCCAGGCGCGCGACCGCGGCGCGATAGAGTTCCCACACCGCAGGGGTGACGAGCTGATCGTGCGTGTCGATGAGGATCGCGCCGTCTTCAAGCTGCCGGCGGGTGTGGCCAGCGAGATGGATCTCCTGCACCAGATCCGCGGGGATCGCCGCCACATAGCCAAAGGGATCGAAGCGGTGATTGACGGCGTTGACATACACGTTGTTGACATCAAGCAGCAGCGCGCAGCCGCTGCGCCGCGCCAGCTCCGCGAGAAATTGCGGCTCGGCGAGCGTGGTGTCTTCATATTCCAGATAGCAGGAAATGTTCTCGATGAGGATCTGCCGCCCGAGAAACTCCTGCACCTGTTGCACGCGCTCGATCAGATGGCGCAAGGTCTCATCGGTATAGGGCAGCGGCAGCAGATCGTTGAGATAGCGCCCGCCCACCGAGCCCCACGAGAGATGCTCGGAAACCAGCCCGGGCTCGATGCGCTGAATCAAGTCCCGCAGCTTCTCGAGATGGCGCAGGTTCAGTGCATCGGCGGAGCCCAATGAGAGTCCCACACCGTGCAGACTCACCGGATAATCGGCGCGGACGCGCTCCAGAAAATACAGTGGACGGCCGCCGGCACCGAAGTAGTTCTCGCTGTGCGCCTCGAACCAGGCGATCGCGGGCTTGGTCTCCACCACCTCATGATAGTGCTCGGCCCGCAATCCGATTCCGGCTTGCGCCGGAATCGGTCCCACTGCGAAATGATTGTTCGCGGAAGGAATCATGCTCTGCATCCTCATGCCTTGGGTTGGGTGCTGGCACCGACGATGCGATCGCACGTCCCCTTGGGCACATAGATCCAGGCGGTCGGGTTGGCGTCCATCTTCGAGGTCCCGGCGCAGGAGCTGTTGGCCGTCTGGCAATCGTTCTTGCCAGCCTTTACCACGCCATAGCACTTTTCGAAGTCATACTTCGGTTTCGCGGCCGGTTGCGCCGAGGCCGTGGCCACGATGCCCAGAACTACGACGGTGGCCAATGCTGAGGTGACGACTGTTTTGGTACGCATGTTTTATCTCCTTAAGTTGAATTGCAGTAGTGACTTGAGACTTGATTTCGTGCCGCTGTCTTCAGACGAAAACGTTGTGCACGTGTACCTAATGGCAAGCGCTGTGCCAACATGCGTCCTGAGTAATAAATTGATTTAATATCAACAGGATATTAGTCTTGCGAGGAGACCTTGAATGGCGATTGCGGACGGTCAGGCCACAAGCATTTGTGGCCGGCCACAACGGGTTGCGGTTGGCGATAAATTCGAATTAGTTCTGTCCCTAGAACTACCGCAGGCGGGTGGATATATTTTCAGTGGGCACCAGGTTTTTCTGGTTTGGCAACGTCGCGTGGTTGAAAATTCACCACGTGATGGCTAATATTTCACCATGTTCAGGCGAAATATCGAACCTTACCTCCAATCCGTGCTCCGCGATACCCCCGTGGTGTTGCTCAACGGTGCCCGCCAGACCGGCAAAAGCACCCTGGCCCAAGAAATCGCCGCTCAGAGAGCGGGGCGCTACGTGACACTTGATGACGCTACGACTCTGGCGGCCGCGGTGGGTGATCCGCATGGCTTCCTGCGTAACCTGCCGGGCATGGTGGTGGTGGATGAAGTGCAGAAGGCGCCGGGGCTGTTTCCAGCCATCAAGATACTAGTGGATGCCGACCGGCGCCCGGGGCGATTCCTGCTCACTGGCTCGGCCAATGTGCTGCTACTGCCGCAATTGTCCGAGTCGCTGGCGGGCCGCATGGAGGCTATACCCTTGTGGCCCCTGTCCCAGGGAGAGCTTGCTGATCGCGTTGAGCGGTTCATCGATACGGTTTTTGCTCCGCGGTTGCCCGATTTTTCGAATACGGAAAAGACCGGTATTGATATCCTCAGCCAAATCATTGGCGGCGGCTACCCGGAAGCCGTCGCCCGTGAAGATACAGGCCGACGCCAGGCTTGGTTCGGCGCCTACATCACCGCCATCCTCCAACGCGACGTCCGCGATCTGGCGCACATCGAAGGACTCACCGACATGCCACGCCTCCTGGCCCTGCTCGCTGCGCGTTCCGGTGGGTTGCTCAACATGTCCGAGCTGTCGCGCGCCTCCGCCATCGCCCACACCACTCTCAAGCGCTACTTGAGCCTGCTAGAGATGACCTTCCTGTTCCAACCGCTGCCGGCATGGTCTACCAACCTGGGCAAGCGGCTCGTTAAATCACCCAAGATCCACCTCATCGACAGCGGGCTGGCCGCCTATCTCACAGGCCAGACCTCTCAGCGCCTAGCCGAGGACGCAACACTGCTGGGACATCTGCTGGAATCCTTTGTCGTCGCCGAGCTGCGCAAACAAGCGAGCTGGGCCCAAGAGCGCGTATCGCTCTACCATTTCCGTTCCACCACCGGCCGGGAAGTCGATGTGGTCATCGAAGACGCCCGCGGCCGCGTAGTCGGCGTCGAGGTCAAGGCCACCGCATCGCTTACCCGCAAAGACCTCACCGGCCTCGAAACCCTGGCGCAGGCTGCGGGCGATAAATTTATCCGAGGCGTGGTGCTCTATGGCGGTGATCAGGTGATACCGTTTGGCGACCAGTATGTTGCGCTGCCGGTGAGCGCGCTGTGGCGGTAATTTTAGAGCGGGGTACCGCGTAGTGGTTTGCACTGATGTCGCATGGCCCATTATTACTTTTGCTGTTTAATTGGAACCAAAATTCTGAATCTTGCTTTGAGCGGTAAAGCTGATTGCAGGACATAAAGAAATGCGGGCTAGACGGCCACGATCCGGGCCGCCTCCGTGCGTGTATAAAAACGCCCTCCACGAAGAAATTCCGAGATGACTGAATCCCTGATTCTGGTAACAGCACCCCGTTCGGAACGCTCAACCACCGAAAGAATTTAAGACATTGGCTGTCGTAATTTCAGCTGACAAATTAATTAAGCTGCGGAAGGCTGTTCTCAGCTGCGGATTCAAATGTATTGCGTTCACAAAATTTTTCTCGCTTGATGCGCTTCGTACCCCCGGTTGTCGTTGCCCGCCAAGGCTAAAAGGGGCACGATCGGGCGGAGCAAGTATTACGGCATTTTAGGGCGTCGCGTTGGTCATGAAGGGTCCACCCTCCGAGATAGTCTGATTGCCACCTTTCTCGATCGCCAATACCTCAAACTTGTACTCGCGGCCTGGTTCGAGAAATTCCGGCGGAACCGTTGCGCTTTGGACTGGCGCCGAAGTGGCCGCGAGCTTGATGTCAAATGTGCGCGGGGCAGCGCCGAGTTCGTCATTATCCGTTCGTTCGACGATCACCTCGTAGCCGACAATTTCAAGGTCGCCTTCGCCAGAACCTTCGACCTTACTAGTCACCGTCTCCCAACGGATACTCAGGGGCTCAGTAACGTCCACTGTATCACCCTCCTCTGGCGAGACAATAACCGGCCCAGCTGGAATGATATGTGTGAATGTCGCCACTCCTTCAATCTGCTGTCCGTCGATCGTTCTTCCCTCGAACTCGTAATTTCCCTCTGGAAAACGGGCCAGAAAATCCGCGAGCGGAGTCTCATCCAATGACGGCTCGGAACTCTCGAAAAACAGTTCGGTAAGCCCTTGCTTCCTCAAGCTACTGTTGGCCCTGATATTCAGAATCGTACGCTCGTCAGGGTCTTCGATCTTAAGCGACTGCCAGGGTTCTCCGTCGAGTAACACCTGGACACCCACATCACCCACGCCCTCGTTAGCGGTGGAATTGAACTCGATGATCATCTTGGCTTTGCTGAAAGGAATTTTACCTCGGTGTCCTGTCCAACTTTCCGGGGCAGCGGCCGCTAAGCCAGGGCCACCCAAAGGGATCAGAAAGACGACCAACAAACACAAAATAGACGACACAATAGTGATTGGCCTGAAGCCGAACCTTCCGCTTATCGTGTGCATGATATATGTCTCCTTCATGATTGAGGGACTCCGACAACTGCCTGCCTGGTAATGTGCCGCGGTGCGGCGAAGAAATCGTCCGATAGCGCGCTGTGTGTAGAGAACTTAGTATAGTCGGCCCATGCCGCTCGAGCGTTCTGCAATCATTAACAAGCCAACTACCAAAAAAATCGCAATAAACAACCTGAGAACGACGCAATAAACTAAGGAGACACAATAAATAGACTGGTGGGTATCCTCAATTTGTCTGGCAATTGGTCACCGCGAAAGCACAAATATCCACCGTCAAGATCGCCGACAACGTCTTAGTGCGATCGATAACCCGTTGTTTTCGGCAATCCAAAGTTCGCGCCCAAGTGAGCGCCATCCTGACTTTAGGGGCCAAAGCCCTTTAATTAGTTTCGCCGCTGGCGCAGTTGATCAAATCTTCGTCACCAGCGAGATTGTTCTGTTGCTTCATCTTCCTGTTTGCAGAAATTCAGAATGAACGTTTCAGTAGATAAAGGCTTTCTTTAATCCCCGGAGCCCGCGCGAAGGCGGGCTCCGGGTTGGCGGGCGTTACTCTCAAGCACCTGTCACGGGTTGCCCTGTCCCGACAGCAGCGTGAGCGAGTATTGCGCCGGCGGCGCCTTGAGCGGCTTCTGGAAGACCAACGTCACGTCGATGCTCTGGCCAGGCATCAGGACGCCATCGGGCAAGAACACACGCAGATACGGATCGCCGGCTTTGCTGACTCCACTGCGGTTTTCCAGCCGGACGTTCGGCGACAGACCGCGGGCGATCACGAGCAGGTGGGTGTCTATGATCGAGGTACTGTTGTTGGTGATCTTGTAGACATCTTCCTGCTGAAGACCTCCGCGTCGGGTGTTCGACTCGGCCAGTGCGATGACCGCCTGGGCGGTCACGTCCAGGAACTCCATTCCCATGTCGCGTCGAGACAGCGGGTCGTCGTTATTCTGCGGCTTTCCGCTCACAGATCGGCCGTCAATCATCGGGTGGCCGTCAGTGTTGCCGGCCGCCACCAGATCCGGACGGTACTTCGAGTAGGTCGTGTCGCGCGCGTTGAGCTCGAACGTGTCCGTGGTCGAGTTCGGATCGAACTTCACGAACGCTGGATCGTAGAGCGCGTTCTCGAGGAAGTCGGTGAGATCATCCACTTGACGCTCGCTCAAGCCTAGCCCGGGGAGCGAGCCGGCTCCGCGGGGATTGGTGAAGCGCGGTGTCAGCGTACCCGCGGCGGCGGCCACTGCGTCCTGTGGGACACCGGCGTTGAAGTACTGCACCACGTCCCTGACGCTCGTGAACGAGCCGTTGTGGAAGAAGAAACGGCCATCCTTCAACTGCCGCAAGGTCAACACGCGGAACTTGAAGGCATCGCTGTCTTTGCCGGTGATTTCCCTTCTTCCATCGTCGCGGAAACCTGGCCCTCTCACCGTGCGATTCAGCGCCTGCAACGGATGATCGGCGAGCCCGAGGTTGAAGAAGTTTTCTTCCACGAACTGACCCATACCCGCCACATCGGGGTCGTTAGGCTGCTTGTTGAGCATCGGTCCGCTGTGGCAAGTAAAGCAACCCGCGCCGCCATCCTCCGCCTTGGTGAAAAAGAGCTTGGCCCCGCGCCGCTGTTTATCTGTGAGCGCGCTGTTGTCTCCAGCCAAGAACTTGTCCCACGGCGTGTTGCGAGTGACCACGGTTCGCATGAACGTCGCCGTCGCCCGCAAGGCGGTCATGTCGTTGATCAGGGCGTCACAAGCACCTTGAGCAGGCGGAGACTCGGGCACGCAGCCGGGCGCCTGGGCGGCTTCCTCGGGGAACGCCTGGCGGAACAATAGCCGGAATGTAGCGAATTTCTCGAGTTCGCTGGCCTGTTTTTCGAGCAGCCGGTGAGCGTCGAGCAGCAAGAGTGCCACGCTTTCTTGCGCCACAAACCCGAACGGGTTCAAGCCCCCGGGTGCGGAGTCGGGCTCGCCTGCGAAGCCGCCCTGCAACAGACGGTTGTTGAAGGCGGCGCCGAGCACGCTCGGCGCGTTGCGCCCGACGCTGTCTAAGGCGTCGAGCCGGCCGGTTGCGATCAGATCAAAAACACTACGATCGAGCTTGCGCTGCAAGGCGGGGCTGCCGGCAACGATTTCTCCCGTGTTCTTGTCGCGGTAGACGTCCTGGAGGGTGGGTAGCTCATCCACCAGCGCGTCACCGGGAAACAAGGGCGTCTGTCGCAGCATCGGGAGAATGGCAAGGTCGGGGCGCCTGCGTGCAATGAAGTTCCCCTTCGCGTCGGTGTAGCCGCGTCCCTCGCCACCCACGGCGAAGTTGAACAGGGTGCCGGCTTTGGAGGCCGCCTCGCCCAGGTGACAAGTACCGCAAGAGGCGGTCCGTGCCGTTTCCGGGAGGCCGCCGAACGCGGGATCGATCCTGACCATCCGGTCCGGGTCATGGAAAAGCTGTTTGCCGAGATAACGCTTCGCCTCGGTGGTCTTGAAACGCGGGTCCGGCTTTCCGTCCGTGCCCAGTGGCTGTGGCAGGTCTTCATTCTTTGCTGGAACCATCAACTTCTGGATTCCGCCGACTTGCTGATCGACGAATTGACGCAACTGCGGGGCGCCGAGACCAGAATCGCGATCATCGACAGCGGCCGTAGCAGTACCACACAACAGGGCAACGGCCAGCGCGCCGACAGTCTTGGCCAAAGACCGATGCCGAGGTACCCCTGAACGTCCTTGTCGTTCAATTAACCTTGCAGATCGAAACTTCGGATTGTTTCTCATGTTGGTGACTGTGCGCATGATCAATCTCCTTAGTTGAATTGAAGTAGTGAGTTGAGACTTAACTTCGTGCCGCTGTCTTCAGTCGAAGAGTTTGTGCACGTGTACCGCATGGCAAGCGCTGCGCCAACATGCGTTCTGCGCAATAAATGGATTTCAGATCAGCAGGATATGTGTCTCGTGAGCAGATCTTGGAGTGACGACTGCGGTCGGTCAGGCCACAAGTATTTGTGGCAGACCACAGCGGGTTGCGGCTGGTATACTCCAATGCAAGCGAGGTATTTGCAGAAGAGCCATTGAAGTTCAGCATCCGTTGATCTTACCGAGCGTATTGTGCGAAAGAAGGTTGGGTCGAAGCGGTGTTATGAAGCGGCGATAGTATTCAATAGGAACAAAAATTCTGAATTTTGCTTTGAGCGATAGAACCGATTGCAGGACGCAAAGAAATCCAGGCTAGATGGCCACGATCTGGGCCGCCTCCGCGCGTGTATAGAAACGCCCTCCACGAAGAAAGCCCGAGACGACTGAATCCTTGATTCTAGTAACAGCGCCCCGTTCGGAACGCTCAACCACCAACTCATCCGGCAACCCCTCCAGCAGATGACAGGGTGCGGCGCGTCCGTCGGCGAATCGTGAAACGTAGTTTCGGCCAGTGGCGGTATCCTGGAATGCCGGCACAAAGCGGTATGCGCGATTGGCGGTGCTTACTCCTCCGGTACCACAGAAGATTTGGTTTTCCTGTAATAGGGTGGTCATGGTCAACGCGTGTCTCATGGCGATACTCTTCGTGTCGAACAACAAATCGGGGCGATTTGTTGTGCCCGCTGTTAAAACTCGAACATTCACGGCGTATCTGAGCCTTCGCATTCTCCGTGCCAATTATGGAGAAATGCGAATATCGTTATTTGTTTCAAAGGATTGGCAGGCTGCTCGATGCGTGAGGGGGCGTTGAGGCAACGCTCAACGCCGCGACATGTTGCGGATGTCGCAAAGGATTACGGATTGGGTGAATGCTTAAGGAGTTAAGACGATGGCTGTCGTGACTTCATCTAACAAACAGTGCCCATATTAATCAAGCTGCGGAAGGCTGTTCTCGACTAATAAACAGTCAGTTGGCCATCCCATTAAGATGGCAGGTTTATCCTGATAGCCGCCGTTATCGAAAAAACCAAGTACTCTTGAACCTCCTCAAAAGCGGACATCAGAATGTAACTCCAGGAAGGTCTCCCAAATAGACAGAGCCGCCATTGATTAGTAATACAAACGAGGATCTCATGGGGTAACCATTTCACCTGCCATCCCACTTTCTTGCGTCGATTTTCTTATTATGTTCAACTATTCCATTGCAGCCAATTGATATTAAAGAAAATATATTTCCTATTTAACGCTGTATACTTGGTGAGAAATGTTCGGTTAAAAAATCAACAAATTTTCGCGTCTTTGCAGGAAGATGGTGTCGCGCTGGATATAACGCATAAATAGGGTAGCCAATCCCCAGGGAGTAGTCTTGCAAAACCTGAACAAGGCGACCGGTTTCAAACGCATCACCGACTGAATTTTTATCAATCCAAACAATTCCTTGACCATCTTCAGCTGCCTGAACTAAAGCTGTTGAATCATTAATTGAGAGGGAGCCATTAATTGAAATTCTCTCCTCGCCATTTGGCCCCATAAACAACCAATTGTCAAAAGCACTTTGACTATTTCGATAGTGAAGACAATCATGTTGAAGTAGGTCTGTTGGGGTTTTTGGGGTACCGTTTTTACTTAAGTACTCTGGACTTGCGCAAACCACCCAGGTCATTTCTCCAAGTCGCAATGCTATTAACGAGGAGTCAGGAAGATGGCCGACACGAATTGCCACATCGATTTGCTCATCGATTAAATCAACAAATCTATCCTCCAGTAATAATTGCACATGTACTTTCGGATAGAGTGCACGGAATTGTTTGACCAAAGGCACTAAGTGAACACGACCAATACCTGCTGAACAAGAAACTTTTAGGTGGCCACGTACTTGGCCTTGCAGCTCTTCCGATAAGGTTTCAACCCTATTAAAAGCTTCCTGTACCAGCATAGCCTCGCCCAAAACCTGCTTTCCAGCCTCAGTCAACTTAACACTGCGAGTACTGCGCTGCAGCAAGCGAATGCCGAGTTTTTCTTCTAGTGCACACAATTGCTTACTCACAGCAGAACGACTCAAGCCAGAGTGATGTGCTGCCGCACTCAAACTGCCATATTGAACAATGCGCGCAAACAGAACCAAAGTCGGCAAACTATCTAATCGTTTGCTGTTCATTGATAACCAAACACCTACTGTGTAACGAAATAGAGAGGCACACAAACGTCCATTGTTGAGTATATGGAAACAGTCTAGTGCGTTAGAGATGTCTAATCAAGCGGCATTTTCCTGTTTAAACTTCTCCCACGATGTAAATAAAGCACGCGCTTTTAGTTGGATAAATTAATCAAGTCGCCAGTTACGGCGTAAATGGAGAATGCAATGAACACTATGAATGAAGGCCAAATGAGAGCCGTACGAATTCACAACTACGGAGGCGCAGAACAAATGAAATTGGAAAGCGTTGCGATACCAAAACCAGCTGAAAGTGAGGTTTTGATCAAAGTTCATGCTGCGGGAGTAAATCCTGTCGATTGGAAAATTCGCGAAGGTTACTTGGTTGAAATTATTCCTCATGCACTTCCTCTAACTTTAGGCTGGGATTTTGCGGGCGAAGTTGCCGCTGTTGGTAAGAATGTCGAAAAATGGCGTGTTGGCGATGCCGTGTACGCTCACTCGGACCTTTCAAAAAATGGCGCGTATGCTGAGTACATCACTGTATCGGCAGATAAAATCGCGGCCAAACCTAAAACACTAAGCTGGCAAAAATCAGCAGCTGTACCGCTAGTCACACTAACAGCATGGCAAGCCTTGAACGATATCGGCCATATGAAACAAGGCGATCGTGTCCTGATTCATGCTGGAGCTGGTGGCGTAGGCATTGCAGCAATCCAGCTTGCCAAACAAGCAGGCGCTACCGTTTACACCACCGCATCTAGTCGAAATATTGAGTTTTTGAAGGGTCTAGGTGCCGATGAAGTAGTCGACTACACCCAGCAAGATTTCTCTAAATTGGCAGATTTCGACATCGTATTCGACACCATGGGTGGCGAAGTCTTAGAAAAATCCTGGGCAACTTTAAAGAGAGGTGGTTGCCTGATTTCAATCGCAGAAATTCCAAACAAAGAGCTTGCAGCCAAGCATGAAGTAAGCGCTAACTTTTGCTTTGTTCAAGCCAACTCAGACCAATTATCGGAAATTTCTGAGCTAATTGACTCTGGAGATATTACCGTTGAAGTTGACAGCGTTTTCCGCCTAGACGATATCGCCAAAGCCCACGAGAAGAGCGAGTCAGGCCACACCCGAGGAAAGATTGTTATTGAAATTTAAGAAGAATAACAATCGACGCTTCAGGGTTAGCCCGCGCACAGCATCGTCGGGTTAATCTTTATAGCGGCGAGCAAACCCAAAGAATATAGCCGAGGAGTAAGCCTCTTCGCTAGCAAAAAAGCAATAAAAAAACAATTAACTCAACAGCATAAACAATAAGTCTTTAAAGGCATAAAAATACTCGATAAACCACAAGGAGGTGCAGCATGGAAAATGAAATACCAAGCGATACGGGCGTCAAGAAAGACATCCCAATGAACGATGACGTTATCAGTCAATACATGAACCCAGGAGAGAAAATCGTAGGGTTTGGTATTGGCGGAAGTGAGTCCTTAACAATTTTCTTAAAGAAACCGGGCAATTCAGCTGCTATCGTTCGGAAAATATTAAGTGAAAATTTGATCACCGCAAAATGGGATAGGGACGGCACAGATGTAATGCTAGCTCCTTACAAAAAGGCAAAACAGCAGGCGCACTACCTTAAAAACCTACCTGAAACTGTAAAACCGTACTTCCCATATGTCGACAGTATAATTGAGAGAAAAGTACCAAAATCAACTAACGGAGCTTCCGCAACAAATGACGGAACACCTGAATTAGTAAACGAGCTAATTTACGAGATGTCATTTATTGGTGGTGATGAGGTCAGCGAGTTTATTCGCAAGCACAAGCCTCCTGTTGAAGCGGTTGCTCGGATATACGTCGTCATATACCGCACACTAAATGGCATTATTCACAGCAATCGAGTCCGAAAACCTTCTGGACCAACATTAGAGCAGTCATATTTCCGTAAAATAGAAAAGCGTTTAGAGTTATCTAGAGAAACCTCATCAAGCGTATTTTCAGATTCTCTATTGAATACGGAGAATATCTATATTGATGGCATTAAGCTACTTAATATCAAGGCGCTACTAAGGAAATTTAGAAGTAACCCGAATTACTTGCAAATTCTGGAGCCACTGCGCCACACCCTAGTAATGGGTGATACCAATACTGAAAACATTAAAATTTCCAATCCGGATGCATTACTTGGATTCATCAAAGCCAAAGACTATAGCTTTACTGCTGAAGACATTGGAATCAAATTTTTAGATCCAAGGGCAATTGGGTTCCATGAAAATGGAGAAGATTCAGGGTCTGATGATCCTATGTATGACAATAAACCATGGCATAACTCTTTAGGCCAGTATGACGTTATTCATAGTGAACTATTTGACCTAAAGATAAATAAAAATCATGACGGAATGAGTATTGAAGTTATCCCTCATGACAATCACTCCTACTCATTATCATATGAGGGAATTGAAAGCCATTTCAAATCAGTGATGTATGACGCCTGGGACTTAGATAATCCCAAATCAGATATGAATAAGAATGATCCGAATTGGATAATTCGATTTGCATTTGTAATGGGAACACACTTTACAGCAATGCCGCCATTTCACTTTCACAAAAATGAAGACGGAATAATGGTTGACAGTTACACGCATCAACGCCGACCAGTGGCAATTTATGCAGAAGGAATAAAGTGGTTAAACCTAGCACTGAGAATGTTAGAAGGGAAAACATTAACATTCTACGGCGTTTCAGTTCCGTTTTCAGACTCTAGGCAGGCGGCTTAAAATCATGTTGAATATTACAAATGAATCTAGAGCTTTGCAGGGTCCATGGACTACTTTAGTTAAAGGGCGGGGACTTGGCGCAAACACAAAAAACTTTGACCCCATCGAATCCAACTATATAAAGGAAATATTCGGGGTATTAGACGAATCAATCGTAACATCAAATCCATACAATCAGTTCTTTAAGGAATTATGTGATTTTATATTGGATTTCAATAACCCAGAAATACTATTTTTCCAGCGAAAAGAATTACACCCAAGAATCGAAACGATCATTGAATCATTAAAGAAAATAGATAATCCGAATTTGTACGTTTCAGCAAGTTCAGTTTTATTTGAATCTTTCGGAAAGCTAGGCTTAGACCCTCACTTGTGGATGAATAAGGAAATTGATCTAGTTGACGATGCGCTAAATCAGCTTGGGTGCTTGCCTACCTCAAACGAAAAGGAATGCTACATCGCGCTTCAGGCCTACGGAAATCTATTCTTAGGCATTGCTCATATTGGTTTGGTAGACAAACTAACCAAAGGCAATATCGACTACGTTGATCAGGCCTTCAACGTAGCTACAGGCTGAGAAGACGTTTGGCACAAAGGAAGAGGAATCGCAGCCTTCTTAACCGTTCTGGGCATAATTGGCTTATCAGATTACGCCACCAAACCAGAAAACCATCGGCTAAACGCTCTTGTATCTTATATGGATGCAAGCTTGGAAGATCGAGCAAGAGTTGAGCAGCGTCCCAACGAATATGTTTTCTCGATATTATTAATGGTTAACTGCATTGGCGTTCTTGATGAGCTTAAGTACCTCGAATACAAACGAGACTGGGTTAAAGTCTCTGGCGAGCTTATCGACACGTTACCGATCAATTTGAAAGCAATTTTTAGTCACTATTGTTTATCTACTCTGGATAATTTAGGGCTAACCCATAGATTCACCCAAAATACCCAGGAGTATCTGCTCAGCATCATTGACAAGTTAATTAGCGCTGATGAAAGTGAATTAGATTATATGGCATACACGTACTGCGTGGATATTTCTCATAAACTAAATCTTGTGAATGCCTTACCTGATTCGCTCGCTGACAAGCTTATTGAAAATATATCAACAACTTACGATTTCGAAAATGGACATAAACCGACCAATTTGTTTTACCGGTCTGGTTTTATGAGAATTGCTTATACCTTGACAGCATTGAGCCAAATGGGAATGGTTGAGCGTCTGTTAGAGCATGATAGTAACAACGACAAGTCATTAGTTAAGCGATTAATAGAAAACCATGTTGAAAACTGGGATAAATCAGATGAAAGCTTTACCACATTATATCATGCATTGATTGATTTGTCTTTGAGTCAACGAGGTAAAAATATTAGCCCATCAGTGATTGATAGAAACATAGCCATTCAAAAAAATCGCCTTGATTTAAATACTCACCCTATCTGGATACCAGAAACAAAAAAAATTGCATTACATGCCTATTTTCCTGGAATGAACAGCCGTCGTTCTTACACCAATATTTCCAGAGATCTATACGAAAAAGGAAATAATAAAGTACGCTCAGTATTCGAAGATTCAGCTGAAATATTAAGTCAGCATAATCAGGAACAAGGAACCGATTACGTATCGCGATTCTTCTTCGAAGAAGAGTTATCGAATGACGATGTCGCCAAAAAATGGAATAACATTGGCTCATCCATGACAGTGTATAATCTTGCCCTGTTTGAGCACTTAAAAACTTCATCCAGTGATTTCTTAATTAATAGTGTCGGTGGAGAAAGTTATGGCATGATAGCAGCTGCTATTGCTAGCAATGCATTATCTCTGGAAGACGGGATCAAAGTTGCCAATTACACCTTGGGTAGTATTTACAAATATGCACATGCAAATAGCGTTGGAACTTGGCATATAGTCAGCCTGGATGGACGCTCGATTATTCACGATTTGAAAGACATTCAGCGTATGTTCCCTGAACGGATTGATGTTTTCCGTTGGCAAACGCTTACTTTGGAAAAGCAAGAAGTCCATGTATATATACATCATAGCATTTTCAATGAAGTTATGGCTTTTATTAACAAATCATTTAAAAATACGATTAATGTTAAAGAGTTTAAGCGCCCAACGATTGAAATCGTACACTCGCCAAAGCTTGCAGCAGCAAGAATCGACATTAGTAACTTTATAGTCGATGAAAACATCTTATTTTTAGAGCCAGATATCCCGATTGTGGCAAATAATGGTACTGGTATCGCCTCATCAAAAGATGAGGTGCGAAATTTAATTCTGGATATGGCCAATATTCCTATGTATTCGGCACAATCATTCCAGTCCATCGATGAATTAATTCCAGCTAGTACTGATGCAATTGTCGAATTTGGTTATGGCCAAAAAACCCGACCTTTCATTTATGAGCATGGCGCTAGGCAACAATTCTTTGAATATTATGGAAGTGAGCAAAGTCTTCAACAGACAATCGACAGAATTAAAAGTATCAAACATTCAGCGAGACTCGAGCTCCTACCTAGAACATCGACCATTACAAATCAAATGGATACTGAGTTAACTATCGCCTAGCGGTCGTTGGACTTGAAGACAATGTACAAATTTTTCACATGAATCATTTTTAAATAAGGACATATCAATGACTATAATTAAAAATATCGCTAAAGCTTCACTTTTTCTGGCTTTGTCATCTGGCGTTGGCAGCTATGCTTTGGCAAGTGATAAGCGCTCATCAGGCGCTCAAAAGAGTGTTGATATTTCAGGCTATGTCGTCCATGGCATCAATAATTATAACGGAAAAGCCGTAGTGGACTACTCAGGCGTTTCGCCGGCCGTTCCGTATCTAAATGCTTACCCACCGGTTAATGAAATTGGTGTATACCAGGAAGGTTCTTATTACTCAGGTACTATTTTTTCCTATACAGATCGCAACCTTCCAGTTGCTACTACTCGCGCCTTTTTTGATTACTTTAATCCTGGTGGCTATATTGACCTAGACACAGTAAATATCCCTCTAGGTGAAGTAGGCAGCAACTTCCTCGGTCCAGGATTTACCGGCCTAGATAAACGACTGACGCCAGTGTCCTTTAATGAATCCGGTGCAGAGCCGTCTATTTATCGTAAACAAGGCTTCGCAATCAACCCAACGGTGGGGGACTGGGAGAAAATCTCCGGTAAGCTAAGCGTTAAGGAAGACAAAAACGGCTTGTTTGACGTACTAGTCACTATTCGAGACGCCTTTCCGAATGCTGTTTACACCATGTGGGACATTGGCACGCTCAATCCATTGACCAGCGACGAAACTGGGTATGCTGTCCCTCTTGGCGGCCTTCCTAACATTATCGTTACCGATGAGCATGGTTGTGGCTTTGCACGCATTAAGCTTAAGTATGACTTAACTCGCGCTTGTAAAGCTGGTGCCAGCTCTTGCTCAAGCTATGTTTCCGCTTTCTATAACTGGGATAATGGTGCATATGGCGGTTCAGCGGCAGCAACCTGGGCGAAGGCTCCGACCGGCGTTTATGGCGGCAATCAAATGGCCTGGCCAACATCAGGAACGGCGTTGATTGATCCTCAAAATGAATTCCTCCCCAAGTCTCACGGCTGCAACTAAAGGGTCAAGGCCTTAGTTTTATGAGCGCGAGTAAAGTAAATACAGCAGAGTTTTGTTCACTCGTACTTGCTCGCAGCTCTACCTCCTTCAAAAACTGGGTTAAAACCAGATTTCTAACACTGTTAATTATTAAATTAACCAAACGATAAAAGTCAGAACTCCCGGTAGCAACCTAAATAATATGAGTCACCAGGGACGCTATGGCTGAGGTTAATTAATACGCACTAAAGGATACGCGCATGAATAACGTCAAAGGAAAAGTTTGTGTAGTTACAGGAAGCACATCCGGAATTGGATTAGTAACAGCAAAAGAGCTAGCAAAAATGGGCGGAACCACTGTTGTGGTCGCAAGGGACGAAGAGCGAGGAAAAGCAGCACTTGGAGAAGTTATAGAGTATTCAAAAAATGATAATGTCGACTTGCTGATGTGCGATTTTTCTTCACAAGCTTCTATTATCGAGTTTTCGGAAAAATTTAGGAGAAAACATGACCGTCTAGATGTTCTGGTGAACAATGCCGGGCTAATGAGCAAAAAAAGAGTAGAAACAGCCGCAGGCATTGAGCTGACATTTGCGGTGAATCATTTGGGGTATTTTCTAACCACAACCCTGTTGATAGACATGTTAAAAGATACGCCCGCATCTCGCACCATTGTGGTTGCATCTGATCTTCATGCACACGGCAATATTGATCCAAATAACCTCATGCACGAACAGAACTATCATGGTTTCAAAGCTTATTGTGACTCTAAACTTGCCAATATTCTGTTTACATACAAATTAGCAAGCGATTTAAAAGGCTACGATACAACCATCAATGCACTACACCCAGGCGTGATCAAAACTAAATTTAGCATTGAGGATAGAAGTTCAAATGGGACTTTCCCAATGGGCCGAATAAGCCCTGAGAACGGTGCGAAAGCTCAAATATACCTGAGTACTTCCCAAGATGTTCAAGGCGTATCTGGGAGATATTTCAATCAAATGCGTGTGGAAAAATCATCGCCAATGTCTTATGACGCAGAATTAGCTGATATGCTGTGGCAAAAAAGTTTAGAACTAACCTAGCCTTGCTTGAGTTAAGTTAAGTCAATATTAAAAACGTACTTTTTCTTAGCGTGCGGACACACCTACCTTTTGGAAACCGATCCCGTAGGACAACGCCTCTAGCTGGCATCTGAGAAATTTAGAGGAATGACTGCTTTTTGGATCATACCACTCCTCAAAACCACCCTTACAGATGGCGGTTAAGGTCGATAGCGGTCCACCGAAGTGCGGGACCATATGACACTGTCAGTAAGATGAAATCGCGTCTACCACAAGTTAATCTGCGCGCTAGTCGCGCCTGTGTTCCGTGCAACGCATGTAGCCTAAACCGCATCCCACGAAGGATCTGTGCTCAAGCGGCGGGTTCGGATTGCGGGCGTTTGATGCCGAGTTTTTGAATGCGAAAACGCAAGGTGCTGGGATTCATTCCTAACATCACCGCGGCGCCTTGGTTACCCTCGATGACCCAGTGCGCGCGCTCTAACACCTGTTTGATATGCGCGCGCTCCACCTCCGCGAGTGTCGTGGCAGTGAATTCGTGCGGCTGGGGCAGGTGATTTGCGACGATCAGATCATCCACGTCGATGATCGGACCCTTGGCGAGGATGGCGGCGCGTTCGAGCACATTGCGCAGTTCGCGCACGTTGCCCGGCCAGTCGTACATCATCAACCGCTCCATGGAGCGGCGCGACATCTCACCGAGCGGCTTGGCCAGTTGCCGGCCGAATCCGGCGAGGAAGTGCTCGGTCAGGAGGGGGATATCCGCCTTGCGCTCGCGCAGCGGCGGCACGCGCACGGGAAAGATATGCAGACGGTAGTAGAGATCGGCGCGGAAGCTGCCTTCGCGCACCATGTCTTCCAGGTTGCGATTGGTCGCGGCGATCACGCGCACGTCGACGCGGATGGTGCGGGCGCCGCCGACACGTTCGAATTCGTGCTCCTCCAATACACGCAGCAACTTGGCTTGGGCGGGGAGCGAGAGTTCGCCCACCTCATCGAGAAACAAGGTGCCGCCGTCGGCCAGTTCGAAGCGTCCTTTGCGCTGGGCGGTCGCGCCGGTAAACGCGCCCTTTTCGTGGCCGAGCAGTTCGCTTTCAATCAGCTCGCTGGGTAAGGCCGCGCAGTTCATCTTGACTAGGATCTTGTCGTGGCGCGGGCTCAAGTCGTGGATGGCGCGGGCGATCAACTCCTTGCCCGTGCCGGTTTCCCCGTTGAGCAACACGGTGGCGTTGGTGGGCGCCACCTCGCGGATGTCAGCGAACACCTTCTGCATCGCTGGACACCGGCCCAGGATGTTCTGGAAGTCGTCGCGGCCAAAGGCCTGCTCGCGCAGATAGTGTCTTTCCAGCTTGAGGCGGTTGAGTTCCTCTTCGGCGCGGCGGCGATCATTGATGTCGCGCAGGATCACGGTGTAGAGCCTCTCCCCGCGCACCTGCACGGGCGAGAGCGTTGCCTCGATCTGGAATTCCTCGCCGTTGGCGCGCAGCGCGGTGAGTCCCTCCGGCGCCCACACCTGATCCTTGGGCGAGGTGAAATACTCATCGAGCATGCGGCGGAAAGGTTTGGATAGGAAGCGATCGAACGGCTGACCCAGCGCCCAGGCGGCGGCACAACCGAATACCCGCTCGGCGGCGTTGTTGAACAGGGTGATGCGCCGGGTTTCGTCCATGGTGATGATGGCATCCATGGCCGAGTCGAGGATGGCGGCGAGGCGCTGCTCACTCGCCTGCAGGGCGTCGTCGGTCCACTTTCGTTCCAATTCAGCGGCCGCGCGCGCGCCGAAGATCTTGAACACCGACATGTCGCGCGGATGGTTCTCCATCGCGCGGTCGTTCATCATGGCGAGATGTCCCAAGACCTCGCCTGCGGCATTGGTCAAGGGAATGGCGAGATAGGATTCCACGCCCAGCTCGACCAGTCCTACTTCTTCGGGAAAGAGCTGCTGCACGCCGCTAGGGTAAAAGCGCATCTCACCGCCCAGCACCTGCTCGCAGGGGGTGTGCTCGAGGTCATATTCGAAACCGTCGGGTGCCTTGTCATCCGGCCAGAAGGCGAGTATGCGCACTCGAGATTTTAATTGGGTGAACTCCGAGATGAAGGCGTAGCGCACCTGCAGCGCCTCGGCCAGATGGCGCACCAGTGACCGAAAGAAGGCCTCGCCCACCACGGCCGAGGTGCCTTCCATGGTGAGCCGCAGGATTTCATCGGTATTGTCGCGAGATGTATTTCGGGGCATGTCCAACTTCCGCTGTGTAGACTCCGCGTCGGAGGCAGCTAACTATAGCACATGGAAAGTTTCATTGAAGACGAGCGTATTGAGCGCAGATCGCAGAAGTTTTTGTGAAGTACTCACAAATTTTTTGCCCCGCAATGCACTGTAGCGAGCAGGCGCTATCAATGCGCGGCGGCCTTTTTAATCCCCAGCCGGTGATGGCGTGCGATCTCCTCGATATGCGCTTTATCAACACCCGCCTGCGCGGCAAACTCCGGCCAGTGTGCGACGGCGTTCATCACTTCATCGATGAGGGCCTGCGGTTTGGGGATACTGATGGATTCGCCCACCGTGATGAGATCGTCCAGGGTGAAGTGATCGCGTTTGCCGTTGAGGCTCATCTGATGCTGGTTGGTCCACTTGCCATGGGGGTTGTGCGAGTAGATCACATCGAAGGCGGGCGACAGGCGCCACCGGCCGTCCGGACCCATCAGGAAGGCGACGTTCTTGGTGTGATCATCCTGATTGCGCGCGATGACGTTGAACAGCATGCGCCGGTATTGCTGGATCGCCTCGGCCTTGCTTAAGCGCAGGCGGCGCATCACGGTGAAGACCTGCTCGTAACCGTAGGCGCCGGCCTGATTGAAGTCGTAGTGAGCGATGCCGCACAGCGATTGCAGGTGGAGCTTGCGGCCGGCGACGCGATCGAACCGTTTGGTCATGAAATGCGCGCGGCCGTTTTCCTCCAGCAGGCGGCACTCGCTCATCTCGATGCCGGCGGCCTGGGCCATGCGATGATAGGCGTATTCGATGCGCCCATAGCCGCGCGGCTCACCCAGCTCCAGATCGGTGACGCCGTCGAATTTCAGTATCCAGTAGTCGTAGCCGGGCGGCGCCTCGGTCTGACCGGAGAGGACGTGGCCCTCTGCATCGAGCGCAATCACCGCCTTGGGCCGCGCCCCGCCGGCCGAGGTGCCCACGCGCAGGATGTCGAGGATCGCCTCGGCGTTGGCCGGCTCGGAAGCGCCCAAGTGGGTGGCCAGGCCCTTGCGCTCGCGCATCACGTGCTGCGCCAGCCCGACCAGTTCGCTGATCTCGACCGGCACGGCGCTGTCGTAGCGGTCCAGCGTCGCGGGGGCGAATTCCAGGGCGCCCATGGCGCGCTTGCCGGTGTAGCAGAGCCGCTCCACGGGGCTGAAGTCCGCCGCATCCCGTCCCTGGCGCGCGAGCCAGGCGTCGATGATGCTGTTGCCGAATTTATCCGGCAGGGCATCGGCGAGCAGCCCGGGCAGTCCGTGGAAGGTAATTTTGTTGAGCGCCGGAAAGGCGAAGATGCCATCGCCCTGACGGGCCTGCTCCAGGCTCATGTGCAGCGGCGCGAGATCCAGCCCCTTCTGTAAGAAGGCCTTGTCGTATTCGAACACGGCGTAGCCGCGCTCCTCCAGCCACGACACCGCCCCGACGACGTGCCCCCACAGTGAAACGAGCGCGGTATCGACCTTCTTTACCACGGCGCTTCATCCTCATCCGAGGCGGGCAGCGCGCGCGAACCGCTGGCCCGCGCGCGCTGCTTGCCCTGCCTCTTGGCCAGCTGCAGCGGGCTGATGGTGGGCGGCGGGATGAAGTTGTCCAACTGGTCCAGCGCATCCAGCTCACGCAAGACGGCAATCACCGTGGCGAGCTTGCCCTTGCCCGATTCCAGCGCCTTGATGGTGTTGAGCGACAAGGCCGTGGCCTGCGCCAGGGCTTCCTGGGTGATATTGCGGCGCAGGCGCAGGGCCTTGATCCGCTCGCCGAGCAGCTCCGCGATGGCCTTGTCCGACAGGGAAAGCATTCTCATAATAGACTAATAAAAGGCTGTGATACCTGTTCATACGGGGTTAATAGATATAAATTAGTCTATTATGAAAGAAACGACAAGGAAGACAAATAAAAGCCGATAATAAAGCCTTTAATGGCAAATAATGGACTTAATAGTCATATATATGGCTATTAAAAGCCGCTGACAATCGACACCTAGCGCTGCTTTTGCGCCTCCAGCGCCTTGATGTAGCTGAGGATGGCGTCGACTTGCGCCCCGCTCAAACTCCAGTGGTCGGAAAAATGCTGGACCACCATTTCCAGGAAGGCGAGATGGTGCTGGCGCGCCGCATCATCGCCGCAGCGGTCGGCCAGGATAGCGATCGCCACGTGCCGCGCGCCGAGGCAGTCCCGGCCCCAGTCATAGCCCTGAAATGCCCCGCCGAGCAGATCGGGCCGCGGCTTCAGCGGCGCGCCATTCGCCATCACACGATTGCCATCCGGGCGGCGGTCGCCTTGGTAAAGGCTCATGTCATCCTCCTGCGACACAATGCTAATCAGACATATAACGATGCAATATGGACATCAAAAAGTCAATGATGACGTGAAGACATATTTTCAGGCCGCGCGCGCACAGCTAAGATAGCCGCATGGATATCCTCGCAGAACGACTCAAGGCCTGCCGCAAGGCGCTCGGGCTTACGCAACGTGAGCTCGCCGAGCAGGCTGGGATGGACCAGGGACACATCTCGCGCCTGGAAAACGACGGCAAGGGCGCCTCGACCGAAAAACTCCAGGCCCTGGCGCGCGTGCTGGGGGTCTCCGTCTCGCATCTGATCGGCGATGAGATTCGCGAAACCCCGCCCGAATATTACCTCGCCCCCGGCCTGCGCGAGCTGATGGCCGATGACAGTCTTGCGCGCGCGCTGAAGATCCAGGAGCACGAGTGGCAATTGCTGCGCGCCCTGCCCTTGCCTGCGGGCATCAACCGCCACGGCTATGTGCAACTGCTGATCACCCTGCGGGCGATCATCCCGGCACCAGGACGCAAGTAAGCGACGATGATCATCCCCCACACCGCGCTCAATCCCGACACCCTGCGTGCCCTAGTTGAGGAATTCGTCACCCGTGACGGTACGGACTACGGAGAATCCGAGATCCCGCTCGAACGCAAGGTCGAGCAAGTCATCGCGCAACTTGCGCGCGGCGAGGCGTTCATCGTCTACAGCGAATTGCATGAGACTTGCACCATCATGAGCCGGCGGGAGTTGGCGCCGCAAACACAAAGGGAAGAATAAGCGCAACCGGTGTGCACGCTGAATCGGGGTGGTTATTCAGAAACCTGCAAAAGTCGCAATCGATCGTGTACCATCTCAATTCCTTGAATAACGGAAACTCAAACGGAAAAACACTATGGAACTGAAAACACTACTCACCGCAGTCATCTTGACCTTCGCGGCCTCAGCGTCGCACGCAGAAGGCACCTGTCGGCAACAGGAACTCGAGTCCCTGTTTGTTACTTATCAGGACACGGCAAAAATCGGCGATGACATCAATCGCCTGGTCGAACAACATGTCGGCGAGTTGATTAAAGTCGCAAAAGAGCTGGATTTGCGGCAATTTGAAATTTTATCGCGCGATGTCTCGGCAAGCAGGGGTGATGCGGATGTGGTTGAGGTCAACTTGTCGGTCAGCATGCGCTTTGCGAGGGATGGTCGAGCGCTCACAACCGTGCTGAACAAGACTAAAGGTGTTGCGGCGATCGGTTCTTCCATTCAGACAGAAGAGATATGTCCCAATAAGTGAACGTCATACGACAAACAGGATGTGGTAGGTGGCGCAAGCGCTGAGCGCCAAATGGCAACGGCACATCTTGATGTTAGGTTGGGATTATCAAAAAACAGCGCTTGAGTTGTAACGTTAGGGACAGGCATGTCACAAAAACGCAGTAAAGAAATCACGCTGGCAATCTTGGGTGTCTCGGCGGTTGCGCTTTTTGCTTCCATGAGCGACGATTCCGATGACTGTGACCGATACCAATATCGTACGCTGGACGATTGCATCCAAGATTGGCCGGTAAACAGTTGCCAGCTATATGAAGGCTATTATTACAGTCCATGCATCTCCGACAACAGCAGTGGCCGTGGTAGCAGTAGTGGCGGCGGGTACGGCGACGGTGATAAGAAAAATCCGGGCGAGCATTCGACAGGCGTGCGGCGCGGCGGTTTTGGCGGCACCGGCGGTCGTGTAGCAGGGGGCAGCTAGGATGCGTCGCGAAAGAATCGAGCCGCGTGCATCATGGGCGCGGCGAATGGAAGAAATTGGATTTGTTTTTCACAGCGTCGGCGGCGTTTATTGGGATGAATCCGTCTGTTATCAATTTGACGCGGATGAGATCGATCTGCTGGAATCAGTCACCGCCGAACTCCATGAGATGTGTCTGTGCGCGGTCGAGCATGTCATAACACACAATCGCTTTGAGCAGCTTGCCATTCCCGAGGCGTGGTGGGCGCGTGTGCGCGAATCGTGGCGGGCGCGGGAGCCGTCAGTCTATGGCCGATTCGATTTCAGTTACAACGGCATCCATCCGCCTAAGTTGCTCGAATACAATGCGGACACGCCGACCGCCTTGCTTGAGGCGAGCGTGGCGCAGTGGTTCTGGCTGCAGGATGTCAAACTCGGCGCGGATCAGTTCAATTCGATCCATGAAAAACTAATCGCACAATGGAAGCGTGTTGGTAGTTCATCCGCCACTGAAACGCTGTACTTTGCGACGGTGGGAACGAGCGACGAGGATATCACCACGGTCGAATACTTGCGCGATACCGCGGTTCAAGCCGGCTGGTCGACGGCCTTTATCGAAATCGACAAGATCGGCTGGTGGGAGGAAAAACGCATCTTCGTGGATCAGGAAAACCGGCCCATCAAACGATTATTCAAATTGTATCCGTGGGAGTGGATGGTGCGCGAAGAATTCGCGCCGCAGATGTTGACCGGTTCCATGGCGGTGATCGAGCCCAGTTGGAAGATGCTGCTTAGCAATAAAGGTCTGTTGCCCATATTGTGGGAGCTCTACCCCCAGCATCCCAATCTACTTCCCGCCTATTTCACGCCGGAAAAATTCACTGCTGGCTACGTCAAAAAACCGATTTATTCACGCGAGGGCGCCAATATCGAGATCACCGTTCCCGGTGCCGAGTTTGTCAGCAAGGGAGAATATGGCGCGGAAGGCTGGATCTATCAAGGCTACGCGCCGCTGCCTGTGTTTGACGCTCAGTTTTATCCAGTCATCGGAGCATGGGTGATCGGTGATGAGCCGGCAGGCATCGGCATACGCGAAGATAAAACCCCCGTTACGCAAAATACGAGTCGATTTATTCCACATTACTTTATGCCACTGGAGTGACCATGCAAGCCGCATTTCTTGATTCACTGTCATTGATTCCCAGTTACTTCGCGTATCTTATCGCGAGTTTCCTGGTGACTTGGTTGTTTGTGGCCATTTATATCCGGCTGACCCCTTATCGCGAAGTTCATCTCATCCGCAGCGGCAATCTTTCGGCGGCGCTGAGTCTTGGCGGCGCCATGCTTGGTTTTGTCATTTCCCTCGCGGGCGTCATCATTCATAGTGTGAGCCTGGTCGATCTTGCAATTTGGGGTGGCGTAGCATTGATCGTGCAACTTGCCGCGTTTTTCCTGGTTCGCTGGGTGATCCCGGAACTCGTCACCGGCATCGAGCGCGGCGACCTGGCACACGGGAGCATTTTAGGGCTCGCATCGCTGGCCGCGGGAATTCTGTCTGCAGCGTGCATGGTTCCTTGAGCGATCATTCCGTGGGTGCATGTCCGGCTCCCGCCCCCACTCTTCCATGAGCAAGCAGGAGCTGGCGCAACAGAGCATGAGATCTAACAACTCCACGGAGTTGTCGCGAAGGGAGAAGTAACGAAAAAGTTTTTCAGAAAGCGATTAATCAGATCTTTTCAAGAAGACCTGTTTCGCCATGGCACGGTCATGCGCGCCGGCGAACATCAACTGGCTGCTCATCGCGCCGACGAAGGCCAGAAACATGTCCCACTGAGTGTCCCACACATCGCCCTGCGTACCGAGGAAAGCATCGGCGGCCGAACCTTCGAGCAGCGCGGTCCACCATTCGATGAACTCGTAAAACGCGCTGATCGCCAGGCAAATACAGGTGACGATGAAGAACAGCCATTTTCCTGGTTTGAGCGGTGAGCGGCGCAACAGGATCTCGCGCGCCAGCATGGCCGGGACGAATCCCTGCGCAAAATGACCGATGCGATCGTAATGATTGCGACTGAAGTCGAACACCTCCTGCAGCCAGAATCCGAGCGGAACCTGTGCGTAAGTGTAGTGACCGCCGACGATGAGAATCAGCGCGTGCAGCGTGAGCAGCCGATACACCAGCGGGGTCAATGGAAAGCGCCGATAGGTGGCAATCAGAATCGGCGCGCCGATCATCACCGGAAAGGTTTCCAGAGCCCAGGTCAGCGTGTCGGCCGGATGTGCGGCGGAAACGCTGAGCGCCAGTGCCGTGAATAACAGCAGAAAGAGTGGTTCGCGAGAAGAAGACGTTTCCATGAAGGGTTATTGCGCCAACGCGCTGCGTGGCACCGCGCGTATCCATACCCGATTGGTGAGGCCTTCGCCACGTTTGAAATACAGCGCATCAAACCACATCGAATCGAAGCGCTGCGCATTGAAGCGCGTGTAACCGTCTTGTTTGCCATCAATGGCATCGTAGGGATCGGCGAACACGAGTTCATCATCGTCTTCGGCGGGCGTGCCGCGGTCGTCATAACCGATCACCAACACCCAGTGTCCGCCCCAGTCGATCCACTCGACCAGCACCGGTACTTTCTCCGCGATGTTCTTGCGTAGCAACGCCAGGGTGCCGTCCGTGCCCCAAGTCACATCGAATCCCTGCTGCTTGAGGTACTCGACGATCGGCTCCGGCGCGGTGCCCCACTCCTCGCTGGCCTGCACCTGCTGCGCGAGGTGTTCCTCCGTTTCATTCTTGCCCCAATAGCCCAGCAGTGAGCGTACAGATGACGGACCACACGTATAGTCCGTGGTCTGTTGATAAGAGGTGACCTCAAGGATGCCGGCGCGGTGCGCGGAACAGGCGGTTAACAACACGCAGAGAACAATGAGCAGCCGTTGCATAGATGTATGTTCCGATGAACGTTATGCGGATAACCAAAAACACGCCAGTGGTGCGGGGATGGCAGCGATTCGACCAATGGAATCTGAGGCAGTCCCACCCCGGCGGGCCGAGGCGACTTCCAGCGTTCTGAAATCATCCCAGCGCTGCGTGATGACATAACCTTCCTGTACGCCGTGCTCTTCCATGAATAGTCGCAGACCTTTGAGACGCTTGGCGTTGACTTCCGCGTCATGGTATTTCACTTCGAAAGGCACAACGCGGTCGCCCATCTGTGCAATGAGATCGACCTCGAGATCGCGATTCTTTTTGTCTTGCCAATACGAAAAGCGCGGGGTCTGCGCATAATAGCGCGTGAAAACATGCTTGAAAAAGGCGGTCTCTACCGCTGCTCCCAATCGTTCCGGCTGCTCCAGCAATTTGCGCCCAAGCAGTAAAACCGCGCCCGGCAGCGCCGCATCCGCCAAATAAACCTTGTCGCGTCCGCGCAGTACTTCCTTGCCGTAGCCATGGGGTTTGAGGCGATAAATCAGGTGGGTCGATTCAAACAGATCAAGAAAATTAAGCGCTGTTTGCCGGTTCACGCCTTCCAGCTGCCGACTGAGCGTGGTTATGTCGAGGATGCCGCCATCGTGGTAGCAAAGATAAAGAAATATCTTTTCCACTTCGAGCACACGGCGCACATTGTAGAGCGCGGTCATGTCGCGCTTGAGGACCTTGTCGACGATGTCTTCACGCAACAGACGCTGACAGCGCGTAATGTCGTTGGATAGCGCTGGTTCGGGAAATCCGCCTCGCAGCAGGTATTCATGGAAATGGCCGGTCAGCGGGCGGGCGAGTGTGGCGGTGCGTGCAAAGTCGGCTTCTCGCCAGTCGAACAGCTGGCGCAGTGAGCGCAGTGGCGGAAGTTCAGGGGACTCGATACCGCGCAGCCGAAGATACTCGGCAAAGGATAGCGTGGGCAGCGGAAGCGTTTCCCAGCGACCGACACCTGATTCCTTTGAGCCTTGATGCAGTGGGTCGGCGGAGCCCGTCATCGCAACACGGGTTCCTTTCTGAAAATCGACTTGATGCTTCACCCAGGTCTGCCAGTCCGGCACATACTGTATCTCATCAAGAAACAGGAAACGTGTGCCAACACCCGCAGGCGGATACAACTCTTCCCAGGCGCGGAGCGTTCGCTCCAGCCCGGCGAGTTTGAGCAGGGGGTGGTCGAAGGTTGCATAAAGGATTTGTGTCGGGCCCACTCCAGCGCTGAGCAGGCGCCGGATGGTCTGGCGGAATACAGTGGTCTTACCCACTTGCCGGGCGCCTGAGAGCAGCAGGGCGCGACGGGTTTCCTCGTTTTGTGTCCAGCTGAATACCTGAGCGACCACCGAACGCTCCCAGCTCGGGAGATCGGAAATGGCTTGTCCACCCCACCATGGATTGAACTCTTGCAAGACGGAAAATAATTCAGATTTTGGGATGTCCATGCTTATTTGTGCAAATTAAGTAAAGTACACTTTACCTATATATCATAAATAAGTAAAAATCAAATGTAACAGGTAGGTTTTCGCTGCGGCAGCACACCACCAAGGCGTTTGAACGAACGGGCCACCAATGCATCCAGCCGCTTTTTTCTCCATTGGGTCCACATCTATCCCCCAAGGACATCCCATAACCCCAAGCCGCTGACCACCACCAACAACCCGCCGATCACGCGTTTGAACAGCCGGTCATTCTTCAGAATGGCGTCGTGGGCCTTGAGGCCGAGAACGTGACCGATGGCGGCGGCGGGCAAAAGCAGCAGCGCCGATTGCCAGTGCAGCGGTACGCCCAGCGTCACAAAGGTGGTCATCTTGATGCTGACCAAGACGAACCAGAGCACGAACAGCGTGTTTCGCAATTGCTCGATGGCGACGTTGCGCATGAATACCGCGACCATCAACGGCGCGCCGGTGAGGGAGGTTCCGGCGACGTAACCGCCCAAGGTCAGCAACAACTTATCCGTCCAGCCGCTGCGGCTGTTGATGGAGAGGTCGAGCATCCACAGCACCGCGTAGATCAACGTCACGGCATAGATGAAGATCACCAAGATGTGGTTCGGCAGATTGATCAGACCAAACACGCCCACCACCGCAGCGGGCACGATGAACACGGCCGCGCGGCGCAGGTATTCCCAATCGACATTGTTGAGCCGCGTGCGCAAGGTGAGTGCGGAAAAAAACAGCAGATGCGCGCCGATCACTGGCAGCCAGAACAACGGCTGATCGTAGATGAATAGCATGAACGGCAAGCCGAGTGCGGCACCACCGAAACCCAGTCCGCTGCGCACGAAGCCGGTCCAGACGAAAAGCAATCCCGTCAGGACGAGTTGGTGGGCATTGAAGTCGAGCAACAGGCTGTTCATTGGCGGAGTGACCGGAAAAGCCGGTCATTTTACGGAATTACCAAAAACTACACAAAAAGGCTTTACGCTTTACGAGATGCGAAAAGGCTGCTGAGTACGTTCCCTCTCCCGCAGGCGGGAGAGGGATAGGGTGAGGGAGACAGACGGCAGACTAGCCCGGATGGGCGCTCACGATGCCTGAAACCGCAGCACCTGCCCCGGCGCCTTGCGGATGAGCATCTGGCGGGCTTCTTGTTGCTGATGCGGGGGGAGTTTGGCGAGGTAGTGGATCTCGCCGGCGATGGCGGCGGCGATGGGGACGCCGTCGCGATACAAGATGCGGTTGTGGCCCTGGGCAGGGATCTTTTGGCCGGGGGTGATAATGCCGGCGAGGTTGAGCGGATCGACGGCGGTGATGACCAGCATCTCGCCGTTGCTTGCGCGTTTGCGCTGTTCGCGCAGGGTGGCCACCGCCTCGGGCAGGGCGAATTGTTCGCCGCTCAGGCCTTGCACGAAACGCCCGCCGCGGATCTCGCCGCGCGCTTCCATACGCCGGTACACATACAGCAGTTCGCGCCACGGCGGCAGGTTGGCCTCGCGCTCCAGCACCTTGCGCATCACGACTCCGTAGCGGCGCAGCAGAGTCAGCGCAATGTGGGCGAGGTGTTCGCTGCGTGCATCAATTGGGGCGGCATCATAGTCGACCGTCGCGGGGTGGCGCAGTAAGAGCGACCAGCGGCCGGCGTCATCGACGTTCACCGCCGTGGCGCGCCGCCGATGCCGGGACTGGCCGAAACCGGGTCGGCGGTTTTGCGGAGCGATGAGCGCCCGCAGGCCGGCGTAGCTGTCGGCGGTGACCAGGCCCCAGGCGACAAGTTCGGCCAGGGCCTCTTCCACCTGGGTGCGCAACAGACCGGTGAGCTGCACCAGATCGATGAAGAACAGCGCGCCGCGTTGCTCCAGTGCGGTGAGGATCTTGTGCGCGGCGGAGGATAACGGCAGTTGCTCGCGCGCGGGGACGGGATTGAGCGCGCGCCAGTCCGGGGCGTGGGCGCGGGCGAGCAGTGCGATGGGGGTGATGCGCACGGGGGCGGCTTCGCGTTTGCGTTCGGGAGCGCTTGAAACTTCCTCTTCCCTCTCCCGGCCCTGCGGGAGATAGGAATATTTGTGGCCTGCGGCCGTCTTTGGCAGTGTGAGCCGCAGCCACGTGATGCGGCCGGAGAGACACAGATTCTCCAAGAGATCGGCGCTGTAATCGGCAATGCGTGCGGGCAGGATTTCCTCTTCCCACAGCGCGGCGGGGATCGAGTAGCCTTCGAGTTGTTCCAGCACGCCCGCCAGGGCGGCCTGGCCCTCGCCACGTTCGCCGGCCAGGCGCTGCCAGTGGAACAGGAAACGCATGTAATCGGCGGCGGGCACCGCTTCGATCTCGCTGCGCAATTGCTTCAATGTGTACCGATGGATGCGCGCCAACAGACGACGCTCGCACCATTCGGTCTGCGGTGTGGTCAAGGTGAACTGGCCCTGGATGACGAAGCCCTCCTGCTCCAGTTCGAGCAGGGCGAAATCGATTTGCTGGGTGCTCAATCCCAGCGGCGCGGCGAGTTGCGCGACCGTGACCGGCCCCAACCCTTCCAGGCGACTGCGGATCAGTTCGCGCAGGGCCGCTTCCTTCTGTAGCGGGGCCTCATTGCCTTCGACAAAGGGCTCGATTGGCGGGACGAGCGGCGCATCGGGAAAAAGCAGCTGCAACTGCGCCAGGCGTTCGGCCGCGACCCACAGCCGTTCGCCGGCCGGTGTGGTGAGCAGGGTGGCGCGCGACTGATCGGTCAAGGTGGCAAACAGATGTTGCCAATCGAAGCCCAAGCCCTCGCCCGCCTCCAGCGGTCCACGCCGTCCCTCGGCCTCGGTCATGAAACCGAGCACGATGAGGCCGTCGTGCAGCTCGTCGGCGGTGCGCGCATCGGGCCAGGCCTCGGCACGCACGCGGGCGATGGCGTGCGGATCGAGGCGGCCGAGATCGGCGGCAGTCTCGGGATCGAGATAACGGCGCTGCTGGATCGACAGCGTGCGCCGCTCCTCCACCGGGGCGTCGTCGAGATAGGCGTAGGGCCGGGCGTTGATGATCTCCAGCGCGAGCGGTGAAGGGTGGGTGAGGTCGCAGCACACCACCTTGAGTTCGCCGCTTGCCAGGTGCGTGAGCACCCGCTCCAAGCCCTCCACATCCATCGCCTCGTAGAGACAATCGCGCAGGGTTTGATTGACCAGCGGGTGATCCGGCACCTCGCGGTCGCCGCTGATATTCTCGAAGCAGGCGAGCTGGTCGGGGAAGACCACGGCGACCAGATCCTCGGCATCGGAGCGCTGGAACTGCGCGGGCACGCGCTTGCCGTTGCGCGTGCGCGGCACCGCGAGCGCGATGTTGGCCACCCAGCGCCAGCGCGTGCCGAACAGCGGCGCGGCGAGCAGGGCCTGGATCAGGATCTCGCGCACCGTGGCGGGCTTGAGGTAATCGGCGACCTCGGCCAGCGGGAAGCTGTGGGTCGGCCCGAGCGAGAGGATGATGTTGTCTTCACTGGCGGCGGCCTGCAATTCAAAGTTGAACTTGCGGCAGAAGCGCTTGCGCAGGCTCAGACCCCAGGCGCGGTTGATGCGCGAGCCGAACGGGGCGTGGATCACGAAGTGCATGTCGCCGACATCATCGAAGAAGCGTTCGAAGACGATGGTCTCCAAGCTCGGCACCACGCCGAGCGCGGCCTTGGCGGCGGCGAGATATTCGGCGAGCTGCTGCGCGGCGGCCGGCGGTAGCGGATAGTGCTGTTGCAGCCAGGCCTGCGTGGCCTCGAGGCCGTGCTCCAGTTGCGCGGCGACGTGCGCGCGCAGGCGCGAGACGGCCTGCGAGAGCTCATCGCTGCGTCCCGGCGCCTCGCCGATCCAGAACGGGATGTTGGGCGGCTGGCCGTGAGCGTCTTCCACATGCACCCTGCCCTGCTCGATCTTGAGGATGCGGTAGGAGGTGTTGCCGAGCTGAAAGACATCGCCCGGCAGGCTCTCGAAGGCGAAGTCCTCGTTGACGCTGCCGATGGAATAGCCCTCCGGGGCGAGCACCACGTCGTAGTCGAACAGATCGGGGATCGCCCCGCCGTTGGTGATGGCGGTGAGCCGCGCCCCGGGCCGCGCGCGCAGTCGGCCATGGATGGCGTCGCGATAGAGAAAGGCGCTGCGCCGCCCGCGCCGGGTGGAAAAGCCCTCGGCGAGCATGCGCACTACTTCGGTGTAGGTCTCGCGGCTCAAGGCACGATACGGCCAGGCCTGGATGACATGTTGATAGAGCGCGGCCTCCTCCCATTCGCGCGCGGCCACCTCGGCGACGATCTGCTGGGCGAGCACATCGAGCGGTTGGTGCGGCATCAGGATGCGGTCGAGTTCATCGCGCTGGATCGCATCGAGCAGCGCGGTGCATTCGAGCAGATCATCGCGCGAGAGCGGAAACAGCCGGCCCTTGGGCAGCGCGCCCACGGCATGGCCTGAGCGCCCAACACGCTGCAAGAGCGTGGCGATGTTGCGCGGCGAGCCGAGCTGGCAGACCAGATCGACATCGCCGATGTCGATCCCCAGCTCCAGCGAAGCGGTGGCGACCAACGCGCGCAGCTTGCCGCCCTTGAGCCGCTGCTCGGCATCCAGCCGGTGTTCGCGCGCGAGACTGCCGTGATGGGCGGTAACGTTGGCCTCCCCTAACCGTTCGGCGAGAAAGCGCGCCGCGCGTTCGGCCAGGCGCCGCGTGTTGACGAAGATCAGCGTGGTGCGATGCTGCGCGATGAGTTCTGCCAGCCGATCATAGACCTCGGCCCACACCTCGGCGGCCATGATCGCCTCGAGCGGCGAGCGCGGCACCTCGATGGCCAGATCGCGCTTGCGCACGTGTCCCGTGTCGACGATGGTGCAGCCGGCTTGCTTGCCGGTGAGAAAGCGCGCCATGTCCTCGATCGGTTTTTGCGTGGCTGAGAGCCCCACGCGCACCGGCGCCCTACCCTGCTCCGCTTCGCACAAGGCATCGAGCCGCGCCAGCGACAGCATCAGATGCGCGCCGCGTTTGTTGCCGGCCAGGGCGTGGGTTTCATCGACGATCACGGTGCGCACCGATTGCAGCATCTCGCGGCCCGAGGCGGAGGTGAGCAGGATGAAGAGCGATTCGGGCGTGGTCACTAGGATGTGCGGCGGCTGCTTGCGCATGCGCGTGCGCTCGCTTTGCGGGGTATCGCCGGTGCGCACCCAGGCGCGGATCTCCACATCCGGCAGTTGCTGTGCGAACAGCTCATCGCGAATGCCGGCGAGCGGCGCTTCGAGATTCTTCTGGATGTCGTTGGACAGTGCCTTGAGTGGCGAGACATAGAGCACATAGGTCGCATCACTGAGACCGCGCGCCAGCCCCTCGCGCACTAAGGCATCGATGGTGGCGAGAAACGCCGCGAGCGTCTTACCCGAACCGGTCGGCGCGGTGATCAGCGTAGACTCGCCGCGCTGGATCGCCGGCCAGGCCTGGCGCTGCACCTCGGTCGGCGCGCCGAAGGTCTGCGTGAACCAGGTGCTGACGGCGGGATGGAAGGAATTCAAGGACATGCTCTATAAGACCACCGAATGGTCGCAGCGTTCTGGATACATCTTTTGCCGGCAACGCTGCGCTTATGCCGGCCTACGCGGTATGACTGTCAGCACATGGTAGGCCGGGATAAGGCGCAGCCGTTCCCGGCATCAATCTCAATTCCCGGCCGGCGTACTCCCGCTGGCCGTGCCGTGACTGCCCTGCTCGCTTGGCGGCCGCGTCGGTGGCGGGGTGGAGGTTGATGTGTCCCCGACGCCGCCTGCTCCTGCCGTGCCGGTCGTCCCCACGCCCTCTTGCTGCGCGGATTGCTGACAGGCGCACAGCGATACCAGCAGCATCGCACCGATTAATCCGATCATACTCTTTACCATACCGCCTCCACTCACAGATCGAACTCCGCCACTGCCGGGGCATGGTCGGAGGGCCGCTCGAGCCGGCGCGGCGCGGTGTCGATGTACGAAGCGCGGCAGCGGTCTTTCAGCGCGTCGCTCACCAGCACATGGTCGATGCGCAGCCCCGCGTTGCGGCGAAAGCCCGCGGCGCGGTAGTCCCACCAGCTGAAGACCTTTTCTTCCTGCGGGAACAGGCGAAAGCTGTCGTGCAGCCCGGTCTCGATCAAGGCCTTGAAGGCCGCGCGCTCCGGCGTGCTGCACAGGATTTGTTCGCGCCAGGCCTCCGGATCATGCACGTCGCGGTCATCCGGGGCAATATTGTAGTCACCCAGCAAGATCAGCCGCGGATACTGCTGTAACTGTGCAGCAACATAGGCACGCAGTTTCTCCAGCCAATCGAGCTTGTAGTCGTACTTTTCCGAACCGACCTCCTGGCCGTTGGGGATGTACACATCCAGCACGCGCAGATCGCCGTAGGTCGCGCCCAGCAGGCGGCGCTGCGGATCATCATCCAGACCGGGCAGATCGCGCACAGTGTCGTTCCCCGGCACACGGCTCAGGATGGCCACACCGTTGTAGGTCTTCTGTCCAGCATAGACCACCTCGTAGCCGGCGGCGCGGATCTCATCGGCCGGAAAATTCTCATCGGTGAGCTTGGTCTCCTGCATGGCGAGGATATCGGGGCGCTGCTCTGCCAGCCAATCCAGCACCTGCGGCAGCCGGACCTTGAGGGAATTGACGTTCCAGGAAGCGATTTTCATCAGGGGTGTTGCTCGAAGATGTAGTGAAACAATCCGCTGATTGTAACGGATCGGCCCGCCTGCCACTACCGCACACCCGCCTACATCTGATTTTCCTGAGGTTGCAAATCCGCCGGGATCAACCAGAGTTATAGGTACTCTCTACTCACTCACCGGAGAAATAGCCCATGTTCAAGAAAACACTCGTTCTGGCAGGAATACTCGCCCTCACCGCCCCGCTGGGCGCAGTCTATGCCGCTGATCAGGATCGGGATCGCGACCGGGAGCATATGATGGACCGTGACCAGGATCGCGATCGCATGATGGATCAGGACCGTGACCGGATGATGGATCAGGACCGCGATCGCCTACGTGATCAGGACATCTACGGCTGGCAACTGATGACCAAGGAGGAGCGCGAGGCCCACCGCGAACGCATGCGCGCCGCGAAGACCGCGGAAGAACGCGAGCGCATCCGCAAGGAACACCACGAAGAGATGAAAAAACGCGCCCAGGAAAAAGGCGTGACGCTGCCGGACGAACCGCCCCCGCAAGGCATGGGTAAGGGCATGGGTCCGGGTGGTGGCATGGGCGGCGGTATGGGTGGCGGCAGGCGCGAATGACGCCTTTGCGTTGCGTGTCATTGCACAATAACCAAGCCGCCGCTACGCAAACGCATTGTTTTTAGCCATGTGCGGGAGAAAAGTAGGTGCGATCATGAGGCGCGCTCACAGGCATTTGCAGAAGGCATTGCTGGTTATCCTCACACCATTGGTCGCCGCTTCCGTCGCGCAGGCCGATGTAGTTACCGACTGGAACATCACGGCCGGCAAGATCATTGTCGATGCGAAGTTGGGAACACCCCCTGCCAACCGCGTACTGGCGATCGTGCAGACGGCGGTGTATGAAGCTGCAAACGCCATTACCAAACGCTATCCCGCCAGTAACCTGCAACTGGAGGCGGCGCCCGGAGCTTCCGTGGAGGCCGCAATCGCAGCGGCCAACCATGCCGCGCTCGTGAAACTGGTGCCGCCCCAACAGGCGGCCGTTGACACTGCCTTCCACACTGCTTTGACGAAGATCGCCGAGGGTCCGGCAAAGACCGCAGGGCTCGCGGTTGGGGAAAAGGCGGCCGAAGTGATCTTGGTAATGCACGCCGATGACGGCGCCGCTGCGGGAGAAACATATCGACCACTGACCAGCGCAGGTGTCTACGTACCGACAGCCATCCCAGTGGCCACTCAATGGCCACAGCGCAAGCCCTGGCTGATGTCAAACCCTGCGCAGTTCCGTCCTGCTCTACCGCCTCAGCTCACGAGTGAGGTGTGGGCGCGCGACTACAACGAGATCAAGGCGGTCGGCGGCAAAATCAGTACGCGCCGCACGGCCGAGCAGACCGAGATTGCGCGCTTTTGGGAAGCCACGCTGCCCCCGATCTATTATGGCGTCGTGCGCTCGGTCGCCACCATGCCCGGACGGGAGATCACGCAGAACGCCCGCTTGTTTGCGGCGGTCGGGCAGGCCATTGATGACGCATTGATCGCCGTCTTTGACGCCAAATACCACTACCAATTCTGGCGGCCCATCACCGCGATTCGCAACGGCGATATCGATGGCAACGATGCGACCGAACGGGAACCAGCATGGACGCCGTTTATCGACACCCCGATGCATCCCGAGTACCCGTGCGCACACTGCATCGTCGCCGCCGCCGTCGGCATGGTACTGCAAGAGGAGATAGGCGCCGGGCCCATGCCAGTCTTAACTACGACCAGTGACACCGCCAATGGAAAGGCGCGAAGTTGGACGAAGATCGACGACTTCGTCAGGGAGGTGTCGGAGGCCCGCATCTATGACGGCGTGCACTACCGCACGTCCACGGAAATCGGCGTGGCCATGGGCAAAAAGATCGGTGCCTTGGCCGTGGCGAAGTTCCCGAGCCCCGGAAGCAGGTAGGGCGCATTCCATGCACCATTGCAGCTTACGGATTTTCGTGCCTCAATTGTTTATGTTTCCGTCCGCAACCGTTGTAATGTTGGCCTTCGTTCCTCAGCCCAACCTACCCCGCTGAAAGGCCAAAAGGGCCTTTCAAATGTAGGGTGTGGTGAGGAACGAACCGCACCAGTCATGTTCCGAAAATTTTCTCTACCGATGCGTTTCGTGCCTAATTCTACAGGCTGAACCTCCACCAGCTTAACGGACACTTTTCGCCGCACAGGTGCAAATCCTTTTTCGAGGATAAAGCCCATTCTGAGGAACAAGTACCATCAAGAATTTCCCAATTTTTTAACCATGATCGATCAAACATTTTCGACCATTTTTCTGGTTTCAAAATAAATAAATTCTGTTGCCAAATAGATGAGCTGTTAAGCTTCACTTAAATATTGCTGTGATACAAATACCGCTCTAAAGGGAGCGAAAGCACAGGTAAGTAACTTACTACAATTATCAACTTAACCATAGGGCAGGTCGCTTGTATGAAAAGCAAACAGACATTGTTGTTGAGCGCTGCGGGATTCACGATCGTGATGTTACAGAGCGCACCGGTTTTGGCGGCGACAGGCATACAAATCGGGGCGAGTGGCAAGACATATGCTTCAAGCGGAGTGCAATGTGGGCTTAATCCGGTCACAGGCATGGCGCCGGTCGTTCAAGCCGGGTTGTACAACCCGAAATCAAACGCTACTGCCACCGTATCGCTCAATGGCAACGCCGTCGCAACGGTTACATTTTTTAATCCAGACACCAATGTCTGGCTCGACAACGGTATCAACACGGTCAACGTGGCGCTCAACAAACGCACGGCCGATAGCTATACGTTTGATGCGCCGTTGTCATATCCCAACCAGCCCAATATGTGTATCCCGGATACCAGCGCAAACAGCATAAGCGGCGACCTGGAATATGCGGCAAGTCTAAAATCGTACGCCACAGTGACACCCGGTTGCGCATTCAATGCAAAGACCGGACTGGCTCAACCATTCATCAACCTGTTTGATAATGGCACTTACTTGCTCAACGTTTCCGTGAACAACGTGCCGTTGACTCAGCTGAGTGCCACTCGCCGACACACACCCATTTTTCTCAGCGCAGGGTTGAATGTCATTTCGGCGGCCAACGCCTCGCTATCCACGGACTATTATGTTCGCGACGGCGGTACCGGCACCTGCACATTGCCTTAGGCAGGAGGTAGGGTGCATTCCATGCACCATTGCAGCAGGTAGGGTGCATTCCATGCACCATTGCAGGGGTCGGGACGACAAATGAATTGTGGTGCGCATGGTGCGGCGATTGTTGAGCCAGGTAGAACGGTAGGTTGGGCTGACGAAGGAAGCCCATATATGGTCTTCAGGGTAATGGTCGGGCTTCGCAAGACCGCTCAACCCAACCTACCTTGAGTGGCAGGTGTTAACCGTGCCGTGCCATCCACGAATAGCAAGTAGGTGAGCTGACGCAGGAAGCAAACAATATACGGCTTATTGCGCCCAATTGCTTATGTTTCCTTACGCGACCGTTGTGATGTTGGGCATCGTTCCTCAGCCCAACCTACCGTGCTGGATTTTTTCTGTCTGTCACTTCCGAGAAGTGTACTCTTTTGCGTGGTTGCAATCTCAATGGTTCGGTCTATTCTAAAAATTATGGGGATAACAGTGGTTGCGCTGCCTTTGCTTAGTCAGTGCCTGATCCTTTGCCACCTTGTGCCGACCAGATGACAGCGAAAAATGACAACGGAATAAGTTCCATAATGATGGCCCTGTTTCTGTTGTGCATCTGCCTCACAATGGCGAGTTGTGCCGCCGATCACACTCAACGTCCTGTTGTGGACGGGCCAGACCAGGCACTGCATGCCTCGCCTGAGCGGCTAGCGCTTGGCTATATGGCGGTCAGTCTCAATCTGCTTGCGTCACGGGCGGTGGAGAAACAACCTAATATTACTCTTCAAACAATAATCGATGGTCGCCCTGTAACCATTAATCAATCGAACGCCACACAATTCATCGCGGCACAAGAGATCCAGTTGAAAACATATAGTGAGGCCATCAACCGCCGTGGTTTTCGGAACGTAGGTGGAATGTATCATGCCGAGGCAACCCCGTCATGTGAGCGCATTCAATCTGCTTGGGCGAGCGGGGTACGCTGGGGTTTTTTGACTGGCCTCAGTATAGTGCAGGATGGTTTTGAAGTTCAGATCGTCCAGCGCGTCGAGCGTGAAGATATATCGCGGGATGTGAAAACGCCAGGTGTCGTCGTTGAGTCTAAGCTTGTTTTTAGTGATTTTACGAACTCTAGTTTTATATTTGTTGGCATGATTGAGCCTGGGAAGATAACGGTTAGACCCAATGTGGAGGCAGTGCTCGCCACATGGCCCAAAATGACAAAGGCGCCAAGCAAAAGCGACCTTTCCGGGTGCGTTGTTACGCTACTTCCTGTCCATAGAAACTAAGTTTCTGATTGAGGCCTAAAGAATACAGTGCCTCGCAACTGCAGGGCGATACCAAACGAGGATGACGATGAGAAATGTAAGTGCAGCATGCCAGTGTCGGTTAGTTGTTCTTATAGCGCTTTTCTGTCTCATTGTGTCGTGTGCTTCATTTGAAAAAACGATTGAAGACTCAACACAATTACATCAAGAACTGGCTTCGGGAAATAAATCTGTCGTAATGGGGCGCATAGAGTGGATTTTTGGCGGGAAAGAAAAGACCTTTAGTAAAGGAATTTTTGGATCGGATATGACGCCACAATTAGTTCGGATTGAAGACAGGGCAAGGATCAACTACTCAATAACTGAGACCGGACATTTTGTATGGATGCTCGATCCCGGGACATATGTCATAAATAAAATCGAATATCGTGATCAGTGGAGTGGAAGTTATTTCATTGTGCCACAGGTCGGCTTCAGTGTCCCTGAGAAAGGCCAGAGGTATTACATCGGAAATCTGCGAATCGATATGTCCGCAAAGCGCGATTTTCTAGGTGGGCTATCGGGAAAGGTAACGATAACAGTTGAGGACAAGTGGGACGAAACATACCCCGTGATCAGATCGAAAACTGGCGCTGCAAAAGAGCAGGTCAATAAACTCATCATGGTGCATGACTCAAGGTTGCCGAAAACATTTGACTCCACACCTGATTTTATCCTTGCTTTAGAACTGTTAAAAACCCTCTCCATCGGCATGCCGAAGTAAACTGGGGGGCATAGTGAACCTTGCCTCGTGTGTGCCGAATTTTTTGATTGCCTAACTCACCTTTGCCCTAAAGGGGCATAAGTCCTTGGCGTAGAAGGGACTAAACTCTGTTCGTCAAGGAGGGCGCTAACACCCCACTTGCCTGCTCGGTTATAATGGCGCCTCATTTCTGTAACCCAAGCAGTACTCACCGATGAAAGCACCCGAATTACTCTGCCCCGCCGGCACCCTCAACAATATGCGGTACGCCTTCGCCTTCGGCGCGGATGCGGTGTATGCCGGCCAGCCGCGCTACAGCCTGCGCGTGCGCAATAACGATTTCGATCTGGCCAATCTCGCGATCGGCATCAACGAGGCCCACGCCCAGGGCAAGCACTTCTTTTTGGCGAGCAATGTCATCCCGCATAACCGCAAGGTGGATACCTATCTGGCGGACATCGCTCCGGTGATTGCGCTCAAGCCGGATGCGCTGATCATGGCCGATCCCGGTCTGATCATGCTGGTGCGCGAGCGCTGGCCTGAGGTGCCGATCCATCTCTCGGTGCAGGCCAATGCGGTGAATTACGCGGCGGTGAAGTTCTGGCAGTCGGTCGGCATCTCGCGGGTGATCCTCTCGCGCGAACTCTCGCTCGATGAGATCGAGGACATCCGCCAGCGCTGCCCCGACATGGAGCTGGAGGTCTTCGTCCACGGTGCGCTGTGCATCGCCTACTCCGGCCGTTGTCTGCTCTCCGGCTATTTCAATCACCGCGATCCCAACCAAGGCACCTGCACCAACGCCTGCCGCTGGGAATATAAGCTGGGCTCGGGCCAGACCGATGTGAGCGGCGACATCCAGAAGATCGACTTCAAGGCCTTCGAGGCGATGAACCAACCGGTCCTCTCCTCTTGCGGTGATCTGCCGCGCCACCCGCTTGCCGATTACGTCTACCTGATCGAGGAACCAAACCGCCCCGGCGAATACATGCCGATCATGGAGGACGAAAACGGTACCTACATCATGAATTCGAAGGATCTTCGCGCAGTGGAACATGTGCATCGGCTGGCGCGCATCGGCGTGGATTCACTGAAGATCGAGGGGCGGACCAAGTCGCATTATTATGTGGCGCGCACTGCGCAGGTCTATCGCCGCGCCATCGATGATGCCGTGGCCGGCCGCCCGTTCGACCCCACCCTGCTCGGCGCCCTGGAACAGCTCTCCAGCCGTGGCTACACCGATGGCTTCTACCAGCGCCACCACACCGCCGAACATCAGAACTATCTCGAAGGCATCTCGCGCAGTGAGCAGGCGCAATTCGTCGGCGAGGTCACCGGATATAATCAAGAGAAGCAACTGGCGGAGATCCTGGCCAAGAACAAATTCGCCGTGGGCGATGAGATCGAACTCGTGCTGCCGGGCGGCAACCAGCGCTTCGTGCTCTCGCACATCGAGGACAAGGCGGGCAATCCGGTGCAGGAAGTGCCGGGCGGCGGCCACGTCGTGCGCATCGCAGTGCCGACGTCCGAGGTGAAGATGGGGTTGCTGGCGAAGCGTCTGGCTAGCTGAAGTCGTTATACCGGCTGCTGATGGTCTTGGGCAGCGGGTATTTGGCGCGATTGATCGCCTGGGCGCGATTGAGATCGGCCAGCTCATCCTCGGCCATCGCAAGACCCTCATCGGCAGCCGATTTCAGCCAGCGCTTGGCGTTGTCGATATTGCGCATGACGCCGATGCCGCGCGCATACATCTTGCCCAGATGGTATTTGGCGGTCACATCGCCCTGGCGGGCGGCCCGGAAGAACCATTCGACCGCGATATAGTAGTCCTGTTTGACGATCTTGCCCTCGGCGTACAGCTCGCCGAGCATGCGCTGGGCCTGGGGCAGATCCTGCTCGGCGGCCTCCCGCAGCCAATGCAGCGCCTGCTCGGCATCCTGATCGACACCCTCACCGCTCAAATACATCAAGCCCAGATTGTTTTGCGCCGCCGGATCGCCGTTGTCCGCCGCGGTGCGATACCACTTGAGCGCGATCTCGTAATTCTGTGGGACCATTTGGCCTTCGGTATATAGATATCCAAGATAGAACTGGGCCTGGGAAAAACCGGCGAGCGCGGCTTGTTCATACCAGTGCATGGCCCGTTCATTGCTCTGTTGCACGCCCGTGCCATGTTCATAGAGCGAGGCGAGGGCGAACTGGGCGGGCGGATAGCCGGTCTCGGCGGCGCGGGTGAACCAGTGCAGCGATTTGGCCGAATCATACAGCACGCCCTGGCCCACCATGTACATATAGCCCAGCATGTATTGGGATTCGGAATTGCCGGCCTCGGCCAGTGGCTGCCACTCCTTCAGCGCGGTGGCGTAGTCGCCGGTGTTGTACGCTGTCCAGCCGGCCTGGCCATCGCTGGCGGCGATGCCCGATGGAATGCAAAAGCAGAAACTCATGATCAGTGCGATGCAGTATCTCATTGCCAAGCCCTCGAACCGCGCGAGTGGCGCGGCGTTGACCGTCTTATTCAGGGTATCGGCAGGGCGGAGAAGGGGCTTTAAATAACCTTCTTTGAATTAAGTAATTGAGTAATGAATTATCGCTGATACAAAGACTTGGCTGTTGAAGGTTAATACCGCAGCCGCTGGTCGACCGCGCTAGCGAGCGCGTGCAGGGCAGGGGAGACAGTGACCGGAAACGGCGGGTGCGGATCGAGCCGGCGCAGCGCGGGCGGCAGGGCGTTCAATTGCCGGGCGCAGTGGGCGCGGCTTTCGTCCAGGGTAAGGGGCGGTCCTGTGCGACGGCCGCTTTGCATCACCGCTTGCAGCAGCGCCGTGCCGTCCTGCACATCATCCGCCGTAGTCAGCACATCGCCGCACAGGCGACCCGCCTCATCGTAGCGCCGGTAGACCTGCTTACGCCCCGGCCAGGTGGCCTTGCCTTCGGAGAGCTTGCGCCGGGCGATGCCGGCGTATTCCTGGAGTTTGTAGGCGCAATCGAGGTAGGGCACATCGGCGGAGGTATCCAGCCGGGTGCCGACGCCGAAGCCGTCGATCGGCGCGCCCTTCGCCAGTAATTCGGCCAGGACGTATTCATCGAGGTTGCCGCTGGCGAAGATCTTGATCTCACCGCAGCCGCCATCATCGAGGATCTTCCGCACCCGCACGGCGTGCGCATGCAGATCCCCGCTGTCGAGGCGCACGGCGCGGATCGAAATTCCCTCCGGGGCAAGCGCCTGCGCCAGGCGCACGACCTTCGCGGCGGCCGCCTCGGTGTCGTAGGTATCGATCAGCAGGGTGGAGCCCTGCGGGTAGCTGCGGGCGAAGTGTTCAAAGGCGGTGTATTCGTCGTCGTGGGCCAGCACATACGAATGGGCCATGGTGCCGAAGATGGGGATGCCGAAACAGGGCGCGGCCTGCACCGTGGCGGTGCCGGTCATGCCGGCCAGATAGGCGGCGCGCGCGGCGAGCAATCCGGCCTCCTCGCCATGGGCGCGGCGCAGGCCGAAATCGACCAGCAGTCGATCCGGCGCGGCCAGCACCATGCGCGCGGCCTTGCTGGCGATCAAGGTCTGGAAGTGGAGCAGATTGATGATGCGGGTTTCGAGCAATTGCGCCAGGGGCAGGGGAGCGGTGATGCGCAAGATCGGCTCATCGGCGAAGAACACCGTGCCCTCGGACATGGCGTGCACATCGCCGGTAAAGCGCAGGTTCGCCAGATAGTCGATCAGCGCGCGACTGAAACGGCCGCTGTCTTCCAACCATTGCAGTTCCTCGGGGCTGAGCTGCAAGGATTCCAGATATTGCAGCACCTGCTCCAGCCCGGCGGCGACCAGGAAATTGCGCTCCGACGGCAGCTTGCGCACAAAGAATTCAAAGACCGCGGTTTGATTCAGGTCATGCTCCAGATAACTCTGGAGCATGGTCAATTGATAGAGGTCGGTGAGCAGCGCGCTCGCACGATGCATCAGGGCGCCACTTCGGCGAGGGTCACGCAGATGGCACCGGCATCTTCCATCTCGTCGATGGCGCGATCCCCGTCGCCGGGTTTGAGGTTCACGGCGCGCACGGCCTCGAACAGCACCATCACGTCCAACCCGAGTTTGAGGGCGTCGAGCACGGTCTGGCGCACGCAGTAATCGGTCGCCAATCCGCCGACCCAGACGCGCTTGATCTTCTGCGCTTTGAGGCGCTCGGCCAGATCGGTGCCGTCGAAGCCGGAATAGGCATCGCGCGCGGCGGTGGTGGCCTTGGAGATGATCCAGGCGCTCTTCGGCAGGCGCAGCTCCTTGGGAAACAGCGCGCCCTTGCTTTCGGCCACGCAATGCACCGGCCAGGGACCACCTTGGGCCTTGAAAGAACAGTGATCCTGGGGATGCCAGTCGCGCGTGGCGATAATGGGGCAGTCTTTGCCCTTGAACAACTCGATCATGCGATTGAGCGGCTCGATGACCGCATCGCCATGGCGCACGGCCAGGGCGCCGCCGGGCAAAAAGTCGTTCTGCACATCGACAATGATCAGCGCATCGTGGGCATTGAGCTGGTAGTTACGATCATCATCTTCACGCATAGGTATTCCTTTTCGGGGGTTCGCAACCTGCCTTGATTATATAGCAATGCATCCCTCAGGCCAGCCGAGATGATCTATAGTTGAAATAGCAGAGCAAAAAGCTGCCCCAATAAAGGAGGTTGTATGTATCTAAAACACAAACCGAGCGGCGATCTGGTGGAGGTGTTGGACGTCAATTCGCTGGTCGATCCGTTCCGCGACAAAGTGGCCGCGCGCTTCCACAGCGGCGAGGAATTGCAGGACCCCGCTACCTTCGAAAAAGCGGACCTCCTGTTCCCGTCCGGGGAAGGCCTGCCGCGCTGCTGGATCGACAGCAACTATCGTCAGCGCTGATTCCGCTCTCGCCCGCCTACTCCCTATGGGGCAAGCTGAAGCTTGCTCCTGCAGGGATATATGCCCGCATTGAACGCCCGCAGCTTCCCGCCGATCTGTTAGAATGCCGGCATGGATATCTCACCGATCATCGACGGCCTCAACGAGGCCCAGCGCGAGGCTGTTTGCGCGCCCCCGGGCAATACCCTGGTGCTCGCCGGCGCCGGCAGCGGCAAGACGCGCGTGTTGGTGCACCGCATTGCCTGGCTGTTGCAGGTCGAGCACGCCTCGCCGTTCAGTATCCTTGCGGTCACCTTCACCAACAAGGCCGCCGCCGAGATGCGCCGGCGCATCGAGGAACTGCTCGGGTTTCATATCGGCGGCATGTGGGTCGGCACCTTCCACAGCCTGGCGCATCGCCTGCTGCGCACGCACTGGAAGGAGGCCGAGCTGCCGCAGGGCTTTCAGATCCTCGACAGCGACGATCAGTACCGCGCGGTGAAGCGCGTAATCCGCGAGCTCCAGATCGACGAGGAACAGTGGCCGCCGAAACAGCTGCAGTGGTTCATCAACAACTGCAAGGACGAGGGCCAGCGTCCGCAGCATCTCGAACACAACGGCGATCCGTATCTCAAGGGCTGCATCCAGATCTATCAGGCCTATGAAGACATGTGCCGGCGCGCCGGGCTGGTGGATTTCGCGGAACTCCTGCTGCGCTCGCACGAGCTGTGGCTCAAGCATCCGGCGATCCTGCAACACTATCAGCAGCGCTTTCGTTTCGTGCTGGTCGATGAATTCCAGGACACCAACGCCCTGCAATACGCCTGGCTGCGGATGCTATGCGGCACGCGCACGCCGATCTTCGCCGTCGGCGATGATGATCAATCGATTTACGGCTGGCGCGGGGCGCGCATCGAAAACATCCATCAGTTGAGCCGCGATTTTCCGAATACGCACACGGTGCGCCTGGAGCAGAACTACCGCTCCACGGGCAACATCCTGAACGCCGCCAACGCCCTGATCGGCCACAACCGCGAACGCCTCGGCAAGACGCTGTGGACCGAAGGCGAGGAGGGCGAGCCGATCCTGCTCTACAACGCCTTCAATGAATTGGATGAGGCGCGCTTCATCGCCCAGGCGATCCAGAAATGGGTCGGCCACGGCGGGCGGCGCGCGGAGACGGCCATCCTCTATCGCTCCAACGCGCAATCGCGCGTGCTGGAAGAGGCGATGCTGCAAGCAGGCATCCCGTATCGTGTGTATGGCGGCCTGCGCTTCTTCGAGCGCGCCGAGATCAAGGACGCCCTGGCCTATCTGCGCCTGATCAACAACCGCGCCGATGACGCCTCCTTTGAGCGCATCGTCAACACTCCGACGCGCGGCGTCGGCGAGCGTTCGGTGGAGGCGGTGCGCGAGGTCGCGCGCGGCCGTGATCTCACCCTGTGGCAGGCCGCGCGCGCCTTGGTTGACGAAAAGCTGCTGCCAGCGCGCGCCTGCGCAGCGATCGCAGAATTTCTCGTCCTGATCGAAAAGCTCGCGCAGGCGGTCGATGGTTTGGAGCTGCACGAACAAGTCGAACACATGCTGCAGATGAGCGGACTCATCGCGCACTTCCAGAAGGAGAAGGGCGAAAAGGGCCGCGCGCGGGTGGAGAACCTCGAGGAACTCATCAGCGCCGCGCGCCAGTTCGAATACGATGACGAGGAAGACGAGGGGCTCGATACGCTTTCGGCCTTCCTCGCGCTGGCTGCGCTCGAGGCCGGTGAGGGCCAGGCCGAGCCTGGCGAGGATTGCGTGCAGATGATGACGCTGCACTCGGCCAAGGGGCTGGAGTTTCCGCTGGTATTCTTGAGCGGCATGGAGGAGGGGTTGTTTCCGCATCAGATGTCGAGCAGCGAGCCGGGGCGCATCGAGGAGGAGCGGCGGTTGTGTTACGTCGGCATCACCCGCGCCATGCAGCAGCTCTACATCACCTATGCGGAAAACCGCCGCTTGCATGGCAAGGAAAGCTACATGTCGCCCTCGCGTTTCATCAGCGAGATCCCGGCGGAATATTTGCGCGAGGTGCGGCTGCGCAGCCAGGCCAGCCCGGTGGCCGCCTATGCATCAGGCGGCTCCGGTCGCTTTGCCGTCGAGGAGCCGACATTGTCCTTGGGTCAGCGCGTGAGCCACGCGAAATTCGGCGACGGGATCGTGGTGAATTACGAAGGCAGCGGCAGTCATGCGCGTGTACAGGTGAGTTTCGATGACTGCGGCAGCAAGTGGTTGATGCTGGCGTACGCGAATCTGCGGACGCTCTGAGGCCAAGCGTCAAACCACATCTTTTTGTGGGAGCCTGCCCTGCAGGCGATAGACGCTCATTCGCGAGCAGGGCTCGCTCCTACAAATGGGGGATTACAGCCACTTCAGGCTCAACTGCTCGATCTCCAAATTCTCCACCGGCAGTCCGAGATAATAACCCTGGGCGTAATCGACGCCGATCTCGCGCAGCATGCGCAGGGTATCGGCATCTTCTACGGCCTCGGCCACGGTCTGCTTGCCCAGCGCCCGCGCGATCTGCGCCATGGACTGCACCATCGCCTGATCGACCTCGCTCGAGGCCAGGCCGTTGATGAAGGAACCGTCGATCTTGACCTTGTCCACCGGCAGGTGCTTGAGATAGGTGAACGAGCAGAAGCCGGCGCCGAAATCATCCAGCGCGAATTTGCAGCCGAGTTTTTTCAATCCTTCGATGAAGCGCACCGCTGCGGAGAGTTTGTTGATGGCCGCCGTTTCAGTGATCTCGAAGGTGAGCAGACCCGGATCGACGCCGGTCTCATCGAGCTTGCGGTGGATCAGCGGCAGCAGCAGTTCGTCCTCGAAGGCGCGGCCGGAGAGATTGATGGAAAAATACACCGGCGATTGGGTGTCGCGGTTCATCTCCGCGAGTTTGTCGATGGCCTGCGCGACCAGCCAGCGATCGACGCTGTGGATCAGGCCGAAGCGCTCGGCCGCAGGGATGAAGCCGCCGGGCTTGATCTCGCTGCCGTCGCGATGAAGCATGCGCAGCAGCACTTCATAACCGTGTCCTTCGCCGTTCAAGGAGAAGATCGGCTGATAGACCATGCGGAACAGGCCGCGGTCGACCGCCTCGCGCACCCGCGACGCCCAGCCCATGTCCTCGGCGAGATCGATCATATTGTTGTGGCCGCTGTCGTAGAACATGACCTTGTTGCGGCCCTCGGACTTGGCGATGTGGCAGGCGAGATCGGCATGCATCATGGCCTCGTCCATGCTCTGCACGGTGCTGTCGATCATCGCCGCGCCGATGCTGCAGGTCACGTTGAATGAATTGCCGCCTTCCAGGAATTTAAAGTCCTCGAAGCACTGGCGTAGTTTTTCCGCCACGGCCTCGGCGCTTTCGCGGTCGATGTTGTAGAGCAGGATGGTGAATTCGTCCCCGCCGAAGCGCGCCACCAGATCGCCCTCGCGCACGCTGCGCTTGAGCATCCGCGTGCATTCGATCAGGAGTTTGTCGCCGGCGGCGTGGCCCAGGGTGTCGTTGATGAATTTGAACTGGTCGAGGTCGATGTAGAACAGCGCGTACTCCGCGCCGCTGCGCGCGACCTGCGCGATCACGCGGCCGAGTTCCTGCTGGAAGTAATTGCGGTTATAGAGGCCGGTCAGCACATCATGCTGGGCCTGATAATAGAGCTGCTGCTGATAGAGTTTCTGCTCGGTGATGTCGCGCGCGGTGCCGCTGATCCATTGGATGCGGCCGTGTTCGTCGTGATGGGTCTTGCCGTTGAAGCTGAGGTAGCGCTGCTCGCCCTTGCGGTTTAGGTGCACGGTTTCGTAATGGACGATGTCCTTGCCGCTGAGCAGATCGAGCAGGGCCTTGGCGTCGCGTTCGCGGTATTCCGGCGCCTGGAATTCGTGGAAATGGCGCCCGAGCATCTCCTGGGGCTTGTGGCCGTAGATCTGCTCGCAGGCGCTGTTGAGATAGGTCCAGCGGCCCTCGGTGTCCATGCTCCAGACCAGGTCATGGGCGGTTTCGATCAAGTCGCGGAAGCGCATCTCGGCCTCGAACAGCTTGCCGCGCATCAGGCGCTGCTCGGAGATGTCTTCGATGAAGGCGCTGAACATCTCCTGTCCATCGATGTTCATGGAACGGACATGCAGCGACAGCGGCAGTTCCTCGCCGGTGCGGCGCCGGCCCTTGATCTCCACGGGGGAAGTCGCCGTGCGCAGCGCGCCGAGGTAGGCGGTGAACGTCGGGATCAGCTCATCGATGCCGGCATGCTGGAGCGATTCGGCCGTCGCGCCGAAGATCGCCGCAGCCGCGGGATTGGCGATCTGGATGCGGCCCGCGCCGTCGATGACCAGGATGCCCTCGGCGGCGGATTCGAAGATGGCATGTCCGTAGGCGAAGGGATGCTGGGCCACGGGCGGTGTCGCGCCGCCGGCCTCGTCTTGATGTGAATGCTGATCGCCTTCCAGTATGCGAGCCATGATTTGTGCACCCATATGATCGGTTTCCTCGAATGCCCGGCCAGTTAGCAAGTGACATGCCAGCGTACGGGTCATGGGCTAAGGTGTTATTTTTCGTTGTGCCACCCGATTCGAGGCCCCATTCAAAGCCCTTTGGGCGTCAAAGTCAATCAAGCATCCGGGGTGGATCAGTCAATAATTTGACTCTCTGATCACGCCGTAACCAGCAACGTTTTCTAACACCTAGATAAGTTTCATATTTGCATCGGGTCCCCGCTGATAACTGAGTCCGCAAAATTTAAAAAAATTTTTCCGATCCGGTACACTGGGCGCCCCGCGCGGCATTTATTGCCCGAGCCGGGGATGACGACCAAACCAGGAATACACTCCCATGAAGAGATTCTTTTTTGTCTTAGTGATGATCATGGTCTCCCTCGTGCTGCATGGTTGCGGCGCGGAGAAGGCCGAACAGCAGGCGCCGGCGGCAAAAGCCGAAGCCGCTCCCAGCCAGCCGAGTCAGCGCTGGCGCATGGTGACCAGCTGGCCGCCCAATTTCCCGGTTTTCCAGGAGGGCGTGCAGCGCTTCGCCAAGGACGTCGAGACCATGAGCCAGGGGCGCATCAAGACCCAGGTCTTCGCCGGCGGCGAACTGGTGCCGCCGCTGCAGGTCTTCGACGCGGTCTCCCAAGGCACGGTGGAGATCGGCCATGCCGCGGCCTATTACTGGTCGGGCAAGATCCCGGCCGCCCAGTTCTTCACCACCATGCCTTTTGGCATGAGCGCGCAGGGCATGAACACCTGGCTGTATTCCGGCGGCGGGCTGGAGCTCTGGCGCGAGGTCTACGCGCCGCACAATCTGGTGCCCTTTCCGATGGGCAATACCGGCGTCCAGATGGGTGGCTGGTTTAATAAGCGCATCGATTCGGTCGCCGATCTCAAGGGGCTGAAGATGCGCATCCCCGGACTCGGCGGCCAGGTGCTCGCCAAGGCCGGCGGCAATCCGGTGCTGCTGCCCGGCGGCGAGATCTATTCGGCGCTGGAGCGGCGCACCATCGATGCCACCGAGTGGGTCGGGCCGTATCACGATCAGCGCCTGGGCCTGCCGCGCATCGCCAAGTACTACTACTATCCCGGCTGGCAAGAGCCCGGCCCGAGCCTGGAGCTGATCGTCAACAAGAAGGTGTGGGACGGTCTGCCCGCTGATCTCCAGCGCATCGTCGAGGTGGCCGCCCAAGCCACCGATGCCTGGATGCTCACCGAGTTCGAGGCCAAGAATCTTGCGGCGCTCGAGGAGATCAAGCAGGGCAAGGCCGAGATCCTGCCGTTCCCCGATGATGTGATCGCCACCTTGCAACAACTCACCGAAGAGGCACTGCAGGAGCAGGCGCAAAAAGACCCGCAGTTTGCCAAGGTTTACCAGGTCTATCGCGATTACCAGGCCAAGTACGAAGGCTGGGCCGCGATTTCGGAAAATGCGTATCAGCAGGCGCTGAAGCGATGATCTAGAAAGAGTGAAGGGGCCATGGGCCCCTTCATTTTAACCCGGATATGTCACCACGAATCTACTGCGGTCGCGTAATCCATTGAATCTTCGTGACGTACTCGCTTTTGCCGGTTCGACATAGTGTCGACTATGCCTTCACCGTCAAAAGCTCCGTGCGTCCTGAATCTTCAATGCCTTATGCGCCCTCGCTACGATCCGTGATGAAATATCAGGGTTAATTCGGCGTAATGTCAGGGCTGATAGTGCCTGGTGCCTCGTCAACGGACCCTGTCGAATTTTCCATGATGAATTGACCGTACAGACGGTCTGTATTCTGGATGTGATCCGTCAGCCAGTTTTTCAGAATGCCCATGAGTTCTCTTCGCAATAACAGCTCGCCTGCGTCTACCGCTTTCTTCAGCTCCATCAATTTGGAAGTGAAATGCGCATGGGCTCGGATGTGCGCGTCGTAGTGCGGATAGCCTTCATCACGCATGAGACGCTCTTCTTCCGCAAAGTGGTATCTGGTGTAATTGATCATCTTCTTAAGAACCTTGTCCGTGGTGAGATCCGTTTTGGATGTCATAAGACAAGTGTGTAGTTCGTTGATGATGGCAAGCCACTCTTTGTGCTGCTCATCCATGTCCGCCACGTACACGCTGAATTTTTCCTTGCTCCATTCAAACTGGCTCATCACTCCTCCATAAAACGACATAGTGATTGCAGTGGTATCGGCGAGTCAGGAACAAACTTAACTTTTGTGGCTTTTATAAGCCGATAATAGTATTAGAAAATTTTAATATCCTGGCGTTTCATCTCGGGTGCCGACGCAGGTGTGATTCAAGTGAATACGACCGTTCGCATTTACAAACCCTGCACCGCATCCAACAGCCCCGGCAGCCAGGTGGCGAAGTCGGGGAAGGCGATGACCAAGGCCAGGACGGCCAGTTGCAGCACGACGAAGGGGATGATGCCGCGGTAGATCTGGGTCATGGTGATCTGCGGCGGGGCGGCGGCCTTGAGATAAAACAGCGAGAAGCCGAAGGGGGGCGTGAGAAACGAGGTTTGCAGATTGACGGCGATCAGCACCGCAAACCACAGCGGGTCGATGCCGAAGTGGGCGGCGATCGGGACCAGGATCGGCACGGCGATGAAGCAGATCTCGAGGAAGTCGAGGAAAAAGCCCAGCACGAACAACAACAGCATGCTGACGACCAGGAAGCCCCACACGCCGCCGGGCAGATTGGTCATCATCTCGTGGACCAGGGCATCACCCCCCATGCCGCGGAAGACCAGGCCGAAGGCGGTGGCGCCGATCAGGATGATGAACACCATGCTGGTCAGGCGGGTGGTCGAGCGCATCGCGTCCTGGAGATTGCTCAGGGTGAGGCGGCGGTGGGTGAGGGCGAGCACCAGGGCGCCGATCGCGCCGATGGCGGCCGATTCGGTCGGCGAGGCGATGCCGAAGAAGATCGAGCCGAGCACGGCGATGACCAGGACCAGCGGCGGCAGCAGGCTGGAGAATACCTTGAGGATGAGGGTGCGGTTGTCGATCGCCAGCGCCCCTTCGCGCTTGATGGCAGGGGCCTGGCTCGGACGCCGCCAGGCGACCCAGGCGATGTAGAGGATATACGCCGCGACCAGCAGCAGACCGGGGATGACCGCGGCGGCAAACAGCTGACCGGCCGGCACGCCCATGACGTCGGACAAAATGATCAGGATGACGCTCGGCGGGATGATCTGGCCGAGGGTGCCGGAGGCGGCGATGGTGCCGGTGGCGAGATTCGGGGAGAAGCCGTGCTTGAGCATCGCCGGCAGGGCGATCACGGTCATGGTGACCACGGTCGCGCCGACCACTCCGGTGGTGGCCGCCAGCAGGGTGCCGACCAGGACGATGGAGATGGCCATGCCGCCGCGCAGGCGGCCGAACAGCATGCCCATGGTCTCGAGCAGTTCCTCGGCGATGCCGGATTTCTCCAGCAGCACGCCCATGAAGATGAACAGCGGCACCGAGATCAGCGTGAAGTTGGTCATCACGCCCCAGATGCGCATCGGCAGCAGCGAGAAGAAGTCGAGCCCCAGCCAGACCAGGCCAAAACCGGCCGAGACCGCGCCCAGGGTGAAGGCGACGGGATAACCGAGGAAGAGCAGGACCACCACGGTGGCCAGCATCACCAACGCCCAGATTTCCATCAGGCCTCCGGTTCCGGTCGGCGCGACAGGATCACGGCCTGGCGCAGGATATCGGCGATGCCTTGCAGCATCAGCAGGGCGAATCCGGCGGGGATCGCGGCCTTGATCAGGTAGCGCGCGGGCAGGCCGCCGGGATCGGGCGAGCTTTCGTGCATGGCAAAGGAATTGAGCACGAAGGGCCAGGAGCAATAGATGATCAGGAGGCAGAACGGCAGCAGCAGGAACAGGCCGCCGAGCAGGTCGATCCAGGCGCGGGTGCGCGGCGCGCAGCGGCTGTAGAAGATGTCCACCCGCACATGGGCATCGTGCCGGGCGGTGTAGGCGGCGGCGAGCAGGAAGATCAGCGCGAATAGATGCCACTCGAGTTCCTGCAGCGCCACCGAACCGCTCGTGAACAGGTAGCGCATCGTCACGTCATAGGCGATCAGCAGCACCAGGGCCAGTACCAGCCAGGCCACGGCGCGGCCGGTCCATTCGCTGAAACCGTCGATGGCGCCGACCAGGCGCTGGAGCGGGCGGGGCGCTGGCGGCATTTAGAATCCCACGGACATCTGCATGGCCAGGCCGGTGAAGCCGTTTTCGTTACCAAGGCCGGCAAGATTGAAGTGGAGATATTCGCTGACCAGGCCCAGGCCCACGGCGTAGTTGTCGGGCAGATTACCCTGGAGATCAATGCCGTAGCCGCCGCGCAGCCGCAGGGTGCGGCCGATCTCGAACTCCAGGCCCACGCCGAGCTGCTGGCTGCGCGGGATGAGCCCCAGCGCGCTGTTGGGGATCACATCCACGTCGAAGGCGGCGGTGTAGAAGCGGCCGTGGCGCGCCCCGCCGAGGCGCAGCTGGCCGCCGAGCTTGTATTCCTTGCCGGTGTCGGTGCGGAAGGTGTGCGGGATGAGGTTCTTGGCGGTCAGCCCGAGGGTCCAGAACCGGCCCCATTCCTTGGCCACGCCGAGGTCGAGATTGAGTTTGTTGGAGGTCTTCCCTTCGCCGTAGAAGCCGCTGAGGTCGGCCTCCTCGATGTTGTAGGTTTCGTCATGGCTCTTGCCGACGATGACCTTGGGCGCGACGCCGACCAGCAGACGGCCTGAGGTGAAGATGTTGTCACGCTCGCCCAGATCGACGATGTCGGCGTAGGCCATGCCGATCTCAAACAGGCTCACGCCCTGCACATTGGCGGTGGAGGCAAAACTCCCCGGCGCGCCGGTGGTCTTGTCGGCGGGGTCGATGTTCATGCGGGCGGTGGTCAACGAATAGCTGCTCAGGAAGACGCGCATGTTGCCCGCCGCGTCGCGCAGCGTCGCGGCCATGCCGCCGAAATAGTCGAGGGTGAGCTCCTTGCCTTCCATGCGTGTGAGCAGGGGGGCGAATTGCGCGGTGTCGTTGGTTTTGGCCGCCCGCTGGAAGTCATCGAGGGTCGATTTGAGGTTGTCCGGATCGTCCTCGATCAGCGCCAGCGGCAGATGGACGTTGAATCGCTTGCCGACGCGCTTTTCCGAGGCGAGCAGCGCCGGATTCATGAAGCTGGCATAGCTATTGGCGGTAGCCACGCCCACGCCGCCCATGCCAAGGGCGTCGAGATCGTGGACCGGGAAGGGCGCGGCCTGGGCCGACAGCGCGCCGCCGCAGCAGGCGGCGGTGAAGATCAATTGTTTCCACATGGCCGTGACCACACCTTGCATTATTCTCATGTGCCATGCCCGTGCATGGCGTTATCGATGACTCCGGGCGTGAGACCCTGCGCGAACAGCGCGATGAAGTCATACATGTAGCCGCGCAGATACTTGCCGCGCCGGATGCCGATGTTCGTGGTGCTGTATTCGAACAAATGGGCCGCGTCGATGGCGCACAGGCGGGTATCGCGCTCAGGATCATACGCCATCTTGGCCAGCACACCAACACCCAGCCCGAGCTCGACATAGGTCTTGATGACGTCGGAGTCCATCGCTGTGAGCACGATGTTCGGTTCGAGACCGTGCTCGGCGAAGGCCTTGTTGATCAGCGCGCGGCCGGTGAAGGCGTAGTCATAGGTGATGATGGGATACTGCGCCAGCGCCTCCAGCGTGAGTGTCGGGATGCTCAGAAGCGGGTGGCCGGGCGGGGTGACCACGACGCGGTTCCAGCGATAGCAGGGCAGGACGACCAAGTCCGCGTGTTCGTGCAGGGCCTCGGTGGCGATGGCGAAATCGGCCTCGCCCGCCAGCACCTGCCGCGCGCATTCGGCGGGGCTGCCCTGATGAATGTTCAGGCGCACGTGGGGATATTTCTGCAAAAACGCCTGCACCTGGCGCGGCAGCATGTAGCGCGCCTGGGTGTGGGTGGTGCTGATGGTCAGCGTGCCGTGCTGTTCGTCGGCGAATTCCGCGCCCACGGCCTGGATGTTGTCGGCCTCGCGCAGGATGCGGCGGGCCATGTCGATGATCCTGCGCCCCGGCTCGGTCACTGCCACCAGGCGCTTGCCGCTGCGCTCGAAGATCTTGACCCCCAGCTCCTCTTCGAGCTGGCGCACATGGGTGCTGATGCCTGGCTGCGTGGCGTGCATGCGCTCGGCCACGTCCGAGACGTTCAGGCCGTGGTCGGCGATGGCGCAGATGTAGCGCAGCTGGAGCAGTTTCATATAAGAATTCTGTATATGTAGAGAAGAAATTATTATTTATTTTCAATATACCATGCCTGGTACAGTGCACCATCTCGAATTTTGTGTCGATACTGGGGCGCGACGATGGACTTCAATCTTGGCTACACCGTGACCGGCTTCGTGGTCGGGCTGCTGGTGGGATTGACCGGCGTCGGCGGCGGATCGCTGATGACCCCGATGCTCGTCTTCGCCTTCAACGTCCCCACCGCCATCGCCATCGGAACGGATCTGCTGTTTGCCGCCATCACCAAGACCGCCGGCATCATCGTTCACCACCGCCACTCCACCATCCATTGGAAGGTCGTTGGGTTGATGCTGCTGGGCAGCGTGCCGGCCACCTTGCTGACGCTCCAGTTCCTCAAAAGCGGCATGGTCCAGGGCAAGGACTACAAGGTCCTGCTCAACACCATGCTGGGTGTCGCCCTGGTGCTGACCGCCGCGGTGCTGTTTTTCCGCAATCCCTTGCTGGCGGCCTCTCACCGACATATCAGCAAGCTGCCGGGCTGGGTTATCGCCTTGCGCGGCCCGCTCACGGTCGTGTTCGGCGCGCTGCTCGGCACCCTGGTGACGCTCTCCTCGATCGGCGCGGGCGCTCTGGGCGCGGCGGTGCTGACCTTCCTCTATCCGCGCATGGCCGCCATCCGCATTGCCGGGACCGACATCGCCCACGCCGTGCCGCTGACGGCCATCGCCGGCATGGGACATTACAATCTCGGCAATGTCGATACGACCTTACTTATCGCCTTGCTGATCGGCTCGTTGCCGGGGATCTACCTCGGCAGCCGCCTCGGCGTGAAGATCTCGGATTCGATCACCCGGCCGATCCTCGCCACCGCCATTTTGCTGATCGGGATCAAGTTCCTGGTCACCTAACGGCGGGGCTTTGAGGTAAAATTGCGACATGACCACCACTGCGAATTTTTATTAGTAATTGAACGTTGGAGCCACCCATGATGTTACAAGCCAAGATTGACCAGACCGTCGCCCTGCTCAAGCAGATCGAGCGGGACTTCTCCCCAGCCACCTTCGCCAACAGCTTCGGCGCGGAGGACATGGTTCTCACCGACCTGATCGCCAAGTATGCCCCCGGCATCGAGGTGTTCACGCTCGATACCGGCCGGCTCCCGGCAGAAACCTACGAGCTGATGCAGAAGGTCGTCGACAAGTACAAGAACATCACCATCAAGCCCTATTTCCCCGAGGCCAAGGCGGTGGAGGCGTATATCGCCCAGCACGGCCCGAACGGCTTCTACCAGAGCGTGGACCTGCGCAAGGCCTGCTGCAACATCCGCAAGATCGATCCGCTCAAGCGCGCCCTCGCCGGCAAGAAATCCTGGATCACCGGACTGCGTCGCGAGCAGTCGGTCACCCGCACCGAGATGCAGGCGCGCGAATGGGACGCCGGGTTCGGCCTGGAGAAGTTCAACCCGCTGATCGAATGGACCAATGCCGAGGTCTGGAGCTACCTCAAGGACAACAACGTGCCCTACAATGCCCTGCATGATAAACACTATCCCAGCATCGGTTGCGCCCCCTGCACCCGCGCGATCGCGGTGGGTGAGGACATCCGCGCCGGCCGCTGGTGGTGGGAAAACCCCGAGACCAAGGAGTGCGGGTTGCACGCGAAGAAATGATCCGGTGCGCCAAAGCCCACACAAAACGCCTCAATTAATGAGGCGTTTTGTTTTTACGTAATCATAGATTCTATGTATGACCGCATAACAAAGTACTTTTGTACGGCTTGCAAGCGGGTTGCTAGAATCATTCTCATTTATAGCAATGTCGAGCTGCGCGGCGCACGGGCGCCGCGCTCGATGCGGGGTGATAGGAATGTACATCTACGACGAGTACGACCAGAAGATCGTCGACGAGCGCGTCGCGCAGTTTCGTGACCAGACGCAGCGTTTCCTGGCCGGTCAGCTCGGCGAGGCCGAATACCGCACGCTGCGGCTGATGAACGGTCTCTATATCCAGACCCACGGCCCGATGCTGCGCGTGGCCATCCCCTATGGGCTGCTCAGCACCAAACAACTGCGCATGCTGGCGCACATCGCCCGCAAGTATGACAAGGGTTTCGGCCACTTCACCACGCGCCAGAACATCCAATATCACTGGCCCAAGCTCGAGACCGTGCCCGACATCCTGGCCGATCTGGCCTCGGTGGAGATGCACGCCATCCAGACCAGCGGCAACTGCATCCGCAACGTCACCTCCGATCACCTCGCCGGCGTCTGCGCCGATGAGCTGGAAGACCCGCGCCCGTATTGTGAGATCATCCGCCAGTGGTCGACCTTCCACCCCGAATTCTGCTATCTGCCGCGCAAGTTCAAGATCGCGGTCACCGGCGCGGAGAAGGATCGTGCCGCCACCCAGGTCCACGACATCGGCCTGCACCTGCACCGCAACGCGCAGGGTGAGATCGGCTTCGAGGTGTTGGTCGGCGGCGGCCTCGGTCGCACCCCGATCATCGGCGAGGTCGTGCGCAGCTTCCTGCCGAAAAAGCACCTGCTCTCGTATCTCGAGGCGATCCTGCGCGTCTACAACCGCTTCGGCCGGCGCGATAACCTCTACAAATCGCGCATCAAGATCCTGGTCAAGGCCCTGGGCGTGGAGGAGTTCACGCGCCAGGTGGAAGAAGAATGGCAGGCGATCCTCGAAACATCGCCGGTCAACCTCGAACTCGATGAGCGCGAGATCACCCGCATCAAGGCCTTCTTCACCCCGCCTGCCTACGAGGCGAGCGCGGCCGCTGATACCAGCTTCACCGCCCAGCTCCAGGCCAACGCCTCGTTCAAGACCTGGGTGAAATACAACACCGTCGATCACAAGGTGCCAGGCTACCGCGCAGTGTTCGTCTCGCTGAAGGCCCCGGGCATCCCGCCGGGCGACATGACCGCCGAACAAATGGACGTGGCGGCCGATCTCGCCGATCGCTACAGCTTCGGCGAGGTGCGCATCACCTACAACCAGAACATGCTGCTTGCCGACGTGAAGCAGGCCGATCTGTTCGAGGTCTGGCAGACGCTCAAGGCCAACAGACTGGCCACGCCGAACATCGGCACCGTCACCGACCTGATCTGCTGCCCGGGGCTCGATTTCTGCTCGCTGGCCAACGCGCGCTCGCAAAACGTCGCGCGCCAGATCGACGAGGTCTTCGACGATTTGGATTATCTCTACGACCTCGGCGAGGTCCAGGTGAAGATCTCCGGCTGCATGAACGCCTGCGGCCATCACCACGTCGGCCACATCGGCCTGCTCGGTGTGGAGAAAAAAGGCGAGGAATGGTATCAGATCAGCCTCGGCGGCTCGGCCGACAATCAGGCCACGCTCGGCGAGGTGCTCGGCCCCTCGGTGCCGATCGACGAGGCCGCCAAGGCGGTGAAAAAAATCCTCGATGTCTACGTCAAACAGCGTCTCGACGGCGAACGTTTTCTCGACACCTACCGTCGCGTCGGCAAGGAACCTTTCAAGGAGGGCGTCTATGCAAGTCATTAAACAGGGCGCCATCATCGAAGACGCCTGGCAGCTCGTCGGCCTCGAAGACACGCTGCCTGAGGGCGATGTCATCGTCCCCTGGGCGCGCTGGAAGAGCGAGCGCGACAGCCTGTTGAAGCGTCCCGGCAAGCGGGGCGTGCAGATCAACGGCGATGATGATCTCGATGAGGTCGTCGCCGATCTCGCTCACTTCGCGCTGATCGCACTGGAATTCCCGCGCTACGCCGACGGCCGCTGCTACAGCGCCGCGCGCCTGCTGCGCGATCGCTATCGCTATCAGGGCGAGCTGCGCGCCGTGGGCGATGTGCTACGCGACCAGCTGTTCTACATGCAGCGCTGCGGCATCGACAGCTTCCAGCTGCGCCCCGGCGAGGACTATCAACGCGCGCTCAAGGCCTTCCAGGAACTGAGCGTGAAGTACCAATCCGCCGCCGATCGCGCGCAACCCATCTACCGTCTGCGTTAAAAAGCACTTAACGAGAATGTATTTCCCTCCCCCTTGATGGGGGAGGGTTAGGGTGGGGGTGGACTGATGACGGATGCACTGAGATTTCAGTGCATTCACCCTCCCCCCTAGCCCCCTCGACTCAAGTTCCTGACGTCGTCCTACCGCCTCCATCCATGGAGGCTTCCCGTCAAGGGAGGGGGAATGTTGGATCTTAAATTAGAGTGCCCTCCAGACAGCGATATTTCCCAATCTCGCGCCGCTCATGCGGCGTGCCTCAATGATTCCACCTGAGTGCCGTCAACCTATCGACGCACTCGCCTGCCGTTGTCATCTGTTACGATATGCTCTGGAGTGCACAAAAAACACGGACTCACCCCTAAATGACCAAGGTCTCACGGCCACTCAACGGCGATCAGCAGGCCCGTATCCTCGGCGAGCAGACGCGCATGTTGTACGAGGGGCTGCCGCTCGCCGGCCTGGCCACCCTGCTCAACGCCTCTCTGCTGGTGGCGGTCCAGTGGCCGGTCATTGCGCACTCCACACTGCTGGCGTGGCTGGTCGCCGTTCTGGTGGTCACCCTGGGGCGGGTGTCCGTCGCCTATCTCTATCGCCGTGCCCGGCCAAAGCCCGTGGATGCGCTTCGCTGGGCGCGGCATTTCGTCATTGGGGCTCTGCTGGCCTCGCTGTGCTGGGGCGCCAGCACCATACTTCTGTTTCCTGCCGACCAGATCGCGCACCAGGTATTTCTCGCCTTTGTGATCGGGGGCATGTGCGCTGGAGCCGTCACCACGCTCTCGTTCCTGCGTCCGCCGATACTGGCCTTTCTGCTGTGCTGCCTGCCGCCGCTGGCCTGGCAGTTTTTCGGCCAGCAAAGCACCATGTCGCTCGCCATGGGCTTGATGGTGCTGTTTTTTCTGGCGATTACCCTGATGAGCGGGCTGCGCATCTATCGCAACACGCTGCAAAACATCACCCTGCGGCTGGAGAGCGATGCACGGGAGCGGAATCTGCTGGAAAGCGAGGAGCGCTACCGCCTGATCTTCGAATCCGCGCCGCTGGGGGTCATCCACTACGACACGCAAGGCGCCATCCTCCGCTGCAATGAATCCTTTTGCGAGATGCTGGGCGCCTCGTTCGACAAGATCATCGGCCTGAACATGCGCTATACGCTCGACGATCCGAAACTCATCGAGGCGGTCACGGATTCCCTCGATGGCCGCACCGGCCTGTATGAAGGCAGCTCGCAGGATTTCCTGCCCTACCGCGACACACTGTTGCGCGGCTACTTCCGTGGCATTACCGGGCACGCGGGCGAGATCCTGGGCGGGGTGGCGATCATCGAGGATGTCACCGAGGAAAAGCGCATCGAGCGCATGAAGGATGAATTCATCTCCACCGTCAGCCACGAGTTGCGCACGCCGCTGACGGCGATCCGGGGATCGATCGGTCTGATCAGCGAAGGCTTCAAGCGCGAGATGCCGGAAAAGGCGGTCCGCCTGGCGGCGATCGCCTACCGCAACACCGAGCGCTTGTTGCTGCTGATCGACGACATCCTCAGCATCGAGAAGATCGCCGCCGGCAAGATGCAGATCGAGCTGCAACCGCTGCAGGTGATGGACTTCCTTGGGCAGGCGCTGCAAGCCCATGCCGGCCTGGCCAAGCAGTACCAGATCGAACTTGCAATCACCGAGCGCGACGACAGCGCCACGGTGCTCGCTGATCCCAACCGCCTGATGCAGGCGCTGGGCAACCTGCTCTCCAACGCCGCCAAGTTTTCGCCGAGCGGCGCGACCGTGCGGGTCGGCGCGCAGCGGCGCGGCGCGGCCGTGCGCATCTTCGTGCAGGACGACGGCCCCGGCATCCCGGCGTCCTTCCACAACAAGATCTTCACCCGTTTCGCCCAATACGACACTTCCGACTCCCGCCGCGCCGGCGGCACTGGCCTGGGGCTCTACATCGCCAAATCCCTGGTCGAACTGCACCACGGCCAGATCGGCTTCGACTCGCGCGAAGGCGCGGGGAGTACCTTCCACATCACCTTGCCGTTGCTTCCGCCGCAGTGATATCACTCCCGGCAGTAAGCACTCGCCCGTAAATATTTCACAACTCCAGCGTGAATATGTCGGCGGCGCCTTTCACCGCGGCTGTTAGCATGCTCCGCAGCAATGAGCGCTTCACATCCGAAATGCTCAGGGCATCCCTAACAACGAATAAAGGAGAGACAAGATGGAGCAAGCAAACGCGGCGCGCGATATAGCGATCGCCAATCAAGCAAGATTTTTTCCGTTCGACGATCTGGTGCTGAATCTGTTCAAGGAGTGTACCCCCAAGATACTGGTGGTGACCGACGGGCTGACCTTCGACGGCGCGGATTTCGGTCTGTCCGATTTCATCAACACGCTGAAAAACGCCAACATCCACGGCATGAAACCGATCGTGAAAACGGCCCATCGCGGCGCCAGCGCCGCCGACTTCACCAACTTCACGTTTTCCGCGAGCACCTTGCACATCAGCAAGTATGATGTGGTGTTTTTGTTCGGCGTGGATTCCTTCGGCACGCTGCAGCAGTCGGAAATCAACACCATCACCGATTTTATGAATGCGGGCGGTGGAGTATTCGCCACGGGTGATCACGAGACTCTCGGCAAGGCCCTGTGCGGCGACATCCCGCGCGTGCGCGGCATGCGCCGTTGGGTGGGGCCGTCCGCCTCCGGAGTCGACCGCATCTCCACCAATGATCCGGGCGCCAACAACGCGTTTGATTTTGCCGATCAATCCGATGCCATCCCGCAGAAGATCTATCCGGCCTACACCGGCACGACCGCCAACTCGCAGCCGCACTTTCTGTTGCAGCATCCCACCAAGAAGATCATCGAGGTGCTGCCGGACCATCCGCACGAGAGCGAGTGCGTGATCCCCGGCAATCTGGCCGATCCAACGGAATGGCCGAAGGACGCCGGCGGCCAGGTCGTCAGCCCGGAGCTGGTGGCCCTCTCCATGTCCTACGGCGGTGGGTTTACCGGCAAGCAGCCGATCAGCCAGCCGCGCGCCTTCGGCGCGATCGGCGCCTACGACGGGCACAAGGCGAACGTGGGCCGTATCGCGGTGGATGCCACCTGGCATCACTTCATCAACATCAACATGATCGCGACCGGCTCCGGCCCGGGCCTGGCGGCCGATGCCGATGTGTATGACCGGGTGAGCACGTATTTCAAGAATCTTGCCGTATGGCTCATGCCGAAAAAGGTGCGCAAGTGCCTGCGCTGGCCGCTCATCATCACCATGAAAAAACTCTACCCCGTCGCGGAATTCGTGCCGGGGTTGGTGCACGGCGAGCGGTCGCTGGCAGCCACCATCGAAGCCGGCCGCGAGCTGCAAGCCACGCTCGCGCGCTTCATGACGCCGGGGGAGCAACGCGAAATCATCGACGACCTGTTCGAAACGCAAAGCGCGCACTTCGCCAAGCACATGGCGCAAATCGAGGCGCAGCCCGGCGACATCGCCAGCGTTTTCTCGCAATCGATGCTCCCCAGACGCTTGATCGAGCAGGCCGCGCTGGGTGCCTTGGTCTATGCCGCTGCCAGAGCCGTGCCGGCGGGAGCGGACCCGGCGTCCGCCCTCAAACAGGCCGGCGGAATGGAAGGCTTGGAGAAGGCCGCCGCAGCATCCCTCAATGACACCTTCCGCCAACTCGGTCAGGCGATGATGGGCGGTGTGCGCAAGCTGGAGATGTTGATCGAGCACTGCTGAGCGAGTGCTCGCTGAAAGGCCAGGACGGCTGATCGTGCAGGCCGGGATGAGACGCGCCGTTGCCGGGAACGGCTGCGCCTTATCCCGGCCTACTTCTGTTAGACTCTCCAGAACCTGTGGCCAAAGGCCACACATATTCCCCTCTCCCGCAAGCGGGAGAGGGTGGCCCGAAGGGACGGGTGAGGGAAGAGATCGCCCAGGTCAAGAGCAAAAATCGTGGGTGCCGGTCCGGGCGGTCTCTCCCAGGTCACGACGGCAGCCAAAACCCAGGGGGACGATTGTTCGAGGCATTACCGTACTATCTCGCCGCCGGCGCGCTCGCCGGGCTCACCTCCGGCCTGCTGGGTCTGGGCGGCGGCATCATCGTCGTGCCGGTGTTGTATTGGGTGTTCCAAGGGCAGGGGATCGCGGCGGACGCCGTGATGCACTACGCCGTCGGCACCTCGCTAGCGACCATCATTTTTACATCGATTTCTTCCATCCACGCCCATCACCGGCGCGGCGCGGTGCGCTGGGACGTGGCGCGCTGGCTCGCGCCCGGCGTGGCGCTCGGCGCGCTGCTCGGCGCGGTCGCGGCGGATCAAATCCCCAGCGACGGCCTGCGCATCCTGTTTGGCGTGTTCGAACTGCTCGTCGCCCTGCAAATGGGCTTTCTTCTCATTCCCCAGGCCCAGCGCCCCTTGCCCGGACCAAGCGGGCTTGCGGCCTGTGGCGGTGGGATCGGCCTGTTTTCCAGCCTGATCGGCATCGGGGGCGGTTCATTCACCGTCCCGTTGTTGCACTGGTGCCGCGTCGACATGCGCCAGGCGGTGGCGACCTCCGCCGCCTGCGGACTGCCGATCGCCGTGATGGGCAGCCTGGGGTTCATCATCATGGGGTGGCAGGAGGCGCAGGGCACGCCTGGGAGCATGGGCTATGTCTACCTGCCCGCGCTGTTCGGTATCGTGGGTTCCAGCGTCGTGTTCGCCCCGCTCGGCGCCGCGCTCGCCCACCGCCTGCCGTTGACGCAACTGCGGTGGGTGTTCGCTGGAATGCTGTTCCTGATCGCCATCAAGATGCTGATGGGCTAAATCGGCAGGGGCCGTCTTCAGATGGCGCTGCGCGCGTCGCTGAGTGCAAGCTGAAGCTCGCTGCACGAGGTGCTGCGAAATGAATGGGCAAAAAAAGAGCCGTGCAAGCACGGCTCAGTTTTATAGCGTTTATGGTTGTTCTTAAGTCTTAGAACTTGGCCAGGAACTTCAGTGTGATTGCATCGGTGGTGTCACTGCCGTCATCAAAAGAATACCACTCAGCGGCCACGTTCAGGTTGTCGGCCAGCTTATAGTTGGCATACAGCGTGGTCACGGTGTCGTCATCCACGCCGCTTGCGTCATATGACTGAACTTCGTAGCGCGCGGCAACGCCGACTTGGTCGTTGATGTCATAACGGCCGTAGAGGCCGATGATGTTGTCCACGGCTTCTGAGGGCATCATGAAGTCGGCTTTGACGGTCAGCGGGCCTTGCTTGAAGGTCGCATTGACATCAGCAACATTACCTACACCCAAGTTGCTGACAAAGTCATCAGTAGGATCGCCCGGCGTGCCATTGTCATCAATCGTTACACCTGTGTCATCGGCTTGGGTAACATAACCGACTTCGATATCCAGGCCTTCCATCGCAGCGAAGTTCGCTACCACTGCAAAGGAGTGGTCCTCCAGGGATAGGTTCGCGTCGCTGTCTTTCAGGCCGATGTCGTTCACGACGGCGGCGGTGATCGTCGCGGGGCCGGCGGCGAAGGCGGCGGCTACACCAGCCAGATTGTTGCCATACAGTGCCGTTTGGTTATCCAGTGCTTCATAAGACAGGGTATGGCTGACCATGTCCATGTCCGGTGCATCTTCAGCATCCCAGCCGATCGGGTTGTTGAACACACCGCCAATGACAGTCACGGCATCAGTGGCTTTCCAGGCGAAGAAGGCCTGTTCAATGACTGCTCCATCGGCAGGACCGGCGCCATCGACAATCCAGCCAAGAGAAGCGCCGCCGTTGCCTGCGATGGCGACGTCTACATCCAAACCAACAGAAACTGCGCCCATGGTGTTGCGCAGGTCGATTTCGCCATTGGCCAAGAAAACACTCAAGTCGGCATCGCTGGAAGTGGTATGAGTGATATCCGCAAATCCGCTTACAGACACCCCTTCAGCGGCGGCGAAACCAGGAGCCATAGCGGCGGCGACGGCCAGTGCGATCAGATTTTTCTTCATGCTTTCCCTCCTAAGGGTTTTTGGTTATTGACGCTCCAAAATCAAAACAAACTCTGTGATTCATTGCAAGCTTTTGTGGTGGAGTCGCGACACGCGCTCAACAGTCGCCCCGGAGTGCGGCAGCATTACTTGCTTATTACTCAATGAAAAATAAGAAAATATTTTGGTGCACCGATAGGCTGCCGGGTGTTGCGCTTTGTCTGCAACCTGCATCAAGGCATGAGTTTGTCGTCAAAGATTGCGGCAAATCTCACGGGCCGCTGCCTGGAGTCAACGCAGCAGTTCGATGTGTTCGAAGTAGTCGTGGCGCTTGGCGTTTTCGATGGCGAGCAGCAGTTCGGTATGCTGGTGCGTGGATTGGCCCTGATTGATATACATGTTTGCAGCGATGGCGATCTTTTCCAGGGCCGTGGCCTTTTCCACGAAGTACAATAAGGATTTGGCCAGATGCTCGGCGTCGGCGTCCTGCTCCCGGAGGCGGTTGGCGGCGTCCAAGGCAACTTTGAGTTCTTCGCTGCTCGGTTTCAGCATGGGGTGTCCTTATGTTGCGGGTTAATGAATTTGTTTTATGATCCGAACTAGATGAAGTATATAGTGACCTAAGCGTTTGGCAATCACAGTAACGGGCAAGGAATGAGAGCGTGCGCATAGCGGTGTTGGAAGACGATACGCACATGGCCGAGCTGATGCGGCTGTGGCTGGAAGAGGGCGGGTACGAGGCGCAGGTCTTTGGCGAAGGAAATGAATTGATTCGCGCCCTCGGCCGAGAATCGTTTGATCTGCTGATCATCGATTGGCTGTTGCCGGACATCGACGGCGACAAGGTGCTGGTGTGGGTGCGCGAGCATATCGACTGGCCGGTGCCGGTGCTGTTTGTCACCCAGCGCGACGCCGAGTCCGATGTGGTCACCGCCCTGGAGCTGGGCGCGGATGATTATATGACCAAGCCGGTGAGCCGCGATGTGCTCACGGCGCGGGTGAAGGCCCTGCTGCGCCGCGCCGGACAATACCTGGATGCCAAGAAGGGGGTGTTGGAGATTCCGCCGTATCGCATCGATCTTTCCACGCACAGCATTTCCTGCGAGCAACGCAGCATCGAACTCACGCAGAAGGAATATGATCTGGCGGTGTTCCTGTTCAAGAACCTGGGGCGGGTGGTTTCACGCGGACATATCCTGGAGGCGGTGTGGGGGCGCACCCCGTCGCTCAACACCCGTACAGTGGACACTCATGTCAGCCGGCTGCGCACCAAACTCGGATTGACCGATAATTCGGCCATCCGGCTCAACGCGATCTATCAGCATGGGTATCGCCTGGAGCGCTTCGGCAACGAAGCGCAGACCTCTCTGCACTAGTCCCAACACATACATGTAGGCGCAAGTTTCTACTTGCGATACGAGATTGATGCCGGGAACTATTATTCGGAAGCTTGCTCCTACAACAGAATCCGCGTAAACATGCCGAACTACGGCGCGCGCAGTTCCTCGGGCGTGATGCCGTGGGCCTGTGCGAAACCGCCGACGAAGCGGATCTTGCGCGGCATGAGCTTCAGCAGCATGAAATCCCCGAATCCAAACAGCCGCTCGGCATCGGGCAGGCGCGCGATGTAGCGCTTTTTCGCCTCCGCGTACCCTTCGGCCTCGGGCAAAAAGGCCTGGATCTCGCCCGAGATCGAGACGCGCGCCAGCAGCTGGGGGTCGCCCTGGCCGGTGTCCGGTTCGCTGATCACCAGCGAGGCATTGGCATTTTTCAGCAGATTTTGCGTATGCGGGGCGAGGCGGCTCAGATGCAGCAGGATATGCGAGAGGTCCGCCGCCGGCACATAGGCGACCATGGAGGCGAAGGGTTCGTCATTGCGCTGCGTGGCCAGTGCGGCCCAGCGCTGGGCACGGATCAGCTGGCGGACTTGTTCGAGGGCGGCGTTTTCCATGGGGCTTACCTTAGCCGATCACCGGCGCGTTTTCCATCCGCGATGCTGTCGATCTGGCGCGAAGCGGGTTAGAATAGCGGTCTTTTCCGATCCCGAATTGTCTAAATCTCATCGCTGAAGGAATCTCGCTTATGTCCAAACTCGTCAAGCCGCACGGCGCCGATGAACTCAAACCCCTGTTGCTCGAAGGCGCGGCGCTCTCCGCCGAGAAGGCGCGTGCCGCAACCCTGCCCAAGATCCCGATCAGCTCGCGCGAGGCGGGCGATGTGATCATGATGGGCATTGGCGGCTTCACCCCGCTGACCGGCTTCATGACCCGCGCCGACTGGGAAGGTGTGTGCGATGGGATGAAGATGGCCAACGGCCTGTTCTGGCCGATCCCGATCACGCTCTCCACCGACAAGCCCACCGCCGATGGCATCAAGACCGGCAGTGACGTGGCGCTGGTCGACCGCGAGAGCGGTGAGATCATGGCCACGATGAAGGTCACCGAGAAATACACCATCGACAAGGAACACGAGTGCATGATGGTCTTCAAGACCACCGACCGCGAGCATCCGGGCGTGAAGATGGTGATGGAGCAGGGCGAGGTGAACCTGGCCGGCCCGATCAAGGTGCTGTCGCAAGGGCGCTTCCCGACCGATTTCGCCGATGTCTACATGACCCCCGCCCAGACCCGCGCCCTGTTCGAGAAAAAGGGCTGGTCCACCGTCGTGGCCTTCCAGACCCGCAATCCGCTGCACCGCTCGCACGAATATCTGGTGAAGATCGCCATCGAGATCTGCGATGGCGTGATGATCCACTCGCTGCTCGGCAAGCTCAAGGCCGGCGACATCCCGTCGGATGTGCGCGTCAAGGCGATCAACGCGCTGGTCAACAATTACTTCGTGAAGGACACCGTGGTGCAGTCCGGCTATCCGCTCGACATGCGCTACGCCGGCCCGCGCGAGGCGCTGCTGCACGCCCTGTTCCGCCAGAACTACGGCTGTTCGCACCTGATCGTCGGCCGCGACCACGCCGGCGTGGGCGAGTACTACGGCCCGTTTGACGCCCAGCATATCTTCGATGAGATCCCGGCCGGCGCGCTCCAGACCAAGCCGCTGAAGATCGACTGGACCTTCTATTGCCACAAATGCGGCGGCATGGCCTCGGCGCGCACCTGCCCGCACGAGGCAGCCGATCGCCTGCTGCTCTCCGGCACCAAGCTGCGCAAGATGCTCTCGGAGAACTCGGAAGTCCCACCGAACTTCTCCCGCCCCGAGGTGCTGGAGATCCTGCGCCAGTATTACGCCGGCCTGGCCGAGCACGAGAAGGTCGAGGTCAAGCTCACGGGCCATTCGGCACGCTGATCGGTATTTACTGATATTTTCGGCGATATGCGGCCTGCCCTGTGCAGGCCGTTTTTTTGTGGACCGTTACCATTGCTTTTGATGGTCGCTGGTTATTTAATTAGACGTTTCGCTTTACGGTCACGATGATTCCAGGAGGGGGAAATATGAGATTACTGACGAATATGTGTTGGGTGCTGTTGGCATGGTCGGGCATTGCGCTGGCCGAGCCGCCGCCGGGGCATCCGAGTGTGGACCAGGCCAAACAGGCAATGGAGGTGCCGAGCAACGAACCGCTGAATTATCGGGGCCAGGTGTTGCAAGTCATACAGAGCAACGACTATACCTATCTGGAGGTCACCAGCGGCGAGGGCAAGAAGCTTTGGTTGGCCGCCCCGCGCACCGAGGTCGCTCCGCAAGCCTGGATTCGTTACGGCAACGGCACGGTGATGCACAATTTCTTCAGCCGCAAGCATCAGCGCACCTTCGATGAGGTGATGTTCGTCGAACGCATCGCCGTCGACGGCAATTGATCCGCGCGTGGAACAGTACGAGGAGAGACTGAGATGAGAATGCAGTTTGCATTGGCATTGCTGTTGGCCGCACCGCTGGTGCTGGCGGCAGAGGGGAATCCAACCGCAGGCGCTGAAAGCGCCAAGGTGTGCTTTCTCTGTCATGGCAAGGACGGGGAGAGCCACACCTCCGCGATCCCGAAACTGGCCGGGCAGCACGCGCCCTATATCGTTCGCCAGTTGACCCAATATCGCGACCACAAGCGGCCCGATGGCATCATGGAGCAGATCGCCTCGAAGTTCACCGCCGAGCAGGACATGAAGAATGTGGCGGCCTATTTTGCCGGCAAGCCGCGCGTCAAAGGCGTGGCGGCCAAGCCCGAGGCGGCGGCGCTCGGCAAAGAGTCGTATGCCAAGTTCCAATGCGCGCAATGTCACGGTGAAGAGGGGCTCGGCCGGGCCGATACCACGCCGCCCACACCGCTGCTCGCCGGTCAAAACAAGAACTATCTCATCAAACGGCTGACGGATTTCCAGAACGGCCAGGCCGCCGACGATGCCGCCAATCCGATGCCCGGGGTGGTCAAGCAGATGAACATCGTCGACATCTTTGCGGTGGCGGAGTATCTGAGCGGGTTGTAAGCCCATCGTTCACTATCAAGTTCGCAGCGATCGACAATCGACACCCCTGCCTTATCACGGATTGTCCACCCCATAGCGTTGCACCAAATTGCATCATGCGGTCTTCTGTGCACCAACATTGTGCGCAGCAAGATCGCAGGCTGTTTTGCAACTCTTTGAAAAAATAATAAAAGTCGCTATTGGCATAGCGCCTGCAAAACATGCTGCGCATAGATTGTCTTGTGCATTTCCTTACTGATTTGATTTAGGAGAGAACGATGAAGATGAAGCTTGTTTGTGCGATGGTGAGCGGTCTGTTGGTGGCGCCTTGGGCCCATGCCGAAGAGGCGCTGAAGAGCGAGGGCGGCATCATTTCCCATGCGGCGCACCAATTGTCCGGCGGGATTGCGGCCGGGTATTACAAAACCACCAATACCGGCAGCGACGACACCGACAATTTTCAAGTGAGTGACGTGCTCTTGCAGTTTTCGCGCGCGGCAAGCTCGCAGGGCGTGGGTTACACCCTTGGCTTCGGCAGCCTGGCGGCAATTTCGGTGTTGGATGGCGGGGTGAACAACTCAACCACCTACGCCGACTTTGGTGTTCAATACGGTTGGGTCTCCGTTGTGCCCGTTGACGGCCTGACGATCGATGCGGGCAAGCTGGCGACCAACGTCGGCTATGAGGTGACGCCCTCGCTGACCAATCCACATATGACGCTCGCCGCCCTCTGGAATGGTCAGCCGGCGTATTATCCGGGCCTGCGTGTCAGCTATGCGATTGGCGATGTGACGGTGTTCGGCGAGGTGAGCGATGACACGGTAACCGTGAACGGCACGACCGCCACCGCCGCCAACTCCATCGGCGTCAAGGGCTCCGCTGCCGGTATCGATTACGTGGCGAGCTACTACAACTATAGCGGCGCCAAGAACATCGTCGACGTGATCGCCAGCACCAAGCTGGGTGAAATCCCGGTCGCCATCAATCTCGATTATCACATGCTGGATGATGCGGCCAAGGTCTCGGGCAATGATGACAATGCCTATGGTGTTGCGCTGTACGCCAAGCCCAGTTTTGGTGCAGTGAGCGTGCCGGTGCGCGTGGAATACATGAACGATGGCACCAGCGGCATCTATGGCGTCGATACCGGTTATACCTTGACGGTCACGCCGACCTACACCTTCCCGGACAATTCCTTCGTCCGCGCCGAGGTGTCGTACGTGACGACCGACAACGAGATCTTCTCGGACAAGAACGGTGCGCCGGAAGACACCAAGACCTCCTTCGGTGTGCAGGCCGGCGTGTTGTTCTAACCGCTATTGCAATCAAGGGAGTTTACGCTGGCCCGCATATTTCGCCGCCTTGGTGAACTATGCGGGCTAGATAGTGCTCCGAAACAAATGAACTTGATCGTGAGACTTACAAAAACGCCTCATGAGTGATCTCCATGAGATAGCTTCTAACTCCCCTCCCGCGGGCGGGAGAGGGTGATATCGGCGGCTGACCCCGCCGACTTCAGGCCGGTGCGCTCCAGCCTGAGTCCGGCGAGAAGCGCTCGCCGTGCAGGCGCTTGAGTTCGGCGAGTTGTTGCTGGATCTGCGCGTTACCCCGGTCCTTGGCATAGCGCATTGGGCCGCCGCGGAACGGCGCGAATCCGGTGCCGAAGATCACTCCCGCATCGAGCAGTTCAGCGTTTTCCACCACGCCTTCGCGCAAACACGCCATGCATTCATTGACTAGGCGCATGATCAGCCGCTCGGTGAGGTCGTCCGGGGCATGACTGCCGCCGGCGGCGGGTTGAACGATCTTACCCTTCTCGTAGCGATAAAAACCCTCGCCGCTCTTGCGACCGAGCTTGCCGGCTTCCACCATCTGGCGCAGTTTCCCCGGCACTTGGCCGCCCAGTTCGCGTGTGAGGATCTCGGCCACGTGCAGGCAGATATCGAGTCCGACGGTGTCGGCCAGTTCGATCGGTCCCATCGGCATGCCGAATTTCACCGCCGCCTGATCGATGACCACCGGTGAAATCCCTTCGGTGGTCAGCGTCACGGCCTCCAACAGATAGGGCATCAATACACGGTTGACTAGGAAGCCGGGCGCGCTCTTCACCGGCAGCGGCAGACGGCTGATCTGTTTGGCGAAGGCGGCGGCGCGCTGGATTTCTTGCGCGCCGGTCTGCGCGCCGTAGACGATCTCCACCAGCTGCATCTTGGCCACGGGATTGAAGAAGTGCAGGCCGACCAGGCGCTCGGGTTTTTGCAGCGCGGTGCACAGCACCTCGAGCGGGATGCTGGAGGTGTTGGTGGCGATCACGGCATCGGGTTTCGCCTTGGCCTCGACCTCGCGGAACAGCGCCTGCTTGGCCTCGATGTTTTCGTAGATCGCCTCGATGATGACATCGGCATCGGCCACGCCGTGTCCGTGGATGTCCGGGATCAGCCGGTCGAGCGCGGCGGTGACCAGGCGCGCGTCCTTGAGTTTTTTCTTGTAGAGGCCATGGGCGTTTTTGATCACGCGCGCCAGGGTCTCGTGCTTGCGGTCCTGGATCGTGACCTTGAGTCCTTGCAGGGCGCACCAGGCGGCGATGTCCCCGCCCATCACGCCGCCGCCGATGACGTGCACACGCTTGGCCTTGAACTCACTCTTGTTGCCCTGCGCCTTGAGCTGTTCCTGCAAAAAGAATACGCGCACCAGGTTCTGCGCCGTGGCGCCGACCACCAGGCGCGAGATCGAGGCGGCTTCCTCTTTCATCATCGTGCGCGGATCGCCGGCGTGTTTCGCCCACAAGTCGATCAGGGCGTAGGGCGCGGGATAGTGCTCCTTGCGCGCCTTCTTGGCGACTTGCTTGCGCATCGTCATCGCCAGGATCGGGCGCAGCAGGGCGTTGTTACTGTAGGCGAGCCAGCCCTTGGGGCGACGACGCGGCGGTTTTTCCTGCACCATCTTGCGCGCGGCGGTCTCGAGATGGCGCTGCGGGACCGCATAATCGATCACGCCAAGTTTGGCGGCGGCGCGCGCGCTCAAGGTGCGACCGGTGAGCATCATGTCCATCGCCGCAGGCGCACCGATCAATGGGGGCAGACGTACGGTGCCACCGAAGCCGGGGTGGATGCCGAGGTTGACCTCGGGCAGGCCGAGCTTGGTTTTGGGATCGTCGTTGGCGAGGCGGTAGCGGCAGGCGAGCGCCAGCTCCAGGCCGCCGCCGAGGCAGAAGCCGTGGATCAGCGCGACGGTCGGGCAGGACAGGGCCTCGATGCGATCGAGCACGCCTTGGGCGCGGCGCACCATGGCGACGGCCTCGTCGTAGCCCTTGAGCGTGGTGAATTCCTTGATGTCAGCCCCAGCGATGAAGCCGTTCTGTTTGGCCGAGCGGAGGATCACGCCAGCGGGCCGCTGCTTTTCGATGTCGCCTACGATGGATTCGAGTTCCTCGACCACGGCGCGGCAGAGCACGTTGGTGGAGGTCTCGGCCTGATCGAGTTCGATCCAGAGGATGTTGTCCTGATCGGTGCTCAGGCGCCAGTGTTTATAGGTTTTGTTTTCACTCATCTGAGATGCTCCTACACTCGTTCGACCAGCATGGCGCCGCCTTGACCGCCGCCGATGCAGAGGCTGGCCATGCCGCGTTTGGTATTCGTGCGTTTGAGGACGTTGAGCAGGTGCAGCACGATGCGCGCACCGCTGGCGCCGACCGGATGACCGAGGCTCACGCCGCCACCGTCGACATTGAGCCGCTCGTGCGGCACGCGCCCCATCGGCGCGTCGAGCCCGAGATGCTCGCGGCAGTAGTCGGCGTGTTCCCACGCAGCGAGGCAGGCGAGCACCTGCGCGGCGAAGGCCTCGTTGATCTCCCAGTAATCGACGTCGCTGATGTTCAGCCCCTGGCGGCGCATGATCGGGGTCATGGCATGCACGGGGCCGAGGCCCATCTCCTCGGGTTCGAGGCCGGCCCACTGGGTGTCGACGATGCGCCCGAGCACCGGTAATTTATACCGCGCGATGGCCTCCTCGCTGGCCAGCACCAGCATCGCGGCGCCGTCGGTGATCTGCGCGCTGTTGCCGGCGGTCACCTTGCCGAACTTCGGATCGAACACGGGCTTCAACTTGGCGAGCTTGGCGGGTTCGGAATCGCGGCGCAGGCCGTCGTCGTGCTGATAGACATTGCCTTTGGCGTCGTAGATCGGGACGATTTCATCGAGCCGCCCTTCGTCCTGGGCCTTGGCCAGGCGCAGGTGGCTTTCGGCGGCGAACCCGTCCATCTGCGCGCGCGTCACGCCGAAGCGGTGCGCGATGATCTCGGCGGTCTGGCCCATCGAGAGACCCACGATGGGATCGCGCAGGCCGCGCAGCAGGCCGATGATCGGCTGGAGATGCTTGCCGCGCAGCTGCGAGAACACCTTGAGCTTTTGCCCGAAGGTCTTGGCGCCGTTCAAATCGGCGAGCCAGTTGACCATGGTCTCGTTGAGCAGCACCGGGGCGTGGCTCATCGATTCAACGCCGCCCGCGAGCACCAGGTGCGAGCGGCCGTTAGCGATGTTGCTCACCGCGCAGTCCAGGGCCTGCATGCCGGAGGCGCAGTTGCGCTGTACGGTCCAGGCGGGCACACGCTTCTGACATTCGAGCCGCAGCGCGGCGACGCGGGCGATGTTGGCCTCGTCCGGCCCCGGCATCACGCAGCCGAGGATCACCTCGTCGAGATCGATCGGAGCGAAGGGCATGCGCGCGAGCAGGGCGCGGCCCGCATAGGTGGCCAGATCCGCGGCGGCAAACGGGCCGGTCTTGCCCTTGGCCTTGAGGAATGGGGTGCGGGCCCCGTCGACCACGTAGACCGGTTTGGCAATATGGGTTTTGTTAGACATCGTGTCTTCTCCTAACGGGATTGATGGCGGATTTCCGCGCTGCTGAAATCATCCACTTGTATCACATTCCAGCGCGCCGCGGCGGCATCGAGCAACAACTGGGCCTCTTCGGCGGTGATCTGCCCGATCCCCACGGCCTCCTTGGCTTGCTCGGCCTTGCTGGCGCCCTTGACCGCGCCGCTCTTGACCAGCCGGCTCAATTTCTTCTCGACCACTTCGGCGGCGACCACCTTGATCAAGGCGTCATCCAGCCGGCCGAGCGGTTCATCGGTGCCCTCGGGCAGATAGATGCCGGCGGTGAGGCGGTTGCGGGCATCGGAGGGCGTCATGATGACCTCGGCGACCTTGTGTCCCAGCTGATCGTTCGGGGCCGGATACGGTAGACCCAGCGGGAAGATCACCCGACGGACCAGCCACGCGGCGGGGCGATTGGGGAAGTTGCGCAGCAGGCCGTCGAGGCTTTGCTGGATCTTGTAGAGCGCGCTTTGGCAGCCCCACTCCATCAGCGGCAGATCGCCGGCCTGGCGGCTGTCGTCGTGGTAGCGCTTGAGCACGGCCGAGGCGAGATAGAGCTGGCTCAGCGCATCGGCGAGCCGTCCCGAGAGTTTTTCGCGGCGCTTGAGCGAGCCGCCCAGCACCAGCAGCGCCATGTCGGCGGTGAAGGCAAACGCGGTGCTCATGCGACTGAGTTGCTGGTAGTAGTAGCGCTCCGGTCCGCCGGGGATCGGGGAGCCGGCGAACGCGGCGCCGGTCATCCCATGGAACAGCGCGCGTGCGGCATTGCTGATCGTGAAGCCGATGTGACCAAACAGGGTCTCGTCGAACTCCTCGGCGTTGTCGTCATGGCTGGCCTGGATCTCGCGCAACACGTAAGGGTGGCAGCGGATCGCGCCTTGGCCGAAGGTGATCATGGTGCGGGTGAGGATGTTGGCCCCTTCCACCGTGATACTGATCGGGATGGCCTGATAGGCGCGGGCGAGGATGTTGCGCGGGCCCATGCAGATGGCCGCGCCGCCCTGCACATCCATGGCATCGTTGACGATCTGGCGCATCGCCTCGGTCATGTTGTACTTGGCGATCGCCGAGATCACCGCCGGTTTCTCGCCCATGTCCACCGCTTGGGTGGTCAGCGTGCGCGCGGCTTCCAGCATGTAGGTGAGGCCCGCGATACGGGTGAGGGCCTCTTTCACGCCGTCGAACATGCCGATCGGGGTCTTGAATTGCTGGCGGATGCGCGCATACGCCCCGATGCCGCGGCTGGCGAGTTTGCCCGCGCCGGTGGACAGGGCCGGCAGCGAGATCGAGCGGCCTGCGGCGAGCGATTCCATCAACATGCGCCAGCCCTGGCCGGCCATGGCGGGCCCGCCGATGATCCAGTCGAGCGGGATGAAGACGTCCTTACCTTGGTTCGGGCCGTTCATGAAGGCCATGTTGAGCGGGTAGTGGCGCCGGCCGATGGTCACGCCCGGGGTGTTGGTCGGGATCAACGCGCAGGTGATGCCGAGGGATTTCTTCTCGCCGATCAAACCCTCCGGATCATAGAGCTTGAACGCCAGCCCTAGAACAGTGGCGACGGGGCCCAGGGTGATGTAGCGCTTGTTCCAGTTGAGCCGGATGCCGACGATCTCCTTGCCCTCGAACATGCCGCGGCAGACCACGCCGGTGTCGGGCATGGCCCCGGCGTCCGACCCGGCCTCGGGGCCGGTCAGCGCGAAACAGGGGACTTCCTCACCCTTGGCAAGTCTCGGCAGGTAGTAGCTCTTCTGCGCATAGGTGCCGTAATGCAGCAGCAGCTCGGCGGGGCCTAGCGAGTTGGGCACCATCACGGTGACCGCCGCCGTGATCGAACGGCTGGCGATCTTGTGCACCACGGTGGAGTGGGCCAGGGCCGAGAATTCCAGGCCGCCATATTGTTTCGGGATGATCATGCCGAAGAAACCGCTGTCCTTGATGAACTGCCAGACCTCGGGCGGCAGGTCCTTGTGCTCGTGGGTGATCTTCCAGTCATCGAGCATGGCGCAGAGTTTGGCCACCGGGCCGTCGATGAAGGCCTGTTCCTCCGGGCTGAGTTTCGGTTTGGGTACTTGCAGCAGCTTCTGCCAATCGGGGCTGCCGCTGAACAGATCACCATCCCACCACACCGTGCCGGCGTCGATGGCCTCCTGCTCGGTCTGGCTGATCGGCGGCATGATGCGCTTGAACAGGGCGAGCACGCGGTCGCTGATCAATTTGCGCCGCAGCGGAATGATGTTGAGGATGGCCGCGCTTACGATGAAGACAAACCACAGCAGGCCGAGCAGGATGATGGGGCCGCCGTACCAGCTGAACAGTATCAGCTCGATGCCGATGATCACGGTGCCGGTGAGCACGGCAACCCGCTGACAGGCGAGCGTCCACAAGGTGGCGAGCAGGACAAGGATGGCGATGATACTACTCATGATCACATCTCTTCGTTGGTGTTGTTAGTGTTGGGCCACGCGGCGTTCGACGCGCTTGGTTTCCGCCTCAGGGATGAAGCAGTCGCCCCGGGTGTTGCAGATCGCGCCGCTTTCATCCCAGGGCAGCTGGCGATAGAGGGCGATCTCATCGGGTCCGAGCATCGGATATTTGACAACGTCGAAATAGGGAGAGGTGTCGAAGTCGCTCGGCACGTAGAGCCTCATGTTGCGCTGGTACATCTTCAGGCGGCCGGACTCGTCGTAATGCATCACGGGCCGGATCGGGTAGCGCACGGAGCTGAAGGCCGATGCGATCATGGTCGAGCAAACGGTTTTCGTGGGAATGCCGGGTTGGGTCTGGAACAGGGTCGAACGCCAGCGCCGCGGCAGGATGCCATACGGGAACATGAAACGCGCCAGATCGAGCAGCTGGCGCAGGTCGTACTGCAAGCCGAGATGGTCGAGGGCGTGCGTGATCACCAAGGGCACATCGCTCTGCGCCAGTCCCCGGGGGCGGCAGATGCGCAGGTGATGGTCTTTATACTTGCTGAGCGGGGAGATGACGGTGCCTTCGCCGAGCAAGGGATCGACCAGCAGCGGCTCGTGGGGATCGCCCCGATAGACTTCGAGGATGCGCGCGCGCAGCGCCAAGTCGTGGATGTCGTCGAGATGGCCGATATAGAGCGCCGAGTGGGTCCACAGGCTCTGGGTGATGGTCTTGATGACTTGAGAGACTCGGGTGCGTCCCTCCACCAGCAGGACATCGCAGGGGCGGATCTCGTGTGAGAGGCGATTGAAATCGCACAACGGCGTCTCCTCGGCCTGAACCTCTTCGTTCAGCCATCGCGCCAGCCGCCTGCCCAGATATGCCTTGAGACCCACAAACTTGCCCTTTCCGTTCACGCCGGGAGTGATCCCGGGTCCCCGCGTGCGCGAACGCTATGAAAAATCCGATGCCTCTTCTTAAGTATTAACGGCGAAATTGTAGTTTTCTATAGAAGGCGTTGGATTTTCTCTAAAATAAAAAATCACGGGGAATCAAATTTTTGTGATCTTGGACTCGGTTGTTTGTGATGCGGCTCGCACCTATAATGGCGCCCCATCGGGCCGACCGCGGGAGGACGCTGGCATGTACGAGGTTTTGGGGCAGATGGTCGCCTTGATCGCCTGCGGCGTCTTCTGGCGCGTCAAGCAACCCTTCGGGCTGGCCGTCGACATCGTGCGCCGCTCCCTCACCGGCCTGGTCTACGTCATCCTCCTGCCCGCCCTGGTGCTGATGGTGCTGTGGGAAGCGCCCCTGGATGTCTCTGTCATCAAGATCGCGCTGGTGGCCGGCACCGCCATCTTCGTTTCCCTTGGCGCGGCCATCGCAGTGTACCGCTGGCTCGGCACCCCCGCCTTCATGGCCGGGGCGCTCGTGTTGGCCTCGGCCTTCCCCAACGCCACCTATCTCGGCCTGCCGGTGCTGGAAAGCACCCTGGGCGAGTGGGCGCGCAGCGTGGCCATTCAATATGACCTGTTTGCCTGCACCCCGATCCTGTTGTCTCTCGGCGTGTGGCTGGCCAGCCGCTACGGCGGACAAGAGCGCGAGGAGCACGCCCTGATCGCCCTGCTCAAGGTGCCGCCCCTGTGGGCCGCGGTCATTGCCTTGGCATTGAATCTGGGTGAGGTGCCGATGCCGAAGATGCTGCACGACTGGCTGCAGATGCTCGGCGGCGCCGTCGTGCCCTTGATGCTGATCGCGCTGGGGATGGGCCTGTGCTGGACATCCTTCAAGCTCAAACAGCTGCCGCTGATGTTGCCCGCCTTCCTGATCCAGCTGCTGCTCATGCCGCTCTACGCCTGGTGGGCCGGTGGCATGCTCGGCATCGAGGAGCGGGTGCTCGCGGCGGTAGTGCTGGAGGCCGCCATGCCAAGCATGATCCTCGGCATGGTGCTCTGCGACCGCTACAACCTCGACACCAAGCTCTACGTTACTGTAGTAACACTCAGCACCCTGCTGAGTCTGATCACGTTGCCGTTGTGGTTTGCGGCGGTGAGTTGACCCGATATTCGATCGGAGGCTCGACTCTCTCAAAGAGTTCTGTTACTAGGGAAGCGCTGAATAATTTCATCCGAGAATTTTCAGAAGAGGATTTTGTGGGGCGTCATCATGGATAATAGATTGGTTGATTTTGCTTAGAAATCTGAATTAAATCATCTGTCGTACTTTCTTTATTGGAATCTTCGGGGGGAGATAGGAAATGGAATGGATCGCATTCCTGGTAAAACCGCTGAGCGCTCTTTTGGTGCTGATTATCTTAGGGGTGAGTGGATATAGGATCTTAAAAATAATAGGCGGTGGAAGCGCATCCTCCTCCATGGCTGGAGTGGCGGGACCGGCATTTTTGTCAGACAACGCTGCTCCGTTGGGAATTCGACATCCTTTTGTTTACATTGCCACACTGACTCTGCTCAATCGTGCCGCGATTTTTTTCGGCGCGTATCTTGCGTACATTGGTCTCAATGGGCAGATGGTTGGCTTTTTCGAAGCGAGCCAAAATATATGGGCAAGATGGGATACCAGGCATTATCTCAACATTGCCGAGAACTGGTATCAAGCAGAGGGGGAAGACAGATTCCTTATTGTGTTCTATCCTCTTTACCCTCTCGCTATTCGGCTCATGCATTTTATCGTCAACGACTACTTTTGGGCGGCTATTACTGTGTCGTTGCTTGCATTGGTTGCCGCAACATACTTTCTCTACCGCCTTGTGTTGCTTGAATTTAACGATACGGAAATAGCGCGCGATTCAGTCAAGTATCTGCTGATATTCCCCTTTTCATTCTTCTTGTCGATGGCTTATACCGAAAGCCTTTTCATATTGTTAACCGTTTTAACCTTCTATTTCTGCAGAAAAGATCAGTGGTTATTGGCGTGCCTGGCGGGCATGCTGGCGGCAATGACAAGGAATCAAGGCGTGTTATTATTGTTGCCGTTGGCGATAGAGCTTGTATGTCAGTACCGACAGCGCGGAATGCCAGCAATCGAGCTGATCAAGAGGGGCGCCTGTCTTCTATTTGTTCCACTAGGTCTTGGTGTTTACCTCTTGATCAATAAATGGGTAACTGGAGAGTGGTTCAAATTTCTTGAGTACCAGCGCGAACATTGGTTTGGTACCTTTGGATTCTTCGCGGAGAACCTTAAAAATATCTTTCTTAATATCCGCACATACGATGCAAAGCTCGCAATCGGTACTTGGGTTCCTGAACTTGTGTTTTTCTTCATAGCGATTTACTTCATCATCGTTGCATCGCGGAAAATAGCGCCCTCCTACATTGTTTATTCGGCGGTCTACCTTGTTATTTCATATTCGCCAACATGGCTGCTGGCGGGGCCGCGCTACATAGCAGCGATGTTTCCTTTGTTCATTTTTATTGCCATATTTGTTCGAGGGAATGTTTTTCGCCAGCAATTGGTCGACAACACATTTTATTTGCTGCTTGGTGTTTTTATAGTGCTTTTTTTTCAAGCAAACACGATTGTATAGCAAGGCGCAGAGTGCTCAATCAAAACCGGATTTTTTCTTGGTTGCGATGCTAATAGCAGGCGCCGAAGAATAAACCATAGCGTTGCATAAATTTTCGAAAAAACCTGGCCGCAATCTCCAAGCTGCGCTTCGAGGCATTTTTGGAAGGCCGTTGTGCACAAATACTGCACATTGGGCCGTTCTCCGAAGAAGGCCCAGCAATTGAAAAGGTGCATCAGCTCATTGCCGCCAGGGGCAAGATAACTGGCAAACATCACGAAATCTATCTGAGCGACATCCGAAAAGTTGATCCGGCAAAATGGAAAACTGTCATCCGGCAACCGATGCAATGACCGGCCGGGTTGCGCCCGCGAGGCTAACCCGGCTTACCGACTTACAGCAGTGCCGTCTTCACGATGAGGCCGAGCACAGCGCAGGCGGCGATGACCTCGATGACATTGCGCTTGAAGCGAAACAGCGCCACGGCGGCCGCCAGCGCGATCAGGGCCGAGGCCCAGTCGAAGGCGCCGGCGAAGCCCTGCGGCCAGAGCACGTGGTAGCCGAAGAACAGGGCGAGGTTGAGAATCACGCCGACCACGGCGGCGGTGATGGCGGTGAGCGGTGCGGTGAATTTGAGGTCGCCGTGGGTGGATTCCACCAGCGGCCCGCCGGCGAGGATGAAGATGAAGGATGGCAAGAAGGTGAACCAGGTGACCAGCGTCGCGGCGACCGCGCCTGCTAAAAACAGCTGGTCCGGGCCGAGCAGCGCCTGCGTGTAACCGCCGACGAAGCCGACGAAGGCCACGACCATGATGAGCGGGCCGGGGGTGGTCTCGCCCAGCGCCAGGCCGTCGATCATCTGCGGGGCCGTGAGCCAGCCATAGTGTTCGACCGCGCCTTGATATACGTAGGGCAAGACGGCGTAGGCCCCGCCAAAGGTGAGCAGCGCGGCCTTGGTGAAAAACCATCCCATCTGCGTGAGCGTGGCATCCCAACCATAGCGCGCGGTCAGCGCCAGCAGCGGCACGAGGCAGAGCAACAGGCCGGTGGAGATTATGGTGGCGAACCTGCCGCGCGCGAAACGCGCATGCGCGGGAGGCGGCGTGTGGTCATCGATCAGCGCCGGGCCGTAAGATTGTTTGCTCGCGCTGTGGGCGCCGCCGGCCTTGAAGCGTTCCGGGGATATGCGTCCGCCCAGGTAGCCGATGAGGCCCGCGCCGACGACGATGGCTGGGAATGGCACGTTCAGCGCAAAGATTGCCACGAACGAGGCGGCGGCGATCACCCACAGCGCATTGCTTTTCAAGGCGCGCGAGCCGATGCGGTAGGCCGCATGGACCACGATGGCAGTCACCGCGGGTTTGATTCCATAGAACAGCCCGGCCACCACCGGCACGTCGCCAAAGGCGATGTAGATCCACGACAGCGCGATCAGGATGAACAGTGATGGCAGCACGAACAACACCCCCGCGGCGATGCCGCCCCAGGTGCGGTGCAGCAACCAGCCGATGTAGGTGGCGAGTTGTTGCGCCTCCGGGCCAGGCAGCACCATGCAGTAGTTCAGCGCGTGCAGAAAGCGTTTCTCACTGATCCAGCGCCGCCGCTCGACCAGCTCCTGATGCATGATGGCGATCTGCCCCGCCGGTCCGCCGAAACTGATGAAGCCGAGTTTCAGCCAGAAGCGGAAGGCTTGCCAGAAGCCGACGGTTGGCGCCGTGGTCTCGGAAGTGGCGGGGGAATGGGTCATGGAATGTGGTCCTGTGCTGGATTCAATTGGCGGGTCATCGGACCGGCCGAGCGATGAGCTTAGCGTGCCGGCGGCAAGGCGCGCAATCGCCGCGATGCGGCCGATGCAGGCTCACATGGTCAGGCGAATCATTGCTTGCGCGACTGCTCGCATATAGGAAAAAACTATAAGCAAGGCGAAAAAAATAATTACCGCGCACTGATCGGCGTCATTAAGCTATGCCGGGTTTGCATTATGACCATCTGAATTATGAGGAGTGTGCGACGGTGGAATGGCAAGGCTGGTTTTCTTTGGCGCTTACGATTGCGGTTCTGGTGATCCTGGCCGTGTCGCGGGTCAGCGCCCACTTGGTGCTGATGGGGGCGCTGGTCATCCTCAGCGTCAGCGGCATCATTACGGCGCCGGAGGCGCTGGCCGGGTTTGCCAACGAGGGGGTGATCACGGTGGCGGCGATGTTTGTCGTGGCCGCCGGGATTCAGGCCTCGGGCGGTGTCGATCTGCTGGTGGAGCGCCTGGGACAACCCAAGACCGCGCGCCAGGCGCAGGCGCGCATCGTCGTTCCGGTGACCGCGGCCAGTGCCTTCCTCAATAACACGCCGCTGGTGGCGACCATGATCCCGGCGGTGCACGCGCTGGCGAAGAAGATCGACGTCGCGCCGTCGAAGCTGATGATCCCCCTCAGCTACGCGGCAGTCCTGGGTGGCACCATTACGCTGATCGGTACCAGCACCAATCTGGTGGTCAATGGGCAGTATCAGGCGCTCACCGGCAATCCGGGTTTTTCGCTCTTTGCCATCACCCCCGTCGGTCTGCCGGTGGCGGTGGTGGGCGTCCTGTTCATGCTCTGGTGGTTCCCGCGCGCCCTGCCCAATTATCGCAGCGAGCCGCTGCTCGACAAGATGCGCGAGTTCACCCTGGAAGTGGCGGTGGCCACCAATGGTCCGCTGGTGGGCAAGACGGTGCAGCAGGCCGGGCTGCGCAGCCTGAAGCGGGTCTTTCTGGTCGAGATCGAGCGCAAGGGCCATATCCTCACCGCGGTCACGCCGGAGGAGATTCTCGAAGGGGGCGATCGGCTGGTCTTTGCCGGGGATACCGAGGCGATCTCCGACCTGCTGTGCATCAACGGCCTGGTGCCCTCCACGCACGATGGTGAGCCGCTGCTCACCGGCCACGAGAGCGAGCGGCGACTGGTGGAGGCGGTGATCTCGCCCCACTCCGACTGCCTCGGTGAGACCATCCGCGAATCCAATTTTCGCGCCCGCTACGGGGCGGTGGTGCTGGCCGTGGCGCGCAACGGCGAGCGCGTCGCCGGCAACCTCGGCAGTATCCAGTTGCAGGCGGGCGACACACTGCTGCTGGAGGCGCGTCCCGCCTTCGTCAGCCGCCAGCGCTACAACCGCGAATTTCTGCTGATCAACGACCTCGACCGCGAGCCGCCGCGCCACCAGCGCGCATACACCGCCTGGGGCATCCTGCTCGGCATCATCCTCCTGGCCAGTTTCGAGATCACCAGCATGTTCAACGCCGCGCTGTTGGGGGCCGCGGCCATGATCCTAAGCGGCTGCTGCTCCGCCGGCCAGGCGCAAAAGAGCCTCGATATCGGCGTTATCGTCACCATCGCCGCCTCCTTTGCGCTGGGCGCGGCGCTGAAGAGTACCGGCGTCACCACCGTGATCGCCGAGAACGTCGTCACCTTAAGCGGCGGCGAGGCCTGGCTGATCCTGGTGCTCACCTACATCACCATTTGCCTGCTGAGCGAGGTGATCTCCAACAACGCCGCCGCCGTGCTGATGCTGCCCATCGTCCTCGACATGATCGAGCAGGCGAACCTCAACCCCGAGCCCTTCATCTTCGCGATCATGATGGCCGCCTCGGCCAGTTTCGCCACGCCGATCGGCTACCAGACCCATCTCATGGTGCAAGGACCGGGCAACTATCGCTTCAGCGACTTCGTCAAGGTCGGCATCCCGATGGACATCGTCATCGGCGTCACCAGCGTGATTGTGATCTGCCTCATCTATCCCTTGCGTGGCTGAGGCGGTGCTCCAGTCCGCACGGTTCTCAAGAACGCTCAGCCTGAGGCCCGCATGGTGATCGGCTCATGCGGATGAAGCCGCGCCGGCATATAGCGCGGCAATCAAATCGGACTGGGTAATCATGCCCACCAGTCTGCGCTCTTCATCAACGATAGGGATGTGGTGCAGGCCACGATCAGACAGCAGCGGCACCAGCTCGGCGATGTGCATGGTGTGTGATGCCGTAATCACCGGCTTGGTCATGATATGGCCCGCCACCTCCGGCTTTTCGGTGGTGTGTCCCGGCGTACGACGAATAAAGCGCTGCAACCGCTCGCCAAAATCTTGATAGGATTTCAGATCGGCGTGCTTAAGAATGTCCACCAGGCTCACCGTGCCGATGACGCGCCGCTGCCGGTCGATCACCGGCAATGTGGCCACCTTGTGATATCGCAGCAAGGCCCAAACCTCTTCGACCTCCGTGTCATACTCTACCGTGATGATATCCGTGGACATGATATCCGCGCAGCGGATCTCCCCCATGCGGCGCTGATAAGCGTGCATGCTGGCGAATTGATAGATCTTGTTCAGATCCTGTTCGGAAATGTCGAGGTAGGCATTCATTTCACGCAGGGCGTGACGCAAATCCTCTTGCCGCAAGCCCATTCGGGCCAAGGGCTTCAAATCGTCATGATGGTGTATGTTATCCTTCGCCTCGACCGGCAACGCAGGATAGGGGCGCTTGAATATCACGCGGTTGATCAGGACGGCCAAGAGCATCAAGATCGCCACATTAATAAGCACAGGCGTGATCAAAAACTGATAACCCATCGCATGAATTTTGTCATCGCCAAGCACCGCCGCCAGCGCTGCCGCCGCACCCGGAGGATGCAGGCAGCGGAACAGATACATCGCCAGCACTGAAAGTGCGACCGCCGCTGCCGAGGCGACAACGACATCCGCAATGTACTGCGCAGCCGTCACCCCGGCTGCAGCGCTGAGCACATGCCCCATCACCAAGGGCCAGGGCTGCGACATGGGGCTTAGCGCGGCCGAAAACAACAGCACGGCAGAGGCCCCCATCGAGGCCACCAATAGCGGCACGGTTTCTGTCGAAACAAACAGACTGCTTGCATAGCCCACGCATAAGAGCGCGACGAAGGCGGCAAATACCGAACGCAGTTTCTCCCATAAAGTGATGGGAGAGCTCTCTGCGACCAGGCGGGACCTGATGGACTTTTTCATGCAAGTACCAGGCTCTGCTCATGGAAAGAGAGGGGCAGCCAGGTAGGGTGCATTCCATGCACCATTGCTCTGAGGCCATCGCCGAATCTCATATCACCCGACCCGCCTGTTATCAACCGATCTGATAATTACGAATATCCGCATAGATTTCCGCAGCAACCGCGATGCCCGACAAGGCGGCGCCTTCCATGAAGCCCTGCCACTCATAGAACGAGTTGGTGTGCTCGCCGGCGAATTTGAGCGCGCCGGCCGACTGCGCTTCCAGGCCGGCGATGGTGGTGAAATAGCCGGGATGATTGCCGGTGTAGGAGCCGCGTGAGTAATTCTGCTGGCCCCAGTGGGCGCGCTCGACGCGATAACCGTTGGCGGTTTGTGTCGCGCTCTGTTTTGATCCGGGGATGACGGTATCGAGATCGGTGAGAAACGCATCCGCCTGTCGCTGGATGTTGCTGTCGTTGATGTTCATGAACGTGCCGCCGCTGCCATGACAGTCATTGCAACTGCCGAGCCCGCCGCCAGTGGGCATGAACTGCAAGGCGCGGGCGCGATCACCGCTGGCATAATCGGTCAGCACCGAGGTGGCGCCGGCGCGTGTGTAATTGGTTTCCCAAGTGTTCTGCAGATTGGGCAGGTCGCTGTAGATATCGCCATTGCAGCCCACGATGCTCCAGGGGCGGCCATCGAAACCGATCATGGTCTTGGCGTTTTGTCCATAACGCAATTCTGTGATGGCGCGTTTCTTGTCGGCGGACAATCCGAGCGAATCTTCCAGCACCACATTGCGCAGCACCGAGAAGGGCAGCGCGAGCACGACCACATCGGCGTACTCGGGCGCGCTGCCATTATTGAAAAACATCTCGAATTCGCCAAAGGCGTTGCGGCGCAGCCGCGTCAGGCGCATGCCGGTGTGAATCGGTCCCGGCAGTTGCGTGGCCAGGCGCTGTGGCACCTGATCCGAGCCTTCGACGACGTGATAGCGCTCATCGCTGAATACGCCGAACGGTGCGAAATGGCGGCGCCCGTCGAGGTGGATGAACAGCAGCATGCTCAGGCAACTTTGTTCGTGAGTTTCGAGACCGAACTCGATGTTGTAGGCCACATCCAGCACGCCGCGTATCAAGGGCAGGTCCCCCGCGCGACGGTCGAGGTATGTGGCGAGATCGGTGAAGTCGAGATCCTTTTCCAGTTGGGTGTGATTGAAAAAGGTGGGCTGACCGATGTGTTGCATGTCCGGGCGGATGCGCTTGGCCAGTTCGCGGAATTCATCAACCACTTCCGATTCGTGATAGTGACGCCCACGAAAATAATAGAAGGTTTCGCCCGGATTCTTGTTGACGTCTTCCAAGGTCAGTCCGAGCGCATTGACATAGCCCAGCATGGCCTTGTGCGTCGTATCGATCATTTCACCGCCGCGTTCGACGACTTGTCCCGGAAAGCGATGACTGGACCACATGCGCCCGCCGAGCCGCGAGGCATTGGCTTCGTATATCGTGGCGCTGATGCCTTTGCGCGCCAGTTGTTCGGCGCAGACGATGCCCGCCGTGCCACCGCCGATAATGGCGATGCGCACGCCCGAGCTGATCTTGGCGAGTGCGCGTGTGGGCTGTGCCAGCATGGTCGCGCCGAAGGCGGCGCTGGTTCCTGCCAGTGCGAGAAACGCGCGGCGGCTTAGTTTGTATTGTTGGTATTGGTATTCCGCCTCTTGCACACGTTCCAATGCCTGCTTGGTGGAAGTCTTGTGCTTGTCTGCGAAACGCGCGATGCGGATCGTGCGTTTCAGCTGATTGAGCAATGGACTGCGGGCCATGATGTCATCTCGCGCGATGGTGATTGATTGGCCGGATTTTATTCCTGGTGGCGGCGAGTAGCTAGTGGGAGAACGATATATCAGTGATGGCTAATCGTATAGGCGCGGCGATGTGATCTAGCCCGCATGAATGTCGCATAAAGTTGCGAACATGCGGTTGGAGATCTCAGCAGCATGAGGTTCACTGCAGCAACAAACCGCGGCGTCGAGTTGAGCTGCACTACCACACCATATGGCTTGTCATCGGGAAACAGGCTGCTATCACTCCAACCTTCCGGCCTCAAGCAGCGGGGTGACCCAATAGTGCATACCCGTGCCGGGAAAATCACGGCGCAGTTGTTGCAGCAATCCGGCGACGGCATCGCTGGGCAGGTGGATCAAAAACATCACCTTGCGCTGGCGGCCGGTGACCTGCTCGGCGAGGCTCAGCGAATGTTGATAGCTGCCGTGACCGTCGATGCGCAGGCTGCTGAAGCCGCTTAATTCTTCACGTTCGAGCAGCCAGTCGACCAGGGTTTCTTCCAGCGCGGGCAGGGAGATGAGCGTGATCAGGCTTTCGTTCATGCGTTGGCTCCGGTCGCCGCGCCGTAGCGGCGATACATGATGGGCAGCAGGATCAGGGTGAGCAGGGTGGAGGTGACCAGTCC